>NZ_JACBOT010000010.1 GCF_021532275.1 Brevibacterium sp. UCMA 11754
ATGGTCGCGGAAGTCGAATTCCCGACCGCCGTGAGGCTGCGTTGCCACGGGAACGGACGATCGCATGGCCCATGTCGACGATCTCCTCGTAGAGTCGGTCGACCTCCCGTTCGGTGTCGACGACGACGTAGATAGAGGTTCCCCGCCGACGCTGTCCAGAGCCGAGCCGTCATTGCGGACGGAGCCGAACATGATTCCACCCGTCTCGCCCAGTGCGTATTCGCGTGGACGAACGATCTCGGAATCAGGCTCGTCCCTGACGATGAGCCTCTCGGTGAAACCGAGCGCGAGCAGCAGAGCGGTCGTGGCGGCCGCATCTGTGGTCCCTCATTGCGGGAAAGACTGTCGTGGTCATACTTCCAGGATGCGCCATTTTCAGGCAGATGTCCCGGAATTTTTACCGATTTGCCTCCCAAAAGCAACTCGACAGCCTCTGAAACGTGTTCACATTCCTTGACGCGCATCCCTGGGGGGTGGAGACGTTGCGCAGCGCACCGTGGGGACGATCGCATGGGTGATGCCCAGGCGTGACGCCTCATTGAGCCTCTCTGCCCCAGGTTGGGTACATGCGAATCTCGCCCGAGAGGCTGATCTCACCGATAGCCACGAATTTTGCGGCCAGCGACTTTCCGATCGCTGCCGAGGCCAGTGAGGCGATCGCCAGGTCGCTGGCCGGTTCTGCCAATTTCGCGCCCCCGACAGTTGCGGTGAAGACATCGGACTTGGCCAGACTGATGTTTCCGATCTTCTGGCTGAGCCGGCGAGCATCATCGCCACACGGGAGGAGTCCACGCCGGAGACAGACCGGCGGGACTGCCCGCCAGCGGCTCAGTGATCAGTGATTGAACTTCGACGAGAAGCGGACGTTTGCCTTCCTGCGTCACCGTCAGACAGGTCCCTGGAGGATTGCTGCCGCTGCGGGAGAGGAAGAGGCCGGATGGGTCTCTCGAGGCTCTTGATGCCGTTTCTCCTCCATGTCGAAGCAGCCGACATCGTCGTCGGTCCGAACCGGTTCTTCACGGCTCGCAGAAGACGCAGTCGGGAGGTGGTTCCCCTTCGAAGTTGCACACCACATCGACGAGGTGTTCGAGAAGCCGGGGGCCGGCTATTGTGCCGTCCTTCGTGATGTGGCCGACGAGCACGGTCGGCAGGGACCTGGCCTTCGCCTCCCGGATCAGGGCCGCGGCCACTTCTCTGACCTGGGTGACGCCGCCTGGGACCCCGTCGATCTCGGAGGAGGCGAGGGTCTGGATGGAGTCGACGATGAGCATTTCGGGATCTTCTCTGCTCGATCATGCACCGCCAGGACGCGCCGAGGTCGGTCTCCGCCGCCAGCAGCAGGGAGTCCTCGAGGGCGTTGATGCGCTCGGCCCGCAGCCGCACTGCCCAGCCGATTCCTCACCAGTGACGTAGAGAACCTTGGCCCCGAATTTCGCAATGCGCGACGACGCGACATCGAGCAGGAGCGTCGACTTGCCTACACCGGGCTCACCAGAGAGGAGAACGACGGCTCCGGGGACGATGCCACCGCCGAGGACGCGGTCGAATTCGCTGACGTAGGTGGTCTTCGCCTGGGCCAGTGTGGAGTCGATCTGATTGATCGACTTCGCACACGCTGGACTTCTTGACCTTCGTCTTGACCGAGGACTTGCCGGCGCCCTTTTCTTCGAGCGTGCCCAGGCCTGGCATTCGGGGCAGCGGCCCAGCCACTTGACGGTCGAATAGCCGCATTCGGTGCAGGTGAAAGACATAGGACAATTTTGGCACGCCCTACTGACACGGATGGGATGTTGACGCAGAGGCCACGGCCGGGCCACAGGAGCCGGTCTCGGGTGCCGGCGCTGACTGCCCGTGAACGAGACGACCTTCCTATAGAGATCGGGCTCCCAACGATCGCTGTCGTTGGGAGCCCGATTGCAGTGTCCAGGTCGATATCAGTCCTGCGCGGTGAGGATCCTGGGCCCATCCTCGGTGATGGCGATCGTGTTCTCCGAATGCGCGCCGTTCGATCCGTCGGCCAAGCGCAGAGTCCAGCCAATCCTTGTCGACGGAGAGCTTCTTGGAGGTGAACGACCACCATGGTTCGATCGCCAGTGTCAGGCCGGGCTTGAGCACCAGGCCGCGTCCGCCCTTGCCGCGGTTGGCCACGTGCGGATCCTCATGCATCGTGTGGCCCAGTCCGTGACCGCCGAAATCGAGGTTGACCGGAATGCGCTGCTCATCGGCGACATCGCCGATGGCCTTCGAATATCGCCGAGGCGGTTGCCGCGCTGTGCGGCGGAGATGCCGGCTTCTGGCCCGACCAGGTTGAGTCGATGAGGCGCTGATCCTCCTCGCTGCCGTTCCCGACGATGACGGACCGTGCTGCATCGGCGACCCAGCCGTCGATGGACACGGCGAAGTCCAAGGTCAGAAGGTCGCCTTCCTTCATCACGTATTCATGGGGCTTGCCGTGGAGAACCCCGTCGTTGACCGAGAGGCAGATGACGTTTCGGAAGGGTCCCTCACCGAATGAAGGTGCATAGTCCCAATAGCAGGAGACGGCGCCGGCCTCTTCGATGAGCTTTCGTGCGCGCTTCTCCAGATGCATGATGTTCATGCCCGGTTCCGCGAGCTCAGACAATTCGGCCAGTGTCTTCGCGACGAATCGGCCGGTGACCGCCATCTTGTCGATCTCGGCGGGTGTCTTCAGCTCATCACAGGTATTCTCCTTCAGTCGTCACGGGCTCAATCGCAACTTTAGTCGGTCTGCTCCCTTCCGTCTCGGTCGCCTTGCCTACCCGTGATCAAACAGACATCCGCGAACGAATTCCATTGCAAGGAATCTTGCTGGCAGGTAGGTTTCGTCGCCATGAGAAGATATCGTCTTCGCTGTCATCCTCGGCAATGCGTTCGGAATGTCAATGATGTCCGGAGCGCAGGCCTTCGATGAGGGCTCTGACTCGTGGATACTTCAGCTCATCGTCTTCCCGCTCGCCGCTGCGGCGGCCGGAATCGTGTCGCTGCTCCTCAAGCAAAGAAAACGGGCGTCGGCCCAAGGCCGACACCCGAATTCCTACGACATTGATCAAGAGCCAGAACAGCCTCGCTGACTACTGCGCCGACTCCTCGGAATGCTTGCGCTGCGCCAAATTTTTGCGGCGATAGTCGAGCCAGACGAGCGATCCGAGAATCGGTATGACGATGATGAACACCGCCACACTAACTTTGTGGGTCCATCGACTCTCGACCGAGCCAGCGTCACCAATGACCAAACAGCCAAACAGAGGAATACGAGGACGAGTGGCAGACCAAGCCACGTCGTACCAGGCAGGCAGCAGAGGGTGCTCAACCATGTCAGCAGACTATCCATCTGACAAGTGACCTTCACAGGAACTCCACCCCCTGGGCAGCGGGAGCTCACCGGAGTAGTTGACCGTGTTCGTGGCCTGCCGCATGTAGGCCTTCACACGAGTCGGTGCCGGATTCGCGGCCGCCGCCGGTCTCTCTTCTCGCCACCGAAGGCCCACCGATCTCCGCACCCGAGGTGCCGATGTTGACGTTGGCGATGCGCAGTCGGATCGGGACAAGAACTTCTCCGACTCGGCCAGCTCTGAGGTGAAGATCGCCGAGGACAGGCCCTGCGGCACCCCGTTGTGGATCTCGAGCGCCTCGTCGAGGTCGGAATACGTAACGACGACGTAGAGGATCGGTGCGAAGGTCTCCGACTCCATCACCGAGGTCTGGGCAGGCATCCGCACGACCGCCGGCTCCACATAGTGTGCGTCGGGTCGGTCCTCGTTCAGAACACGTTCGCCGCCGCAGAGTACTGTGCCGCCCTCGGACTCGGCCTGTTTCAGGGCCGCCTGCATCGCGTCGTAGGATCCTGCATTGACGAGCGGGCCTACCAGCACGCCATCCTCGGTGGGGGAGCCGATGCTCAAGGTCTTATAGGCGGCGACGATCTTGTCCACGAAGTCATCGGCAATCGATTCGTGGACGATGAGGCGACGCAGGGTAGTGCAGCGCTGCCCCGCGGTTCCCGCAGCTGCGAACACCACACCGCGCAGCGCCAGATCGATGTCCGCACTCGAGACCACGATCGCACCATTGTTGCCGCCGAGCTCCAGGAGGACTCGACCGAAGCGCTCGGCCACAACCGGTCCGACCTCACGACCCATGCGCACCGACCCGGTGGCCGAGACCAGAGCAACGCGCTCATCGCGGACCATGGCATCGCCGATGTCCCGACCCCCGACAAGGACAGGGACGAGCCCCTCCGGCGCCCCCACCTCGGCGGCAGCACGGGCCAGCAGGGATTGAGCACCAAGAGCTGCGAGCACGGCGTTCTCCGAAGGCTTCCACACCACGGCATCGCCGGCGACCAGGGCCAGCGCAGTGTTCCAGGAGTAGACGGCCACGGGAAGTTGAAGGCCGAGATGACCCGACGACGCCGAGCGGATGCCAGGTCTCCATCAACCTGTGACCGGGACGTTCGCTGGGCATCGTCTTGCCCCACAGCTGCCTGGACTGGCCCAGGGCGTACTCGCAGATGTCGATCATCTCCTGCACTTCACCGGCGGCCTCGGACGGGTCTTGCCCGCCTCGACCGTGATGATCTTCGCGAGATTCTCCTTGTGCTCGCCCAGCAGCTGCCCCCAGCGCTGCACCAACTGGCCGCGCACTGGTGCGGGAACATCACGCCAGGCAGCGAACGCCTCGGCGGCTGCCGCGATCTTGTCCCCCGCAGACTTCTTGGTGTCCGCGGCCAGGGTGCCCAGGCTCTGGCCGTGATGGGGGAGCGGGCAGGCAGATTCGCCGGGCACTGGTGCCGCCGCTGAGTACAGAGGTGTCGACTCCGCAGGCCTTGAGTCCGGAGGTGAGGAGGTCGGTGATGGTCTGGTCGGTGGGCAATGCGGTCATTGCAGTCCTTTCGCTGGTGCTCCTGATGAGCGGGAATCTGATGATGTGTTTGAGTCAAAGCCGAGGAGGGCGGGGGAAGGAACGTCAGACGATGTTGAGCTCCTTGCGCAGACCCAGGGTGGCGAAGCGCCGTTTATCCAGCCGGAGACGTCGACGAAAGGCTGATGCCCGGTCATGAGGTCGGCGACGACCTCCCCCGACTGCCGGACCCATGAGGAACCCGTGACCCGAGAACCCGCAGGCGTAGAAGAAGCCGGAGAGTTCCTCGGCCTCGCCGATGAGGGCATTGTGATCGGGAGTCATCTCATAGAGTCCCGCCCAGCCGCGCTTGACCTCGACATCACCCAAGGCCGGAGCCCGAGTTTCGATGAGCTCGGCAGGGTGGGCAGCCAGTCCGGGTTGCGCTTGTCATCGAAGTCCCACACATCCGCCTCGTCCGGGCACCAAGAGCAGACCCGGCCCTCCGGATGGACGTAGAAGCTCGTGGAGAAGTCGATGGTGAAGGGCATCCGCACCAGGTCGATGCCCCGCGGCCTCATCCACGGGTTCGCTGACCATGATCTCCCGACGCAGAGGCCTCACTGGCAGATCCACGCCGGCAGCCTCACCGATGAGACCGGACCAAGCGCCGGCGGCACAGACGACCTGCGCACACTCGATTCTGCCCTTGCTCGTCGTCACCGCGCTGACCCTGCGACCGCTGTTCGAACCGTCGCCGCCCACCGAACCGTCACCGCCGGCGGTTTCGAACCCCGTCACCTCGCACTTCTTGAGACCTGCACACCCAGGTTCCGTGCGGCGTTGATGTACCCGGACACCACGGCCTCAGGAGTGCAGTGACCGTCTCCGGGATTGAAGGCGCCGCCAACGAGTCCCGCTGTATCGATGTACGGGGCCAACTCAGCCACCTCGGCGACGGTGAGCATCCGGGACTCCAGACCCATCCGCTGCTGGAGTTCGACGTTGGCGGCGAAGGTCTCAGCGTCCTCGGCGGAATCGAGGAGAGACAGGTACCCATTCTCACCAGATCGATGTCGACGCCGAACTCGGCCTCGAAGCTGCGCAGCACCTCGAGGCTGCGTGTGGACAGGGCGATGTTGACCTCATCGGGAGAATTGGCAACGCACCCCGCCTGCAGCCTTCGACGTCGAACCCGAACCAGGAGTGTCCCGCTCGACGAGAACGATGTCGTGGACGCCATGCTTGGCCAGGTGATAGGCGATGGATGCTCCCATGACGCGGCGCCGATATGACACACCACCTCGGCGCTCGCCGGGGCCATGCCAGTCGGTGATGTGCTCTCCAACTTCCACCTCTTTCGTCTCCTGCTGCGACGACCGTCCGTTGGGCCCTGCGCGGCAACGGGGGAGCGCCGACGTCGATGTCGGCGTATTGCGGTTCACTGCCCATTGTGGTTCCAGTCACGTTTAAGGGCAAGGCGAGTTCATGAAACTGTTTTTAGGAGAACCTGAAAACAGCTAGGCTGTGGCCATGGCATGTGCTCTGGGCAGCTGCGCATCCTTCGTCCACGGTGTCCGGGCTCGGTCGATGAGCCGTGCCGCCGACCCCGAGCTCGGCCACCGTGACGAAGGTGCGCAGCTGCCCAGAGTCCATGCCATGGCCACAGCCTAGCTGTTTTCAGGTTTCCTAAAAACAGTTTTCATGAACTCGCCCTTGCCCTTAAACGTGACTGGAACCACATGGGCAGTGAACCGCAATACGCCGACATCGACGTCGGCGCTCCCCGTTGCCGCGAGGGCCAAGGACGGTCGTCGCAGCAGGAGACGAAAGAGGTGGAAGTTGGAGAGCACATCACCGACTGGCATGGCCCCGGCGAGCGCCGAGGTGGTCATCATCGGCGCCGGCGTCATGGGAGCATCCATCGCCTATCACCTGGCCAAGCATGGCGTCCACGACATCGTTCTCGTCGAGCGGGACACTCCTGGTTCGGGTTCGACGTCGAAGGCTGCAGGCGGGGTGCGTTGCCAATTCTCCGATGAGGTCAACATCGCCCTGTCCACACGCAGCCTCGAGGTGCTGCGCAGCTTCGAGGCCGAGTTCGGCGTCGACATCGATCTGGTGAGCAATGGGTACCTGTTCCTCCTCGATTCCGCCGAGGACGCTGAGACCTTCGCCGCCAACGTCGAACTCCAGCAGCGGATGGGTCTGGAGTCCCGGATGCTCACCGTCGCCGAGGTGGCTGAGTTGGCCCCGTACATCGATACAGCGGGACTCGTTGGCGGCGCCTTCAATCCCGGAGACGGTCACTGCACTCCTGAGGCCGTGGTGTCCGGGTACATCAACGCCGCACGGAACCTGGGTGTGCAGGTGCTCAAGAAGTGCGAGGTGACGGGGTTCGAAACCGCCGGCGGTGACGGTTCGGTGGGCGGCGACGGTTCGAACAGCGGTCGCAGGGTCAGCGCGGTGACGACGAGCAAGGGCAGAATCGAGTGTGCGCAGGTCGTCTGTGCCGCCGGCGCTTGGTCCGGTCTCATCGGTGAGGCTGCCGGCGTGGATCTGCCAGTGAGGCCTCTGCGTCGGGAGATCATGGTCAGCGAACCCGTGGATGAGGCCGCGCTGGGCATCGACCTGGTGCGGATGCCCTTCACCATCGACTTCTCCACGAGCTTCTACGTCCATCCGGAGGGCCCGGGTCTGCTCTTCGGGTGCCCGGACGAGGCGGATGTGTGGGACTTCGATGACAAGCGCAACCCGGACTGGCTGCCCACCCTGGCCGAGCTCATCGAAACTCGGGCTCCGGCCTTGGGTGATGTCGAGGTCAAGCGCGGCTGGGCGGGACTCTATGAGATGACTCCCGATCACAATGCCCTCATCGGCGAGGCCGAGGAACTCTCCGGCTTCTTCTACGCCTGCGGGTTCTCGGGTCACGGGTTCCTCATGGGTCCGGCAGTCGGGGAGGTCGTCGCCGACCTCATGACCGGGCATCAGCCTTTCGTCGACGTCTCCGGCCTGGATAAACGGCGCTTCGCCACCTCGGGTCTGCGCAAGGAGCTCAACATCGTCTGACGTTCCTTCCCCCGCCCTCCTCGGCTTTGACTCAAACACATCATCAGATTCCCGCTCATCAGGAGCACCAGCGAAAGGACTGCAATGACCGCATTGCCCACCGACCAGACCATCACCGACCTCCTCACCTCCGGACTCAAGGCCTGCGGAGTCGACACCTCTGTACTCAGCGGCGGCACCAGTGCCCCGGCGAATCTGCCTGCCCGCTCCCCCATCACCGGCCAGAGCCTGGGCACCCTGGCCGCGGACACCAAGAAGTCTGCGGGGGACAAGATCGCGGCAGCCGCCGAGGCGTTCGCTGCCTGGCGTGATGTTCCCGCACCAGTGCGCGGCCAGTTGGTGCAGCGCTGGGGGCAGCTGCTGGGCGAGCACAAGGAGAATCTCGCGAAGATCATCACGGTCGAGGCGGGCAAGACCCCGTCCGAGGCCGCCGGTGAAGTGCAGGAGATGATCGACATCTGCGAGTACGCCCTGGGCCAGTCCAGGCAGCTGTGGGGCAAGACGATGCCCAGCGAACGTCCCGGTCACAGGTTGATGGAGACCTGGCATCCGCTCGGCGTCGTCGGAGTCATCTCGGCCTTCAACTTCCCCGTGGCCGTCTACTCCTGGAACACTGCGCTGGCCCTGGTCGCCGGCGATGCCGTGGTGTGGAAGCCTTCGGAGAACGCCGTGCTCGCAGCTCTTGGTGCTCAATCCCTGCTGGCCCGTGCTGCCGCCGAGGTGGGGGCGCCGGAGGGGCTCGTCCCTGTCCTTGTCGGGGGTCGGGACATCGGCGATGCCATGGTCCGCGATGAGCGCGTTGCTCTGGTCTCGGCCACCGGGTCGGTGCGCATGGGTCGTGAGGTCGGACCGGTTGTGGCCGAGCGCTTCGGTCGAGTCCTCCTGGAGCTCGGCGGCAACAATGGTGCGATCGTGGCTCCGAGTGCGGACATCGATCTGGCGCTGCGCGGTGTGGTGTTCGCAGCTGCGGGAACCGCGGGGCAGCGCTGCACTACCCTGCGTCGCCTCATCGTCCACGAATCGATTGCCGATGACTTCGTGGACAAGATCGTCGCCGCCTATAAGACCTTGAGCATCGGCTCCCCCACCGAGGATGGCGTGCTGGTAGGCCCGCTCGTCAATGCAGGATCCTACGACGCGATGCAGGCGGCCCTGAAACAGGCCGAGTCCGAGGGCGGCACAGTACTCTGCGGCGGCGAACGTGTTCTGAACGAGGACCGACCCGACGCACACTATGTGGAGCCGGCGGTCGTGCGGATGCCTGCCCAGACCTCGGTGATGGAGTCGGAGACCTTCGCACCGATCCTCTACGTCGTTACGTATTCCGACCTCGACGAGGCGCTCGAGATCCACAACGGGGTGCCGCAGGGCCTGTCCTCGGCGATCTTCACCTCAGAGCTGGCCGAGTCGGAGAAGTTCTTGTCCCGATCCGACTGCGGCATCGCCAACGTCAACATCGGCACCTCGGGTGCGGAGATCGGTGGGGCCTTCGGTGGCGAGAAGGAGACCGGCGGCGGCCGCGAATCCGGCACCGACTCGTGGAAGGCCTACATGCGGCAGGCCACGAACACGGTCAACTACTCCGGTGAGCTCCCGCTGGCCCAGGGGGTGGAGTTCCTGTGAAGGTCACTTGTCAGATGGGATAGTCTGCTGACATGGTTGAGCACCCTCTGCTGCCTGCCTGGTACGACGTGGCTTGGTCTGCACTCGTCCTCGTATTCCTCTGTTTGGCTGTTTGGTCATTGGTGACGCTGGCTCGGTCGAGAGTCGATGGACCCACAAAGTTAGTGTGGGCGGTGTTCATCATCGTCATACCGATTCTCGGATCGCTCGTCTGGCTCGACTATCGCCGCAAAAATTTGGCGCAGCGCAAGCATTCCGAGGAGTCGGCGCAGTAGTCAGCGAGGCTGTTCTGGCTCTTGATCAATGTCGTAGGAATTCGGGTGTCGGCCTTGGGCCGACGCCCGTTTTCTTTGCTTGAGGAGCAGCGACACGATTCCGGCCGCAGCGGCGAGCGGGAAGACGATGAGCTGAAGTATCCACGAGTCAGAGCCCTCATCGAAGGCCTGCGCTCCGGACATCATTGACATTCCGAACGCATTGCCGAGGATGACAGCGAAGACGATATCTCTCATGGCGACGAACCTACCTGCCAGCAAGATTCCTTGCAATGGAATTCGTTCGCGGATGTCTGTTTGATCACGGGTAGGCAAGGCGACCGAGACGGAAGGGAGCAGACCGACTAAAGTTGCGATTGAGCCCGTGACGACTGAAGGAGAATACCTGTGATTGAGCTGAAGACACCCGCCGAGATCGACAAGATGGCGGTCACCGGCCGATTCGTCGCGAAGACACTGGCCGAATTGTCTGAGCTCGCGGAACCGGGCATGAACATCATGCATCTGGAGAAGCGCGCACGAAAGCTCATCGAAGAGGCCGGCGCCGTCTCCTGCTATTGGGACTATGCACCTTCATTCGGTGAGGGACCCTTCCGAAACGTCATCTGCCTCTCGGTCAACGACGGGGTTCTCCACGGCAAGCCCCATGAATACGTGATGAAGGAAGGCGACCTTCTGACCTTGGACTTCGCCGTGTCCATCGACGGCTGGGTCGCCGATGCAGCACGGTCCGTCATCGTCGGGAACGGCAGCGAGGAGGATCAGCGCCTCATCGACTCAACCTGGTCGGGACTCGAAGCCGGCATCTCCGCCGCACAGCCGGGCAACCGCCTCGGCGATATATCGAAGGCCATCGGCGATGTCGCCGATGAGCAGCGCATTCCGGTCAACCTCGATTTCGGCGGTCACGGACTGGGCCACACGATGCATGAGGATCCGCACGTGGCCAACCGCGGCAAGGGCGGACGCGGCCTGGTGCTCAAGCCCGGCCTGACACTGGCGATCGAACCATGGTGGTCGTTCACCTCCAAGAAGCTCTCCGTCGACAAGGATGGCTGGACTCTGCGCTTGGCCGACGGATCGAACGGCGCGCATTCGGAGAACACGATCGCCATCACCGAGGATGGGCCCAGGATCCTCACCGCGCAGGACTGATATCGACCTGGACACTGCAATCGGGCTCCCAACGACAGCGATCGTTGGGAGCCCGATCTCTATAGGAAGGTCGTCTCGTTCACGGGCAGTCAGCGCCGGCACCCGAGACCGGCTCCTGTGGCCCGGCCGTGGCCTCTGCGTCAACATCCCATCCGTGTCAGTAGGGCGTGCCAAAATTGTCCTATGTCTTTCACCTGCACCGAATGCGGCTATTCGACCGTCAAGTGGCTGGGCCGCTGCCCCGAATGCCAGGCCTGGGGCACGCTCGAAGAAAAGGGCGCCGGCAAGTCCTCGGTCAAGACGAAGGTCAAGAAGTCCAGCGGTGCGAAGTCGATCAATCAGATCGACTCCACACTGGCCCAGGCGAAGACCACCTACGTCAGCGAATTCGACCGCGTCCTCGGCGGTGGCATCGTCCCCGGAGCCGTCGTTCTCCTCTCTGGTGAGCCCGGTGTAGGCAAGTCGACGCTCCTGCTCGATGTCGCGTCGCGCATTGCGAAATTCGGGGCCAAGGTTCTCTACGTCACTGGTGAGGAATCGGCTGGGCAGGTGCGGCTGCGGGCCGAGCGCATCAACGCCCTCGAGGACTCCCTGCTGCTGGCGGCGGAGACCGACCTCGGCGCGGTCCTGGGCATGATCGAGGCAGAAGATCCCGAAATGCTCATCGTCGACTCCATCCAGACCCTCGCCTCCTCCGAGATCGACGGGGTCCCAGGCGGCGTCACCCAGGTCAGAGAAGTGGCCGCGGCCCTGATCCGGGAGGCGAAGGCCAGGTCCCTGCCGACCGTGCTCGTCGGCCACATCACGAAGGACGGCACAATAGCCGGCCCCCGGCTTCTCGAACACCTCGTCGATGTGGTGTGCAACTTCGAAGGGGAACGCCACTCCCGACTGCGTCTTCTGCGAGCCGTGAAGAACCGGTTCGGACCGACCGACGATGTCGGCTGCTTCGACATGGAGGAGAACGGCATCAAGAGCCTCGAGGACCCATCCGGCCTCTTCCTCTCCCGCAGCGGCAGCAATCCTCCAGGGACCTGTCTGACGGTGACGCAGGAAGGCAAACGTCCGCTTCTCGTCGAAGTTCAATCACTGATCACTGAGTCCGCTGGCGGGCAGTCCCGCCGGTCTGTCTCCGGCGTGGACTCCTCCCGTGTGGCGATGATGCTCGCCGTGCTCAGCCAGAAGATCGGAAACATCAGTCTGGCCAAGTCCGATGTCTTCACCGCAACTGTCGGGGGCGCGAAATTGGCAGAACCGGCCAGCGACCTGGCGATCTGCCTCTCACTGGCCTCGGCAGCGATCGGAAAGTCGCTGGCCGCAAAATTCGTGGCTATCGGTGAGATCAGCCTCTCGGGCGAGATTCGCAATGTACCCAACCTGGGGCAGAGGCTCAATGAGGCGTCACGCCTGGGCATCACCCATGCGATCGTCGCCCACGGTGCGCTGCGCAACGTCTCCACCCCCCAGGGGATGCGCGTCAAGGAATGTGAACACGTTTCAGAGGCTGTCGAGTTGCTTTTGGGAGGCAATCGGTAAAAATTCCGGGACATCTGCCTGAAAATGGCGCATCCTGGAAGTATGACCACGACAGTCTTTCCCGCAATGAGGACCACAGATGCGGCCGCCACGACCGCTCTGCTGCTCGCGCTCGGTTTCACCGAGAGGCTCATCGTCAGGGACGAGCCTGATTCCGAGATCGTCGTCCACGCCGAATACGCACTGGGCGAGACGGGTGGAATCATGTTCGGCTCCGTCCGCAATGACGGCTCGGCTCTGGACAGCGTCGGCGGGAACTCTATCTACGTCGTCGTCGACACCGAACGGGAGGTCGACCGACTCTACGAGGAGATCGTCGACATGGGCCATGCGATCGTCCGTCCCGTGGCAACGCAGCCTCACGGCGGTCGGGAATTCGACTTCCGCGACCATGACGGCAATTCCTGGGGCGTGGGGTCCTACCGCGGAGCCTGATCAACAGCCGGCTGGTTCAGCAGAGATCTACTCCTCTGTTGACTTCTCTTCCGATGGCTTCTCGTCGGGCGCCTCGGACTCCTTTTCCTCCGACTTCTTGTCCTCGGCCTCTTTCTTCTCTTTGGCCTTGGTGGCGGCGTCCTTCTCCAGTTTGAACTTCGCCGGTTTGCTCTTCTCGTCGCCGAGTTTCACCACGAGCTCGTAATCTCCCGCCTCGAAATTCTTGTTCGTACGATTGCAGTTCTTGTCGACCTGCACCCGGTTCCATTCGAACTGAGCAGTCTTCTCAGACTCGGGCGCGAACTCGGTCGAGACTTCAGCGTTCTCGTCCTCATCGGCGGCGCAGAACTGCGATGACCAGACGACGTCACCGTTCTTCTCGACCAGGAACTCCTGGTCCTTGGTGCCGACCTCGATCAGGCATGTGGCCGTGTGGTTGTTCTCGATCACCATTTCGAACTTGGGCTTGGCCTCTTCTTTGAAGGTCTTCTTATCGACCTTGGCTTTGAGTCCGACCTTCTCCTCGGGGCACTTCCCACTTGCGGCCTTCTCGTCTGGGACTGGTGCTGCCGACGTCGTGCTTGCCGACGGAGTCTCCTCGGCGGCAGGTTCGTCGCTGCTGCCCCTGCCCAGTCCTTTGACGATTCCGACGACTCCGAGCGCCAATAATGCGACCACCACGACGCTGGCCACCAACAGCGCGTATCGCCGCCGACGGTACACGTGTGCTGGCAGCTTCCCGCTAGACTGGCGGGGCTGCCTGGCGCCGTTCTTCGGCTGCGAACCACGATTGGAAGGAGTCATCGCTTTGAGCCTAGGCCGAAGCGATTGAGCATCCAAATGACACACCGAACCTCTGCCGAATCGAGATCTTCGCGCCGCGACTCTCCGTTCCCCGCAGTCGCGAACGCGGACATCCACCACGTGCGCGAGACGATCATCACCTGGTTCGAAACCGCTGCTCGCCCTCTGCCTTGGAGAGATGCAGACACCAGCGCCTGGGCCGTCCTCGTCAGCGAGATCATGTCGCAGCAGACTCCAGTCTCCAGAGTCGAGCCCCGTTGGCGGGAATGGATGCACAAGTGGCCAACGCCTGCAGATCTGGCACAGGCACCCACCGCCGAAGTGCTCCACAGTTGGGACCGCCTCGGCTACCCACGGAGGGCATTGCGGCTCCAGGAAGCCGCACGGGTGATCGCCGAGGACCTCGACGGTCACGTGCCGCAGACTGCGCAGGAGCTCGAGCGTCTCCCCGGCATCGGTTCCTATACCGCAGCGGCTGTGGCCTCATTCGCCCACGGTGAGCGCACCACTGTGCTCGACACAAATGTGCGCCGTGTTCTCATCCGGCTCTTCGCCGGCCGCGATCGTCCCTCAGCTTCACCGGGTCGCGCAGAGACCGAATGGGCCAGCCAGTTCGTTCCTGAGACGAACCATGAGAAGTGGAACGCCGGGGTCATGGAGTTCGGGGCGCTCGTGTGCACGGCCAGGAACCCCCAGTGCGAGACCTGCCCGCTCAGCGACATGTGCGCCTGGCAGAAGGCGGGAAGGCCAGCCTCGGCGGTGAAGCCGAAGACACAGAAGTGGGCGGGCACGGACCGTCAGCTGCGCGGTGCCATTATGGATGTGCTCAAGTCCGCGCACGAACATTCCGACGGCGCCCATTTCGGCTGCGTCTCTTTTGATCTCTTCACCGCATCCATCGCCGAGGTGGATCCCGAGTTGCTCGACTCGCTCCCTACGCACACGTCGACGAAGCTTGCGCAGGTACGGGAACTCAGCGCAGATCCGGATCGGATCTCCCGTCTCATCGGCGATCTGATCTCTGATGGTCTGGCAGCTCAGGACGGTGAGAGGCTTCGTCTTCCTGGGTGAGCGCCGAGGACACAGCAGACCGCGTTGCTAGACTTCGGACATGTCTGGTCGACGCAATGACGCTTCGGCTGCTTCGTCAGCCGATCAACGCAACGGGGTGGGACGATTCAGATCAGCAGAGGCGCGCGGACGGTTCTTGGAGCAGCTGAATGCCGTACTCGAGTCGTGGCCCGAGCGCACCGACTTGTCATTAGAAACCTCTTTCGGCACGACTGCCTGCTCCAGCATCTCCCCTTCTGGCCTGTCTGCCCTCGGTGAGTCGAGCGCGACGCCGCTGGTTCTCCTTCAGGGCGGCAACAGCACCGTTGCCGGCTGGTCGAAGCTCATCGGACCATGGTCGAGGATGCACCCTGTCATTGCGATCGACACGGTCTGGGAGGCTGGGCGCAGCGTCCAACTGGCCCCGATGAACGACGGTGAGCTGGTCGCGCAATGGCTTGAAGAGGTCATCGACGCCTTGGGCCTGGAATCGCTGCACCTGATCGGCTATTCATACGGGGCGTGGGCGGCGCTCAATCAGGCCCTTCATGCCCCCGATCGTCTGGCAACTGTCACTGCTATCGATCCACCGGGGGCGATCACTGGGATACCGCTGCGCGCTTGGGCTCGACTGATCAGGCTGATGAGAGGCGGCCGAGAAGAAGCACTGGACTTCCTTGCCTGGGTGAGGAACGGTGAGCTGCCGCCCCCACCGATGAGGGATCTGCTACTGAGTTCGACGCTGGACTTCGTCAAACGGGGCAGCCCATTGCCGAGAAGGCTGCGAGACGACGATTGGGCGGGCATCACGGTCCCGTTGGAGGTCATCATCGCAGGCAGCAGCCAGTTCGTTCCCCGTCGCGCACTGCGCACGCTTCGCCGCCATGCCCCTGGCATCGATGTCCACGTCCTCGATGGGATCGGTCACGCTGTGCTCTCAGATGCGCCCGAGGATACGGTCTCCATCGTCGAAGAGTTCATCTCGAAAGTCGAGGAGCAGTGATCCTCACAGGAACTTGATCATCCGGGCGTTGCCCAGGGTATTGGGTTTGACGCGGGCCAGGTCCAGGAACTCTGCCACACCTTCATCGGCGGAGTGCAGGAGTTCGACGTAGACCTCTGGGGAGACTGGGATGCCCTTGATCGGCTCGAATCCGAGTGCACCGAAGAATCCGGTCTCGAAGGTCAGGCAGAAGACCCTGTCGACGCCGATCGCCACGGCGTCTGCCAGGAGCTGCCGGATGAGAGCCTTGCCCACTCCACGCCCCCGATAGACCGGCGAGGTGGCAACGGTGCGCGCCTCCGCAAGGTCTGCCCAGATGATGTGCAGTGCCGCGCATCCGGCCAGCACTTCGGTTCCGTCCGGCTGCGGGTCCACCACCAGCCAGAATTCCTGCAGGGTCTCGAAGTAGGTGACGGTGTCCTTGGCCAGCAGGATGCGCTCTTCAGCCAGCGGTGCGACCAATGCCTCAATCCCTTTGACGTCGCTCGTCCGTGCCCTGCGCAGGTAGAGCCCGCCGGGAAGGGAATGGTTGAAGTGGTGGTCTGCGGAGACCTGGTGATGGTCGAAGTCGACTGGGGCGGAGGTCATATCTTCATTCAACACCATCGGCTGCGAGCATGAAAAAAGCCCGGGGACTCAGCTGCTGCTGTGTCCCCGGGCCTCTTCAGCGCACTAGGAGGAGATCAGGAAGCGGAGCTTCCCGATCCGCTCCCACCGGACGAACCGGCACCAGCGAGTTCTCCACCGGAACCGGAATCATCCGGATCGCTGGCGGCAATGCTCTCGGTCTCCGCGCCTTCAAACGTGAATTCCGCTTCCTTGCCTTCTCCCTTGACGTCGACCTTGATGGTCTGACCGCTGCCGATCTCCTTGAACAGGATCTTCTCGGACAGGTGGTCTTCGATCTCGAGCTGAATCGTCCGACGCAGCGGACGAGCGCCCAAGACCGGATCGTAGCCACGGTCGGCCAACAGACTCTTGGCCGCATCGCTGACCTCGACCTTCATGCCCTGATCGGCCAGACGGGCGTCCAGACGTGCCAGGAACTGATCGACGATCTGCAGAATCTCTTCCTTGTTCAGCTGAGGGAAGACGATCGTGTCATCGACACGGTTGAGGAACTCGGGGCGGAAGTGCTGCTTGAGCTCCTCGTTGACCTTCTGCTTCATGCGCTCGTAGTTGTTGTTCGTGTTGCCCTCAACCTGGAAGCCCAGCTGCAGGCCACTCGAGATGTCTCGAGTACCAAGGTTGGTGGTCATGATGATGATGGTGTTCTTGAAGTCCACCTCACGACCCTGCGAGTCGGTCAGACGGCCATCTTCGAGGATCTGCAGCAGCGAGTTGAAGATATCCGAGTGAGCCTTCTCCACCTCGTCGAAGAGGACCACCGAGAACGGTTTGCGACGGACCTTCTCCGTCAGCTGGCCGCCCTCTTCGTAGCCCACGTAGCCGGGAGGAGAACCGAACAGTCGGGACACGGTGTGCTTCTCCGAGTACTCCGACATGTCCAGGCTGATGAGCGAATCCTCATCACCGAACAGGAACTCCGACAGAGCCTTCGCCAACTCGGTCTTGCCGACACCGGTGGGGCCCGCGAAGATGAACGAGCCGGAGGGGCGCTTCGGATCCTTCAGACCCGCACGTGTCCGGCGGATGGCGCGGGAGATCGACTTGACCGCGTCGTTCTGCCCGATGATGCGCTTGTGCAGCTCGTCTTCCATCCGCAGCAGACGCGAGGACTCTTCCTCGGTGAGCTTGAAGATCGGAATACCGGTGGCTGCCGCCAGCACCTCGGCGATCAGCTCCGCGTCGACGACTGCAGAAGTGTCCTTGCCGCTCTTGCGCCAGGCTTCGGTCTGTTCGTCCTTGTCCTGCTGCAGTTTCATCTCTGCGTCACGCTCAGATGCCGCGAGCTCAAAGTCCTGAGCGTCGATGGCGGCTTCCTTGCGGTGACGGGCCTCGAGGATCTGCTCCTCCAGGTCGCGGATCTCCTGCGGCACCGACAGACGCGAGATGCGCAGTTTGGCACCTGCTTCGTCGATGAGGTCGATCGCCTTGTCCGGCAGGTACCTGTCGTTGACATAGCGATCCGACATGTTCACGGCGGCCGAGAGTGCACCTTCCGTGATAGTGACCTTGTGGTGCGCCTCGTACTTGTCGCGAAGACCCTTGAGGATCTCGATCGAATGCGCCAGCGATGGTTCGGGAACCTGAATCGGCTGGAAGCGACGTTCGAGAGCAGCGTCCTTCTCGATGTGCTTGCGGTACTCGTCGAGAGTTGTCGCACCGATCGTCTGCAGCTCGCCTCGCGCCAGCATGGGCTTGAGAATCGAAGCAGCGTCGATGGCACCTTCAGCGGCACCCGCACCCACCAGAGTGTGGATCTCGTCGATGAAGAGGATGATGTCGCCGCGTGTGCGGATTTCCTTGAGGACCTTCTTCAGGCGTTCTTCGAAGTCACCGCGGTAGCGGGAGCCTGCCACCAGTGAACCGAGGTCCAAGGTGTAGAGCTGCTTGTCCTCGAGAATCTCCGGAACTTCGCCGTTGACGATCGCCAAGGCGAGTCCTTCGACCACTGCGGTCTTGCCGACACCGGGTTCACCGATGAGGACAGGGTTGTTCTTGGTCCGCCGCGACAGGATCTGCATCACGCGCTGCATCTGCTCGTGCCGGCCGATGACCGGATCGAGGTTGCCTTCGCGCGCGGCTGCGGTCAGGTTCGTTCCGAACTGGTCGAGGACGAGCGACCCGGATGGTGTTCCCTCCTCGCGTCCACCTGCGGAGACGGGCTCCTTGCCCTGGTAGCCCGACAGAAGCTTGATGACTTCCTGGCGGACTCGTCCCAGATCGGCACCCAGCTTGACGAGCACCTGTGCGGCAACGCCTTCGCCCTCGCGGATCAGACCGAGCAGGATGTGCTCGGTTCCGATGTAGCTGTGTCCCAGCTGCAGCGCCTCACGAAGGCTGAGCTCGAGGACCTTCTTGGCACGCGGGGTGAACGGGATGTGCCCGCTCGGTGCCTGCTGCCCCTGTCCGATGATCTCCTGGACTTGGTCGCGCACCTGCTCGAGGGAGATGTCCATTCCCTCGAGTGCTTTGGCTGCCAGGCCCTCACCCTCGTGGATCAGGCCGAGCAGGATGTGCTCGGTTCCGATGTAGTTATGTTTGAGTAGTTTGGCTTCTTCCTGGGCAAGCACTACCACTCGGCGTGCTCGGTCAGTGAACCGCTCGAACATATTCACCCTCCTCGGTCTTGTTATTCTTTAGAGCCTAACGACCATTGGCCACGATCTATTGCACGTTTCGCCATCAGCCGAAACCGTTTGGCTGTGGGCGAAATTCGGTGTTCGCCCCTTCGTCGCTCTTCCGCACGACATACTGCCGCCCCGTCCTGCGCAGACTCCGGTTCTCCGTGTCTCTGAGGTGTGTCGATTCCGTACTTCGCAACGGGAAATCGAGATACTCCATCAATTGCTGCGGACATAGATTACCGCGAGTGGGAATTGAGTAAATCGTCTTACTTTACTGTCGGCGATCAAGTGACAACGTGATTACAGTCAGCCGTCATATTCGACAACGGCGCTGGGACGTCATCCACTCCAACGTCATTCGCGGGGTGGATATTCCGGTGCCGACTCCGGAAGCCCGGCTTGCGAAACTCATCAGCAAAACACTGAAGGACCAACGGTTCAACCGTTGGTCCTTCAGGAAGCGATTATCGAATCAGTCGCAATCAATCGATTCGCTATAACGCTTCAGTTATCGGCTGTGACTGGATTCAGTGGGATCAGCTGTCTGCAGCTTCGTATGCCTGGACGATTTCATGCGGAATGCGTCCGCGATCGCCCAGCTGGTAACCGTTTGCCTGTGCCCATTCGCGGATCTTGGCAGTGTCGCGCTTCGGACCCGCGGTGGAGCCGGCCCCTGCGCGACGTCCGCGGCCACCCGGGTTGGCTACCCGACGAGCCTTGGCGATGAACGGGGCGAACGTTTCACGGAGCTTTTCGGCATTCTCTGTCGACAGTTCGAGTTCGTAGGTACCTTGGTCGAGGCTGAAGCGAACGGTTTCCGACGCCTCCGAGCCATCGAAATCATCCGTGAGAACGAGTCGCATCTCCCTTGCCATGTTCACTCTTTTCATAATCAGAAGTATTTGTCGCAATCATCTTAACATCTGATTCATGATTATCGCCTAATTCGCTAACCTCATGCTCTGAATAGAATTTATCGATCTGCTCTCGTTCTGTCCGATCTGCACGCAGGATGTTTCTCATCACGTACCAGAACAGCAAACCAACACAGATCGAAGGCAATAGTGCCTTCATCAGATCCATCATGTGCTCAACCTTCCTCAGCCATTTCCGAATTACCGGAGGCAATTGGCTTCGTGAATGGGAAGAGAATCGTTTCTCGAATTCCCAGGCCGGTCAAAGCCATGAGCAGACGATCAAGCCCCATTCCCATACCGCCGGTCGGCGGCATTCCGTGTTCCATCGCGGTGAGGAATTCCTCGTCGAGTCCCATCGCCTCTTCATCACCCTTGGCCGCGTCGGCCGCCTGAGCCTCGAACCGTTCACGCTGAATGACCGGGTCGACGAGCTCGGAATAGCCGGTGGCCAATTCGAAGCCGCGAACATAGAGGTCCCACTTCTCTACGACGCCCTTCTTGGTCCGGTGTTCACGGACCAGAGGTGAGGTGTCGACGGGGAAGTCGGTGACGAATGTCGGCACCCACAGCTTGTCCTGGTAGAAGTGCTCCCACAGCTCCTCGACATATTTGCCGTGTGAGCGGAATACTCCACCCAGTTCGACGTTGTTGTCGGCCGCGATCTTGTCGAGGACGTCGAGTCCGGTCTCCGGGGTGACTTCGACTCCGGATTCCGCGGACAAGGTCTCGTACATGCTGACAACAGGCCAGTCACCACCGAAGTCGTAGTCCTCACCGTCTCCCAACTTCACCACGAGAGATCCGGTGGCGTCCTGCGCCGCGTTCTGGACCAGCGTCTTCGTCAGTTCGGCGATCGAATGGTAGTCGCCGTAGGACTGGTAGGCCTCGAGCATCGCGAACTCCGGTGAGTGCGTGGAGTCGGCGCCTTCATTGCGGAAGTTGCGATTGATCTCGAAGACGTTCTCGATGCCGCCGACGATCGCCCGCTTGAGGAAGAGCTCCGGCGCGATGCGCAGGAACATATCGATGTCATAGGCATTCATATGTGTCTTGAATGGACGTGCTGCAGCACCACCGTGCATGAACTGGAGCATCGGAGTCTCGATCTCGACGAACTCCTGTTCTGCGAACGTCCGACGCAGGGATGACATGACCTCTGCTCGCGCCAGCATGTTCTTCCGTGCGTCTTCGCGGGTGATCAGGTCGAGGTAGCGCTGACGCACACGAGTATCTTCGGCCAGCTCGGTGTGCAGGCCCGGCAGCGGACGCAGCGCCTTGCTGGCCATCGTCCAGGAATCGGCGAGCACAGAGAGTTCGCCGCGTTTGGACTTTATGACCTTGCCGTGGACGAACAGGAAGTCGCCCAGATCGACGTCGGTCTTGAAGTCGCCGAGTCGTTCCTCCCCCACTTCACGCAGAGACAGCATGCCCTGAAGTCGCGTCCCATCTCCCGACTGCAGGGTCACGAAGCAGAGCTTGCCAGTTGTCCGGACGAACACGACACGGCCGACGACGCCGACGATGTCCTCGGTCTCGTCACCGGCTTCCAGCCCGTCATGCGCGGCATGAACCTCGGCGAGGGTGTGCGTGCGAGGAATTCCGACCGGATAGGCATCGGTGTCGGAGTCTAAGAGCCGCTGTCGCTTTTCCTTCCGGATCCGGATCTGTTCGGGATCGAGATGCTCGGGTGAAAGGTCTGCGTTTTCGGGCGTGTTCGACTCGGTATCTGCCATACCCTCCAGGCTACCGTGAGCGCGGCCCCAGGGGGAATTCGCAAACGACCGCCGGACCCGGCACACAGTTCCAGCACGTCGTTCAGTCCAGTCGGGACAATATCTCCTGCGCCTGCGACTCCGTGATCCGTCCCAAGCTCAGCGCCTTGGCTGTCGTCGATCTGGCCAGCGCTATGTAGCTGTTGCGTGCCGCGGGACTGGAGACGTTGAGACTGAACTCACTGAGCGCTGCCAGGTGCGCGGAGACCGTGCCCACGTCTCCGCGGCTGACGGGTCCCGTCAGGGCCTTCGGACCGTTCTGCAGGGTGTTCGTCACACTTGCGTCGACGAGAGCTGTGAGCACACGTGAAGGGTCACTGACTCCCGCCTCGGCGAGCATCTCCATCGCTTCGCTGATGATCGTTATCGAGTGGTTGGAGGCGTGGGTGATGGCTGCATGGTAGAGCGGACGGTCCGCCTCGGCCACGTCGATCGGCTCGGCGCCCATTTCGACGACGAGCGCCTGGCCCACCGGACGGATCGGTGCAGGTGCGGTCACGGCGATCGTCGACTGCCGCAGGCGTGGTAGATCGACTGCGGTGCCGGTGAAAGACAGCGATGGGTGCAGTGCGATCGGCAGCGCGCCGAGGCTGGTCCCGGCTTCGAGGACGTCCGTTCCGTACCGGCCCGAGCAGTGAACAAGGATCTGCCCCGAATGGATTCGTGACACCTTCGCCAGGCCGCTGACGAGGGACTCGATCTCATCGTCGGGGACGGTCAGGAGCAGAAGCTCCGCACGGTCTGCGACATCGTCCGGCGGCAGAACCGGTACTCCAGGCAGCATCTCCTCGGCCCGTTGCAGGCTGGTCGCCGAGGTGGCACTGACACCGATGATGGCATGACCGGCCTCGCGCCAGGCAGCTCCGATGGTCGCGCCGACCTTCCCACAGCCGATAATTCCGATTCCCAGACGAGAGGCCCCGTCCTGGCCCATGCCTGCTTGGCTCATGGCCTGCCTTCCTTGGCCCTGCGGGCTTCCTCGTCGTAACGCTGCCGTGCGAGTCGCGTCCGGTCGGAGTGCTCGCTGAAGAACCGTTTCGCGTCCTCGACGCTCTGATGGGTGACGCGAGGGTCGATGGGACCGGCCGTGGAGTGCACGGCGACCGTGCCCAGACCGAGCGCGCGCATGAGTGGACCCTGGTGATAGCTCATCGACTGCACGCGCACATGCGGCACGAAGTCGACTCGACGGTCAAGGACACCCATTCGCAGCACGAGCAGGGAACCGGTCACGACATAGGCCCGCCGCTTCCACACCAAGGGGTCGATGAGCCGAGAGGAACGGGGCTGACCGTGGAACAGCTCTTCCGCGGATTCGGCCTGCGGGTCCTCGGACTTGCGGTCGTACATGGCTGATCGCACCAGGGTCGCAGCGCTGACCTCGTCTGGCATCTGCGGATCCGGGAGCGCGAGGCCGACCATGAGCAGTGCCTGGTCGATGTCGCCGACGGGCAGCAGAATGTTCGTCTCGCCCGAGCCTCCGGCGCTGGCGATGTTGTATTCGACCTTCCACCAGCCGGCCCACCGCCACAGCAGCGGCTGATGGAGGCACACGGCCTGCAGACGGTCGAGTGGGATCACCTTGCGGGAGGTGGAGACGAGCCCGTGGTTGACGGCCAGTCCGTTCTCTCCCAGCTTGACCACGAAGTTCGCGTTGTCAAGGTTCTTCCTGAAGGCGGAGAAAGCCGCGAAGAGACCGGGGATGACTGCGACGAGCATCGGGATGAAGGCCTCGGTCAGCCCCATAGCCAGGAGAACGATGGCTGCGGCGATGACGATGAGGACGACCAAGACCGAGATGATCGTCTCTGACTTCAACAGCGAGGAGACCACGACCCGGTGCACTGGCACGCGGACGATCTCGCCTTCGTCACTGACGTCGGCGGAGACATCGTAGGGAGCCAGAAGTTCGTTGATGCTTGACTCCGCCTCCTGTGAGGCCCCTTCGGCCAGTGAGCCGAGGCGTTTGCTCAGGCGTACGCCGATGCTGTCATCGCGACGTTCGGGTACGCTGCGATCGATGGCGGGCACGGCACCGGAATCGCCGGGTGCACCCGTGGCTTCGGCATCGCCGGGAGCTCCAGGTTCAGTTCCGGTGGGCGCACCGACGGCGCCAGGAGCTGTGCCAGGGACCGCCTCGGCGGATACTCCCGAGGTCGGGGTTCGCTCCCCCTGGTGAGTTCCCTGCTTCTTCTCGCGGACAGCGGCGAGAAGCTCGTCCCGCAGTCCCTCGGCACGCTTCTTCGACAGGTACTTCAGGGAGATGTTGGAGTCGGTGCCTCCGGCGACGTCGAAGACGAGTTCCGCCATACCCAGCAGTCGGGGCAACAGCTTCTGCTGCAGGTCGATCGACTGCACGCGGTCGAGCCTGGCTTTGCGCAGCTTCTTCGACAGCAGACCGCGCCGATAGTAGATGGACTCGGAATCGATCCGATAGCCCATCACCCTCCAGGCCAGCCAGCTGAAGAGTGCGGTGATAAGGAGGATGAGAACGATTCCTCCGACGCCGCCGAGGATGACGAGGGGGTGGGTGCGCAGCCAACCGGCGAATCCCAGGTCGACGCCATCGCCCCTGGCCAGGTTTTCGATGGCAGTCTGCGCAAAGTTCTGCAGACCGTAGGCGGCCGCGATGAAGATACCCACGAGCACGCCGAAGCTTTCGAGAATCGGTGTCAGGGGGTGGACCCTGTGCCACACCTCGGGAGCCGCCGCGTCCTGGTCTGCCGGCTCGGCCGTGGGCTCGGCTGCGGGATCACCCGCGGGTTCGGGAGCTTGGCCCTTCGGTACGTCCTCGGTCATGCTCACAGCCCTGCCAAGTTGGCCTGGCCCAGACCGGCGAGGCTGTCGCGCAGACGATCGGCCTCAGCACGTGGCAATCCCGGAATGGTGGCATCTGTGGCCGCCGAGGCAGTATGAAGTTTGACGCTGGCCAGACCGAACATGCGATCGATGGGGCCGGCATCCACGTCGACGAACTGCAGACGTCCGTACGGGACGACCGTGGCCTTGTGGAACATGATGCCGCGCCGGATGAGGAGGTCGTCGGCCCTCTCTGCATAGCCGATCGCCTTGGCCTGACGGATGATGATGACGATGAGGAAGACGGTGAACGCCACAAGGCCGGCCCAGATCGCGTGCAGCCATGGAACTTCGGAGGTGAAGATGATGGCGAAGACGAGAGCCACGATGATCAGCGGGACGAGCATCGTCAGAGTCGCGATCGTCTCCTTGAGCCCGTATTTGGGACTGACCCGGTTGAAGTCGGCGTCTGTTCCGGACAGATAGTTGAATTCGCGGCTCATGCTGGTTCAGCTCCTGGTGGATCTTGAGGGGGCAGCTCGCAGAAGCCTTCGACGATCAAGCCGACGATCATCAACGCTGCGGCTGCGATCATAGCGAAAAGCATACCTGCCGCCAAGTCATTGCGGATGCCGGGTGCGGACAGAAAGTAGTAGGCGGCGTTGCCCATATACCAACCGGCCAGTCCGGCGCCTGTTAGGGCACTGGCCTTGGCCATGACGGCTACGCGGGCTGCTTGCAGTGGGTCGATCTCCTTGGTCCGGTCGCCGTCATTCAATTTCTTGATCGGCCACCCCAGGACCAGCAGGACTGCAGCGAGTATGAGCATTCCGATGATGGCGAACCAGGGCAGGCCCGGCAGAGCGAAGCCCTGACTCTCCAGCAGCACGTCGACTGTCGGCGCCAGCACGGCGCCGATGACGGCCCAGATGACGAGAGTCCCCGACGATGTTCGCTGCATAGCTCCAAGTCTCTCAAACCCTGGCCCCTTATGGGGCCGGGATTCGCGTGATTTCCTGGTCGCCCAGCTCGCTCAGGACGGCGGTGATCGGTCGCGGACCGGTGGGTGTGCGGATTTCTGCGGCCTCATCGAGCTCGGCCCATGGTGCGAGGACGAATGCACGTTCGTGCGCCCGTGGGTGGGGCAGAGTCAGTTCGTCGGTGTCGAGGATGAGCTCTGCCTGCGCGGTGCCGAAGCGGATCAGGTCGATGTCGAGGGTGCGTGGTCCCCAGCGCAGTTCCCGGGTCCGGCCGCAGGCGACTTCGATTCCCTGCGCCACGGCGAGGAGCTGTGGGGCGGGCAGGCTGGTGGCCACGATGATGCCCAGATTGAGGAAGTCGTTCTGTTCGACTCCGCCCCAGGGTGCGGTGCGATACAGGGAGGATCGCCTGAGCACGGCGATCTTGGGATGTCGATCGAGTGCGGCAACGGCTTGCTCGAGTGTGTCCGCCGCATCGCCCAGGTTGGCCCCGAGATTGAGGTAGGCCTCTGTCTCGGCAGGCTCGGTCCCGGCAAGCTCATCATCGACCGTCCTGGCCGCAGCGGCGTCGGTGGCCGCGGCGTCGGTGGTGTCGCGGGAACGGACGACGGTGACGCTGACGTCGTTGAAGCTGCGCTGGATCGGTGCTCCGGGCTTATGGACGACAACTTCGACATTTCCGGCCAGGCCCAGGCAGTGTTCTGCGATCCGGGCGGCCAGGGTCTCGATGAGGTCGAAGGTGTTGTCTTCGACGATGTGTGCGACGTCTTCGGCCAGCTCGCCGTAGTGGACGGTGTCGGCGATGTCGTCCGTGGCCGCGGCCCGCGATACGGAGGTGTGCAGGGTGACGTCGATGACGAAGTCCTGGCCCTCACGCTTCTCAAAGTCGAAGACTCCGTGGTTGCCGCGCACTCTCAGCCCGCGCAGTTCGATCCGATCCGAATCGGCACTCATGCGTCTCCCTCCGCTGCACGCTCATCCGGAGTGGCTGCCGGGGCATGTGAGTTCACGGCGTGAATGACCTTGGCCGCGGTCGCCGAGGTGGAAGGTTCGTGGACGCGCACCGCCCACGCTCCTGCCCTGGCCGACAGGGCCGAGATCGCGGCCGTGGCCTGATCCTTCGCCGACTCCTCGGCGAGTTTCGGGTCCTCCGGCGAGAGCAGGGTGGAGATGAAGCGTTTGCGGCTGGCGGCGACGAGGAGCCGATGATCCAGATCCGCAAACTCGTCGAGAGCCCCGAGGATCTGCCAGTTGTGTTCGGCGTTCTTCGAGAAGCCCAGGCCCGGGTCGAGGATGATGTTCTCATGCTTCACACCGACGGCCGTCGCTTCGTCGATTCTCGTCTTCAGCTCCCTGATCACCTCGGCGACGACATCGTCGTAGTGGAAGGACGCCGACGCACGGTCGAGGTAGCCTCGCCAGTGCATGAGCACGACCGGGGCTGCGGTCTCGGCGGCGACGGTCAGCATCGTCGGATCGGAGAGTCCTGCGGAGACGTCGTTGATGATGTGGGCGCCGATATCCAGTGATGCCTCTGCGACCTTGGCTCGCATCGTGTCGACGCTGATGACGGCACCTGCGGCGGCCAACTCTCTGATCACAGGGACGACGCGGCGCAGCTCCTCCGCCTCATCGACTCGAACGGAGCCGGGGCGAGTGGACTCCCCTCCGACATCGATGATGTCTGCGCCCGAGCGCAGCAGTTCGAAACCGTGGGTGATGGCGGCGTCGTGGTCGAAGTAGCGACCGCCGTCGGAGAAGGAGTCGGGCGTGACGTTGAGGACGCCCATGATCTTCGTGCGTTCCGGTGTGGGCATGTGCGACCTCTATCTCCGGATGATCAGACTCATGGCTTCTGCTCGGGATGCCGTTTCGCGCAGCTGCCCGCGCACCGCCGAGGTGATGGTCGAGGCACCCGGTTTCCGGACTCCCCGCATGGTCATGCACAGATGCTCGGCCTCGACGACGACGATCGCGCCCTGAGGCTCGAGGTATTCGACGAGTGCGTCGGCGATCTGAGTCGTCAGCCGTTCCTGGACCTGGGGGCGACGAGCATAGATCTCGACGAGGCGGGCCAGCTTAGACAGTCCAGTGACTTTGCCGTTCTTACTCGGGATGTAGCCGATGTGGGCGACTCCGTGGAACGGCACCAGATGATGTTCGCACATCGAATACAGGTCGATGTCTCGGACGAGGACCATTTCCTCGTGGCTGATGTCGAAGGTCACGCCCAGAACGTCGGCCGGGTCGCGGTGGATGCCGGCGAAGACCTCTTCGTAGGCACGAGCGACCCTGTCCGGGGTCTCCAGCAGACCTTCTCGATCAGGATCTTCACCGACGGCGATGAGGATCTCACGCACGGCGGCGGCGATCCGCGGCTGGTCGACCTTGTTGCCGGTGCCGGCGGGTGCCTTGCCGAGGACCTCCGTCACCTCTTCGAGCTCTGACATCAGTAGCCGCTCTCCCCGCTGCCGTCGGTATTGCGTGGACCCGTCGGTCCGGATGGACCGGTCGGGTCGTTGGGATTGATCGGCCCTGTGGGGTTATGGGGCACGTGAGGTCCGTTCGCACCCGTCGGTCCGGCACCGGGAACGTCGGTGGTGTCGACCTCCGAGCTGCCGTTGCTCTTGCCGTTGCGGTCCCCGCTCAAGGGTGCAGGCGGATCGATGGGTCCGCGTTCGGAGACCGGGCGGTCGTCGTTGGCCAGCCACACATCGCGTGTGGGGCGTTTGACGATGGGGGTGAAGATCTCTGCCAGTGCCGCCTGATCAAGAGTCTCCCGCTCGAGGAGCTGGTAGGCGAGGTCGTCGAGGACGTCGCGGTTGTGCGTCAGCGCCCAGTAGGCGTCAGCATGGGCGGCGTCGATGATGTCGCGAACCTCGCCGTCGATCGAGGACAGGGTCGCATCGCCGTACTCGTCGCCCCCGCCGTAGCCGCGACCTGCGAAGGGCTCGCCCTGATCGTCGCCGATCTTGACCATGCCGAGCTTGTCGCTCATGCCGTACTGCGTGACCATCTTCCGGGCGATGTTCGTCGCCTTCTCGATGTCGTTGCTGGCACCGGTGGTGGGGTCGTGGAAGACGACTTCCTCGGCCACGCGGCCGCCCATGGCGTAAGCCATCTGGTCGAGCAGCTCGTTGCGGGTCGTGGAGTACTTGTCCTCGCTCGGCAGGACCATGGTGTAGCCCAGGGCGCGGCCACGGGGCAGGATAGTGACCTTGGTGACCGGGTCGGTCTGGTTCATCGCCGCGGCCACAAGTGCGTGCCCGCCCTCGTGATACGCGGTGATGAGCCGTTCCTTGTCGTTCATCAGGCGGGTCCGTTTCTGCGGTCCGGCGATGACGCGATCGATCGCCTCATCGAGGATCCTGTTGTCAAGGACCTTCGCCCCCTCACGCGCTGTCAGCAGAGCCGCCTCGTTGAGGACGTTGGCCAGGTCCGCGCCTGAGAATCCGGGGGTGCGCTTGGCGATCTGGGCCAGATCGACGTCATCTGCCAGGGGCTTGCCCTCGGCGTGGACCTCGAGGATGTGCTGCCGGCCCTTCATGTCCGGGGCCTCAACCGGGATCTGCCGATCGAAGCGGCCGGGGCGCAGAAGCGCCGGGTCGAGAACGTCGGGACGGTTGGTGGCGGCGATGAGGATGACGTTGGTCTTCACGTCGAAGCCGTCCATCTCGACGAGCAGCTGGTTGAGCGTCTGTTCGCGCTCGTCATGGCCGCCGCCCATGCCGGCTCCGCGCTGGCGGCCGACGGCGTCGATCTCATCGATGAAGATGATGCAGGGAGCGTTCGTCTTAGCCTGCTCGAACAGGTCGCGCACACGGGAGGCGCCCACGCCGACGTACATCTCGACGAAGTCAGAGCCCGAGATCGAGTAGAAGGGCACACCGGCTTCACCGGCCACGGCCTTCGCCAACAGGGTCTTACCGGTACCGGGCTGACCGTAGAGGAGGACACCCTTGGGGATCTTGGCTCCCACGGCCTTGAACTTCTCCGGTTCGGCCAGGAACTCCTTGATCTCCTCGAGCTCTTCAAGAGCCTCGTCGACACCGGCGACGTCCTTGAACGTGACGTCCGGGTTCTCCTTGTTGACCAGCTTCGCCTTGGACTTGCCGAAGTTCATCATCTTCCCGCCCGACATCTGCGAGATGAGGAACCAGAAGACGACGAAGATGATGACGAATGGAATCAGAGTTCCCAGCAGGGACATCAGCCAGCTCTGCTTGGGCACCTCGTCGGTGTATCCCTTGCTGGGCTCGGCCGAGTCCACGGCCTTGACGATCTGCTCTCCACGCTGCTCCACGTAGAAGAACTGAACCTTCTTGCCGAAGTCCTTGCCCTCGATCTTGAGATCGTCTTTCAAGGTCAGGTCGACGCGCTGATCCTTGTCGACGATCTTGGCCTGTTCGACCTTGTCGTCCTGGAGCAGCTCGAGGCCTTGCTGGGTGTCAATCTGGCTGAATCCGACTCTGCTGAAGAGCAGAGCACCGATAGACACTACGAGCAGTGCCAGAACGATCCAGACCAAAGGGCCCTTCGTCGCCTTGTTGAGCAGTGGGCGACGCTTATTCGACTCGGCCATAAGTCCTCTCAGGAAAAAGATGTGGGCAACCTGTTCAGGCTACCGAGGCTGCCTGGGAACATCCCCCACAGCCTAATACCTCGCACTGACATAGCTCGAATGCACCCATTTTTGTTCCCGGGTGCGGCAGGCATTCAGTCAATGCGCGGAACGTTCATGCGCAACGCTCAGCTGTAGACGTGCTGAGCCAGGGTCGCGACGAACGGAACGTTGCGGTACTTCTCGGCATAGTCGAGTCCGTAGCCGATGACGAATTCGTTCGGAACGTCGAAGCCGATGTATTTGACGTCGATATCGACCTTGACTGCTTCGGGCTTGCGCAGCATCGTGCAGATCTCGACGGTCGCCGCTCCACGCGAGCGCAGGTTCTGGACCAGCCAGGACAGGGTGAGACCCGAGTCGATGATGTCTTCGACGATGAGCACGTGACGGTTTGAGAGGTCGGTGTCGAGATCCTTGAGGATGCGGACGACACCGGAGGATTTGGTGCCCGAACCGTAGGAGGAGACGGCCATCCAGTCCATGGTCACCGGCGAATGGATCGCACGAGCCAGGTCCGCCATGACCATGACGGCACCCTTGAGGACGCCGACGAGCAGGATGTCCTTGCCCTTGTAGTCTTCATCGATGGCGGCTGCCAGTTCAACGAGTCGTGCGGCTATCTGTTCTTCCGAGACAAGTACTTTTTCGATGTCATTGCCGAGATCGTTGATGTCCACAGGTGTCGAATCTCCTCGCTTGGGGTGGGGTGTGTCTCCATTATGATTCACTTCTGCCCCGGCGTGCCACCACGGAGGTCGTTCGTGCCACCGTGGAGGTCGTTGGCGCCACCACCAAGTTCTGATGCTTCACTGCGGGTGCCAAGTGCGGCCAGATCATCGTCGACTGTCCCCGGTGCGGCAGCAAGGTACCCGGTCACGCCCATGAGCGCCGAAACGCCGATCATGAACTCCAGCGGCACCGACCAGCCGCCGCTGAATCCGAGGAGTCCGCCGACGGCCAAGGGGCCGATCGCAGCCAGCACATAGCCGCTGGACTGCACGAATGCTGAGGTCCGGGCAGTGACGGACACGGCCTGTGTGCGGCCCGTGATGAGCGCGAGCGCGGCAGGGAAGGCGAAGCCGCCGTAGCCTAGGAGGATCGCCCACAGCACCGGCACGGTGGTGGGCATGAGGAGCAGTCCGAGGTAGCCGCACACGGCGCTGACGGAGAAGCTGACGAGGAAGAAGCGGGGCAGGATGCTGCGCATGATGATCTGCGGGGCAAGGAAGCCGCCGGGGATCCCACCAAGGGTGACGACGGTGAGCATGAGTCCGGCGAGGACCGGATCGATCCCTGCGTCACGGTAGATCTGCGGCAGCCATCCGAACTGGACATAGGCGTTGACTGACTGCAGACCGAAGAACATCGCCATGTATCTGGCCTTGGCAGAGGTGAAGATATGTCGCCGAGGCGGGCCAGCCTCGTGTGTGTCCTGCTCGGGCCGATCCAGGTGGGGTACGGATCGGACGAGCTTGAGGATGATCCAGGTGATCAGTGCGCAGGCAGGCACTAGTGCCCAGATGCCCAGTCCCACCCGCCAGTTGTCGAAGTGGCCGGTGAGTGGTGCGGTGAGGAAGGCGGGGAACATCGCACCCAGTCCCAGGGACACTGTGAAGGCGGTGGCGCCGAGGTTGGCTCGGTGGGGGAAGCGCATTTTCACGTACACCGGCAGAATGACGTTTCCGATGGACATTCCGGCCAGCGCGACCACGGTCAGACCGGCGAAGCCGAACCAGTTGTCGACGAGGACCCGGGCGCCCACTCCGACCGCGATCAGCACGCAGGTCATCGCCAGCGAGCTGAAGAGTCCGATCTTCTTGAGCACGGGAACGGCGATGAACCCGCAGATTGCGAAGATCAGGCCGGGAAGTGCTGTGAGCAGGCCTGTCTGCCATTCGACCAGGGCGTAGGCGCCTTGGACTTCGGAGAGGACGGGGCCCAAGGACGATGCGGCCGGTCGCAGGGAGCAGGCGATGAGGATGAGGCCCACGAGCGCCAGCACGTCGAGTCCCCGACCCGTACGATGGCCGTATTCGGGCTGAGAGGTCATTGGCTCATCCTTTCAGACGCTGTGTTCGCTCGATTCGGCGGCCCGTACCCAAGCCACATAAAGGTATACCATTTGGAGGTCAAGTGCCCTCCTATCTCTCAAGGACGACGATGACCACTCTGAGAAATATTCGCCTCTTTCCCCGCACTGCCGATGCCCAGACTGTTGATGTCGGGATCGAGAACGGACGTTTCACCTCGTTCACGCCGGCTGCCTCGGCGCAGGCGATCGGCCGCACCGACCCCGCCAGCGCCGAAGACGTCGATGGGCCCGACATCATCGATGGGGCCGGGCGAGCGCTGCTGCCCAGCCTCGGCGACGTCCATGCCCACCTCGATTCGAACCGGATGGGCCAGACCTTCCGTCCCCACACTGCTGACGGAACGCTGCACGGCTTCATCATGAACGATCGGGAGAACTGGCGGCAGGGCGAGCGCAGCGTCCGTGACCAGGCTGCCTTCGTGATCGCAGAGATCGTCTCCTCCGGCGGTACGCGCATCCGCTCGCATACCCAGATCGACGCCGACTGCGGTCTCGAGCGCTTCATCGGCGTCCGGGACGCACTGGCCGATCACGCTGCGGTCCTCGACTCTCAGGTCGTGGCCTTCCCGCAGGCCGGCATCGTACGCGAAAAGGGCGTCAGAGATCTTCTCGACGCGGCCTTGAGCGAGGGCGCTGATCTGGTCGGAGGACTCGACCCACTCCAATACGACCGCGACCCGGTCGCGCACCTCGACGTCGTCTTCGGGCTTGCGGAGAAGCACGGCAAAGGCATCGACATCCATCTCCATGAGCGCGGCAGCGCAGGCGTGTTCACGTTCGAGGAGATCGCCCACCGCACGAAGGCTCTCGGCATGGATGGGAAGGTGACGATCTCCCACGCCTTCGCCCTGAGCTCCAACCCTGCACCAGAGGTCGAACGGATCATCGAACTCGTCGCCGAGGCGGGAATCTCTCTGACGACGGTGGCACCGCAGAACGGCGTCCTGCCGCAGCGCAGCCTGCGTGAGAATCGGGTGGCGTTGGGTCTTGGCGAGGACGGTCAGCGCGACTACTGGAGTCCCTACGGTGACGGTGACCTGCTGCGGCGGGCCTGGCAGCTGGCATTCACGAATGGGCATCGCCTGGATGAGGACATCGAAGCATGCTTGGACATCGCTTCCCGAGGCGGGGCACAGGTGATGGCCGGAGCCCGACCGGACGGAACCGCATTGATCGATGATGCCCGCTTCGGTCTGGGCATCGGTGCTCCGGCGGACTTCATGCTGCTCGAGGCCGATACGGTCACCTCGGCGATCATGGACTGCCCTGCCGATCGCGACGTCTTCAAGAACGGAGGGCTGGTGGCCACCGGCGGCCACCTGGTCCACGGCAAGGCCTGAGCCCAACGTCCGGGGGCTGCAGTCACCCGGTCTTCGCGTCGCGACGGAAGCACAGGAGCTGCCTGGTGATGATCACTTCGGTGTCACCGGGAAGTGACAGACGAGCATGTGGGCGACCCGAGGTCCCAGGTTCGCGAATCTGGGCGCACAGTTGGGCCACGCGGGCGGCGCCGAAGCTCTGTGCGGGCACGTCGAGGGAGATCAGCCACTCGCGGACGACGCGGGAGAGGATCGCCTCCTCCAATCCTGCCAGTTCGGCCAACGGCACCTCGGTGCGTCCGCGCACGGCGGCGGCTGAGGTCTCGGCGAGCCCGTCGAGGCAGTCGGCATCGGCACGGCACAGCTCGGCGGTGCGGGCCAGATTCGCGGTGACAGGCTGGCCCAGGTCGGCCTCCAGGGTTGCCAGCAGGGCGCGGGCACGGACCCGGGCGAAGGAATCGTCGGCGTTCATCGGGTCATCCCAGACTTCGATGCCCTGAGCCCGGCACGAGGCGACAGTGGTCGCCCGTTCGATGTCGAGCAGGAGACGCACCACGGTGCCGGTGCGCAGAGCCATTCCAGCCAGGGATCTCGTGCCCGAACCACGCATCAGTCCCAGCAGCACCGTCTCCGCCTGGTCACTGCGGGTGTGCGCGGTCAGCACCCACTCGGCCCCCTGCACTTTCCGGGCGGCTTCAAGTGCGCCGTAGCGGGCATCGCGGGCGGCGGCTTCAAGGCCCTCGTCACCGGCTGCGACGGTGACGCTGGCGACCTCGGCGGACAGACCCCAGGATTCGGCGATCGAGACGACCCGGCGGGCCACCTCGGCGGTCGAGGACTGCAGACCATGGTCGACGGTCACGGCCTGCGCATGCAGCTCCCCACGTCGGTGGAGAAAGGCGCAGGCATGCAGCAGCGCCATCGAGTCCGCTCCCCGGAGACCGCGACGATGACCTTGGGCCGGGAACTGCCCAACTGAGCCAACGCTTCACGGACACTGCTGCGGATCGCTCCGCTGGCCGGATCGAGGCTCGGTCGCCGAGGTGGTCGCGCCTCAGCCGTGGACACGGTCCAACCACAGACTCGGGGTGTGGATCTCCTCGCTCCTCGGCAGGTTCTCCGGTTTGGCATAGACGGCGGAGAAACCGGTCTGGCCGACTTCCTTGCGGATGGCGCGGACGAACGTGGCGCCGTCACGGTACTGGGCGAGTTTGAGGTTCATGCCCAGCAGGTTCGACAGGAATCCGCCCTGTCCGGCGTCGCGGCGGGCTTCGAACTTGCGTCGCAGCTTCCGCACGCTCGGGATCACTTCGATGCCGACCTCGTCCATGACCACGTCGGCGTGCCCTTCGAGCAGGCTGAGGATCGCCGTCGCCTCGTCGAGGGCGCTGCGCATCCCCTCGTCCCTGATCAGATCGACCATGCTCGCATCACCCTTGATGATCCGGCCCACTGTGGAGAAGACGTCAGCGAGACCGCTGATGCCAGGTGCCCTGAGAGGGGTCGCGACGACCTGAGACAGGAGAGAGCGCATGTGCTCACGCAGCCAGGGCGCGGTGGCGAACTGCACCTGGTGCGTGGCCTCGTGCAGGGCCACCCACATGCGAAAGTCGCGCGGCTTGACGTTCATCGCCTCTTCGGCGATGAGGACAGCGGGGGCGACGAACATCAGCCGGCCCGTGTCCACCGCAAAGGGGTCGAATTGGCCCAGAACTCGAGTCGACAGCAGCGAGAGCACGCCTGCCAGTTCCACGGCGGCCGCTTTCGCCGCTCCCGGACCGACAGGGGCGGGCAGGGAGTCCGCGTCGACCATGCCGTTGAGCGACTGCGCATTGGCCTTGATCCAGCCGATCTGATCGAGCACGAGCACGGAACCGGCGCCCAGACGAGTGCGCACGTCATCGGCATGGGCAGGGTCGAGGAGGAACGAGTCGACGACGAGTTCCTGCGCCGTCAGCGCATTGTCCTTGAGCCCGGCGACCAGCGCGTCAAGTTCATCGATGTCGGGCATACGCGCTGCGGGGACGAGTTCCCGGGCTGTGCGGGCGGCGAACTTCTCATCGACGATCATCGGCAGCCGCAATCCGCGAGTGCTGCGACGATATCGTCCACGGTTTTCCTGGCTTCCAATATTTTGTCCTTGTCCACGTCGTCGATCTGCAGGGTGAAGACGAGATAGCGTCCATCGGCGTCGAGCACCCCTCCTGCCAGTGAGGTCACGGTCGACAGGGTCCCCGTCTTCGCGTGCACCGTCCCGGCTGCAGCCTTGTCTTTGGTGAAACGTTGGGTCAGTGTGCCGGTCAGTCCTCCGACGGGCATGTAGCTGATGAGGCTGGAGAGCGAATCGTCGGCGACGACCGATGCCTGCAGGATCGTCGTCAGGTCGTGCGGACTGATCTGGTTGTCATAGGACAGGCCCGAGGTGTCTTCGAGGTGGGTCTTGCCCAGATCCACGGAATCGGACAGGGCCGCCAGCACGGCTTCGGGGCCGGATTCCAGGCTTCCGGGTTCACCCTGGGCGATGGCGACCTCGTTGCCGAGGACCTCGGCGACGACGTTGTCGCTGTGCACGAGCGCGTATTCGACGATCTCGGAGATCGTGGCCGATTCCACCCCCGCCAGCTGGCTGGTTTCGGAGTCTCCGTCGGTCTTCGCGTCGTCACCCGTCTCAGCGGCGGGTGCAGGGTTGTCGGTGACTGTGACTCCGGCTGCCTTGAGCTCTTTGGCAAAGACTGCGAAGGCGTCCTTGGCCGGGTGCTCGCTGCGGCCCCGCCATTCCTTGTCTTTGCTGCCGACATACCCGGTGTCGATCATCAGCGGCTGGATCGGCGTGATGACGCCCTTGGCGATATCGGCACGCTCCCATCCGGGACTGAAGTCCTTGCCCGTGTACCGGGAGGTGTCCAAGTCCAGGGCCACCTCGGCGACGTTCTGGCTCTTGAGTGATTCGGCAGTCTGCTGAGCCAGCGTCGTCAGGCCCGCGTGACCGTTCACGGCACCCGGCTGGGACTCCCCCGCACCCAGCAGTGAGTCTCCGCCGCCTGTCAGCGTCACCGTCGAGGTGGACGGGTCGAACTCTGTGGTCGTGCTCAGTCGCTTCTCGCCGCCGATGCTCAGCAGTGCCGCCGAGGCCGTGAGGACCTTGGTCACCGAGGCCGGCGTGCGAGGTCTGTTCTCGTTCTGGGCGTAGAGGATGTCATCGCTGAGCCCGTCGCGGATCTCGATCCCCAAGCCCTTGACCTTGGCATCAGAGAGGACCTTGTCCACCGTGTCGGGGACCTTGGTGGGCACAGGTGCGGAATCATCTAGCGCCGAGGCGGGGGCGGGCATGTCCTTGCCCTGCGCGTCAGGCGCGGGGACCGCCTGGACTTCGACGGCGGGGTCAGTGGTCAGGATTCCCGGGAGCTCGGGGAAGACGTCGTAGGCGTCGACTGCCGCAACCGCGCCCAGCACGATGGCGAGGCTGCCTGCGGTGATGCCGGCGACAGCCTTCTTCGACCGCTTCCGCCTCTTCCGCTCCGGGGTCTGGTTCAAGCGCGGGCTCTCATTCTCATTGCCATCGTCCTCGCCGTAGCCGTTGTGGTTGTCGTTCGTGGGGACTTGTAAGCTCTATTCTAGTGATGCAACCCTAGCTTGAAGGAGCACTATGGAACTCTTGGCCACAATCGAGATCCCGCGCGGATCGCGCAACAAGTACGAGGTCGATCATGAGACAGGTCGAGTCAAGCTCGACCGCTACCTCTACACCTCGATGCAGTACCCCGCTGACTACGGCTTCTTCGAGGACACGCTGGGCAACGACGGGGACCCGCTCGACGTTCTCGTACTGCTGCCCGAACCCCTCTTCCCCGGCGTCCTCATCGATGTGCGCCCCATCGGAATGTTCAAGATGGAAGATGAAGCAGGCGGCGACGACAAGGTCCTGGGCGTCACGGCCGGCGATCCCCGCTGGGAGAGCTACCAGGACATCGGCGACGTCGATCAGTTCACCCTCGACTCGATCGAGCACTTCTTCACCCGCTACAAGGATCTTGAGCCGGGCAAGTACGTCAAGGGCTCCAGCTGGGTCGGGCGTGCAGAGGCTGAGGCCGAGGTCGAGGCTTCGATCAAGCGCTTCAAGGACTCTCACTGAGTTCACCCTCACCGAGGTGGTGTGAAGCATCGCCTCACCCGTGATCAGAGACCGCCCGGACCTCGCCGTCCGGGCGGTCTCTGCATTCATCGGACGAGCGGCTGCCGGCCCTGGGACGACCCACTACTTAGGTGATCCTAATGAGAAGTGTGAGCCAGGTTATGCGATTGTCGAGACATGAAACTCGATCATGTGTCATTCGCCAGCGAACCAGACGGGTACAAAGCCACTGCCGAGCGGATCTCGGAGAAGCTCGGTGTGGTTCCCTACGACGGTGGTGTGCATCCTCGATTCGGTACCAGAAATCTGATCTTCCCTCTCGCGAACGGTCATTACCTCGAAGTCGTCGAAGCCTTGGAGCACCCGGCCGCGTTGTCAACACCCTTCGGCCAGGCAGTGCGAGCTCGTTCCGAGCTCGGCGGCGGCTGGATGGGATGGTGCGTTTCGGTCGATGACCTCGCCGGAGTGGAAACTCGTCTCGAACGCAAAGCCGTCGACGGAAACCGCACCCCGGAATCAGGCCTGGAACTCAAGTGGCTACAGATCGGAATCAAGGGGCTCATCGCCGACCCTCAGCTTCCGTTCTTCATCAAGTGGGCGGCCGACTCGTCTCAGCATCCTTCGTCCTACAAGACCAATGGCGATGTCGCTCTCGACACCCTGCAGATCGCCGGGGATCGTGACCGACTCCGCGACTGGTTGGGAACCCAGGATCCCAAGCCCATCCCGGAGATCCACATCGACTGGTCGGCGCCGCACGGCACCCCCGGCATCATGTCGATCAGCTTCGACACCGCCAAGAACGGCCTCGTCACCATCTGAGACGCCGTAGGCCGGAACGTTCGGCGCTGTTCGGCATTCGCCGGGCAGAATTGATTCGCCGGCGGAGCCAGACAGCTGGGCTCAGACGACTGACGTCGCACAGCGTAGAGGGCAGCACACCGATTCGGTGTGCTGCCCTCATTTCATACGAGGAGCCCGGTCCACAGTGTCTCCCCCGTCGATGACAACCTCGGACGGTTTCATGCCAAGCTGCTTGGCGATCCGCGAAGATGCCTCGTGATCTGGATGGATGTGAGCAATCACCTGCTCGACTCCGCGGGTGCGAAGGCGGTTGGTGAGATGTAGAGCGGCCCGACCTGCGTACCCGAGCCCCTGCCACGGGCGGCCGATCACCCAGGAGATCTCCGCGGATCGCTGATCGGCCGGGAGGGTCGCCTGGACGAAACCGACAGCTTGCTGGTCATCCCCGAGCGTGACGATGTCATTGAGCCACACCTCGGTCCGGTCGGCAGGCCCACCGCGAGTCTGAATGCCATAGAGCCTCTTGAGGTCAGCTTCGCTGGGCGGTTGCCCGCCTGTGTACCGGTAGAGGTCAGGATGTGAGAGAACGACCGCCATCTCGGCGGCGTCTCCGACACACAGAGGACGGAGGGTGACGGCCTCGTTCATCATGCCAGCCAACCATCTCCCTCCGAGGCGAGCAAGAGGCGCCTATACGTCCTCTGCACACCGTGACTCAATGGGGATCCGCCCCCAAGAGGGGATGGTGATAGCTGTAGCTGCATCGCCCTACGCCACCGGTTCACGCTTAAGTGGACGTTTTGGGCTGAATACAATCGGAATTGTCAGCCCAAAACGTCCACTTAAGCTGGAGTGGCCGCGGAGTCAGACCTCCGCGGAGCCCTCTGTGAGGTCTTCGGCACCCTCTGCTGCCTTTTTCTTGCGCATGTGCGCGGCCGTTGCCATGGCACCGCCTGCGGCAAGCAGGCCGGCACCTCCGCCGAGCAGCGGCAGAGTGCTGTCGTTGCCGGTCCGCGGCAGGTCACCGCCGCCACCGGAACCCGAACCGCCGGAGCCGGATCCGCCGTTCGACCCGGCATCACTTGCGCCCGCTGCTCCGGCCGCCGCAGCTGCATCCTTCGCACCGTCCTGGGAGCCGCTCGTCGAGCCCTCGGACGAGGAACTGCCGTCGCCGCCATCGGACGAGTCGCCGTCAGACCCGTCGGACGAGCCGTCCTCGTTGCCTTCGGTGTCTGCGTCCTTCGGGTCCTCGTTCGGAGGGTCGGTTGGGTCCTCTGTCGGAGGGTCGGTGGGCTCTTCGCCGCTGCCCTTGATCACCTGGACCACTGTCGGTCGGGGAAGCGCTGCCACGCCCTTGTCGACATCTGTGGTGTCGACATAGTCGGGGAACCGCGAGTGCTGATCCGACCATTCGCCGTCCTCACCTGGGTGCTGCACAGCCACGAACGCCGAGTTGTAGGAGTCGTGGACGAGCGGTCCGCAGACTTCACCTTCACGCGGGACGGAGAGGAACTGCTCGACGCGTCCGCGCTCCTCACCTTCGATGGTGACCTTGAACAGACCGTCGCAGTAGCCGATGCCATCGGGTGCACCATCCGTGGAGATCCACAGGTTGCCTGCCGAGTCGAACGTGACATTGTCGGGGCAGGAGATCGGTGAGACCTGGTCTTCGGGGAAGCCTGAGAAGTAGGTCGTGTCGCCTTGCTTCGGGTCACCGCACACCAGCAGCAGAGTCCAGTCGAACTCGGTGCCGGTGTGGTCACCGTTGCGTTCGGTCAGTTCGACGATGTGTCCGTCGCGGTTCTCGCTGCGCGGGTTCGCCTCATCGGCGACGGCCTTGCCGTCAACGCCACGATCCGAATTGTTTGTGCACGCAACGTAGATCTTTCCGTTGACTGGGTTGGGCTCGACGTCCTCACAACGGTCCATCTTCGTCGGACCGACCTTGTCCGCCGCCAGTCGAGTGTTGACCAGCACCTCTTCAATGGCCATTCCCGAGACCTGCGACTTGCCGTCCTTGATCAGCGGCAGCCACTGCCCGCTGCCATCGAACTCGCCGTCGGCCGGAACGTCACCGCTGCCGTCGATCTCGCCCTTCGGGGAGTTGCCCGTGAACTTCGCTACGAACAGATCGCCCTCGGTCAGCAGGGTCATGTTGTGGGGCAGGTCGCCTTCGATGTACTTGCCCTTGGACACGAACTTGTAGAGGTAGTCGAACTTCTCATCGTCGCCCATGTAGGCAACGGCCTGACCCGAATCGGCGATCGTGATGTTGGCGCCCTCGTGCTTGAGGCGGCCCAGGTTGGTGTGCTTGAGCGGTGTCGATTCGGGGTCGCGCGGGTCGACTTCGACGATCCAGCCGAATCGGTTGGCTTCGTTGGCGTAGCCGGAGTTGTTCGTGTCGAAGCGCTGCAGGTCTTCTTCCCAGCCATTGGCCGAGGCCTCGTTGCTCAGACCGTAGCGTTTGTCGGCCGCCGAGGTGCCCTGCGCTTTGAAGTAGGAGTTGAAGTTCTCCTCGCCGGAGACCAGTGTGCCCCACGGAGTCAGGCCTCCCGAGCAGTTGCCCAGGGTTCCCTGAGCCTTGTCGCCGTTGGGGTAGTCCCTGGTGCGGAGCAGGTCGGAGCCGGCTGCCGGCCCAGTGAATTCGTATTCGGTATCGATGAGGAAGCGGCGGTTGTTGGCGCCGTTGACGTCGACCTTCCACGGGGTCTTCTCATTGGTCCGGACCAGTTCCGCAACAGTCAGCCCGTGTGCATCGCGGCTGATGGCGCGCTGGGTGGCCTTGTCCATACTGTCGGGGTACATGATCGCGTCGTTCGTGTACTCCTGGTTGGCGAACAGCAGGGCACGGTTGCCGTCGCCGTTCTCGTCGACCTGGATTTCGAGGAAGTCGTTGTTGTACCCGAACTGACGTCGCTGCGATTCGACGCTCTGGTTCTCGGGGTCGAACTTCGGAGCGTCCGGAAACAGAGGGTCACCCCAGCGCACGACGGGGTGCCACGAGTACCCCTCGGGGACGATGAACTTGTCGACCTCGTGCTGGACCGGGTCGATCGCGGTGAAGTCGAGGCTGCTTCCTGTGCCTGCTGCTGCGGCCGCGGCTGCACGTGTGGTCGGACTCGGTCCGGTCGTGACTGCGATGGCCAGTGCTCCTGCCGCCGACGCCCCCAGCACTGCCCTGCGGGACAGCTGCGCCCCGACGATGTCGCGGAAGTAGCTGTTGGACGAGGTGTTGCAGATCGCCTTGGTGCACGCGTTGTCGCATTTGAGCGCACATGTGACGGGGCTGCGCTTGCCTCGGACGTGTCCGGCCATGGGCAGAAGTTCACGTAGGGGTGCCATCGGTTCGGTTGTCTCCTTGGATCGGGTCTGTCGGCCCTGCCTCGCGAAACGGAGTCGGGCTCATCAGTTCGAGACTTTCAGGGTCAGTTGGACCCAGAACTACCGTTGTATGAACTGCGCGTGAACCCGTTCAGCCGATGTCGACGAGGGTGAGGATTCCCGGTGCCAGGAAGCCCACGGCGTCGATGATGAAATGTGCCCACACCAGCGGCATCAGCCTGCCTCGGCGCATGAAGTACCACCCGAAGATGATGCCCATGGCGACGTTGCCGATGAATGGCCCGATGCCCTGGTACAGGTGGTAGCTGGCACGGAGGACTGCCAGACTGATGATGATCGGCCACATCCCGCAGCCCAGGCGCTGGAGCCGTTCGGCCCCGAAGCCGAAGATGATGACCTCTTCGACGATGCCGTTCTTCGCCGCGGCCAGAATGAGCACGGGAATAGTCCACCAATGATCGCCGAGGTTGGCCGGCTGGACCTCGGCAGTGATCCCCAGTGCCCTGCCGCCCGCGTAGACGGCCAGAGTGCCGATGCCGATGATGGTGAAGATGAGCGTTCCGCGCCCGAGGTCTTTCCCCCTCTGGCCGTTCACGCCCAGCCGTGTGCTCAGGGGCGGGGCATTCGAGTCGCGAGTCAGCAGGTAGAGGGCCAAGAGCACTGGTACGAGGGTGAACCCGATGTCGAGGATCTGGTAGACGAGGTCGAATCCGGGTCGCGGCGACATCGAGGTGTTGAGCTTCGCTTGGGCGTCGCTGATCGGACCGCGGGTGGTGATGTCTGCTAAGCGCACGATCGCATAGACCGCCGATTGGCCCAGCGAGAGTGCCGCAACGAGACCGAGCTCGAACCACAGGCGCTTCTTCTCCTGCGGTTCGAGCTCGTTTCTCATGGATCCCACTGTAGTGGGCGAGGACTCAGTGCCTCGGTTCCTCGTCCGTGTCGGGGCGACCGCCGGTGGCCACTGACCCCGCATCTGCGGTGGTCTCCGTCTGCGTGCCTGAGCGAGCACGATCCGTCGTATCCGAACGCTGCGCAGCCCTCGCCTCGGCGACGTCGAGGACCTGGCCGCGGGCCATGTTCTTCACGTGCTTCTTCTCTCCGCGACGTTCCTTCGCTCCTTCGAGGAGGAGGTAGAGGACAGGCACGAGGATGAGCGTGAGCAGGGTCGAGCTGACGAGACCGCCGATGACGACGATCGCCAGCGGCTTCGAGATGAACACTCCCCCACCCGTCAGTCCCAGGGCCATCGGTATAAGCGCGAAGATCGTCGCTGCCGCGGTCATAAGGATCGGACGATAACGCAGTCTGGCACCGTGGACGATCGCCGCTCGCAGATCAACGCCTCGAGCTCTGAAGTGGTTGATCAGGTCGATGAGAACGATCGCGTTGGTGACCACGATGCCGATGAGCATGAGCAGACCGATCATCGAGGTCAGGCCTAGCGGAGTATCGGTCAGCAGTGACAGCGCGATGGATCCGGTGGCCGCGAACGGGATCGAGACCAGCAGGATCAACGGCTGCAGCAGCGACTTGAACGTGGCGACCATGATGACGAACACGATGAGGATCGCGGCGAGCATGGCCAGGCCCAGCTGGGAGAACGCTTCGTTCTGCTCCTGCGTGGCACCACCGGTGTCAACGCTGACCGAGTCGGGGATGTCGACCTCGTTCAGTGCTGACTGCACATCGGCGGACACGGTTCCCAGGTCGTCACCGGCAGGGGTCACAGAGACCGTGGTCGAACGCTGCGAGTCCGTGTGACGGATCGTCGGTGCGGTCTTGACCTCTTTCACCTCGGCGACGTCACTGAGATCGATGAACCGGGGCTCAGATGTCGGTGCTGGAGCGCCTGCCATGGCGCCGGGGTCACCAGCGGCACCGGCGTCGCCACCGGCTGCACCACCAGCACCGGCTCCGCCGCCAGCACCCGTGCCGCCTTCTGCTCCTCCGGCCTCTCCGGCCCCGCCCGCAGCACCGGCACCACCGTCAGCTGCTCCTGCAGCACCAGCACCGCCGTCTGCAGCACCGGCAGCGCCACCGGCTGGAGCCGTCTCCTTCGGCTTGCCAGGGATCTTGAGGTCGCGCAGTTCGTCGACCGTGTCGGCGTTGCGGTCGAAGAGGAGCACCGAATGCGACACGTTGTCGATGACGACCTCACCGATGTTCTGGCCATGCATCGCCCGCTGCACGTACTGGCCGATGGTGGCCTCCGTGAGATTCTCCTTCGCGGCCTTCTCATGATCGACCTTGACCTCGATGACAGGCTGGACGGCTTCGAGGTCGCTGGTCACCGACTGGGTGCCGGAGACGCCTTCGAGCTTGTCCGTGACTGCCTTCGTCGCATCGTCGAGCTCTTCGGCATCCGAGGCAGAGAGGGTGACGTCGATGGTCTGGGCACCGGGCATCGAACTCTGGCTCTGAACCTCGACCTGTCCGACATCCTTCAGACCATCGAATTCCTTCTGCAGCTGTGAGGAGATCGACTGAGCGGAGACGCCTTCCTTCGAGTTCACCGTGTAGGTGCCAGTGGTTGAGGCATCGTCGGTGAATCCGAAGGTCGATCCACCGATTGAGAGCTGATAGGACTCGACGTCGCTGTTGTCCTTGAGGATCTTCTCAACCGGCTCGGCCTGCTTCGAGGCCTCATCGAGGTCGGTGCCGGGGTCGAATGTCTGCGAGACCTGCAGGCTGTCCTGACCGGCGTCGCCGAAGAGTTCGGTCTTCAGCTGCGGAATCATCGCTCCTGTACCAGCAAGGAGGAGGATCGCGACCAGGATCATCGCGACCGGGTGTTTGGTGGAGAACGAGATGACCGGCATATAGGTCTTCTGCAGCCGTGTCACCGGAGAGTGCATGCCCGCGAGCTCGTCGACCTCGCCCGCTTCTTCCGCGGTGTCGCCATAGCGTGGCCCCGCCGAGGTGGCGGCAGCACTCGCAGTCGTGGACTCGGTGCCGGGCTCGTCATGGCGTCCGGCGGTGAGGATGTCCTGTTTCTTCGACACTTTCTTCGCGGCTTTGCTCTCGCTTCTCCATTCGGAGAGCATGCCCTTGCGGTTACGGCGGATCTCCTTCTTCTCCGCGCGAGTGAGTTTGACCTTCGCCTCACGCTGCCTCAGGAACCAGTAGGCGAGGACGGGCACGATCGTCAGCGCCACGAACAGACTCGAGAGGAGTGCGATGGTGGCTGTCAGGGCGAAGGGTCGGAACATCTCTCCGGTCTGGCCGGAGACGAAGGCCAGCGGCAGGAATACGGCGACGGTCGTCAGCGTGGAGGCGGTGATGGCCCCGGAGACTTCGGAGACTGCGGCGAGGATATTCGCGAACTTCTCACCACCTGAGGCGTGCCGTCGTCGGATCGCCTCGATGACGACGATCGAATCGTCGACGACGCGTCCGACGGAGATCGTCAGAGCACCCAGGGTCAGCATGTTCAGGGTCTCACCGCCCATCCACAGACCGACCATGGCGATGAGCAGCGAGAGCGGAATCGAGATCGCCGTGATGATCGTGGCGCGCACCGAGAGCAGGAACACGAGGATGACGAGGACTGCGAAGAACAGTCCCAATCCGCCTTCGACGAGCAGATCGTGGATCGACTGCTCGATGAATGGCGCCTGGTCGAAGGCGGAGACGAACTCCGTGTTCTCCCCCATCGACTTCTCAAGATCGGGCAGCTTCTGGGCCACAGCATCGGAGACATCAACGGTGTTGGCGTCGGATTCCTTCATGATCGACACCGACAGCGAAGGCTGTCCGTTGGTGCGCGAGATCGATTCCACGGGCTGGTTCTCGATCGTGACGTCGGCGACGTCTGCGAGCTTGATCGGGTCGTCCTTGCCGCTGATGACGAGATCCTTGATGGCATCCACTGAGCGGATGCGGGTGCCGACCTCGACCGGTGCGGTGCCCTCATCGCTCTTCAGCTCGCCCGCCGAGGTGGGGATTCCGTTGGACTGGAGGATCCCGGCGATCTCGTCGAGGTTGGCTCCCTCGTCCTCGAGGTCGTCACGCCGGATGGTGACCTCAACCTGCTTGGTCTTCGCACCGGCGATCATGACCTGGGAGACGCCGTCGATCTTCTTCAGTTCAGGTTCGGCGATGTCGTTGAGGTTGGCAGCGAGTTTGTCCTCGTCCGCGTCCGAGGTCACGGACAGGGCGAGGACGGGGATGTCATCGGTTCCGGCCGTGTTCACGGTGGGTTCGACACCGTCTGGCAGAGTGGCCTGAACCTGTGAGACGGCACGCTGGAGGGACTTGACGACATCGTCGGAGTCCTCACCGTACTCGGTGCTCACGGTGATCGAGGAGCTGCCGGCCGAGGAGGTCGAGGTCATGTCCTCAACCTCAGGCAGGGCCGTCAGCGCACCTTCGAGAGGATCGGTGACCTCTTGTTCGACGGCTTCGGGAGTCGCCCCCTCATACGAGGCGGTGACCGTGGCCTGCGGGTTCTCGAGGGAGGGGAACAGTTCCTGCTTGAGAGCTCCCGCTCCGATGATGCCGAAGATGATAGCGACGACGGAGATGAGCGCAATGAGTGCGCGGTTCTTCAGGCTCAAACGGGTCAGAAAACTCACGTGGTGACTCTCTTGTCGGTGACGCATGCGCAGGGATCGCCTGCAGGGGGTGGTGCTCCGTGAACCAATACTAGTGATTCACACTATCCAAATCACGTGAGCAGACCCTGAGCGCCCGGGCACTGCCGAGCTCAGCTCAGATCGTCCTCAATCCGCTCGTTCTGCTCCGCTTGACGCACCACCCGCGGCCGAGTCTCACGACCGGTGATCCAGTACGCTGCGGCCAGGATGCCGAGGACACCCGTGAGCATGAATGCCCAGGAGTAGTCGAAGTGGTCGACGACGACACCGGCGATGATGGGGCCGAGGATTGCTCCCGCGTCGAGGGCCATCTGGTACTTCGCCAGGACGCGACCGCCCTTGCGATCACGTCCGATGACATCGGCAACGGTGGCCTGCTGGGCGGGATTGGCCAGCCCTGAGCCGATTCCGGCGATGACCGAGAGGACGAAGAACAACCAGATCGAGTCGGTGAAGGCCAGCGCCGAGGTGGTCACGCCGAGGACGAGCAGTCCCCATTGGATGAAGGGTTTGCGTCCATAGGTGTCTGCGTATCTGCCGACGACGGTGACCGCGGAGGCATTGCCGATCGCGAACATCGTCAGCGCCAGGCCGGCGACGGCGGTGTCGGCCTTGAGCGCTTGGATGGCGAAGAGCGGGTAGATGGCCACACGGATGCCCATGGCCGACCAGCCTTGGACGAAGGCAGAGATCAGGGCGGCGCGGTAGGCAGAGTCGCCCCACGCCTGCTTGAACGTCATCACCTCCATCTGGGTCTCGTCCTTCGTTGCTTCCAGGCGAGCGCGCCCGAGCTTGGTCGAGGAGCCCTCTGAGGCAGTGGAGGCGAGGAAGATGCGAACGACGATGGCTGCGATGAGGAGCCCGACGGCGTAGATGATGAACGGGATGCGCATGCCCCATCCGGCCATTGCTCCGCCGAGGACGGGGCCGGCGATGTTGCCGACGAGGAAGGCCGTGGCATAGGTGCTCGAGGCCTTGGCGCGTGCGTCGATCGGGGCCAGCCGGATGATCAGGGCCATCGCTGAGACGGTGAACATCGTTGAGCCGATGCCTCCCAGACCGCGGAAGATCAGCAGCTGCCAGTAGTTCTGGGCGAAGGCGACGGCTGCGGTGGAGGCGGCGACGATGAGGAGACCGGAGATGTAGATGCGGCGTTCGCCGAAGGCGTCGACGAGGCGCCCGGAGGACGGTGAGAACACGAACCGGAAGAAGGCGAAGGAGGAGACCACGATCGTGGCGGCGGTGACGCCGAAGTTGAAGCTCGCCGCGAACTGCGGAAGCACGGGGGCGATGATGCCGTAGCCAAGAGCCACGATGAAGGCCGCCGCGACGAGGACGTAGATCTCCTTGGGGAGTCGGCGCGAGGCGGCAGTCGACTCTGCCTGTTCGTCGTCGTGGTTCGTCGAGTTGTCGTGGTTCGTCGAGTTGTCGTTGTTCGTCACAGGGTATCGAGGAATTGTTCGGGATCCGGCAGTGGTCGGGTGCTGTTCGCCATGCGCTGTCGGTAGCGTTCGGGGACCGCTCCGATGTAGAGCCAACCCATGAGCAGTTCCTTGTCCTTGAGTCGGTGGAGTCTGCGCACTGCCGGTTCGTTCGTGAGGTTTCCGCTGCGCCACATGACGCCCCAACCTGCCTGCCACAGAGCGAGTTCGAGCAGGTGACCTGCTCCGGCCGCTGTGGCGTGCTGTTCCCATTCGGGGACCTTAGGGTTGTCCCGCGGTGCGGCTACGAGTGCCAGGAGGAGTTCCGCCCGCAGCGGCTTTTCGTTGATCTCACCGGATTTCCTGTGCACTCCTCCCGCTTCGTCGAGGGCCTTACCGAGGCGGATCCTGTCGTCACCGCGGATGATGATGAACCGCCAGGGCTTGAGCCCCTTGTGATCGGCGACCGAGGAGACTGCGTGGATGAGTTCACGCAAGTCAGAGTCGTTCGGGGTCTCCGGGTCGAGTTTTGAGATCGAACGTCGGGTGGAGATCGCGTGCAGGACGGGGTCGGCGACGATGTCGATGGAGCTCGGCACAGAGTAGTCTGGGCCGCGCCGGTTCGCGAGGCGGGCCGTTGTCGATTGCGCAGCATCTTCGCCTGTCTCCGAGTTCGCTGTCGGTTGGTCCGAGTCGGCTGGCTGGCCTGCCAGCTTCTTCGCCCAGGGGCCGGTTTCACCGTCGAGGAAATGTGCCCGTGCCCGCTCCTTGGATACGATGCCGCGGGTATCGTTCACTCTCGACTGCTTCTTCTTCGCCGCCTTCTTCGACGAACTGTCAGACTTCTTCTTCGAGTCCTTGTGCTTCGACAATCAGCTCACCCAATCCGCAAATGCCTCCCGTGCATGGGACAGCTTCGGATCAATGATGACACGGCAGTACCCGTTGTTCCGGTTCTCGGTGTAGAAGTCCTGGTGGACGGCCTCGGCGGTATGGAAGACGCCGAGGGGCTCAAGGGTGGTGACGATCGGAGCGTCGAAGAGCTCCTGTGCCTCGGCGATGGCGGCTTCGAAACGTGCCTTCTCATCCTCGTCGGCATAGAACATGGAAGACCGGTACTGGGTGCCCACATCGTAGCCCTGAGCGTTCAGGCTGGTGGGATCGTGTCCGGTGAAGAAGAGCCCCAGGATGACGCTTTCGGGAACGATGTCCGGGTCGAACGTGACCTGCAGCGCTTCGGCGTGACCGGAGGCCCCCGAGCAGACTTCACGGTAGTGCGGGTGCGGTGTGTAGCCCCCGGTGTATCCGGAGATGACCGAGGTGACTCCTGTGGTGCGCTGGTAGACGGCGTCGAGGCACCAGAAGCAGCCAGCACCCAGGGTCAAGGTACGAAGTTCACTCATATTCGGTACAACGATGCTGTGCTCAGGTTATTCCCGGTCGGTGCGGAACGTCAGGTCAGCAGGGTTTGGCCACACGGTTCCGAGGGCCGTTTCATCTTCGTCGTCTGTGATCTCAATTCTGCTCTGGTATCCGGCCTCTTCCGAGTGCTCCTCGAGTCCATTCGGGTGGAGTGTTCCTGGACCCGTGCCGGAGGGAAGATCCTCGGAGAACAACAGGGACTCGGCTGGGAACGGTTCGTCGAAGGTGATGCGGCGCAGGCACCCTGCGCTGATCTCGAGACGGAGTTCAAGCCCGTTGTGGACCGCGCTGACAGGATAGGTCTGTGTCGCAGGGATCGTGGTGTCTTCCGCAGTCGCCGGATAGACGTCGATGAAGCTGAAATCGACGTCAGTGAGCAGTTCGGCCAGTTGCCGGTCATCGAGCACGATCGGGCTCTCACCGGGATGGTGTCTGCGCGGATAGGAGACGTCGACGAAGAATCGAGCCGAGTCGAACTGCCGGCGGACGGTTTCCGCCGAGCGCTGGGACAACGGATGAGGCTGGTCCAGCAGACGATGCACACATTCGCGGATTTGGTCCGGGAGTCCGACCTCGACAGGTGCGAAATCGATCTCATCGACATCGGACTGGACCTCGAATCTGTCGATGACAGCAGCGCAGACTGCCACCAGCGATCCGCTGGCCGCGGCGCCCAGCCCGCGCCCCAGTCCGGCAGGCAGTCGCGCGTCAATGGCATCGGCGATGTTCTGAGTCGGATTCCACAGAGTCCAGCTGATCACTCCGGAGGCCGCCGCCGTGGTGGCGTTGAGGAACGCCTGTACCTTCGCCGCCTCATCCTCCTCGGCAGATTCGTTCACGGTCGAATACCGTGCCGGTATCCCGGCGTCTGCGCCGAAAGCGCCGAACAGCTCACCGGGGTCGAACTCGTCGCCGATCCGTCCGGCGAATGCCAGCGTGCCGGAGAGCCAGGTCAGACCGGTCGAGGCGATGGCGTTTGCAAGCCTGGCTGCCGGTTCGTGTTCTTGGGCGAAGTCACGACGGCGGACGAGCGCGAGGGCGCCCGTTCCCGCGGCCGCGATGATGCGGGTGAGCCGGCGATGGCGTTCGGGAATATCGGGAAGACGCATGGAAGCAATTGTCACATGAGCATGCCGCTGGGCAGGGTGAACCCGAGCTCGGCGGCGGCTTTCTGCGTGGACGGCTGGCTCCAGAACCTCGCGACCGAAGTGTTCGTCGACAGAGATCGCATCTCTGCCTTGTCCAGGAACATGATGCCGTCGAGGTGATCGGTCTCGTGGGCGACGATGCGTGCCGACCAACCGGAGACCACCTCGGCGATGGGCGCGCCCTTGAGGTCCTGGCCTCTCAGGTCGATCTCACGGGGACGGGCGACGACCGCTTGGTAGCCGGGGATCGACAGGCAACCTTCGAAGAACGCGACGTCCTCGGAGGTGGCAGGGGTGTAGCCGGCATTGAGGACGACGCGCAGGGGCATCGGGGTCCGCTGCCGCACCTCGGCGGTCTCAGGGTCGAGACTTCCGGGGTCTTCGGCCACGAACATCGACAGACCGATGCCCACCTGCGGACCAGCCAATCCCACACCTGGGGCGGCGAGCATGGTTGCCCGCATCACCTCAGCGAGTTGGGCCAGTTCCGCATCATCGACCTGCCCGTCGAAGGGGCGGGTGGTCGAGCGGAGGATCGGGTCGCCGGCCTCGACGATCGGGGCCACTCCCCCGCCTGCCTCTGCCGCGTCGAGCACGGAGCGGATTTGGGCGGCGATGAGCGCATCGGCATCATTCATGGTCAGGGACCTTTCGACCGGCTCACACGTCCCGGGCGACGATGAGCTCGGCGTGTTTGAGTAAGGGTGCGTCGATCATCTTGCCTTCGTAGGCGAACGCGCCCTTCTCGGTCTTCCCGAGTTCGAGCACGGCCTTCGCCCAGGTCAGCTGCTCCTCACTTGGGCGGAACGCATCGCGGACGACGGGAACGTGGCTGGGGTGGATGGAGACCTTGCCGCTGAAGCCGGACTGCACGGCGTCTTCGGCTTCCTCTCCCAGGCCGTCGAGGTCGGGGATGTTCGCCCAGATCGAGTCGAGGGCGAATCTTCCGTGTGCACTGGCGGCCAGCAGGGTCGAATTGCGCACGTGTTTGGCAACATCGCGGTAGCCGCCGTCGGCAGTGCGCGACGACCCTCCGCCGAGGTCGGCGATGAGGTCCTCGGATCCCCACATGAGTGCGTAGGCGTTGGGTGCGGCGGCGATCTCGGCGACGTTGACGGCGCCCAGGGCCGTCTCGATCAGTGCGATGACCTGGTAGTCACCGAGGACCGTAAGGTCGGAGGCGTGCTCACACTTCGGCAGCATGACAGCCGTGTACTCGGTCTTGGCGAGCATCGCGAGATCCTCGCCGAGGTGCTCCGAATCCCGGGCATTGATGCGGACCACCGTGCGGGTCGGATCAAGCGGATAGTCGATGATCGCTTCGCGTGCGGTGGGCTTGTCGGCGTCGTTGACCGCGTCCTCGAGGTCGAGGATGACGATGTCGGAGCGTTCGGCTGCCTTCGTATAGCGGTCGGGGCGGTCGCCGGGGACGAAGAGCCAGGCGGGTTTGAAGTCCAATGCCATGGTGGTGCTCACTTTCCGGTTTCGGGCTGGGTGTTCTTCTCGCCTGCTTCGTCGGCGTGGCTGGAGTCGAACATCATGGTCTGGCGCACGGCCTTGGCGACGAGGGTTCCGTCCTGGTTGTAGCCGCGGTGCTCCAAGGTCACGATGCCCTGGCCGGGCCGGGACTTCGAGTTGCGCTTGTCGAGGATCGTCGTCTCCGCATACAGGGTGTCGCCGTGGAAGAGCGGAGCGGGGAAGGAGACCTCGGAGAAGCCGAGATTGCCCACGATCGTGCCCTGAGTCAGCTGCGTGACCGACAGGCCGATGAGGGTGGAGAGGGTGAACATCGAGTTGACGAGGCGCTGTCCGAAGGGCTCGGTCGCCGCGAAGGCTGCATCAAGGTGAAGGGCCTGCGTGTTCATGGTCACGGCGGTGAACCAGGTGTTGTCCGCCTCGGTGATGGTCCGGCCCGGCGCGTGCTTGTAGATCGCGCCGACTTCCATCTCGTCTAGCCACAGACCTCGTTGTTCGATGACTTTCTGCTCACTCATGCGTCACTCCTCTGTGTCACTGCTGATCGCCGTGTGTCACTGACCACTTGTCGTGATTTGAGCTTATCGCCTGGGCCCGAACAGCAGGTAACCCGGGTGCTCACGATGAGTCGCCCGGGCTATCTGATTGCAGTGTGGACAATCGTGGTGTTGTGAGTTGTCGCGTGTTCAGCTGGTCAGCTCTCCTTCGAGGACATTGAACGCCGAGCTCCAGCCGTCGTAGGCGCTGGCGTCGGAGCCCGAATCATTCGGAATTCCTGTCAACGCGAACGTCATCCGCGTGGAATTCTCGTCGATCTCATCGAATTCGATGCTCACCCGGGGTGCATCATCGACGTCTCCCGGGCTGCCCCAGGTGAAATCCAATCGCCGAGGTGGCTCGATGTGGAGGTATCTGCCGGCAGTCGGAAATTCCATGTCGGTGCCCACGATCTGCATCGTGTACGTATAGAGACCACCGACGCGCAGATCGGCACTAACCGATTCGCGGGGCGTGACCAGGGTTTCCGGATGCATCCACTGAGCCATGACATCGGGGCTGGTCCAGGCATCCCAGACCCGTTCGCGTGGTGCTGCGAAGTCGCGGACGATGGTGAAGCCCGGCGCCCCAGTCGTTTCTGCTGTGCTGTCGGCGGACATGCTGTTCTGATTCATGATGGTTCTCCTCCTTGAGTCGATCACTTCTTCTCGGCCAGAACCTGGTCGAGGTTGTCGAACCGCTGTTCCCAGTCCTCGCGTGCCGACAGCAGCCAGTCTGTGGCGGTAGTCAGTCGGTCGGTATTGAGATGTACGATCCGTGTCTGTGCGCTCTTGGTCCTGGTGATCAACCCAGCATCCTCGAGCACCTTGAGATGCTGCGACACTGCCGACCTGCTGATGGTCAGCGGTTCGGCCAACTCTCCTGCACTGAGGTCCCCTGCTCGCAGGCGGTCGATCATCGCCCGCCGAGTCGGGTCAGCCAAAGCACCGAACAGCGAACTCAGATTCATTTCAGCATCTCCTTAATTAAGTAATTACTACACTACAGCGTGGGGCGCCGGTGTCAAGGGCCTTCTGCGAAACCGGATCGGACGCGTCGACCCGCTAGGCTGGTGGCATCGGCTCAACGACTATCTTCAGGAGAGACATGGACCGCGACTCGATCGAATGCTGGTTGACCGACATGGACGGTGTCCTAGTCAGGGAGAACAATCCGCTACCTGGCGCGGCCGAGCTCCTCGCACAGTGGCGACAGGCAGACATCCCCTACCTCGTGCTGACGAACAATTCGATCTACACCGCTCGGGACCTCTCTGCCCGACTCCGGTCGAACGGCCTCGACGTTCCCGAATCGAAGATCTGGACCTCCGCGATGGCCACTGCCGACTTCCTGTCCAACCAGGTCGAGCACGGCACCGCCTACGTCGTCGGCGAGGCGGGACTGACCACGGCGATCCACGAGGCCGGGTTCATCATGACCGAGAAGGATCCGGACTTCGTCGTCGTCGGCGAGACCCATTCCTATTCCTTCGAGGCGATCACCAAGGCGATCCGCCTCATCGACGGCGGTTCACGCTTCATCGTGACCAACCCCGATGCCACCGGCCCCAGCCCCGAGGGCGTCCTCCCTGCCACCGGCGCCATCGCCGCGCTGATCACGAAGGCCACGAACCGAGACCCCTACGTCGTGGGCAAACCCAATCCCATGATGTTCAGATCCGCACTCAACCAGATCGGCGCTCACTCGATGAGCACCGCGATGATCGGCGACCGGATGGACACAGACATCATCGCGGGCATGGAAGCGGGCATGCATACGGTTCTCGTCCTCTCGGGGATCTCCACCGCCGAGGATGTGCGCCGTTTCCCATTCCGCCCCAATGAGATCGTCAACGGAGTTCACGATCTCCTCGACGTTCCTCTCGATCAGCGAGGGACGCTGGGACCAGACGTCACCGGCTCCGCCTGAGACCATTCCGCGTCGCCGCATGACGCCCCGCCTCGAGCATCCTTACTGCAGGGCCGAGGTCAACCTCATCGCGGATTCCATGTAACGCCTGATCAGCGGGCGCTTCTCCCACTCCTCCAGGGTGAGCTCCCGACTGGCCTGCTGGTAGCCGGCGACCACCTCGGCGATGTCACCAACGAGGTCTCCTCCGGTCGTCAGCAGGCTGATCTCGTAGTTGAGACCGAAGGACCGCATGTCCATATTCGATGACCCCATCACCGCGTACTTGTCATCGACGACGAAGCACTTCGTATGCAGCACCTGCGGCTTCGGGTACAGGAAGATCCGCACCCCGGCCTCCAGCAGAGAGCGGTAGTAGGAGGATTGGGCGCGCTCAACCATGTACTGGTCGGCCTGCTCGCTGACGTAGAGTTCGACATCGACTCCCCGGTGGGCCGCTGTGGTCACGGCCGAGAGCAGGGATTCGTCGGGCACGAAGTACGGGCTGACGATCGCCAGCCGTTCCTGCGCGAGATACATCATCGAGGTGAACACCTTGAGGTTGGGTTCTGTTTTGAACCCGGGGCCCGAGGGGATGAGCTGCATGGCACTGGTCGCACCGCCGACATCCGGCTCGTCCCCGTCGCGTTCATAGGGTCTGATGCCCAGCGCCTCACCGCATTCGGAGTACCAGTCGGTGGAGAACACAGCCTCGACCGCGGCCACGATCGGACCGCTGAGTTCGACCATGATGTCGCGCCAGTGCCGGCCGATCTCAATGTTCTTCTTCTGCAGGTAACTCGAGTCGATCATGTTCTGCGACCCCATCATCGCTTTGATTCCGTCGACGACGAGGAGCTTGCGGTGATTGCGCAGATCGATGCGCCTGGCCTTTCCCCGCCACGGGATGAAGGGCAGCATGAGGTGCCATTCGATGCCGACCTTGGTCAGGCGTCTGCCCAGCCGGTGGAAGCCCGGGTACTTGCGTGAGCCGATGTGATCGAAGAGCACCTTGACCTGCACTCCGCGGGCGGCCGCGCGCTCAAGTGCTTGGAAGAAGACATCGGTCGTGGAGTCCCAGGCCATGATGTAGATCTCGACGTGCGCGTATTCACGAGCGCCATCAACGAGCTCGGCCATTCGGCCGATGCTGGTCTCGTAGTCCGAGATCACGCCATGACTGTTCCCCGTGACCATGGGCAGCGCCGTGAGTGAGCGCCCGAGCGAGGCAACCGACACGAAGTCCCGTGGTGCGTCCAGAGACGGCGGCACATCGGGCAGTTCATCGGCGCCTTCGTGCATGAGTTCATTTGCGTCGGCTTGGATCCGCGCCCGACGCTGGTTGATATAGGGACTGCCGAGCATGAGGAACAGCGGGATCCCGACGATCGGGAGGAACAGGATCAGCAGCAGCCAGGCCGATGAGGACGAGGGCCTGCGGTTTTCGGGAACAACGCCGATGGCGATGATCTTCACCGCGTATTCGATGACGATCAGACTCACAGTCAGAACCGATGTGATGACACTGTAGTCCAACTCTTGCCTCCTGGTCCTCAGCTGTTCGGCGGGTGTCTGTTCAACCTTATCCGGGACCGATGACAAACACCGCCCGCCGAGGTGGCCCTGCACTTCCGTAGGGAAGTATCGAGCCGCCTCGGCGGGCGGTGTGATTGCGGCTGAGCTCAGATTCCGAGTTCGCGGGCGATGAGCATGAGTTGGACCTCGGTCGTGCCTTCGCCGACTTCGAGGATCTTCGAGTCACGGTAGTGGCGGGCGACGAGGTATTCGTTCATGAAGCCGTACCCGCCGTGGATCTGCGTGGCGTCGCGGGCGTTGTCCATCGCGGCCTCACCGGCAACCATCTTCGCAATCGCGGCTTCCTTCTTGAAGGGAAGTCCTGCCATCATGCGCGATGCCGCGAGGTAGTACGCGGAACGGGCTGCGACGACGCGGGCCTCCATCCGGGCGATCTTGAAGGAGATCCCCTGGAAGTCGGAGATCGGCTTGCCGAAGGCCTGACGCTCCTTCGCGTACTTCACGGATTCGTCGACACAGCCTTGGGCGGCACCGACGGACAGTGCGCCCACGGCGATTCGGCCCTCGTCGAGGATGCGCAGGAAGTTAGCGTAGCCGCGCCCCCGTTCGCCGAGCAGGTTGGCTTCGGGCACCTGCACGTTGTCGAAGGTCAGCGGGTGCGTGTCCGATGAGTTCCAGCCGACCTTGTCATAGGCGGGCTCGGCAGTGAAGCCGGGGGTGCCCGTCGGGATCATGATCGTCGAGATCTCGGGGACCTCGCGGCCGGAGCCGGAGGTTCGGGTTCCGGTCACGGCGGTGGCTGTGACCAGACGGGTGATGTCGGTGCCCGAGTTCGTGATGAAGCACTTTCCACCGTCGACCGTCCAGGTGCCGTTCTCCAGGGTGGCCTTGGTCCGCGTGCCGCCGGCGTCGGATCCTGCTTCCGGTTCGGTCAGGCCGAAGGCGGCCAGCCCGGAGGCATCGGTGAGTTTGGGCAGCCATTCGCGCTTCTGCTCCTCGGTGCCGAAGCGGTAGATCGGCATTGCCCCCAGGGAGACACCGGCCTCCAGCGTGATGGCCAGCGACTGGTTGACGCGGGCGATCTCCTCGATGGCAAGTGTCAGCGCGAAGTAGTCCCCGCCCATCCCGCCGTACTCTTCATCGAAGGGCAGCCCGAAGAGGCCCATCTGCCCCATCTTCTTCACGAGTTCGTAGGGGAACTCGTGCTTGGCATCGAGTTCAGCCGACACTGGCGCGACCTCTTCGTCGGCGAACTTCGCGACGCCGGCTCGCAGGTCCTCGTATTCTTCGGGCAGCATGCCCGGAACGAAAGCTGTCATGATTTCCTCCCCGCTGTATGCGTGGTCAGTGAGTTTCTGATGGTCAGTTGCTTGCTGCGGCGGCTTCGTCGACGACGGTGGCGAGCACCTCGTCGAGGCCGACCTGGACGCCCTGGACTGCGGTGACGGTGACGATTCCCGTGGCCGGTGCGGTGAGCACGTGCTCCATCTTCATCGCCTCGACGACGACTATCGGATCGCCCTGATCGACGTGGTCTCCGGACTCCACTCGGACCTCGACGACGGATCCGGGCATCGGGGCAAGCACCTCGGCGCCGTCGAGCCCCGGAGTCAGCGACGTATCGGCCTGGGGACGGGTGAACGTGTAGACGCCCTGGTCGCTGCTGACCCAGATGCTTCGATCGCGAGCATCGGAGAACACGCGGGCCGTGTGCTGCACACCGTCGATCGTCAGGTGCCAGAGGCCGCTGTCATCGACGGAGACATCGCCGACGTGTGATTCGACTTCGGCGACGTCTCCCCCAGAGCTCAGGACCACGGTGGGACGGAAGTCCGGACGTGAGGTCCGCCAGGCAGATGGCTTCCCCCACGCCGAGGCGGTCGCGGAGTTATGCGGCAGCTGTGCTACCGTGATCGCTCCGGTCAGTTCGGTTCCGGCCTTGCCCCCGGTGACGAGCACGGCCGCAGCGGCAAGCTGACGGTCAGTCTCGCCCGGTGCATGCGCGAGCTGGTCATCACTGAGGTTGTCGATGAGTGAGGTGTCGAGATCGCCGGAGACCACTGCGTCGAGGTTGATGAGCGTGCGCAGGAAGTCGATGTTCGTGACGATCCCCGGTACCGCCGAGGCGGCGAGTGCGGCATCGAGGCGCGCTATGGCTGACGCCCGATCCGGGGCGTGGACGATGAGTTTGGCGATCATCGGGTCGTAGTCCGAGGCGATCGTCTGCCCGGCTTCGAGTCCGGCATCAACACGGATGCCCTCGCCTTCGGGGAAGACGACGTCGAGGGCCCGACCGCCGGTGGGCAGGAATCCGCGCGAGGGGTCCTCTGCGTAGATGCGCGCCTCGATCGAATGACCGGTCATCGTGATGTCGTCCTGGCTCAGTGTCAGCTCTTCACCTGCTCCGACGCGCAGCTGGAGTTCGACGAGATCGACGCCTGTGACCTCTTCGGTCACCGGATGCTCGACCTGCAGCCGGGTGTTCATCTCCATGAAGAAGAACTCTTCGGGGCGGTCGGCACCGACGATGAACTCGACCGTGCCTGCCCCGCGGTATCCCACGGACTTCGCGGTCTCACAGGCTGCTTGGCCGATCCGTGCCCGGGTTGCCTCGTCGAGCAGTGCCGAAGGAGCTTCCTCGATGACCTTCTGGTGGCGGCGCTGCAGGGAGCACTCGCGTTCGCCGAGGTGGATGACATTGCCGTGCGCATCGGCCATCACCTGGACCTCGATGTGACGCGGGGTCGCGACGAGGCGTTCGAGGAACAGCGTGTCGTCGCCGAAGGAACTCGCGGCCTCACGGCGGGCGGTGTCCAGTGCTGCGGACAGTTCGGAGGGCTCGAAGACCGCGTGCATGCCCTTGCCGCCGCCACCGGCGGAGGGTTTGATGAGCACCGGGAAGCCGATGTCGTCGGCCGCGGCGACCAGCGATTCGTTGGACATGGCGGCGTCCTTGGTGCCGGGCACCAAAGGAACTCCACGCTGGGAGACGGCGTTCTTCGCGGTGATTTTGTCGCCCATGGTGCGGATGGCTTCGGCACCGGGGCCCAGGAAGACGATTCCTGCGGTGTCACAGGCGGCAGAGAAGTCAGCGTTCTCCGACAGGAATCCGTAGCCGGGGTGGATCGCCTCGGCGCCGGTGGCCTTCGCCGCGGCGATGACCTTGTCGATGCGCAGGTATGACTCGGAGGCCTGGGCGGGGCCCAGGTGCACGGCGGTGTCGGCGGCCTTGACGTGGGCGGCGTGGGCATCGGCGTCGGAGTAGACGGCGACCGTTCTGATGCCCAGTCGGCGGCAGGTGCGCATGACGCGCAGCGCGATTTCGCCGCGGTTGGCGATGAGTACGGTATTGAACATGGATGAGCTCACATTCTGAAAACGCCGTAGCCGCTGGCATTCAGCGGGCGTTCCATGGGTCCGAAACGGGCGAGTTCGAGTGCCAGGGACAGCACCTGGCGAGTGTCGGTGGGTTCGATGATTCCGTCGTCCCAGAGGCGGGCCGTCGAGTAGTACGGGTTGCCCTGAGCTTCGTACTGATCGCGGACCGGCTGCTTGAACGTGTCTTCCTCGTCGGCGCTCCAGGTTTCGCCACGGCCTTCGATCTGGTCGCGTTTGACCGTTGAGAGCACGCTGGCGGCCTGTTCGCCGCCCATGACGGAGATGCGGGCGTTGGGCCACATCCACAGGAAGCGAGGTGAGTAGGCGCGACCGCACATCGAGTAGTTGCCGGCGCCGAAGGAGCCGCCGATGACGACGGTGAACTTGGGCACGCGGGCGGTGGCGACGGCGTTGACCATCTTCGCTCCGTGCTTGGCGATGCCGCCGGCTTCGTAGTCGCGGCCGACCATGAAGCCCGAGATGTTCTGCAGGAAGATCAGCGGCACGCTGCGCTGGTCGCAGAGTTCGATGAAGTGGGCGCCCTTCTGCGCGGACTCGCCGAAGAGAATGCCGTTGTTCGCAACGATTCCCACTGGGTGTCCATCGAGGTGGGCGAAGCCGGCGATGAGGCTGGTGCCGTATTCGGCCTTGAATTCGTGGAACTCGGAGGCGTCGACGAGGCGGGCGATGACCTCGTGGACATCGTAGGGAGTCCTCGAATCGACGGGCACCACCGAGGTGAGCTCCTCGGGAGAGTGCAGCGGTTCCCGAGCTTCGACGACGTCCCAGTTGGCTTGGGGTTTCGGCCCCAGTGTGGAGACGACGTCGCGCATGATCTCCAGGGCGTGGGAGTCATTGGCCGCGAGGTGATCGGTGACTCCGGAGACGCGTGAGTGGAGTGCTCCGCCGCCGAGGTCCTCTGCGCTGACTTCCTCGCCTGTTGCGGCCTTGACCAGGGGTGGGCCGCCGAGGAAGATTGTGCCCTGTTCGCTCACGATGATCGACTCATCGGCCATGGCGGGAACGTAGGCGCCTCCGGCGGTGCAGGAGCCCAGCACCGCTGCCAGCTGCGGGATGCCTGCTGCCGAGAGTGTGGCCTGGTTGAAGAAGATGCGGCCGAAGTGCTCACGGTCGGGGAAGACATCGTCCTGGTTGGGCAGGTTGGCGCCTCCCGAGTCGACGAGGTAGATGCAGGGAAGACTGTTCTCCTTCGCGATCTCCTGGGCGCGCAGGTGCTTCTTCACCGTGACGGGATAGTAGGTCCCGCCCTTGGCTGTGGCGTCGTTGGCGACGATGATGCACTCGCGTCCGTTGACGCGGCCGATGCCTGTGATGACGCCCGCTCCGGGACTGGCATCGTCGTACATGTCGTTGGCTGCCAGGGGCGAGAGTTCGAGGAACGCTGTGCCCGGGTCGAGGAGATTCTCGACGCGCTCGCGTGGAAGCAGCTTGCCGCGGTCGATGTGGCGTTGCCTGGATTTTTCGGGTCCGCCCAGGGCCGTGGCCCGGATCCGTTCCCGGAGTTCAGCGATGAGTTCGGCATGAGCATCGGCGTTCGCCTGCCCCGTTGCCGGACTGACCGCAGTTCCCACTGCTCTCATTCCACTCCCCATTTCAGTTAATACTTGTTAACTGACTGCTATGATACTGCTCAAAGGCCATTGTGACAATGCGCACGATCGAGCAGACTTCGAGCCGGGTGCGAACGAGGGAGATGAGGTGACTGATATGGAGTCGAAGGCATCCGCGAGCTCAACGACGGCAGGGTCGGGATCCGTGAGGACCACCCGCGCGGCGGCGAAGGCCGCGCGTCGTGAGCAGCTTCTTTCGGTGGCGAAGACCCTATACGCTCAGCACGGTTTCCACGGGGTCCGCCTCGATGATCTGGGCAAGGGTGCCGGGATCTCCGCCCCGGCGGTCTATCGCCATTTCGAGTCGAAGGAAGCGGTCCTCGAGGAGCTGCTCGTCGGAATCTCCGAGTATCTGAACTCGGGCGGGGACGCGATCATCGCCCGTCATGAGAACGACGGGGCCGCCTCGGCGCTGGTCGAGCTCATCGACTTCCATGTCGCCTTCGCCATGAGTGAGCCCGAGCTCATTCGGATTCAGGATCGTGACCTCGCGGCACTTCCCGAATCCTCACGGCGCACGGTCCGTCGCCTGCAGAGAAGCTATGTCAGCCACTGGGCTGAGGTCGTGGCTCGGGCCAACCCGGATTGGTCGATCGATGCCGCGACGGTGCGTGTGCACGCGGTCTTCGGCATGATCAATTCGACCCCGTACCAGGCCAGGCGTTCAAGCGCCGAGGTGGTCGGGGTCGAATTGCGCGCCGCGGCATGCGCGGCGCTGGGTATCGCCTGATGTCGCTCAGGGAACGATGACGAGCTTTCCTCGTGTGTGCCCGGTGGCACTGGCCTTGAAGGCCTCGGGCACCTGGTCGAGACCGTAGGTGTCGGCGACTTCGACCGTGAGCTCGCCCGAGTCGACGAGTTCGGCCACTCGCGCGGTCTGCGAGCCGTAGGGGCGCACCCAGATGTAGCGTCCTCCGTGTTCGGCCACCGAAGGGTCTGCGACGGAGGCATGCGCTCCGCCGTCCTTCAGTACCGCGAGGGTGGTTTCGAGCATTTCTCCGACGAAGTCGACGACCCCGTCGATCGGGCCGCCCGCGATCTCGAGAACACGATCTCTGAGTCCGTCCCCGTAGGTGACTGGTTCGGCGCCGAGAGTGCGCAGGTAGTCATGATTGGCTTCCGACGCGGTGCCGATGACTCGGGCGCCGAAGTCCTTCGCGATCTGCACGGCGAAGCTGCCCACTCCCCCGGATGCCCCGTGGACGAGTACGGTCTTTCCGTTGATGTCGCCCAGCGCCTCGAGGGTGCGCAGAGCGGTGCCGCCGGCCAGTGGCAGTCCGCCAGCCTGTTCCCAGCTCAGGCTCTTCGGCTTGGCGGTGACCGCGTGCACGGGCACCGCGACCTTCTCGGCGAAGGTGCCCGCGCCGAGCACATCCTTGCGGGCGTAGGCAATGACCTCATCGCCGATGGAGAATTCCGGAGTGTCGAAACCGAGTCCGATGACGACTCCGGCGACGTCCCATCCTGGGGTGACGGGGAACTGGACGGGCATGATGGCGTCGAGGTGACCGCCGACGAGTTTCCAGTCGACCGGGTTCACACCCGCTGCATGCACCTCGATGAGCACGGATGCCGGCGGGACTTTCGGGTCATCGACGTCACGGACCGTGATGTCGTCGAAGTCATCGGTGTACTGGTCGTAGACTGCTGCACGCATAACGGCGGCCTTCCGGTAGTCATCAGTGGATAGCTGATGAACACCGAAAGGCCGCCGACCTATTCCTGCGTGCAGTTCCTACTCGTAGGTGTCGTTCGACTTCGCACGCTCGAGGAGCGAGGCCGGCGGAGTGAACCGGTCACCGTAGGTTGCTGCAAGTTCCTTCGCACGTTCGGCGAAACCGCTCAGGCCGCCCTCGTACTGGTTGACGTACTGGAGCACGCCACCGGTCCAGGCAGGGAATCCGATGCCGAAGATCGAACCGATGTTCGCATCCGGCACAGAGGTGAGCACTCCCTCGTCGAGGCATTTGATCGTCTCGATCGCCTCGGCGAAGAGCATCCGCTCCTGCAGGTCAGTGAAGGGCTGGGTCGCGGAACCGGAGTCGTACTTCTCGCGCAGGCCCTGCCACAGCTTGCCGCGTTTGCCGTCCTCGTCGTATTCGTAGAATCCGGCGCCGTCCTTGCGGCCTGTGCGTCCGGCTTCCTCGACCATCCAGTCGAAGACCACATCGGAGGGGTGGCTTTCGCGCTTTCCTCCGGCGGCTTCGATAGCCTCTTCGGTCTCCTTCCGGATCTTCTGCGACAGGGTCAGCGTCAGTTCGTCGAGCAGCTGCAGGGCACCGGTCGGGTACCCGGCCTGCAGTGCCGCCTGCTCCACCGATGCCGGCTCCACGCCCTCACCGACGGCGGCGACCGCCTCGGCGATGAATGTGCCGATCACACGTGAGGTGAAGAAGCCACGGCTGTCGGTGACGACGATCGGGGTCTTCTTGATCTGCTGCACGAGGTCGAAGGTGCGTGCCAGGGTCTCATCCGAGGTGTTCTCACCACGGATGATCTCGACCAGGGGCATCTTGTCGGCGGGCGAGAAGAAGTGGACGCCGATGAAGTCGGAATCGCGCTTGACCCCGGTGGCCAGGTCGGTGATCGGCAGAGTCGAGGTGTTGGAGCCGAGCACCGCGTCGGAGTCGACGACGTCCTGGATCTCCTGGAACACCTGCTGTTTGAGGGGCACCGATTCGAAGACCGCTTCGATGACGAAGTCGACGCCGGCGAAGTCATCGGCCGAAGCACTCGGTGTGATCCGATCGAGGACGGCCTTGCTCTTCTCCGCGGTGGTCTTACCCTTGGCCAGAGCTGATTCCTCACGCGTGCGCGCATAGGCCTTGCCCTTGTCCGCGGCCTCGATCTTGACGTCCTTGAGGACGACCTCGATGCCGGCCTTGGCTGCGGTGTATGCGATCGCGGCGCCCATCATGCCGGCGCCGAGGACGCCGAGCTTCTTCACCTGGCGCGGTTCGACGCCATCGGGCCTCGAGCCGCCGGAGTTGATGTGCCCGAGGTCGAAGAAGAACGCCTTGATCATGTTCTTCGCCACCGGGGTGTGGGTGAGGTGGACGAAGTAGCGGGTTTCGACTGCCAGTGCCGTGTCGATGTCGACGTAGGCACCTTCGACGGCGGCAGCGATCGCCGCGCGCGGAGCGGGCATCGGTGCACCCTTGGTCTGACGACGCAGGAGCGCCGGCAGTGCGGGCAGCATCGCACCCAGTGACGGCGAGGTGGGTGATCCGCCTGGGATTTTGAAGCCCTTGACGTCCCAGGGCTGAGTCGCCTCGGGGTTGGCCTTGATCCAGGCTTTGGCACGATCTTCGAGCTCGGCCACGGGGGCGAGTTCGTCGATGAGTCCGAGCTTGAGAGCCTCGGCTGCCTTGAACTTCGTCGACGGCAGGATGGCCTTCTGCAGTGCATTCTGGAGGCCCATCAGGCGTACGGCTCTGGCGACACCGCCACCGCCGGGCAGGAGGCCCAGGGAGACTTCGGGGAATCCAACCCGCAGGCTGGAGACGTCCTCCGCGGCAATGCGGTGATGTGCGACGAGCGCGACCTCGAGACCGCCTCCGAGTGCGGCACCGTTGATGGCTGCGACGACGGGCTTGCCCAGCGTCTCGAGGCGGCGCATGACCGTCTTCATGTGGTTGGTCAGTGCGGCTTCGGCCTCCGAGTTCTCAGGGTCGGCGGCGCGCAGCTTATTGAGGTCACCGCCTGCGAAGAAGGTCTTCTTCGCCGAGGTGAGGACGACGCCGGTGATGTCATCGACGTTTGCTTCGAGCCAGTCCACGACGCCCTCGAAGGCATCCTTGAAATGGTCGTTCATCGTGTTGACCTTGGAATTCGGGTCGTCGAGGACGACGGTGACGATTCCGTCCGAGTCAGTGGAACGGGAGTAAGTCGTTTCAGTGTTCGTCATGTCAGACCCTTTCAATGATCGTCGCAATGCCCATTCCGCCGCCGATGCACAGCGTGACGAGGCCACGCTGAAGATCGCGACGTTCGAGTTCGTCGAGGACGGTGCCGAGGATCATGGCACCGGTGGCACCCAGAGGGTGGCCCATGGCGATTGCTCCGCCGTTGACGTTGACCTTGTCATGCGGGATGTTGAGGTCCTTCATCCACTTCAGGACCACTGCACCGAAGGCTTCGTTGAGTTCGAACAGGTCGATGTCCTCGACGGTCAGTCCGGCCTTGTCCAGCGCCTTCTGCGTTGCGGGTGTGGGACCGGTGAGCATGATGGTCGGCTCGGATCCTGTGACGGCAGTGGAGACGATGCGAGCACGCGGCTTCATATTCATCGTCTGACCCACATCGTCGTCGCCGATGATGACGAGGCTGGCCCCGTCGACGATTCCCGAGGAGTTCGCTGCGGTGTGGACGTGGTCGATCTCCTCGACCCAGTGGTACTTCTGGAGAGCAACCTCGTCGAAGCCTGCCTGCGCAGCGACCTTGGTGAAGGCCGGGGACAGCTTCGACAGGGACTCCACCGTCGAACCGGGGCGCATGTGCTCATCGGTGTCGAGCAGGGTCACACCGTTGATGTCTTTGACGGGGACGATCGACTTCTCGAAGTAGCCGTTCTTCCAGGCGTTGGCGGCGCGCTTCTGCGACTCCTCGGCGAATTCGTCGATATCGGTGCGGCTGAATCCCTCGGTGGTTGCGATGAGATCGGCGCTGATGCCCTGGGGCACGAAATAGGTGTCGAAGTTCGTCGTCGGGTCCTGTGCCCATGCGCCTCCGTCGGAGCCGAGGGGAACACGCGACATCGATTCGACGCCGCCGGCCAGGACGAGGTTCTCGAATCCGCTGCCGACCTTCTGTGCGGCGATGTTGACCGCTTCGAGCCCGGATGCACAGAACCGGTTGACCTGAACACCGGCGACGGACTCATCGAGGCCTGCGACGAGCGCCGCGGTGCGAGCAATGTCTCCGCCCTGTTCGCCGACGGGCGAGACGACGCCCAAGACCATGTCGTCGATCGCTTTGTCGTCGAGATCGGGATTGCGTTCGCGCAGGGCACCGATGAGCCCTGTCACAAGATCGATTGGTTTGACGCTGTGCAGGGCTCCGCCGCGGTTCTTTCCGCGCGGCGTGCGCACTGCGTCGTAGATGTACGCTTCGCTCATCTGTTCCTCACAGTCCTAGAGAACGGCCGATGATCGCGCTCGCGATCTCGGCCGTGGATACGTCAATGACGCTCGTTCAGCCTCACCGGCTGATCGATCGTTCAGTAACATTCGCACCCCCATTCAATACCAGTTGCGTGTGATGGTCAACACAGAAACCGCGAGGCAGCGACTGTGGCAGAGCACACGTGGTCCGTGACTAATTCGTGACCTTTAAATCACGGGCGAAGTGTTTATAATAATGAAACCTAACACTCTTAGTCTCCTGGAGAATCATGACCGAACTCATTCCTGCCCGATTCACGTCGGCTTCAATTGCGCCTACTTCTGCCCATACTGCGCGCTCGCGCATGGGATCTAAATTCCTCGCGCTGACTTTGGCCGCTGGACTTCTCGCGGGCCCAATTGTGCTCGATGCCCCTCCCGCCGAGGCCGCCACGAAGAAGTGTGCGGCGAAGATGTCGATCTCAAAACCGCGGCAGTACTCGAACACCGTGGTGAAGGTTTCCAAGGTTGGGGCGAAGGCGAAGGTCACCACGACCGCGCACTACAAGACGACGAAGACCAAGAAGAAGGCGACTGCTTCGAAGAACGGTGCTGCGAACCTCAAGTACTACATTTCGGGAGCGACTCCAGGCAAAAAGGTGTCGGTGACCGTAGTGGCGAAGAAGGGCAAGACCACCTGGAAATGCTCCACCTCATTCAAACCCAAGAAGAAGTAGTCCGCCTCCTGGCGTAGAACAATCGCCGGTCGGTGGGAAGATGAACCATGCGTCGATTCTTCGCAGTGACCTCGATTCTGTCCCGGGGACGGGCAGGCTGGATGTACTTCTGGCCGATCATGGCCTCGCTGTGCGTGTACGTCATAGCTCTGTCCGTCCTCGTTCCTCTCTTCGGCGCCGTCGAGCGGGCTGGCGCCGAAGAGGGAGTCCCGACACCGGTTCCTGCCCCGACGACTGCGGAACAGCCACCAGGCTCACCCCCGAATTTCTCGATCGCGGTCGGCACGGACGACGAACCGCGGGAGATGCCTGCGATCCAGAGCGCAATGACGGACTACATGTCATTTTCGGATCAGTTCTTCACCAGGCTCGAGCAAGGGGCGGTCGCTCCTGACTTCTCCACGACTGAACGCGAGCTTTCACCTGAGGCCGCCCGCGCTCAGGTGAAGGATGGGACTTCGGTGCTCGCAGTCCTGTTGCCGAAGGACCTCACTCCGCAGGCCATCGACGACATCAGAGCGTATTACCGCGGTGACATCGACGCCCCGCGCTACACGATCGCTGTCCTGGCAAGTCCGCAGGCACTGAACGAAGACAAGTTCATCCTCGACCAGTACCGGGACCAGGTCATCCGCCAAGCGGAGGAGCATGTCTCCGAGCAGATTCGCATCGTCGCCCAGAAGTTCGGATGCGACACCGGGGAGCAGGCCTGCCCACGTACTTCGAAACAGGCCCAACGCGCCTTCGAGCGCCCCTTCGACATCAAGATTGAGAAAGTCAGCGGACCACCGGCCGTCGACTACTTCAGCGAAGGATCTGATGGGGAGAGCCCTCAGCCAGGTTCGCAGTCCTCGGCGCCAGTCGCGGCAGCTTCCTCGCCTTCTGGTCCCGCCGACACGTCCTCCGACACAGATGCCACATCATCCCAATCGCACGCTCCACAGTCGTCGATCAGCGCCGGAGTCTCCGCGATCTTCGGCGCACTCATTCTCGCCGCGGTCACTTTGGCCATGCTGTCATCGGCGACCGTCAATCGGGCGGCGGGACTGCAGGTCGCGATCATCGGGCCATGGCGATCACTGTCACTTCAGAGACCATTCCCCAGAAGAACGCTGCTGAGCCAGAAATTCGGACTGGCCGCCTCCGGGACACTCGCGCTGACAACGGCTGCCACCGTGAGTGCTGTATTGCCGGGGAGAAGCATCGTCGACAGCCTCGGCGCCTACCCGAGTCTGCGGCTGATCGCGATCATCGGGCTTATCTGTCTCGTCTGTCTGACCATGGCTATTGTCATTCTCGCCGTGACTGACACTTTGGGGGTGCTGGCCGGAGTCGTAATCGCTGTCGGCGCTGTTGTCTGGGGAACTGTCTGGAACACAGCGGCGAATCTGCTCGACCCGAGCCACCCGGGCCCGTCGTCCAGTGTCACGATATTCATCAGTGGGAACAGACACTTGGTGGGCGAACTGGTGCCGACGCTGCTGGTTCTGCTGGTCATCCTTGTCGCGGCATTGATTGGAAGCTTCGCCGTGACCAGTGCCTTCGACCGGAGATTCAGCACTCAGATCAAGCGGTCATAGATACCCCGTGGCCGAATCCAGTCGATACTCATGGCAATCTCGCCCCTACGCCGGAACCGTTCCGCGAGGCAAACTCACGCAATAGACTGACGGAATGGGTGACGAGCGCTATGTCGAGGACTGCACTGATAAAGAGCTTTTGGAAACTTTCGTGAAGCCGACGATCGAACGAATCTTCAAGCCCGGAGAAATCGACGACGCACGGCTGGTCCGCTCTGACCGAGACTTGATCTACCGGATCACCGTAGGTGGCGACGTGTTCTACCCCATTGTTCGGCCGCATGGGAATGGATTCAGTGTCGAGAGCGTCGGTCAACAGTTCTTCGATGATGTCCAGGACGATGTTGCTGAGTCCTACTTCGCGTGGGGTGAGCTGCGAGGCGAGTGACAGGAACTCGCGCCACTACAAAGTAGCGATCCCGGTGCTGTGGTTGATTTGATGCCCCCCTGGAGCCTTCGATAGATGGTCCTTGCTGCGCGGGCATCCTTGGAGCCTCCGCTGTGGCGCAGACAGACTCGTAGGCCGCGGACAGGGTAGTTTCTTGCACTGGTCGCCGCGCTTCTTTGACGTGGCTTGGCATTTGTCGGGATCCCACCCGGTTTTGTCGACGGTGCTCATAGCCCGTTCACCGCGACAGTCTGTTCGACGTACACGGTCGCACCATTGGGGACAACGTGTTGATGGTCGCCGATGATGAGGGTACTGGTGACAGATCCATTGTTGGAGATGATGTTGGTGAGGGTGCCTTTTCGGCAGCGTCCGGGGCTGAGAGCGTCGGCAGGGTGATGGTCTTACCGAGGTCGCTTGCGGTGAGGTGTTTTACGATCATGCACGAAGCTTGTGACCGGGCACGGGAGAGTTACCAGGGACGACACGCGGAGGGCCAGGGTCGGCTGGACTCCCCACGCAAGCAACCCCCGGGCCGTGATAGCCCGGGGGTTGCTTGCGTGGGGTGACGCTATTTACGTCGTTTCGGTGGGAAGTTCTCCATGTCGATCACAATCGGTTCGTAATCGTCATCGTGGTACACGATCTCACCGCTGGAAGACGTATCCCATTCTTCGTGATGGTCCTCGCGGATACCGTTTGCGATAAGAGCGAGAGCAGCACGTTGTGCTCCACGATCGTTTCCCATCGCGATGACCGCGTCGGAACTGTTGGCTTCGACTTCGTCTGCGAGGCCACGAATGTCGATGCTAAAACTCACGAGTGAGCCTTCGTTGTCACGCATAGGGAATGTCATTTCAGGGCCACGAACTTCAACGTCTCCTTCCGCGCCGACCATGTCGGCCAGCCGTCCGGCGAGAACGTAGTCGAGGTCTCGGATCTTCTTGGTCATTTGCATGCCTTTGCAGGGAATGATGTGATTATGTTCTTCCCAACGTGCGAGACTGGCACATTGGTCAGGAACTTATCGTAGGTCTTGCCGTTGTATTTCAACTGTACAGGCGCACGGTAGTTGTGCGTGTCGTTGCCTTGCTCATAGGTGTGGTGAGCGCTGGCGTGATCTTCGGCCTTCCCGACCCAGCTCATAGCTTCTCCTCTACGACGACTTCGGCTATAGTTCGGAAAACGGTAGACACGGAGGTCACCTCATGTGGGAAATAGTCGGCATCCTTTTCGGCATTGCCCTCATATGCTGGTTGGTGGCGAAATTCCTCAAGACATCGAGTCCTCAACAGCCTGTCGACGCCGCTGCACTGGATACCTCCGATCTGACCAAAAGCAGCGCTTCGGCTACCAGCGACACGTGGCTTTCGAAAGAAGAAGCTGATTCCGAACTGGTTCGTGACTCCGCTAAAACGCTCGCCTTCCGAGTTGAGCGCCGCGACGGTGAGTTCCGATTCGTGAGTGAAGAGTCCGGTAAGCAGCCCTCCCCCGGCAACCTGGCGCTGGCAAGATTGGGCATCTTGTACCTGAACGTTCGAGGGTGGAAGAACTATCCAGCCGCACGATTGAAGGTTGGCGATCGCATTCACCTTCGCAGGGAGCCCGGGAACAAGTCCGATCCCAACGCAATAGCTGTTGCTCATCCCGGCTCGAAACACATCTACGGCTACGTCAACAAAGGATTCGCCCGGCGTCTCGCGAAGCCCCTCGATGCCGGCGAAGAGTTCGTCGGGGTGGTCATGGGCAGAGAAGGAATTACAATCGCGATCCTGCCGGTCGACGTCTCTGAGGAGCTGGATCTGTAGCAACCGTCGATGCTCCGCTGCGATCGCGTTTCGCCCTCGACTATATATCTCTTTCATGGTTGTAGCTTGTCCTCACCTACGGGACTTTTCTCAGTCCTGACACGTGGTTGGTGAGGTTCCGTTTCAGCCCAAGCGTTTGGTGAGGTTGAAGCGCTGTGCGCCCGTTCTAGGCGCTTTCGGGTCGCCCATGACACCCATAATGTTATTCAAGGAGGATTGCGGCCAGGACAGCGGCAGGCACGACGGCTACGGTGATGATGAGCGCAATCATGATGCTTTCCTGTTCTCCTAACGGAGTTCCGGCGGGCAGGGCACGCGCTGCGGATTCGACTCAAGCTGGGGTCGGCGTGTACCTGTGCGTCGGTCGCGGATCCTTTTTGTTTCGGCGAGGATGTCGCCGGGCCGGGCATGGGCGGCACCTTCGCCGGCATAGTGCTTGGAGATCGCTGCTCTCCAGTCGTCGGCGAGGATTATGGGGATCTCGTCGACTGGGTACACCCATGCGTCGAGGTCGTCTTCGTTGAGTGTGCGGCCGTCGTGGTCGGCAATGAATCGCAGTAGGTCCATGGTTAAGCTCCGAGCTGTCTTTGCCCTGGGTCGTCTCCCCTTTTCTTCAGCTTTGATTCGTGACCGGAGTGCGAGGTTCTGGTCTCGTGCCGCAATTGGTCGAATGTGCGGGGCTCTACCCGCCCCGTTGGTCGTGCCCGATCTGATGGTGAGTCGTTGATCCACACGTCGGCGTTGACCCATATTGCCGTGTTCTTTGTGTACGTGTCTTCCCGGTTGGGCTCGTCGCGGTAGTCCTCGGCTCAAGAGCCGATGGGCTCTGGGTCTGCTCGCTTGGTCGCGGTCTCCCATGTTTCATGTTCTCGGCGTTTGTCGATGTTCTTGGGGTAAATGGTCCAGAAGGTCTCGAAGTCTTCGGGGTAGGCGGTGTGCGCATTTTTGCGCAGAGCATGGAGATGGGAGCCGGAGTTAGTAGCTGGAGTAGGAGTAGGCGAAGTTTGATTTGGGCCCAGTTTGAGTTCGGCGTGCAAAGTTCGGCTGGATGACGCCGAGGACGATCAGAAACACCGTCGGTACGACCTATTTCACGCCAGCCGGACTAGCGCTGGCGTCGGCCCAACTGGGACATTCGGAGGTCGGCACGCCCACGAAACAATACGCGCTGCGCCTCAATTTCGGCCCTGAGTCCGTCGTGGCATGCTCGACGAATGGTCTCAAAGCGCCTCGTAACCGCATTCCTGACCGGCTTCAGGCAAGTAAAATCCCCTCCCCCAGACCGTCAAGCCTGGTGGGAGGGGATGTGCTGAGCCGCCTGGGAGAATCGAACTCCCGACCTATTCATTACGAGTGAATCGCTCTACCGACTGAGCTAAGGCGGCAACCGACCTAACTTTAGCCAAAACCAGGACTCCTGGTCAAAAGGAGAATGACTGAGACCTCAGTACGTAACGCAACTCACATATGATGGGCTTCTCCGCGCATTCATTTCGCACTTCAGGAGTCACATGAGCACCGCACAGATGGCCGTTCCAACGGCCGCAGAACTTCCCAGCATCGGCGCCGTGCTCGACAGCTGGCAGACCGACGACGGACCGCTCCATCTTCACACAGGCGACCTCGGCTGGTATTCGCTGAGAGACTCCGAAGCTACAGCTCAAGCAATGCGGATCTGGCGGTGCGACGACAAGGTCCTGGCAATCGGACTGCTGGACGGGGAACACCTTCTGCGCCTGGCCGTGGACCCGGACTTCAGCCATGACGACTCTTTGGCACAACAGATCGAATCCGACATCGACCCGTCAGACAACGCCGTCTTCGGGAAAGGATCTGTCAAGCCCCGGGTTTCATAGAGGGTGTTTTTCTTGGCCTTCTATGCAGCCACACTCGCGGCCGCACCCTGGCTAGTCCACTCAGCTTGAACCTCGAACGGCGGCCGATATCCGATCGCCGAATGCAGTCGTTGGCGGTTGTACCAGCCGATCCATTTCGACGTCTCTGCCATCACCTCGATTAACCCCGACCATTCGCGACGGTCGATCAGTTCCGCTTTGTAGACTGAATTGAGCGCTTCAGCCATGGCGTTATCGTAGGAATCCCCGCGGGACCCGACAGACGCCACGACCTCGGATTCTGCCAGTGTCTCGCCGTAGCGAATCGATCGGAATTGGACTCCGCGATCCGAGTGGTCGACAAGCCCGGATACGTCTTCGCCAGCTCGGAACTTCGCCGCCAAAGCCATCGTTAGCGCGTCCCTGGCCAAGGACTCGCGCATATGGTTCGTCACCTGCCAACCCACGATCTCCCGGTGGAACACGTCCAGAATGAACGTCGTGTACACCCACCCAGACCGCGTCGGTACATACGTTATATCGGCGACCCACAGACAGTTCGGCGCAGCCGCTGTGAACTCACGCTCGACGAGATCGCCAGGGCACTCCTCGGCCCTGGCCGAGGCCGTTTTCGGACGCTTCCGCTTCCGACGCACACCGTCGATACCCAGTCGGCGCATCAACCGCTCGACCGTGCACCGGGCCACTGGCCCGAATCGGTCGGCATAGCCACGGTTGATCGCCTTCCACATCTTCCGCACTCCGTAACAGGAATAGTTGGCTTCATAGACGTCTTCGATGACGACCATGAGTTCCCGGTCCCGACGGGCCCGGGTTGAGGGTCGGCGCAACTTGTACGCGTAATACGAGCTCACAGCAATCCGTGCAGCAGTCCCTGACAGGGCACGCACGATTGGCTCGACTCCGAACTCGTGTCTATTCGCGTCGATGAAGTCGACGACTACCTTGATGGGCGGTCGAGCTCCGCCGCGAAGAAAGCCGACGCCTTCTTCAAAATCTCGTTCGCCCGCCTAGACTCAGCCAGCTCAGCCCGCAGTCGGCGATTCTCTGCCTCAAGATCAACTGATTCGGCCGGCGTGGCTTTGCCCGAGTCCTTGTGTTTACGCACCCAGACTCGCAATGTTTCCTTGCTCAGTCCAAGCTCGTTCGCGACACGGGTGATTGCCCCGTTCGCGGTCTCGGGATCGGCTTGAGCATGGACGACGAGTTCGACGGCACGAGCCTTGAGTTCGTCGGTGTATTTCACTGGCATGAGAGAATCTCCTTCTTCCAATCTCCCTGCCTCCATTATCCCCGGAGCAATTCAATCGGCAATCGTCGAGGCTCGAGGAGCAACCTGCCTCGTTGCTCGGTTGGCAGAACGCGGATGGGAGGCAGACGAGCCGTGGACGCCTCTGAATCGTGACCTGAATCTGCCAGTTGAGGAACCCGACCTCCGGGTGGAGGTTGCCGGGCCGGATAACGCTGAGGCATGGACTGTCGTTCATTGGTCAGCATTCCGCAGTATGCCCTACACCGTGGACGACAAACAGCGATTCGTCCAACGGTGGCACACGATGATGTCTGGCCCTTTCTCCTCGTGTGCACAGAGTCTGCTGGGGTATGACCACTCAGACCAGCCGGTCGCAGTGACGACGGTGTGGTCCGCAGGTCCGAACCGGCCAGGGCTGCTCGAGCCGTTGGCTGTGCACCGTGACCACCAGGGTCACGGCTACGGGAAGGCCATGGCGATCGCTGCGGCAAGAGCCCTGCAACAGTTGGGATCTTCGTCAGCAGCGGTGGGCACAGAGAGTTCGAATGTGGCCGCTGTCGCCGCGTACTCATCCGCTGGCTTCGCTCCCCGCACCGAGGTGAGGGATCTTCGACGAAACAGGTGAAGCACCGTGCGCTGACGTTTCAGGGACACCGCACCCGTTAACCTGGTGAAGACAGACATTCGAAGAGAGAAAAGGGTGACGCACGTGGTCGAGTTCGACTCGAAGGACTTCATGAGTGATTTCCAGACGCTCATCGAATGTGAGTCGTTCTCCCAGGATCCCGAATCATTGGCCCGCAGCGCTCAGCTCGTCTCTCGGATCGGCACCGGTCTGCTGGGGGCAGCCCCTCACATCATCGAAACCGACTCGCATCCACACGTGCTGTGGCGCTTCGGGCCCGGGCCCCGCAAGGTCGTGCTCATCGGCCATCATGACACTGTGTGGCCTACAGGCACTCTTGCCGATTTCCCCTATTCGGTCACGGACGGCGTTGTGCGCGGACCGGGCGCCGACGATATGAAGGGCGGTCTGCTCATCGCTCTGTATGCGATGGCGCGTCTGCGCGAGGAGCGCGGAAATCTCGATGGCGTCAGCATCCTCATGACCGGAGACGAAGAGCTCGGCTCCCCCGGCTCACGCCAGATCATCGAGGACGAAGCCCGTGGAGCCAAGGCGGCTTTGGTCTTCGAAAGCGGCGCACCCGACGGGGCTGTGAAGATCGCCCGCAAAGGTGTCGCTATCTACTCACTGGAAGTCACTGGTTTGGCCGCTCATGCGGGTGTGGAACCGGAGAAGGGCATCAACGCCACGATCGAAGTCGCCAACCAGGTCGTCAAGATCGCGGGCCTTCATGATCCGTCTGCGGGAACCTCGGTTGTGCCGACCGTCATGCACAGCGGTTCGACGACGAACACCGTGCCGGCCAAGGCTGTTGTCGGTGTCGACTCCCGAGCCGCCTCGGTCGCAGAACAGGAACGCATCGACGCAATCATGAGCTCCCTCTCCCCCACTGTGGCGGGGGCCAAGGTCGACGTCCTAGGTGGGATCAACCGAGCCCCGCTGGAGGAGAATATGGCAATGGGGCTCTACGCCCGAGCCCAGCGCCTGAGTGCTCACCTGGGCCACCCGCCATTGCGGTCCGTGGCCGTCGGCGGTGGATCGGACGGCAATTTCACAGCCGGCGTCGGAACACCGACCATTGACGGGCTCGGCACTGTGGGCGGAGGTTCGCATGCGAGAACCGAGCATGCCCTTCAGGTGTGGATCCCTCGCCGTGTTGAGCTCACCACTGCTCTGGTCGGTGAGCTTCTCGCCGAAGATTGAACCTCAAAGCGCCCCAGTACGGTCCTCGAGCAGCCAGGGGTTCGACAGCAGCACGAATGCCGATTCGACGATGAGCACTGGCGACATGTTCGTCTGCAGCCGTCGTCTCGCCTCGGTGATGGCATCGATGCGCAGCAGAGTCGTGTCAGGGCCGTCTCGGTTCGCCTGCTCGGCGATGAGATCGACTTCTCCGGCGTTGATCCATCCCTCACGGATCCCCAACTGATGCATGAGGATGTCGCGGTAGAGACTCATGAGTTCGAGGAAGATTCGGTCGAGTTCGTCATTGCGGGCGCGCACCGACCGGCGCTTCTGCTCCTCTTCGAGCTTCCTGATCTGAGATCGCGCCGAGGGAGGGATGGACTTCTCGGATTCGATGCCCAAAGTCGCCATGAGATCACTGCGCTCCGAAGCATTGCGTTCCTCAACACGAGACTTAGCGGTCTCCGCGGCTTCATCGACGATGCGTCCCGCCAAGCGGATCGTTGCGCCGACCGAAGTCAGCTTCCCCGGGATCGCGAGGATCTGCTTGCGCTCCTCACCGGCGGATTCGTTGAGCGCCATGTACTTGGCCCGACCGATGTGGTTCTGCGCCACGGCGGCTGCCCACTTGGCCCTGTCCTCGTCCACGTGGTCGCGTTCGATGAGGAGCTGCGCCACGGCCTCCCGTGAGGGAATCCGCAGGCGAACGGGCCGGCACCGAGAACGGATCGTGGTGAGCACATCGATGGGACTCGGCGCGCACAGCAGCCACACAGTGGCCGGGGGCGGTTCTTCGATGGCCTTGAGAAGGACGTTGGCCGTCCGCTCGCTCATCCGGTCCGCGTCTTCGATGATGACGACTCGCCACGGGGAGTTGACCGGGGCTGACTGCGCTCTCGATACCAGTTCCCTCACTTCATCGATGGCGATCACCGATTTCTGAGTCGACATGATCGTCAACGATTCGTGATGACCTTTGAGCACGCGCGAGGTGACTTCGTCGGGCTCCTCGCTGCCGGAGATCAGTGCCGCAGCGAAGGCCCGAGCCGCATTGGATCGACCGGACCCCGGTGGCCCGGTGAATAGCCAGGCATGGGTCATCGCGCCCGGCGAATAGAGTGCGTGCTTGAGCTGGGTGATGACGTCGTCCTGGCCGACGAGCTCATTGAAGACGCTCACTCAGTGACCCTCCGGGTTGTTGAAGCGCTGATGGTTGCGTTCACGCTGCTTGCGCAGCCGCTCACGTGCCTGCCGTTCGATCTCTGCCTGGGCCTGCAGCCGCTCTCGGCTCATCTGTCGGGCGTTTCGCATGGGCAGGACCGTTGTCGCTGCATCTTCGTCACCGTCGTCGGTCCCGCCACCCGGCTGGGCCTCGGACCTCGGTGGAGTCCCGTCAGCACTGCGGGGGTCGACCTGACCGACCACACGGGTTTCTGCTTCCTCCGAGTCAGGCGTTGCGATCTCATTCGTCGGCACAGCGTCCTCATCATCGTCATCCGCCAAGGGAGCACTCGGCGTAACTCCGCGGGTCGGCAGCACCGTGGTGGCCGCATCCTCGTCGATCTCGGGTTCGGACTCAGGCTCGGGTTCGGACTCGGGTACGCTTGCGTGGGCCGGAAGCACCGTTGTGGCCGCTTCATCATCGCCCTGTTCATCTGACTGTCGCAGCTCAGCGCCGAGGTCGACCCTCTCCGTTTCGACTCCGTCATTGCGTTCTTCGGATTCGAGTCGATCAGCAGCTTGTGGGACGAACCGTTCGTTCGAAGCTGGAACGAATCGGACTCCGGGCTCGGGTGCGACCGACTCGTCGGCGGTTGCCGATACCCCCTCATCGGACTCCTCAGCGGGCGCACCGACGACGGCTTCGGAGGGATGGCTCTCCTCCACCTCGGCGTCGGTTGAAGTGCTTGAGACGACACCTGCATCGGTGGCGGCCGAACTGCCCACCTGCCGCGGCAGACGGGTGCGGATGGCAGTGAGGATTTCGGCGGTCAATTCATCCTCTGACACCGATGCGTCGAGGACGACGTAGCGGTCGGGCTCTTTGTGCGCACGGGTCAGGTAGGTCTGACGGACCCGCTGGTGGAACTGCCGGTTCTCGTCGTCGAGGTAGTTGTTCTCGCCGCGTTTGCCCATCCGGGTCGCGGCGGTCTCGGGATCGATGTCGAGGACGATTGTCAGATGCGGGACGAGTCCCTGAGTCGCCCATTTGCTCAGCGCCAGGATCGTCTTCGGGTCGAAGTTGCGGCCTGCAGCCTGGTAGGCGATCGTCGAATCGATGTACCTGTCGGTGATGACGATGTTTCCGCTGTCGAGACTCGGATCGACCAATGAGGCCACGTGGTGGGCGCGATCGGCGGCAAAGAGCAGCGCCTCGGTGCGGGGGCTCGGAGGTTCGGAGTCGAACAGCACCGAACGGATCTGTCGTCCCAGTTCGGTTCCGCCTGGTTCACGGGTCGCTTCGACGTTGTGTCCCTCGTCGGCCAGGGTCTGTGAGATTCGCTTGATCTGTGTGCTCTTGCCCGAACCATCGCCGCCTTCGATGGCGATGAAGAATCCGGCTCCCAGTCGCTCCGCGGAGTTTCCGATACCGTCGTTCGCTCCGTTCTCGGCGGCGCTGGGCGGACGGAATCCATGCACGATGTCAACGGACAGTCCCTGGAGACCGTGCGGGTCGAAGATGAAGAGTCCGATGACTCCGGCGACCAGAGCGGCCAATCCCAAGATTCCGAAGGCAACGTCGCTGGGGGCCAGCAGCCATTCCATGGCCGAGCCGACTGGGATGGTGATGCCGAAGTCGATGGAGTTGAGGATGAGGGCGACAACCGCGCCGCCGACGGCTCCGATCCGCCGCGAGAAGTCATAGGGCTGTGAGCGCACCCCGATTCCGACGAGGAAGGCGATGACTGCGGAAAGGACGACCTTGCCGGAGAGCTCGCTGATGGCTCCCGTGGCGATCAGCAGAATTCCGGACACGGTCAATGCGAAGGCGGAGACGCGCGGCCGAGACATTCCGGGCGCGAAGGTGGGCCCCATCTCGAAGCCGATGGCCCAACCCACCAGGCACGACGCAATGATGAGGGCGAAGCCGGCTTGGCCGAAGCTGTGTTCAACAGCGGTCGGCTGGGCCAGGATGACGGTGGTTCCAAGCACTGCGAACAGCGCGATGCAGACCCACGGCATCTTAATGGTCGCGGCAGGTCTGGCCACACGTGCCTTGGTCGAGGGGAATGCGCCGGTTGTCGCTTCTACGGCGTGGAGAGCGCGCTCGGGGGTGAGGAAGATGATCACGGCGCCGACGGCCATGGCAATGCCCACCAGGAGACTCATCCACCCCAGGGACTGAGTGCCTGCGGCGGACCCACCGATGATCTGGAAGGCGAATGAAACGAAGACGAGGATCGCGGCGGGGATGCCGACTCGACGCCACGGCTTCTCGTTCGTGAACGGATTGATGCTCATCAGCAGGCCGACGACGGCTCCGAGGAACAGTGCGGTGACCCAAGTCAGCCAGGCACTCGGCGCGAGGGAGAGGACGATGAGCAGCCCTGCCTCGACGACAGCGGCGATGCTGAGCGCCAGTTTGCGGACGGCTGGGCCCTTGCTCGCCAAGATCTTCTGCGGAATGAACAGTCCGGCCCCGGCGAGGACGAAGACGATGAGGAGAGACAGGCTTCCCAACTGGTTGTCGAAGCCTCCCGCACCAATGCTGTCGGCCGTTGCGGTAAACGCCCGCCCACCGATCGTGGCGAAGAATCCGCTGGTGCCCGCCACGACATAGCTGATCGCCACGAGCACTATCAGTGCGCCCCAGGCAGCGGTCTCGGCAACCAACCGGCCAGGGGCTCCGGGAAGTCGATGTCCTGTAGTCGTCAACATACTCACAGCTCTACAATATCTGCCGGGACTGACATATCTCTTGGAACAGGCCGGATCTCTTCTCACCCACGCCTGATCCTCTACTCTTGATTGCGTGCACCCAACCAATACCGCCATGTCAGCAGTTGCAACCACCGGGCTGAGTCCGATCGAGGAGCTCGCCTTCGCCCGAGTCCTCCTCGACTCGGTCAAGCATGGCAGGCGCGGGGCGACCCTGCGGATGTACCGCCCTGCTCCGACGGTGGCATTCGGGGCCAGAGACCGTTTCCTCCCCGGGTTCCCGAGCGCCGTCGAAGCAACCCGAGATCACGGTTTCACCCCAGCTCTGCGCAGCCTCGGCGGACGAGCCGCCGCATATCATCGGGGGTCCCTGGTCATCGACCACATCGAGCCCAGTGATGCCTTCATCAAGGACACGACTGCCAGGTTCACCGGATTCGGGCAGGACTACGTCGAGGTGCTGCGGGGCATCGGAGTCGACGCCCGCCTCGGCGAGATTCCCGGTGAATACTGCCCCGGTGAGCACAGCGTCAACGTCGCCGGTCTGATCAAGGCGATCGGAACTGCGCAGCGGGTGGTCTCGGGGGCGTGGCTGTTCTCGTCCTCCGTGATCGTCGAGGATCCTGATCCCATCCGTGCCGTCCTCACCGACGTCGAGGCGGCCCTGGGCATCGAGTGGGACCCGGCCACTGGCGGTTCGATCAGTGAAGTCCACCCCGAGATCACGACCGATGCCGTCGCCGAGGCCTTCGCCTCCTACTATTCCTCTGCCGATCCGCACACGCCTGGTGAGCCCACCGCCGACGAGCTCGCGGCGCTCCCGGAGAAGATCGGCACTCACGTGCTGTGACACCCCTAGAGCTGCGAAAATTCCTGCACTGTGACGCTGAAGCGATTGGAGACTATGACCTCATGAATGTGCGCGAGGCGACGAAGAACGATCTGCCGGACATTCTGCGACTTGTCCATGCTCTGGCCGTGTATGAGAAGGAACCCGACGCGGTCGACGCCACCGAGGACGACTTCGCTGCGGTGATGTTCCCAGACGATGGCCGTCCGAACACCTATGGGCTCGTCGCCGAGGTGGATGGGCAGATCATCGGCATCGCAATCTGGTTCCATTCGTTCTCCACCTGGACTGGAAAGAACGGGATCTGGCTCGAGGATCTGTTCGTTGACCCTGACTATCGCGGCATCGGGGCGGGCAAAGCCCTACTGGGGCACTTGGCCCAGATCTGCCAGGAACGGGGGCTGACCCGACTGGAGTGGTGCGTGCTCAAGTGGAACGAACCCTCGATCGGGTTCTACCGCTCGCTGGGCGCGACGGCTCAGGACGAGTGGGAGACCTTCCGTCTCGATGGTCAGGCCCTGCACTCGTTCGCCGTTGAATCAGCCGCGAACATATCAGGTGCAAACGCATCGGGTGAAGGTGCTTAATAAGAGCCGATGACTCGCATCTCAGCCACTGTGAACGCCCCTTAGGTGGTCGTTTTGGGCCGATCCCAGAGCGGGAAATCAGTCCAAAACGTCCACCTAAGGGGCGTCGATGCCAGCCGACCCAGGTTCGTCAGGGAGTCTTCGGCTTCGCAGTCGTCGACTTCTTAGCAGCTGTCGTCTTCTTCGCGGCAGCGGTCTTCGTTGTCGTCGACTTCGCCGTCGTGGCCTTCTTGGCCGTCGTCGACTTCGCAGCTGTCTTCGCCGGGGTCTTCTTTGCGGCGGTCGTCTTGGCAGCCGTCGTCTTCTTAGCCGGGGCCTTCTTCGCTGGTGCCTTCTTCGCCGGCGCCTTCTTCTTCGCCGGTCCCTTCGCACGCTTTTCCGCCAGGAGCTCGGCGGCACGGCCGATGTTCATCGACTCGACCGTATCGTCCTTGCGCAGAGTGGCGTTGAACTCACCATCGGTGACGTAGGGGCCGAAGCGACCGTCCTTGACCACGACCGGCTTCTTCGAAATGGGATCCTCGCCCAGTTCCTTCAATGGTGCTGCGGCTTGACGGCCGCCGCGCTGCTTCGGCTGGGCGTAGATCTTCAGTGCCTCGTCCAAGGTGATGTTGAAGATCTGCTCTTCGTCGGTCAGCGACCGTGAGTCCGTGCCCTTCTTCAGGTACGGACCGTAGCGCCCGTTCTGGGCGGTGATGTCGGTGCCCTCTTCGTCCTGGCCGACGACCCGAGGAAGGCTGAGCAGGGTCAGTGCCGTCTCAAGGTCGATCGAGTTCAGGTCCATGGACTTGAACAGGGATCCGGTGCGCGGTTTCGGCTTCTTCGCTCCGCGCTTGGGCTTCTCTTCGGGCTCGGGCAGAATCTCGGAGACATAGGGGCCGAAGCGCCCGTTCTTTGCCACGATCGTGTGTCCGGTCTCTGGGTCGACACCAAGTTCACGGTCGCCATCACCCTGCGATTCGATGAGTTCAGCGGCCTTGGCCGCGGTCAGCTCATCCGGGGCCAGATCCTCGGGCACGGACACGCGCTTCGGGTCCGCGCCCTCTTCGGAGGCCGGAACCTCGAGGTAGGGGCCATAACGACCCACGCGCAGATTCACGCCTTCGCTGATCCGCACGGTGTTGACCTCGCGGGCGTCGATGTCGCCGAGGTCGTCGACGACTTCCTTGAGCCCTTCGCGGTCCTGGGACTTGTCGCCGAAGTAGAAGCGGGCCAACCACGCTTTGCGGTCTTCCTCGCCCATGGCGATCCGGTCGAGTTCGGATTCCAGGTCGGCGGTGAACGCGTAGTCGATGAGGCCTGTGAAGTGCTCCTCAAGGAGGCGGACGACGGAGAACGCCAGCCAACTGGGTACCAGCGCATTGCCGCGGGAGGTGACGTATCCGCGGTCCTGGATGACAGAGATCGTGGCGGCGTAGGTTGACGGTCGGCCGATGCCGAGCTCTTCGAGCTGCTTGACCAGGCTGGCTTCCGTGAAGCGTGGCGGTGGGGCCGTCGTGTGACCGTCGGCTTCGGCCTTGACCACGGACAGCGACTGTCCTTCTTCGACCTGCGGCAGGCGTGACTCGCCGGACTTCGTGTCATAGCGTCCGGCGTCGGTGCCCTCTTCGTAGGCTGCGAGGAACCCGCGGAAGGTGATGACGGTGCCGCTGGCGCTGAAGCCCGCATCATGGCCGTCGGCGAGGTCGGCGCGGACCTTGATCGTTGCGGTCTTGCCCTTCGCGTCGGCCATCTGGCTGGCGACTGTGCGCTTCCAGATCAGGTCGTAGAGACGGAACTCCTCGCCGCTGAGTGACTTCGAGACCTGGGCCGGGGTGCGGAAGGAGTCACCGGAGGGACGGATCGCCTCGTGGGCCTCCTGCGCCGACTTCTGTTTGCCCGAGTAGGTGCGAGGCGACTGCGGAACGAATTCGGGACCGTAGAGTTCGGTCACCTGTTTCCGTGCCGCGGAGATCGCCTGACCCGACAGCGCAGAGGAGTCGGTACGCATGTAGGTGATGTAACCGTGCTCGTACAGCGACTGGGCGGTGCGCATGGCCTGACGAGCACTCATGCGCAGCTTACGGCCGGCTTCCTGCTGCAGGGTCGAGGTCGTGAACGGTGCCGCAGGCTTGCGCGAATACGGCTTCGACTCGACGGCAGTGACCGTCAGCGCGTCCTTCGCGGTGCCGTTGAGCTCCGTGGCCAGCGCTTCGGCCCTGGCCTGGTCGACGACGGCGGCCGATGAGTTCTTCAGCTCACCCTTGTCATTGAAATCTCGGCCCGAGGCCACTCGAGCGCCGTCGAGGGTTGAGAGGTTCGCGGCGAACGGGCTGGTGCCATCGGCCAGTCCCAAGTCGACGTCGAGGTCCCAGTAGTCGGCGGAGACGAAGGCCATGCGTTCGCGTTCGCGTTCGACGACGAGTCGGGTTGCCACCGACTGGACACGGCCGGCGGAGAGTCCCGCACGGATCTTGCGCCACAGGACGGGCGAGATCTCGTAGCCGTAGAGGCGGTCGAGGATGCGGCGGGTCTCCTGTGCGTCGACGAGAGCGGTGTCGATCTCACGGGTGTTCTCCAGGGCCCGCTCGATGGCCTCGCGGGTGATCTCGTGGAAGACCATGCGCTTGACGGGGATCTTCGGCTTCAGTACCTCGAGAAGGTGCCAGGCGATGGCCTCACCTTCCCGGTCCTCATCTGTTGCGAGATAGAGCTCGTCGGCATCCTTGAGGAGGCGCTTGAGTTCGGTGACCTTCTTCTTCTTGCCTGGGTCGACGCGATAGTAGGGATCGAAGTTGTTGTCGACGTCGACAGCGAACTTTCCGTACGGCCCCTTCTTCATGTCCGCCGGGAGTTCGGACGGGGTGGGAAGATCGCGGATGTGGCCGACCGACGCCTCGACGTCGTAACCCTCTCCGAGGTACCCAACGATCGTTCGCGCCTTCGTCGGGGACTCGACGATGACGAGACGGCGGGGCTGCTTCTCGGTTGTGGTCACGCTTTCACATTCCTCTCACGGCGCCGGTTGATCGAATAAACGGACGATCCGGCCCAATGTAACACTGATGATCGTGCCCGACCTGCATCGGGTTGATGCAGTGAACCTCAACGGCAACGGTTTTCGATACTACCGTTATTCCTGCTTCCCCTCGTTCACAGGCAACAGTGCACCGGCGGTGACGAGCTGTCTCACCTGAGCGATGAGCTGGTCTTCGAGTGCTGTCGGGTTGACGTCGAGAAGCTGGGCAAGAGCCACCGCTGTCTGCCGCAGAGTCAGGCTTCCGTCGGCGACCGAGACGAATCCGGCGAGGGCTGTGTCGAGGTCGAATACCTGTCCGAATCCGATGCCCTGTTCCAGCGTGATCGAGTTCGGGTCTGATTCTCCGGGCATATGGTGGCGGTGCTCGACGAGGTCCGGGGAACGGGTGAATATGGTGTTCGCGATCTCTTCGGCGCCGGCAGTCGCCAGCCACGATCGCAACGCGAATGTGGTCGCGATGAATTGTCCGAGTCCATGCGGATTGTTCGCTATCGCCGAGGTGGTCCTGACCCTTGTCTTGAACACGGATGATGGCTGTTCGCCGTTGCCGACGATCGTGTGGTCGGCAATTGTTGGGGCATCGTTATCTGCCGTCGACGTGCCTTCTGACTTGTGCATGATGACGTATCCGAAGACGACCTCGGTCACATCACGTGTGTCGAAGTCCTCAATCCAGGCTGCAGTTGCCGCGTTCCAGTCCTCGCTGGCACGTGGGACGCCTCCGTCTCTGATCCATGTCTCTGCGTAGGCGATGGGGTCGAGCGCCTCACGTTCGATGACGAGCACCGAGGTATCCGGGTCCGTGACCCAGGCCTCCGGCCCTGCATCCACCGCCGAGGTGGTCTCCCAGTTCCCGAGGCACACTGACCGTCCGCCCGGTTGCAGGTGGTCGGGAATCGCGGTGAACAGGGACCGCACCAGCCGGTCGCCGGTCATCCCGCCGTCCCTGTATTCGAAGTTGGCCACGGTGGTGCGTGGGGTGATGACGAAGGGTGGGTTGGACACGAGCAGATCGACTGGTTCGCTGAGCGGTTCGAGCATGGATCCTGCCCGGAGTTCGATGTTGTCCACGCCATTGAGTCCGGCGCTGAGTCCGGTCAGGTGCAGAGCGCGCTCTGCGATGTCAGTGGCGATGACGCGGTCGCTGTGCCGGGCCAGCAGCAGAGCCTGGATTCCACACCCGGTGCCGATGTCGGCGGAGATGGAGACATGGTCACGCGGCGTCAGTGACACGAGCGTGCGCCCGGCCCCGCCGAGTCCGAGTACGAAGTCGCCGTCGAGAACATCGGGGTTGATGAGAGTTCCATGGTCGCTGACGAGATAGAGGTTTTCGTCGCCGGGGCGGAACCCGCGTGGAACACCGACCGGCAGATCATAGGGAGTGATCGCAAACGGAGCGGACACGGTTCCCGGTTCCCCCACCTCGGCGTTCGAAATCGCGTCACCATCGTCTGTGGTGCCACGGCTGCTGGTCACGAGCAGTCCGCTGTCGACTGCGATATCGAACGCGTCGTCGCCGAGGGCTGCACGCGCAGTTTCGGTGCTGATCTCGCGATGGAAGTGGAAGAGCATGGTCAGCGTCGCCAGGTGCTCGTCGAACCGCTGTGGGGCCTCACCAGGCTCCTGTGCTTCCATCTGTGTCTGGGCGGATTCGAGCACCGTCTGGCAGAAGTGGATCGCGGGGGCAGCGTTGTTGCGCACCAGCGCGGAGGCGATGGGTCCACCCCAGAACTGTCGGAGCCGTGGCTCGGTGTATCCGGCCCGGTAGAGTCGGTCTGCCACGAGGGTCATGTCTTGTTCAATCACACACAAATCCTAGCGACTGCACCTCGAGGACTCTGACTGCGCCATAATTGGGGCCATGGCCTCTTCTGCTCTTCTCGACATCGTCACCGGATTCGGTGCCAGGGATGAACGGATCGTCCACGTGCGCGATATTCCACAGCGGTTCGAACATGAGTCGGACTGGCCGGAGTGGATCGACGAGGAACTCAAACACGCCTGTCATGCCATCGGGGTCGATCAGCTGTGGGACCACCAACTCGAAGCAGCGCAGGCGGCGAGGGACGGTTCGGACGTCGTCATCGCCACTCCGACTGCCTCGGGGAAATCGTTGGGGTTCTGGCTGCCGGTCCTCGAATCGATTCAGAGCACCCGTGCGAAGTTGCGCACTTCCTCGGCGATCTACATCGCACCGACCAAGGCTTTGGCCGCTGATCAGTTGGCGAATCTGGAGAAGCTCATCGTCCAGGGCATGCGGCCTGCGACCTACGACGGGGACACCTCCCAGGCGTCGAAGGACTGGGCCAGACGGCATGCGAACATCATCTTCACCAACCCGGACATGCTCCACCGCGGGATCCTGCCGCAGCACGAACGGTTCGCTCGGCTATTCAAGTCGCTGCGCTTCATCGTCATCGACGAGGCCCACCGCTACCGGGGAGTATTCGGCTCCCACGTGGCGCTGATCCTCCGTCGCCTGCTGCGCATCGCCGCGCATTACGGGGCTCACCCTGTGGTCATCGGAGCGTCGGCGACGATGGCGAACCCGGATGAGGCGTTCTCCAAGCTCACGGGACGCGAAGTGCACGCGGTGAGCCAGGACTCGTCTCCTCGCGCCTCGGGCAGCTTCGCTCTCTGGGAGCCACCGGTCTCCCCCGGCGGCGAGCGCCGCAGCGGCCTTGTCGAAGCGGCAGATATCCTCACCGACGCAATGTGCGCGGGCTATCGTTCGATTGCGTTCATCGCCTCCCGCCGCGGCACAGAAGCATTGGCGTCGACCGTGCGTGACCAGGTCGGTCAGGTCGATGACTCGTTGAAGGAAAAGGTCGCGGCCTATCGCGGCGGTTATCTTGCCGAGGAGCGCAGACTCCTCGAGTCGGCACTGCGATCAGGACGCCTCCTGGCGGTGGCGTCGACGAACGCTCTTGAGCTCGGGATCGATATCTCCGGCCTCGACCTCGTCATCATCTCCGGGTGGCCCGGAACCCTTGCATCACTGTGGCAGCAGGCCGGTCGTGCGGGACGTGCAGGACAGCGGTGGATGGCCGTCTTCATCGCCCGTGATGACCCGCTGGACACCTATGTCGTGAACCATCCCGAAGTCATCTTCGATGCTCCCGTCGATACTGGTGTCATCCATCCCGGCAATCCGCATGTTCTGGGCGGGCACCTGTGTGCCGCAGCCGCCGAGGTACCGCTGACGAAGGCGGATCTCGTTCACTTCCCCGACAACTCAGCCGAGGTGCTCGCTGATTTAGTCGAGCGAAAGCTCCTGCGCGCACGACCCACCGGGTGGTTCTGGGCGAAGGACTCGTCCGCGGCGGATATGTCCGACATCCGTGGCAGCGGGGGTGGACAGTTCCGACTCGTCGAGGCCAGCACGGGTGCACTGTTGGGCACCGTCGACGAGTCCGGTGCTTTCACTGGGGCTCATCCCGGTGCGGTCTATACGCATCAGGGCGCCGACTTCACGGTCCTCGACCTTGATCTCGAGGATCATGTGGCGCTGGTCGAACGTGCCGAGGTCGACTACACGACGCAGGCCCGGTCCCAGACCGAGATCGACATCGTCGACACCGATCAGCAGCGGACCCTCACCTCCGGTGTGTCAGTGCACAGCGGGACGGTCGATGTGAAGGACCATGTCATCGCCTACCGGATGCGGGCGAAGCGCGGTGGGGCGATCATCGCCGAACACGAACTCGATCTGCCCGAACGCACCCTGGAGACCAAAGCCGTGTGGTGGACGATTCCGCAGACGCTGTTGGACGAAGCCGAGATCGTCCATGCCGACCTGCCCGGTGCCGTCCACGCAGCCGAGCATGCTTCGATCGGTCTTCTGCCGCTGTTCGCCGGCTGCGACCGGTGGGACATCGGCGGCGTCTCCACCGCGCTGCACGCTGACACCGGAATGGCCACGGTCTTCGTCTACGACGGGCTCGCCGGTGGGGCCGGGTTCGCCGAGCGCGGCTACGAGGTCATCGAAGGGTGGCTGGGCGCGACACGTGATGCGATCGCCGCGTGCGAATGCGTCGACGGCTGTCCTTCGTGCGTGCAGTCACCAAAATGCGGCAACGGCAATGAACCATTGGAGAAGGATGCGGCTCTGCGACTGCTGCGCGCCGTCCTGGACTGACAATCTCCGTCGTTGCTGACCACTTCCTCTATTTCCCGGCCACGGCCTTTTCCTTCACCTTCGGCAGCGGGCCGGGGATGTCGACCTCGACCTGAACATATGCGCTCTGCTCCGACATTGAGGCTCGGCAGTCATTGACGGCTGCGCCGTTGCGCTTCGCGACCTCCTTGGCGATGTCACAGGGATCGCCGGTGGCGAGTCCGCGAACTGCGTCGGCTGCCGCGAGCACCGCAAGGTCGGCGGCACTCTGCGCTGTGCTGTGGGCTGCGAAGGCTTGACTGAGGCCGCCGATAGCGGTGACGAGGACCAGGATCATCGAGCACAGCCCGACCACGATGTTCGTCACGGCAGTCCACCCGAAGCGGGCTGGCCCAGGGCCTCGTCGGCTGTGGAGCGACTTCCTTCTGTTCGCGCCGTCGCTGCTGCTTCGACTTCGCTGAGGAAGATGATCGCTGCGGGGAGTTCGATGGTGACGGTCACCGTCGAATATCCCCCCTCGGAGCGGACCAGCACCTCGGACGCATTTCCAGCGTGCTTCTTGGCTTCGGTCACGACCGCTGCCTGAGGTTCACCGCGGGCGATCTCTCGGGCGGCAGATCTGGCTGCGTCGAAGGCTCTCAACTGGGAGAAGCCGACGGCGGCTGCCCCTGTGAGTACGATGATGAGAAGCACGATGGCGGGCATGACCACAGCGAATTCGGCGGTGGCCGTTCCCGCATCCCGGTGCTGCTTCTGTCTTCGTGAGTCACAGGAGCATCCGGTCGCCATGTCAGGCTCCGAGCCCGAGGGCGGTCTGGATTACGCCGGTGACGAGTTCTTTGATCGGTTCCGATTTCAGGATGACGACCAGAAGCGCCGCGAATCCGCAGGCAGCAAGGGTGGTGATCGCATATTCTGCGGTCGTTGCCCCCGCGTCTGGACCCCAGGGTTCTGGAGTGCCATCTAATCGCCAGGGTTCTTCATCGTCGTTGGCACCCGCAGCAGCAACCGCATCGGTGCCAGTGCTGGCTCCGGAGCCGGTACCAGGGCCGGCTCCGGAGTACTGGGCTGTTCCGGCCCAATCGACATCGCTGGTATCGACGCTTCGTGCCTGACCCCATTGCGGGTAGGGTGGCCCGTCACAGTCGGTCGGCTTTGTCTCTATGCTCATAGTCTCCTCCTCGTTGAAGCCCTCATTCGCGGTCTGCGATGAGGGTTTCAGTGTTGGATGAGACGAGGATTCACGTCCAGAGTTCACACTCGGGCTGTGGAAACAGGTTCAGCGTCCACAGCCGAAACGCACACGAGTCGAGGCGGATTCCACAGGTTGAAGCCCACGAGTCAGCCCCGGCCGGCCCACTCCTCTTTGAGGATTGCCATGAGGACCTCGTCGTGACGGCGACCGTTGAAGAAGACAGCCTCACGGCGACGTCCCTCTTCGACGAATCCGGCCTTCGTGTACGATGCGATGCCGCGGGTGTTGAACGCCCATGTCTGCAGCTCGATACGATTGAGTCCCAACTGCAGGAAGCCGTATTTGATGCCCAGACGCACGGCATCCGAGCCATAGCCGCGACCGTGGAACTCGGGTCCGAGGACGATAGCCAAGGTGGCGGACTGGTTGATCGAATTCCGACCGAAGAGTGTCACGTGACCGACGAATTCCTCGGTCTCGAGCAGCTCGATGCTGAAACCGACAGCATCGGTGTCCTTGTTCGCGCTCCACAGTGCGAACTGTTCGGACACCCCGCCCTCGGGACGCGGCAGCACCGTGTGGTTCTGCAGGACCACGATCGAGGGATCAAACCACCACTGTTCGAGGTAGGGCAGATCCTCCTGCTGCAGCGGACGAAGCCTGACGTGCCGACCGGTGAAGAGCTTGTCGGCGTATTCTTCGGCTTGTTCGACGTTGGACAATTGATTGAAGGGCGTAACCGGTGCCATCCCCCGACCTTACCAAGGCCAGCTGAACGGTCGGTCGACAATCACTCACGACAGTCAGTAAGCGTGGTCGACCCATGGGTCAGAGGTTCTGTCAGAAGAAGACAGTCGTCAGGTCAGACAGCAGCGAAATGACCACGGGAACGACCGAGAGGAGCAGAAAGGCTGGGAGGATGCAGACTCCGAGCGGCACGACGAGTTTGACGCCCAGAGCGGCCGCCGCCTCCTGCCTGCGCCTGCGAGACGAGTCCCGGAGCTCCTTCGCGACGGACTCGATGAGTGGTGCGGGTCCGACGCCTGTGTGTTCGGAGAATTCGAAGACTTCGAGCACCGGGATGAGCCGATCATCGTCAGACAGGTCCTGGCCCCCGATCGTCATGGACCGCGAGATTCGCCCCAACCCGGACCGGTCGCCTGTCGCCTCGGCGGTCAATGCCAGAGCGACCGGGATCGGCAGCCCGGAGGTGAGGCAGATGGCCACGAGATCGAGGTCGAAGGCGAGCAGGTCATCGACGACCCGAGACTGGTTCTTCGAGTCCGGCTGGGAATCGCTCTGGGGTGCCTCGACACCGCCTTGCCGTCCTTGACTCCGTCCGTTCAGCAGGCGTCTCAGCCGCCCGTCGGATCTGCCTGACCACAACAGGACTCCCATCGCGATGAGCACTCCCATCAGGACTGTGGTCATATCGATCAGCGCTCCGCCCGAGCCATCATTCGTCGCATCCACCAGCGCCCGACGAGGTAGAGGGCGAGACCGCCGCCGATGCTCAGGCGGCCAGGAAGTCCTGAGAACAGTTCAACGGGTTGGACGCCGATGAGCAGCCCGAGTCCGACCCCGATCAACGGCAGCCAGCTGAGGACTCGGACTGTCGCTCGGGGCCCGGCCATCGCTATGCGTCTCTCCCGATCAGCATCGAGGGCGCTGCGCTGTGCCTTGGCATAGCGGAGAATCATGTCGGCCGCGGGTGCACCGGAACGCTCCGACACGGTCCACACCGACGACATGCCGGCGAAGACTTCGGCGGCTGCAGGTGGCAGTGCTGCTCCCCTGGTAGCAATAGCTCGTCCGGGTTCCTCGCCCAAGGAGATCGCTCGAGACATCGGTGCCAATTGTGCGTTCTGCCGGCTCAGGGTCGCCATCACTGCCTGCGGAGTCATTCCCACTTTGAGCAGGTGCGCACAGTTCTCCACCGCAGAGATGGCCCATAGCTTGTCCTGTTCGGGATCTTCTTTGGTCGATCGTCCACCCCGGCGGGAGTCGTCCCTGTCCGGGCGTGTGCGGAGCAGATCCTGCAGTCGCGATGCCGGATCAAGCGGCGCGCTGAGGATGATGCTCACGGCCACCAGCACGGCGATGGCGGTGACCATCAGGCAGCCTTCTGCTCGAGCACTGCTTCGAATCGGCTCAAGGCTCGACGGTTGAAGGTGCCCTCGGACAATGGGGATGGTCGGCCCCAGACGGGTTCCATCGTCACCCCGCTGCTGCTCTCCCTGGTGGGGATGGCCAGTTCTGTGATTCCTCGGTCGGCTCCGATCCGGCGCAGATGGATGACGAGGTCAATTGCCGTTGAGAACTGTGAGAACACGGCCTGTGGGCTCATATTCGCCAGTGCACCCAGCGCTGCCAGGCGGCTGGGAACGGCTTCGGCTGTGTTCGCGTGGATCGTGGCGCTGCCGCCCTCGTGGCCGGTGTTCAACGCGGTGAGCATGTCCCTCACCTCCGCGCCTCGACACTCTCCGACGACGAGGCGGTCGGGCCGCATCCGCAGGGCGTTTCGAACGAGGTCCGTCAGCGTCACTTCACCGCCGCCCTCGACATTGGCCTGACGCGCGGCGAGTTGGACCACGTGGGAGTGTCCGACGATGAGCTCTCGGGAGTCCTCGACGATGACGATGCGGTGCTCTGTATCGACAAGGCCCAGAAGCGCGCCGAGGAGGACCGTCTTTCCGGTTCCGGTGCCGCCGGAGATGAGGATGTTGGCTCGGGACCGGACCGCCGAGATGAGTAGTTCGTGCACTTCTTCGGGGATGAATCCGCCGGTGAGCAGCTGGTCGAAGGTGAAACCGGCGTGCCGGGGAACTCGGAAGGAGATCGTCGTGTGCTCACCGGAGATCGGCGGCACGATCGCGTTCATACGTACCCCGTCGGGCAGCCTGACGTCGACGAACGGACTCGAATCATCGAGACGGCGGCCGCCCAGAGCCGCCAAGCGCACAGCCAATGACCGCACTTCGTCCTCAGAACCCAAGGACAGGTCGAGAAGGCGGGGTCCCGTTCCGGTGTCGGCGAAGATCTCACGTGGTCCGTTGACGAACACATCGGTGGTGTCAGCGACTTCGAGCACTGATTGGAGGGGACCTGCTCCGGAGAGCTGCGCGGACAGTCGGTTCACGAGTTCGAGGAGGGCGCTGGAACCGAGCACCCGCCCGGTGCGTTGAACCGCCTCGGCGACGGCAGCTGTGGTCACCGGCCCCGGATTGTCGAGCAGAGTCTTGCGGACCTCTGCCACGAGTGAGGCGTCGAGCCATTCGCTCATTCCACCCACTCCCCCAGAAGCCGGTCTACGAGCTTTCCCAGTCGTGCCCCGCCGGGGATGCCCTCGCCCCGGTCGACGGCGGCGGACAGGCCACGATCGTCACGGATGCTGCCGGCGAGGTCGAGTCCGATGGATTCGGCGAGGAGCTCGGCGTCAAGACCTCCGGCGCCGGTGTCGCGAACGACAAGACGGACGTCGGGATGGGATTGGGACAGGCGTTTGGCGACTTGAGACGCTGCGACTGCGGACCGGACCCGTGCCGGGGAGACGAGCAGGACGTGATGGCAGCGGCGAGTCCACTGTGGTGGGGCGTGGCGAGGCAAGTCCACGATGACGAGTTCGAACGCCTGTCCGGCGGCTGCCAGGAAGTCGTCGAATACGTCCGGGTCGAGGTCAAGGATGTCGTCGCGGCCCCACGACAGGATGGCCAAGCCCTCGTGTCGGGGCAGCGCCTGACTCAACGTCGAGGGCCGAAGCTTTCCCCGTGATGCGCTGAGATCGGCCCAGCGTGGGCCCGGAACCTGTTCTGCCCCGAGCACCAGATCGAGTCCACCGCCCAGCGGATCAGCGTCAACGAGGACCGTGCTCACATCCGGACCGGCACGGCGGGCGAGAGCACAGGCAAGCACCGAGGCGCCAGCTCCTCCACACCCGGCGACGACGCCGACAGTGACGCCGGGGGCCACAGGCGGTTCGACGGCCGCGATCATACGTCCGCTCAGCCACTCCGCGGCCGAGGGCAGAACCGCCAACTGTTCGACGCCGAGGTGGGCCGCACGTTTCCACGCCGAGCTGGGTTCGTCCCCGTCGAGGACGACGAGGATGCGGTCCGCATGGTCCGTGGCCGGAGCTTCGCGAACATCCTCGCCGAGGAGAATGAGGGAGGCGTTCTGCCAGCCGCCCGAGTCCGGAGGCAGGACCTTGAGCGAAATGCCGATGCTTTCGGCGACTCGTGCGCATTCGTCGGTGATGGCGCCGAGGTCGGTGATGAGTGCTACCTGCATGGTGACAGCGTGGACCCGCAGTATGTCCTGACGACAGGTCCACACGATGGGCTGTGGACAAAAGACAGAGGGGGCGGCTCCTGTGCACTCAAGTCACAGGAGCCGCCCCATCTCAGTCGGCGTGAGCATCTCGCATGGTCAGAACCCTCACGGGCACAGTCTGACAGTATCTGGCCAGGTGGTCAGACGACGTGTGCTCGGACCGTTGTCCACGGCCCGAGCACACGAGTCGACCGTTTTGGTCTCAGCCCCGCTGGACACCTTCGGTGTTGCGCAGGAGTCCTTCGCGACCATCTGAATCGCGAACCTTGAACCACGAACCGTTGTCCTCGAGACCGAGGAACCAGTCTCCGGGGTAGATCGTGAACACCGGCATTCCGGTGGTCGCGTCCACGGCTTCGCGCGGTTCGGGAACGGCGAACCAGAACGCCTGGATCACGTTCTGGCCAGCACCCTGATCGGACTCGTCCTGGTCGGCATCGTCCTGGTTCTGACCCGAGCGGTCCTCGCGATCGTCCAGGCTGGTGCCCGGTTGAACTGCGCTTTGGACGACAGTTTCCTCTTCGTCGATCGCGAAGGAGTTCGACGAGCCGGTCGCTGCTCCGAACTGTGGAGCCGAAGGAGCGTTCTCGGCGTGATCTCCGCCGCGCCCTCTCACCTCTCCGGTGTCCGAGCCGTTGTTGCCATGATCGTTGTTGCCATAGTCGGCCACCGGCACATACTGCGTCGGTTCGTCAGCTTCCGGGTGGCTGGTACGTTCCGCATCCGATTCCGCGCTACCAGTCGCACCTGTTGCGGCAGCAGCGCCAGATGCACCAGTTGCGGGGGAACCGCTGACGACGGTGGCATCGTCGTCCGAAGCCCCGGTCTGTGGCCTCTGGGCGCCAGCCTCGCTTCCACGGTCCTCGTCGGCGGTCGTGCTTCTCTCGCTGCGTCCGGCATTCGCCGAAGCCGTCGAGTCAGCTGATTCGCCCGAGATGGCCGAAGCAGTTGAGGTGGTTGAGTCGGTTGAGTCGTCTTCCGGCTTCAGCGCAACCCCTTCGGAGGCACGAACGTTGGTGTCCGATTCGTGAGCGTTGACCTTCGAGGCAAACGAGCTGCTCTCCGCAGGAGACGCGGAGTCCCCCCGGTCGCTGTCCGCTTCACGATCGGCACCTTCGGTGCGGTCGGGGCCACCTTCTGAACGCTCGGCCTGACCGTCAGCCCGTCCCTCAGCTGTTTCGGATTCTCCATCCGAATTGGGAGCGGCATGGCGTCCGCGACGACGTTCTGATTCCGACTTCGATTCAGATTCCGAGCTCGCTGAGGCTGCTCCGGCAACAGCGGCACCGACTCCGACTGCGCCCGCGCCTGCGACGGCAGCGGTCGTGCCCGCTCCCGACGAATCGTGGTCGGCGCTGTCGGACTTCGACTCGGTGGTGCCTCGGCTGTCCGCGCCGGAGCCACTCGCGTCACGGGAGTCGCTTCTTTCATTCGAATCGCTGGCGCTTGAGCCGTCGGCAGGCACGGGAGCCTGAACTGCTGTTTCGCCGTCATTGCTCCACAGCGATTCCTCACGCTGAGCGCCGAAGCCGAACGTCTGCGTCGGTTCGCTCTGCGTGTGCTGGGGATCCTGTGAGTCTTGGGCCCCCAGGTAGGTCTGACCTGACCCTGTACTCTGAACCGCCTGGTCCGCCGAGTCATCGGCAGCCGTTGCAGAATCGAAAGACGACTCCTGCGCTTGCTGCTCCGGCGGAGCATACGGGCTGTCCTGTCCGGCTCCGATGGGCTGACCGAACTGGACCTGTCCATCGGGTCGACTGAACTGGTCCTGCCCAACAGGCTGGCCAATCTGTTCCGGCGCAGCGAATTGCCCTGGCTGTCCTGGCTGGCCGTACTGCCCTTGCTGGCCTGGCTGCCCTTGCTGGCCGAACTGGTCCGCTCCACCTGGCTGGCCTGGTCCAGCTTGCTGACCTGGGCCAGCGAACTGGCTCTGTCCGCCGAACTGACCCAGTCCACCTTGCTGACCTGGATGTAGGGGTGCCCCTGGCTGACCCTGCGAACCGATCGGCCCGTTGGGCTGACCGCCGTAGGGTGCACCGAATCCGCCTGGGCCGTTGTGGGCTCCTGGCACGTTCGCCACAGGAGCTGGATGCGGTGCACGCTTGCTCACGGGGCGTGCCTTCGGATGCGCGGCAACATCATCGCGAACCGCGAATTCCTTGCTGAAGAAGGGAAGCATGGTGAATACGCCCGCGAAGAAGGCAATCAGAGCTGCGAAGAAGGCAAGATACGCACCGACGTGCCAGAACTGGACCGACGTCAGCAGGTGGACGAAGGCAAAGGTGAACGCAGCGCCGGAGAGAACCGAGATCGCCTGATCAAGACTGAGTGAACCGACCTTGAGTCCACCGTTGCCGAATTTGCTGACGAAGACTGCCGCCACAATCAACCAGATTCCCAACACGTCGAATGTCAGGGTGCCCATAGCGTCGATGGTCCAATGCCACAGCGACACCGATACGAACCCATCGCCCTTGAACGGCACGAAAAGGACAACCAGTGAAAGGAGTCCTGCAAAGAGCAGGAACAGATCGCGCAAGGTCAGCGGTCCGAGAAGACCCGGGCCGCTGCGCGGACTCTTCTGGGCTGCTGGACCTGCGGAACCGAACTGACCCGGCGCTGACCCCTGAGGGCCGGGAGCGGAACCATAGGGACCAGGCGCCGAACCATAAGGTCCTGGGCCTCCTGAACCGTAAGGGCCTGGACCAGTGTTCTGCGGGCCTGGAGCTGGACCCGAGCCGTATGGTCCCGGCGCTGGCGCTGAACCATAAGGGCCGGGGCCTGAGTTCTGCTGACCTGGTCCCGAGCCATAGGGACCGGGCCCTCCCGAACCATAGGGACCTGGTCCTCCCGAGCCGACAGGACCGCCGCCGTAGCCTCCGGGACCGGAGGACTGAGAATCAGGTCCTGCACCGAAGGCAGGTCCTGATCCATATGCCGCCCCTTGGCCGAACTGTGATTGGCTGTTCGGGCCGGGGTTCTGCGCGTGCGGATCATGCCACTGCTGTGGTCCTGATCCAATGGGGTGCTGCGGCGAACTCATCGATTGCTCCAGTCGCTCTTGGGGACAGGGTCGTCAAACTTCATGTGTCTGTCTGGTTTCCATCCTGACAGACTCCTACCCCATCCTTGCAGAACAGGACCCCCTGCGCACTCCTTCTATGCCGCCCGTCCGATGCAGGTGCATCTCCTTATATGTCTCCCCGGCCTACCACTAGGCGCCTAGAGTGTGGCGTATAGCACAGCCTTTGAGTGATTGCTACCCCCGGACACCACCGTTCATCGAACGGACGACGGTGCCCCTGGGCCCCACCTCGGGTATACAGTGCAACTAGAATTTTCGATCCATCAAAGAAGCCGGAGGGAAAAATGACCGACAGCACAGCAGAATCCGAAACCTTTGCCCCACCTGAAGAGTTCGTTGCTGCCGCCAATGTCAAGGCCGACGAATACGAGCGTGCCGATGCCGACTACCTGAGCTTCTGGGCCGAGCAGTCTCGTGACCTCGTCGACTGGAATGAGGACTTCGACGAAGTACTCGACTGGACCAACCCGCCATTCGCGAAGTGGTTCATCGGCGGCAGAATCAACGTGGCCTACAACTGCCTCGATCGCCACGTCATCGCCGGCAACGGTGATCGCGTTGCCATCAACTTCGAAGGGGAACCCGGCGACTCGCGCTCATTCACCTACGCGGAGCTGCTCGCCGAAGTGTCCAAGGCAGCCAACACTCTCACCGATCTCGGGGTCAAGGCCGGAGATCGTGTGGCCATCTACCTGCCTATGATCCCCGAAGCGATGATCTCCATGTTGGCCTGTGCCCGCCTCGGCGCCGCCCATTCAGTGGTCTTCGGCGGCTTCTCTGCCGATGCGCTGCGCTCACGCATCATCGATGCCGAAGCACGTGTGGTCATCACCGCCGACGGCAGCTACCGTCGCTCCAAGGCCACCAGCCTCAAACCGGCCGTGGACGACGCCCTGTCACACGGTGACACTCCCGTCGAAACTGTTCTCGTGGTGCGCCGCACGGGTCAGGACGTCGAGATGGTCGACGGTCGGGACCAGTGGTGGCACGAGACGGTGGAAACCGCGAGCCCAGTGCACGAATGCGAATTCTTCGACTCTGAGAACCCGCTGTTCATCCTCTACACCTCCGGAACCACAGGTAAACCGAAGGGCATCCTGCACACCTCGGGCGGCTACCTCACCCAGGTTCTGTACTCGATGAAGGCCGTCTTCGACATCAAGCCCGAATCCGATGTGTTCTGGTGCACTGCCGACGTCGGCTGGGTCACCGGACACTCATATGTCACCTACGGACCGTTGGCGGCCGGCGCCACCCAGATCGTCTACGAGGGCACTCCTGACACGCCCCACCAGGGACGCTGGTGGGAGATCATCGAGAAGTACAAGGCAACGATCCTCTACGCCGCTCCAACGGCCATCCGCACATGCATGAAGTGGGGCGAGGAGATTCCAGCGAAGTACGATCTCTCCAGCCTGCGTCTGCTCGGCAGCGTCGGCGAACCGATCAATCCTGAGGCCTGGCGCTGGTACCACCGCGTCGTCGGCGGTGAGCGCTGCCCCATCGTCGACACCTGGTGGCAGACGGAGACGGGCGCGCACATGATCGCTCCGCTTCCCGGCGTGATGTCGACGAAGCCAGGCTCGTCGCAGCGTCCGATCCCGGGCATCTCGGTCGATGTTGTCGACGATGAGGGCAACAGCCCAGCCGGTCCGGAGGGTGGACTCCTCGTCATCCGCCAGCCATGGCCGTCGATGCTGCGCGGTATTTGGAAAGATCCCGAGCGCTTCAAGGAGACCTACTGGTCACGGTTCGAGAACACCTATTTCGCGGGGGACGGCGCCAGGCGCGATGAGGACGGGGACATCTGGTTCCTCGGCCGCGTCGATGACGTGATGAACGTATCCGGGCACCGTCTGTCGACAGCCGAGATCGAGTCATCCTTGGTTGCTCACCCCTATGTCGCCGAGGCGGCAGTGGTCGGAGCAGCGGACGATACGTCCGGTCAGGCCGTCGTTGCCTTCGTCATCGTGGGCAACGATGTCGAAGACTCCCCTGAGATCTCCGAAGAGCTGCGTCAACACGTCGGGAAGGACATCGGGCCGATCGCGAAGCCGAAGAAGGTCCATATCGTGTCCGAGCTGCCGAAGACCCGCTCCGGCAAGATCATGCGCCGCCTGCTCAAGGACGTCGCCGAACACCGCAAGGTGGGAGACTCCTCGACGCTGGCCGACTCGTCAGTCATGGACCTGATCGAAGAATCTGTGGCGAAGGATTGACCGTGCTCTGAGACGAACCCGCCGGTGAGAACGGATGCTTGCAAAGAACCGTTCCGTATTCATCTGGCGGGTTTTTCTCGTTTTACTGGCCGCATTTCTTTGGTCACCACGCGCGTTCAGACTACTCTTAAGAAAGATTGTCCAAGTTTTTGTCGATAGGAGCACTCATGGCTGAGAGGTCGATCAGCGAACTGATCAAAGGCATCGGCGACGATTCCAAAGCGATCGCCGAGGAAGAAATTGCGCTGGCCAAGGCTGAAGCCACAGCCGGTGCGAAGAACTTGGGCATCGGCTCGGCACTTGCCGTCGTCGCCCTGTTCTTCCTGTTCTTGTCATCGTTCATGGTGATTTTCGCCGGGGCCGCCGCATTCCACGAGGGTCTGGGATGGCCATGGTGGGGCAGCTTCCTCATTGTCTTCGGCATCCTTGCGGTGCTCGCCATCATCCTCGTGTTGATTGCTCTGCCGTTGTTCAAGAAGGGCAACCCGGTCCCGGGTACGGCAATCGGTTCGGCCAAGTCGTTGGTCGCGTCGGTCAAGCGTGCGGTGAAGAATCCCTCCGGACCGCGATACTGACAGATCTCGCAACTGAGAACAGCAGAATAGTTCCACACTCGGTGGCGTCGGGCTCAGCCCGACGCCACCGCTGAATTCTCGCCCGAGGCAATCACCCTCGACCGCTTCGCCACTGGTCTCAACGCCTTTTGGCGACCCGCTCCTTCGCTTCTCTCAGAGTCTGACGCTCCCGCTTACGCGCCTCGGCAAGCACCTTTTGCGCTTGCCTGACGGCTTTCTGTGATTCGCGGTACTTCTTATCGGCCGCAACTTCTGGATCTTCATCGGTCACGACCGACTGCTCGACGCCTGAGGTGTCCTCAGCAGGCAACGTCGCCCCTGAAGCCGAAGATTCGCCCGCCTCCGAGGCGGGTTCCGCGATATCTCCTGCCGCAGCTGAAGCTCCATCGCCTCGCTCGCGGCGGACTCTGTCAATGTATTCGGCCAAGCCATCGAGCCCACACTCAAAACCGAAAGCAAATGGATCAGCTTCGGAGGTGAAGACACCTGCGTCGATGGCACGGCGCAGCGAGGGGTACCCATCATCGGTGATGACAGCATCGAAGAGCTGAGATTCCTGCTGCGCAAGCTCGGAATCATTCAGTCCAGTGACGCGTTTCTGATCCTCGTACCCAGCGAACACGGCGCCCTTCCATCGGGCCGCGCCGGTGACGAAGATCGAGACGGCAATGCGCTCGTCCTGTGTGAGCGGAGTGTCGTGGAGCGCCTCGAGGCTCGCGTCCAACCACGCGGAGCTGTTGGGTGTGATGGGACTGCCCATGATCGACAGAGACAGCAACCACGGCTGCGTCAGGTAGACCTGTGTCTGGGCTTCGTAGAGCTCTTCAAGTCGGGTGCGCCAATTGTCCACCCCCTCGGTCTCCGGTGGCAGCCCTGTCGCCTCCTCCTGCATGAGAAGCAGCAGATCGTCCTTGGCGCTGACATACCGATAGAGCGACATCGGCGTGTAACCGAGGCGTTTCGCGACCGCCGACATCGACACCGCCTGGATGCCGTCGTGATCGGCGATCTCGATGGCAGCATCGACTATTCGCTCGACACTCATCTCGCGCTTGGGTCCGCGCTGCGGCGTTGCGGCCACGCCCCAGGCCAGTGCGATTCCGCGTGGTAGCTGCTCGATCGGGTCTTCTGTACTCATCTCACCAGTTTATATTGTGTACGTCATATATTGCGTGTTACTGTCATATACAGTTGCAGCCATACGCAGTCAGCTCCACATAGGATCTCCGAGAGGCACGACATGAAACGCACAATGACGTCAGCCGGCCCGGGCGCCGAAGCGACAGGCGACGCGGCGCCCGCCACAGCTATCGAGTTCTCTGATGTTCGCAGACGCTTCGGTAAGAACCCGGTCCTCCAAGGGCTCGACCTCAAAATCAGCCAGGGTGAAGTGTTCGCCTTGCTTGGCGCGAACGGGGCCGGAAAGACCACATCGATCAACATCCTCACCACTCTGATTCGCCCGGATTCGGGCACAGTCCACGTCGCGGGGATCAATGTGGCCGAAGAGCCGAGTGAGGCAAAACGGCGTTTCGCAGTCACTGGGCAGTCGGCGGCCGTCGACGAATATCTCTCAACACGGGAGAACCTCATCCTGTTGGCACGCCTGTCGGGGCTCTCGCGCCGGGAGGCGAAGGCCAGAGCAGCACAGCTGGCCGAGCGTCTGAGCCTGACCTCATTCATCGATACGAGAGTTGCCGCACTCTCCGGTGGCATGAGGCGCAGGCTCGATCTGGCGCTGAGCCTGGTGGTGCGGGTCGATGTGCTGATCCTTGACGAACCGACAACTGGGTTGGACACTCGTTCGCGTCGCGAGTTGTGGGACGAGGTGAAGGAGCTGGCAAAGGGCGGCACGACCGTCTTTCTCACCACTCAGTACCTCGAGGAAGCCGATGCCTTGGCCGATCGAATCGGCCTGCTCGATCGCGGTCGTCTGGCTGGGCTGGGCACGCCGACAGAACTCAAGGCGAAGGTCGGTCAGGGAATGGTGGCCGTCCACGACGATCGTGGCACGACCGTCTCACAGTTGCCGACCACCGGAACTGTACGCGATATCTCGTCTGCCTTGGCAACAGTCGAGCCAGAGTTCGCCGAGTCCTCGGTCAGCCTCCGCCACCCCAGCCTTGACGACGTCTTCCTCTCGCTCACCGCCCCCGACCCATCCGCCGAACCTTCGCAGACAGGAGAATGATCATGACCGATATTGCAGAAGCGTCACTGACGACGAAGTACCCGTCGCCTGCTCGACGACGAACCCCTCCTCGTGGCATCAATACTGAGTTGGCGCTCATCGGTCGCAGTCTTCGTCATGCCATTCGGGACGTCGAATCCATGCTCATGGCAGTCGCACTGCCGGTGATGCTCATGCTGATGTTCACCTTCGTCTTCGGTGGAGCCATCGACCCGAGCGGAGACTACGTCAACTACATCGTCCCCGGAATCATTCTCACGTGCGCCGGATTCGGCGCGGCTTCAACGTCACTGTCCGTGGCCAACGACATGACTTCAGGATTCATCGACCGGCTCAGGACCATGCCAGTCCGATCAAGTGGGGTGATCACAGGGCATGTGGTCGCGAGCGTAGTGAAGAACCTGTTCGCCACTGGCATCGTCTTCTCAGTAGCAGTGTCGATCGGTTTTCGTCCATCGGCGGACGTGGCTGAATGGGTGGCCGTCATCGCCCTCATCACTCTCTACATCTTCACCATCACATATCTGTTCGCGGCGATCGGCCTGGCCGCCAAATCAGCGGAGTCGGCGAATGGCTATGGATTCGTTCTGTTGTTCCTGCCATATGTCTCGAGCGCATTCGTTCCGGTCGAAACGATGCCCGGATGGCTGACCTGGTTTGCAGACAATCAACCGATCACCCCGATCATCGATGCACTGCGAAGCCTGCTCGTCGGTACCACCATGGGCAACTCAGCCCTGCTTTCAGTCGTCTGGTGCGTGGCTATCCTGGCGATCTCCATCGTGTGGACGGCTCAGCTGTTCAAGATCAAAGCCGGTCGACGCTGACAGCCGCAAACATCGGTGGCGTCGGGCTCAGCCCGGCACCACCAGCACATCCAGCGGGCTGATCTCGAGACTCCGCGTTCGCTTGGCAGTCGTCCTCGAGAGAGGAGCAACAGCCTCAGAAGTCGATGTCTATGTGTGCGTCGCGATCCCAGTCCCCGGCCCAGCCGAGGTGGTCAAGAGCGAAGTCGAGGATTCCTGCAGTGAAGCCCCACACCTTGAGCACTCCGACGTCGAAGGCCGGTGTCGTGATCTTCAGGTCCGGCCGGGAGAACGTCCCTCGATTGGCCGGTGCCACCAGATCGGCAACAGAGACCCGGTAGACCGAGTACGACTCTGCCTCGTCCATCACCCGCACCACACCGGGCTGCGCCCAGTACCCGATGACAGGCGTGACCTGGAACTTGCTGACGGGAATATAGAGCGGATCCATCTGACCGAGCACATCGACCGTCGACGGCACGATGCCGGCCTCCTCCTGAGCTTCACGCAGGGCTGCGGAGACCAGGGAATCGTCTTCAGGGTCTCGTCCGCCTCCGGGAAACGCCACCTGTCCGGGATGATTGCGCAGGGTGCTTGCCCTCTGCAACAGAACGATGTCGACGTCGTCGACTCCGAAATCCGCCAGACGCGATGACTCGGCACGGCCGGCATCTGTACGCGGCTGACCGCCCCTGCCGAAGAGCATGAGGACTGCCGCATCACGCACCGATTCGTCACCCGATGCCGGTGCCCGCCTGAGCCACTCGGGCGAACCATTCGAGGCCGCGAGGTTCTCCAGCTGCGTCCGCAGGGTCTCATCGTGCGAAACGGAGTCCCGCCCGGTCGACGCCCGCACAGCAGAGCCTGGCCCCACCGGTGGATGCTCACACGCTTCGGCGCTCATGCCTGGGGCGCCATTTCGAATCTGAGCATCGCCCGCGCCTTCTCCGGATCGAGTTCCCCGACCCCGAACGAAGGGCACAGTGCCATCAACGGGCACACTCCGCAGGCTGGTCTGCGCGAGTGGCAGATCCGTCGTCCGTGGAAGATGACTCGGTGGGAGAGCAGAGTGAGTTCCTTCTTCGGGAACAGTGCCGCGATGTCGTGCTCAGCCTTGACCGGGTCCTCCTCCTCGGTCCATCCGAGCCTGCGTGCCAACCGCCCCATGTGCGTGTCGACAGTCAGGCCCGGGGTGTCGAAGGCGTTGCCGAGGACCACATTCGCGGTCTTCCGTCCGACCCCTGCAAGCTTGACGAGTTTGTCCAATGAGTTGGGGACCTCACCGTCATAGGTGTCGACGAGTTCATTGGCGAGCTTGACGATGTTACGGGCTTTCGCTCGGTAGAAGCCGGTCGAGTGGATGAGCTCCTCGACCTCGATCAGGTTGGCCACCGCGAGGCTGTGCGCATCAGGGAAGGCGGAGAACAGCCCCGGTGTCACCGCGTTGACCCGGATGTCTGTGGTCTGTGCAGACAGGACGGTCGCGATCAGGAGCTGGAACGGGGTCTCGAAGTCGAGCTCGCATTTCGCGTTCGGGTACACCTCGGCGAGGATGCGATGAATCTTCCTCGCCCGTCGAGTCTTGCCCAATGAGGTTTCCTTGGCGAACTTCCGCGCGCTCTTCTCTGCCACCGTCAACACGACTCACCATCCTAATCCGTGCCCTGTATTTGCGCAGTGGCGCCCCTCACATCGCCGAGGTGACTCTGCAGCTGCCCGTCGAACGGGGTCGTCCGTACGTAACCGTGGCCCACCTCGGCGAGGGTGGAGGAAACGCAAGCAAAACCCCTTGTTTTGCACTAATGCCGCAAACTCCCGCGCCTTTGCTGGTATCAGCACCGTTGACCAGGTAGATTTATCTGTGATTACCACGACAAGGAGGACACAGTGGATATTGAAGTTGTGCGGGGCGCCACGCTCTTCGCAGGTTTGGACGATGAAGCCACAAGCGCATTGATGAAGTTCATGAACCCGCGGAGCCTCCGTCGGGGAACCGTGCTCTTTCACGAGGGCGATGCCGGTGACGAACTCTATATCGTCTCCAGCGGCAAGCTCAAGATCGGCCGCGAGTCCTCCGACGGCCGCGAGAATCTGCTCTCGGTCATCGGGCCGGGCGAGATCATCGGTGAGCTCAGCCTCTTTGATCCGGGTCCACGTTCGACCTCCGTCACCGCTGTCTCTCAGTCCGAGCTGCTCAGCCTCAAGCATGAGGACCTCACGACGTGGCTCGATGAACGCCCGCGGGCCGCAATGAACCTGCTCAAGGCTCTGGCACAGCGACTGCGCCGCACGAACGAGACCGTGGGCGACCTCGTGTTCTCCGATGTTCCCGGTCGCGTCGCCAAGGCACTGCTGGACCTCGCGTCTCGCTTCTCGAAGCCGGCACCCGACGGTGTCCTCGTCGCGCACGACCTGACGCAGGAAGAGCTCGCGCAGCTCGTCGGTGCCTCACGTGAGACCGTGAACAAGGCCCTGGCCGACTTCGCAGCTCGTGGCTTCATCCGCCTCGAAGCTCGTTCCGTCGTCATCCTCGACATGGAGCGGATGCGCAACCGCGCCCGCTGATCGAAGTTTCAACCGGCTGATGCCGGACCACTGAATTCTCAGTCATCGAACGCCCAGGCACACATCGTGCCTGGGCGTTCGTGCGTCTGGTGTGGTGGGCCCTGCCTACGCTTGGCCGGGTCGAGTCAGGACTGGTCGTCGGGAGCGAGGACTCCGAGGTAGGCCAACTGGGCGCGCACGATCTGCTCGGCGGCTCCCCGGACGCTGGGATCGACATCGTGGTAGACGATGTCGCAGACGTCAGTGGCGCGCGTGGCTCCCTCCGCCAGTGCCCCTCTGACCTGCTCGATGCGTTCGAGTCGGTGGCTGCGGTAGTACTCGAGCACCTGGGCAGGGGATTCGATGCTGGGACCGTGTGCGGGCTCAATGGTCGAATATGCCCCCTCCTCGAGCAGCCGAAGGAGCAGGTCCAGGGAATTGAGGTAGTCGCGCAGAGACCCCTCGGGGTGGGTGACGATGGTCGTCCCCTCCCCCAGGACCGTATCGCCGCTGTAGAGGACGTGGTCGTGGATGAGACTGATGCTGTCCATTGTGTGCCCCGGAGTCGCGATGACCTCCATGACGTCGGCTGTGTCAGTGCCGAATGCGATCGTGTCACCATCGGCCACAGGAGGTGCCACACGGCCGAACTTCTCGAGGACCGCGTACACGGGCACCTCGGGTGCCCACTGGTCCACACTGCCGAGCATCTCCGAGTGATCGGCATGCTGATGAGTGAGGATGATGGCCGACAGCTTCCTGTCGCCGAGCTCAGCGAGGAAGTTCTCACGGTGCTGCGCAAGTTCGGGGCCCGGATCGATGAGCACTGCCGTGGTGTCGTCCACCGAGGCGATGACATAGGTGTTGGTGCCCGTCAGCGTCATCGGAGATGGGTTGTTCGCGCGGATCCTCATGATTCGTCGGTCTCCTCTTCGCCGCTTTCGGCGTTGTTGTCATCGTCGCTCAGCGTCAGGAATCCTGGACTCTGGTCGTTCTCGTCGTCACCGACGGCTATCGCGTAGTCACGCAGAGTGCCTTTGCGGTAGAGGTCGCGTCCGGGGTGGATGACGACGCGCCATTCGCCGTCTTCATTGGTGACCTCTGGTCGCAGCGGATGCAGGTCGCGGACCTGGGCCATGGCGGCTCCGACGCTTGGGACATCTATCAGGCTCTCAGCGATGACGCGTGTGCTCGCACTGATCTTGTCGGGATCTCCTGCTGTCTCGGCGAGGATCTCTTTGGGCCGTTTCCACCCTCCCGAGGTCTCATTCGGTGAGAGGAAGTCGACGTTCTGTCCGAAGGGCACTGTGGCCACAAAATAGGTGGTGTCGAAACGGTGCAGTTGTGTCCCCGTGTTGATCCAACGCAGCCAGGGTTTGCAGAGGTCCGGGCGCAGCTTGAGATCACGTTCGCGCAGGATCTGGGACCAGGAGAGCTCATTGGAGAACAGCCGTGCCCGTGTTCCGCGCCAATCCGTCTGGGGCGCGGCGACGATGTCACGATCGACGTCTTCGGCCAGCAGGACACCGGTTGCGGCGAACGAAATGCGTGCCGCGGCCGAGAAATGGTGCAGCGCCCGTGACTTGTTCTCGATGCTCAGAGTCCTTGCACAGCGAGCCGAATTCCATCCGGCCAGAGGCAGATTGCGCAGGTCACCGGGGCGCAGGTTGCTGACCGGGTAGGACAGGCGGTTGCGGTCTTCGATTCCGCGGGCATCGAGCTGCCGGGTGATGAAGGTTTCCAAACCAACCAGCGAGTCCCTGATCAACACGATCGCCGAGGCGGGGCGTGGAGCTTCGGGGACCGGGAACCGCCCGTCGGACTGCCATTGGTCCAAGAGCCAACGCAGCTCCGACGAGACGGGCAGAGAGCGTCCGCTAAGCGGCATCGTCCTCAACCTCGACGATGACCTCGACCTCGACTGGAGTGCCGAGAGGAAGAGTGTTCACTCCCACTGCACTGCGCGTGTGCTGGCCGCGGTCGCCGAGGATCTCACCGTAGAGTTCGGAGACTCCGTTGATGACCGCTGGCTGCTGTGTGAAGTCATCTGCCGAGTTCACGAATCCGGTCACCTTGACGACGCGCACGATCTTGTCCAGGTCCCCGATGACCCCGGCAATTGCGGCGAGAGCATTGAGCCCTGCGGTCCGTGCCAGGTCGTAGCCGGTCTCGAGGTCGACGTCGGAGCCGATGTGGCCGGTCGCCGGGAGCTTCCCGTCGACGACGGGCAGCTGGCCCGAGGTGTAGACGTAGTTGCCGGTGCGAAGCGCCGGGACATAGACGCCAGCGGGAACGGCGACAGCGGGCAGGGTGAGACCGAGTTCAGCGATGCGGTCTAGAGTCTTCGACATGGTTTGTCCTTCGACGAGGGTATTGCAGGTCAGGTGAGCGCCCACACTCTGATGCGTCAGGCTTTTGGTGCTTCAATCATTGTTGCTTCAGGCTTTGGGACGCTTGAGATAGGCAACGAGTCCATTGTTATCGGGGCCCGGGACAACTTGGACAAGCTCGTAGCCGTCTTCGCCCCACTGGTCGAGGATCTGCTTCGTTGCGTGAACGATGAGCGGCACGGTGACGTATTCCCACTTGGTCATGATTCTCCTTGAGTCTCTGTGTGCCCGAGTCCCCGATGCGTCATCGGAACGAGCGTCTGCATGGACCGACAGCCGATCGTTCTGCAGGAGTGCGACCGGCCAATCATTGTCGTTCCCAACACTAGCCGAGAACCCGCGCGCCTACCGCCAGCCGTGCCACAGTGTGAACACCGCTGAGAGACGAGAATGGGGTGGGACGATCATGATGATCGTCCCACCCCACCTCAGGCCCTGTATCTCAGGCTCAGTCTGACGTCCGGTGCTCAGTTGCCGCCGAGGCCCGGCGCGTCGCCGCCGCCGTCTCCGCCGCCACCATCGCCGCCGTCTCCACCGCCGGTGCCACCGCCGCCGTTACCGCCACCGCCGCCACCGTTACCGCCGCCGGTGCCACCGTTGCCGCCGCCACCGCCGCCGTTGCCGCCACCACCGTTCTGACCGCCGCCACCGGTACCGCCACCGCCGCCCATGTACTTGCTGGTCGGCTTAGGGAATCCGGTGTTGCCCTTCGTCTCCTTGACCGCGTCATTCATATACGCCTGCCAGGTCTTACCGGAGATCGTGGCACCGTAGACGTGTCCGCGGACTACGCCCTCGCTGTTGTTTCGCCAGTCGCGTGTTCCTGCCGGGTCACCGGTCCAGACCGCAGTCGACAGTGTCTTCGTGAACCCGAGCAACCAGGTGTGGCCCACATCGAAGTTCGTCGTACCGGTCTTTGCACCTGCTGGTGCTCCGATCTTCAACTGGGTGGTGGTACCGCCGTTGAACGTCTGAGTCAGAGCGTAGGCGACGCCCTTGGCCACCTCTTTGTCGAGGACTCGCTTACAGCCTTCTCCCGGCACGTCGATGTTCTTGCCTGAGCGGTCCTTGATGGAGACGATCGGCTTCGGGCCGCAGAATTCGCCCTCGTTCGCGAAGGTCGCGAATGCCGCGGCCATTGCAATCGGAGTTGTCTCCGTCGTGCCCAGGATCGAGGATGGTGACAGGGCCTGGATGAAGCCCGCCTTGTTTTTGAAGTCGAGCTTCTCGCCGCTGCCGTAGCGAATCCCAAGGTCCATCGCGGTGTCCATGACCTTGCACATGTTGAGCTGATTGCCCATAGCCGCGTATCCGGTGTTCACGGACTTCTTCGTGGCTTCCAGTGCGGTCATCGAGCCCTTGCCTTCACCGTCGCCAGCGTTGTTCGGGTCCCAGTCGCCGCCCATGTTCGGACAGCCGTCATATTTCCAAGAACTTGCAGGGAAGTTGCGCTTGGTAGCGTTGACCGTGGCATTGAGACCGCGACCGGATTTCAGCCACGTGGCCAGTACGAAGGGCTTCCATGTCGAACCGACCTGGAACCCGCCACCGCCGTTGTGCTTCCTGTCGACCGTGTAGTTGATGCTGGTCTTCTTGTTCTTTTCGTTCTTCTTGACCTCGCCGACCGTGTATTCACGGTTCTCGGCCATGGCGATGACCTCGCCCGTGCCCGGTTCGATCGTGACCAGAGCGTGTCCGGCGCCGGACGGATCGCCCACAGGAACACGCTTCTTGATCTCCTTGTCAGCGATCTTCTGAATGTCAGGGTTGAGGCTGGTCTTGATCGTCAGTCCGCCCCGCTGCAGGAAGGCGAGGCGCTCGTCGACGGTCTCGCCGAAGGTGTCATCATTCTTGATGACGTTTTCGACGTAGTCGCAGAAGAACTCTGCGTTGCTCTTGGCCGAGGTACAGCCGTTCGGCGTCTCATGCAGATCGAGGTCGAGGTCGGTCTTCACCGCCTTGTCGTATTCCTTCTGAGTGATGTGCTTGTACTTGAGCATCTGCCCCAGCACGGTGTTGCGGCGCTTCTTCACCTGATCGGGGAAACGCTGCGGGTTGAAGGCCGAAGGGTTCTGCACAATACCGGCGAGCATCGCCGACTGCTCGATATTCAGGTCCTTCGCGTCGATGCCCCAATACTTATGGGCGGCTGCCTGCACGCCGTAGGCGTTGGGTGAACCGGAGTAGTTGTTGATGTTCATGTAGCGGTTGAGAATGTCCTTTTTGTCGTACTTCTTCTCAACTGCCACCGCGAGTTTGGCTTCGCGGAGCTTACGCGCATAGCCGGCCGTGCCATCCGACTCCTTGGCCGCTGACACGCCCTCTTTGTCCGCTTCGGCATGGGCGTTCTCCGCCAGCACGTTCTTCACGTACTGCTGAGTCAGCGTTGATCCGCCCTGCGTTGTCGAGGACACCATATTGTGCACCGCTGCACGCGCGATGCCCTCGATATCGACGCCGCCGTGTTCGAAGTACCTGTAGTCCTCGACTGCGATCGTCGCGTCCTGCATATGATCTGAGATCTCGTCGAGAGGCACCTCGACTCGGTTCTGCCAGTAGAACTCCGCGATCTCCGAACCATCGGAGGCGAGCATCGTCGACTTCTCGCCCAGGTCCTGGATCTCCAGTGTCGCGGGGAGTGAATTGAAGATCTCGACGGCACTGTTTGCACTGGCAGTAGCTACACCGACTCCGGGGATGGCAAGACCGGCGGCAACGATCCCCGCCACCGCGCTCACGGCGACGAACTGGAGAAACGCACCTGTCTTGGTCGGGTTCGGATTTGACTCAGGAGACACCATGAAACCAAGTTTAACTAATACGACTTGTGCAAGTTCTCAAAAATCGTTGAGAACGTCAGACTTCAGGGACGAGCGTCAACAGGCTGACCTCGGGACGGCAGGCGAAACGCACCGGTGAGAAGGGCGAGAAACCCAATCCGGCGGAGATCTCGACGAGAGATTTTCGATAGGGAAACAGGCCTCTCGCGCGTGTCCGATCGAGGTCGCAGTTCGTCACCGGCGCGCCCCAGAATGGGACCCGGATCTGTCCCCCATGAGTGTGCCCGGTCATGATGAGGTCAGCCCCCGCCGAGGTGAACGCCTCCAACGTCCGCGAATAGGGCGCATGCGTGACCCCGACTTTCACTCCAGCTTCAGAATCGAAGTGAGGGTAGTCGAACGCGTCAGGGCCGCGGCCCTGACCGTCGCTGGGCTGGATCCGGTCACGGTCGATGTGGGAGTCCCCCAGGCCGCAGAAGTCGATGCGAGTCCCACGGATCGTCAGAGTCGCCTCGGCGTTGTCGAGGAAATGCCATCCGCGGGTGCTGCTGGGCGTGTCACCAGTCGACGCGTTGCTGACTGCTTCGTCTCTGGCCTCGAACCCGCGGATCAGGGCCTTCACGTCGAGATCGGGCTGCGTGCGGTGCTTCACCTCGGAGGGAGACCGCAGATAGGTGGCTGGGTTCTTCGCCTTGGGTGAGAAGAAGTCGTTGGATCCGAGGACGAAGACTCCGGGTACATCGAGAAGTCCGTCGAAGACGTCGAGGACAGTGGGCACGATGTCTGCAGAGAGGTTGTCCCCGGTGTTGACGACGACGTCCGGTTCCAGTCGCGTCAGCGCCTTGACCCAAGCGGCCCGGTGCTTCTGCCAGGGTGCCAGATGCAGATCGGAGACGTGCAGCATCCTGATGCTCTGTGCACCGGCCGGCAGGATCGGCAGAGTGTGGCGGCGGACGGTGAAGAGGTGTGGTTCGATGACCGCGCCCCAGATTCCAGCCGCCGCGGGAACTGCAAGGGCGCCGGCGAATAGTGCACGCTTCTTCATTCGTCCAACTCTAGTCGGCCTCGGAGTCCCGGCCTGGACCCGGCCCCCGAGCTTCCGTCATTGTGGGCTCCCGTTCGAAGATTCACGCGTTCTCGAACGCGAGCCCACAATCACAGGCTGCCAACGGCACCTCAGGCAGGGAACGCGACCGGCTTGTCGTGTTCATCGGCGGCACGGGCCGTGCGGCGGCGATGCAGATGCTTCATCCGGCGCTGCCCCACGAGCCGGCAGACGAGGTAGATGAGGAAGGAGATCGTCGTGACGAATGGGCTGATCGGCACCACCGGCGAGCCCAGTGCGATGAGGATGCCGCCGACGGAGGCAGCGACCGCGAAGATGACGCTGAACACCGGCACCCACACCGGGGAGGCCGAGAGCTGGGTGGCCGCCGCGGCTGGAGTGATGAGCAGAGCCAACACCAGGAGGACGCCGACGACCTGCACGCTCAATGCCACGGCCAGGCCGAGGACGAGCATGAATACGATCGTCAGACCGGACACCGGGACCCCTTTGGCACGTGCCACCTCCGGGTCGAGGCTGGCGAACATGAGCGGTCGCCAGATGACGGCGAGCACGAGGAGCACGATCAGCGAGCACACGACGAGGGTCATGATCTGGCCCGGGGTGATGGCCACGATCTGCCCGGTCAACAGACCGAATTTGCTGGCGGCACGTCCGTCGTAGAGGGCGAGGAACAGAATCGCGAGGCCCAGCCCGAAGGGCATGAGCACACCGATGATGGCGTTCTTCTCCGAGGCTTTGGCCCCACCGATGCCGATGATGAGTGCGGCGATGATTGAGCCGATGATGGATCCGCCGACCACGTCGAAGCCGATGAGGAGGGCAAAGGCGGCACCGGCGAACGAGAGCTCGGAGACACCATGGACGGCGAAAGGAATATCGCGGGCCATGACGAAGACGCTGATGAGGCCGCCGACGACGCCGAGCAGTCCGGCGGCGATGAGCGAGTTGGTCAGCAGCGCCACCAGTTCGCCGTAGTCCTCGAAGGTGAACAGGCTGCCGAAGATCTCCTGAGCCGACATCAGATCGCACCTCGTTCCATGCTCATCTCGTCCTCGTGGACGTGGTGATCCACGCATTCGGCTTCGCCGCCGACCACGATGAGCCGACCGCCTACCCGGACCACTTCGACCGGGGAACCATAGAGTCGGGTCAGCGACTGGGTGGTCATGACCTCGGCGGGGGTGCCGACGAGGAAGTGGCCGCCGACGATGTAGAGGACGCGGTCGACGTAGGGCAGGATCGGGTTGATCTCGTGGGTGACGAAGACGACTGAGGTGTTGCGTTTGACTCGCTGCTCATGGAGCAGGTTGGCCACGACCTTCTGATGGTGGATGTCCAGGGACAGCAGCGGCTCATCACAGAGAAGCACCGAGGGGTCGTTGGCCAGGGCCTGAGCCACGCGCAGACGCTGCAGCTCACCGCCGGACAGGGTCCCGGCCGGGGCGTCCGCGTAATCTCGAGCGCCGACGGATTCGAGGAGTTCATCGACCTGCTGACGGCGGCGCTTCAGAAACCGGCCGGGTCCCCAACGGTGTCCGTCGATGCCCATCCGAACCAGATCGCGACCCCGCATCGGGGTGTGTTGGTCGATTCCGCGCTGCTGGGGGATGTAGCCGATGGCCGAGTTCCCAGAGTGGACATTGCGACCATTGATCTCCGCCGAGCCGGTGGACAGCGCATGCTGGCCCAACAGCACCTTGAGCAGCGAAGTCTTTCCTGTCCCGTTCGGGCCCAGCACCGCCACGAACTCCCCCGGCGCGACATCGAGATCGAGGTCGTGCCAGAGCACACGCTCTCCGAATCGCAGTTCGGCATCTCGCAGACGGATCACCGGAGGGTGATCAGCTGATGCGGTCTGCTCGGGAGAAACGTCGGAATCAGTGGCCATTCTCAGTGTTCATGTCCTTCGAGCGCAGTGGAGATTTCGGTGATGTAGTCGCCCATCCAATCCGCGTAGTGCGCATCGGCCGGCATCGTCTCGCCGAGGTCGACGACCGGAACATCGGAATTCTCAGCCGTGGATTTCAGCTGCTCTGCCTGTGGACCTGCCGCTTGAGTATTGTACCCAAGCAGCACCGCCTCGCCCGAGGAAATCTGCTCCTCGGCCTTCTTCAGCACCAGAGGCGGCACGTCATTGCCCTCTTCCACCGCTTCGAGGAACTCATCGGAGGTGATGTTCTTCAGTCCCATGTCCTCGAACAGCCACAGCGGCACGGGTTCGGTGGCAGCGACCTCATCTCCATCATGTTGTGCCTTGGCGTCGTCGATCTGCGACTGCAGCTTCTCCAGTGTCTTCTTATAGTCATCCGCGTTGGCTGCGAAGTCGTCCTTATGCTCAGGCTCAGCCTCGCCGAGGTGGGTTGCGACCTCGTCGACGAGCTTCGTCATCGTGGGGACGGAGTACCAGAGATGTTCGTTGAATTCCCCGTGTTCATGGGCTTCGTCCTCGCCGTGGTCGTGGGCGTGGCCACCGGCACGGGCTTCCTCGTCACCATGGTCATGGCCCTCATTGCCGACCCCTTCAGATCCAGGCAGGCCCGAGATCGAGACTGTATCGATGGTGTCGACGTCGACATCGGAGGCCTCGAGCATCGTGGTCATGAACGAGTCGTAGCCGCCGCCGTTCTGCACCACCAGATCGGCCTTCGACAGCTTCAATCGGTCCTGGGTCGTCGCCTCATAGGAATGAGGGTCCTGGTTGGGATCGTCGATGACAGCGCTCACCTTCGCGAAGTCGCCTGCCACCTGCGACACGATGTCGGCGTACACATTGGTCGAAGTGACCACAGAGAGATCAGTGGACCCCGATGCCTGTCCCCCGCATCCGCTCAGGGCGGCAACAGTCGTGAGGGCTGCCGCCCCGGATATGAAGCCGACTAGGGAAGAGCGCATGATGTGCCTTTCAGAACGCAGGTGAGGAGAAGCGTGACAATGACGTTCACACTACTCAACCCGAAGACTCACCACTAATATAAATATTTATATATAGCAACTTGTTTATGTGTCCTCGCCGCGCTCGATCTGCTCCGAGTTCGAAGACGTTCCGGCAATGCCGAACGCCCGAGAGCAAGGCTCCCGGGCGTTCGATACGGCTATTCGACTGTTCAGGCCGCCTGTGACTTGACCTTCTTCGCCAGCAGCGCGGCGATCTGCACCGTGTTCAGGGCAGCGCCCTTGCGCAGGTTGTCGTTGGCCACGAACAGCACGAGTCCCTTGCCTGCCGGGGCGGACTGGTCGGCGCGGATGCGGCCTACGAAGCTTGCGTCCTTGCCGGCCGCCTTCAGTGGTGTGGGCACGTCATCAAGTTCGACACCGGGTGCCTCAGCGAGCACCTCGGTGGCCCTGGCCGGGGTGATCTCGGAGTCGAACTCCGCGTGGATGCTCAGGCTGTGCCCGGTGAACACGGGAACGCGCACGCAGGTGCCAGCCACGAGGAGATCCGGCTTACCGAGAATCTTGCGGCTCTCGTTGCGCAGCTTCTTCTCTTCGTCGGTCTCGAGCTCACCGTCGTCGACGATAGACCCTGCCATGGGCAGGACGTTGAATGCGATGGGCTCGACGTAGTTGTCCGGCGCGGGCAGGGTCACGGCGCTGCCGTCGCGGGCCAGCTTGCGGGAATCTGCAACCCCGGCTTCGAGCTGCCCGGCGAGTTCCTCGACTCCACTCACACCCGAACCGGACACTGCCTGGTAGGTGCTGACGATGAGCCGCTTGAGTCCGGCGGCGTTGTCGAGCGCCTTGAGGACCGGCATAGCGGCCATCGTGGTGCAGTTCGGGTTGGCGATGATGCCCTTGGCCACCGCGTCGAGGGCCTCAGGGTTGACCTCGCTGACGACGAGCGGAACCTCGGGGTCGGATCTCCAGGCCGAGGAATTGTCGACCACGGTGACTCCGGCCGCGGCGAAACGCTCCGCCTGCGCCCGGGAGGTGGCTCCACCGGCAGAGAACAAGGCGATGTCGAGTCCGCTGGGATCCGCCTCGGCGGCGTCTTCGATGGTGATGTCCTCACCGTTGAACTCGATGACCTTGCCCGCGGACCGCGCCGAAGCGAAGAGCCTCAGACTGTTGATCTCGAATCCTGGGTTGTCTGCCAGCAGGTCGAGCATGACGCCGCCCACCTGACCTGTTGCTCCGACTACTCCGATATTGACGCTCATCGTCCGGTACCTCCGTAAACCACTGCTTCGTCATCTTCACTGTCGAGTCCGTACGCGGCATGCGCGGCGCGGACTGCGTCGTCGAGAACGTCTGCCCTCGTGACGACGCTGATGCGGATCTCCGAGGTGGAGATCATGTCGATGTTGACCTGGGCTTCGCTCAGCGCTTCGAACAGGATGGCGGTCACCCCCGGGTGAGAGCGCATCCCCGCACCGACGACGGAGAGTTTGCCGATCTGGTCGTCGTAGCGAACCTGGTCGAAGCCGATCGAGGCCTTCACCGCGTCGAGGGCTTCGAGCGCCTTGGCGCCATCGTCCATCGGCAGGGTGAACGAGATATCGGTCTTGGCCGGCTCTCGTGTGGAGATATTCTGCACGATCATGTCGATGTTGATCTCTGTCGCAGCCATGGTGTTGAAGATCTCGGCGGCTTTGCCAGGAACGTCGGGAACGCCGACGATCGTGACCTTGGCCTCCGAGCGATCATGGGCGACTCCGGAAATGATTGCCTGTTCCATGTTGGACTCCGTTTCTGATTCCGCTGCCGGGGCCTTCGCTCCCCGTGTCGACCGGAAGGCTTCAGGAATGGGTGAGTCAGTCACCCAGGTGCCTTGCTTACGTGAGAATGAGGACCGCACGTGCACCGGCACGTTGTAGCGGCGGGCGTATTCGACGCACCGGAGCATGAGGACCTTGGCGCCCGAGGCCGCCATCTCCATCATCTCCTCGTAGCCGATCTCATCGATCTTGTGCGCGGTCGGCACGATGCGAGGATCGGCGGTGAAGACCCCGTCGACGTCGGTGTAGATCTCGCACACGTCGGCATCCAGTGCCGCTGCGAGGGCTACCGCGGTGGTATCCGATCCGCCGCGTCCCAGTGTGGTGATGTTCTTCGCTGTCTGGCTGACTCCCTGGAAACCGGCCACAATGGCCACGTATCCCTGGTCAAGTGCCGAGCGGATTCGGCCTGGCGTGACGTCGATGATGCGCGCCTTGCCGAACTGCTCGTCGGTGATGACACCGGCTTGGGAGCCTGTGAATGACTGTGCTTCCTCGCCGAGGTTGGCGATCGCCATGGCAAGAACAGCCATGGAGATGCGCTCACCGGCAGTGAGAAGCATGTCGAGCTCACGGGCTGGGGGCATCGGAGAGACCTGTTGGGCCAAGTCGATGAGATCGTCGGTGCTGTCTCCCATGGCCGACACCACGACGACAACTTCGTGACCGGCCTGACGGTTTTCGACAATTCGCTTGGCCACCCGCTTCACCGATTCCGCATCGGCTACCGAGGACCCGCCAAACTTCTGGACGACTATGCTCACTGCAGTCTCTTCCTTATCGCTGATAAGTTCCGTGCCGGGCGATCGATTCCATGCTTCCGAACATGGTTGTCTCGTGCTTGCATCGATCAGGATTTCAGCCGTGTCGGCTCTCCGGCACCGTGACCATTGTATGAGGTCAGCCGTTTCACTTCACCTTCGCCCGTCATTCAGACACTGCTCAGGTCCCCGGGTTCTACGTCGTGGATCCGCTGAGATCCCCGAGCTGCTAACGATCGCGGGCGTTTCGCCAGTGACGCGTTCTGCTCGTCTCAGTCGGGCCGAACGTTGACGGTGAAAAGGTCGCCAGGTTGGCAATCGAGCACTTGGCACAATGCGATGAGCGTGGAGTATCTGATGGCTTTGGCGCGGTTGTTCTTGAGAACTGAGAGGTTCGCCAAGGACACATCAACAAGCCTCGAGAGCTCAGTCAGACTCAGCCCTCTCTGCGTCAGCACCGAGTCAAGATGACAGACGACGTGCAGCGACTCGAATTCCTCGACCATCAGACGAGGCCCTCGAGTTCTTCCTGGGCCTTCTGCCCCGACTTGAAACAGCGGCGCAGCAGCTCGGTTCCACCGACGACGCCTAAGAGCACGAACGCCTGGACGGTCGTCACGCCGGGGCCGACATCATCGGCGATGTCGAGGTCGCGCGAGACCATGTTGCTGCCCAGTACCATGGTGCCGAAGTACACCAAGCATCCGACGGCGATGACGCTCTCGAGCACTCCGAGCGCTTTGATCGACCGAGCAGTGAACGGGTCACCTTTGGCGATGTCTCTGATGATGGGAACGATCGATATCGCCGCAACGATGAAGGTGAGGATCAGAGCGATCTTCGCAATGAGAAGGAGCACCAATGTTGCGGTTGCCAGATCTGTGGTCGCCACCGTTAACTGTGTCAGACCGCTCAGTGTGGCATCTGCTCCCGGGAAGTCGAGCGTGGCCACAGCCTCCGACTCGAACTCCAGCGGAAGCCTGATCCTCTCATGAACGAGGCCGGTGATCAGCTCCGTCACGGCATAGATTACGTAGAATCCGATCGCCAGTCCGACCCAGAGTTCGTAGCCCGTGCCCAGGGCCTTCTGTTTGGCAGTGCCGTCTCCGCGCTTCATCCCACCCTTGAGACTTCCACTGACGGTGTCGTCTGGCTCCTCGGGCAGTTCGCTGCGTCCGTTTTCCTTTGTCATGATCCCGCCTTCTCTTCGTGGCGTATCCAGGTGGGAACGTCAAGTCTCCGGCCCAGATCCACCACATCGACTCGCAAATGGTTATCGTTAGTCGATATATCGATAAACAATATACTTCACGATAATCGATATGGTGTCAAGGACTGGGATCGAACGACTGCTGACGTCAGGAGACGAGCACTGAACAGAGGAGACGATCAGCAGAGGCGGAGCTGTGGAGTCAGATCAGTCCATTTCGCGCCGGCCGGAGAAGGCTCGGCCGAGCGTGACCTCGTCGGCGTACTCAAGGTCTCCCCCGACGGGCAGTCCCGAGGCCAGCCTGGTCACGGTGACTCCCAACGAGTTGAGCAGGCGCACGAGGTAGGTGGCTGTGGCTTCACCCTCGAGGTTCGGGTCGGTGGCGATGACGCATTCTTTGACCTCCCCGTCCTGCAGACGCGGCATCAGCTCTTTGATGCGCAGATTGTCGGGACCGACCCCTGCCATGGGATCAATCGCGCCGCCGAGGACGTGATAGAGGCCCCTGTATTCGCGGGTGCGTTCGATGGCGACGACATCCTTCGGCTCCTCGACGACGCAGATCATCGAACGATCGCGACGCGGATCCTGACAGACGGTGCACTCTGCCTCCTCAGAGACATTGCCGCAGATGTCGCAGAAGCGCACGCGCTTCTTCACTTCGGTCAGGGCCTGCGCCAGAGCGCTGACGTCGGCGGATTCAGATTGGAGAATGTGGAACGCCAGTCGCTGCGCGGACTTCGGGCCGATGCCCGGAAGCTTGCCGAATTCTTCGACCAGGTCCTGCAGGGCACCTTCGTAAACCGCGCTCATACTTCTCTTTCATCAATGATTTCGCCGCCGAGGACGCGTGCGATCACGGCCACGCCGATCTGTGGAGCTTCCGAGACGTCGAGGTCCGTCTCCGGATCATATTCGTCTTCGTCGGCACCGGAGCGTTGGGGCTGAGCACTTGCGCTGTCGTCCACCGCACCGTTTCCGGGCAATGAGCCGTTGGCATCCTGCGGGTACGCGTTTGCTCCGGTCTGGGCCGGTTGCTGTGGGGTGGCGCCTCCGTGCTTCTCGGCCAGAGCAGCGAAACGGGATTTGAATGGCTTCGCGCCCCCGTGTCCCTGAGGTCGCGAGGACTGTGCCGATTGAGCCTGCGGCTGCGAGTGCGAAGTGGGCTGTGCCGCAGAATCCGACAGTCCCATGTCCCCTTCCGCGTAGTCACCGAGGAAGTCGAGATCATCATCCTCTGGAGGAGGAACCACCAGCGCTCCGACTTCCACAGCTCCCGAACCCGCGCTCGTGGACTCGTCGACCGGATCGTTCGACGAAGCCTCGCCGTCTGGGGAACCACCGAGGTTCGGGGCACCATTGTTCCGGTCGCTATCGCTGCGGGCACCGGCGTTCGGGACGCCAGCGCTCGGAGCACCAGCGTTCGGGTCGCCAGCACTTGGCCCATCGTGCCAGGTCGGCTCCTCCCACCGTGGCTGCACATACTCCATGGGTGCGTCCGGTGTCGTATGTGATGTGGTGGGCGCCGGTGATGTGGTGTGCGCCAGTGGATCACCATCCGATTGCTGATCGGTCGCATGGTCGGAAGGGCCGCTGAAGAAGTCATCGTCCGAGAGATCGGGCACGACGATATCCGAATCCGCCGCTGGATCGTCAGGCTCTGCTGCCTCCCGGGCTGGCTCGTCGATCATCGGATCGTTGGACTCCGACAGCCCCTGGGATTCTGTAGATTCCTCTGGATCTTCGGACGCCGCCGGTTCGTCGACCCGTTGCGATTGTTCGGCCGACCCGGCGAGACCGTCCGGGCCGGGCTGTTCACCCAACGTGAACTCTTCACTCGAGCCGGGTTTTCCTGCTGGTCCAGAGTGGCGGCCTGAATCGTCGTCGGCCTGAACGGGTACATCCGTTGAGGTGTCGGGGTCGGAGTCAGTCGGTGACTGTGGAGCTTCGTGTGACGCCGGCTGTTCTCCCTCCTCGTCGTCGGACCAAGGACCTTGAGGAGACCCGCTGGTCTCCCAGAATTTCTCGTGATCAACCTGCGGCTTGTCGACCTCTCGAGTGCCGACGACCGCGGCGACTTCCTGAGGGCTGGGTCGCCTCTGTGTGGGAGCCTGCCCCCGATTGCTGGCCGCCTCATTCGCCACCGGTGCCGAGTCGCCCTTGCCACCGCTTCCGCGCCCGGCATCCGCCTGACTCGAATTTCCACCTATACGACCGACGTCGCCGATATCGATGCGAGCTTGGATGCCGAGGACATCATTGATCGCCATCGCCAGCTTCGCTGCGTGGTCTCTCTGCTGGAAGCCCTGGACGGAACCGGCGTTGTTGAATCCGAGGTAGACGACACCCTCAGAGAACGACTGCGGGATCGCATTCGCAGCAATGATCGCCCTGGTCAGGCGACTGCGTTTCTCGACTGCCGCGAGGATGCTCGGCCAGGCCCGTCGAATGGCTTCGATCTCGCCACCGATGTTGCCCGCACCGGCCACGGCGACGCTTTCCGGAGCAGAGCCAGCGCCTGGGGCTGATTCCTGAGATGGCGCACTGACTTCAGGCTCACGCTGCGCTCGAGGTTCCTGTGCAGGTCGGGCCTGCCCTGCCTCATTATGAGGCGCCTGAGCCTGGTTCTGGGGTGCTTGCGCCTGGGCAGTCTGCTCCTGCGGTGCAGTTTCGACCACGGGCTGCTCTTCACGAGGTTCCGCTTCTGCGGCTGCGTTCACTGACGGTGATGGATCTGGAGTCGAGCGCGGTGGCTCGTTGAGCATGGATTCCGCAGCGACAGCCATCTCGGCGAGGTCGTCGAAATCATCATGCGGTGCTTGACTTGAGGGCTGTGCAGCGGGAGCCTGCGCAGGCTGTGCCGAAGCTGCCTGTGCCGAACTCGACGGCGCAGCTTCTCGCTGCTGGGCACCGGCAACCGGCTGGGCAGTGTTGTCCTGCACTCCATACTGCGGGGCCGGCGGAATGTTTGCGGCCGTTCCCGATGCGGACATGCCGATCCGACGTTCCATCCGTTCGACACGGCTGAGCACGGCATCGCGGCTGCGGCCCGAACCGGGCAGAAGAATACGCGCACAGATCAGCTCGAGCTGCAACCTCGGCGAGGTTGCTCCTGACATTTCGGTCAGACCCTGGTTGAGAAGGTCGGCGGCACGCGAGAGTTCGCCCTGGCCGAACCCTCTGGCCTGCAGAGTCAGCCGTTCGAGGCGGTCGGGAGGGACCTCAGGCAGGAAGGCATGAGCGGCTTCAGGAGCAGCATTGATGACGATGAGGTCGCGCATGCGCTCGAGCAGGTCCTCAACGAAGCGACGCGGATCCTGACCGGACTCGATGACACGTTCGACGGCCCGGTACACCCCGCCGCCGTCACCGGCGGAGAACGCATCGACGATGTCGGACAGCAGGGAGTCAGGAGTGTAGCCCAACAGTGCGATGGCTCCGGCGTAGTCGACACCGTCGGGACCCGAACCGGCAATGAGCTGGTCGAGGACGGACAGGGTGTCACGCACGGAACCGCCGCCGGCGCGCACGACGAGCGGCAGCACACCCTTGGCGACCTGCACACCTTCGCGGTTGCACAGATCTTCCATGTAGTTGCCCAGTGCCTCGGGCGGAACCAACCGGAACGGGTAATGATGGGTCCGCGAGCGGATCGTGCCGATGACCTTCTCGGGCTCGGTCGTCGCGAAGATGAACTTGATGTGAGGCGGCGGCTCTTCGACGATCTTGAGCAGAGCATTGAAGCCCTGCGAGGTCACCATATGAGCCTCATCGAGGATGAAGACCTTGTACCGGTCACGTGCCGGGGCATAGATCGCACGCTCACGCAGGTCACGGGCATCGTCGACACCGTTGTGGCTGGCCGCGTCGATCTCCACGACGTCGAGGGATCCCGGGCCGCCGTTGGCCAGGTCCTCACAGCTCGGACACTCACCGCAGGGCACAGGAGTCGGGCCCTTGGCACAGTTGAGGCACCTCGCCAGGATCCGAGCCGAGGTGGTCTTGCCGCAGCCTCGGGGGCCGGAGAACAGATAGGCATGGTTGATGCGGCCACGTTCGATCGCGGCCTTCAGCGGATCGGTCACATGCTCTTGACCGATGACCTCATCGAAGGTCTCTGGGCGGTATCTTCTGTACAGTGCGGTGGACACGCCCCTAGCCTAATGCCAACGGCTGACACGACACACGGACCGTTCCTCGACGCCATGGTGACCTGGAACCCATCGCCGCGCCCGATGCCCGATGCAGTCCGTTGTAAGCGGCGGTGCGAATCGGGCACGATAGAGACTATGAGCCACTCCACCCCCGATTCCCCCGACAACTCCCCTGCCGAAAACGACCCCGCGAAGACCTACCGCATCGGACACAAAGAGCGCGACGAAGCGATCGAAGTCCTGCGCGAAGCCGCCGGCGACGGCCGGATCACGGTTGAGGAACTCGACGAGCGCATGGAGAAGGTCCATGCCGCCCGGTTCCCGATCGATCTCGACGAGGTCCTCTCCGACCTCACCACCGATCTGCCCTCCGATCGCTTCCGTCCCGGCGCCTCTCTCACCCGATCGACTCCCGCAGGGCAGGCCATCGAGACGGGAGAGCCATTGGTCATCAAGGCCGGCTGGGAGAATGAGCTCCGGCGCGCCAAATGGCAGGTCCCTCCCTATATCCGGTGCCACCCGACAGGGGCGAACATCGAACTGAACTTCCTCGAGGTCGAGACCGGCCTCGAGGTCATCGATGTCGAAGTCGTCGCCGGCATGGGGTCTGTGATCGTCGTCATCCCCGATGACTGGGCCGTCAACATCGACTCCCTGTCCAAATCATGGGGTTCGGTGAAGTCCGTGGTCAACGCCGTTCCAGAGGGCCGCAAGCCGATCATCCGAGTCACCGGTTCGGTCGGCATGGGTTCCTTCCGCGCCCGTTTCGCGAATTTCCTCGACCGCCGTCGGATGGCCAAGTGATGGAACCCGGTCTCGGCGCGGTCATCTTCCTCATCCTGGCCATCATCGTGGTCGTCAGTGTGGGTGCCTTCCTCGTCTACCGGGTGATGAATCGTCCCGATGCGCACATCGGCTCGCGCCTTCCCAAAGACGATCCCCCCGCCGAGGCGGGACCTGAGGACGGCAGGGACTCGCACCGAAATCCTTGAAATCCGTGTCGGGCCATGGTCGACTCGTGACATGGTCGATGTCCGGATCACCCGCATCGAGCCCGACGATGTCGACGGGCTCACGCGTTGGCACGGCCTCATGCGTGAGGCCTACACTGCTGATCGAACCGCACCCTGGTGGCAGAGTCTCGAATCCACCCTCACCCAGTTCGCCCACCCGCGTTCGGACAAGGTGGACATTGCACTCCTGGCCCACCTCGGCGAGGAGGCCATCGGCGGTGCGGAGATCAACATCGTCACCGATGCTCCCGCCGATGTCGAGATCGGGGTTGTGCCCGACCGCCGGCGCCGGGGTCACGGTACCTCGATAGCCGGAGTCGTCGAGGAACTGCTGCGCGGGCGCACGGAGCTGGTCCAGACCGAGACCTACTGCCCGGAGGGCGTTGCCTTCGCTCAAACCCAGGGCCTGCGCATCGGCAACCAGGAACATCGCTTCCTGCTCGACCTGCCGGCCTACCTGCACGACGATGCGAACCGTTACAAGAACCCGGATGCGAAGTCGCGTCTGACCGCAGCGCCCGATCCTTCCCTGTCGATCACCTCGTGGATCGGGCGCTGCCCGGACGAAGCGGTCGAGGATTGGGCGAGGCTGCGTGAACAGATGGACGAGGATGTCCCCGTCGGCGAACTCACTCGCACCCTCAAACATGCCGGTGCGAGCGCCATCCGCACCCATGAGGAGCGGATGGCGGAGCAGGGCTGGATCCTCGTCAGCTCGATCGCGCACATCGACGACGATTCCAGCGGGCCTGCCCCTGTCGGCTATACGGAGATCATGGTCTCCCGCCACGAACCGGACATCGTCATCCAGGAGGACACCTTCGTCGACGGTGCGTATCGCGGTCGCGGCATCGGACGCGGACTCAAGGTCGCGAACATGCGCCAGCTCCACGACATCCCGGAGGCCGCCCAGGCTTCATGGGTCCAGACCTACACAGCGGCGGGCAACGGGCCGATGCACGCGCTCAACCGGGATCTCGGCTTCTTCTCTGCGGATTCCATGACCGCGCTCGAGGGACGTTTCGACTACAGTTGAGTGTGAAAGTTCCGGCTAACTGAGTGAAGCAGGCACCCGTGTCCTCCAACATCCTCATCACCGTCTTGGTGTTCATCGTCGTCGTCATCATCACGGTGATCATCGTCCGCAGGCGCGCCGCGAGCCGCCGCAAGTTCGAAGAGAACGCGGCCGCACCCCGCCGGCCGCAGGATCCGTTCGCCCCCGAACAGAACACCGGCGGGGATCCGGAGACGATCAAGGCCGGCGACCTGCTCGAATTCGGCAATGAGAAGTTCTTCGTCCGCGGCTCCCTGCGCATCTCCGAGGGCGGCTACGACTGGGCCGAGCACTTCTTCCAGGCAGACCAGTCCGCCACCCGCCTGTGGCTGACCGTCGAGAAGGATCCCGACCTGCAGGTCTCCCGGTGGAGTGATCGCCCCGAGCTCGACATCGAGCCCAAGGCGAAGACCATCACGATCGAGGGCACCGAGTACAAACTCGTCGAGCACGGGACCGCCTCCTACCGCTCCGAGGGCACCACCGGCCTGAATCAGAAGGGCGGCGTGGACTACGTCGACTACGAGTCCGATGACCACAAGCTGCTCGCCTTCGAACGCTTCGACCACGGCCGCTGGGAAGTGAGCACCGGCGAATCGATCCCGGTCGGCTCCTTCACCATCTACTCGGGCAGCTGATGACACTCACTCCCCCATTGACCGGGCCGGTGCCGACCCAGCACGTGAGCCTCGACGTGGCATTCGCCGATACATCTGCCCAGGCACTGACCTTCAGCCTCGACCACGGCCGCATCACCCCTCTGGCCTCAGACTTCATCGACCTGCCGTCGTCGGATGGGCAGGACCGCTCGCGTCTCGAACTCCACGTCATCGGCTCATCCCACCAGGTCATCCTGAGCGAGAACGACGCTGACTCATTCATCGAAACCTTCGCCTGCCTCGGCGAGGATGAGCGTCCTGGCTGGGACACGACCCGCACCACTGCCGGAACCTGGTCGGGTTTCACCCGACATCAGTTCCGATGCGAGCTCACAGATGTGGCCGGCAGCTTCAGTGATGCCGCCGCCGAGGTGGTGGCCCGTTCGAGTGCCCACGACCGTCACCTCGTCGTCGACTTCCCCGGTGAACCGGGTGCGCTCACAGCATTGGCGCTCACGGACATGACAGCGGAGCAGGTCTCCTGGCAGAGCTGGCACTGCTATCCGCAGCACCGACAGATCGTGCACAGCCACAGTCAGCTGAGGAGGAGATCATGAGTCGCGATCCCAATGTCTCCATGGGCGGAGGCTCCTTCAACTTCGACGCCGAGAACGGGCGCGGCACCGGCGGCGGAGACCGCGGATCCGGGGGCAATCGCGGCTCCGGGCCCTCGAACAACCACTCCGGCGGCCCGAAGAGACGCTCCGGCTGCGGCACCGTCGTCATTCTCATCGTCATCGTCCTGATCCTCGGCAACATCATGAATGGCTGCACGGATGACTCGGACGGCTCGGGTGGCGGTGGCGGAGGATTCTTCTTCCTGCCCTTCTTCGGTGGCAGCTCCAGCAGCACAGGATCGAACTACGGCGACGGCTCTGGATTCCGCGGCGGCGGACCCGGCACAGGCAAATGACAGCGTTCGCGGCAAATGACAGTACCGACAGCACCCTGAAAGGCAATCATGTTGGCAGACCTCTTCCTTGAGATCGGGATCGTCCTCTCCTACGCCGTGAGCGGCCTCGCACTGATGCTCATCGGCTACTTCGTCGTCGACCTCCTCACCCCCGGAAAGCTGCACGTCATCCTCTGGCAGCAGAAATCGAAGAATGCCGTGATCCTCGTCGCCTCCGACCTCCTCGGTGTGGCGATCATCGTCATCGCCGCGATCCGGGCCAGCTCGGATGACTTCGCCTTCGGCATCATCTCCACCCTGGCCTTCGGCATCGTCGGCATCATCCTCATGGCCCTGAGCTTCCTGCTCATCGACGCCTTCACCCCCGGCAAGCTCGGCGACATGATCAAACCCGATGCGTTTCACCCTGAAGTCTGGGTCAATGCCTCCGCTCACGTGGGCATCGCGGGCATCATGGCCGCAGCGCTCCTTTGAGTTCACCGACAGAGTCCAGCAACGCCGATACCATCGGCGGCAGCAGACCGATCACGCTGCCGCTGAAGCCGGGACCCGCCCGCTTCTTCGTGCTTCTGGCCGTCTTCATCTGCGCCAGCTGCGGCATGGTCTACGAGCTCGCGCTCGTCGCACTCGGCTCCTACCTCCTCGGCGACACAATTGTTCAGGCCTCGATCGTCCTCTCGGTCATGGTCTTCGCGATGGGCATCGGGTCCCTGGCCACGAAGCGCCTGACCGAGTTCGCCGCAGTCGCCTTCGCCCTCATCGAGGCGGCACTGGGCATCATCGGCGGCCTCTCGGTCATCCTGCTCTACCTCGCATTTGCCTTCGCCGACGTCTACACCGTGGCGATGGTCGCCCTCGCCTTCGTCATCGGTGCTCTCATCGGCGCGGAGATCCCCCTGCTCATGGAGCTCGTCCAACGCATCCGTGCGCAGAAGGCCTCCAGTGCCGTGGCCGATCTCTTCGCAGCGGACTACGTCGGCGGGCTCGTCGGCGGCCTCGCCTTCCCGTTCATCCTGCTTCCGGTCTTCGGTCTGCCCAGAGGCGCTCTGGCTGTGGGGATCACGAACGCCGTCGTCGGCATCCTCATCGTCCTCTGGCTCTTCCGCACCGAGATCCGCACCCGCACACAGGTGATTTTGGCGGGCCTGCTCGTCCTCATCGTCGGCGGACTCACCGTGGTCTGGGTGTTCACCGACGACATCGAGATGACGACCCGCCAGCGTCTCTACCGCGACCCGATCGTGTACTCCCAACGCACGGACTATCAGGAGATCGTGCTCACCGAATCGCAGAAGACCGGGGACACGAGGCTCTATCTCAATGGGGACCTGCAGTTCGCCTCGGCCGACGAATACCGTTATCACGAGTCCCTTGTCCATCCGCTCATGGACGGCCCCAAGCGCAACGTCCTCGTCCTCGGCGGCGGGGACGGTCTGGCCGTGCGGGAGATACTGAAATACCCCGACGTCGAATCGGTGACGCTCGTCGACCTCGACCCACGCGTCCTCGAACTTGCGAAGACCTCGGACCACTTCACCGACTTCAACAAGGATTCCCTTGACGATCCCCGAGTGAGAACCATCGCGGCGGACGCCTTCACCTGGCTGCGTGAAGCCAAGCACACCGCCTACGATGCGGTCATCGCCGATCTGCCCGACCCTGACGATGTGGCCACCTCGAAGCTCTACAGCATCGAGTTCTACGGTCTGATCAAGCAGGTGATGTCCCCCGAGGCCCGCCTCGTCGTCCAGGCCGGCTCCCCGTACTTCGCGCCGGAGGCGTATTGGGGCATCGGAGAGGCCGTCGCCGAGGCGGGCCTGACCACCACGCCCTATCACGTCGATGTCCCCAGCTTCGGTGACTGGGGCTATTTCCTCGCCGATGTCTCAGGACACGACGGGACCGGTGAGAAGGGTCCGGACGTGACAATCCCCCGGGACGCTCCCGGGGGATTGAAATTCGCGACGTCTGAGGTGCTCGCTTCCTCCACCACGTTCCCGCCCGATCGTGATCGGGCCTCCGTCGGTGACGTTGAGGCTTCGACCCTGCTCCACCCTCGCGTGCTCGATCAGGAGCGCGGAGCCTGGGTCGGGTACTGAGTCTCAGCCAGTCTGAAGCTCAGGCTCCCAGCAGGCCGGCGAGTCCCGCGAAGCCTGCGATGGACAGGCCGAGCAGTCCGCCCAGTGCTGCCACCGAGATGAACACGATGCCGAGGATGAAGCCCCATTTGCCCATCTCGTTGTCGGCGAAGCCTGCGCCGCGTGAGTTCTTGCGTGCCATGTGACCGGTGATGATGCCGATGATCGGGCCGAGGAAATTGAAACCGAGGAACGTCGACAGGGTCGCGACCAGGGAGATGATCCCGAGGACCTTACCCGGATCCTCCTCGGCTCGAGGACGGTATGACTGCGGCGGCTGCGGCTGCGCGCCTGTGCCGTAGTTCTCAGCCGGATCGTAGTAGCCCCGGCTGCCGGAGTGCTGGTTGCTGTCAAAGTTGGGGGTGTAGTTGGTGTCCATGATTCTGCCTCTGCTCGTCTCTGTGCTGTTGGTACCAGCCTAGGAACTCTGCGCGGCGGGGTGAATGATATAAACCGTTGCGCTGCTCGGGGGTTTTCCCCCGTTTCGCTGAAGCAGCCGTTTCACTTCACGTCAACGAGGGCACGCCGCTCACGACCCATGAGGTAGAGCAGGATCTCCACGGGTTCGCCCGTGATGGTGATTCCGCCGGCCTTCCCGTTGCTTCCGCGGGTCTGCCTGCCCGCGCTGCGCTGGCCGAAGCCGGGACTGGAGATCTCCACACGACCTTCGGCCTTGGCCGCGAAGGGCAGGAGCGCGGTTCGGCACGCGGCCCACACCGCACGGTTCTCCGACAGCGACAGCCTGCGTGGGATCCACTCGATCGCAGCACGGCGGATGTCCTCATGGTGGACGACGTATTCAGCGGTGTTCATCACCGATTCGACGCCGGGCCACCCGCCGGGAGTCCACCTCGGCGGGGATGCCACCAGACCCAGCAGATGCGAATACGGCATCGAGGCATACGCCTGCTCCTGCTCCTCGCGCTTGCCCTCGAACTTCGGCAAGAAGATGCCGAGGGCGGCAGCGGGATGACGCTCGCGAATCACGAGGTGTGTGGCCAGGTCACGTGTCGTCCAGCCCTCGCACAGAGTCGGGGCGTCTTCACCGGCCCTGTTAGCTGTATCGACGAGGCGGAGACGTTCGGTTCGCGCAAGATTGGTCATGCCTGAAGCTTGTCATCATCGCCTTGGATTCCTCTGAGTGCCCAGTCCTGCACGAAATCGGCAACGCGGGAGATCGAGCGGTAGTCGGCGAGCTCATCGCCCCTGGTGGGACCGTCGGTGACGATGACGACCGGCTTCGACTCTTTAGCGGCCGCCCGGACGAATCGCAGCCCGGAAAGCACCGCGAGTGAGGATCCGAGCACGACGATTCCGCTCGCCTCATCGCAGATGCGATTGGCTTCCTGCAGCCGTGCCGGCGGCACGGAGTCACCGAAGTACACGACGTCTGGTTTGAGCAATCCGCCGCAGCGGGGGCAATCGGCCACGATGAAGTCCGCCGTGTCCTCCAGATCCACGTCACCGTCGGGCGCCGTCTCGACATCGAACGGGTCGATTCCCACGAGTTTCGCGAAATCGGGGTTGAGCTCGCTGAGCCTGGTCTGGACCCAGTCGCGGTCGAACATGTGCCCCTGGTCAAGGCAGATGACGCGATCAAGGCTGCCGTGCAGGTCGATGACCGAACTGTCGCTGCCCATCTGCCTCGCCGCGGCCTGGTGGAGTCCGTCGACGTTCTGCGTGACGATTCCGGCAACGGGCAGCGCCGCGAGTCCCAGGTGGGCCGCGTTCGGACGCGCTGAGCGCATGCGCGGCCAGCCCACCCAGGAGCGCGCCCAGTAGCGGGCCCGCTGATCGGGGTGGGACAGGAAGGTCTGGATCGTCATCGGCTGCCGTGGCACCGCGTCGGGTCCCCGATAGTCGGGAACTCCCGAGTCCGTGCTCATCCCGGCCCCGGTCAGCACCGCCCACCCGGAGGTGTCGACTCCCACGACCTCATCAACTCCGGTGAGCACGTCGATGATCTCCTCATCACTGTGGCTGGCCGCGGGCCGCGTCCGCCCTCGAAGCGGATCAAAGATGACTGCCACGAATCCTCCCTCGTCGAACTGCTGCAGGGTTAGTCTGGTCCCATGGTCAGCATATTGCTCGTTCATCATTCTCCGTCACAGGCAACGGCTGAAATCGCCGAGGCGGCGTTGTCCGGACTGCGCATGCCGGAGCTGGGTGCCGTCGACGTGACGGTCCGTCCCGCATTGGAGGCGACGTCCGCGGACGTGCTCGCCGCCGATGGATTCATCCTCGGCACGACCGCGAACTTCGGCTACATCTCCGGTGCCCTCAAGCACTTCTTCGACACCACATACGACGAGGTCAGGGAGCCGACCGCCGGCCGCCCGTTCTCCTATTGGATCCACGGTGGCTACGACACGACAGGGGCGGAGACCGCGATGAAGCAGATCACCACGGGTCTGGGCTGGAAGCTCGCCTTCGACCCTCTCATCGTCACCGGTGAGGTCACCGATGACCACCTCTCCAGCGCGACCGAACTCGCGGCCACCGTGGCGGCTGCGGCCATGTGAGCGCCGGGCAGCACCGGCAATCTCCGACGCTCGCTCGACTCTCATTGAGATGAACTTCGCGAAAGTACTTTCCAATCTGGAAAGTACTTGCTAGTCTGTAATCACTTCCACTCGGAGGACACCGCATCTCGGTGAAGACAGCAACGAAGGAGTTGTCATGAGCACGCCCACTCCGCAGCAGGCAGAGGACCTTCTCTCGCAGGTCGAGTCACACCAGACTCAGGCCCGATCCGGCGATGCCTGGCCGCTGGTCACGATGCTCTTCGTCTACAGCGCAGCCGTCTCCGTGGGAATCCTCGCCGTGGGGATCATCGAGGACAATACGACTCAGCTGATCCTCCTCGGCGCAGGAGGGGCCTGGTTGGTGCCGGCCATCATCGTCTATGTCGTCAAGGCTCTGAGCTGGAGCCGTCGTTCGACCGTCCTCCTCTGCACCTGGCTGCCGCTGATCTTCGTCGCCTTCTTCACCGCGATCATCGTCGACTCGTTCACCCCTACTTCCTGGGTGCCGTTCGCTGCCGCCGGATTCCTCTGGGTCCTCTCCCCCATCATGGCCCTCTTCGGTCTGCGCCGCTGAGTAGGGACGGGGCACCAGAATGAAGAACGAATCACACGAGGCGATCCCCAACCTCGGCGGCTCCCTGGCTCGGATCGAATCAGATCTGGGCAATCCCACTCGACTCGGAATCGTGGCGAGCCTGAAGAATCGGGACAGGGCCGAATTCAAACTCCTGCGCGACTCTCTCGGAGTCTCCGACTCCGTGCTCTCCCGACACATCTCCGCTCTCGAGAAGGCAGGCATGATCGAGGTCAGTAAGGGCTACGTCGGCAAGCGGCCGCGCACCTGGGTCTCCATCACCTCGGGTGGCCGCGATCGTCTCGACGCTCATGTCCAAGCCCTGCGGGAACTCGCCGGTGGTGGATCTGACCAGCAGTGACCTTCCGGACTTTCCCCGATAGCATGAGGAAAACCGATGCAAGGAGGCGTCCATGGCCAGCAGCACAACCTCGGCGAACAGCGGACTCGAGTTCCGCGAACTGCACGAAGTATCGGAACTCATCAGGTCCGGGCGACTGAGCTCCAGAGACGCCACGCAGGCCATGTTCGATCGGATCGCCGAGCTCGACTCCCACCTTCTGTCCTTCGTCACCCTGATGCGGGAATCGGCACTGGCCGAGGCCGATGCCCTCGATGCGCGTCTGGCTCGCGGGGACTGGCTGGGACCGCTGCACGGCGTGCCGCTGGCGATCAAGGACCTGGCCTACACTCACGACGCGCCGACGGGCGCGGGCACCACGATCCACGCCGACTTCCGACCCGACTACGATGCCACCGTCGTCGCTCGCCTGCGGGCTGCCGGGGCCGTGATCCTCGGGAAGCTGCGACTGACCGAAGGCGCATTCACCGGCCACCACCCGGACCTGCCGACTCCGGTCAATCCCTGGGAGCCGAACACCTGGTCCGGAGTCTCCTCATCCGGTTCGGGCGTCGCGACCGCCGCCGGCCTCTGCTACGGCTCCCTGGGCTCGGACACGGGCGGATCTATCCGGCTGCCCTCCTCGGCGAATGGGGTCACCGGACTCAAACCCACGTGGGGCCGGGTCTCGCGCAACGGCATCTTCCCGCTGGCTCCGAGCCTCGACCACATCGGCCCGATGACGCGCAGCGCACGGGACGCCGCCATCATCCTCGAGGCCATCGCCGGGCATGATCCCAACGACCCGACCTCTGCCCTCGAACCGGTCCCCCGCTACAGCCGGCAGCTCGAACTCGACCACGCTCCGGTCGTCGGCTTCGACCGCGAACTGGCCGCCGAGCATTTCGATGACGCGACCAATGAGATGCTGGAGTCCACGATTGAGGTGCTCATCGACCTCGGTTGGCGCGTCCTCGACGTGCGCACGCCCGGGTTTCCCGAAGCGGCGCAGGAATGGACTGCGCTGTGCGGAATCGAGACCGCTGGCGTTCATGCAGAGAACTACCCGTCGAGGTCAGCCGAGTACGGACCCGACCTCGCTGGCCTCATCGAGATCGGGCGCGGACTGAGTGCCGTCGACTACCACGAGCTGCTCGAATCCAGGAGGGCATTCACCGGTCGCATGCGCGGACTCATGTCCGACATCGACCTGCTGCTGCTTCCGGGCATCGGAGCCGCCTCGCCGACGATCACTCAGATGGAGAACCTCGGCTCGGATGCCGAACTGTTCGCGGGAGTCACGATCCCGACGGCACCGATCGACAACTGCGGCATGCCCTCAATCACTGTGCCTGCCGGTTTCACCGATCGCGGCACCCCTCTGGCTGCTCAGTTCGTCGCCGGTGACTTTCAGGAGAGTCTGCTGTTGGCCGCCGGGCACGCGTTCCAACAGGCCACCGATTTCCACCGACAGCACCCGCACATCGTGGCGGTCTAGATTACCTCCCGAGGTCAACGCACGTATCCTTGTTCAGTGCCCACGATCAAGCCATTCCGGCCCCACGCCACGCAGTCGACGCCGGTCTCCGAGCGGAAGCTGCCCAGTTATTCTGCTGGGCAGGTCCAGATGCCGGTCCGAATCCTCGGCTCGCAGGAGACCATCGAGCACGAGACGTATTGGGCGGAGCACTCCCACCCGACGCACGAGCTGCTGTGGCGGGACGCCGGGGTCGGCACGGTCACCATCGGAACACGGACGTGGACCATCACCCGCCCCCTGGGGATGTGGATCCCAGCCGGCGTCCCCCACTCTGGCTGGACCCCGGCAGGAGTCGTCCTCTGCGCCGCTCAGTTCAGTGTCGACAACCCCTATGTCAGCCACGCTCCGACCGCGGTGGAGATCACTGACCTCCTCAGACTGCTGTTGGACAGACTGCAGAGCATCGATCCGCAGACCGCCTCCTATTCCATCACCGAGGCGATGATCCTCGACACCATGGCGCCGGCCGAGCGTGAGCTTCTGTTGCATACACCGAAGAATCCCCTCCTCGCCCCTATCGTCAAGGCCATGCTGAACGATCCTGCGGACACGTCGAACCTGCGGGACTGGGCATCCAGAATGAACAGGAGCACTCGGACCATCACACGGGCCTTCGAATCGGAGACCGGCCTCGGATTCGCCCGCTGGGTCGTGACAGCACGGATCCAGCATGCCGTCAGACTCATCGTGCTCGGCACCGAGATCGAAGATGCCGCTGCTGCCGTCGGCTATCGGTCGGTGAGCGCCTTCACCACGGCGTTCAAACGGATCACGGGCACGACACCTGCCCGTTATCGACCCGAAGCATTGTCCGTTTGACGAAATGCAGTGTCGGATCTGCTTGATTGCGCGCGTCGAAAGCCTCCGCTAGTTTGATTAGGCACACCTAATTCATCGCCGCTTCGAGGTGTGCTGTGAAGCGCCTTCGAAAGGAAAAGATGTCCCGTTCAGTTCGCACGATGGCAGTCGCCGCAACCGTGTCCGTCGGCCTCGTGCTCACCGCCTGCTCAAGCACTGACTCCTCGGCCGAAGCCGAAGGCGGTGACGACTCCTGGACACCGGTGACCATCGAACACGCACTCGGAACCACGAAGATCGATGAGAAACCCGAACGCGTCGCCACGGTCAACTGGGCCAACCATGAGGTGCCACTGGCCCTCGGCGTCGTTCCCGTCGGTATGGCCAGTGCAGACTTCGGCGATGACGACGACAACGGCGTCCTCCCCTGGGTCGAGAACAAGCTCGAGGAGCTCGGGGCAGAGACCCCGACACTGTTCGACGAAACCGACGGCATCGACTTCGAGGCCGTTGCCGACACTCAACCAGATGTCATCCTCGCAGGGTATTCCGGCCTGAGCCAGGAGGACTACGACACCCTGTCAGAGATCGCTCCCGTCGTCGCCTACCCGGAGACGGCCTGGGGAACTCCGTGGCGCGAGATGATCGAAATCAACAGCGAAGCCATCGGCATGAAGGACGAAGGCGAAAAGCTCGTGAATGATCTCGATTCCGAGATCGACTCGGCAGTCGAGAAGCACCCTGCTATCAAGGACAAGTCGACGATGTTCCTCACCCACGTCGATCCCTCCGACTTGTCCGAAGTGAACTTCTACACCACGCACGACACCCGGGCGATGTTCTTCGAAGACCTCGGAATGAAGGCACCCGCCAGCGTCCAGAAGGCCTCGGACGAGACCGACCAGTTCTCCTCGACTGTCAGCGCCGAGCAGGCCGATGTCTTCGATGACGTCGACATCATCGTCACCTATGGCGACGACAAGCTCGTCAAGACCCTCGAAGACGATGATCTGCTGTCGCAGATGCCGGCTGTCAAGAACGACGCCATCGTCAACCTGCCCGGCGATGCGCCGCTTGGCACGGCCGCGAATCCCACACCGCTGTCGATCTCGTTCATCCTCGACGACTACCTCGACGAGCTCGACAAGGCCGCCTCGAATCAGAAGTAGGCACCGACCTCGATGAGCGCTCAATCGACTGTCGAGTCGACCGCCGCCAGACTGCGGCGGTCGACTCGCGTTCGCCTCCTGTGGATGCTGGTGGCGCTGGCCATCGTCGCGATCCTCATGGTCGCGTCCACCATGATCGGCTCCCGAAACGTCGGACTCGACGACATACTGGCCGCCTATCTCGGCTCGACGTCCGGTTTCGACCAGGCCGCAGTCGCCAAACGCATCCCCCGCACCCTGCTCGCCGTGAGCGTCGGTGCCGGACTCGGCATCTCCGGTGCCGTGATGCAGGGCGTCACCCGCAATCCCCTTGCCGATCCCGGCATCCTCGGGGTCAACACCGGCGCCTCCCTGGCCGTCGTCGTCGGAATCGCCTATTTCGGTCTGACCAGCGCCGCCGACTACATCTGGTTCGCCATCGTCGGAGCCGGGCTCACCTCGGTCTTCGTCTACGCCATCGGCTCTCTCGGGCGGCAGGGTGCGACCCCGCTCAAGCTGGCACTCGCGGGCGCCGCAACGGCCGCGGCACTGTCCTCCTTCATCTCCGCCATCGTCCTCCCCCGTGGAGACATCGCCGATCTCGCCCGCGACTGGCAGATCGGCGGCGTGGGCGGCGTGACGCTCGATTCGGTCCTCCTCATCCTCCCCTTCCTCATCGTCGGCTTCGTCATCAGCAGCTCCTCGGCACCGGGCCTCAACGCACTGGCCCTCGGCGATGAGCTCGCCGCTGGACTCGGCCAACACGTGGGACTGACCAGGCTCTTCTCCGCCGCGGGCGCGGTCGTCCTGTGCGGTGCCGCCACGGCCGTCGCAGGCCCGATCGGGTTCGTCGGCCTCGTCATCCCCCACGCGTGCCGACTGCTCATCGGAGTCGACCATCGGTGGCTGATCCCGTTCTCGGCAGTCACGGGCGCGGCCCTGCTGACCGCCTCGGATATCCTCGGCCGCATCATCGCGCGCCCCGCGGAACTCGATGTCGGGATCCTCACCGCGCTCATCGGCGCTCCGTTCTTCATCGCCATCGTCCGCCGACAGAAGGGCCGTTCGCTGTGAACCACACAACCACGCCGACGACCCCGACCGCCGAGGCGGTGGCAGGGCTGAGACGAGCACGCACGGCCCGCTGGACCACCTTCGTCCTCGTCCTCTCCGGCCTCGTCATCACCGTTTTCCTGACCAGCCTCATGGTCGGGCAGACCTTCTACTCCTTCGACAAGGTAATCCGCGTCGTCCTCGGGGATCAGGTTCCCGGTGCTACCTTCACCGTCGGACGACTGCGACTGCCCCGCGTGGTGCTCGCCCTCCTCGTCGGACTGAGCTTCGGCCTCGGCGGCGTCACATTCCAGACCATGCTCCGCAATCCCCTGGCCAGCCCCGATATCATCGGGATCAGCTCCGGAGCCTCGGCTGCCGCAGTGTTCGCGATCGTGACCCTCGGCCTGGGCAGCACCGGGGTCTCGGTCGTCGCAATCGTCGCCGGTCTCGCCGTGGCCCTCATCATCTACCTGCTCGCATACAAGAACGGTACCGCCGGCATTCGACTCATCCTCGTGGGCATCGGCGTCGCCTCAATGCTCAACGCTCTCATCAACTGGGAGCTGACCCGGGCGGCGCAGTGGGATCTTCAGGAGGCTCTGCGATGGCTGGCAGGCAGCCTCAACGGAGCGAAGTGGGACGCGGTCGGCCCACTGCTGTGCGCACTCATCGTGCTCGCCCCGATCCTCCTGGGCCAGTCGAAGAACCTCACGGTGGCCCAGCTCGGCGATGAGACCGCGGAAGCGCTGGGAGTACGAGTGTCACGAATGCGTCTGCTCGTCATCGTCACGGCGGTCGGACTCATCGCCTTCGCCACCGCGGCGGCCGGGCCAGTGGCGTTCGTCGCCTTCCTCTCGGGCCCGATCGCTTCCCGACTCATCGGCCCAGGCCCCTCTCCTCTGGTTCCCTCGGCCCTCGTCGGTGCCTTCCTTGTCCTCGTCGCGGACCTCGTCGGACAGTTCGGCTTGGGCACCAGATACCCGGTCGGAGTGATCACGGGGATTCTCGGCGCCCCTTACCTCATCTATCTCATCATCAGGATCAATCGATCGGGAGGCTCCCTGTGACCAAGGATCATTCGCTCGAGGCCCGGGAACTGCATCTGGCCTACGGGGACACGGAAGTCATCGATGGCTTGAATCTGAGCCTGCAGCCCGGAGCGATCACCGGGATCGTCGGCGCTAATGCCTGCGGCAAATCCACCCTGCTCAAGTCGATGTCACGACTGCTGATCCCGAAGTCCGGCACCGTCATCCTCGACGGAAAGCAGGTCCACACGATGCCTGCTAAGAAGCTCGCGCGAACTCTGGGTCTCCTTCCCCAGACGCCGATCGCTCCCGAGAGCATTACGGTCGCTGACCTCGTCGGACGCGGTCGTCACCCGCATCAGGGCGCGTTCTCCCGGTGGAGTTCTGCCGACGATCTCGCCGTCGCGCAGGCCCTGGACACGACGGCCACCTCGGCGCTGGCCGACCGTCCCGTCGACGAACTCTCCGGCGGTCAGCGACAGCGGGTGTGGATCGCTATGGCCCTCGCCCAGCAGACTGACATCCTGCTCCTCGACGAACCGACGACCTTCCTCGACGTCAACCATCAGGTAGAGGTCCTCGATCTGCTCACCGAGCTCAATCAGGGTTCCGGTGTGACGATCGTGATGGTCCTCCATGATCTCAATCTGGCAGCCAGGTACTGCGACCGGCTGGTGATGATCGCTGCCGGAGGTATCCATGCCTCCGGCACCCCTGCCGAGGTGCTCAATGAGGGCAATGTTGTTGAGGTGTTCGGGCTCGAGAACAGGGTCATCGAAGATCCCGTTTCCGGCCAGCCGCTCATGCTCCCGATCGGTCGTCACCGCACGTTGAGCTGAATCCGCGACCCTGCACATCACGTTCGGACATCACTGTGCCTGCCTGCGAGCCACGATCTCTGTGATCCAGGTCGGCGCGAAGGGGGAGGTGCAGTTCGGCGGTGTGGGATAGTCCTTGAGGACACCGAGGCGGTTGCCGATTGCAATGGCACGTGGACGCAGCTGTTCGTTCTCGATGCCGATATAGGACAGAGTCTCGTTCATCGCCCACTGCAGGCGCTCTTCGGCGTCGAGCATCTGCGCCTCGATGATGTCGAGGAGACCGGGCAGGTCAAGGCCTTCGAGCGACTTGTTCACGCGCTCGCTGGTCAGTGCCCAGCCGGCCGAAGCCACGACCGGATCGGGGTCGGCCATCCAGCTCAGGCGCAGTGTTTCGGCATGCTTCGACTTCTTGACGATGTAGTTGACCAACCAGGCGTGGACCTTCGGCACACGTGCATCGCGCAGCATGGCGTCGAGGCGCTCCGCGTCATAGCTGCGGGGGCGCATGATGAGGATCGCGACGAGACGCGCTGCTGTATCCCTGGTGTCCCACAGTTCGACGGCGAGCTCGTCGTTCTTCTTCAGTTCCTTGGCCACGGCTCGCAGCTTCGTCAGATTCACACCGTGATCGTCACCGTGCTTCTCATTGACGGCACGGGCCTTGGGATCCTCCATCGTCGCCAGTGTCTCCATGACGCTGTGCACGCTTGCCTCAATCATGCGATCAGACTACCGCGAGTTCGGTGCTCAGTCCTCAGCGCTCGGAGTTCAGCCGGGCCGCCTGACGCATGAGGTGGTCGCGCTCGGCGAGGTTGCCGGCCTTGGCCGCGGCCTTGACGTAGAGCTTCGCCGCCGCCTCGTCTTCTCCTGCCCGTTCTCGCAGGTGGGCTTCGACGGCGAAGTAGCGCGGCAGAGTCTCATCGAGTCTGTCCAGTTGGGCCAGCCCGGCCGCCGGCCCGTCGGCTTCACCGATCGCGACAGCTCGGTTGAGGGAAGCGATCGGGCTGTCGTGGAACTTGAGCAGTTCGTCGTACCATTCGACGATCTGGGGCCAGTCGGTGTCCTCGACTCGTTGTGCATCGGCGTGGAGAGCGGCGATGGCCGCCTGCACCTGGAATTCGCCGAGTTCCTCGCGGGCGAGCGCGGTCTGCAGAATGCCGATGCCCTCGACGATGAGGTGGGAGTCCCACCGGGACCGGTCCTGGTCGGTCAGAGTGATCAGAGCCCCATCGGCGGTGAAGCGGGCTTCGCGGCGGGCATGGTGGATGAGCATGAGCGCCAGCAGCCCGGAGACCTCGGGATGGTCGATCGATGCGGCCAGCACCCGGGTGAGACGGATGGCTTCTGCTGCGAGGTCGACGTCACCGGAGTAGCCCTCGTTGAAGACGAGATAGAGGATCGTGAGGACCGCGGAGATGCTTCCCGGGCGGTTGAGCCTGCGTCCGGTCAGGGTGCGTTTGGCCCGAGAGATGCGTTGTGCCATCGTCGCCTCGGGCACGAGATAGGCTTCGGCGATCTGACGGGTCGTCAGTCCGCCGACGGCCCGCAGAGTCAGTGCCACCGCCGAGGCCGGACTGAGGTCCGGATGGGCGCACAGGAAATAGAGATCGACGGTGTCATCGGCCGAGGTGGTCGCCGCATCCGTGTCCAGCGCAAAGGAATGTTCCTCCCGCGCAGTCCGCGCGGACTCCGCACGGACGCGGTCGAGGAACTTCCGCCAGGCGACCGTGATCAGCCACCCTTTCATGTCCCGGGGCTCGTTCTCCGGCCACGAGCGAAACGCCTCGATCAGGGTATCCTGAACGGCATCCTCGGCGGTGGCGAAGTCTGCTCCCCTCCGCTCGAGGATGCCGATCACGATGGGAACGAGCTCCCTCAGTCCGTCGTAGATGGGGTCACACCCATGAACGGACGGAGTTCGAGCCACTCCCGGATCGGCTCGCCGCCGGCACCCGGTGCCGCCGAGAGTTCGCCCGCAAGTTCGAGCGCCCGATCGTAGGACTCGACGTCGATGACCATCCACCCGGCGATGAGATCCTTGGTCTCAGGGAAGGGACCGTCAGTGACCGGCGGCTTGCCCTCTCCGTCGAAGCGGACGAAGGTTCCTTCGGGCGACAGTGCCTGGGAGTCGACGAATTCGCCGCTGGCCTTCAGCCTCGCCGCGAAGTCGTTCATGTAGCCGATGTGCGCGTCGACTTCGCCCGGCGTCCACTCCTCCATCGGGGTGTACTGCATGTACTCGGGGGCCATCTTGTAGTGCTTGAGCATCAGGTACTTAGCCATGATCTTCTCCTCTAATGATTTGCTCGTCGCGAACTTCGCTGACATCCCTGGGACGGAGCCACATGCGCATTCTCGACATCCTCGGCGAGATTTCCTTCGATTCTTCCACGGATAGTCTCCGATGTGCGGTTGTAACCGACCTGGAACACACGTCCCCGAATGCGAACACACACGCCCCCACCTTGGCGGATTCCGTTGACAGAGTGAACTCATACACACCACCTTCACCTCATCAGGAGTTCACCATGAAGACCACGAAGATCATTCGGTCCATCACCGTCGCCGGCGCAGTTGCGGCAGCACTGTCACTGTCGGCCTGCGATATGAACATCTCCTTCGGCCCTCCCGAGCAGGAGCAGACGCAGGCCCAGGAGGGAGACGAAACGTCGGCGAACCCTGACGAGCAGCAAGAGGCCGTGACTCCTGTTGAGGAGGTGCCGGAGGAGTCCGAGTCGAATGCCGTCACCGGCGACTCCCCCGATTCTTCGTCGAGTCAGGGCTCGTCATCATCGTCGGGCACATCCACCTCGGCGGGTGAAGGATCATCGAGTTCGAGCGGCGAACAGGCCAGCGCCGATGACCCCGGATTCGAAATCGATGAGCACGGCAACGGCACCATTCCCGCCTCCCTCCTCGAGAAGGACATTGAGAAGGCGTACTCCGAGCAGGGGACGACCGTCGACGAGGTCGAATGCCTCAACGACCTGATGGTCATCTCCAAGCAAGGATCGGCCTCCTGCAACGTCACCGCCTACGGCGAGAAGCGCTACGGCACAGTCAAGGTCACATCGGTCTCAGGCAACTACGTCGGCTACAAGCTCGACTTCCCCAGCTTCAACTGAGCCTAGCTGCTGGCACCGCTGGTGTCGGCCGAGGCTGCGGAACAACTCGCGACCGCAGATGGTTATGGCAGGTGCACACTTTCACAGGTCGTGCACCTGCCACATCGACCAGCGAGGAGCATTCCCATCATGCGCAGTGTCCAGTACACCCAGAACGGCGATATCGACCAGCTCCACATCGCCGAGGCGAACACCCCCTCAGTCGGGCCAGGTGAGGTTCTCGTCGCTGTCCGCTATGCCGGACTCAACCCCGTCGATCTCGCCGTCATCGGTGGGGCCTTCGGGCAGGCCACAGGCACGAAGGGCAACGGCGCCGACTTCTCGGGAGTCGTGGACAAGGTTGGTGAGGGTGTCACCGACTTCTCCTCCGGCGATCTCGTCTTCGGGGGACGGCCGCATCGCACACAGACGACTCATCTGCTCATCCGGGACCCGGCAGAACGACTCGACAAGATACCTCGCGGTCTCGGCATCGATACCGCCGGAGGCCTCTACATAGCCGGGCGCACCGCCATCGCGGGCATCCGCGCCCTGGCGATCGCCGAAGGTGAGACCGTCCTCGTCACAGGTGCCTCGGGCGGAGTCGGAATCATCGCAGCCCAATTGGCGCTCAATTTGGGCGCCCGCGTCATCGGCACCGCCAGCGAAGCCAACCATGATGCTCTGCGCAATCTCGGCATCGAACCCATCACCTACGGTGAGGGGCTCGAGGCCCGCCTGCAGGAGGCGGCCCCCGAGGGCATCGCTGCCGCTTTCTCGACCCAGGACGAGGCCGAGATCAAGCAGCTGCTGAGTCTCGACATTCTGGCCGGGCGCATCAATTCGATCGGAGCGGGACCACAGGTCGCCGACACGTATGGGGTGAGCATCGCGGGCGAGACTGCGGCTGACCGCGGTGATCTAGCGTGGCTTGCCAAAGCGATCGCCTACGGACATGTGCACGTGCCCGTCGCCAGGGTCTTCTCGCTCGACGAGGTCCAGAACGCCTACCGTTTCCTCAAGGGCTCACGCCCTGCCGGCAAGGTGGTCCTCCGTGTCGACGCCGATCCCCTCACCAACGATCAGCGCGAGTTCCTCAGCAGCTGATCCGAGTTCACATCCGATGGTGGGCGGTCAGGAATACTGTGGCCGGGTTGGTGCGTTCTCCTTGAAGACACCGACGAACAGCACCCGGTGCTGAGAGATCCCAGACGACGATGTCAGATCGTCTGCGAAGAGTCGGATCCGACAACTGACAAGGAGTAAGCATCATGGCAATCTCAGACAAGAAAGTTGCATTCCTCCTCACCCGCGGAGTCGAGCAGGTCGAGCTCACCAGCCCCCGCGGAGCACTTGACGAAGCCGGAGCCACAACGGTCATCGTCTCGCCCTCAGATGGCACATTGCAGGCGATGAACGGTGACTGGGACCATGCCGATGAGTTCACCGTCGATGTCCCAGTCTCTGCAGCCAAAGTTGAGGACTTCGATGCGCTCGTGCTTCCAGGCGGCACCCTAAATGCGGATGCCCTGCGCCTCGACGAGGACGCTGTGGCACTGGTGAAGGCGTTCTTCGCGGCAGACAAGCCTGTGGCCGCGATCTGCCACGCACCATGGATCCTCGCCGAATCAGGCGTGGCCAAGGGCCGGAAGCTGACATCATTCGTCTCGACGAAGACCGATCTGGTTAACGCCGGAGCAGAGTGGGAGGATTCCGAGGTCGTCGTCGACGGCAATCTCATCACCTCGCGCAACCCCGGCGACCTCGACGCGTTCAACGCGGCCATCGCGAACGCGCTGGGCTGAGGTTGAGGCGCTAGAGCAGGCTGATGCGCCTGCGCAGCGTACGAAGAAGGCTCCCATCCGAATGTTCTCGGATGGGAGCCTTCTTCTCTCTGCGGAGGATAGGGGATTCGAACCCCTGAGGGCGTTAACCCAACCCGCGTTCCAGGCGAGCGCCATAGGCCACTAGGCGAATCCTCCGCGAGCTAGCCTATCCGAGTCGTGTCGACAATGCGAAATCCTGACGGCCGAGTGTGAACCATCACACTAAGTGCAGGTGAAATCGCTTCTCAGCTGCCTTTGCCCTTGCCTGCCTGACGCAGGTCGACCCAGTAGAGGGCGATTGATATGGGCGCAAAAAACATTCCCGCCGTGTGTCGATGCGGCATAGACTTGTTCGACGTATTGCATGAGAGGGTCTCGACCGTGACTCTCTGAAACATTGCTGACTAAGGAGTCATCATGAAGTTCATGCTCATCATGCGCGCAGTCGACCAGACCGCTGTGGACGCCTACGAAACCGCCGATTTCGAGAAGATCATCGCCGACATGGGTGCCTACAACGAATCCATGGTCAACGCCGGGGTCATGGCCGACGGTGCGGGACTCTCCGACGCCGCCGATGGGGCAGTCGTCGATTTCAGTGAGGACGATCCCGTCGTCACAGACGGCCCCTATGGAGAATTGCGGGAGCTGTTCAACGGCTTCTGGATGGTCGAGGTCTCGTCACAGGAGGAAGCGATCGAGTGGGCCAAGCGGGCCCCCTTGGGCGCCGGATCCCAGATCGAGGTGCGACGCGTCAACGGACCGGAGGACTTCCCTCAGGACAATGAGTGGATCCAAAAGGAACAGGAATGGATCGCCGAAGGGAAACTGGCCGGCAGTTGACCAATGCCCCAGCCGATGACACCGATGCGGTTCACCGGGTCATCGCCGCGACGTGGCGGATCGAGGCAGCGAAGATCATCGCGGCCCTGACCCGCTACGTCGGCGATTTCGGGCTCGCCGAGGATCTCGCCCAGGAAGCAGTGACCGATGCGCTGTCCCAGTGGCCGAAATCCGGAGTTCCGACTAACCCGGCCGCGTGGCTGACCACGGTTGCCAAGCGTCGGGCAATCGATTCGTGGCGAAGGCGAGAGCGACTTGACGATCGTCTGGTGAAGCTTGCCGGGGAGCTCGAAATCCGTCAGGACGCGGACTTGGGTGATCTCCCCTGGGACCCGGACGACATCGAGGACGATGTACTCCGTCTCGTCTTCATCGCCTGTCATCCAGTACTCGGTCGCAGCGCCCAGCTCGCACTCACCCTGCGGGTTGTGGGCGGCCTCTCCAGCGAACAGGTCGCCCGGGCGTTCCTCATTCCAGTCTCGACAGTGCAGCAGCGCATCGTCCGGGCGAAGCGGGCCCTGGCAGATGCTCAGGTTCCCTTCGAGCTTCCAGCGGCCGACGAACAGCCGGAGCGGCTCAAGGGTGTGCTCGGGGTCCTCTATCTCATGTTCGCGGAGGGGCACGTGACAACCTCCGGACCCGACTGGATGCGTCCAGAACTGGCAATGGAGGCTCTCCGACTGACCCGTGTGACTGCCGGTCTGCTCCCTCACGATCCGGAGGTCCACGGTCTCGTCGCCCTTATGGCCTTCACCGCGGCCAGATTCCCTGCCCGCGTGGGGGCAGACGGCGAGCCGATCCTGTTAGCCGATCAGGACCGATCGAAATGGGATCGCTCGCTCATCCGCCTCGGCTCTCGCAGTCTTGGAACCGCCCAGGATCTCCGAACTGCACTCGGCCCCTATACGCTCCAAGCCATGATCGCTTGGTGTCATGCCGAAGCCAGAAGCGTTGGGGCCACCGATTGGGTGCGCGTTGCGTCCCTCTATGACATGCTCAACCGAGCCGTTCCCTCACCTGTCACTCAGCTCAACCAGGCGATCGCGATCGCCGAAGCGCATGGCCCAGCACGCGCTCTCACCCTCGTCGATGACATCGACTCCACGGGAGCACTTGGGAAATTTCACCTTGTTCCCAGCGTGCGCGGTGAACTCCTGTCCCGCCTCGGCAGGGAGCAGGAAGCGCGGGGCGAATTCGAACGCGCGGCGACCCTGACGGCCAATGACCGAGAACGCGAAGTCCTCCTTGCCAAGATGCGCAGAGTTGAGGGCCGGCCGGAGGAGAGCACCGACAACTGATCCAGCCGCCTCGTTTTGTGCCTCGAGGATGCTCTCGACTACACTGATCGATGGCTCCCCGTGCGGCGTCATCTTGTGAACTCCCCCAGGGCCGGAAGGCAGCAAGGGTAAGCGAGCTCTGGCGGGTGCACGGGGAGTCCTTCGTTTCCCAAGGTCACAATTCCACAACTCCCCCTCCCCTATGTCAGTCCAGGTCAGGACCACTCTCGACGGCGAAAAATGGGCAATTCCCGAGGATTTCAGGCGGTGCTTTAATACTTTCGTGATTTGGCTTCACTAACATGGTCGGCAGCTCTCATCCCCTTTGCTCGAACGAGGATCCCTGTTTTGTCACCCAAGAAGATACACGGGGCGGTTGCTGCCCTATCGGCAATCGCTCTGCTCACAGCCTGCACCCCCTCCGGCTCTAACCCTGATGCCACCCGCGATGCTGCGAAGTCCGCCGAGGCTGCTGCCGAACCCATTTTCCGAGTCGGCACCGTCTCCAAGGACGAGGCAGCCAAGTCCTCTGCGCGGGGATCTTCAGCGAAGACCTCCGGTTCCACTTCATCGGCCGAGCCGACCGGCACCCAGTCACCCGTCCCGGGACAGGGCGGCGAAGTCGTCGAATCCGGAGCAGACTCCACGGCCGCACCGGGCGAGCGCATCAGCCTCAGCGTCGAGAACGCGACGCTGAGCGATATTTCGATCACCGAGTCCGAACACCCCAGAATCACATCTGACCCCGGCGTCTTCTTCGACACCACTGGGGCCGAACTCAAGGCAGCCGACCAGAGCCAGAAGTCCTCTGATGAGGCGGGCACCTCGTCGCCGAGCGAAAGCGCTGCAACCGAAGCCGCTGCGAAGGAGGACTCCGCCGAGGACAAGCACTCAGTCATCGCTCCCGACGACGCTGCGGCCTGGGTTTCGGCCTACGACCTGGTCGCTGACAGCACCTACGAGCTATCGGCCACAGCCACTTCGGCGGATGGGGAGGAACACGACTTCACGTCCACGGTCAACGTCTCAGCCGGTGACGCCTCACCGATGTCCGTGCGCACAACCCTCTCCGATGACCAGACCGTGGGCGTCGGCGCCCCGATCATCCTCAGCTTCGGCTCCACCGTGAGCAAGCAGTACCGTGACGATGTCGAGCGCCGCCTGACGGTCAATGTCACCGACAACGAGGGCAAGAAGCGCAAGGTCGAGGGCTCATGGGCATGGCTGCCCGATGATCCGCAGTCACGTCTGCACTTCCGACCCAAGGACTTCTGGCCCGCGCACTCGAAGGTCTCCGTCGACGCGCCTCTGAAGAACGTCCCCACCACGGCGAAGACGGTCGGCCAGAACGACCTCACACTCGACTTCGACATCGGCCGCAAGCAGATAGTCAAGGCCGATGCCAAGTCTCACCGCATGGTCGTCACCCGCGATGGCAAAGAGGTGATGAACTTCCCCGCCTCACTCGGTGCGGCGAAGTCTCCGTCCTACAACGGAACCCATGTGGTCATGTCGAAGTCGGCAGACTACACGATGACCTCCGAGCAGTGGGACTACGAAACCGACGTGCGCTGGGCCGTGCGCATCCACAACAACGGAGAATTCGTCCATGCCGCTCCCTGGTCGACAGGCGTCCAAGGATCGGCGAATGTCTCCCACGGATGCATCAACCTCTCCACCGCGCGCGCCAAGCAGTACTACGACTCGGCGATCTTCGGCGATCCGGTCGAGATCACAGGCTCGAACGTCAGCTTGTCCACCGCCGCCAGCGACATCTCCGACTGGGTCTACGACTGGGACGACTGGAAGAAGATGAGCGCACTCGACTGATTGTCCACAGTGCACCCACCCTGTGTTCCTGTGTGACGCTGTACCTCTTGGCGGTCTACTTCTTGACCTTCTTCGCCGCCTTGTCGATCATCGGGACGTAGCGCTCGAGCGCCCAGGGAACGGTGAGCGGGTTGATGATCGACGAAGCGGTGACGAAGGCCTGTTCTTCGGGAGCGACTACCGCACCGGACTTGATGGCCGGAATGTTGGAGTACACACTCTGTGACTCGATCTCCTTCTTACTCTTCTCATCGGAGTAGAAGGTGAAGATGAGGTCAGAGTCGTCGAGCTTGTCGGCGTTCTCGAGTCCGATGAGAGCCGAGTCCGTGCCCGGAGCATCATAGTTCTTCTGGAGCTTGTTGATGATGGGGTCGGGGGTCAGTCCCAGCGCCGAGACCATCGCCACCCGCTGCTCATTGGGGTAGAAGACGCCGAGGGTGCCTGGTCCGTCATTGTAGATGTAGGAGAATGTGAGTCCTTCGTATTCGGACCGCTTGGCTTCGGAGAGCTGCGTCTTGATGTCGTCGACGAGCCCCTCAGACTCCTTCTTCTGACCCAGTGCCTTGCCGATGGTGGTGATCTGCTCATCCCATTCGATGGTCCACGGCTGCTTGGGGTAGGCAACCGTGGGTGCGATGGCGTCAAGCTGCTTGTACTGATCGGCGGTGACGCCGGACCACGGCGCGAGGATCACATCAGGTTCGAGCTCGGCGACGGCTTCGACGTCGAGCTCCGTATCTCCCTGGAACTGCGTGGGAAGCTTGTCCCCCTTCTTCTTCACCGCCTCATGGATCCACGGCATATAGCCGGTGTCATCGCTGCCCCAGGCATATTCCTCCATGCCGATGGGGGTCTTGCCCAAAGCGATGGCTGTCTCGGTCGAGCCCTGGCCGAGGGTCACGACGCGCTTCGGTTCGGCCTCGATGACGGCCTTGCCCAGCGCATGTTCGATCGTGACGGTCTGGAAGTCGCTTGAGGCCGACTTCTCCGCATCCGCCGGCCCCTGGCTGCAGGCGCTCGCGCTGAAGGCAAGCGTGACGATGGTGCCTATGGCCATGGCCCGGCGAGAGAGATGAGCTGACATTCGTGCCCTTTCGACTGTGGGGGTCGCTGTCGACCCCTCGACATGAACATAGGACAGCCTAACTTAACCTTGTGGTATCGGTGCAACTCGACTGGCTCAGCTGCAATTCGTCTGCTCAGAGCAGAAACCCGTGCCACCGCAGCCGAACGCTCCTAGGATCACATCATGGAACCACTTCGAGTCACGGACGGACAAGGCGATCAGGCCCCGGCACTGCTGTGGCGCGAGACTCTCGGACGGGTGCTGCGGCTGCGCCGCACCGAGCTGGCCCTGACCTTGGCACAGGTGTCGCGACGCTCGGGAGTGTCAACCCAATACCTGTCCGAGGTCGAGCGCGGCCTCAAGGATCCATCGTCGGAGGTCATCGAGGCGATCGCCGTGGTTCTCGGCCTTGCACTCCCGCAGGTCCTCGTTCTCGCTGCGTCGACCATGACGAGAGCTGCGCCCGCGTTCGCAGTCGACGGGCACTCAGTCCCGCTCAGCGGTGGGCGGGCGCAGCTCTCACTCGTGGCCTGATCCCACTGGCCGGTCGGCTCAGCTCGCCCCGGAATCGAGCTGGTTGGTTCTCAGCACTTCGAGCCGTGCCCGATACTCGGCCTCGTCGATATCGCCTTGGGCGAAGCGCTCAGACAGGGTCGCCTCCGCGTTCTTCGTCGATCCGAAACGGCCCTGCGCATCCGCCCAGGGTGGTCCCCCTGCTTGGCGCCAGCGACGCCGGTTGAGCGTGATGATGAGGGTGACGACCAATCCGATGATGAGCACCCAGAAGATCGGGATGAGGAAGAAGAGCGGCCAGGCCGCGGGTCCGTGTTCCATGTGCATGATGCCTCCCTGTCAGGAATCCACGTCGCTCGTGGATATGGCATCCATCCTTCGCCGGCGGTCGCCACGGCGAATCCCCCACCGGGAGTCACTTCGAGTACTCGCTGGGGATGAGCTTCTACTGGTCGCGCAGCCACCCCGGGGAGACCAACCCGGATTCATAGGCGAGCACGACCAGGTGGACCCTGTCGCGTGCCGCAGTTTTGGTCATGATGCGCGAGACATGGGTCTTCGCCGTCAGCGGGGAGAGGACCAGCCGGCCTGCGATCTCGTCGTTCGACAGCCCCTGACCGACGAGAGCGAGGACCTCACGTTCTCGTTGTGTCAATACGTCGAGATGCTTTGCCGGCTCCGCCCGCAGGCCCAAGGACATCCTCGACAAAAGGTATCTGGTCACCTCGGGCGAGAGCAGCGCCTCACCCTCGGCAACGACGCGCACCGCTCTGATCAGGTCGACCGGCTCGGTGTCCTTGAGCAGGAATCCGCTGGCGCCTGCCCTGACCGCGCGCACGATGTACTCGTCGAGGCCGAAGGTCGTCACCAGCACGACCCGCACGTGGCCGAGGCCTGGATCGGCTGCGATCGCCTCTGTGGCCCACAGTCCGTCACCGCCTGGCATCCGGATGTCCATGAGCACGACGTCGACCGGCGTCGCCGCCAGCTTCTCCAGCAGCTCTTCCCCACCGGAGGCCTGCACGCGCACGCTGATGCCCGGTTCCGCGTCCAACAGCGAGGCGAAGCCGGCGCGGACCAGCTGGTGGTCATCGGCGATCGCCACCGAGATATCGCTCATACCTGACCCTGCCGATCTGATCGTCCGTGTCTGCTGGCCCAGGGCAGCCGGACGCTGATGTGCGTGCCGTCCCCGCTCGCCGAGGTGATCTCGAAGGTTCCGTCGAGGAGCTTGGTCCTCTCCCGCATCCCGATGATTCCGGTGCCCGAGTCGTCGTCTCGCCCGAGGCTTGCTTCGTCGGTTCCGTGGCCGTCGTCGCCGATCTCGATGTGCAGGAACTCGCCGTCACGGGAAACTCTGACGTTCGCCCGAGTGGCGTGAGCGTGGCGGACCACATTCGTCAGCGCCTCCTGCGCGATCCGGTAGGCGGCCGCATCGGCGGCACTGCCGGGGTTCTCTCGAGTGCCGTCGGCTCTGAGTTCGCGCCTGTCATCGAGGTGGATGGATGGTCGACCCGTCATCGCGGCGCGATGAGTGCCGGCAGATCGTCGAGGCCAGGCACTGGGGCCAACAGCTCGGCCCTACCTTCGCCGACACCGGCCGGGTCGGGGTCGGCAGCGTCCGAGCGCATCGTGTGGAGCACGGAGCGGACCTCGTTGAGTCCCGTTCGGCTCAGCTCCTTGATGGCGGCGAGCGCGCCTCTGGCCTGCTCAGGGTCGCGGTCGATGAGGTGTTCGCCCACACCGGCCTGCACGTTGATCTGCGACAGGGAATGGCCCAGCACATCGTGCAGGTCTCTGGCGATGCGCAGCCTTTCGGCCTCAATCACCTCATGGTGCCGGGCCCGCGCGCCTCCTCGGCCGCGATCCTCCGGCCCTCGCGCCTGCGTCGGGCGAAGGCTCCGATGCTCAGAGTGATGATCAGACCGATCGTCGCAGAGGCCACACGCCCCACCGACCAGTCGACTTCGAGGAAGGAGCCGAGCAGCAGGGCGCCCGACCAGACACCAGCGGCCGAGGCGATGGCCCAGATCTGATGCCCGCGGACCATGGCCACGACGAGAGCGAAGAGGAATGCCGCATAGAACGGCGTCATCTGAGGTCCGGTGAGCCCCTGCGCCCACATTCCGCCCGGACCCTCCCCTGACCAGGAGGATTGCCTGGAACCGTGGGCCCACACGCCGGAAAGGCTGGATCTTGCCAGCGCGGCCCATACGA
>NZ_JACBOT010000011.1 GCF_021532275.1 Brevibacterium sp. UCMA 11754
CGAGCTGGTCGGCGATGGTGGCCTTCTGCCCCTCCGAACCATCGACCCAGACGATATCGTCTGGAGTGGTGAGGGTGGCGACCCTGCTGACGAACGAAAGCACCGATTCGCTATCGGTCGGTGCGTTTCTTCAGCTGGTCAGCGACGACGTCATGGTCGAGGACAGTCATGAGTGGTCTCCTGGTCAATCGGGATTACGGGTTCCGCCTGGCGGCTGGTACATCTCCACCGTAGGACTCGGACAGGCCTGAAAATCCTGGTTTTGAGTCACTGGAAGATGTGCATTGGATCACAACGGCATCTCGAAAGACGTGAATGCATCAGCTGAGTGATGTGTCTTTGCATAACGGTGATTGTTTGTTGCAAAACGTGATTGTTCATGGAATCAACACCTTCAACACCCTCGCCGAGGCGGGTCTCATCTTCTGGTCGAAGCTTTCGTGGATGGTTTTCCGTGCATCCCGGTGCCGCCTGCAGGCAGGCTGCCTACGAGATGGACTTAAATTCTACGAATAGTAGAATAAGGGGCAGTTGTCGTCTTCACTGACGACTTCGATCATGCTCTGAATCGGAACTGTCGGGACAGGGCATCTGTGACCTCAAATGAGAATCTAAGGAGCATCATGCCCCGCACCACCATCGGACTTGGTATCGTCCTCATCGTTGTCGGCGTCATCGCCTACGTCGCAACCTCATTCGCCAGCTGGACCGCTCTGATCCCGGCCATTCTGGGCGCCGTCATCCTCATCTGCGGACTCATCGCACTGAAGAATCAGAAGCTCGGAGTCCACATCGCTCTGGTTGTTGCCATCTTGGGCATCTTCGGCACCGGCATGAACGTCATGAAGGTCGGTGCGCTGATCGCCGGTGAAGCCGAGCGGCCTGCGGCCGTGATCACGAGCATCATCACCTTCGTGCTGCTCATCATCTACGTGATCATGGGCGTGCGCTCCTTCATTGCGGCCCGGCGCTGGAAGAATTCGGCGCAGCCAGAGGCCGCGCAGCAGTAGCCTGCTGACTGCCCCGTGGAGGGGCTGCGGATTGCCGATCGAGCGAGCCCGGCCCCTCCCTGCCGAAGCCGCAAATGTGGCGAAGCGCACTCGGGCCGAATTTGAGCTTGGGTGAATTCGGTGTGTATAGTTGATCGAGTTGCAGGGCGAAAGTCCAGACGACATGCGCCACTAGCTCAACGGATAGAGCATCTGACTACGGATCAGAAGGTTGGGGGTTCGAATCCCTCGTGGCGCACAGTAGCAAAGCCCTTCACCAGCAGAAATGTTGGTGAAGGGCTTTTTCGATGCGGTGCACACTTCGACGCCGTCTTAATGCGTTGAGCACCTGGGGCCGAGGCTTCGAGCTGTCTGAGGGTGCTCGACGCTAGGATTGGACCATGGCCGCAATCACTGCAGATGACGGTATCCGTCTCGAGTACACCCGGGCCGGAGACTCCTCCGGTCGCCCAGTGGTGCTGTTGGCCGGATTCAAGGCGCCTGCGACCAGCTGGCGCTACCAGGTCGGACCGTTGACACGGGCTGGATACGAGGTGTTCTCCGTCGATCTGCGCGGTCACGGCAACGCCGATCACCCCGAGTCAGGTGTGACAATGGAGCGGCGCGGTCAGGATGTGGCGCGGGTTCTCGAGGTTCTGGAACTCACAGATGTTCTGCTCGTGGGCGGATCCATGGGCGGCAATACAATCTGGCCCTATCTCACCCAATTCGGCGCTGATCGCATCGCCGGAATCGTCATCGTCGACCAGACCCCGAAGATGCTCAACACCCCTGACTGGCCTCACGGATACTACGGCTACGACGAATCCAACGTCGACGCCTTCTTCGCCGAGGGCATTCCTCCCACCGGGCACGGCACCCCCGTCTGGAAGCGGGGCAGGCGCATGCTGCGTCTGCTCAAGGCCATGAAGGGTGTGGATCATAGCCTCAGCCGCGGCGAGCTCGCACTTCTGAACGACCACGCGAAGGCCGATTGGCGTCCGGTGATCGAAGGTGCCGACGTGCCCGTGCTCTTCGTCGCCGGAGCCGAGAGCGAGCACTGGCCAGCATCGCATGCAGCCGCGACCGCGGGGCTGGCTCCGATCGGCTCATCGACGGTCATCCCCAATGATGGGCATGCTGCCAACATTGAGCAGCCCGAGGCTTTCAACCAGATCCTGCTCGAGTTCGCCGGGTCCCTCTGACCGGAACTGGGAGCACCGATGAGTGTCCGTTGAGCGGTGGACGGAGGCCGGAGGTGCGACAGATTCCGGCGGACCGGCGAACATGGTCGCAGTCGGTCGGCCAGCCAGCCAGTCAATCAACCAGCCAGCCAGCCAGCCAGTCGGTCAGTTCTTGACGGCCAGGACCGGGACCGGGGAGTCGAGCAAGAGTCGCTGACTGATGGAACCGATGAGAGCCTTGCCGACTCGTGATCTGCGCCTCATGCCGATGACAAGACGCACGACCTCGGGCCGCTCATCGAGTTCGTCGAGGACCGCCTCGGCGGGGTCCCTGTCTCCTCGGCCCGTGCGGCTGATGACGGTATAGTCGACCCCGCTCTCATCGAGGGCCGTCGTATCGAAGGCGCTGTTGAGTCCGAGTGAGACGACGATGAGGTCGGTGTTGAAGAGCTTGGCTTCGGCGATGGCGGCAGTGACGGCTGGCGCGCCTTCCTTGCGGTCGGGAACGGCGACAAGTACGGACATGGTGAAACTCCTTGCTTGGGAGAATGGGTGAGCTGGCAGAGATTGGGTGATGGCGGAGTCTACTCACCGTACTTCGAGCGGAATTCGGCCTCGAGATCTTCGAGAGTCTTATTGCGGGTCTCAGGAACGAAGAAGTAGATGAAGATGAGGGCCAGAACTCCGAGACCCGCGAAGAGGAAGAACGTGTTCGCGATGCCGAGTCCGCTGACCACACTCGGGAAGAACTGTGCGACAGCCGCATTGGCCAGCCACAGAGCGAAGACGCAGATGCCCATCGCGAAGGAACGGATCTTGAGTGGGAAGATCTCTGCCAGCATGAGCCACACGAGCGGTCCCAGAGTTCCCTGCATGGAGAAGACGAACAGCACGACGAAGACGAGGATGGCGTAGGCCTTGAACGTTCCCTCGGGCAGAAACACGGCGGAGAGCCCGATGAGCAGATGGAACGAACTGGTGAGCGTGAAGCCTCCCAGCAGCATGAATCTGCGCGGGAGCTTGTTGATGAGCAGGATTCCAACAGTCACACCAAGGACTGAGAAGAGCCCGTTGAAGGTGTTGGCGACGATGGCGGCATCAGCGGAGAAGCCGGCATCTGTGAGCAGCTGGGTGCCGTAGTACATCACCGAGTTGATGCCGGTGAGCTGCTGGGCGACGCCGAGGCCGACTCCGATGAGGACGAGGCGCAGCACCCATTTCGAGGCGAGGTCGGAGACACCACCGGTCTTGGCGACCTCCTCCTGTTCGGCAAGCAGTTCGACCTCGCGCATCTCCGCCTCGGCGCGTTCGTTCGATCGCACCTGTTTGAGCACTCCCAGGGCCTGTTCGTCACGCTTCTTCGAGATCAGCCAGCGGGGACTCTCCGGCAGGAAGAGCATGCCGATGAGCAGCGCGATGGCGGGCAGGACCGCGACGGCGAGCATGTAGCGCCATACGCCTTCATGCTCTCCCCAGATGTTGAAGATGATCGCGTTGATGACGAAGGCCGCGAACTGACCGGAGACGATCATCACCTCATTGCGAGTCACGAGTGAGCCGCGCCGTTCGAAGGGAGCGAGCTCGGCCAGGTAGACGGGAACCGTCGTCGAGGCGGCGCCGACGGCCAGTCCCAGGAAGAACCGAGCACCGGTGAGGAACTGCCAGTTCGGCGACAGCGCGCAGGCGAGGGTGCCGACGACGAAGAAGCAGGCCAGCAGAATGATGTTCGATCGCCGTCCGAATGCATCGGAGAGTCGTCCGCCGACCACTGCGCCGAAGGCCGCACCGATAGTGAGGAAGCTGACGACGATTCCCTCGGTCCTCGGCGTCAGACCGAAGTCATGGGCCAGGGGCTCGAGTGCGCCGTTGACCACACCGGTGTCGTAGCCGAACAGCAGGCCTCCGAAAGTGGCGACCACCGCGATGATGCCCAGTCTTGAGGTGTGCGGGCCCTTGGTGTCGGGCGGAAGGTCCACCAGCGATTTCTGTTCACCACTCATGGCTTTCACTCTCCTTTGAATGATTCTCGAATGATTTCTCAGTCGGGCCGCGGTTTGCGGTTCGATGATGCCGCCGCTCCAACATCGGTTGATGCGGATAGGCGTGATGATGTCGTCTTGTTAGTCGGTTTCGTCAGCGATGCCAGCGTTGCGGGGATGCGGATGCTCGAAGGGGGAGCGCTGCGTCGGGCAGCTCAGCCGGCGCTGCCTCCATAGGCGGAGGCGAGTTCGTTGATGCGCTGCGTCTGGAACCGGCTGACTGCATCGTTGTTCTCGTTCTCGCCGAACACGTTGGACACGATGAGGCCGTCCTCGCGATCGACGAATCCGCTTCGGGCCAGGGTGGCGAAGAGAGCGTCGAAATCGACGTCTCCGTCACCGATCTTGAGATGCTGATGCACTCGCGCCGAGGTGGTCGGCGGGTTCGCGATGTACCGCAGCCCGTGCGAGGCCCGATGGTCGAAGGCATCGGAGATGTAGACCGCGCGTAGGCGTTCTCCGAGTTCCTCGACCAAGGTGTCGAGGCAGTCCCCGTAGTGAAAGGTGTGCGGGGCGACGTAGGCGAAGCCGACCGCCTCGGAATCGAGTCCGCGCAGGACCCTCCAGGCCTCATGGCCGTCCTCGACGAAGTCATCGGGGTGCGGGTCGAAGTTGAGCTTCATGCCCTCCTGCTCGATGATCGGCAGCAGTTCGTCCATCGACCGGTAGAAGGACTCCTCGGAGTCTTCGAAGGATTCCGGGCGACCGCTGAACTCGGTGTTGATGGTCCCCACGCCGAGGTCGAGGGCGATCTCGATGACGCGGCGGAAGTTCTTCACCGCTGCCGCGCGCTTGGACTCATCGGGCCAGGAGATCCGCTGCACCGGCAGCAGAGCGGGAACCGTGATCCCCGCGGCTTCGACGGCCTGACCGAAGCGCCTGATGAGGTCGCGGTCCATCTTCGGATAACGGAAGTGCGTGGCGAAGTCCGGGTGCGGCGTCAGCTGGAGATGCTCGAACCCGAGGTCCGCGGTCACCGCCGGAAAGTCGAGCAGGCGATGCGTGTGGTGCAGCGGTGTGGGGTCATAGGCGAGCTTCATGATGCGTCCTCAGAGGTAGAAGGCTGGAGTCTCGGGGAGATTGAGGGAGCGGGGCCTGCCGTCCGACAGCGACGCGACCCCCTCCTGGCAGGCAACGGCCACCTTGTACCCGTCCCAGGCGGAGGGCCCCGCGATGGTCCCCTTGCAGGCAGCATCGACCCAGGCCTGCACCTGATTGTCATAGGCAGTGGCGAAGCGTGTGGTGAAATCCGCGTGCTCCGCGACGCCGGAGCGGCCCTGATGCCATAGTTGGAGGCCGCTGGGTTCGCCGATGCGGGCGATCCCGGAGTCGAAGACGGCCTCCGTGGTCACCTGGTAGCCGAATTGGATGCTGACGTTCATCTCCAGATCCACGAGGGTTCCGTTGGCGAGTTCCATGAGCACGAGGATCGGTTCCTTGAGACGCTCGGGAGTGAGCCGATTGCGGCGGGCGTGTTTGACCTCGAGCGTGACGATGGGGGAGTCGGCCAACCAGGGCACGACGTCGAACTCGTGCACGACAGAGTCGTTGATGAGGGACTCCTGCAAGTAGGAGTCCGGGACCGAGGGGTTGCGATGGGCGCACCGGAGCATGAGCAGTTCGCCGGCATCCTCCGAGTCCACAAGTTCACGCAGCTGCCGGTATTCGGGATCGAAGCGGCGCATGAAACCGACCTGGATCAGGTGCTCACCGGTGGCCTGCTCGGCTTCGAGGATCCGCCAGGAGGATTCTGGATCCGGGGTCAGCGGCTTCTCGCACAGGATGGGCAGCTTCGCCTCGAGGCAGGGGAGGAGGACCGGTTCGTGGAGGAAACCGGGGGTGGCGATGAGGACACCGTCGATGGCCTGGTCCTCGAGCGCATCCTCGATGCGGGAGTAGCCGACAGCTCCCGGCGCATTCTCCAGCGCCGAGGCGACTCGGGACTCATCGGGATCGACGACGGCCGAGACTCTGGCTCCGCTGATCGTCGAACCGATGCGTTTGACGTGGTCTGCGCCCATCATGCCGGCGCCGATGACGCCGACCCTGAAATCATGGGCCGAGTCTGTAACGGTCATTGTCACTCCTGTGTTCGTGCGGTTGCCTGTGTTGTGTGAGTCAGTGTGAGTCAGTGTGGGTTGTTAATGTCGCAGTCAGCGGTCGACGACGGCCGCCTGTGTCGAACCGAGGATCGTCGCCAGGGTGCGTTCGGCGATCGGGAACGGGGCGTCGACGCTGCAGCCGAACATGTCCTGTTCGACGATGGCGAAGATGTCCTCGTCCAGGCCTGAAACGGCCTCGATGATCGGGTCGAGGGGCGGGATCCCTTGGTCCGGTTCGACCATGATCCCGTCGGCGACCGCCTCGGCGAAGGGGACGTCGGACTTGAGGACGTCGAAGATCTTGATCGGGTCGACCTGCTTGAGGTGGAGGTAGCCGATCCGGGACGGGTAGTCGGCGATGAGCTTCAGATTGTCGCCCCCGTAGTAGGAGAAGTGGCCGGTGTCGAGGCACAGGTTGGTGAACCGCTCGTCGGTGAGTTCGAGGAAGCGTTCGACCTCCGAATGGGTGCCGACGTGTGAGTCCGCGTGGGAGTGGAATTGCTGGTGGAGACCGAACTCCTCGAACAACGCCCTGCCGAGTGAATCGTGACCGGCCGTCAGCCGCTTCCACTGCTCGTCATCGAGAGTCCGCGGTTCGAGCACTTCGGTGGTGGCGTCGGAGCGCCACAGATCGGGGATGACGACTATGTGCTCGCCGCCGAGTTCGGCTGTCAGGGCGGCGACGGCTTCGGCCTGCTTCCAGGCACGTTCGAACTGGTCGTCGGTTTTGTGGAAGCCGGTGAACACGGTTCCGCCGGAGAGCTTGAGGCCGCGGGAGTCCAACTCCTCGCGCAGCTGCTCGGGATCCGTCGGCAGATAGCCGTAGGGGCCGAGTTCGATCCACGTGTAACCGGCCTCGACCACCTCGTCGAGGAAGCGCTGCCAGGGGACCTGGCCGGGATGATCGGGCATCCACACTCCCCACGAGTCGGGGGCGGTGCCGATGCGAAGTGACTTCGACGTCATTGTGATGTCCTTGGAGTTGGTCTTGCAGGGGTAATTACAGCAGGGGCCGCTGCGGGCTGCGCTCCTCCTCGTAGGCGGTGCGGGCGGCGCGGGTGTCATCCATAGTCGAGGTCGCCGCAACGGGAACGTCCCACCAGCCCTCGCCGTCGGGGGCGTAGACGAGCGGATCGGAATTGACGTGGATGAGCGTCGAGGTCGGTGCCGCACGGGCCTCTTCGACAGCCTCGGCGAGGCGGGAGCTTGCCGACGGACCGGGATCGATCTCGACGACGTCGACGCCGTAGGAGCGGGCGTTGGCGGCGAGGTCGACGGGCAGAACCTCGTCGGTGCGGAACTCCGGTGATTCTCCGTCGTACCTGCGATACCAGGTGCCGAAACGGGGCGCGCCGACAGTCTCCGAGAGGGCGCCGATCGAGGCGTAGCCGTGGTTCTGGATCAGGATGACGATGAGTTTGAGCCCTTCGGCGACCGCGGTCACCAGCTCTGTGTGGAGCATGAGGTAGGAGCCGTCGCCGACCATGACGACGACGTCCCGGTCATCGTCGGTGGCATCGATGGCACGTCGCACGCCGAGTCCTCCGGCGATCTCGTAGCCCATGCAGGAGAACGCGTATTCGACGTGGTAGCCGAGCGCATCCCTGGTCCGCCAGAGCTTCTGAAGGTCACCAGGCAGAGATCCGGCGGCCTGGACGACGACATCGCGTGGGCCCGTGGCGCGGTTGACCGCGCCGATGATCTCGGGCTGACCGGGCAGCCGTGCTCCGGTGGGAGCCGTGGCAGCGTCCACCTCGGCGACCCAGTTCTTCTTCTCCTCCGCCCCACGATCGGCATGCGCCGTGCTTACGCGGAAGTCGCCGAGGCGATCGTGAAGTCCCAGCAGGCCGGCGCGGGCGTCGGCGATGAGGGGGTAGCGGCTGCCGTGCTTGTAGGCGTCGAAGCCGGCGACATTGAGGTTGACGAACACCGCCTCCGGGTGGGCGAAGGCCGTGCGGCTCGAGGTCGTGAAGTCGCTGTAGCGGGTGCCGATGCCGATGATGACGTCTGCCGAGGCGGCAATGCGATTGGCGGCGGAGGATCCGGTGGCGCCGACTCCGCCGAGGTTGAGCGGATGATCGTGGTCGAGGGCCCCGCCGCCGGCCTGGGTCGTGGCGACGGGAATGCCGGTCGCCTCGGCAAAGGCCCGCAGTTCGGTCTCGGCTTCGGAATAGATGACGCCGCCGCCGGCGATGATGAGGGGTGCCTGAGCGCCCCGGATCGCGGCGGCTGTGCGTTCTAGCGGACCGGATTCTGGCAGGGGACGGCGGATGTGCCATTCGCGTTCCGCCAGGAACTCCTCGGGAACGTCGATGAGTTCGGCCTGGACGTCCTCGGGCAGGGCGATCGTGACCGCACCGGTCTCGGCCGGGTCGGTGAGGACCCGCATCGCGGACAGAGCGATGGAGAACAGCTGCTCGCCGCGCTCGACCCGATCGAAGTAGCGCGAAAGCGGCCGGAAGGCGTCCGTGACCTGCAGTGACGTGTCATGCGGGTGTTCGAGCTGTTGGAGCACCGGATCGGCTACGCGGGTGGCGAAGGTGTCAGAGGGCAGCAGCAGAACCGGCAGACGGTTGGCCGTGGCAAGGGCCGCGCCGGTGAGCATGTTCGCAGCACCGGGCCCCACCGAGGCTGCGGCTGCGAAGGTCGATCGGCGACGGTTCATTCGTGCAAACCCCGCTGCCTGATGGACCATGGCCTGTTCGTTGCGGGCCTGGTGATAGGGCATCGCGGTCGGATCCTCATACCCCAGCTGGCGCAGAGCCTGGCCGATGCCGGCGACGTTGCCGTGGCCGAAGATTCCGAATGTGCCTGCGATGGTCCGCTGCCGCACGTCTCCGTCGACGGTGTACTGGCGGGTCAGGAACAGAGTCAGCGCCTGGGCGACGCTCATCCTCACGCTCATGTCACTTCTCCTTCGAGGTGTAGGGCAGGCGGGAGTCGAATTCGAGGTCCTCCCATTCATCACGCACCCACCCGTGGGCAGGGTCGTCGCTGATCAGCCACACCCGGTCCTCATCAGGGCCGGCCATGACGTTGAGGTAGTAGTTGTCGTATCCGGGGGCCGCGGCAAGGGGACCGTGGTAGCCGTAGGGGACGAGAGCGATGTCGCCCGTGCGCACCGTGGCCGTGGTGGTGATCTCCCCGGCCGCCGAGGAATAGGTCGAGAACAGGGAGAACGGGTCCGCCTGAGCCGGGGCGTTCGAGCCGCGGGAGACTGCGGTCTCGAAGTAGTAGATCTCCTCGAGACGGGACTCGGAGCCGGGGACCGCCTCGTCGTGCTTGTGCGGGGGATAGGACGACCAATTGCCGCCGGGCGTGATGACCTCGCAGGCGATGATCTTCACACAGTCGAGGCCGGCCGGGGTTGCGAAATTGTGAACCTGACGGCTCGAGATGCCGGAGCCGCGCAGCTCCACCGGAACCTCGGAGGCCGGGAGGTATTGGACGGGGCGAGCCTCCGAGGTCGGCGCCTCGGCGATGGCGATCCGGCCCTTCGCCGAGGCCACAGCGGCACGGCTCCCGGTGGGCAGATAGAGGCAGTCGGCCGGTCCGTGGAAGACCGAGGTGCGGCCACTGATAACCTGAGAGCCGGTTGTGCCGTCGGCCAGGACGTAGTCGACGGTGAACGATTCGCCGGCAAGAGGGACGAGGACGCGTTCGACCGAAGCGGCAGGCAGGTCGATGGATGGGCCCGCGTCACCGCCCAGCGTCGCACAACGGAACCCGGTGTGGGTCCAGCCGTCGATCGAGGCATCGACGATGGAGTCGAAACCGTCCCGAGCGAGGCTGCCATTCGAGTGGAACCATTCGTTGATCATGCGAACATCCTCTCTGGTGCGTGGACGAGACCAGCGGCGCGATCGACGGCCGAGACGACGTCGCCGTCAGCGGGGTAGATGATCGAGCGGCCGGTGACGAGGCCGCGGACGCCGGGCAGCGCCAGGGCGTTCTCCCAGCTGCGGAAGGTCGCCTCGGGATCATCCGAGCGCTCGCCTCCGAGCAGCAGCGTCGGCAGGGTGGTCGCAGCCATGACCTTCTCCATATCGTCGACGACCGGGATCTTCAGCCACGTGTGGCTCGAGGTCGCGCCCAGGCCCTGGGCGATGCCGATGGAGTTGATGACGGCCTCGGGGGTGAGCTGATTGCGGACGCGGTCATCGGCCCATTCGTTCATGAAGGGTTCGATCATGATCGGGAGGTCTGCCGCCGCGCAGGCGTTGACGGCGTTCGCGTTGGCCTCCAGCGCCGAGGCGGTGGCCGGGTCCCCGAGATTGATCCGCAGCAGAGACTTGGCCAGGTCGATGCCGTCGCGGGCCATCTGGTCCACAGTGTGTCCGGTGAAGCGGTCGTCGATCTCGAAGTTGGAGCCGGCGAGTCCGCCGCGGTTCATCGAGCCGACGGCGAGTTTGTTCTCGAGGTGTCCGAGGAAGGCGAGGTCGTCGAGGATGTCCGCAGTCGCGAGGACTCCGTCGACTCCGGGGCGTGACAGGGCAGCGGCCAGACGGGTCACGAGATCGACCCTGTCTGCCATTGCCAGCGGGTCGCTGCCGACCTTCATCGCCCCGCGGGCCGGGTGGTCGGCGGCGACGATGAACAGCCGTGAGTCCTCGCCGACGATCGTGCGGCGGGAGCGGGACTGCCAGGCGCGGGCGATGGCCGCCGGGTCGGTGAAGCGGATCTCGCGGAGTTCGGAGATGGTATTGGGTGTGATGATCGATGTCATGCCCGTGCTCCCTTCGTGAGAGTCGACGGCGCGGCTTGGCTCGCCGAATCTTCGCCGATGATCTCGGTGATCTCCTCGGTCGAGGGCATGGCGGTCGAGCATTCGCGTCGGGTGGCCACGATCGCACCTGCGACGTTGGCGAAGCGCAGCAGGTAGTCGAGGTCCCAGCCGGCCAGCAGTCCCCGGCACAGTGCTCCGCCGAAGCCGTCGCCTGCCCCGAGCCCGTTGACGACGTCGACGGGGTAGGGCGGAACCTCGATCCGCTCATCGGCAGTCTTCGCCAACACGCCCTTGGGTCCCTGCTTGACGATGGCGAGTTCGACGCCGCGGTCGAGCAGAGCATCGGCGGCACGTTCGGGTTCGGTCTCGCCGACAGCGATCTCGCACTCCTCTCGGTTGCCCACGGCCACGGTGACATGTTCGAGTGCACGCCCCACCTCGGCGCTGGCCATCTCCGGGCTCTCCCAGAACATCGGGCGGTAGTCGAGGTCGAGGACGGTATGCTCGGCACGGTTCCGGGCTGCCCAAGCGGTGTGGTGGGTGCCTCGGCTGGGCTCGGTGCTGAGTCCGGTGACGGTGGACCAGAAGATGCTCGCCGAGGTGATCGCGTCGAGATCGAGATCATCGTCGGTGAGATCGAGGTCCGGTGCCTTCGGATCGCGGTAGAAGTAGAGCGGGAAGTCATCCGGCGGGAAGATCTCGCAGAAGGTCACTGGCGTGTTGTACTTCTGATTGGTTGCGACCCACCGATTGTCGACGCCGAGGCGTGCGACCTCGGAGCGCAGATAGCGGCCGAAGGGATCGTCGCCGGTGGCAGTGATGACGGCGGAGTCGACACCGTGCTTGGCGGCGGCGACAGCGACGTTCGACGCCGATCCGCCGAGGTGCTTGCCGAACGTGTCGACGTCTTCGAGGCCCACCCCGTCCTGGAGTGGGTAGATGTCGACGCCGATGCGTCCGATGGTGATGAGGTCGAACGGTGAGGTTCGAGGAGCCGGCTGGATGGCCGGAGTCGGCGAGGAGGCCATTGTCGTTGTTCCTTCTCCACGGCTGCGATGCCGTTGCGAATGTATTTGTCAGGACAAAGTATTTGTCCTGACATTAGCACTGTTCGTGTGCCTCGTCACCCCCTGACGTGAAAGTTTCACAGGTGGTTCGAGGGTGTGGATGCACGTGAAGAGTGCAGGGTGGAAATGGTTGCGCTGGGTGTAAGCGGGCGCGCAGGCACCGGGAAGTCAGCGAGAGACGAGGGTCGTCTCGAAGGAGTAGAGATCCGGGCGGTAGCAGTGATCGCCCCACTCGATGATTCGTCCCGAGTGGTCGAGTGCGGTGCGGTTCATCGTCAGCAGCGGCGAACCGGCATCGATCTCCAGCAGCTCGGCGTCCTCGGAATCGGCGGCCTTCGCGCCGATCCTCTGTTGGGCCACGGAGAAGACGACCCCGCGGGCACGCAGGGTCTCGTACAGTCCCGTGCTCACGAGCTCATCGGCGGTGATGTCGGTGAAGGGGGCAGGAAGCACATTGTGCAGCACAGCCAGGGGCGTGGAGCCGACCAGTCGCAGGCGCTTGAGGTGGAGGCTGGGAGTGCCGATGGGCACCCCCAGCCTCTCGGCCGCCTCGGCGTCGGCAGCTTTGACCCGATGTGAGAGGACCACGGTCGAGGGCGGATTTCCCGACTTCTCGAGATCCTCGTACAGGCTGGTGAGGTCGACGGGTCTGGCCACAGGGCGCTGGATCACCTGCGTGCCGACCCCGCGCCGCCGCACGAGCAGTCCTTTGTCGACGAGGTCCTGGATCGCCTGCCGGATGGTCGGCCGCGAGAGGCCGATCCGCTTGGCCATGGCGACCTCGTTCTCGAGCCGGGTTCCGGCCACGAGCTGCCCGGTCGAGATCGCGGCCTCGAGCCGGCGGGCGATCTGCATATAGAGCGGCACGGCTCCGGGGGAGCGGTCGAGAGGACCGAAGAACTCCGTGGGGAGTTCGGTCTCGGGTTCGCGTGCCATGTGCTCCTGCCTCGTCGGGGATCTGTCTTCTGAGCTTACTCGGCCGCGGCCGCAGCGGTCGGCTGACCCGCTGACGCTGTGTGACCAGTAGGGTTGACCTTCTGTGCGGCGGTCAGCAGCACCTCGGCGGCGGTTTGGAGCCCTTCGATCCGCCCGAGGGTCTCGTCCTCGTGCTCGATGTGGACAGCCATGTTCGGATCGACGGTGGCCAGGGCCGCGACGAAGCGATTCCAGAAGTCCTGGCCATGGCCCTTGCCGAGCGCGACGAAGTCCCATGCGGACTCCTGCGGCCAGGCACTGATCGCCGCACCGCCGCGGATCTCTGTGATCCTCTCGCCGGTGAACCGCGAATGACGGTCGTCGAGGACGCCGTTGATCGCAGCGTTGCCATTGATGCGCACGTCCTTGGCTGCGGCGTGGACGACGAGTTCGCCGAGGTGCTCGATGGCTGCGACCGGATCGATGCCCTGCCAGAACAGATGGGAGGGGTCCATCTCGGCCCCGATGTTCGTGGCTTCGGTCCTCTCGATGAGGCGGATGAGAGTGGCCGGGTTGAAGACGAGGTTGTGCGGGTGCATCTCGATGGCGATCTTCACCCCGTTGTCGGCGGCGAGGCGGTCGAGATCGCGCCAGACCGGAACTGCGACGTCCCACTGCTGGTCGAGAGTGTCGAGCAGCGAAGACTCCCACGGGTTGACGACCCAGCTCGGCTTCGGGGCAGTGGGGTCGGCGCCGGGCAGTCCCGACATCGTCACGACCCGGGTCTGGCCCAGTCGTGCGGCGACCCTGACGGCGCGTTCGATGTCGGCCAGGGTCGGCGGGCCGATCTCGGGGTTGGGGTGGAGCGGGTTGCCGTTGGCGTTGAGGCCCGCCAACTCGACCCCAGCCTCGGCGAAGGTGGCGAGGTATTCGTCGCGAGCGTCATCGGAGGTGAGGATGTCGTCGATGGTGGGCATGTGGATCGGCGGGAGGAAGCCGCCGACATTGATCTCGGCGGCGCCGAGTCCGAGTTCGCTGATCACGGACAGCGCCTCGGGCAGTGGGCGGTCGTGCAGGATGGCTGTGTAGACGCCGTACTTCATCAGTTGACCTCTTTCGCGGTTCCGTTGTCATTGGCTGAGGCGATGACGGCATCGCGCACCTGCAGTGCGTGGAGGCCGTCGGAGAATGGGGCGCAGCGGGGCAGCGAGCCGACCTCGGGGATGCCTGCGATCTCGTCGAGGAAGGCGCGGGCCTGGAAGGTGAAGCCGTCGTTCTGTCCGACGCCGACTCCCGGTGCCGCCATCGGCAGGCCGTCCGCAATATAGGGGTGCTCGGGTCCGAGCTGGACCGTGGTCAGTCCGGTCGCTGCTTGTCCTTCGAAGCTGCGGTTGAGGACGATCTGTCCCGGGTTGCGGAAGTCGAAGCTCGCCGAGCCGTTGGCACAGAAGACTTCGATACCGAGGCTGTTCGGGTGCCCGGCGGCGATGCGTGAGACCTGGAGGAGGCCGGAGCCGGTGGGGAACTCGACGCCGAAGCCCGCATAGTCGTCGTTGCCCACGGGCTCGTGCTCGTCGCTGACCTCGACATGGTCGTGGCCGGTGACGTGGCCAAGCGGCAGCGGGCGGGAGGTGATCGCGGTGTGGAACCGTCCGCCGGAGACGGAGATGATGGGGCCGGCGAGGAATTCGACGGTGTCCGTGAGGTGGCTGCCGACGTCGGCGAGAGCTCCGCTGCCGAGCTCGCCGCGGTAGCGCCAGCTCATCGGCGCGGTGGGCGAGCATGCGTAGTCGGTCCAGTACCATGCGTTGACGTGCTGGACCTCGCCGAGGGTCCCGTCCTCGATGAGATCCCTGATCGCTGCCAGCCCTGGGGCGCGGCGGAAGGTGAAGCCGAGGCGCGCGATTGAGGCGGCGGATTCTGCGGCCGCGACCATCGACTCTGCATCGACGACCTCATCGGTCAGCGGCTTCTCGCACAGGACGTGCTTGCCGGCCTTGAGCAGGGCTTCGACGATCTGCTGGTGCAGCGAGTTCGCGACGACGACGCTGACGATGTCGATGTCATCGGCTTCGACGACGGCCTGCCAGTCGGTGTCGTGCCGGGAGTAGCCGTACCTGGCGGCGGTCGCAGCCGCGATGTCTCCGGCGATGTCGCAGACGGACACGAGCTCGAGTTCCGGCAGCTCTCCGGTTCCGGCTGTGGGGGCGGCGCGCCAGGCCGAGGCGTGCGCCCGGCCGGCCATTCCTGCCCCGATGACTGCGATTCCGAGTCGCTGGGTCATATGATTCTCCTTCGAATGCGTGTGGGTCTTCGCCCGTGCGTGGGTGCACGTCGATGTGTTCGCGGATCTCCCGGCCGCTGTGCCCTGGCGGCGGGCGCTCGGGCGGGTCAAGTGGGAGCCGGGCACCACACTACAGGCAAGTTTGTCAGGTCAAAAGAGTATAAGAAGGATTATTTGTCATTACATAGTAAAGATATGGTCGGCCAGCCTCGAAGCACCGCCGGGGTGGCCTGACAAGCGCCGAATATCGGTTCAGCGTGCCGCGAGCACCGCTTCACGCTGCTCCGACGACAGATGCTTCACCCCTTCGCGCATCGTCACACCCGAAACTCGATGCGCACGCGGCAGCATCCAGTCGAAGACCATATCGGGACGTGTGCGGGCGGTATCGCGCAGCACCCAGCCGATGGCCTTGCGGATGAAGAACTCCTTCTCCTCCAGCATCGCATCGGCGAACCGTGAAAATCGGGGGAAGTCACCGCTGCCCTCACGCAGTGGCCTGAGGTGGGCCAGCAGCGCAGAGCGCCGGATCCAGAAATCTTCGTCGCCCGCCCAACGCTCGAGGATGGGATCGAACTCCGCATCGTGTTCGGACAGCGGGCCGATGGCATCACCGGCGAGTGGATCGACGAGTGCCCAGGTGTGTGCCTGACGCAGCAGCCGTTCGAAGAGGTCAGTATCATCGGCGCCGAGGTGGTCCTGCTTTTGGATGAGCACCATCGTTGCCGCGCTGCGGAGTTCGTAGACAGGGTTCCGGCTGGCGGCTCGGTTCATGCCGTCTGCATTGCCTGCGAAGTCCCACAGCTCCTCGGCAAGAGCAACCACATCGTCATGCTTCAGCTCAGTCGTGCGCAGCACCTCGCGGACCACTCCCCGAGTATCGGGCACGCCGACGCCGTAGTGGACGAGCTCGCTCTTGAGGTACGCCCGTTCCTTCGTGGCGCGCACGGAGCTGCCACGGCCCCGAAGTTCACGGTCGAGCACCTCGGCGAGGGAACGCACACTGGACGCAGCTGATGTCATGGCACGATCATCCCATTGCGCGCCGAAGGTGGGGATGCGCCGCGGGGGAGTTCGTTGCAACTCATAAGTCCGCGACGACACAGAAGCCCGCCACAACACAGAAGCCCACGACGACACAGAAGCTCACGCACACAGTGACATCACTGTGCGCGTGGGCTCCGAGAATGACTCAGCCGGCCAGCCAGCCACTCGGCCAGCCAGCCACTCAGCCGGTCAGGTGGATCCTGATCAGTCCGTGCCGGCGTCGAAGGCGGCAGACAGGCCGGCACGGTCGCTGGCAGCGTCGACATCGTCGGTGGAGTTTGCGATCTCCTCGGCGCCACCGGCCTCAAGGGAGCCGACGAGCTCCGATGTCGGGCCCGAGACGATGCCCATGGCCGCGTACTGCTCGAGGCGGGCACGCGAATCGGCGATGTCGAGGTTGCGCATGGTCAGCTGGCCGATGCGGTCCTCGGGACCGAAGGCGGCGTCGCCCACGCGCTCCATCGACAGCTTCTCCGGGTGGTAGCTGAGGTTCGGGCCGGTGGTGTTGACGATCGTGTAGTCGTCACCGCGGCGCAGGCGCAACGTCACTTCGCCGGTGATCGCCGAGGCGACCCAACGCTGCATGGACTCGCGCAGCATGAGGGACTGCGGGTCCAACCAGCGACCCTCGTACATGCGGCGACCCAGGCGGCGGCCCTCTTCGTGGTAGAGCGCGATGGTGTCTTCGTTGTGGATGGCGTTGAGCAGGCGCTCGTAGGTGATGTGGAACAGCGCCATGCCGGGAGCCTCGTAGATGCCGCGCGACTTGGCCTCGATGATGCGGTTCTCGATCTGGTCGGAGACGCCGAGTCCGTGACGGCCGCCGATCTCGTTGGCCTTGAAGACCAGGGCAACGGGATCGTCGAACTTCTCGCCATTGATCGATACTGGGCGACCAGCCTCGAAGCCGACCGTGACCTCTTCGGTCGCGACCTCGACGTCATCGCGCCAGGCGGCGACACCCATGATCGGCTCGACGATGTCGAGTCCGGCATCGAGGAATTCAAGCGTCTTGGCCTCGTGGGTCGCACCCCAGATGTTGGCGTCGGTGGAGTACGCCTTCTCTGCGGAGTCACGGTAGGGATAGCCGTGCTCGACGAGCCATTCGCTCATCTCCTGGCGCCCGCCGAGCTCCTCGACGAAGTCCGAGTCGAGCCACGGCTTGTAGATGCGCAGCTTCGGGTTGGCCATGAGGCCGTAGCGGTAGAAGCGCTCGATGTCGTTGCCCTTGTAGGTCGAGCCGTCGCCCCAGATGTCGACGCCGTCTTCCTTCATGGCGCGCACGAGCAAGGTGCCGGTGACCGCGCGGCCCAGGGGAGTGGTGTTGAAGTAGGTCTTGCCGCCGGAGCGGACGTTGAAGGCACCGCACTGCAGGGCGACGAAGCCCTCTTCGACGAGCAGGCGCTTGGCATCGACGAAACGGGCGATCTCTGCGCCGTATTCCTTCGCACGCTCCGTCACAGAGTCGAGGTCGGGCTCGTCGTACTGGCCGATATCGGCCGTGTAGGTGCAGGGAACGGCTCCCTTGTGGCGCATCCATGCGACCGCGCAGGACGTATCCAGTCCGCCGGAGAAGGCGATTCCAACGTGCTCACCGATTGGGAGCGAAGACAATACTTTCGACATGCGAACCAGCTTAGCGGCCCGGCCAACTCCTGTCGAATTGTTATGCATAGATATGTATTTTTATGTGAATATTGTCGAGGTGGCCCCTGCTGCGCGGGATCGAGCGGACCACTTAGCTTCGCAGGGCCACCCTATAGAAGGGCCGTTCGAAGCTAAGCGCCCCGCTCGAAGCTAAGTGGTCCGCTCGGCGCTTGGCGATCCCGAGGCGGGGCTCAGGGATTCGAGTGGTGGGAGCGGATCGCCTCGGCGACGGCGATCGCATCACCTTCGGGAGCATCGGACTGTCGATCGGGGCGGGCGATGAAGAGGTAGATGAAACCGGCCGCCAGCACCACGATGAGGCCGATGAGCACGATCCAGTCGGAGAAGAAGGACCCCGAATCGCCGGGCAGGGAGAGCAGGATCATGGCGAAGATGCCGTAGGCCAAGGCCGCGGCGTTGATGAGGAAGCCCCAGCCGCGCAGCGACCATGGACCAGCCGGCTTCCAGCCCTTGACGCGCTGCCGCAGCGCGCCGAGGACGACCATCTGGAAGGCCAGGTAGATGCCGAGGATCGCAAACGAGGTGACTGCGACGAGAATCCCGTCATTGAACCAGATGAGCACACAGATGAGGGCCGGGGTGATGCAGGCGACGATGAGGGCGTTGCGCGGGATCTTCGTGCCGTCGGTGACCTTGGACAGCCAGCGATGTCCGGGCATCATGCCGTCGCGGGCGAAGCTGAAGATGAGGCGGGAGGCCGCGGCCTGGAGGCTGAGCACACAGGAGATGAACGCAGTGATGGCGACGAGGAGGAAGATCTTCGCTCCGACCCCGCCGAGGCTGCCCTCGAGGATCGTGGGAATGGGATCCTCGACCTGTCCGGCCACGATCTCGTCGAGGTTCGGGGCCGCGAGGACGTAGCCGGCGAAGGAGAACAGTGCCGAGACTGCGCCGACGAGGATCGTCATCAGCATGGCCTTCGGGATGCCTCGGGCCGGGTTGGAGACCTCCTCGGCGACGTCGCCGCAGGCCTCGAAGCCGTAGAAGAGGAAGAGCCCGGCGACTGCGGCACCCATGAATGCGGCGGTGTAGCTGCCATCACCGGCGGTGCCCATGGAGTCGAGGAACACGCCGAAGCTGTGCTTGCGCTCGAAGAGGAGGAGGAAGAGCCCGAGCCCGATGACGCCGATGAGCTCCGCGAACAGACCGATGCGCGCGATCCTGGCCAGCCATCTGGTGCCGCTGAAGTTGATGGCCAGGGCGAGGACCAGCAGCGCCGATGCCAGCAGGAGAGTGGTGTTGCGTCCCAGCGCGAAGCCGAAGAGGCTTGCCACGAATCCGGCTCCGAACTCCGACACCGAGGTGATGGTGACGATGAGTGCGCATATGTAGACCCAGGCGGCCATCCACGCGTACCTCTTGCCCCAGAGTCTGCGTGCCCATGGGTAGATTCCGCCAGCGATGGGGAATTGGGAGACGACTTCGCCGAAGACCAGTGCCACCAGCATCTGCCCGCACGCGACGATGATGATCCACCAGATCGACGGAGGACCACCGGTGGACAGAGCGACGGCCATGAGGGAATAGACGCCGACAAGGGGTGAAAGGTAGGTGAAGCCGAGGGCGAAGTTCGCCCAAGGGCTCATCGACCGTTCGAAGGAGTCGCTGTAGCCGAGGACGGAGAGGTGGTCGGCGTCTGAGAGATGTGATTTCGGGGATGGTTCGGTCATCAGGAGTGCACCTTTGCACGAGTCGACGGTGATTCAACGAGCCTCATCGTATCTCAGAATGTGGATAGGTCCGGGTGTCTGGAGTCGGTGGGCCCGATGGAAGAGCAGCGCGGCTCGGCCATCCGGGCGAGATCGATTTCATCCACGAGGCGGAGGCGGCGGGCTCTGCGGCAACGTAGGTTGGATCCTAAGGACAGCATAGGAAATGCAGGACAGTGCAGGATTTGAGGAGGAGCCGTGAGCATGGGAACGGATCGCAACGACAAGGTCATTGTGGGCGCAGAGCCGGCAGCTGCCTCGGCGGGGGAAGAAGTCGACCCCAAGGGGCGACCGCTGGCGATCGTTCCGAGCTCGGTGCCGTGGCTCGAATTCGCAGTATTCGTCGCCGTCGCGGTGATCCTCGCCTGGCTCGTGTGCCTGCCGCTGTGGTTGAGCGGCGAGGGCCTCGGAAACGTGATGTTGGTGCAGGTCTCGGGGATGGCCATGATGTTCACCCCGCTGGTCGCTGTGGTCGTGGCGATGTTCGTCCAGCGCCGTCGCACCGGTGAGCCGCGGGCCAGCATCGTCAGGTACCTCGGCATCTGGCCGCTGCGCCCCTTCGGCCGGGTTCTGGGGACGACCGCACTCGCCTTCTTCGGGATATTCGTACTCGTTGCTGCGGCCTATCTGGTGGGAGCGGCCTTCGGGTGGATGCAGGTTGACCTCCTTGGCCTCTCTGGGTTCAAAGCGCAGTTGGCGCAGCTGCCCGGCCTGGACGAGGTCCCGGTGGCACTGGCGGTGATCGGCTACCTGGTGATCATGGCGCTGGGCTCGGTGCTCAACGTGATCGTCGCCTTCGGTGAGGAGGTCGGTTGGCGGGGCTGGCTGCTGACGAGCCTGCGTCCGCTCGGCACCTGGCCCGCGCTCATCATCGTCGGAGTGATCTGGGGCCTGTGGCACGCACCGCTGATCCTGCTCGGATACAACTTCGCACGCCCCGACATCACTGGTTTGGCCTTCATGGTCGGTGGTTGCATCATGCTGGGAATCCTGTTCGGGTGGCTGCGACTGCGCACCGGTTCGATCTGGCCGGCGGTTGCCGCACATGCTGCGCTCAACGGTTCAGCTGGAATGCTGCTCGGACTGTTCATCGATGGCTCCGCCGAGACACCGGACATGGCCTTGGTCTCGTTCCTGGGAGTGAGCGGCTGGATTGTGTCAGCGATCGTCATCGCCGTGCTCTTCGCCACCGGCCAGTTCCGCAAACAGCCCGAACTGGGTTTCAAGGCGCCGAAGGCTGCTGCGCCCGTGCCCGTTGCACCTGCGGCGAGTCCGACCGAGGCACCTGCAGCGAGGCCGACCGCAGCGCCTAGCAGCGAAGTGCTTTGAGGCTGAGGTCGAGCATCCGCTAGGCTCAAAACCCCACACTTGAAGGAGAACTCCATGGCACTAGGTTCATCGGCACTCGGTTCATCGTTGCTGCAGACAGCAGGACGCGTACTCACCGCACCGATCTTCATCACCGGCGGATATTCGGCGCTGACCAGCCCCGGCGGCCGTGTCGAAGCCGCGGCACCGACGCTCGACGCGATCCGCGAATACCTTCCGGTCCTGCCCGAAGACGATGAACTCCTGGTTCGCGCCAATGGCGGGCTGCAGCTCCTCGCCGGAACCACCATGGCGCTGGGCATCAAGCCGCGCCTGTCCGCGCTCGCCCTCGCCGGATCCCTGGTGCCGACCACGCTGGCCGGTCACGCCTTCTGGGACATGGACGGCGCCGACGCTGCCGCTCACAAGACCCACTTCTCGAAGAACGTTGCGGCATTGGGCGGACTCCTCCTGGTCGCAGGCGCTCAGACTACTAAGCAGGCAGCGAAGAAGGCGGCACAGAAGGCCGCGAAGAAGGCTCAGAAGAAGGCCCTGAGGCAGGGCTGAAACGAGTTTGACGCTGCCCTCGGGACGTCGCTTCCCAGTCCACCCCTTTTAGTTAGCTTAGGCTAAGCTCAGGAATGAAAGCATCACTGGGCGAAGGGGTGGGCGAGTATGGTCAATTGGCAACGCGGGGTCATGCGCCTGATGCGCATCACCAACCATGAGGTCGCGGTGACGCGGGTCGAGGACTTCACCGACTACTACCGTCGAATCCACTTCACGGGACCCGAGCTCCTGTCCGAGCTCAGCGAGGTCTTTCCCACTGTCTGGACTCGTCTCTGGTTCCCTCATCCGGAGAAGGGCCGCGGCCAAGTCAGTCAGCGTGGGTACACCTTCGTCGATGTTGATCTGACCGCCGGATCCTTCAGCCTCGACTTCGTCCTCCACGGCGATGAGACGAATCCCGCGGGAAGCGGACCCGCCAGCAGGTGGGCCGCGACCGCGACGCCGGGCACGAGGATCGAAGCCGCGCTGACACCCGCCCGCATCGATCTGCCTGATGCCACCGATCACGTAGTCCTCGCCGGCGATCTGACAGCACTGCCCGCCGTGAATTCCTGGCTCGACGCTTTCCCCGCCGAGGTGGCTGTGACCGTTGTGCTCGAAGATGACCATGATTCAGAGACCGTTTCAGACCTTCCCCGGACCGACCACCCGAATGTGCGGTGGGACTGGATCCCCCGCGACGGCCCGAATGGGCATGCCTTGGCCGAACACATACGATCACTTGGTCTCGACCAGAGCGGTCTCTATGTTTGGGCCGCAGGCGAACGCGGCCTCATCAAGCAGGTACGCTCCGTGGTCAAACAGGATCTGGAGCTGCCGAAGGATCACTACTTTTCACAGTTCTACTGGTTTGAGGGCAAACCCACCGGCTGAGCGCCTATGCTCGAGATATGGCGAAGGCACTTCTCATCGTGGACATCCAGAACGACTTCACCGAGGGCGGGGCGCTCGGCGTGGACGGTGGCGACCGTGTGGCCGAAGAGGTGACACGCTTTGTGGACACCCACGCCGATGACTACGACGCGATCATCGCATCCCGTGATTGGCATGATCCCGACAGCGACAACGGCGGCCACTTCAGCGAGTCCCCGGATTTCGTCGACACCTGGCCAGTCCACTGCGTTGCTGACACCCCTGGTGCCGAATACGATCCTCTGCTGACCACCGACGCCGTCACCCACCACGTGTGCAAGGGGCGGGGCACTCCCGACTACTCCGCCTTCCAGGGGACGACGGATCCGGGGGAGCACCTCGGCGATCTGCTCACAGAGCTCACCATCACCGAGGTGGATGTCGTCGGCATCGCCACTGACCATTGCGTGCGTGCCACGGTCCTCGACGCTCTGAAGAGCGGATTGTCCGTCCGCGTTTTGCAGGATCTCATCGCCGGTGTCGGCAAGGACTCTTCCACTTTGGCGCTGGCTGAGATGGACGCTGCGGGCGCCACGATCGCCTGATACTCGCGAGACTCAATCGAAAGTTGCAGATTTAGTCTGAACTCCTAGGCGATGTTTTCAGCTCAGAATATTGATGAGCTTAAGACATGAACACAACACTCACGAAAAGCGCGCACACACTCGTGTCGAAGCGCGGTTCGTGGTTCGTCCTCGGCGGGGTCGTCATCCTCGTCACCCTCCTCTTCGGACTCCTGTCCGGCGCAGGCGAGGACCGGGCCAACGAATCAGCTCCGGCCGACTCCGAATCCACCCAGGCCGCACAGCTCCTGCAGAAGTTCCCCGACGCCGACAAGCAGTCGGTCATGGTCGTGGCCTCCCATGACGATGGCTCGGTCCTCAGCGACACCGACCAGACCGAACTGGGGAAGCTGAGCGGATCGCTCGGGGACTACATCGACTCCGCCCAGAACAGCGATTCGAGCACAGACGCCTCGTCCGGTGATGCTGCATCCCAGGCGAGCGGACCGATCATGAGCGACGACGGCAAGGCTGCGCTCCTCATGGTCCCCATCGAGGTCGGCCTGAGCAACTCCGACACCGCCGATACTGTCGACGGACTCCGCGACTTCATCGCCGACGACTCTCAGGCCGGTGAACTCACGGACTCCGGAATGTCGCTCCTGGTCACCGGTGGTCCCGCGATCGGGGCCGACATCGCTTCGGCATTCGGCGGCGCGGACTTCACACTCCTCATCGTCACCATCGTCATCGTTGCACTCCTGCTCATCATCTCCTACCGCTCGCCGATCCTCTGGCTGCTCCCGCTGATCGTCATCGGCACCGCCGACGGACTCGCATCCACCGTGACCGCAGCAGTCGGTGACGCACTCGATCTGCAGTTCGACTCGGGCATCATCAGCGTCCTCGTCTTCGGCGCCGGTGCCAACTATGCGCTCCTGTTCATCTCCCGCTACCGGGAGGAGCTGGGCCGCGAAAGCGACCACCGTCTGGCACTTGGCTCCGCCTGGACCCACACCGCATCGACGATCCTCGCCTCGAACCTGACCGTGGTTCTGTCACTGCTCAGCCTCGTCTTCGCCGTCATCCCGGGAACCCGCGGACTGGGCATCACCGCAGCAATCGGACTCATCATCGCCGCAGCCGCCGTGCTCTTCGCACTGCCCCCGGTCCTCGCGATCTGCGGCAAGGGCGTCTTCTGGCCCTTTGTCCCGAAGGTTCAGGAGGGAGCCGAGGAGACGGCACCGAAAACCTCCGTCTGGAGGACCATCGCGACTCGGGTTGTCAAGCGCCCGGTCATCCACCTCGGCGCCGGAATCATCATTCTCGGTGTCATGGCCACAGGCCTCATCGGCACCTCGGTGGGACTGGACCAGTCCGAGAAATTCCGCGTGCAGTCCGAATCGGCCCAGGGCCTCGACGTCCTGTCCGAGCACTTCCCTCCCGGAGAATCGCAGCCGATCTGGGTTGTGACCGACTCGGCGCATGCCGAGGACGTCAAGGACTCCGTTGCTGACATCGATGGGGTCGTGCGAGCCAACGTCATCGACGAAACGAGCACCGGAGGAGACTCGATCTCGAAGATCATGGTCACCGGCGAATACGCGCCGGACAGCCCCGCCGGGCTCGACCTGGTCACGGACATCCGCTCCGACGTCCACGCAATCGACGGTGCCGACGCACAGGTCGGCGGCGCAGCGGCGACCGAACTCGACGCCCGCGACGGCAACGCACAGGACTTCCTGACCATCGCACCCCTGGTCCTGGCCATCAGCTTCATCATCCTCCTCGGCATCCTCCGGGCCCCGCTCGTGGCGGGCACCCTGCTCGTGGTCAACGTGGCGTCTTCGGCCGCGGCGATCGGACTCGGCGCATTCCTCAGCCGGACGATGTTCGGTCAGGGAGCCCTCGATGCTCAGGTTCCGATCCTCGCGTTCCTGTTCCTCGTGGCGCTGGGCATCGACTACTCGATCTTCCTGTCCCACCGAGCGAAGAAGGAATCGGTCGTCCACGGTGCCCGCCAGGGCATGATCGAAGCCGTCAGCCACACCGGCGGCGTGATCACCAGCGCCGGCATCGTCCTGGCCGGAGTGTTCGCGGCCCTGGGCATGCTGCCCCTGATGGTCCTGGGCCAGCTGGGACTCATCGTCGGAGTCGGCGTCCTCGTCGACACCGTGCTCGTGCGCACGGTCATCGTTCCAGCCATCTTCGGCCTGGCCGGCAACCGGATGTGGTGGCCAAACAAGGCGATCACGCACTCGGAGCACAAGTACGCCGATGCTGACGCCGCCGCAGCCGGTGACGAGGAGACTCGGGACCTCCAGCCAGCAGGCTCAACCCAGTCCTCGCCGGCCGGTGGCACAGAGTCCGACGGCACGTCGGCGGAGGGGACCCATCTCCTCGCCGAATCCGACCGGTACGAGGCCAGCGCCTCGGGAGGTCACGGCAGGCACTGACCATCGGTGCTGACCGCGGGCACTGACACAAAGCTGCTGACCGCGGGCACTGACTCAAGGTGCCGAGAGCTGATACAGGCGGCTGACGCAGTCAGCTCACACGGGCGGGGCCCGGACATCGAGACAACTCGATGTCCGGGCCCCGTCGCCGCAAGCGTCGACCGCCGAAAAACGCACGCACTCGCCGCAGATGTGATTGAGTTGGCAGGAATGACGACAGCAGGAATGACGACAAGCACGAAGAACGACTTGCAGGAAGGCGAAACCGTGGACACACGCGGGTGGACAGAGAGAACCATGGAGATCGGCCAGCACGCAATGGCCCTGGCTCTCACCGTGATCTCGTGCATCCGCGCCATCGACACCGGAGCGGCACCCCTGGCCGCGATCGCCGTGAGCATCGTGTTCCTCGCCTGGTACGCCCTCGGTGCCGTCCGGGCCGCTCGCAGCGGCGCGATCGTCCTGGCCAAATGGTGGCTGCTGGTCCTCGCCGGTGCGTGGCTGTGCACCTTGCTGGTCTCCGCCGAGTTCATCTGGATCGCCTTCGTCCTCTGGCTGCTCGCCGGTCACCTGTTCTCGTTGCGCATCGCCGTCGTCATCACCGCGCTGACCTACATCGCGACGGTCGTGGCACCCCTGGCCCACTACGGTGCGGTCGGCACCGCGAGCATCATCGGATCGCTCATCGGCGCGGTCTTCGCGCTCGGCCTCTCCCGTGGCTACATCGAACTCCTGCGAGAAGGGCGCAGGCGCGAAGAGCTGCTGCAGTCCTTGGAGCTGGCTCACCAGAATCTGCTGGACCTGCAGGACGAGCTCGCCCTGACCCAGCGTCACGCCGGTGAGATCCAGGAACGCACCCGCGTCTCCCGCGACATCCACGACACGATCGCGCAGGAGATCTCCTCGATCCGTCTCATCGCCCACGCCGAGGTGGACAGGACCACCGATGAGCACGCGCAGCAGGTTCTGCGCCAAGTCGAGGACCTCGCCGCGCAGAGTTCGCGCGACGTGCGCCGGATCATCGCCGCCCTCGCCCCGGCCGAGCTCGAGGACGGGGCGCTGACCGCGGCCATCCGACGACTGCTCACCCGCCTGGAGGAGGACACCTCCATCCGCGGTCGCGTCGAGGTCGACGAGACAGTTCCTTCCCTGCCCGCCGAGGTGGAGGTGGCGCTGCTGCGGACCGCGCAGTCCGCGCTCGCCAATGTCAGACAGCACTCTCAAGCCTCGAGGGTCATGATCAGCCTCATGGATCTCGACGGGTCGATCCGCATGGACATCGTCGATGACGGAGTCGGCATGGCTGATCCGGGCTCGCGGCAACGCGAATCGGAGTCAGGTTTCGGACTCGATTTCATCGGGTCGCGCATGCGCGAGCTGGGAGGCGAACTCGTCATCGAGACGACGCCGGGCTCGGGATTCGCAATCTCAGCCACACTGCCCAAGAATCCGATTCTGACCTCCCGGTCGGGAGCCGCGGTCGACGGTGAACCCAAGGACCACCTCGGCGGGGCCGATGGCGCCAATGGACAATCCACACAAGGAGACAGCGCATGACGATTCGAGTGATCCTCGTCGACGACCATCCCGTGGTGCGGGCCGGCCTGCGGTCCGTCATCGACGCCCCCGAGCACATCGCCGTCGTCGGTGAAGCCGGCAGCGGTGAAGAGGCACTGGCCGTGGTCGATGAGCTCGCACCCGATGTGGTGATGTGCGACCTGCGCCTGGGGGAGGGCATCGACGGCATCGAGGTGACGAAGCGACTGAACGCCTTGCCGCAGAAGCCTGCAGTCCTCATCCTCACGACCTTCGACAACGATTCGGAGATCGTCGCCGCCCTCAACGCCGGAGCGTCCGGGTATCTGCTCAAGGACATCAACCCCGAGGACATCTCGACTGCGATCGAGAAGGCCTCACGCGGGGAGACCTATCTACCGCCTGAGATCTCATCGAAGGTCATCGCCGCGATGCGCAATCCGGGCCCGAAGCTGACCCGACGGGAACGCGATGTGGTGAAGCTGCTGGCCACCGGTGCCTCGAACGCGCAGATCGCACAGGAGCTCTTCGTCACCGAGGCGACAGTGAAGAGTCACCTGGTCAACGTGTTCACGAAGCTGGGCGTGGACTCTCGATCGCGTGCCATCCGCGTCGCCGAGGATCAAGGCCTGGTGTAGCACTCGACATCGAGTCCGCGGGGATGAGGGCACAAGAGTTGTCCTGAAGTTCATCGACCTTCTCTGCCGTAATGACGGTCTGCCTGAGCTGGCCCGGCCAGAATAGTGAGAATGAGCGAGGCGATGGCAGACGTGGCGGATGAGCGTAAACATCCCGGCACGATCGGAGAAGTGTTCTGGGCGTTTCTACGCCTCGGCGTGACCTCGTTCGGTGGTCCGGTCGCGCACCTCGGGTTCTTCCGAGAGACCTTCGTCGCCCGTCGCAAGTGGTTTTCCGACGGGGCATATGCGGACCTGGTCGCATTGTGCCAGTTTCTTCCCGGTCCTGCCTCCAGCCAGGTGGGCATGGCGATCGGACTGCAGCGAGCAGGCATCGGCGGGCTGTTGGCAGCCTGGTTCGCCTTCACCATACCCTCGGCCATCGTGCTCGTGGCCTTCGCACTCGGCATCGCCGCTTTCAGTGGAGATGCCAGCATGGGGTGGCTGTCGGGGCTGAAGGCAGCCGCGGTGGCCGTGGTCGCTCAGGCGGTGCTCGTGATGGCAAAGAACCTCACTCCCGATGCCAAACGCGCCACCGTCGCCGGGGCCGCGATGATCATCATCCTGCTCATCCCGAGCCCGTTCGTGCAGGTAGCGGCGATCGTCCTGGGCGGTGTCGTCGGGCTGGCCTGGCTGCGTCGAGAGACTGCGCCTGACGAGGCGGCGCCTGACAGCGCCGCTCCGGTCGGTGCGGCCAGAGACGACGCTGCTCGTGAGGGTGCAGTGGAGAGTTCGGGCACGGGTGGGCAGCCTGCGAGAGGCGGCGTGCAGCCTGATTTTGGGGTGCGGATCTCCCGGAAGGTGGGCGTGGTCGCGCTGATCACATTCGTGCTGCTGTTGGTGGCACTGCCGATTCTGAGCGCAGTGACCAGTGATCCGAGTCTGCGCCTGGTCGACGTGTTCTACCGCGCTGGCGCACTCGTCTTCGGCGGCGGTCATGTCGTGCTTCCTCTGCTTGAGACGGAAACCGTCGCGACCGGACTCGTGGGACACGATTCCTTTCTCGCCGGATACGGCGCTGCCCAGGCGGTGCCGGGTCCGCTGTTCACATTCGCAGCGTTCCTCGGGGCCTCTGCGACGACGGGGCCGACGGGACTGATCGGCGCCGGTATCGCTCTGCTGGCGATCTTCCTGCCGGCAGCTCTCCTCGTTATCGCGGCACTGCCCTTTTGGGCGCGTCTTCGCCGCGCACAGGCTGTGCGCAGGGCACTGCTGGGCGTCAATGCCGCCGTGGTCGGCATTCTTGCAGCCGCTCTCTATGACCCGGTATTCACACAGGGCATCACCTCGCCTGCCACTTTGGCACTGGCCGTGGGAGTCTTCATCGCTCAGGTGAAATGGAAGCTGCCCGCCTGGGCCGCCGTCATCGCCGCCGGACTGATCGGGTTCGCGTTCCTCTGACGGACAGCGATGGTGTTGACATCCCATTCGGATTCGTCGAAACACACATGGAGCGTCGCCACCCCTGTGCGTGCACCGGGGTCTCGACACGACGGCGATGTGTTGAAGCTCGGTAGCCTTATACAGACGCGAATAATCAAGAACGTGCCGATTGCGTCAGACTGTAAGTTGAATAACTGATAAGTAACCGTTTGCGATGTCGCACCTGGTAGCAGGCCTGTCATTTCACGCGTTGAAGTTCGAAATGCGGCCTGGAGCCCGGACTCAACTGTGATGGTTCTTCTCCTCCAGGTAGGCTCTTCCATGCGGATCGGCAGTCCATGCCGGTCGAGACCGGTGGAGGCGAGCGATGGCAGATGGGGACAAGACACTGCCCGGTTCCCCCGACGAATCTGGCGTACGCCGCTTCGGAGCACTTTCGGGAAACACCAAAGGCATCATTCCGCAGACGGAGCAGACCGGCGACAGCGCCGCCTCAACCGAACCTCCGTCGGAGCCCCCAGCCGAGCCGCCGCTGCCGCGCGCCGGCGAACTCACATCGGCGAGCGAAGACGCCATCGTCGATCCTTCCGAGGCGATCCTCGAACGCATCGATCTCGACTCCTGGAAGTGGCCGAAGTACTTCGCCTTCGCTCTGACTCGCATGGAGGAGATCTTCCCAACTGGGGGCATTCCGCGCGGGATCGGCCCGGTCCGCGAGCTTGTGACCGAAGAGAACGATTTCCGTCCCCTGCCCATCGACCGCGAGAAGTGGTCCGGTGCTGACGAGAGTTGGTCGACCGTCGGCGACGTTCTGGCCAACACATTCACCGACGCCTGGATGGTCTCCCGTGACGGCATCGCGCTGGAAGAGGAATACGCCTGGCCGATGAAGCCTGCGCGCCAGCACATGCTGTTCTCGATCAGCAAGTCCATCGTTTCCGCGGTCGTCGGCGCACTCACCGACGCGGGCCTCCTCTCCCCAGGCGACCTGGTCACCACCCGCGTGCCCGCACTGTCCGAGAGCGGATATGCCGGGGCGACCATCCGCGACCTCCTCGACATGCGATCGGGCATCAAGTTCTCCGAGGAATACCTCAAGGAAGGATCCGAGATCCGGGACCTGTTCGAGGCGGTCGACTTCGCGCCGCGGACAGCCACCTCGGCGAACGGAATCAAGGACTTCCTCAAAGGCCTGACCAGCGAACGCGAGCACGGCGGTGCCTACGTCTACCGCAGCTGCGAGACCGACGTCTTGGCCTGGATCTGCGAAGCCGTCGTCGGGCAGCCCTTCTCCGTCATCGCCAGCGAATACGTATGGTCGAAGATCGGTGCGGCCCACGCGGCCCAGGTCTGCCAGGACCGGTGGGGCGGATCCATCGCCGATGGCGCCATCAGCACCACCCTGCGAGACCTGACCAGGTTCGGTGAGATGATCGCCCGCGGTGGAACCACGGCCGAGGGAGAACGTGTCCTCTCAGGCAAGTGGATCGACGATATCTTCACCGGAGGAGCCGATTCCGCCCAGGTCTTCGCCGACTCCCCGTCGGGCCTGTCCTACCCGGGCGGAATGTACCGCAGCCAGTTCTGGGTGCCCTCGGCCAGCCGCGACGTGGTCATCGGCATCGGCATCCACGGCCAGATGCTCTACATCGACCGCGCCACCCAGACCGTGGGCGTCAAGCTCTCCAGTGACCCTCAGCCGGTGAGCCTTGCCCACCAGCACGGCACCCTGGCCATGTTCGAGGCCATCGCCGAGGCGGTTCCCCCGAAGACTGAATCCGCGGCTGTATCGCCGGCGGCGTCCGCAGTCGAACCCTCGAGTGATCTCGGCAGTGCGGCTCCCGAAGCCCCAGCTCGGAGCGCTTCGGCCCCAGCATCGAACACTGCCGTGGCAGGTGCGCCCGCACCAGATGTCCCAGCTCCGAACGCTGCAGCTGCGCACGCACCAGATGTCCCAGCTCCGAACGCTGCAGCTGCGCACGCCGCGGTTCCCCGCCCTGCCGCAGCAGGCACCCTGATTCCGAACGTGGCCGCACCCGCCGCTGCCGCTAGCATCGCACCACAGCAGTACGTGCCTCAGTCCGGCATCGTCTGACTCGCGTTCAAACGCCGCTGCCCGCCCGCGTATGACGAAAACGGATGCATCCCACTGCTTCTGGCTGTAGCGTGACGAATTGGAACGATTTCGATCCCAGGAGGTAGCGCACCATGACTGATTTCTTCGATCGCGAAGGCGACGGAAAGTACGACAAGGCCTACAAGGAGACCACTCCGGACATCCTCAAGGCCTTCGGCGATTTCAACAATGCCGTCTTCGCCGAGGACGGGCGTGAGATCCCGCTGAAGTACCGCGAGCTCATCGCCTATGCCGTCGGACTGACCACCCAGTGTGCCTACTGCATCGATGCGCACTCGAACGCGGCGGTCAAGGCCGGCGCCTCGGAGACCGAACTGGCAGAGACAGCATGGACTGCCTCGGCGATTCGGGCCGGCGGCGCATTCGCCCACGGCCGCCTCGGCTTCAAGCTCACCGGAGCCCACGACCACAGCTGAATCGAACCGGGAGTCGTGCCTGATCCTCGACTGCTCAGAGTCGCTGATGAACGGGGCCCTTCGATTGCCTAGACTGAAGAGCAATCATGACTGAAGATTCCCGAACACCTCTGCGCAGAACACCCCGTCTGCAGCCGCACCGCATTCTCGTGCTGGCTCTGGGCGGGGTGTCTGCCATTGACCTCGGCGTTCCCGTCCAGGTCTTCGGCCGCAGCTCCAATGCGGTCAGCCCCACCTCAACGGTCCATCCCAGCGGCATCCTCCCGGGCGGAACCTGGCCCTACTCGGTTGAAGTGTGCGGAGCTGCTCCCGGACTGGTCACCGGTGCCGACGGTCTCTCCTACTGCGTCGATGTCGGCCTCGACGCGCTGGAATCGGCAGACACCATCGTCATCCCCGGCGCCACTTCGGTCGTCGACGATGAGCCATCGGCGGCCGTTGTCGGCGCTCTGCTCTCCGCGTTCGAACGCGGCGCTCGGATCGCCGCGATCTCGACCGGGACCTTCGTCCTCGCACGCACCGGTCTGCTCGCAGGCCGGCGTGCCACGACTCACTGGTCCACGGCGAAGGAGCTGGGCCGACGCTATCCCTCGATCGAGGTCGACGAGAACGTGCTGTTCATCGATGAAGGACCGTTGCTGACCTCGGCAGGAGCAGCCTCGGCGATCGATCTCTGTCTCCACCTCATCCGCCGCGATCACGGTGTGGGGCTGTCCAACCAGGTCGCCCGCCGGTTGGTTGCGGCCGCTTACCGCAGTGCCGGGCAGGCCCAATATGTGCCGCGCAGCGTGCCCGATCCGCTCGGCGAGGTCTTCGCCGACACCAGGCAATGGGCCCTGCAGCACCTCGGCGAATCACTGACGCTCACTGACCTCGCGGCAAATGCGGGAGTCTCCGTACGCACCTTCTCGCGGCGCTTCGTCGACGATACCGGGTACACGCCGATGCAGTGGGTGCTCAGAGCCCGCGTCGATCTGGCCAGGGAACTCCTGGAGAACAGCGACTTGGGGATCGAGCAGATCGCTGACCAGGTGGGACTCGGCACCGGAGCGAATCTGCGCATGCACTTCCAGCGCATCCTCTCGACCTCTCCCAATGAATACCGGCACACGTTCTCCGGGTGATTCTGGGAAAGGTTCGACCGGCGGTTTCGTCTGTGCACCGGTGGTGGCCCATACGCGTAGGTGCCTCATGCGCGTAGATGTCTCACACGGTGGTGGGGAGAACGCCGCCTTCGGCACGAAGCGCGGCGCCATTGGTTGCCGACGACTTCGCGCTGGCCAGATAGGTCACCAGATTCGCTATCTCCTCGGGTTCGATGAAGCGTTGGATGAGCGAGGACTCACGCACGAGTGTGGACTTCAACGCCTCGGGAGAGAGCGACTGCGCGGAAGCGATCTGCTCGACCGTGTCTGCTACGCCGGTGGAATAGGTCGGACCGCCCAGTACGGTGTTGACCGTGACACCGGTGCCACGGGTGAGTTTCGCGAGACCATTGCTCAGCGCGAGCGCAGCAGCCTTGGTCGCACCGTAGTGGATCATGTCAGCGGGCACATCCACGGCGGACTCGGTGCCGACGAAGATGATTCGGCCCCACCCCTGCTTCAGCATCGGCTTGAGAAGATGACGCGAGAGCCGGACCCCACTCATCACATTGATCTCGAATAGCCGCGACCACTCCGCGTCCGAGATCTCCTCAAATGGAGACACCTCGAAGTGTCCCACATTATTGACCAGCACATCCACGGGTTCGAGTGCGTCGAGGAGTGCATTGACTTGCCCTGAGTCAGCCAAATCAGCGGCTATCCCCGAGACATCGCAGCCGGGCACCAGGGAGCGAAGACTCTCAAGGGCTTCGGACACGCGGTGCCCATCGCGACCGTTGATCACTATGGTGGCGCCCTCTGCGGCCAGGCTCGCGGCCACCGCAAATCCGATGCCCTGGGTGGAGCCGCTGACGAATGCCCTTTTGCCTGAGATCTCTGTGTCCATGGTGCATCTGTCCTCTCGTGCCGCTGTCCACGGCAGCAATTACTTTCCTGAGTAAGTGAATCGTAGATGTTTTAACTTTCCTAGACAAGTGAAATGATAGAGTGGCGCTCATGATCGATGACCAATCCGCTGATGCATTCAATCCCGATGAACTTGAAACATGGGCGGCAGTGGCAACGCTTCTTGAGTGGCTTCCTGCGGCGCTCGACGCGCAGATGCAGGGTGATTCGGGGATCAGTCACTTCGAGTTCGGAATCCTCTTCGCCCTCTCGGAGGCTGAGGGGCAATCGCTTCGAATGAGTGAGCTTGCCGGTTACGCCAACAGCACACTGTCCCGCCTGTCGCGCGCAGTTGCACGACTGGAGCGGAAGCTGTGGGTCCGCAGGGCTCCGGATCCGAGCGACGGTCGCATCACGATCGCGACGCTGACCGACGCTGGACAGGAGGCTGTACATGCGGCGGCGCCCGGGCATGTTGCTCTTGTGCGCAGGCTCGTCTTCGATTCGCTGACTCGCACTCAGGCTTGCCGGCTGCGCGACGCCAGTCGAAGAATCACCGCCGCCATTCGTGCTGACGGCGAATGGCATTCCGGGGAATCGACCGTTGGCGAGCGTGACTGATCGGCACCTGAGCGGGTCGAATCTATGCTGGCCAGATACTTTCGGTATCTGGCAATACCTCTGGCTAGAACCTTGCGTAGAATGTCTCTCTGGCCACTGTTGTCTTCTGCGGGAACACGAGACTATAGAGATGTACCCACAAGCAGTACCTCTGACAAGGAGTGACATTGACTCGCATCGCCATCAACGGTTTTGGTCGTATCGGACGCAGCACACTGCGCGCTCTGATTGAACGCGGCAGTGGCCTGGAGGTCGTCGCCATCAATGACCTCGGCCCCGTCGAAGACCTGGCCAGGCTGCTCAAGTTCGACACCACGCTGGGCCGCTTCGCCTTCCCCGTCGAGGTCTCCGGCGATGAGATCATCATCGATGGAAAGCCGATCAAGGTCCTCGCCGAGAAGAACCCCGAGAACCTGCCCTGGTCTGAGATGAACGTCGACGTGGTCCTGGAATCCACGGGACGCTTCACCAAGGCTGACAAGGCGCGGGCGCACATCACGGCCGGCGCGAAGAAGGTCCTCGTCAGCGCCCCGTCCAAGGGAGCAGACGTCACGCTGGCCTACGGCGTGAACACCGAGGCCTACAAGCCCGAACACACGATCATCTCCAACGCCTCATGCACGACGAACGCTCTGGCGCCACTGGCCAAGGTCCTCGACGACCTGGCCGGCATCGAACAGGGCTTCATGACCACCGTCCACGCCTATACCGGCGACCAGATGGTCCAGGACGGACCGCACAAGGATCCCCGTCGTGCCCGGGCCGCCGCGGAGAACATCATCCCGACGTCGACCGGGGCCGCCAAGGCCATCGGCCTCGTGCTTCCGCAACTCGATGGCAAGCTCAGCGGCGACGCCTTGCGCGTGCCCGTGCCGGTCGGGTCGATCGTCGAGATCAACGCCATCGTGTCCCGTGACGTCACCCGCGACGAGGTGCTCGAGGCCTACCGCACGGCTGCCGACGGGGAACTCAAGGGAATCCTCGAGTACGAGACCGAACCGATCGTCTCCAGTGACATCGTCGGGCAGGCCGCATCCTCGATCTTCGACTCCGCCCTGACCCGTGTTGAGGGCAAGATGGTCAAGGTCACCGCCTGGTACGACAACGAATGGGGCTTTTCGAACCGCGTCGTCGACAATCTGGAACTCATCGCCGAAGGCTGAGAGTCCAGCGAGGCAAGCTGACCTTCCAGCTGACCTTCGAGCAAGACAGAAGCTGCCCCGATCGTGCACATCGCACGGTCGGGGCAGCTTCTTGTCTTACTCGGGTGGTCTCAGACGTCGTCTTCGGCGGGTGTTCCGCCCTCGTCTTCCCAACGCTCGATGGCGCGAACCTTGGCGCGGTTGAACTTCAGACGCACTCCGTAGCCGCCCTGGGAGTCATCGAGGACGAACCTGGCACCGAACTCTTCGAGGGCCTCGAGTACCCGATGCTCCTGCTGTTCGGTGAGGTCGTCGCGTCCCTTCTCGAAGTCCTTGAGTTCGGATTTCCTCACATCGGCCTTGGACGCCACGTCCTTGGCAGAGACTCGAACCAGGGCACGGGCTGCGCGAGCCAGCGGCCCGTCGAAGATCTGTTCATTGTTCATGGTCCATACCCTGCCAGAAGAACCTGGAACCTGCCAGAAACCGCCCCTGCCGCGCTGGCTGACGGCTCTGCCGCGCTGGCTGACACCTCTGCTGGCTGACTGCCGCTGCTGCTATGCGGAGTGCTGTGCGTTCTTCCGATGCTGTGCGGCCAGCCGAACGGGAGCATCGGGTGCACCGAATCCGAGGTAGTCGCCTCGGCGCTCGATCATCTCGAAGAAGACGGAGCCGATCGTCGATGTGTAGAAGTGCAGGAACTCACCGTGCTCGTCCCGATCGTAGAGCACATGATGGGCCTGCAGCCGCTGCAGGAACTCCGGGTCGAGGTCGAAGCGGGAATCGAGGTCCTCGTAGTAGTTCTGGGGTACAGGAAGGAAGTCCAATCCGCGTGAAAGCGCGGTGGAAGCGGCATTGAAGATGTCCTGACAGGCCACGGCCACGTGCTCCGGGTAGGACTCGGCCACTGAGCCGATTCCACGGCCCGCGACGGCTTCGGCATTCGGCTGCGGCGAGACGTTGAGCGGCATCCGAACCGATCCGTCGGTGCTCGACATGACCTGCGACCTGACCAGCCCTGAAGGGCTCGGCACGTCCTGTGAGGACTGGGCGTGCAGTGCCAGCAGCGAGGTGTAGAACAGGACGGCCTCGTCGTAGTGGTTCGACGGTTGGGCCAGGTTCACATGGTCGATGTGCGAGGTCTGCTCGTCGTGATCATGTCCGAATTCCTTGATCCACGCCGGTGTCGTCTCGTTGAATTGGTGGAAGAAGACCTCGGAGCCGTCGGGGGCGAACACGCCGCGCAGCACCTCGTCGTTGTGCGCCTGATCGCGGGGAACTTCGTCCGCATGCAGCAGCGCGGCGCGTTCCATGGCCGACTTCGAGTCGGCGACTTCGAATCCGATTCCGCGCAGGAATGTACCGTTCACCGGCGCCGAGGTGGTGCCCGCTTCCTCGGTCACCTCGCTGACGATGATGCGGGCCTTCCCCCGCAGCCACAGCTGCACGTGCGGTTTGCTGCGGTGATAGCCGATGAACTGGAACCCGAGTTGGTGCATCTGGCGAGTCAGGGCGCCGAGGTCATCGGTGCTCAGCTCCACATAGTTGATTCCGCGCGGTTCCTCCACCTCTGGCAGAGGCTGCAGATCAAGGCCCGAGCCGGGATCCGCAGACTCAGCAGCGGCCGCAGATGCGTCGGCAATGCTGGCCTCGAGCCAGCGCAGCGAGCGCAGGCCGTCGACGGCGGTCCGGTTGGTATCGCCCTGCCGGAACGAGTCGTTGAAGACTTCAAGCGATACCGGCCCGGCGTAGCCTGTGGCGGCGATCCTGGTCAGGAAGTCGCTGAGATCCCAGGCGCCCTCACCGGGGAAGACACGGTGGTGGCGAGACCAGCTGAGGACGTCCATGGTCAGTGCGGGCGCGTCGGCCAGTTGGAGGAAGAAGATCTTGTCTCCGGGAATCTCCGCAATGCGACTGAGATCCGTGTTGCGCGAGAGGATGTGGAAGCTGTCGAGGCAGGTCCCGATCCGAGGGTGGTCGGCGGCCTTCACGAGGTCCCAGGCATGGTCGTATTCGGAGACGAACCGACCCCAGGCCAAAGCTTCGTAGGCGATATTCACGCGATGGCGGTCGGCCAGATCGCCGAGGCGACGCAGCTGTTCCACGACCACGCCGTCATCGGCGATGGTGGCAGTCCCGACGTTCGAGCACAGCAGCATGGTGTCGATCCCGAGACGGGCCATGAGCTGGAATTTCGTCTCCGCCCGCTTCAGGTTCTTCTGAAACTGCGCCTCGTCGACGCCTTCGAGATCCCGGAAGGGCTGGTACAGATCGAGGCTGATGCCAAGATCGGCAGCCAACTTCGCGATGGCCTCGGGGGAGTCGGGGGAGACGACGAGGTCCTGTTCGAAGATCTCGACTCCGTCGAAGCCGGCCCGCGCTGCGGCCCGAAGCTTCTCTTCCAGAGTTCCTGACAGGCAGACTGTTGCTATCGACGTTCGCATGGACGTCCTTCCTTGCTTCTCATCACCGGCAGTTCTTCATCACCGGCACGCTTCTCAGTGTGAGCGTGCAGCGTGGACTGTGTCGATCTCTTCGAGGCTCAGCCCCTTGGTCTCCTTCGCCGTCATCGCGGCCAGTGCCGTGAAGACGCAGACACCGGCGGTGAACCCGGCGACGGAGATCCAATTCTCTCCCGAGGCGCCGGCGACGGCTGAGGCCAGTACTGGGGCGAGTCCGCCGGAGACGGCGAAGCCGATCTGCGTGCCCAGAGCCAGCCCGGTGACGCGAACGGTGGTGGGGAACATCTCCGCGTAGAACGAAGGCCAGATCGAGTTGGCCATCGAGTAGGCGCAGCCGGACATGATCGAACCGCAGATGAAGATGAGGGTCCAGTTTCCGCTTGAGACCGCAGCCAGGTAGGGGAACATCATCAGCCCGGCCCCCAGTGCTCCGATGATGAAGACGGGTTTGCGGCCGATGCGGTCAGAGAGGATCGCTGCGGCCGGGATTGCGAGCAGAGCCACCCCGTTGGCAATGACCGAGACCAGCAGCATGGTCGACCGTTCGAGGCCGACGATCGAGGTGGCGAATGACAGCGACCAGACGGTGAAGACCATGTTCACGGTGTTGACCATGGCGCAGGCCGCCACCCGCAGAACCGCGGCTTTGTGCCAACGGAAGACCGCCATCAGCGGGGGGTGCTCATTGCGAGCTTCCTTGAAGGCAGGCGGCTCGTCCAGGCCGCGGCGAATCAGCCAGGCGGTCAGCACCACGAGTGCCGAGAGCCAGAAGGGTACGCGCCAGCCCCAGCTGAACAGCGCCTCCTCGGGGAGGAAAGCGGTGAAGGGGATGAAGACCGCGGTCGCCAGCAGGGTGCCTGCCTGGGTGCCGTGCAGCGTCCAACTCGTCGTCCAGGCGCGCTTGGTCTCCTCCGAGTGCTCGAGGGAGACGCTGATCGCGCTCGCCTGCTCGCCGGCAGCGGAGAGCCCCTGGATCACTCGGCACAGCACCAGCAGTATCGGCGCGAGATATCCGACCTGGTCGAAGGTGGGCAGGCAGCCGACGACGAAGGTCGAGAACCCCATGAGGAACAAGGTGAGCATGAGGACGAACTTCCGACCGAACCGGTCTCCCAGGGGCCCCATGACGAGGGCACCCAGCGGGCGAACGACATATGCGACGCCGACGGTGCCCATCGCCAGAAGGATGGCCATGCCCGGAGCGGTCGTGTCTGGGAAGAACAGGACGTTGAGGACCAGAGCTGCGGCGGTTCCGTAGACCGCGAAATCGTAGTACTCGAGAGCCGAGCCCGTCCAGCTCGACAGTGCCGCCCTCAGCGGGGTCTTGGCGGGACGAGCGTCATCGGTCGCGTTGATCATGCTTCCTCGCATCTCTCTATTGCCATAATGTGGAAGTCGTTGTTACAGTGTGGTTTACAGTGTGATCGAGATGACATAGTCTGTCAACGTTCAGTTCACGTCAATGAGCCACGTTCAGTTCACCCAGTCGAACCACTCAGTCGAGCCGAGGAGGCGAAGAATGCCGACCAAGGGATCCAACTCCGTGACCAAGGCCTTCGATATGCTCGAACTCCTCGGTGACCATGCAGAGGGCATCAGCGCAGCCAGAGCCGCAGAGCTCACCGGCCATCCCTTCAGCACCGCCTACAGGCTGCTCGGCGGCCTCGTCGAGACCGGATACGCGGACTACGAGCCCTCCACCAAGGCCTACACCCTGGGGTTGGAGGTCTTCCGTCTCGGGCAGAAGGTTGCGCATCGTCGCGGCTTCGCCGGATCGTCCAAAGACCTGCTGCAGGCGCTGACGGCGTCCACGGGGGAGTCGAGCATCCTCTCCGTTCGCCGCGGCAATGCCGCGCTCACGGTGATCACCGTCGACGGCCCGCAGTTCCGGACCACGACGGATCCCGGCGACGATTCGCCGCTGCACACCTCGGCGTTGGGACAGGCGCTCCTCGCCCACGACCCGAAGCGCGATGACACGATCGGTGAGCTCGAACTGGCGCCGCGGACTCCGAACTCCATCACCGATCCCGCACAGCTGCGAACCAAGCTCGAACAGATCCGCGCCACCGGCTGGGCGGGACAGTCCGAGGAGAATGACGTCGGCATGAACGCCCTGGCCGTACCCGTCTTCGACCTCGACGGTCGCCTGCTGGCGGCCCTTGCATTGGCCGCACCGGTGTTCCGCCGAACCTTGGACGAGCTCATCGAATTCGTCCCCCAACTGACCGAGACGGCGGCCGCGATCGCCGCCAGATTGCCCAGGTGACCATGCAGACCGTCCTCGTCCTCAACGGACCCAACCTCAACCTCCTCGGCGTGCGCGAACCCGAGATCTACGGCCACACCACTCTGGCCGACATCGAGGACATGTGCACCGCAAGTGCCGCCGAGGCTGGCCTGGGCGTCCGTTGTATCCAGAGCAACCACGAGGGCGAGCTCATCGATGCCGTGCACGAGGCCCGAGAGACCACCGTGGGTGCCATCATCAACGCCGGCGCCTATACGCATACGTCTCTGGCACTTCACGATGCGCTCAAATCCTATGATCATCCGATCATCGAAGTGCACCTGAGCAACCCGCATGCCCGCGAATCATTCCGTCACCACTCCTATCTCTCACCCGTGGCAGCCGCGGTGATCGCCGGTGCCGGCGCCAAGGGGTATGTGCACGCGCTGGAGATCCTGGCCGACAAGCTCGGTACCGCGGCCCTCTGAACAGCGGCGACCACGTCTGACACGAACACCACACGCACCACACGAAAGTGAGACTATGACCCGGTCACTGCTCCTGGGACTCATCGGCGAAGGCATCTCCGCCTCCCGCACCCCGCGCATGCACGAGAATGAAGGAGCTGCGCACGATCTGACCACGATCTACCGCACGATCGACATCGCCGAGGAGCGACTGGCCACAGTGCCGCTGACTGAGCTGCTGACATCGGCGGTGAACCTCGGCTTCGACGGGCTCAACATCACCCACCCCTTCAAACAGCAGGTCATCGACCACCTCGACGAGGTTGCCCCCGGCGCTCGCCGGATCGGCTCGGTCAATACGGTCGTCATCGACGAAGCTGGACGGACGATCGGTCACAACACCGACGTCACCGGGTTCGCACGAGGATTCGAAGCCGGACTCGAAGGTGCTGCAAGGAATCGCGTCGTGCAGATCGGTGCAGGCGGAGCAGGACGCGCCGTCGCCTTCGCGCTGTCAGAGCTGGGGGCCAAGGACCTCGTCATCGCCGACATCAGTGCACAGCGAGCTCAGGATCTGGCCGCCGAGATCGGGGGCCACGTACGCGCGATCTCAACACAAGAGCTGGAGCCGGCCATCACCTCGGCGGACGGGATCGTCAACGCCACCCCGGTCGGCATGGCGGCCTTTCCTGGGACGCCCTTCGACACCGGGCTGCTGGATCCGCAGACCTGGGTCGCCGATGTCGTGTACTTCCCACTCGAGACCCAACTGCTCCGGGAGGCCATGGACAAGGGGTGCCGGACCCTCGACGGTTCAGGTATGGCCGTCAACCAGGCGATCGATGCCTTCGAACTCTTCAGCGGATGCAAGGCCGATCCGACGCGGATGCGCGAGACCTTCCTGTCCTTCGGCGCCTGAGTTCAGCTGTCTCGGCGAGCGAGGTCAGACACCTCGGCGCTTGACTTCACCGAGGCGTGAAGTGGCGGCTCACTGTGCGTTCTTCTGCTTGCGATATTCCCGGATATAGGTGATGACGAAGATGCCGACGATGATCGCCAAGGTCAGCCACAGCGCGTACTTGTCGACGACCTTGAGCACATCGACGGCGGCTTCGCCGAGCTGATAGCCCAAGGTCGTCCAGATGATGGTGAAGAGCAGGCAACCCAGGAGGTCGGCGATGAGGAACAGTGACAGTCGCATCCGCGTCCAACCGGCGACGAGGTAGACGAGGGTTCCCGGTACTCCTGGGCACCGCGAGACGATGGTCATGAGGAACAGGGCCCAGTTGGGGATCCGCTTGAGGGATTCGATTCGCTTGAGCTGTCGTTCGTTCTGGGCGAAGAGCCGCAGGATTCCGTCGCCCCAGCGTCGGCCGGCCAGCCAGAACGCCCAGTCGAGTTTCGCCATTCCGATGAATCCCGCAACGACGACGAGCCACAGCGGAATCTCGCCGATCCGTGCGTAGGCTCCGGCCGCGACGACCGCGGTCTTCGCGCCGTTGATGAATTCCTGCAGGACCGGTGCGTTGACCAGCATCCAAGGGCGCAGCGGCATGAGTCCCAGGTAGACGAGAGGGACGCCGATGATGAGGAAGAGCAGCACCTTGTCCAGGCGCGAGGCCTTGCCCTGCCATGGTTTGAGCGCGGCCCAGGGGCTCTCGTCGGAGGAGTCAGCGCTTTCGGATTCCTCGAACCGGGCCTCGTCATCGGGCAGACGGTTCTCACTCATCAATGGCTCCTGCATGGGGCTGTGCGGTCGGCGCTCACGGTATCACAGCGACTCAGGTGATCCCTGGCAGCGCGTGGCTGATCTGTCTAAGAAGACTCTCATCGCTGATCGCTCGACAAACCCTCCGGCCTTGGGCAGTGTTGAGAGCGTGGAAGGAAGATCGAAGATTCTGGGCTCGGTAGTGGCCGCTCTGGTGATCGTGCTCGCAGTTCTCACGGTCATCATCGTCAGAAGCTCCGCTTCGCCGGAGCCGCCAGATCTCACCCCGGTCGAAGTCACCCCCGAGACCTCGGCTCCCTCGAACGCCGATGGAGCTGCCGATAAGCCCGATGGATCTGCCGATGAACCAACCGAGTCGACCAAGTCCTCCGATTCTTCCGACGACTCGACTGTGCCCGACGAACTCGAACATTCCTATGAGCCGGTGCCCAACCCGCCGCGCGAAGTGCCCGCCGATTCCGACGACGATGACGACGATGACGACGACGGCGACGATGACGACGACGACGATGACGACGACGACGACTGAACGTCGCATCCGGATGACCGTTCAGAATCGACTGACGATCACGGTCGCCATTCTCTCCGTACTCGCTCTCACCGTCGTCGGACTCGTCCTCTACACCGTCGAAGCGAACAACGTCGAGGGTCGGAACACGGCCTCCATGGCGCAGGAGGTCGCAGAGATGCGCTCCTTCGCCCAGAACGGTGTCGATCCCGAGACCGGGGAGCGCTTCACCTCTGTCGACCAGATCCTCAGCCAGTTCCTCGCCCAGAATCGCCCAGACGAAGATGAGACCCTGTTCGCCTTCCTCACCGACGGTCGTGTCCTGTACCAAGGGGAGCCGAATTCCGCGGTGAACGGTTCCGCAGAGTTCGAGAAGGCCGTGGCCGGAGTGTCCGCGGACGGCGGCGAGATCAACCTGACGATCGACGGCGACGAATACGACGGCTACGTACTGCCGATCACCTCCGGACCCGGAGAGGGCACGCCCGGTGGAAGCACAGCCGGCGGATCCAAGTCAGGTGCGGACAACGGCCCGGGGTCGTTCGTCGTCGTGCACAACGTCACCGCCAGCCACACCGATCTTTCGCAGGTCATGCAGATCTACATCGTCGTCGCACTGGCCGCTGCGCTGCTCATCTCGGGGATCTCTTCGGTGCTGGCCAGGCGACTTCTGGCTCCGGTCACCGAATTGCGAAAGACGGCACAGTCGATCTCCGGCGGCGATCTCAGCAGCCGGCTCGCCACACGAGGCAATGACGACATCGCCGAGCTCGGACGCACATTCAACGATATGCTCGACCGCCTCGAAGCCTCTTTCGAGACGCAGAAGCGCTTCCTCGACGACGTCGGTCATGAGCTCCGCACACCCCTGACCATCCTCAGCGGCCATCTTGAGACCATGGACTCCAGCGACGTTGATGATGTCGATGAGACTCGGACGATGCTCCTCGATGAAACGGACAGGATGGCCCGCCTCGTCGAGGAGCTGCTCATTCTGGCGCGTTCTCGTCGCCCCGACTTCGTTCGACCGGGCCAGGTCGACGTACCTTCACTGCTCAATGAGACCCTGGCTAAGGCCAAAGGACTGGGACAGCGTGATTGGAAGGTCGAGACTCCACCGGCCGTCGTCCTCACCGCTGATCGACAGCGGCTGACGCAGGCTCTGCTGCAGTTGGCCGCAAACGCCTTCGAACACACCGAGGTGGACCAGCCGATCACCTTCGGCGCCGGCGTCGAAAGTGACAGCGTCCATCTCTGGGTTCGCGACGAAGGCAGCGGTGTCCCGGATGAGATCGCAGCCGACATCTTCGAACGATTCAGCCGAGGATCGACCGAGGGACACGGTTTCGGCCTCGGACTGTCCATCATCATGGCCATCGCCGAGGCGCACGGTGGGACCGTCGTCCTCGATCACGTGTCCAGGGGCGCCCAATTCCGAATGATCCTGCCGAAAGGACCGCAGTGAACAGAATTCTCGTAGTCGAAGATGAGGAGCGGATCTCCGCCTTCATCGCCAAGGGACTCAAAGCCGCAGGCTTCAGCACGGAGATCGCCGCCGATGGGATCTCGGGTCGAGACCTGGCGCTGACAGGAGACTTCGACCTGCTCGTCCTCGACATCGGGTTGCCGGGCCTCGACGGATTCAGCGTTCTCGGCCAGCTGCGCACACAGCGCCCCGACCTTCCGGTCCTCGTGCTCACCGCACGTGACAACGCAGACGACACGATCTTCGCATTGGAGTCCGGCGCTGCCGACTACATGATCAAACCCTTCCGCTTCGGCGAGCTGCTGGCCCGCATCAGACTGCGGCTCAAGGAGACGATCATCGAAGCTCCGAAGACAGAACTCGTTCGCGGAGATGTGCACATCGACCTCCTCAGACGGCAGGTGTGGTTGGCTGGGAAGATCGTCGATCTTTCTGCCCGTGAGCTGTCATTGGCAGAGATCCTGCTGCAGAACCGCGGCAATGTGCTCTCGCGGGAACAGCTGCTCTCACATGTGTGGGGCTTCGACTTCGATCCCGGTTCCAATGTCGTCGACGTCTACGTCGGCTATCTGCGCAAGAAGCTGGGCAGCGACTTCGTCACCACCGTGCGCGGATTCGGCTACCGCGTGGACTGAAAGCGAGCCTAAGAGTCTTCTCATCTGCGTCTTAATTCCACCTTAATCAGGCAGACCAGGATGAAGAGTATGAATTCCACTCTGAGAATCGCATTGTTCTCCCACGACTCCCTGGGTCTGGGACACATCCGCCGGAACCGTGCCTTGGCCTTCGCCCTGGCCAAGGACCTTCCCACACTGACCGGACGCAGAGTGAGCGGTCTGCTCATCGCAGGCAACCCCGAGGCCACTCGCTTCGATCTCCCCGCCGGATGGGACTGGGTGATTCTGCCCGGTGTGACCCCATCGGCTGGAGGCTACGAGCCCCGGGCATTGGCCTCGTCGATGGAAGGGCTCAGCGCCCTGCGGGCCGCCGCGATCACCGCGATTCTTGACCAGCAGGACCCTGAACTCTTCATCGTCGATCGCCACCCCTTCGGCATCGACGGCGAACTGAACGAAGCGCTCGACCACGTCAGGGCCCGCGGGTGCCGCACGGTCCTCGGCCTGCGCGAGGTCCTCGACACCCCCTCGGTGATCGAACGAGAATGGGATCGTGTCGGCGGAGCCGGCGTCGTCGCCGCTGCCTTCGACGAGGTCTGGATCTACGGTGACCCGGACGTCTACGACCCAAGGGCGACCGGGGAAGTGCCTGAGGAGCTTGCGCGCATCGCGGAATGCACCGGTTACCTGGCCATGGAGCGCCCCGTGGAACACTCCGTGGAACGTGCCGCGACAACGCGTGGACGGTTCGTCCTCACTTGCTTGGGAGGAGGCTCCGACGGCGCCGACCTCGCGTTGATCGCGGTACGTGCGCGTCCACCGGCAGGCCACGCCCACCTGGTCGTGACGGGTCCCCAGATGGACTTCGCCGAGTTCGAAGCTCTCAAACGATCCGCGTCGGAGTCGACCATCGTCATCCGACACAGCGACGACGTTCCCGGCCTCATCGACAGGGCATCCGCACTCGTCTGCATGGGTGGATACAACACCATCAGCGAGGTGATCGCGACGACGACTCCGGCCCTCGTCGTCCCCCGGAACGGTCATCGTGCCGAGCAGCCTCGGCGGGCGTCTGCGCTTGCCGCGGTCGGCGCGATCGACACACTGTCCATCGATCGGATGAGCGCAACGGCACTCAGCGACTGGTTCAGCCGGCAGGTCGATCACTCCATCGACCGCTCGCACATCGACCTGGCCGGGCTGGCCGCGGTCGCGCACCTCGCTGCCGAACTCATCGGCCCACACGTCACCGCCATCGTCCCTGACCACAGTTCCTCGGCCCTCGGCGCCGTCGCTTCAATCGAGGAGGCCAGCTATGCAGGCTGAACACGCACTCACACACGCACCCACATCTGCGCACCTGAGCACCAAACGCGCCTACGTCCTGAAGATGTACCCGCGCTTCTCCGAGACCTTCATCGTCTCCGAGATCCTTGCCAGGGAGGCAGCGGGGGAGGATCTCATCATCTTCTCCCTGCGGCCGAGCACCGATACCCGCTTCCACCCGGAGCTGGCCAGGGTCAAGGCCCCTGTCATCCACGTCGAACGGCCCTCGAGCGCCCGCAGCTTCTGGCAGACCTGGCAGGAGAGCATGCAGGATCCGAGGATCGCCGCTGGTCTCATGGCCCACCTCGGCGACATCACAGAGCTGAGCCACGACGATGCCGTCCAGGCCGCTGCCGTGGCCCGTTTGGCACTCGAACACGAGGTCACCCACCTCCACGCCCACTTCGCGTCGGTGGCGACGACGGTGGCTCGGGCCGCCTCGGCGCTGACGGGGATCGCATATTCATTCACCACGCATGCGAAGGACATCTTCCATGAGAGCGTCGAACTTAACGATCTGAGCCGGAAGGTCGCCGACGCCGACCACGTCATCGCCATCAGCGACTACAACCACAGCTATCTGAGCCGCACCCTCGGCCATGAGCTCAGCGAGCGGATTGTCGTCGTGCGCAACGGTCTCGAACTCGATCGTTTCCCCTATCGTCCCGACATCGCGGAGCGACCAAGCGGTGCGGCGCAGGCGATTCCCTCGCTTCTGGCCGTCGGTCGCCTCGTTGAGAAGAAGGGATTCGCACATCTGCTCACCGCGCTCGCCCGACTGCGCGACGCCGGCCTGCCCTGTCACCTCGACCTCGTCGGCACGGGTCCGCTTGATGACGAGCTGCGAGAGCTCATCGTCACGAGCCACCTCACCGAGCTCGTCGACATGCACGGAGCGCTGACCCAGTCCGAAGTCCGCGAGATGTTCGCCAGTCACGACCTCCTCGTCGCCCCGTTCGTCATCGGCGCCGACGGCAATGCCGATGGCCTGCCGACCGTCCTGCTCGAAGGCATGGCCACCGGAATCCCGTGCATCGCCGGCACAGTCACGGCCGTGCCCGAGGTCATCATCAACGATGAGACCGGGTGGCTGGTCGAGGGGGATGCCCCCGATCAGATCGCATCCACCATCGCCGAGGTGGTCCATCGGCTGCAGGAGAATCCTGCTTCCGTACGAGAGATCACCGATGCTGCTCGCCGCCTCGTGTGCCGAGAGCACGACTCACGCTCCCAGGCCCGCGAACTTGCCGACCTGGTGACAGGCACAATCGCGACCGCACTGCACGCCGACCGAGAACTGGAGCATGTGTCATGAGAATCGCCTACATTCTGCTCGACCCGGGCATCGGAGTCTTCGGCACCAAAGGCGCAAGCGTCCACGTGCAGGAAGTCATCCGCACCTTCAGAAGCCTCGGGCATGACGTCAGCGTCTTCTGCACCCGCACCGATGACGACATCCCGACCGACCTCGCCGATCTCAACGTCACCCGCCTCAAAGTGCCCGGCGGTCTTGATCGAAGCCAACGGGAGATGGCGCTCATGCGCCTGTCCGACATGCTCGCTGATATGGTCGTCGACACCGCGTCTGCTCCGGATGCCGGAGCTGACCAGGCCTTCGACCTCGTCTACGAACGGTATTCGCTGTTCTCTACCGCCGGAGCGCAGATCAGCAGCCGCCTCGGCGTGCCTCTGGTCCTCGAGGTCAACGCGCCTCTGCTCGCCGAGCAGAAGCAGCATCGCGGTCTCGTCCACGATGCGCACGCCGCTCGGACCACGGCCCACAGCTTCGTCGAAGCCGAGCGCATCGTCTGTGTCAGTTCCGCGGTTGCCGCCTGGGTGGACCGTGACTACCCGGGACTGCGCGATGTCTCGGTGGTCCCCAACGGTGTGAACACGGAGCGGATCACACCGGCACGGTCTTCTGAAGGAGTGGGCAGCCTCGACGAGGAACCAGGTCACGGTGAGGAACCAGGTCACGATCGACCTGTGCCAAGTCACGATCGACCCGTGCGGATCGGATTTGTGGGAACCCTCAAACCCTGGCACGGCACCGACCGGCTCATCGAGGCCTGTGCCGATCTGCGTGGGAACTTCCATCTCGATATCCTCGGGCACGGACCGGAGGCGGAGGCTCTGCAGAAGCAGGCGAAGGCTCTTCGCCTCGGTGGCCGTGTGACCTTCGACGGTGCGCTTGCCCCGGCAGAGATCCCTGCCCGACTGCGCACCTTCGATATTGCTGTGGCCCCGTACCCGGCGGGGGAGAACTACTTCTCGCCGCTGAAGATCTACGAGTACCTGGCGGCGGGACTGCCCATCGTCGCCTCGGCGATCGGTTCGATTCCCGCTGTCCTCGACGGGACCGGTGCGGCGTCGCTTGTGCCTGCCGGCGACTCCGGTGCGCTGGCATGTGCCCTGCAGTACCTCATCGACGACGCCGAGGTGAGGCAGCGGATGGGTGCTGCCGCCCGTGCCGAAGCACTTGCCCATCATTCGTGGACCAGTCGGTGCCAGGAGATACTGGCGCCGTTCGTGTTGGAGTCGGTATGAGTCAGACCTCGAAAGCGAAGAAGTCCCGGACCAAGATCTCGCCCGGGGCGCTGAAGCGAACCCTGCGGATCCTCACCCCGCACCTGGGTCAGCATAAGTGGCTCATCCTCGGCGGGCTGGCCGCACTGTTCTGCGACGTCATCTTCCGCATCCTCGAACCATGGCCGCTCAAGATCGCCATCGATGCCGTGACCTCTGCCCTGGGCGCAGAGATCGGGCCGACCATCGGCGTCGGATCGAACGTCGGGATGACCTTGGCAGCGGCCGCGATCGGTCTGGCGGTCATCGTGGCAGGCAGAGCCGTGGCGAACTATACCTCGACCATCTGCTTCGCGCTCGTCGGCGCCCGAGTCGCGACCCAGCTGCGCTCGCGGGTCTTCGAGCATGTGCAGGCTCTGTCGCTGAGGTACCACTCGCGGGCCTCGATCGGAGACACCTCCCAGCGCCTCGTCGGCGATATCGGACGCCTCCAGGAAGTGGCAGTGACTGCTGGTCTTCCGTTGGTGGGCAACGTCATCACCCTGGCCGTCCTCCTCGTCGTCATGGTCATCCTCGACCCGGTGCTCAGTGCCATCGTGCTCGTCACCGCGGCGATCTACGGGGTGCTGTCGAAGATCGCGACTCCGAAGATCACGACAGCCTCCCGCTCAACTCGCAAGGGCGAAGGCAGGCTCGTCGGCTCCGCCGCCGAAGCGCTGGGCGCCATCCGCGTCGTCCAGGCCTATGGTCTCGAGGGCACCGTGGCACGCGAATTCTCCAACGGAAACGAACGCGCGCTCAAGGCCGGTGTGCGTGCCCGCCGTCTGGCCGCGGGGCTGGAACGATCAACCGACGTGCTCGTCGGCATCTCCCAGGCGCTGGTCCTCATCTTCGGCAGCTACCAGGTGCTGCGCGGGGCCATGTCCCCCGGGGATCTGGTGCTGTTCCTCATGTACCTCAAGATCGCGATGAAGCCGCTGCGCGATATGGCCAAATACACTGGCCGCATCGCCCGAGCCACCGCGTCTGGGGAACGGATCGCCGATCTCCTCGACGAACCGATCGAGATTGCCGATGTCCCCGGCGCTCTGACCATGGGGCCCGTCGTCGGTGATGTTGTATTCGACCGCATCACCTCGGCGGACGGCCATGGGAATCCGCTGTTCAACGATTTCAATCTGCTGATCCCCGCGGGGCAGAAGGTGGGGATCCTCGGCGCCTCCGGAGCCGGGAAGTCCACGTTGATGAGCTACCTGCTGCGGCTCTCCCAGCCGGAATCGGGGTCGATATTCATCGACGGCTACGACACGCACAACGTCACCAGATCCTCCCTGCGCTCGAACGTATCGGTGCTCCTGCAGGAATCGGTTCTGTTCGCCGCGACCGTGCGGGAGAACATCCGCTACGGCCGTCTGGACGCCACCGACGCCGAGGTGGAAGATGCGGCTCGCGCGGCCCAGGCCGAGGAATTCATCGTGGGATTGCCCGAGGGGTATGACACCGTGCTGGGCAACCGGGGCGACACGCTCTCCGGTGGGCAGAGGCAGCGTCTGGCCATCGCCAGGGCATTGGTTCGTGACGCACCTGTTGTGGTCTTCGACGAGGCGACTTCGGGTCTTGACCCGCAGACTCGCGGGCAGGTCGCGGGCTCGGTGTCGAATCTGACCGAAGGACGGACGAGCATCGTCATCACTCACGACCTGGCGATGATCCGCGACCTCGACCGGGTGCTGTGGCTCGAGGACGGGCAGATCGTCGAAGACGGATCGCTGAGCGATTTGGCCAGTGACCCGGACACCAGAATCGCTCGCTGGATGCGCACGCAGGCCGAGGATTCCCAGATGGGGAACACTCTCAAGGAGGTGACGGGATGACGAATCGCCAGGGCATGGATGAGGCAACCGCAGAATTCGCGGGCCTGCCGTATGTCACCGAGCTCAGATCAGCCGAAGCACTGTCACAGCGTGTGGGATCTGCCGTTGTCCCGACCCGGATTCGGGTCAAACGCGGCCGCAGCGCCATCGTCTCCTGGCAGCGCAAGGGTGAGGGCCGCCTCGGCGGGCTCCAGGACTGGGGGTGGAGTGCGGTTGTGACCAGCGCGGACAAACTCGCCAACATCCGCAGGCGGGCCGCCCGCGCAGGCGAGCCGGTGGTCGTTCACGAATGCAGCGAGCCGAGATCCGCCGGTGCCACGGGCAGCGTGCTGCTCAGCGGATCGGTGCTGGCCGATTCGAAGCTGAGTAAGGAGATCGCCCGTGGGACGCAGAGCCTGCCCGGCGCAGACGCCCTCGAGGTGATCCGGTACAACCCGGGCCGGCGCGTTCTTCTCAGACACACTGGGCAGACCTCGGGCGAACCCGAGTTCATCCGCATCGGCACCCGTTCCCAGCAGCACCTGGTCGGGACCGCCGCACAGTGGGCCAGGTGGGGTCTGCCGACTTTGCCCGTCGAGTCCATCGGCAGCAGGGGCACGGCTGTGCGCTCCCCATGGTGGGGAACCGGTGACCTCGAGACCCACCCGGATCTGGCCGTGGCAGAGGAGGTGGGAGTGATCATCGCAGAACTCCACCGCCACACCCCCACCGAGGTTGTCCCTGGCTTCTCGACATCGCCGATCGGTCAAGCAGATGAGGCCGCAACCGTGTTGTCGCAGCTGCTGCCCGAGGTCAGCGACGCAACGCAGGACTGCGTCGAGCAGCTTCGCCGACGGATCGGGACCGAGAGCGGAACGGGTGTCGGCGCTGAAGCCGGCCTGGATGATCGCGCGATTCACGGCGATCTCAGCCCCGACCAGGTGCTCGTCGGTCATTCGGAATGCCGCATCATCGACCTCGACAGAGCCGGCGTCGGGCACGTCGGGACGGACCTCGGCAGGTGGGTGGCCGCATGCCGACGACGAACCGATGCAGAGGCAGAAACCCTCGAAACCGGATTCCTCGACGGCTACCGGAGCGCTGGAGGGGGCGAGGTCGACGTGGAATCATGGGCCGCTTGGGCCATGCTCATCACGGCCCTCGAACCGTGGCGTGCGTGCCGATCGGACTGGCAGCAAGCCACACTGCAGTCCATCGGCGCTGCGCAGCGGGCGCTGACCGCGAGCGACAGCCGAGTGTCGTGATGGCATCACGCGTCATTCCCGACGTCGTCACGATCGACGGTGAGACATGGGCGGTGCGCCGAGCCTGGCCGGCCAGCCGCAATCGGATCGCCATCGAGGCGAAGAGGAACTCGGCAATCAGAGCCGGATTCCTCAGTGATGGACAATCGGGCATCGATGGGCACGTGGACACGGATGGACACGTGGACATGCTCGAGGAGGGCAGAGATCCGAAGCTTCCGGGACTCGAACGGCTCCTCGCCGCCGCTGGAAACCAGCTGATCTCGCACCGGCCCGGCAAGAGAGCCGTGATCCGACTGGCCGACGGACGCTTCGCCAAATGTGTGCGCCCCTCCCGGGCGGCAGGCATCGTCGCCGGCCAGGATCGGGCCGAGGACTTCCGGAACGGCTTCGCACTGCCGAATGTGCTGTCTGCGGATGGCTCAACAGTGGTACTCAGTGCACTGCCGGGCGTTGAACTCCACGATCCGCAGCGTCTTGGTGCTCATTGGTCGCGTGCCTGGACCGACGCCCTCGACGCGTGGGCGCTCGCCGCCGGAGAGACTGTGACCCCGATGCCGGTTCATTCGGCAGACTCGGAGGTGCAGGTGCTCGAGGAGTGGCGCGACCGCGCCCACGAGTTCCTCGGACCACAGCGTGCCGAGATTGACTCCCTGATCGCGGACGTGCGCGCTGACCTCCTCGACGTCGGTGCCGCCTCGGCGGGGGAAAAGAACGCAGGGGAAGAGAACGCGGGCGAAAGGAACTGGGGGCCGATCCATCGGGACCTCCACGACAAGCAGATCATGTGGGACCCGGTCGCAGGGCCAGGACTGCTCGACGTCGACACCGCCTGCCTGGGCGAACGCGAACTCGACCTCGGCAATCTGCGCGCCCACGCACGGTGGCGCACGCAGCAGGGAATCTGGACGCCAGACTACGCCGAGGTGGTGATCCGGGAGATCTCCCGCGTCACCTCGGCGAGCGGACTCGATCCACGGCGGGTGCGCACCTATGAGCGCTCAGCACTTGTGCGGCTGGCCTGCGTCTATGCGTTTCGGCCGCGGTGGAGTGGACTGACAGGGGCTCTGCTTGACGCCGCGCACGAGTAGCTCATCAGCAAGAGGCTGCCGGGGTTATCAGTCCTTCGTGCTGCGGCGGGCGTCTCCCCAGATGTCGACGCCGGAATCGATCGCGAACTCATCGATTGCGGTCAGTTCCTCGGCGCTCAGAGGATCCGCGTCGAGGGCGGCGACATTGTGCTCGAGCTGCGAGACGCGGCTGGACCCGATGACCAGCGAGGACACACGATCGTCGCGCAGTGCCCAGCTCAAAGCCATCTGTGCCAGTGACTGACCGCGCGCCGCACCGATCTCGTTCAGTCCGCGGATGCGCTCGAGGTTGTCCTCGGAGAGGAACCCGTCCTTGAACGACGGAGTGGCTTTGCCTGCGCGCGAGTCTTCGGGGACGCCGCCGAGGTATTTGTCGGTGAGCAGCCCCTGCGCGAGAGGAGAGAACGCGATGACGCCCAACCCCTCGGACCCTGTGGTCTCGAGCAGATCATCGGATTCGATCCAGCGGTTGACCATCGAATAGGAGGGCTGGTGGATGAGCAGCGGTGTGCCCAGGTCCTTCGCCAGCGCCGAGGCCCTGGCGGTGTCGGCCGCCGAGTACGAGGAGATGCCTGCGTAGAGGGCACGACCCGAGCGCACCGCGGTGTCGAGCGCGCCGATGGTCTCCTCCAATGGTGTCGAGGCATCGGGGCGGTGGGAGTAGAAGATGTCGATATAGTCCAGGCCCAATCGCTTCAGCGAGGCATCGAGGCTGGCGAGCAGGTACTTCCGGCTGCCGCCCGGACCACCGTAGGGCCCGGGATGCATCCCCCAGCCGGCCTTGGTCGAGATGATGAGCTCGTCACGATACGGATGGAGGTCCTCGCGCAGCAGTCGACCGAAGTTCGTCTCGGCCGAGCCGGGCGGCGGTCCGTAGTTGTTGGCGAGGTCGAAATGAGTGATTCCCAGATCGAAGGCCCGACGCACGATGTCGCGCTGATTCTGGAAGGCGACGTCATCGCCGAAGTTGTGCCACAGCCCCAATGACAGAGCGGGAAGAACCAGACCGGATCGGCCGACCCGGCGATAGGTCATCGATTCGTAGCGGTCATCGGCTGCTTGATACACGGTGCCTCCTGGGTCTGAACTCTCACGGATGTTCCCTCAGCCTAATCGGTGAGCCCACGGGCCGCTCGCGCGACCGACTGCCGCTCATGCGAACATGCTCATCGCCTTCTCACCGAGGAGGATGATGCCGAGCCCGATCATGACGATGCCGGAGACGATCCCGACGATCTTCGCGGCCCGAGGACGTCTGCTCAGCAGCGCTCCCGCGCCGAATCCGACTGCGAAGTAGACGATCGCGCAGTTGGCAACGTGGATGACGCCGAGGGTGATCATCTGCAACCCGGTGCTCCACGTTCCCTCGGTCGAGGTGAACTGCGGGAGAAGAGCCAGGAAGAGGAGGAACACCTTGGGATTGAGCAGACTGATGCCGACGCCCTTTGCGAACAGCGGCCATCCTCCGACCGGGACCCGCTCGCCCTCGAGGTCGGGAGCGGCCGGATGCAGGAGAGCAGAGACCCCGAGCCCTATCAGATAGCAGGCACCGGCACCGGTGAGGATGAGCATCGTCGTCTCCGAGGCCGTGATGACCGCCGCGACCCCGGCCGAGACGATGAGCGTGGCGCTCAGATGTCCTGCGAGCATTCCGAAAATGGCTGGTGCGGTGCCGCCGTGCTTCAGTCCCGAAGAGATGGCGAAGGCCCAATCGACGCCGGGAGTGAGCACGAACAGCATCGACACGCCCCAGAATGCCATCGTTGACGAATCGTCCATATGAGCTCTCCTCCTGTGAAATACATGTCCGAAGAGCCGAGGCTGAACCGCGGTCCCGATCCGCCCGATCAATGGGCACGGAGAGAGACTATGCAAAATTCGACGCAATGTGCTGCGAAAGCTATTGCCATAAGCGCTGATCATGTGAAGAATATTGAGCATGGACGCAATTGACATGGAGATATTGTCGTCACTCCAAAAGGATGGCCGTGCCACGATGACCGAAGTGGCCTCCCACGTGGGGCTCAGCCTCTCCGCCTGTCACCGTCGATTCCGCGACCTCGAGACGGAAGGCGTCATCCGCGGATTCCGGGCCGACCTGGACCTTGACCTGCTCGGACTCCCTTTCGAAGCCCTCGTCTTCGTGACCATGAAGTCCGGAGACCAGCGTTCCGTTGCCGACTTCGAAGCGGGAGTCACTGAGATTTCGAACATCGTCCAGGCCCAGCGCCTGTTCGGCGAACCGGACTATCAACTCTACGTCGCTGCGCAGTCCAAACAGCACTTCCAAGAGCTCTATGACCGAGAGCTGAGCAGCCTGCCGGGAGTCCGACGTCTGACCTCGACGCTGATCATGAAGACAGTCGTCACCCACCACGCTCCGATCTGAACCCGAACCATCGAAGGAGAACAATGAGCGAATCGACCGACCGCGCGCAGACCGACGACGTCAGTCAGGCGATGAAGGACAAGATCGCGGCCAGCTTCGCGGCGCAGGGACTGATGAACAGCCTCGGCGCCCGACTGGGTGATGTCGACAAGGGCGAGGTGCACATCCACCTGCCGATGAGCCCCGAGGTGACTCAGCAGCACGGGTTCTTCCACGGCGGCGCGACGAGCACTATCGCGGACAGCGCTGGCGGGTACGCGGCGCTGACGATGTTCGACTCCGAGTCGGCGGTGCTCACGGTCGAGTTCAAGATCAATCTCATCGCTCCTGCCGTCGGCGAGGAGCTTGAGGCCATCGGCACGGTCCTCAAGCCGGGACGCACGCTGACGATCTCTCGACTTGAGGTCTTCGCGCACGATGGGGGCAAGCGGAAGCTCGTCGCTGCGGGACAGCAGACCCTCATCAAGGCACAGGCCTGATCGCCATGGCCCCAGCGTCGACGCCGACCGAGCCCGGACTCCCCACCGAGGTGGTCTGGCAGTCGCGACCGTTCCCGAACTCGAACTTCCTGCTGCTTCGCGGCCAGCGTCCGAGTCTGGTCGACACCGGCTTCGTCGCCCACTCAGAACAGACGGCAGCTTTGGCCGGTGAGCAGAGCTCGCGGATCGACGTGGTGGTCAACACCCATTGGCATTCCGACCACGTCGGCGCGAACGCCCTGTTCCAATCCGCAGGAGCAGAGATCGCCGGATCGACAGTCGAGGCCCGAGCGATCCACCGCCACGACGCAGGGTGCTGCGCCGCCGAGTATCTGGACCAGCCCGTCCCTGAATATGCCGTCGACCGGGTACTCGCCGACGGCGACCGCGAGCTTTTGGGCGATTCAGAATGGGAGATCCTCACGATCCCAGGCCACACGCCAGGGCACATCGCGCTCTGGAACGCCGAGCATCGCCTCGCGGCAGTAGGTGACTCGGTCACCGCCTACGACGTCGGCTGGGTGAGCATCATGAACCAGGGAACCCGTGCCCTCGATCCGGCCATTGCCTCTCTGAGGCGGCTGCACGACCTCGGCGCCAAGGTGCTCCTTCCCGGCCATGGTCCGCTGGTGACCGCCCCGGAACCGGCGATCAACAAGGCCATCTCCCGACTGGAGAGGCAACGCGAGAACATCGACCTCGCCGTGGACTACGGGGCAAAGCGCATCCTCGCCTTCGCGCTGATGATCCACAACGGGATTGTTCGGACCGAACTCGAGAGCTATCTCGGCCAGCGCGCCTGGGTCACCGACTCGGCCGCGACCGTCGGTCGGGACGTCGACGACTTCATCCGCAATCTTCTCGACTCGATGCTTGCCTCGGGCGCGATCACACTGCGTGAGGGAACTGTCTACGCCGTTGCTGAGTCAACCCCAGTCGACCTCAGAGTCTTCGATCTGCCGTACCCGCGGAACTGGGAGTGAGGGGACTCCACCGCTTCCCACGGGCCTGCCTCATCCTCCTCGGCTGGTTCATCGGCATCCTGCTCTCCTTCGCCACGGCTCGATCGGACTCAACTGTGTCAACCACGGCGGACACAAAATAGACCAGTGGTCTTGATTTTCTGGTGTGTCCTATGCCTCAATAGTCACGTGACCAAATTCCACTCGATCCGGGATCAGCTCCTCGACCGCCTTGAGTCAATGGCGGCCGGCGAGCAGTTCCCGCCTGAACGCCAGCTCGCCGAGACGCTGGGCATCTCACGGATGACCCTGCGCCGAGCCATCGACGAACTGGTCGCCAAGGGCGTGGTGCGACGCCGCCACGGTGCCGGTGTCTTCGCCCTCGGCCCCAAGCTCGATCAGCCCCTCGCCGCGAACTCCTTCACCGAAGACATGCTCGCTCGCGGCATGCGCCCCGGATCTCGTGTACTCTCCTTCGACGTGACGAAGGCCGGAGCCCACATCGGGCGCAGGCTGCACATCATCGAAAGCGCCGAGGTCATCACGATCCTGCGTCTGCGTCTGGCTGACGAAGAGCCGCTCGCGCTCGAAGAGCTCCATATCCCCTCTGCCCTCGTTCCCGGACTGTGCGCTGAAGACCTTGAGAACAGTTCGTTCTACGAACTGCTGCGCTCGCGCTTCGACATCGCTCTCAACCACAGCGTGCAGACCATCGAACCGACCCTCCTCGATGCCGATGAGGCGAAGGATCTCGGCGTCCCCGAACAGTCCCCGGCGCTGCTCTTCGAGCGCACCTCGCGCGGGGCCGAGGGCATTCCCTTCGAGTTCGTCCGCTCGGTCTACCGCGGCGACCGCTACAAGATCCGCACCGAACTCACCCTGCCCGAGCAGCCCCATGAGCCCGGCCAGTCTCTCGAGTCCGCTCCGCGTCTCGAACCCGACCAGACGGAAGGTGTCAGCCGATGATCATCGCCGGCCTCATGACAGGAACCTCCGCCGACGCCCTCGACGTCGTCCTTGCCGAATTCGTCCACGACGACACAGCCCTGGGCGAGGAGAACACAGCCCTGGGCGTGCGCATCCTGGCGAACCGCGAGATCGAGTTCGACGATCAGCTTCGCCGCGACATCCTGCACCTGCTCGAACCCGCCGATGTGCCGTTGTCCCTTCTCAGCAGCGTCGATGCTCGCCTGGGACGGTTCAGTGCCGGGGCGCTGCAGCAGGTATGCGCCGAAGTCGGAGTCGACTGCGATCTCATCGTCTCCCACGGGCAGACCGTGCGCCATGACATCACCGACGGCGTCGTCACCTCGACTCTGCAGATCGGCCAGCCCGCCTGGATCGCCGAGGCGACCGGGGCACCCGTGCTCTCCGACGTCCGTGCCCGCGACGTCGCTGCCTGCGGTCAGGGCGCTCCACTGGTCGGGATCCTCGACAGCCTCCTCCTCGGAGACGTCGAGGCACCGACTGCGGTGCTCAACCTCGGCGGGATCGCCAACATCACAGTCCTCGCGCCCGAGAGCGATCCGCTCGCCTTCGACACAGGACCTGCCAACGCCCTTATCGACGTCCTCGCGCGCAGGATCACCAATGGGGAAGAGGACTTCGACCGTGACGGGGAGCTGGCCGCACAGGGCCGGGTCGACGACAAGCTGCTCGGGCAGCTGCTCGCCGATCCGTACTACAGGCTCCCGGCACCGAAGTCGACGGGCAAAGAACTCTTCCACGCGGACTACCTCGACCGTTTCCTCTCAGCCCGGTCCAGCCTCGGCGAGTTCGACGCCATTGCGACAGTCACGGCACTGACCGCGCGCACAGTCTCCGATGCCTGCCACGCACACGGGATCACCACGGTCATCGCCTCCGGCGGGGGCACCAGGAACCCGACGCTGCTGGGGCGATTGGCCTCGGAGCTCGGACCCGGCGTGACCCTGACCAGCACCGATAAGGCCTTCGGCCTGCCGGAGGGAGCCAAAGAGGCCCTCCTGATGGCGCTGCTGGGGTGGCTGAGTTGGAACGGACTGGCAGGAACCGAGCCGAACCTCACCGGCGCCGCGCATCCGAGCATCGCCGGGCGACTGAGTCCGGGACGCGGCCCGCTCACACTTCCCGATCCGCTGGCAGCCAAACCCACACGCCTGAGGATGCTGGACCGATGAGACCACTGAACAGATGAGTAACCTGCGACGACGCAGGCCATCCGAAGCAACGCACACCCCTTGTATGAAGGAGACACACCATGCAGATCATCGACCTTCTGGTGATCATCGCCTACCTCGCCGCCACAGCGTGGTTGGGTCTGAAGCTCAGCGGAAAGCAGAAGGACCTCCAGGGCTACTTCCTGGGTGGCCGGAACATACCGTGGTGGGCGGTGTGTCTGTCCGTGGTCGCCACGGAGACCAGCGCACTGACGGTGATCGGCATCCCGGTCATGAGCTACCTCGGCGACATCAACTACCTGCAGCTGGGGCTGGGCTACATCCTCGGCCGAGTCATCGTCGCCTTCTTCATGCTCCCGAGATACTACGACGGTGAGATGCTCACCGCGTACGCCTACCTGGGCAAACGCTTCGGCACCTCGACCCAGACGACCGCGGGTGTGACCTTCCTGTTCACCCGTCTCCTGGCCGACGGCATCAGGGTCCTCGCCGCAGCCATTCCCGTCAAGGTGATCCTCGACGGTCTGGGCATCCACACGAACTACTTCGTCATCATCGTCGTCCTCTCGCTTGTGACGATCGCCTACACCTTCATCGGCGGCATCAAGGCCGTGGTCTGGGTCGACGTGGCCCAGATGTGCCTCTACGTCGTCGGCGGTCTCCTCACCATCATCGTCATCACCGCGACCTTCGGCGGCGGATGGGTGGCCGATGCCGCCGAAGCGGGCAAGCTCAATATGTTCATTTTCGAGGGCAATCCGATCTCCGCAGATGCCTCGTTCATTCCCTCGCTGCTCGGCGGTGCGGTCTTCGCCATGGCCTCGCACGGCTCGGACCAGCTCATCGTCCAGCGCCTCCTGTCCTGCAGGTCCAAGGTCGAGGCGCAGAAGGCCCTCATCGTCTCAGGCGTCGTCGTCTTCGTGCAGTTCGCGATCTTCCTCGCCGTCGGACTGGCACTGTGGGCCTACTACGACCACGCTCTGCCTGCTGACCTGGGGCTCAGCCGCGATGACGAGATCTTCCCGCTCTTCATCATCGAAGGTCTGCCACCCGGCGTCTCGGGGCTGCTGCTGGCCGGCATCCTCGCAGCGGCCATGTCGACCCTGTCCTCGTCGCTGTCGGCACTGTCCTCCTCGACGGTCAACGATGTCTACGCACGACTGAAGAAGACGCCGATGACCGACGCCGAGGGCTTCAAGGTCGGGCGCTGGGCGACCATCGGCTGGGGAATCGCCTTCATCCTCCCGGCAACGATCTTCCAATCTGATGAGGGCAACATCGTCATCCTCGCGTTGGGCGTCGCGGGCATTACCTACGGCGGGCTCCTCGGAGCGTTCGTGTTCGGCATCGTCAACAAGCGCGCCACAGCGGTCGATGCGAACATCACGTTCGCGCTGGCGGTCGCTGTCAACGCCTTCTTCTTCGTCATGGAGAAGTACGTCACCGGCGAGGTCTGGGTCGCCTGGCAGTGGTACCCGCTGCTCGGCGTCATCGTCATGGTCTCACTCGGCGGGCTCCTGTCCCTGCGCCACCCGAAGCCGGCAAACCGGAACACCGTCGCCGAGGTGGAAGGCAGCAACCGCTGATGACGCAGTCCCAGCGACCGTCGTCCCTGCGCCCGCTGTCGCCGACGGAGCAGCGCAATCCCCGCAGCGAGGGACTCGACGAGCTCGACACCCTCGGCGTCCTGAAGGTGATGAACGGCGAGGACCAAGCCGTCCTCACCGCGGTCGCGAACGCCCTGCCGCAGCTGGCGGAACTCGTCGACATCGCGGCCGAGCGGATGCGCCGAGGCGGTACTGTCCACTACTTCGGAGCCGGCACCTCCGGTCGCCTGGGAGTCCTCGATGCCAGCGAACTCCTGCCGACGTTCAACCTCGAACCAGGTCGCGTGGTCGGACACATCGCCGGCGGCCAGGCGGCACTGGTCAACGCGGTGGAGAACGCCGAGGACTCCGTCGATGACGGACGCAGAGTCGGGGCAGAGCTGGGCCCGGACGACGTGGCGATCGGAATCGCGGCGAGCGGTTCGACGCCCTATGTCCGCGGTGCGCTGGAGGCTGCTGGTGAGGCGGGCGCGCACACCGTGCTCATCTCGAACAACCCCGAGGCCCCCGTCGCCGAGGCGGCTGCTGACCATATCGTGCTCGACACCGGGCCCGAGGTGGTGACGGGTTCAACCCGCCTCAAAGCCGGCACAGCACAGAAGCTGACCCTCAATGGCTTCTCGACGGCATTGATGATCGCCCTCGGTCGCACCTGGCGCAACCTCATGGTCTCCGTCGTCGCCACCAACGACAAACTCCGCGAGCGGACCGTGCGTATCCTCTGCGAAGCCGCGGACCTCTCAGATGCGCAGGCACGAGACCTCTTGGAGCTCTGCGGCGGCGAACTCAAGACAGCACTGGTCGTCTCCTTCACCTCGGTGACCCCTGCGGCTGCGGCCAGGCACCTCGCGGACAATGACGGGTCAGTCAAAGCTGCGATCGCCGCAGGCACCGAGGACGGAACTGCGGCGGAGCGCGAGACCACATGAGCGCCTTCGTCCTCGGGATCGACATCGGCGGCACCGGAAGTCGGGTCGCACTGGCGAAGGTCGATGCCACCCGGGACCTGAGCGTCGTCGCCACCATGACCGGCCCTGGGGTAGAGATCAGTGCCGCTGGCAGCAATGTTCTCGGCATTGCCTCTGGCCTTATCGCCTCGGCGCAGGAGACATGGGGTGAACGTCTCGACCAGATTGCCGGCATAGGAATCGGTGCTACGGGAATTGCCTCGTTGACCGAAGACCCAGCGACCGTGATCGCAGAGATCTCGGGCAGGGCAGGGGCACCCGCTGCCGCGGCGATCGACGCGGTGACTGCCCACCTCGGAGCACTCTCTGGAAGGGGAGGCGCGATCACGGTCTTGGGCACCGGGGCGATCTCGATTGCACATCGGGGGCCGGACGAACACGGAATCATGTCCCCGAATTGGACTCGAACCGATGGTTGGGGGCACTTGTTCGGAGATCGAGGAGGAGGAGCCTGGCTGGGGAGACGGTCTCTTGAACTCGCGCTGCGCACCCATGACGGGGTTGACCCGAGTGGGCGCTCACTGCTCGAGTCCGCGACCCGACTCTTCGGCTCACCGGCCACCTGGCCGTCTCAGTTCTACACTCGCGACAATCGAGCAGGGTTGCTTGCGGACTTCGCTGTCGAGGTCGCCGCACTCTCAGACTCCGGCGACGCCGTTGCCACTGGCCTGCTCCGTGAGGCTGGTGTCGAAGCCGCTCGCAGTGCTCTCGCCGCAGCGAACAGCCTCGACAGCCCACTGCGCATCGCTCTCACCGGGGGACTGGTCCGGGCTGGTGAAGCACTCGTCTCCGGGTTCAGGGATGAGGCCGCTCGTCTCAATACCGGCGTCATCATCGAGGAGCCCGCCGGTGATCCGTTGGCCGGAGCTGTGAGGCTTGGCGTACTCGCTGCAGAAGGGAAGCTTCGCGCTCAGAACTCCGTGCTGTGGATGTGAAATTCTGCAGCCGTGTGAGGCACTAAGCCTCTGCCGGTTCTCTGACCATCCGAAGTTCACGCACTCCGTCGTTTTCATTTGTTTCTACGTCACCGTCGAAGTCGAAGCCGTTTCTTCGGTAGAAAGCTTGGGCACGCGGATTCGGGTCGGCCACCCACAGAGAAGTTCGCTCCTCGGGACCGACGACAGCGTCTAGAAGCTGTTGTCCGACGCCCGAGCCGTGGACAGCAGCATATGCGTAGAGGACGAACAGCTGTCGCTCTCCGGGGCGATCCTCAGCTGCGGACGGGCCTGACAAGGCGATTCCCACGATGGCGCCGTCCTGGTCGGCGATCGCTGAGATATGGTCCGTATGATTCTCAGGCGTGATGAGCGAACTCCACATCCTTCTGCGCTTGCCCATCATGTCAGGGGAATCGAGCAGCTCATCGGGCATGAGTCCGCGATAGGCCTCGCGCCAGGTCTCAACATGGACCTGTGCCACCGCCTCGACGTCGTCGATGACGGGAGGTCGAATCACAAAAGACATACGACGAGGCTACAGCAGGTGTGCGGGAGCCCCTGCTGCGCACCGAATGTTCATCTGGCCGGCATCCCTGGACCAACCGCTGGTCAGGATCCTCAACCAGGATCGACTCTGTGAGATTGAATCGCGAATCGTCCTCGGCCGAACTCGAACTTCCCACCGGGCCGCGCACGCGGGCCTATCGGTTCTTCGAAGCGCTGCCGGCGATCGTCAGCCTCTCCGCCATCGGACTGGTGTTCGTCCTGCCGTTCATCAACGCGATGGCTGGGGCGGTCTATGTGCTCATCGTCGTCGGTCTGACGCTGATACGAGCGATGCGCGGTGCGGTCGACGTCTCACGCCGCTTCGTGCGTTACCGGCGCAGCTCTCGGGTTGATTGGGGTGCCAGACTGCTCGACATCGAACGGGCGATGGATGGTCTCCCGCCGCGACCGTATCCCTGGACGGGATTTCAGGCCAAGGAGCATGCCGCGTCCATTGCCCGTGTGCGTGAGTACCCGGGCGCGGTGGCGCGTCCTTCGACACTGCTCCATGCTGTCGTTGTCGCGGCCTACAACGAACTCTATGAGGTGGTCGCCGCCGGAATCCGATCGCTCCTGCACACCTCGACCTCACCATCGAAGATCGTCGTGTTCTTCGCCTATGAGGAACGCGGCGGCCCACAGATGGCTGCGACAGCACGACGTCTGGCGGCCGAATACGGTGACGGATTCGCAGCGTTCGTCCTCGTCGAACATCCAGCCGGGATCCCGGGAGAGATCGCAGGGAAGGGAGCGAACATCACCTATGCGGGGCACAGACTGGCTCATTGGGTGCAGGCGAACGGCATCGATCCGGAGTCGGTCCTCGTCACCAGTCTCGATTGCGACAACACACCCCATGAGGCGTATTTCGACTCCGTCGCATACGAATACGCACTCGCTCCCGATCGCGCCCACCTCTCGTTCCAACCCATCAGCCTGTACATCACGAACATCTGGGAGGCGCCCGCGCCGTCTCGTGTGGTCGCGAGCGCGTCTGACCATCTGGCTGCAGTGGCTGCTCTATCCGCTGACCCTGCTCATCTTCAACTCATCGACGGCGCTGCACTCACAATGGCGTCTGCTCACCGGTCGCTACCGTGAGCGCTTCGATGTCACTGAAAAGGTCTCCGCCACTTCCCGCGGAACGGTGTGAGAGACGACTCTCGGCCGCGATCGGTTCTCTACTTCGCAGTCACAGGTGCTGAGTCTCGCCGCATCATGTCTTTCGACTCGCCCGTGGACTAGCATCGATTCTGTGCCCGCAATGCTGAGGAACACAATGCTGAGGAGCGTGTCATGACGGAAGCCGCGCACGACCAGTTCGATGTCGAATACGACTGCATCATCTCCGGGGGTGGGCCCGCCGGAATCGTCGCCGGGCTGCTCCTGGCACGCGGAGGCGTCAGAGTTGTGGTGCTGGAGAAGCACACTGGCTTCTTCAGAGATTTCCGCGGCGACACCATCCACCCTTCAACACTGCGGCTCCTCGACGAGCTCGGACTCTACAACGAGTTCGCGCGGATCACGCACCGCAGGGTGACCAATATCAGTCTTGTCGGCGACGACGGTCTCGACTACATCCTCGGCGACCTGTCCAGACTGAACACAGCGCATCCGTTCATGACGATCGCACCTCAGTGGGACTTCCTCAACCTGCTGGCAAAGGCGGGGGAGGATGAACCCGGATTCGATCTGCGGATGGGAGTCGAGATGACCTCATTGATCTGGGACGATGACAGGGTCGTCGGCGTCCGCGCACAGACTCCCGAAGGTGAGACCGAGTTGCGCGCGCCACTCGTCGTCGCCGCCGACGGACGCTGGTCGAAGGCCCGGGACGAGGCGCAGCTGTCGATGAGGGAGCTGCGGTCCACGATCGACGTGTGGTGGTTCCGGATCGACACCCGGGCGCAGCTGGCCGAATCTATTGCTCCCCGAGCCAAGGGCGGCAATGTGTTCGTCGCGATTCCGCGCGACGGGCATGTCCAGATGGCTCGTCTCATCCCGAAAGGCGAGGACGTGCGTTTCCGTGAGCGGGGGATCGAGTCTCTTCGCCGTGCGGTCGCAGAGACATTCCCCGCCCTGGCAGATGATGTCGAAGCACTCCAGCTTGATGACGTGAAGCTCCTCGATGTGCGCCGCAACGAAGCCAAACGCTGGTTCATCGACGGACTGCTGTGCATCGGCGACTCCGTCCATGCCATGAGTCCGTTGGGCGGAGTCGGCGTCAACCTGGCGGTCCAGGATGGTGTGGCCACGGCTCGTCTTCTGGCCGAGGCCCTGCGCTCAGGGACAGTGTCCACCCGCGATCTCAAGCGGGTCCAGCGCCGACGGTTGCTGACGACGAAGGCCGTCGAGCTGCTGCAGGGCGGCATTCATCGGATGATCGAGCCGGTCGTCCACAACGGCGGAGTCATCCGCCCGCCGGCGCCGATCCTGTGGCTGCTGAAGACGTTCCCCGCGCTGACTGTGATTCCGGCGCACATCCTCGGCCTGGGTGTCACCCCCGAGCACGCTCCGGACTTCGCCCGCCGTACAGTCGATGGCATGGACCGGAGGGCGGAGGGACGGAGGGCGGAGGGCCAGAGCCGGACCGCGCAGGAAGCCTAGTCCCGGTATCGACGCTGCCGTGCCAGCAGCTTGGTCAGTTGGTGACACTCTGCTTCGGTCATCGAATCCAGACCGAAGCGGGCATCGGCGACGATCTGACTGGCTCGATCGGTCAGTGCCCGACCCCGCGGCGTGATCTCGGCGAAGACCTCACCGTCGTCACCGGGCTCCATGACTCTTTCGATCAGCCCATTGTCTTCGAGCCACCTGACCGAGGAGAAGGACGAGCTGGCTTCAACTTGCAGCTGGTCCGTGAGCTCGACCAGAGGGAGTGCGCCCTGCTGGTCGAAGAACAGGAGGAGCAGCACCTCGTATCGGGCATAGGTCAGACCCAAGGGACGAAGCTTCTCATCGAGGTCTGAGATGAGGCGGCGGTGAGCACGCATCAGCTCCGTCGCCGTCTGCATACGGTCGCGTTCAGGCCACCGCAGCTCCCATGAGCTTGCAGCCCTGGCAACAGGGTCGTTCAACGCAGGCAGTGCGCTGCCGATTCTGAATTCCTCGGACTGGCTGAAGCCGTGGCCGGTATCGAGTTCCATGGTCGACCACTCTCCGGTGTCCACGTCAGGACCTGCCCCCGTGCGCACGGTCGAGTGACCATCGGTTCTCTCTCCTGCATCGAAACGACGCTCACTGTCGATCACAGCCGGCTCACGGTGTGGTTCGACGTCGTCTTCGCGGTCGTAGTCGTATTCGTAGCCGTAGGCATCCTCGGAATCGGAGTCACCCTCGACATCGGCTTGGAGGTCCGCGTCTATCTCCAGGTTCGTATCCGGCTGTTCAGCGTTATCATCGTTGTTCTTGTCGTTGAAGGATTTGATGGCTGAACGCAGCCCGGAGCGCTGAATCACCGTCTGGATGGTGAGGTCTCTCTCGTCCGGTCGTCCGACAAAACGGATATCGCGCAGGCCCTGGTCCTGGGCAGCAGACTCGAAGACGAAATGCCCGTATCTGAAGATCCGACCCATCAGCGGTTTGTGCACCGAGATGTCGAGAATACGTGACATCGGCATCGTCGCCTTGTGCTGAGTGAAGATCCCGTGGATTCTGAACACTCGCATGTTCGTGATGACGAACCGGTCCATGTGCACGAACAGTGAGCGGTAGACGCCGAACAGGGCAATGGCGGCGCCGATGCCCAGCGGGATCGGGGCGAAATCAACTGGGACCGTGAAGGCGATGGCTGCGACGGCCACGCCAAGCACAATGATGAGCGAGGGTGCGACGAAGGCGAGGAAATGGCGACGTACTTCGTCGACAATGAGCTCACCCTCTTCAGCGATGAGGTGATTTTCGACCTTCGGATCGGTCAGTGCCCTGAACACGTCAGGCTGCTTCCCGCGCGGTTACGCGGACAGAGAAGTGAAGAAAGTGACCAAGGAGCCGACACCGGTCCCCACTGCCTCGAAAGCGTTCCGCACCGCCTCGGCTGAATCTTCTGGCCGACTGAACAGATAGAACGCCACAAATATGACGACGAGCGTGAGGACGGCCTTTTTTACCCACTTCACAATGGACTCCTCTTTGCCGCGTCGCTGGGAAGGCGGATGCGGACAATTGGTTGCACAACCCGTTAATCGTAACCGCCCTTGCTGGGTGCCTCGGAGTAGGCGCGCCCAAAACCTGTGATCGTCATCTCATATAACGAGAATTGCAATCAGATGGGCGCCGAGGTGGCCGTTCCGCTGCCAGCGCCCCCACCGGATGCCATTCCGGTTTCCCTCAGTCCGGTTCGACGGTCAGCACCCCTGTGCAGACAGCGAAATCTGCGTACTGTTGAGGGTATGAGAAAACTATTTGATTCCATTCGCAAAGTTGGCTTCCGTCGCGGACCCGACCGGATTCTCGGCGGTATTGCCGCCGGTCTCGCCGAGGCGACAGGGATGAACGTGTGGCTGATGCGCCTGCTGGTCCTCATCTCGTTCCTGCTTCCGGTCCTGGGGATCGGCGCCTATCTCGTCGCCTGGGTCCTCACCCCCTGGCAGGACGGAAGTATTCCAGTTGAGCAGGCGTTCGGTGGCCGCCTTGAACGGTAAGTGAACATTAGGTGTCGGCGGCTTCGCGTCTGATTCGCCGACTCGATGGTAGAATCCCGCGCCGACCCATGCGAAAGCCCCGCAATCCCTGATGTCTACTGGGATTGCGGGGCTTTTCTGTGGGTGGGCCCCGTGGGGATCGAACCCACGACCCACGGATTAAAAGTCCGTTGCTCTACCAACTGAGCTAGAGGCCCCGCCCCAACACAGCCGCGTGGACAAGCGTCACACCGGAGTTGTTGGAGACTCAATAATATTAGAGGTAAGGAGCCCGAATACTCAAACTGGTTCGCGGTGGCAATCAGCAGGCTTCACCGCTGATCACTTTCCGAGTTCAGGGCGCTCGTCACCGGTGTAGGTGCGGGGGAGGGCATCCGGTGCGGTGGGATCCTCTTCGGCCGCCTCGTCGATGACATCGGACTCAATGGCCTTGTTCTTCTTGATGGCGCCGCGCAGCGCCGCGATGTTCTTCAGGCCCGCCAGCAGCTTGCGATCCTTCTTCGGCGCGACATACTCAGGGTCGGTCTCCAGCGGGAAGATCGTGGGCGCGGCACCGAAGGCCTCGGTCGACTCACCGGCGACCTTGCGGGCCATCTGAGCGTTGACCACGCCGCCGATGATCGCGCCGATGCCGAAGGGCAGCAGACGACCGACCAGCGAGCCACCGGCACGTGCGGCGAACTTGCGGATGAAGGTCTTGCGCAGCTTCCGCACCAGCAGGTCGACGACCGGGGCTGGGAGCTGCTTCGTCACGGCAGAGCCCCAGTTGCCGAACATCGACTCCGAGCCGCCGGACTGCTTGCTGAACTTCTGGACGAGGTTCTTTCCGTCCTTGCCGAGCATGAGGCCCAGCACCAGCGCATTCGCGCGTTTGGAGTCCTGAACCGGAAGGCCGTGGATCTCCGAGATCGCCTGTGCGAACAGTGCCGTGCCTTCGAGGAATCCGGCGGTCTCAGCGGTGGCCACACCGAGTGCGGCAGTTGTGCCGAGTCCGGGGACTGCAGCGGTGGCACCGACTGCCGCGCCACCCGAAGTGGTCAGCGCGAGGTAGTGCCGGCGAATGATCTTGATGAGCTCTTCCGGAGTCGCATCCGGATTCCGGCGACGCAGGCTGCGCACATAGGCAAGGGCGACTGGGCGCTGGACCGACAGAAGTTTCGACAGCATCGACTGGGCGCGGGGGTTGAGGGTCCCGTCCTCGTTGACAGCGAATTTCGCTGCCTTGTCCAGGCCCTTCTTCGCCACTGATGATTTTGCCACGGGAGTTCCTTCTCGTTGTCTGCACTCGTGACCTGCTGGTCGCAGGCCCGAATTTGTCACCAGTTTAGTAGTTGCCACTGTGAACCTGACGAATGAACCCTGACCGGAAGACGAATGCCTGATCTGACCCGGGAGGGGCGAAAGCCTGATCTCACCGGCGAGAGGCGAAAGCCTGCTCTGGGTGGAGCGCCGGTCAGAGTAGGGGACTAGAATGCTCTGACGATGACACAGCCACGCTTTCACCGCCCGATACCTCTGGCCGATCTTGATTCGGTCAGTGCCTCCAATGACCCGGTGACCAGATCAGAGACCTCTCACGCGACCGCCGCACTTCTGCTCGGAGATTCGCGCGGACGGCGCGATGAGGCCGCGACGAAGCGGTTCGTGGAGTTGGCCGACGACATCGGTCTCGAGGTCATCGCCGAAATGTGGTCTGCAGCCCCTGCCGTCTCAGCGCCGGGAGCGCTCTGGCGTCTGTATGCACTGCGCGAATGGATCCTCACCGCTCCGCGTGAGCTCGCCGACATGTTCTCCGCCGGGCAGCGCAGGATGACCGACGGTCTCGGACTCGATGAGATCCTCGCCGGAGTCGAGCTTCCCGCAGGCCCCGACGAGGTTGCCCGTGCCATCGATGAGATCCTCGCTGGAGCCTTCCGCGGGGACGTCGTCATCGCTCTCCTCCGAGCCGCAGCGTTCGTCGGAATGTGCGCCGAAGGCACCGACAGCTCCGAGACCGCCACGCGGCTGCGCCAGTTCGCGAAGGACCTCAAAGATGCCGCCATCTCCCATCGTCACGGCGGACTGGACTGACGGTCCGATCGCCTGACTGACAGTCCGGCCGCCTAACTGACGGTCCGATCGCCTGACTGACACGTGGACTCGTCCTCCGAGATGGAACTCGGCCACGTACGCAGACTGTGAGATTTTCAACGCTCGTTCACCCGCCTCGGCGGTGGACTCATGAGCGTGAGCGAGTATCGTGGTGGGTGGCCCTCGTGGCCACCGGACGCTGGATCTGAAGCCCCGGGCTCCAAATTCAGCCGCTTCGAGCGGCCTACCGCCGAGAGGCGCTCTCGGTTCAGCGTCCGGCACATACAATTGAAGCAACATGCACATTCGTCCGGCTCGACCGGGCCCCGGGCAGGAGGAACGCATGCGGCTCAAGCGGGTACCGCAGGACACTGTCTTCTACGAACGTCTGTCCGATCTGGTCGGGCAGATGCGGCAATGCAACCTGGTGCTTGCCGAACTCTCCGGAATCGAAGTCAGCGAACGTCGGCAGGTCGCAGACCGTCTCCGCGAGATCGGCGATCAAGCCGATGAAGACATGGGCGCCGTGCTCCGCGCGCTGCGCGAGAACTACATCACCCCGTTCGACCGCAATGACCTCTACCTGCTCGGTCATCACATGCGAGACATCTGCCACCTTCTCCACGGTGCCGGATTCGTCCTTGCCTCGGAGGCCTTCGACGAACTGCCTTCCGGTGTCCTCGAAACCCTCGCGGTCCTGTCCAACCAGACCGACCACACCTCGCGGATGGTCACTCGGCTGCCGGGCAAACTCGATCAGTGGGACTACGTCGACTCCATCAACCGCCTCACCTATCAAGTAGAGGCCCTGCAATGGCGGATGTCTGACGCCGTGCCGAACTCGAAGCGCGGCCTGACGTACATGGCCGCGGTATCCCAGTTGGGGCAGGCCTTCGTGCGTGCCGCATACGGCTTCACCGAGCTGGGCAAGGTCGTCGCCGCCATCGCGATCAAGGAGTCGTAGTCCGTGGAGCTGCTCTTGGCGGGAGTCATCGTAACTGCGGTGATCTTCGCCGGTTCGAACGGTTTCCATGATGCTGCGCTGACGATCGGCAATGCCGTCGTCGGACGCTCCATCAACGCACGGTGGGCACTGGGCCTGGCCGTCGTCTTCAACTTCATCGGCGCACTCTTGGGAGAGGGAATCGCCTCAGTCGTGGCCAATCAGATCGTCCACTTCGACGGCGACCCCGAGGTCATCCTCACCTCCTTGATCATCGCCTTTGTCGCCGCAACGGCGTGGAGTCTCTTCACCTACTATCTCGCGCTGCCTGTGTCCTCTACGCACTGCCTCATCGGCGGTCTCCTGGGTGCCGGGATCGTGCTGGGGTTCTCGGTCAACTCCGCCGAGGCGGTCAACTCGGTGATCCTGCCCCTCGTGATCTCGCCGATCCTCGGATTCGTACTCTCTTGGGGCCTGACGGCTCTGCTGTCGAAGACCTTTGCCGCCTCACCGCCCAAACCGCTCTTCCGCGGTGCGCGCATGGTCGACTCGGTGCTCACCGCCTCGCTGTCGCTGGTCCACGGCGTTCAGGACGCACAGAAGATCGCGGCCCTGGTCATGGTCGGGCTCCTCGCCGTGGACGCCAACCCGTACACCGAGCTCTCCGTCGTCGAGATCTCCTGGCCGGTGCGGCTGATCATCGCGGGAGCGCTGGCGATCGGCACCGGCCTGAGCGGGTGGCGAGTTGTCCGCACACTGTCGGTTCGCATGGCCGGTCTCGACCCGCTGAAGTCCGCGACAGCAGATGCCACCGCCACGGTGCTCATGTACACGGCGGCGCTCATTATGCGGGTGCCGGTGTCGCTGACCTTCATCCTCGGATCTGCCATCCTCGGAACCCAGTTCGCCGGACGCCAGGGTCGCGCCCGCGCCCGCTTCATCGTTCCCATCGCCGGGGTCTGGGTGCTGACCATTCCCGCGGCCGCGGCGTTGGCGATCTGCCTCGGCCTGGTGGTCAGGGTCTTCACCGGCTGAGACGTCACCGCTGTGCCGCAGCGTGAGCCTTCCGGCCGAAGACGATCCCGGTCGTGATCATGGCTGCTGCGAGGACGAAGTGCAGCCAGTTGTCAGCGGTGTTGAGCGGAACGAAGTTGCCCATGGACTCCATCGGAACGACGAGGCCGTAGATCCACAGCACGGCGTAGATGATGCCTCCGACGATGAGGTAGGTCTTGGCCAGTCGGCGTGACTTGAGCCCGAGCAGGCCGACGACGCCGAAGAGCAGATGGACGATGTTGTGCAGCACCGAGACCTGGAAGATCCCCAGCAGCGCGGCTTGTGAATGATGCCCGGCGAACATCATCGTGTCCAGGTTCTGGGTGATGCCCGGGACGAAGCCCAAGATGCCCACGAGGAGGAACACGGCTCCGAAGATGCCTGAGATGATCTGGACGCCGGTGCGGTCGGTGTGAGCTGATGATGAAACTATGTGAGTGCTCATGACGATCCTTTCGAAGACTCTCGTCGTACATCAGCGGATTCGGAGCGGATTTCGTCGTGGATGGGTTCCGTCGAGGCTTTTCTGCCGTGGCTTTCGAATGCACCCGGTATTCCGAGCTGATCGAGTGCCGCGACGGTAGTCTGGTGACGGTGAAGGCTCGCGTGGCAAAGTTGTGGCGCAGGCTGCTGGTCCTGCTGATCGGCGGCGTCATCGCCGTGCCCTACGCGGCGGTCGTGATCTGGATCGTGACTGCCTCGAACCGGGTCGGCAACCGCGCCGATTCGCTGACCATCATCGTCGTCGGAATCATCGCTTTCGCGCTGCTGTGCATTCCAGCATTCCTCGCCGTCATCCGCGCCCTCGAACGCACACTGGCCGAGCAGCTGCTCGAACTGAGCATCCCCACCCCGCCGAGGCGGCCCCGAACGGCCGATCGACTGCGCGGTGCCCTGTTCTACTTCGGTCACACCTTCGCCGGCGCACTGCTCCTGCTCACGATCGTCGTCCTGGTCCCAGCCGCCATCGTTCTGGCCGCCGACCCCCAACAGGCTCATGAACTCTCCGACGGTCTGATCGGAACCGAGACGAGCCTGGCGGCCACCGTACTGCCCGCAGGGCTGATCCAGGCCCTCGCCGTGGGAATCCTGCTGATGTGCATCGCCATCATCGTCGTGGAGGGATACTTTCTGCCGAACTATGCACTCATTCTCCTCGGCCCGTCGGCGGCCGACCGCTCGGAGCTCGCTGGTCGCGAGCGGGCCCGCCGGTTCCGCCGCACGGTGCTTGCCCGCGAGGTCCACGACTCGATCGGCCACGCTCTGACCGTGACGACGATGCAGGCGGCAGTCGCCAAGCGCGCACTGCAGACATACCCCACCATCGCCGAGGCGGCCGTTGACGAAATCGCCCGCACCGGACGTGAGGCGGTGGCCGAGTTGGACCACATTCTCGCGCTGCTCCGCACGGAGGCCGATCTGGAGGCAGATGATGATGCCGTCATCAGTGCGGAAACGGCACAACCACCTCGGCGAACTATCGAGGATTTCGAGGTCCTGGCCCAGGAAGCGAGATCAGTGGGGCACCCGACCCAGCTGAGAATCAGAGGCGACATGGGCTCATTGCCTTCAGTCGTGGCGCACGAGCTGCATCGGATCGTGCGGGAGGCTCTGACGAACTCGCTTCGCCACGCCTCAGTCCCGGGGGCCTCGGTGTCGATCAGCGTCGATGCGAGATGCGTGACGTTGACGGTGAGCAACGCCTGCGTGGTGAACACCAGTGGCGCGAGGAGCAATGCGGGTACAGGCCGGGGTCTGCAGGGGATCAGAGAGCGTGTTGAGCTCTTCGGCGGGAAAGTTCGGTGGACTGCAGATGGTGGCTCATGGACGCTTGAGGCCGTGCTGCCGACAGACAGCGGCACTGTACGAGTTGCGAACGAGGAGAGGCAGACATGAGCATCAGGGTGGTCCTCATCGACGATGAGCCGTTGGTCCGCGCCGGGCTCGCGGCGATCATCGACTCGGACACTGGACTCGAAGTGGTCGGCGAGGCCGGCGACGGTGCCGACGCAATCGACCTCGTCCAGCGCACGCAGCCCGATATCGCCATCATGGACGTGCGCATGCCGCAGCTCAACGGACTCGAAGCGACTCGATTGCTCGTGGCGCGGCAGGACCCTCCACGTGTGCTCATCCTGACCACCTTCGACAGCGACGACTACGTCTTCGAAGCGCTGCGTGCCGGTGCCGATGGCTTCGTGCTCAAGCGGGCCCAGCCGGAGGAACTCATCCGAGCTGTGTACGTCGTGGCCGGTGGGGAGGTGCTCCTGTATCCGCAGAAGGTGCGTGAGATGGCAGCTCAGGCGGGGCGGCGCGAAGACCTGGCCAGTGTTGCCCAGCTGAGCAGTCGCGAGCAGGAGGTGCTCTCACTCATGGCGCGCGGTCTGAGCAATGTGGAGATCGCCGGTGAACTGTTCCTCGGCAGTGAGACAGTCAAGACCTATGTCAGCTCGCTGCTCGGCAAGCTCGGCGCCAGGGACCGGACTCAAGCCGTCATCAGAGCCTTCGAATCGGGTTTCATCACCCTCTGAGGGGCATGCTTCACCCTCTGAGGGATGCCGTTCACCCGTTCGGGGGAGTCTGTCAGGACGGCTACGGCGCGAGTGTTGAAGCATGAAGACAACACAGAGCTATACACAATCAGGACATCCATCTCAATCGACGCGGGCACTCAATGTCGATGTCACTATGCTCGGCCTGAGCGCGGTCTGGTCACTGACCATGCTGGTCGTCTCCGTGCTGTGGGGGAGCGGACTGCTCGTCTCTCCGTTCGGTCATGCGCAACGGGGCGAGTACAGCACACTCTTGGACTATCTCTCCATCCCTGCTGGAGCAGCATGGGTCGGGTCCTGTGCGCTGCTGAGCCTGACCCTCGCATCGACCCTCCTGACCCTGCCACGACTGCGCGGCAGAGCCGTCGCCGCAGCGGGAATCTTCGCGGTCTTCCTCACCCTCGTCACCACTATGGTCTTCACCGACACCTTGGTCTTGGCATACCTCGGCTACACCCTGAGCCTGCAGTTCCCGGCGATTCCCGTCGCCGTGCTCTGGCAGGGATTCATGCTGCTCGGCCCGGGGCTGTGGGCAGCGGTATGGGCATCGCTGGAGGGCCGCAGGCGACGTAGCCGGGCAAGCGCCGATGGTGCGGCCGTGGATGCTTCTGTCGGCGAGGTCTCCGCCGCGGGGGTGACCTCTGTGAAGGCTGCCGAAGGTCGCCGGCCCGTCCAGGTCAGTGCCAAGATCGCCGTCGGCGTGGCCGTGGCGGTTCCCGTCATCTATGCATCCACTCGTATTCTGTGGGCACTGGGTATCCCGTTCGGGCTCAGCCCCGAGTTCTATTCCGCAGGCCTCCAGGTCGGGATGTGGCATTCAGGTCTCGCCTTGGCGATCGCCGGGTTGCTCGGAGCGCTGCTGACCCTGGGGCTGGTGCAGAGATGGGGAGAGAGGTTTCCGCGTTGGACAGGGCCGCTGGCAGGACGACGTGTGCCGATCCTCCTCGCGACGATACCCGCCTGCATCGTCACATTGGCGATGTTCACCGGAGGTATGGGCATGATCCGTACGGTTCTGCTCAACGGTGTCAGCATCAATGGCAACTGGGTGACGATCGGACCGACGCTGCTCTTCCCGCTGTGGGCTCTGGCCCTCGGTTGGGCCACCTATGCCTACCGTGCCAGGCGACTTGATGCCCGCGCTTCCAGGCGGCAGTGACAGGTCGTTTCGGCATGCGCTTCTGCTGGGATCGGATGACCGTGTGCTCTCACCTGCGGCGGTGTCGGCGGCTGAGCGTCCTGTGTCGAAGCAGAGTGACCAGGCTGTGGATGAGCGCCGGCGCCGAGGCGATGAGCAGCAGGACGCCACCCAGTGTGGTCATGGACAGCAGCACTGCACCGCCGATGACGAAACCGGTGAACAGCACGGCTGAGATCACCCCGCGGGCCAGAAGTTCGAGGCCCGCGACCCGGCGGTCCAGTTTGGGCGTAGCCACCGAGAGCTCACCGTTCTCGAGCCTCTGGACCAGGCCGTCGAGGCGTCCCGGAAGGCCGAGCGTGAGGCGCACAAGGTTGATTGCCTCCTTCGCCACAGTGCCGGCGGCGCCGCCCTTCTCCTCCTCGATCAGCTCGCTCGCATAGGGTTCGACCACCTCCCAGATGTTGAACGAGGGATTGAGCGAACTGCACAGACCCGAGACCATGGACAGCGAGCGAATGATGAGGAAGAGGTTCTCCGGCAGCTGCACGGGCAGATCCCGCACCACCGATTCGAAATCCGTGGAGAAGGCTCGCAGCTCCTTCTCATCGACGTCGCGCAGCTGGGCGAACCCCATGCCTCCGAACCGTGCGAAGAGTCCCGTGAGAGAGCGTTCGAGCTCTTCCGTGTCCGCGCCGTCGAGCAGAACTCCGATGAGTCCGACGCTTGCGACGAGGCGGCGGGAGTCCCGCATCGCCACGGCGATGAAGAGCTCCCGCAGGCCCGCGCGCAGATTCTCCGGCACGTGCCCCATCATCCCGAAGTCGATGAAGGTCAGGTGCCACCCCGCCCCCGCCGAGGCTGTCCCCGGGTGGGCAGGTGTCACGAAGATGTTGCCGGGGTGGGGGTCGGCGTGGAAGAACCCGGTCCGGAAGAGCTGATCGAACATTGTGTGCGCGAAGGTCGTCGCAACCTCGTGGGGGTCGATCCCGGCTCGACGCAGCGCAGCGACGTCGTTGGCCTTGATCGCCGTGACGTCCTCCAAGGTCAGCACCTGTGGTGTGGTCTGTTCCCAGACGATCTGCGGAGCATGCACCCTGGCCGACTCAGCCGCATCCACGGCGAAGGCCTCCGCATTCGCCGCTTCATGGAGATAGTCGATCTCCTCGAGGCTGACATGGGCGAACTCCTCGACCAGCGCCGGCATGTCGACGCGACGGGAGACGAACTGGACGCGGGAGAGCCATCCGGCGATCCGGCGCAGTGCACGCAGATCGACCTCGACGATATCGGCGATGCTCGGACGCTGGACCTTGACGACCACCTCGGCGAAGCCGTTCTCTGCGGCGATCTCCGGGGTCAGGGTCGCAGAGTGCGCCTGCCCCAGGGATGCCGCGGCCAATGGGCGAGATTCGAAGGAGGCGAAGGCATCAGTGAGTGCCATCCCCAACTGCGCTTCTGCAAGGTCGCGGATCTGGTCGAAGGGGACCGGGGCGACCTCGTCCTGCAGGCCCTCGAGTTCTCTGGTGATCTCGGGTGGGAGAACATCCATGCGCGAGGAGAGGAACTGACCGACCTTGATCATCAGACCGCCGAGTTCCACGGCCAGAGTGCGGAAACGCCTGGCCGTGGAACGCCAGCGCTCCACCCGACCTCTTGCCGCGAGATGACCCAGGCCGATTCGCGGCAGCGTCATCTCGAACCACCAGGCCATGACCATCTGGGCCGCGGCGAAGCGGAGGATCCGACCGTAACGAGCCCGAAGGGTTCGCGCCGCCACTGTTCAGTCCTCGGCGAGGATCGAATACAATCTGCGCTTGGTGTCCTCGAGCGCGGTGACCGCCTCGGCGACCTGCTCCTTGCTGCCGGATCGGCCGACCTGAGCTGCTGCCTGCGCCAGCTCGACGCCGGCCTTGGCCAGGTTTGCGGCCCTGGGCGCTTCGGGCTTCTTCGCTGATTCCCATGGAGCATTGGACTCCGGCTCGGATGCGAGCTGTTCGCGTCCGTCCTCGGTGAGTGAATAGGTCTTGCGCCCGCTTGAGGACTCCGAGCTGATGAGGCCCTCATCCGTGAGCAGCTGCAGCGTCGGGTAGACCGATCCTGGGCTGGGCTTCCAGCTGCCGCCGCTGCGCTCTTCGATCTCTTGAATGATCTGGTAGCCGTGCATCGGGGCTTCGGCCAGCAGTGTGAGGATTCCGGCGCGGACATCCCCGCGGTTCATGCGGAACGGCTGTTTGGGGTTGAAGGATGAGCGCAGCTGCTCCACCGCTTCCCAGATATTCGCCCCGCCCCAATCGCCGTTCCGACGAGAGAAACCTCCGTGATTGAATGGCTCGTTCATGATGACCTCCAGGTCTGATCGAATCGCCTTGACGATATATAACGATATATCGTCGATGGGTTGCTGGGAAGGTCGTTCCGTCGACTGCGGAGGTAACTCCCAGACCAAGTTCAGGCCGGGGCGTGATGGCGAGGTCTCTTGGGTGGAGACCTCGCCCCTTAACCACTATGAGCCGTGAATACAGGTAACGGTTGGTAACTTCGTCGCGATCCGAGCTCTTGGATCGCGACGAAGTTACCAACCGTTGGACATTTTCGCTGAGGACTGCGGTCGCCGCCCACGCAGCCGCAGGCCAGACTTCAGATCATCCGAAGCGGCCGGAGATGTAGTTCTCGGTCTCTTCCTTCTCGGGGTTGGAGAAGATCGTCGAGGTCTCGTTGAACTCGATGAGCTTGCCTGGCTTGCCGGTGCCCGCGATGTTGAAGAACGCTGTCTTGTCGGACACGCGAGCGGCCTGCTGCATGTTGTGGGTGACGATGACGACCGTGTACTGGTCCTTGAGGTCGTTGATGAGATCCTCGATGGCCAGTGTGGAGATCGGATCCAGCGCGGAGCACGGTTCGTCCATGAGCAGGACCTCGGGCTCAACGGCGATAGCGCGGGCGATGCACAGGCGCTGCTGCTGACCGCCGGAGAGTCCTGAGCCGGGCAGGCTGAGACGGTCCTTGACCTCGTTCCAGAGGTTGGCGCCGCGCAGTGCACGCTCGGTGAGATCATCGGCCTCTGACTTGGTCATGCGGCGGCTGTTGAGACGCACACCGGCCAGCACGTTCTCTTTGATGCTCATCGTGGGGAACGGATTCGCACGCTGGAAGACCATGCCGACCTCACGGCGCACGTTGACCGGGTCGACGCCTGCTCCGTAGATGTCGTTGCCGTCCATGAGGACCTGACCGGAGACGCTGGCGCCCGGAATCACTTCGTGCATCCGGTTGAGTGTGCGCAGCACTGTGGACTTACCGCAGCCCGAGGGGCCGATGAGGGCCGTGACCGAGCGGGGCTTGATCTGCATCTGCACACCGTCGACGGCGCGGAAATCGCCGTAGAAGATGTCGAGATCCTTGATGTCGATCTGCTTGGACAATGTGTTTCCCTATCTGTGGAATGTCTGGAACAAGTATGGCGTGCCTCGGGGTCTCAGCGCTTCATCAGCGTCCTGCCTTCGGAGCCAGCACCTTCGCAATGACGCGGGCCAGGAGGTTGAGGAGCATGACCAGGGCGACGAGGACGAGGGCTGCTGCCCAGGCTCGCTCGGAGCTGGCCAGGGCGGCATCGCCGGGAGAGACCGGCCGCAGCTGCGAATCGTAGATGAAGGTCGGCAGAGTCGACATCCAACCGGAGAACAGGTTCCAGTTGAGAGCCTTGGCGAATCCGGCGGTGACCATGATCGGTGCAGTTTCGCCGATGACGCGGGCGATCGCGATGGTGATGCCGGAGAGGATGCCCGACACCGAGGTGGGCAGAACGATTTTGACGATCGTCTTCCACTTCGGCACGCCCAGTGCGTAGGACGCCTCTCGCAGATCCATCGGGACCAGGCGCAGGATCTCCTCCGTGTTGCGCACGACGATCGGAATCATGAGCACCGACAGTGCTACGGCGGCGGTGAAGCCTGTCTTCGCGATGCCTGCCGCGTCCGGCATGATGAACCCTGCGATGGTGGAGAACAGCGCGAAGGCGAAGAGTCCGGCGACGATTGAGGGGATGCCGGTCATGACGTCGACGAGGAAGGTGATGGCCTTGCCCAGCCTGTTCTTCTCGGCGTACTCGACGAGGTAGATCGCGGTCAGCACACCGATGGGGATCGAGATGATGCAGGCCATGACCGTGATCAGCACGGTGCCGACGATCGCGTGGTAGAAGCCACCGGCAATTGTTGCTTCACCGGCGACGTACTGCTGGTCGAGGACACCCTTCATGCCGAGCATCGTGCGGGAGAGGAGGTCGAAGCTGATAGCGGCTCCGCCCTTGGAGATGGTCATCCAGAGCAGTGATATGAGGGGAACACAGGCGAGGATAAACGAGGATGTGACGACGGTGGTGGCCACCCGGTCGGTGGCCTTGCGGCGGCCCTCGTAGGCTCCGGAGAGCGCGAAGACGGCCACCACGTTGATGAGTCCGGCGAGGACTGCGACGACTGGGATGTTGAACCCGCCGAAGGCGATGAAGCTGATGATGATCGCGACGATGATCGAGGCGACTGCAACCACCCATGGTGTGGCCTTGGGGAGCTGCTTCGAGGTCAGGGCGCGGGACGTGGTCGTCGAATTGTTCGTAGTAGTCAACATTCTCAACTGCCCTTCACCGAGGTCTTGGCAACAATTGCACGTGCGCCCATATTCACCAGCAAGGTGATGACGAAGAGGACGAGGCCGACCGTGATCAGCTCGGACAGCCGCAGTCCGGCGGCTTCGGGGAAGTTCTGCGCGATCTCAGACGCGATGGTCTGGTTGCCGCTGACCACCAGGGACGCGGTGAGCAGGCCGGGGGAGAGGATCATGGCCACGGCCATGGTTTCTCCGAGTGCGCGGCCGAGGCCGAGCATGGTCGCCGAGGCGATGCCGGACTTTCCGAACGGCAGCACCGACATGCGGATCATCTCCCAGCGCGTTGCGCCGAGAGCCAGGGCAGCTTCTTCCTGCAGACGGGGAGTCTGCAGGAAGATCTCACGGGTCAGGGAGGTGATGATCGGCAGGATCATGATGGAGAGTACGAGAGAGGCCGTCAGCAGTGTGCGGCCGGTGTTCGACACATCGCCGTTCGCATCGGGAGCGAAGATCGGGATCCAGCCGAACCACTTCGACAGCCACAGGTAGAACTCTGTGAGGCTGCCGGCGAGGGCGATTCCCCAGAGACCGTAGACGACCGAGGGGATCGCAGCGAGCAGGTCGATGACGTAGCCGAGGACCGGCGCCAGCTTCCGTGGTGCCATGTGCGTGGTGAACAGTGCGATGCCGAGTGCGAACGGGGTGGCCACGAGCAGCGCGATGGCGGAGGAGATGAGTGTGCCGATGACAAGCGGCCAGACGTAGGAGAAGAACCCTTTGCCGCCGGTGATCGAGCTCGGATCATTGACCTGGGCTTCGATGGTGTCCGTAGACTGCGCCAGAAGGAACAGTGCGACTCCGGCCAGGATGAGCAGGATCAGGATGCCGGCGATGAGGGTCGCGGCCGAGAAGATTCGGTCACCGGGACGAACGACGGCTTTGGGCCTCTGGCCCGTGCCGGACTCGGGTTGTGAGTCCGGCTCAGGTGCTCCGGCAGGGCCGGACACTGTGGTCTGTGTGCTGGTCGGCACAAGTGCTCCTCATGAAACTTGCGGTGGATCCGGTGGACGGGTCCCTAGGCACCGAAGAGCGGCGCAGGGTCGCTGCGCCGCTCTTCGACATATCAATTCTGCAGGTCAGCAGCCAAGAATCAGCCTTCAACCTTGATCGAATCGATGACGGTTTCGATCTGCGAACGCAGGTCATCGGACAGTGGTGCGGAGCCGGCGGAATCCGCTGCCGACTTCTGTCCTTCCTCGGAGACGACGAACTTCTCCCAGGCCTTGACCATGTCCACGGTCTCCTGGTCCTTGTAAGACGAGCAGACGACGTGGTAGGAGACGAGGACGATCGGGTAGGCGCCCGATTCGGTGGTGTCGCGAGCCAGGTCGAAGGCAAGGTCGCCTTCGCTGCGGCCCTTGACCTTGTCGGACGCGTCGACGACCTTGGACGCGGCATCGGCCGAGAGCTCGACGTATTCTTCGCCGACCTTCACCTTGGCCTTGCTCAGTGATCCGACGGCGGAGGCGTCTGCGTAGCCGATGGCTCCGTCGGTGTCGGAGACGGTCTGCACGACACCGTCGGTGCCCTGTGCGGCTTCGCCACCGAAGTCCTTGGGGAAGTCCCCGCTGATCTCAGCGTCCCAGTCCTTCTCGGCCGTGGCCTTGAGGTACTCGGCGAAGTTCTCCGTGGTGCCGGAGTCATCGGCACGGTGCACGGCAGTGATCTTCGTGTCGGGGAGATCGGCATCAGGGTTGTCGGCCTTGATCGCCTTGTCGTTCCACTTGCTGATCTCGCCCTTGAAGATCTTGGCGATCGTCGAAGGCGCGAGGTTGAGCTCATCGACGCCCTTGACGTTGAAGGTCACTGCGATGGGGGAGATGTAGACGGGGAACTCGTAGGCACCATCGGCGCCGCAAGCTTCTTTGCCCTGCTTGACCTCGTCGTCGTCGAGGTGAGCGTCAGACCCGGCGAACTGAGCGTTTCCGGCCAGGAACTGCTCACGGCCCGCACCTGAACCGTCGGGCGAGTAGTTGACGGTCACGCCGGAGTTCTCTGAGGCGAAGTCGGCGGTCCATGCATCCATCGCGGCCTTCTGCGATGAGGCGCCGATTCCGGTCAGTGTGCCCTGCAGATCACTGTCGCCGCCGCTTGCTTCTTCTCCAGTGGCAGAGGTTCCGCCACAGGCCGACAGGGTGAGTGCGCCGGCTGCGAGGATTGCAGCGGATGGTGCCAGGTGCTTCAGCTTCACGAAGATGCCTTTCGAGTATGAGAACACTGTTCGAGATTGTTCGATCTTTCGTGTTACACGCTAAGGATCGTGCGTAAAGCCCTGGGAGTCGCTAAGTGAATGGAGGGTGAATGAATCCTGAAGGCTTCAGGTCGGGGTGAGTGCTCCATCACAGGAACCTGCGGATTCATGAAAGGATGCTTGTCGGGACGACGTTGTCCCGATTTCGCAGGGCTGAATCGGCCCGATTTCGCAGGGCAGCGCGCTGAGGTTCGTCGACCTCTTGTCGATGATCACCGGGGTCCATAGAGTGACGTGCCAGAACATGCCGTCATTCATATTCTCGATGAGGAGAAGCCCATGTCAGCCGAGCACCACTACATGTTCGAAGACGCCCTAGAGGAAGAGATCCGTCTGCGTGAGCAGTCGACCGTTCTGGATCCTCTGACCGAAGAGCTGCTTGTTCGAGCCGGAGTCGGTCCCGGGATGAAGGTGCTGGATCTGGGTACCGGGACCGGAGCCGTGGCCGCGATCGCAGCGAATCTCGTCGGAGAGACCGGCTATGTTCTCGGCATCGACCGGGACGTCGAGTCCCTGACGGCTGCCCGAGCAGTCCTGGCCGGTGTGCCCCAAGTCGAATTCGCCGAGGCGGTTCTTCCCGATCTGGAACTCGACGGCACCTTCGACGCCGTCGTCGGACGGGCTGTGATCATGCACGTCCCCGATCCCGAGGCGGTCCTACGCTCTGCCGCCGTGCAGCTTCGTCCGGGTGGGCTGCTGTGCATGCACGAACCCGATATGACCTACATGTGGACGAACGAGGAGACCCCGCTCTGGAATCGTGCGCGCACCTGGATCCTCCAGGCCTTCGACGAGCTCGGCGTGCATGCCCAGATGGGGCCGGAGCTCTTCACCGCTTACCGTGCAGCGGGTCTGCCGGATCCGAAGATGATGATGGGTGCTCCGGTGGGCGGACGCGGGGATTCGCCTGCTTTCGGATGGTCGAACATCATCACGGCGGTCGTGCCGCTGCTGGAGAGACTGGGCATCGCCAGCGCCGAGGAGATCGGGATCGACACGCTCACCGATCGGCTCAATGATGAGATCGATGCCCTCGATGGCATGGTCATGGGCCCGCCGATGTACGGAGCATGGTGCAGACTCCCCGCCCACTGAGGAACCGGGCCCCCCTGAGGAACCAGTCTCAGGCGTCGATCGGGCGGATCCGTTCGAATTCGACGATGCGCGGCACTGCGCCCGGACGCACATAGGCGACGAGGATCTCACCGGGTTTGAGGTAGGGGTCTTCGCGCGGCAACTTCTCCGCGATGCGCTGTGGGGCGTACTTCGCATAGACCTCGAGGATCAGAGGCAGGACAGGCCGGTGGGTGCAGTAGATGACCGGCCTGCCCTTCTCCAGCAGCTTCTCGATGAATCGGGAGGTCTTGTCGGGGTTCGCAGAGCTCGCCTTCTCGCTCAGGCACGAAGCCCTGCGGATGGGCTTGCCGGTCGCCGCGGACAGCGGAGCGAGCGTGGCCATGCACCGCTTCCAGGGGCTCGAGATCAGTCTCTTCGTGCCCCACGCTGAGAGCAGCCCGGTCAGAGCCATGGCCTGACGGGTCCCCAAAGCCAGCAGCGGGCGCACGTGCTCCGTCTCATGCCACTTCGCTCGGGGAAATGCCTTCCCGTGGCGGACGAGGATCAGAGGCCAGGCACGCAGTGCGTTGGTCGAATCGAATTTCTCCAGCGCATCGAGCTGGTCGCGATCCGCGTAGGAAGTCAGCTTCGTTCGCGCCTCGCCGACGGGAAGCCACTTCACCTCGTCGACCTCGCGTTGATTCATCGGAGTGAAGGTGTGCTCGCCCTTGACCTGTGCTGACCAGTAGAAGACCTTCTTGAGGTGCTTTCCGCCGACCATGTATTCCGCCGCAGGCAGGGGGACGCCGAGGGTGATATCGAGTCCCGTCTCCTCCTTGACCTCGCGAATCGCCGTCTCCGGAAGGGTCTCGCCTGATTCCACCTTGCCCTTGGGCCAGGACCAGTCGTTGTAGCGGGGGCGGTGGATGAGAGCGACCTCGAGTCCTTCGCTGCCATTGCGCCAGCACAGCGCACCGGCGGCGAGGATATCGGCGGTGACGCGTGAGGATGCCTGCGCGGATCCGACCGATTTCGGGCTCAAGCCTCTTCTCCGATCTGCCGGCGCTTGCGATGTCGGCGGATGAGCTCCGTCTGGTACTCGGTGAGCCGGTTGCCCTCATCGTCGTGGGTGCTGCGCGTCCACTTGCCGTCAGCGGCGAGCACGAACGCCGAGGTGGTGTCGGCGAAGGCGAGGTCGAAGAGTTCGATGATCTCGGCCTTGTGATTCGGTGCGACGAGCCGGACGAGGGTTTCGACGCGGCGGTCGAGGTTGCGGTGCATCATGTCAGCTGATCCGATGTAGACGAGAGGATCGCCGCCGTTGCCGAAGACGAAGGTCCGCGAATGCTCGAGGAAGCGGCCGAGCACGGACCGCACTGTGATGTTCTCACTCACGCCGGGGATGCCTGGTCGCAGGGCGCAGATGCCGCGGACGAAGACCTCGACCTGGACACCGGCCCGGGAAGCCATGTAGAGGGCATCGATGATCGCCTCGTCGACGATGGAATTGACCTTGATCCGAATCATGCCGGCACCACCCGCCTCGGCGATGGCGATCTCCTTGTCGATGAGTTCGGTCAGCCCCGAACGGACCCGGGTGGGGGCGACGAGCAGGCGCGAGTATTCGGCCAGGGGCGCGTAGCCCGAGAGCTGATTGAACAGCTTCGTCAGGTCATCGGCGACGCTCTTGTCCTTGGTCAGCAGCCCGAAGTCCTCGTAGCCTCGCGCTGTCTTCGGGTGATAGTTGCCGGTGCCGACGTGGCAGTAGCGGGTCAGACCCTCAGCCTCCTGGCGGACGACGAGGGAGAGCTTCGCGTGGGTCTTGAGCCCGACGATCCCGTAGACGACGTGGACGCCGGCGCGTTCGAGTTTGCGCGCCCACGTGATGTTGGCCTCCTCATCGAAGCGGGCCTTGATCTCCACGACCGCGAGCACCTGGATGCCTGCCTGAGCGGCGTCGACGAGGGCATCGATGATCGGGGAGTCGCCCGAAGTGCGGTAGAGCGTCTGCTTGATGGCGAGCACGTTCTTGTCCGCTGCCGCCTGCTCCAGAAACGCCTGGACGCTCGTGGAGAACGAGTCGTAGGGATGGTGGAGCAGGATGTCGCGGTTCGACACTGCCGCGAAGACGTCGACCTGGTCGCTGGATTCACGCAGCGACAGATCCTTATTCATCTGCGGGACCATTTTTCGAAAGTGCAGGTCATCGCGAGGGACGTCAGCGATGTCTGACATGCCGGAGAGGTCGAGAGGGGTGGGCAGCTGGTAGATCTCGTTCTCGTCGATGCCGAGTTCGTCCTTGAGCATCTCGCGGACCCGAGGATTGATGTTCTCGGTGATCTCCAACCTCACGGCAGGCCCGAAGCGGCGGCGCAGGAGTTCCTTCTCCAGAGCCTTGAGGAGGTTCTCCGCATCGTCCTCCTCGACCTCGAGGTCCTCATTGCGGGTGACGCGGAAGGTCGAGTGGTGGATGATCTCCATGCCCTCGAAGAGTGTGTCGAGGTGTTCGGCGATGATGTCTTCGAGCGCGACGAAGCGGGCGGGGACATCGCGGCCGGCGGGGCGATCCGTGGCCGTGGCGACATTGAAGAATCGGGGCAGGCGCGGCGGCACCTTGACCCGGGCGAAGAGCTCCTTGCCGGAATCCTGGTAGCGCAGCAGGACGCCGAGGTTGAGTGAGAGTCCGGAGATGTAGGGGAACGGGTGCGCCGGGTCCACCGCAAGAGGGGTGAGGACGGGGAAGACGTGGCCGGCGAAGAATTCGTCGACTCTGGCGCGCTCGTCCTCGGTGAGCTCGTCCACCTGGACCTTCGTGATCGACTCCGCATCGAGGCGGGGACCGATGTCATCCTTGAGCAGGGCGGCGTGACGGGTCATGAGGTCATGCGCCCGGACACCGATCGCGTGCATGACCTGCAGCGGCATCCGGCCGGTGACGCTGGGCACGGCCAAACCGGTGTTGATGCGGCGTTTGAGGCCGGCGACGCGGACCATGAAGAACTCGTCGAGGTTGGTGGCGAAGATGGAGAGGAATCGGACCCTTTCCAACAGCGGCATATCAGGGTCGGAGGCGAGATCGAGGACACGCTCGTTGAACGCCAGCCAGCTGAGCTCCCGGTCGAGGAATCGATCCTCTGGGTCCGGCAGACCCAGCTCCGCTCCGACTGCAGTGATGTCGTACATCGCTCTACTCCTGGTTGCGTTCGGTCGAGGAAGCCGGCGCATAGGACACGTGCGCCACCGCGACATGGAATCCCAGCCGCTCGTACAAGCCTAGCGCCGGCGCGTTGTCGGATTCGACGTAGAGTTCGATCACACTCGCGCCGGCGGCGACCATCCGGCGCATGCCCTCGATCGTCAGCGCCTTGCCCACACCCTTGGCATGGATGCTCGGGTCGACCCCGACGACATAGACCTCGCCGAGGCGGCCCTCAGCGCCGAAGTCCGTGAGCTTGGTCTGGTGGAATCCGATGACCTGTTCATCCCGGATGGCGAGGATCACCGAATCCGGGTCGAAGTCGGGTGCCTGGATGATCTCGGCGAAGTCCTCAGCCGTCTGCGACCCCTGCTCTGGGTGCCAGTCGAAGGCCGCGTTGTTGACTCGCCGCCAACCGTCCTCATCACCGGAGGTGAAGGAGCGGATCGTGACACCTTCCGGCGCCGAGGTCTGCGGCAGGTCATCGAGTGAGAGTCCCGAACCGGTGCGCATCTGGTAGAGAACGCGATCACGACCGAGGTCGTGCTTCTTCGCCAGTGCCTGTGCGCCTGGGTGGTCGCCGTGTGACCAGCACCAGGAGTCGGGCTCTTCCTGAAGAATCGTCGACAGCAGCTCTTCGCCCAGGCCCTGACCGCGGTGATCGGGGTCGATGAGGAATTCGGCCGCATGACGATCGCCCTGGAGCGCGCGGATGCCGAAGCCGATGAGAGCGCCGTCGTCGGCGTTCGAGTCTGCTGAGTCGTCGGCATAGATTCGCCATACGCTGGAAGCCGTCTGCGCGGAGTGAGATTCGTTCTCGCCGGTGGCGATGGCCAGGAGTCCGCCGGAGATCTCAGCGGACCCATCGGCTGCTGCCACGCGGTCGAGGAAGGTCAGCTCCGTCTCGGAGAGAGTGGTGATCGGGGTTCCGGTCACGGCTCCGCTGGCTTCGATTCTCATACCTTCACGTCCTCCTCGTTCGACTCTGCTTCCGGCTGTTCGTGGTCAGCCTGTTCGTGCTCCGCGACCTCGTCAGTGGCCGCCGCTGCGTCGGTCTCCACCGCTGCGTCGGTGTCTGGCGTTTCTTCGTTGTCCGAATCTGTCTCATCACCGTCGCCGTGTTCGGCTGCGGAGTCGGGGCTGAAGCGGTAGCCGACGTAGCGGACGGTGTGGATGGCGTTCTCGAAGTCTTTGCCGAGTTTCGCACGCACGCGGCGGACATGCACATCGACGGTGCGGGTCCCTCCGAAGTAGTCATCGCCCCACACCGCGAGCAGGATCTCATCGCGGGTGAAGACACGTTCGGGGTGCATCGCGAAGAACTTCAGCAGGGCGAATTCGCGGTAGGTCAGGTCGAGGCTGCGTTCGCCCAGGTGTGCGGTGAACGCGGTCTCGTCGATGCGCAGGGCGCCGCTGACGACGATCATGGGCTCGCCCTCGCTCGTCCAGGGGCCGCTGGTGTTCCAGGATGGGCGGTCGGGGCGCGATCCTCCGACGGTGGGTGTCGAGCCGGCTGCGCTCACGCCGGCCCCGCCTCCCCATGAGGCAGCACCGTGTGAGGCCTGCGCCCGGTGGTGATCACGTGCCAGACGCAGGCGGGCCTCCACCTCGGCGGGGCCGGCAGTGGTGAGGACGATGTCGGACACGTTCCATTTCGCCGAGGCGGTGGCCAGTCCGCCTTCGCTGAGCACGACGATGATCGGAGCAGCGATGCGCGTCTGCGCCACCGCCTCGGCGATGGCAGGTGCCAAGGACAGGTCCAGGCAGGCGTCGGCGACGACGATGTCGGCACTGAGCGAGTTGGAGTCTGCCCGGCTCAGCTGATCGAGGCCGAGGCGTTCGATCTGGTGGCCGAGATACTGCAGGGACTCTGGGGCGACGGGGGAGTCGAGGCGGGGTGCAGGACAGATGTGCAGGATTCGCATGTGCTCCATCCACCTCCTCGGACTCGGCTCGGCCGCTGAAGTAGCAGCCTGAGGAAAGTATACCGAGGGTGCCCAGCTGTGCTTCTTCGATAACTGCCCAACTGCTTCTCAGATGCCTAGGGGAGGGCAACAGGTCACAGGGGAGGGGTAACGGGGCACAGGAGAGAACAGGTCACAGGAGAAGGGAGGGATGCCGGTCATGCGGTCGGCTTGCGCCCTGTCGTGTAGGTCAGTGAGAAGAAGCGCGCGCGGAACTCGGGGTCGGTCAGCATGGTGCGGTAGCGGTCCAGGTCTTCGCGACGGAGACCGGTGGCGAGGAGACCTTCCTCGTTCTGCAGGCTGAGGTTCAGATGGTAGCTCGTCCAGGGTCCACCGCCGCGGGCCAGAGGAACGAGGTGCTGCGCGGCGACATCCGCGAGCCCGGCTCCGAACATCTCGACCTCGGTCCGGTCGGCCCAGCCGTAGTCGCAGTCGACTTCCGGGCCTAACCGCTGATACGCCGCGTGGTTGTATCTCCGCCATACCGCGTGGTCGGATTCCTCCGGTGCCACGAGCAGTTCCGCGGCGACACCGACATCTGCGATGACGAGCCATCCTCCGGGAGCCAACTGCTCGACGAGCTGGGCGAAGACCCGTCTCCGGGCAGACAGGTGGGCGAGGACCAGGCGCGCATGGATGAGGTCGAACGGCCCGATGGGGACGCCGTTGTGGACATCGTGATGGACGACGTCGACACCTGGGGACGCACCCAGGTTCGTCACGTCCTTGTCGACGGCCAGGACGCTGCCGCCGAAGTCTGCTGCCATCATTTCGGCGATGGAGCCGTTTCCGGCTCCGACCTCCAGATACCTTGCGTTCTCCTTCGGCTGAAGCGACCTCAGCACTGTACGCGTCGTCGGGTCGAGGAGTGCGGATAGAAGGGTGAGCTGCTGTGTGCCCAGATCGGTTCCGGTTCCGCAGCTGAGGTCGTATTGGTCGGCGGTGCAGCTGCCTGTTGTCAGCACATTGGTCATGAGATTCTCCATCAGAAGTGAGCAGGTTCGCATCAGCGTAGGTCGCTGCGTCAGGAGTGAACAGGGTCGGCTGTGACTCAGCAGATGCCCGCAAGGACAGACGATGAGCGGCGTCGGTGACGTCGGCGGGGATCGCCGACACTGGCCCAAATCGCGTCGCCTCGGCCGAATAAGGCACGATAGTGCTGTGATCAGATGGATTCGAGTAGTTGTCGCGCTGGCCTTGGCGCTGGCCCTCAGTGCCTCCGTGTACTGGGGCTACACCTTGTTCCTGCTGGCGACCGGGCTCATCGTCTTCGGTGTCGCCTACGGCTGGCCGCGACTGACAGACTCACCGCAGCCTCGCGCGACGTCGATCATGCTCGGCCTCTTCGGCGTGGCCGGACTGCTCGCGGCGTTCCGCGACGACGCAGCACCCTATCTTGACTGGCTTCCTGTCCTGGCGGGTCTCGGCCTGCTCTGGACCTTCGTGCAGAATCTCACCCGGGGAATGGGTGCCTCTGATGCCGTAGCCAACGTCTCAGCCCAAGTTGCGGGCGTGGTCATCGTCCTGTCCGCAAGCACCTGGGTCGCGGCGATCACCATGCCCGGCGACAAGGAAGCCATCGTCGTCGGCCTCGTCTCGCTCATCGTCGCTGGTTGCATGACAGCCCTGCCCTGGCCTGCGATCTACACGTCTCCGCTGGCGATTGCGATGCCGGTGGCGGTCGCCGGGATCCTCTCGGTCCTCATCTTCAAGGACGCCATCAGCGTGCCTGTCTCGCTCGTCCTCGGCGGCATCATGGGGCTGTTGGTCGCCGGCGTCGACCGCATGCTCGGGCTGATCGCCTATAGCCAGTACCAGGCTGTGAGCCTTGAGCTCTCCCAGAACATCGAGTTGAAGAAGAACGTGGAGAAAGCCCGCAGCTTTGCCGTTCAGCTCGCGCTCGGGGCCGCTCCCATCGCCCTCGGCGGTGTCGTCGTCTATTCCCTGGAGCGCATCGCCTTCTGACCTCGGCTATGAGGTCAGACACGGTGAGGTCGACTCCGCGTTGATGCCGTGGCCAGATTCGTGCTGAAGCGGTGCTCAGAGCTCGGACTGAGTGCGCATACCGCAGATGGGAAATGTAGACTGGGAGCATGGATAACCTTGTCGCTCTCGAAATCGTCTTCTCCAGTCTCGTCGGCATTGCCGCACTCGGCGCCCTGGGCGTCGGAGTCAAGGTCGTCACGGCGCTGTTCAAAGACAATCGCTGAACTCAATGATCGAACTTGATTCCTCGGTTCACCCCGAGCTCGTTCCCCTGTCCTGGCTGATCGGTTCGTGGGAAGGCGTCGGAGTCGTCGGCTACGCGGACACCCCGGAGAAGCAGTTCGGGCAGCGCGTCGAATTCATCGCCCACCCGGGAACACCGTTCCTGCAGTACACTGCGCATGCGTGGCTGCTGAGTGAGGACGGCGAACTGGAATCGACGCTGACTCTGGAGACAGGGATCTGGCAGCTGGTGCGTCCGCGCGATGCCGGTGACGTGGGCCCGGGAATGCTCATGCCCACCGAAGAGTCCAGCTTCACCTCGGCGGCCGCCGTCGACACCCTGCGCACGAATGATGACGGATTCGAGATCGAAGCCGAGATCGTCCACCCGCACGGCGTGATGGAACTCTACGCAGGCCACGTCAAGGGACCGCGCATCGACCTCTCCACCGATGTCGTCGCCCGGACCAAGACCGCGAAGGAGTACACGGCCTCGACCCGCATGTACGGCCTCGTCGGCGGGGAGCTCATGTGGGCCTGGGACATGGCCGCACTGGGCCACGAACTCGCCACACACTCCTCAGCTCGACTGAAGAAGATTGCCTGATATGACTGCCTCATCGCTGAATCGCCCACTGAGCTCCACCGCGGTATTCGGCGGCGAAGGGCTCGAGCACACCCCGGCCCACTACGGTTCGCCGCTGCGCGAGCAGCGGGCACTGCTCGAAAAGGGCGCGATCGTCGATCTGCCCCACCTGCGAATCCTGCGTCTGAGCGGAGCCGATCGCCTCACCTGGCTGAACTCCATTACCACGCAGAAGCTCGACACCCTGGCCCCGGGCGTGTCCACAGAGACTCTCGTCCTTGACCCGAACGGCCGCATCGAAGGCTGGCTGAAGCTCGTCGACGACGGCGAATCGCTGTGGGCGATCAGTGAGCTGCGCACCGACGAGACTCTCGAATTCCTCCGCAAGATGGTCTTCATGATGCGGGTGACGATCGATGACGTCAGCGATGAGTTCCAATGCATCGGCGCCGTCGTGAAGCTCCCCGACAGCCTGCCCGTGACCCAGCTGTGGTCCGATCCTTGGCCGCACATCGGGTCCGGTTCGGCCTCGTACGCCGAGGTCGATCTCGGGCTCGAGGTGGCAGGGGAGGACCACCCCGGGCTCGAGACTCAGTTCGTCATCGGCATCATCGCCCGCACGGACCTGCAGGCCACCTCGGCGAGCGAATTCATCATGGCCGGGTTCGACGCCTGGGAAGCCGTGCGGATCGCCGCCTGGCGTCCGGGCACGAACGAGATCGACCACAAATCGCTCGTCGGCGAACTCGATCTGCTGCGCACCTCGGTGCACCTGGCCAAGGGCTGCTACCGCGGTCAGGAGGCCGTGGCCCGCGTGCACAACCTGGGCCAGCCGCCTCGCCGGCTCGTTTTCGTCCACCTCGACGGATCCGGGCACATCCAGCCCGAAACCGGCGCCGAGGTGCTCGCTGAGGTCCGCGGGTCCGAACGGTCCGTGGGCCAGCTGACCTCGGTTGCTCTGCACTGGGAACTCGGGCCGATCGGCCTGGCCGTGGTCAAACGCAATCTCTCCGCCGAGGCTGAACTCAGCTTCGATCTGGGCGATGACGCACCCCGTGTGGCCGGGGCCCAGGAGACGATCGTCGCGCCTGTGCGCGAACACGAGATCGAACTTCCGGGACGCAACAAGGACACCGACATGCGGAATCAGCAACGCTGATTTCCTCCCTCGGCGGATGCAGCGGAATCGGCGAGCGAATCCGCATCGGCGGCTCTCAGACCTGACTCTCAGGCCCGACCTGAAACGCCTTGTGAGCGTATTCTGCACGGTTTTTGAGTTGTACCGATGGCAACGGATTTCGCACCGTCTGGATCTGCGATAGGCGTGATCTGCTCACCCTGCGGACGGTAAGTGACAAGAACCGTCGTGAGGCTCTATTGTTCCCGTTATGACAGCTTTGGAAATTGGCGGCGAAGCTCTGCCGCAGGAACGTAAGATCGTCACCGAGATCCCCGGGCCGAAGTCCCGTGAGATCGAGGCGCGTCGCCAGTCAGCCGTGGCCCCGGGAGTCGGTTCCAGCCTCCCCGCCTATGTGGTGGCAGCCGGCGGCGGAATCCTCAAGGACGTCGATGGCAACCAGATCATCGACCTGGGAGCCGGCATCGCCGTGACGACGGCAGGCAACTCGAACCCCCGAGTGGTCAAGGCCGCCACCGAGCAGCTCCAGTCCTTCACCCACACCTGCTTCATGGTCAACCCCTACGAGGGCTACGTCGAGGTCGCCGAGGCGCTCAACCGCCTGACCCCGGGTGACCACGAGAAGCGCTCCATCCTGCTCAACTCCGGCGCCGAGGCTGTCGAGAACGCCGTCAAGATCGCTCGCGCCCACACCGGCCGCGACGCCGTCGTCGTCTTCGACCACGCCTACCACGGTCGCACGAACCTGACCATGTCGATGACCGCGAAGTCCGCCCCCTACAAGGCCGGCTTCGGTCCGTTCGCCGGCGAGGTCTACCGCGCACCCATGTCCTACCCCTACCGCGACAACGATGCTGCAGGCACCAAGGTCAGCGGTGATGAAGCGGCCAAGCGCGTCATCACCATGATCGAGAAGCAGATCGGCTCCGAGTACGTCGCAGCGATCGTCATTGAGCCCATCCAGGGCGAGGGCGGCTTCATCGTTCCGGCCGAGGGCTTCCTGCCTGCACTGGTCGAGTACGCCAAGGACAAGGGCATCGTATTCGTCGCCGACGAGGTTCAGGCCGGCTTCGCCCGCACTGGCAAGATGTTCGCCTCCGAGTGGGAAGAGATCGTCCCTGACATCATCACCACAGCAAAGGGCATCGCCGGCGGTCTGCCGCTCTCGGCCGTGACCGGTCGCGCGGAGATCATGGACTCGGTCGGACCGGGTCGCCTCGGCGGGACCTATGGCGGTAACCCCGTTGCCTGTGCGGCAGCGCTCGGTGCCATCGCCTCCTACGAGGAAGACGGACTCGTTGAGAACGCCGCGCACATCGGTGAGATCGTCACCGATCGCCTCACGAAGCTGCAGAGCAAGTACCCGGAGGTCGGTGACATCCGCGGCCGCGGCGCCATGATCGCTGCCGAATTCGTCCAGCACGACACGATCGATCCGAACCCCGAGCTGGTCAAGAAGATCGCGGACTACTGCTCGAAGAACGGTGTCCTCGTGCTCACCACGGGAACCTTCGGCAATATCCTGCGCTTCCTGCCCCCGCTGACGATCTCCGATGAGCTCCTGGCCGACGCCTTCGACGTCATCGAAGAGGCTGTCGCCGCTTCGCTGGCCTGACAGCTCGAATCCGGCCCCGCTCGCAGGCAGCGTCTGCGGGTTCCGACGGCGGCGTATCGACCTCATGCGAGGTCGATACGCCGCCGTCGGTCTTTGTGGGACAGGGCGGGAGTAGCGCTCAACTGCGGTGACATCGCCGGTTCTATTGGGACGCGGTGATATCGCCAGGTCCCAGGGGGGCGGGGTGATGTCACCGGTTCTATTGGGGCTGGGTGACGTCACCGGTTCCATGGGGGATGGTCCGGGTTGTTCACGAGGGGTGTGCTGCTGTGGGGGAGTGCCTTTGCAACGCTATCGTGCTTGCCGCGATCGGGCATCGCACGTAAGTATGAGATCCGACCGCTACGGCAGGGACGAGGGTATAGCACAATAGGCTCCATGGCATCAGCGACAGACGACGGCACCATGAGTGCGCTCAACAGATTGTGGCTTGTATTCCGCGGACCGCGCTTCGTGGATCTGCCCATGCGGCTCCTCGCCCTCATCATGGGGCTGACCTTGCTGATTCCCGGATCGTTTGAGATCACAGAACCTCGCTACATGGTCCTCCTCATCTGTGCCTATGCTCTGCTCGTCCTCTCCCCGTTCTTCCCTCTGGCGACGGTGTTCGTCTCGACCGGGCTGAGCCTCGTCTTCGTCGTGCCCTACCCCGACCTGGAGAACATGTTCCCCGAGTCGCTCATCTTCGCCACGGCTGTGCTGTTCAGCCAGCGGCGGTGGGTCGGCTCAGTCATCGCCACCGTGGGACTGGTCGCCTACCTCATCACCTGCACCGAAATGTCAGCCTACGACGGCGGTATTGCAGGGTTCATCGACTACGGGTACGGCTGGGTCACGTACTCACTGATCGGTTTGGCTGCTGGAGCCGTCGAGCTGAGGATCCAACGCGAGATCCATCGCCGGGAGCGCGCCGCCGTGTAACACCAGCAGGCGGTGCAGTCCTTGCGTGCACGTTTCACCAGCGATATGCACGACACAATCTCGAACTCACTCGCAACAGAGGGCGCAATCATCAAAGCACTGGCCAGAGGATCGCGGGATCTCGACATCAGCCGTCAGCTCGCCGAGCTCTCCCTGGTCAACACCGAGGCGTCGAAGCGCCTGCGGCAGCTCGTCACACAGCTCAGCGACGGAGACGAGCGGCAGCCCAGGATTCGGCTGCAGGCCGAGGCGAAAGCACTGGCCACGTCCATTGAGAACGGCTGTGCCGCCGGCGGTGTGGCGTTGACGCTCGATGTCGGCACCCTGCCCCGATACGCATCCCCGGTGCTGGGCGCACATTTCACCGCAATCATGCGAGAACTGGCGACGAACGTCATCCGACATTCTCTGCCGGGAACCGAGTCGAGTCTGACCGTGAGCGTGGATCGTGAGGGATCTGATGCGGCCGTCCTGCGTTTCCGCACGGAGAACGAGGCGGCGACGTCGCTGACGGGTCCGCCTCGCTCTCTCAGTCGGCGCGCTCAGGCCCTGGGCGGGTCATGCACCACGAGATCGAATCATCAGGGCCGCGTCGTCGTCGAAGTCTCCCAGCCGCTGCGATTCAATGACTTCGCCGATGGGGACGAGGCCGACGCTGTCTGTGTCCGCGACGATTTCACCGCTGCGGAGTCCTCCACAGCTCGTGAGGCGAATGCCGACCGTGACGTATCAGCGACGAAGAGCGAGAGGGTATGAGCGGCTCGGTCGGTTCGGAGATCGACAACTCGTCAGCAGACGAGCGCATAGTCGTGCTCATCGTCGACGACGATTCGTGGACGACGAGAGCCGTGGCGGCAGCTCTGTTCGATGACGGCGGGTTCTCAGTTCTCGATCCTCAGCACTCCGGAGAAGACGCCGTCGAAGCGTTCGATCGTCATCGCCCGGATCTCGTCCTGATGGATGTCAACATGCATCCGGGGATGAGTGGAGTGGATGCGGCCCGGGAGATCATGTGTCTCGACCCAGAGGCGACGATCGTTGTGCTGACCACTGTCTCGCCCGGGCCGGGAATCACACGTGCTCTTGAGGCCGGAGCGATAGCGGCGGTGAACAAATCCGCCACCGACGCCGAACTCGTTCGCGTCGCGCGAGCGGCAGTCGCAGGTGAGTCTCCGGCCCTGCTGCGATCCTTGGCAGAGGACATCATGATCAGCGGCGATATCGCCGCGGAAGGTTCGAGCGCGGTGCCGGCGCTGACTCCGAGTGAGAAGCTCCTGCTACGGCAGATCTGTGAGGGGATGGACTACTCGGAGATCGCCGAACAACAGGTCGTCAGCGTCTATACAGTGAAGTCCCACGCCAGAAACCTGCGCATCAAACTGGATGCGAAGAATCTGGCACAGGTCGTCATCCGTGCCATCCAGTACAAGTTCTACGTTCCCGAATGACGAAGCCCTCGTCCAGCTGCGGAATGTCTGAAACCCGAGCAGGTTCGGCAGATGATCGGGTCACGAGGTGTGTGGGTGCACTGTTGACTACAGTGGGTGTATGAGTGAAACGAATGCCCTACGCGTCTCCCGCCTGTTGCGCGAGACCGCGGGGTTTCTGCTTCCCCTGACTCAGACCGAAATCGACGTTGAGGTGACTCGCATCGAATTCGACCTCGACCTGCGAAGCTCGGCTGCTGCTCTCAGGTCTCCCACTGGACTCGCGGGAGCCGTCGTCCTCGTCACCGAAGCCGTAGACGGTGTGGCCGGACTCAACGCGATCCGCTCACGATTTGCGGGTGCCGCGGCACTCATTGTGCCGCCGGGAACGCATACCCACCTCGGTGAGGGGACATCTGCCTCAGCGCTGCCCATTCTGCTCGAGCGGTCCACGGGCGTGACCTGGTCCGAGGTCCTCGTCCATCTGCGACAGCTCAACGAGGGTGCCTCGAGCGCCCTGGCTTGGCCCGACGTCGACGATCTCAGCGCGCTGGCCGCGGTCATCGCGGAGATGACGGGTGCGTCGATCACGATCGAGGACCCGGCGTCGCGTGTGCTCGCGCACTCCAACCTCGGCGATGAGATCGATGACATCCGACGGGAGACGATCCTCTCGGGCGCGATTCCTCAATGGCGGATCGCTGAGCTTGAGGAGTCCGGATTCCTCGACGTCGTCCGCCACTCGACCGATGTCGTCGAGAGACAAGCCGCGGGCGCCTCTCCTGCCCGTTCGGTGATCGCACTGCGCAGCGAGGGCGAGCTGCTCGGCACGATCTGGGCTGCCTACCCGGATTCGGTGGATCCCGCGTCGCTGCGCGATGTCCTCCGCGATGCGGCCCGAGCCGCACTGCCGGTCATGCTGCGGACCCTGCGACGTTCCCCGTTCGAGAAGCGGATCCGTCGTGAGGCCCTCGGCTCGATCCTCGGTGGCTCGCCGGACCTCGGGCCGGCCGCGACCCTGCTCGCGCTGCCATTCTCCGGGCACTATGCAACCCTGGCCTTCGCCGAGGTGGCCCCCGACAGAGAGCCTGTGCTGAGGTTTCATCTGCGGGCCGCCTTCGCCGATGCCGTGCTCGCCCACGTAGGGTCGGACGGTCATCTGGCTGTCCTCGTGCACATGAGCGAAGGAATGGAAGCCGCCGACATCAGGTCTCATGTCGCCTCGGCCCTGCAGCGGTCCCTGTCTCCGAGCGAGCCGCTGCACTTCGGGGTGGGTGTCGCAGTCGAACGTCTCGACCTTGTACATCGATCGTGGACCGAGGCGGTGTACGTCATCGATGCGCTGCTGACACGGTCGAAGAGCGGCGCGAGCACACCTGCAGGCAGTACGACTGCGGGCAACCATTCTGCGGGCGTCACATGTGCCGATGACCAAAGCATGGTCCGCGGTGCGACAGCCGAGGACGTCGCAGCCGAACTCGTCGGGCTCGAAGCTGCTGATGCTCTGCGCCCCGTCGGGCCTCGCATCACCGAGCCTGCCCGACTGCTGGCCGAGCATGATGCAAAGCACCAGGGCCAGCTGCTCGAGACCCTGCGGGTGTACTTTGCCACAGTCGGCAATTCCGCGGAGGCATCCCGCCGTCTGCACGTCCACACGAATTCGCTGCGTCATCGTCTCAGTCGGATCGAAGAGATCACCGGACTGTCGACTGCCGAGCGGTCCGGACGTCTGTGGCTTGAGCTCGCGGTGCTCGTCTTCGATCGAGAGCGAGCCTGAGTCGAGACTGACGTCGCCTACTCGCGTTCAGCAGTCGTCAAACGATCACCAAGACCGGCGGCTGTGTGATTCTCACAAGGTTCCACGTCAAGGTTTGGCAGATTATTGTCCGTTCGTCCTGGTGCTCGCGTTCTACAGTGGCAGCACACCACGAACGAAGGACAGTATGCACAGCAACCAGTCGGGGCCATCGATCCAGGTCAGCCGAGACCAAGCTATCAAGGCAGTCGCGAACAGCACGGTGGACCAGATCCCGCAGCTCGACGATTCGACCCCGGTGATCGGACTCATCGACCTCGACCAGATCGAAACTGCATATGAGCATCTGACCTCTGCCTTCGCCGGAGACAATGACGTCCTCCACGCCGTGGCCTGCAAGGCCGTGCCCCTGCAGCCCCTGCTGCGCTATTACGCCGAGGCCGGCGCTGGCTGCGAGGTCGCCAGTCCGGGAGAACTCGAGCTGGCTCTGACAGCCGGATTCGCGCCGGAGAACATCGTCTTCGACTCTCCGGCGAAGACCATGAGCGAGCTCAAGCGCGCCGTCGAACTCGGGGTATCGATGAACATCGACAACTTCGCCGAGCTCGAACGACTCGACGGGCTCCTTGACGGACAGACCACCTCGGCGACTGTGAGCGGTTCCACCGGGACCACCTCGGCGAGGGTGGGGGTTCGGATCAATCCGCAGTCGGGGACGGGCACGATCGGTGCGCTGTCCACCGCCACGCAGACCTCGAAATTCGGCATCGGACTGGCCGACCCCGGGGCACGCGAGGCACTCATCGAGGCCTATCTGGCACGTCCCTGGCTCAACCAGATCCACGTCCATTCGGGTTCCCAGGGCATCAGCCTCGACCAGGCCGCCGCAGGCATCGAAACGGTCGTCGAACTGGCGCAGGAGATCAATGCGCGCGCCGCGCAGGCGCAGACCCACAGTCGCGACCGCCAGGTCACCCGCATCGACATCGGCGGAGGACTGCCCGTGAACTTCGCCGGCGAGGACATCACTCCGACCTTCGCCGAATATCGGGCCGTGCTCGAAGCACAGGTCCCGGGCCTGTTCGACTTCGACATCATCACCGAATTCGGGCGGGCACTCCTGGCCAAGGCCGGCACCATTCTCACCTATGTCGAGTATGCGAAGACCACCGGCGGTCGGCGCATCGCCATGACCCACGCCGGGGTTCAGGTCGCGACCCGCACGGCCTATGCCCCCGCAGACTGGCCGCTGCGGATCCTGCCCTTCAGCCCGGACGGCAGTCTCAAATCCGCCGAGGTGGTGCCTACCGATGTCGCCGGCCCCGCCTGCTTCGCCGGTGACCTCCTGGCCCGCGACCGAATGCTGCCGCGCCTCGACGCCGGCGACATCGTGGCCGTGCCCGATACCGGCGCCTACTACTTCTCCAATCCGTTCTCCTACAACCTGCTTCCGCGGGTCCCGATCTTCGGGTACCGGGTACGGCCCGACGTGAGCGCCGATGCCCAGCGCCACCTCGGCGAGGGAGAGGTTGAGTTCTCGCTCATCCGGCGCGGACAGACCATCGCAGAGGTCCTCGCCGAGGCGGGCGAGGTCAGGATTCAACCGCTGCAGACCGGGCTTTCGGAAGCGGGTGAGAATGGCGCGAGACGACGGGGCGCGCTTGCCCCGAATTGACGATCCGAGAACTTAAGATGAAGTGTGAGCAGGCTCTCACCTGCAACGACTGATAACTGAATCACCAAATCGAGAAAAAGGACAACGATGTTCGCTCAATATAAGCTGCGCAGGCGGCTGGGAACGTGTCTTGCCGGTCTTGCGGCAATGGCACTCGTCGGCTCTATGGCCGCCGCCCCTGCCCAAGCAGAGACCACAGAGGCCGGCGACGATTCCAAGGTGCTGCGGATCGCCACCGACGGCTTCATCGACTCGTTCAATCCGTTCACCTCGTTCTATCTGATGCCGACGAATACGTTCAAATACATGTACGAGAACCTCGTCGGCAACAGTGCCGAAGACACGCAGGTCTCGGAAGGTCTTGCCACCGAGTGGGACACGGATTCCGAGGGCAAGGTCTGGACGTACAAGATGCGTCCCGATATGAAGTGGTCCGATGGAGAACCGCTGACAGCGAAGGACGTCTCCTGGACATACAACCAGATGATGGAGAAGGAGGAACTGTCGGTCGCCAACGGCGCCCTCGTCGAGAACTTCGACAAGGTCGAAACCCCGGACGACCAGACCGTGGTCATCACTCTGAAGAACCCGCAGGCGAACAACCCGGGCCAGGAGATTCCGGTCGTTCCCGAGCACATCTGGTCGAAGGTCGACAAGCCCGGCGAGTTCAAGAACGATGAGAAGACCGTGGGCTCGGGGCCCTTCCAGCTCGAGAGCTACGAGGCGAACAAGTCCGTCACGCTCAAGGCCAACCTCAACTTCTGGCGCGGTGAGCCAAAGCTCGACGAGATCCAGTACCGCTACTACACGAATTCCGATGCCCAGGTGCAGGCGATCCGCTCCGGTGAGGTCGACTTCATCACCGGACTGACTCCCGAGCAGTTCAAGGCCATCGAAGGCGCCGACAACGTCGAGACCAATGTGGGCAACGGGCGCAGGTTCCAGGGAATCTCCATCAACTCGGGACTGGCCGACGCCAAGGACAAGGAATTCGGCACCGGCAATGAGGCGCTGAAGGACAAGAAGGTCCGCCAAGCCATCCGTGCAGGCATCGACATCGACACCCTGCGTGATCAGGTGCTGCAGGACTACGGACAGCCGTCCACGAGCTTCGTGCCATCCGTGTATAAGACGTGGGCGCTTCCCAAAGACGATCCGGCGATCTCCGGCTTCGACGTCGAGAAGGCGAAGAAGCTTCTCGACGACGCCGGTTGGAAGGAAGGCTCCGACGGCATCCGCGAGAAGGACGGCGAGAAGCTTCAGCTGCGCTTCCTCACCGACTCCGACGCCACGGTCGAACAGAACACGGCGAAGTTCCTCAAACCGTGGATGAAGGACATCGGCATCAGTCTCAAGAACGAGGCCAGCGACGTCGACACCGTGTCCGAGCGCACCACCAAGGGTGACTACGACATGTACTTCTCGGGATGGTCGCTCGGACCGGATCCCGACTACCAGTTGTTCATCAACACCTGCGATTCGCGCCCCGACGCCGACGGCAACGGCGGAACCAGCCAGGACGGGTACTGCAACAAGGACTTCGACAAGCTCTACCAGCAGCAGCACGTCGAACTCGATGAGGGCAAACGCGCCGACCTGGTCCACCAGGCGCTGGCTCAGCACTATGAGGACGCCGCTTCGATCACGCTGTGGTACCCGAACCAGCTCGAGGCCTTCCGCTCCGACCGGTTCTCCGGTTTCACCAAGCAGCCCACTGAGGGCGGCATCATCGCCAACCAGGTCGGCTACTGGGGATACTCCTCGGTCGAACCCGCCAGCGCGGAGGACGCTTCCGGTGAGGGCGGCGGTATGGGCGCAGGCGGCTGGATCGGCATCGCCGTCGCAGCCATCGTGGTCATCGGCGGAGGCGGCTTCCTGATCAGCCGTCGCAAGAAGTCCGACGATCGCGAATAGTCCCAGCACCGACAACCATCGTCGGCGAGTGTCGTGCCCACGGCGCTCGCCGACGATGGTCCTCGTCATCGCAACCCACCCGACGATGGTCCCTGCACCACCTGCACCACCTGCACCACCTGCACCACCTGCATCCCCAGTGACATCAGGAGTTTCCCAGTGAGACCAGGAGTTTCCCAGTGACAACACCGACGCACGACCTCCCCACCCCCGCGGGCGGCCCCGAATCAGGAGGCTCCGGCATCTCCGGAGGTCCCAGCCGCGACATGGACGAACCGCCGAAGGGTGCCTCGTTTGTCAGCTATCTCCTGCGCAAACTCGGCGGTGCCCTGACCTCGATGATCCTTGTCATCGTCCTCGGCTTCTTCGCCTTCCGCATGCTGCCCGGCGATCCGGTCCTCAAGATCGCCAAGGAACGCCCGATGAGCCCGGCACAGATCGCCGAGCTGCGCAGCCAGTACGGTCTCGACAAACCGGTCATCGTCCAATTCTGGGACTACCTGGTCGGCATCTTCACCGGCGACTTCGGCGAAAGCTACGTCTACCGCAAACCCGTCGCCGCGCTCATCGGCGAGTACTTGGGACCCACGCTCCTGCTCACTGCCGCCGCCGCCGTCATCGCCATCGGACTGGGCCTGTGGCTGGGCCAGCTCTCGGCTTGGCGCCGCAATTCACTCTTCGACAAGATCGCCTCCTCAACCTCGCTCGTGTTCTGGTCGGTGCCCACCTTCTGGCTGGGTCTCATCCTCCTCATGATCTTCGGGGGCACCCTGCAGTGGCTGCCCACCGGCGGAATGATCACCCCCGGACTGGACCCGTGGTCATTCGCCGGCATCGTCGACATCATCAAACACCTGATCCTGCCGGTCATCACCATGGTGGCCGTCGTCTACGCACAGTTCCTCATGGTCATGCGGGCCTCCCTCATCGAAGAGATGAGCGAGGACTACCTGACCACAGCTCGGGCCAAGGGCCTGACCGAGGACGAAGTGCGCAAGAAGCACGCGGTGCCCAATGCGCTGCTGCCCACGGTCACCGTCGTGTTCATGCACATCGGCGGCCTCATCGCCGGTGCCGTCACCGTCGAGGCCGTATTCTCCTGGCCGGGCCTGGGCAAGCTGACGTTCGAAGCGATCAGCGGACCGGATCTGCCGCTGCTGCAGGGCACCTTCGTCGTGTTCTCGGCCATCATCATCGTCATGAATCTGGCGGCCGACATCGTCTACCGGTTCCTGGATCCACGAGTCAGGAGGGCCTGATGAGCGACCCAACTCCCGTCATCGACGGCGCGAAGCTCGTCCGTGAACGCCGACTGAACAACGCCAAGAAGAACTGGTCCCTGTTCCGCTCCGACATCCCCGCGATGGTCGGCGCGATCGTGCTCGTCTTCTTCATCCTCATCGCGATCTTCGCCCCACTCATCGCCCCCGCCTCCATGCTCGATGTGACGAAGCAGCTCGATGTGCCCCGCTACGCCCCGCCGAGCCTCGCCCACCCGCTGGGCACCGACGACCTGGGGCGTGAGCTCTGGGTCCGCATTCTCTGGGGCGCCCGGGTGTCCATCCTCGTCGGCGTCGCCGCCACGGTGATGTCGATGGTCATCGGCACCGTGATGGGTCTGGCGGCCGGACACTTCTCCGGACTCTTCGGCGCCATCGTCATGCGCATCATCGACTTCTTTATCGTCCTGCCCTCCCTGCTGCTGGCGATCGTCTTGTCCTCCGTCCTCGAACGGGGCGTCTTCACGATCGTCATCGCGATCGGCTTGACCTCCTGGGCATCGACGGCACGCATCGTGCGCTCCCAGACCTTGAGCGTTGAGTCTCGGCTCTACATCGAAAGGGCGCGCATCCTCGGGGCCGGACATCGTCACATCCTGTTCAAGCACATGCTGCCCGCGGTGATGCCGCTGGTGCTGGCGAACACGACCCTGACGGTCGGCAGCGCGATCATCGCCGAATCGACCCTGTCCTTCCTGGGCCTGGGGGACACGAGCAAGGAGTCGTGGGGAACGATCCTGAAGAACTCGATGGACATCTCCGCCGCGACCTCGGGCTACTGGTGGTACGTGCTCACACCCGGCATCGCGATCCTGCTCGTGGTGCTCGCCTTCACGATGGTCGGGCGTGCGTTCGAAGCCATCATCAACCCAGCACTGAGGAGCCGCTGATGACCGACCTCAGCTTTGACAAGGTCTCGATCACCTACCGTTCGGCCTCAGCCCGTGGTGACGTCACCGCCGTCAGCGACATCAGCCTCGACCTGCCCACCGGTGCCACTCTCGGCATCGCCGGGGAATCCGGCTCGGGCAAGTCCACGTTGATCATGTCGGTCCTGCGCCTGCTGCCCAAGTCCGCGCAGATCGACGGGCAGGTCAGCCTCGGTGGGAAGGACATCAGGGATCTCAGCTTCGGCCAGATCCGGGCGGTGCGCTGGGCGCAGGCCTCGATCGTCTTCCAGGGGGCCCTGCACTCGCTCAACCCCGTGCGCGAGGTGGGCGGACAGATCATCGAGGCGCTCGAACACCACGCGAAGGGCACCTGGACGACACCGGCCAAACGACGCGACCGGATGTTCGAACTCCTCGAGGAGGTCGACCTCGATCCGAGCAAGGCCGTGGCGTATCCGCATGAGCTCTCCGGTGGGCAGAAGCAGCGGATCATGATCGCCATGGCCCTGGCCTGCGAACCGGACATCATCATCGCCGACGAACCGACCACCGCCCTCGACGTCATCGTGCAGAAGCAGATTCTCGTGGGCCTGGCGAAGCTGGTTGCCGAACGTGGGATCTCGCTGCTCATGATCAGCCACGACCTCGCCGTGCTTTCCGCGGTGTGTGAGAACCTCGCGATCATGCGCTACGGCAGGCTAGTCGAATACGGTCCCAGCGACCAGGTGTGCCTGTCGCCGCAGGAGGACTACACGAAGCAGCTGGCCGGTGCGTTCCCGCAGATCGGCGACGCCGAGTCGCGGATGAATCCCCGAACCCTCAAGCCCGCCGAGGTGCGCCGGGCGCAGCCGTTCACGATGACCGACGAGGTGGTGCTCGAGGCCAAGAACCTCAACGTCTCCTTCGTCACCCGCCAGGGTAGGGAACGGGCCGTGCGCGATGTCGACCTGGCGCTGCACAAGGCCGAGATCCTCGCCGTCGTCGGCCAGTCCGGGTCGGGCAAGACGACCCTGGCCAGGTCACTGCTCGGCCTGCAGGAGGTGGATTCGGGCTCGCAGATGGAGTTCGCGGGCAAGGCCCTGCCGAAGAAGGCGAAGGCACTGCGGACCTTCCGTCGACAGGTGCAGATGATCCTCCAGGATCCCGCGGGCTCGCTCAACCCGAAGCGCAGCGTCTACGAGGCCGTCGTCGAAGGCCTGCGCGTGCAGAAGATCACCGACAACGAATACGCGCGAGTCATCGGGGCACTGGAAGCCGCCGAGCTGACTCCCGCGGCCGACTACCTCGAGTCGATTCCGCAGGAGCTCTCCGGTGGACAGAGGCAGAGGGTCGTCATCGCCGGAGCACTGGCGCTGGACCCGCAGGTGCTCATCGCCGATGAACCCGTCGCCTCTCTCGATGCCTCGGTGCGGGGAGAGATCCTCTCCCTGTTCCTGGCACTGAAGAAGAACCTGGGGATGAGCGCCCTGATCATCACCCACGACCTCGGCCTGGCGTGGAACATCGCCGATACAGTGGCCGTGATGAAGAATGGCGAGATCGTCGAGTACGGCGATGTCGACTCCGTGCTGGCGAACCCGCAGCACGCATACACGCAGGAACTCCTCGCCGCAGTTCCCCGATTGGGAAGTCAGAGTCTGGTCACGCATGCATAGCCCCACCCCTTCCGACGCTCAGCCGAAGTCGAGCGTCAGCCCGTACCTCGACACCGCACCGCTGCGGGCCGGCGACACCGTGCGTCTCATCGCACCGTCGGGACCCACAGACGAAGAGTCCCTGCTGCGGGCGATCGCCCAGCTCGAATCCTGGGGGCTGCGTGTGGTCGTCGGTGACAACGTCCGCGCTCGGCACCCACGCGTGAAGTACCTGGCGGGAACCGACGAACAGCGCCGAACCGACCTCGTCGAGGCATGGTGCGATCCGGACGCCGCAGCGGTCATCGCACTGCGGGGCGGATTCGGCGCGATGCGTCTGCTCGACGGCATCGACTTCGACTTCATGCGCAAGCATGCCCTGCGACCCGACGGCCGCCCCAAGCTGCTGACCGGCTCTTCGGACATCACAGCGCTGCATCAGGCCTGGGACCATCACATGTGCGTGGCGACGCTGTTCTGCCCGATGGTCGGAAACGATCCGTTCAAGAATTCCACGGTCGTCCCCGACGAGGTGGCTGCCTGGCTGTTTGAACCCTGGGGTGGCCGCGAACTCGGGTTCCCGGCCCTCGACGGAGCCACGGGGGAGTCCGGGGCTGAGTGGACGTTTTGGTCCGATAAACGGGCCGAGGATCAGCCCGAAACGTCCACCCAAGACCAGGGTGGGCGCCCGCTCAGCCGGGCGCGAACCTTGGTTCCGGGGACGGCGAAGGGCCGCCTCGGCGGAGGAAACCTCAGTCTGGTCGCGGCCGGGATGGGAAGTCCGGAGTTGGCCGGGGTACGCGAGCTGCGTGAACGCAGCGGGCCTTCGATCCTCATGCTCGAGGATGTTGAGGAGGAGCTCTACCGACTCGACAATCTGCTGGTGCAGCTCGTTCGCGGCGGCTGGTTCGACTCGGCCGACGCAGTGGTGCTGGGCTCCTGGCAGGACTGCGCGGAGGTCGACGAGGTCGAGGCCCTGATCATGGACTACCTGGGCGAGGCGGGCATACCGATCGTGAGCGAGATGGGCTTCGGGCATGACCCGGATGCGCCGAGCACTCCGTTGGGAGTCGCCGTCACACTCGAGGCTCCGGCCCGGGGCCGACCGCGAATGTGGGTGGACGGGGCGTGAGCGTGTGCAGACTGGGCGTGAGCGTGTGCAGACGGGGCGCGAGCGGACTGTGGTGCTTGCAGATGTCGATGGAGCAGAGGAATTCGCACGATGACAGATGACATGAACGTGAAGAGTGAGAGCATGAACCAAGGGACAGCGTCGCAGGTACAGTCAGCGTCGCAGGTAGGGACAGCGTCGAACATGGGCGGCGTGGGCTTCGACCGACTGCCGGGGGTGCGCTTCAGCGCCCTGGCCTTCGACATCGACAGCGGCGAACGCGTGTTCGCCCACAACGAGAACGATGAACTCGACACCGCCAGCATGGGCAAGGTGTTTCTCCTGCACACGGCCCTGCAGATGCACGTCAACGGCAATCTCAACTTACAGGAGCGGCTGTCCAGGCGTCCCTCGGAACGAGTCGACGAGTCCGGCATCTGGTACCTCATGGAGCAGGACGATCTGAGCGTCTATGACGTGGCCGTGCTCGTCGGAGCCTTCAGCGACAACTTCGCGACCAATGTGCTCATTCGTCGGATCGGCCTCGAGAACGTCGCCCGCCAGGTCGAGGATCTGGGGTACAGGAACTCCGGTCTCCATGACTTCCTCCGCTGGCCCCGGCCGGCCAAGGCGCCGCGCACTCTGTCGACGGGCACCGCGGCCGAGCTCAGCGACTTCATGGCCCGGCACGCGAAGGACGAGTTCTGGGACGAGTCGACGAACGAGATCTTCCGGCGCTGGTTGGGCGCCGGCGCGGACACCTCGATGGTCGCCTCGGCGTTCGATCTCGATCCTCTGGCCCACTACAACTATCAGCGCGACGTGTGGGTCTGGAACAAGACCGGCACGAACGGGACGATCCGCGCCGATGCCGGGATCGCCATGACACCGACCCGGCGGGTCGCCTACGCCGTGTTCGCGAACTGGGAGAAGGACACGGACCGGGTCGTCGACGTCATGCCCATCATGCGCGAAGCGGGGGAGGCGATTCACCGATTCCTCTGAGAAACCGGACATCGATCAGCATCCAATCGGCTCGAGAATACGCACTGTCACACGCCGTTCCTCGAGTATCGTTGATGTCCTATGACCTCCTCGATCTACCTCACAGGCGAAGCGAAAGCACCGTCGAACAACCCGATCATGGCACAGTACGGATTGTTCTACATCGCCTTCGAGATCGAGGCGGAGACACATCGAGTCCTCGATGTCGACTGCTCGGCGACGTTGGCCCTGACAAGGAAGTTCATCAGGGGCCTGTTCATCGATGCAGACATCAGGGACACCGGTCGACTCACGGATTCGATCACAGCCAGATACCACGGGTCCTCCCAGAAGGCGCTCATCGTCGCGGTGAACAACGCGGCGAAGAAGTACCAAGAGCTCCCGCCCCTCGGCTGATTCGATTCCTCGACCACCAAGATTGCCTGGGCCCTCACCGGACCGGATCCAATCGACAACCGCACATGGCTTCACCGCGCACTGCGCCTGCACCTCGTGGAATGGACCGAGGGCAGCGCGACGCGGTCCAATCCACCTGAAGGAGTGTCGTTTGTGATTACGGACGGTTTTCTATTCATCAGCCTGCTGCTGGCGATTTCGGCGATTCTCGTCGTCGCCGATCGCAGCGGGAAATTCAAAGTATTCAAATATGTCCCCGGGTTCGTCTTCCTCTACATCGTGGCGGCCCTGCTCAACACGGTCGGCATGTTCGACCACGACGCGATCGACAGCGTCGGCGACGGGTTGCAGGACGCGCTGCTGCCGGCGATGATCCTGCTCCTGCTGTTCAAATGCGATGTGCGACAGATCATCCGGCTCGGACCGAAACTGCTGCTGACCTTCGTGGTGACGGCTGCGAGCATCATCATCGGCTTCATCGTCGCCTACCTGATCGTGCATTCGGCTTTGGCTCCCGAATCGTGGAAGGCCCTCGGCGCGCTCAATGCGTCATGGACCGGCGGTTCGGCCAATATGGTCGCCGTTCAGAATATTCTGGAGGCGCCGGAGGACATCTTCGGCTATGTGCTCATCGTCGACACCGTTCTCTACTCCTTCTGGCTGCTCCTCATCTTCTCTTCGGTCGCCGTCTCCGATAAGTTCAACAGATGGACGAAGGCAGACACCTCGAAGTTCGACTTCGCCGATCGGGTCACCGACGAGGAGGAGAAGCCGATGACGCTGTCCTCGATCATCGGTCTGCTGGGCTTCTCCCTGCTCGTCTCCGCCTTGGCAGCCAAGGCGGGCGAAGTGCTCCCGGAAGTGGGCACGGTGATCAATGCCTCGGCCTGGACGATCCTCATCGTGAGCATCCTGGGCCTGGTCATCGGGTCTACCCGGTGGGGACGGGCAGCGGGTTCGAATCAGCTGGCGACCATTATGCTCTACATCATCATCGGCATCATCGCCTCCGGATCCGACTTCACCTCGCTGGCCGAAGCCCCGATCTATCTGGTTGCCGGCGTGATCGTGCTCCTCGTCCACATCGTCATCATGCTCGTCTATGCGAAGCTGACGAAGACCGAACTGTTCAGCATTGCCGTGGCCAGCACCGCGAACATCGGGGGAATCGCCTCGGCGCCGGTGGTCGCGGGTGCTTTCAACCGTCAGCTGGTGCCGGTGGGCGTCCTCTTCGCACTCATCGGAACGTTCTCCGGAACCTTCCTCGGGCTGTGGTCGGCGCAGCTGATGTCGGGCATCGGATGATGAGCTTGATTCGGCGCTTGAGACCGCACAGATTTCCACCCAACCCACCGACGATCATCCGAACTGAAGGAGCGCACTCATGACAATCGACGTCTTCGACGGGCACAACGACCTCGCCTGGTACCTGCGGGAGGAGCGCGACTACAGCGTTGAGGGGCTCAACGACCCCAGTGTCTCGCCCTTCACCACGATGGACCAGCTGCGCGCGGGCAGCGTTGCCGCGCAGTACTGGTCGGTCTACGTCCATTCCTCGATCACCGGCGCGGACGCGATCAAGGCGACGTGGGAACAGATCGACGCAGTGCAGCGCGTCGTCACGAGCTACCCGGAACGACTCCAGTTCACCCGCACCGCCGCCGAGGTGGTCGCCGCCCGGGAAGCCGGAAAGGTGGCCTCGCTGATGGGCGTCGAAGGCGGACAGCAGATCGATGAATCCCTGGCCGTGCTTCGTTCCTATGCGCGCGCCGGATCCCGGTACATGACCCTGACCTGGTCGACGACTCACTCCTGGGCGGATTCGGCCACGGATGAACCGCAGCACAGGGGCTTAAGCGCCTTTGGCCGTGAGGTTGTGGCAGAGATGAACCGGATCGGCATGATCGTCGACCTTTCCCACGTCGCGCCCAGCGTGATGCACCAGTCCCTAGACATCTCGACCCTGCCGGTGATCTTCAGCCACTCATGTGCGTTCGGGCTCAACCCGCATCCGCGCAACATTCCCGACGACGTCCTCGACCGGGTGCCCGGCAACGGGGGAGTGGCGATGATGACCTTCGTGCCCTCCTTCGTCTCGAACGCGCGCCGCGAATGGGCAGATGCCGGGGAGAACGGCACCGCCCCCGAGGTGACCGTGGCCGATGTCGCTGATCACTGCGATTACGTGCGCGAACGGATCGGAATCGACCATATCGGCCTCGGCGGCGACATCTGCGGTGTCGATGAGCTGCCGACCGGACTCGGCGACGCCGGGCAGTACCCGGCACTGTTCTCGGAACTGAGTTCACGTGGCTGGTCGGACTCCGATCTGCGCAAGCTCGGCTTCGACAATGCGATGCGGGTCCTCGAAGCACACGAGGACGCCTATACCCGCTTCCTGGGGACCTCGGCGGGACAGTCGTCATGACTCGACTCCTCGTCATCGTCAACCACATCGAATCCCAGCCGGGACTGCTCACACAGTGGATGATCAGCGAGAACATCGAGTTCGACCTGCGCATCGGCGGCGTCTCGCAACTGCCGGAACCGAACGCTCTGAGCGGCTACGACGGGCTGATCATGCTCGGCGGGGGATACATGCCCGATGAGACCGATAGGGCGCCCTGGCTGGAGGCCGAGGCGCGGCTGTCACGACATGCCCTGGAGACGGATCTGCCGCAGTTCGGCATCTGCCTCGGCGGACAGCTCATCGCTCACGTCATCGGTGGGGATGTGCGGGCGCAGACTGGTGCGCCGGAGAAGGGGTACACCTGGATCGATATGACCGCAGACGCGGCGCAGGATCCGGTGTTCTCCGCGTTCGGCAATCGCGCGGCCTTCGTCGAAAGTCATGTCGATCGGATTGTCGACCTTCCGCCAGAGGCAACACTGTTGGCAACCAGTACCGCCTGCCGGTTCCAAGCGTTTAGAATCGGCAACGCATGGGGCACGCAGTTCCATCCCGAGTCTTCAGGGCAGAACATACGCAACTGGGACGCGGACAAACTGCAAGAATTGGGCTTTAATAAAGAGACCCTGTTGGAACAAGCAGAGGAACGCGGTGAGGACAGTCAACGGGAGGCGAAGGCGCTTCTGACAGCTTTCCTCGACGTGGTCCGCAGCAAACACCAGTGATCGTAAGGCTGCGATCACAGGCGAACACGGAGGAACCATCGTGAGTCACAGCGAGAACACCACCAAGGCGGGGTCGGGGGCCGAACAGCAACCGGAAACGCTCAAGCGGGTCATGGGCCCCAAACTTCTGCTCCTCTTCATCGTCGGAGACATCCTGGGCACAGGTGTCTATGCTCTGACGGGCAAGGTAGCAGGGCAGGTCGGCGGTGCCGGTTGGGCCCCGGTCATCCTGGCGTTCGCAGTCGCACTTGTCACGGCGTTCTCCTATATGGAGCTCGTCACCAAGTACCCGACCGCAGCCGGTGCAGCGCTGTACACGCACAAGGCGTTCGGGATCCACTTCGTGACGTTCCTCGTCGCCTTTGCCGTCCTCAGCTCCGGCATCACCTCAGCGTCGACAGCCTCGAATGTCTTCGCGGCCAATATGGTGGCCGGCTTCGGATGGGACGTATCCGGGACTGGAGTCATGTGGATCGCGCTCGGCTTCCTGGCCGTCATCGCCGCGATCAATCTGCGCGGTGTGGGCGAGAGCGTCTGGTTCAACGTCGTGCTGACGATGATCGAACTCAGCGGCCTGCTGCTCGTCATCCTGGTCGGCTTCTTCGCACTGGGATCCGGAAGCGCCGACTTCTCGCGTGTGCTGATCTTCGAAACCGCGGACGACAAGGGCGTGTTCCTCGCGATCACCGGTGCGACCTCCTTGGCCTTCTTCTCGATGGTCGGCTTCGAGGATTCGGTGAACATGGTCGAGGAGACCAAGGATCCGAGAGTGTTCCCGAAGATCATGCTCACGGGTCTGTCGATCACCGGCGTGATCTATGTGCTCGTCTCGCTGGTGGCAGTGGCCGCGGTGCCGATCGGCAAACTCTCCGAGAGTGAGACGCCGCTGCTGGAAGTCGTCAGGGCCGGTGCTCCAGGGCTTCCTATTGATCTGATCTTCCCGTTCATGACGATGTTCGCAGTCGCGAACTCCGCACTCATCAACATGCTCATGGCCAGCCGTCTGCTGTACGGAATGTCGAAGCAGAACGTGCTTCCGCCCGTATTCGCGAAGGTGCTGCGCGGCCGTCGTTCGCCCTGGGTGTCGATCCTCTTCACGACTCTCATCGCCTTCGCCCTCATCATCGCCGTGACCACCTTGCTGCCGGAGACGGTGACCGCGTCCCTGGGCGGTACGACCTCGCTGCTGCTGCTCGCCGTGTTCGCCGTCGTCAACGTCGCTGTGCTGATCCTGCGGAAGAAGCCGGTCGAGCACGAGCACTTCAGAGCGCCGACCTATCTGCCCTGGATCGGACTGTTCACCTGCGCATTCCTCGTGGGACCGTGGGCTCGCCTCGACGAACTCATCCAATATCAGATTGCGGTGGCGCTGATTGGAATCGGCGTCGTCCTCTGGGCAATCACGTGGCTGTGGAATCGTTCGGTCAAAGGTGCGAGCACCAAGTTCCGCAATCCCGAGGAACTCACATGATCGCGGGACGCACTAGGTTTCAATCAGTCTCAACAAGTGAAGGTGAGAAATGACCATCGTCGTGGGCTATGTCAACAATCCAGCGGGCCACGCGGCCCTCGACAAGGGGATCGAAGAGGCGAAGAAGGACAACCGGGATCTGGTCGTCGTCAACGCTTCCCGATCATCCGATCGCAGAGATTCCTACCGCCTCGGCGAGGGGGAGATCAAGTCGGTCCAGGACTATCTGTCGCGCTCCGGTGTGCAGGCGCAGGTGCTGACGCGTGGCAGCGAGTACGACCCTGCCGAGCAGATTCTCGATGCCGCCGCCGAGGTGGGGGCTCAGCTGATCGTGCTCGGCACCCGGAAGCGGACCCCGGTTGGGAAGTTCCTCCTGGGGTCGACGATCCAACGGGTCATACTCGAAGCCGTCTGCCCCGTCCTCTGTGTGAAGGCCAGTCACTGAGCTGAGTCCGCCGTAGTGGGGCGTCCCACGCCGGCGGGTGACTCGGCGGTCGGGTAACTCGATGGTCGGGTAACTCGGCGGCCAGGTATCTCGGTGGCTGGATAACTCGGCGGGGTCGGCACCTCGGTGGCTCGGTACCTCGACGGCCGGGACACCTCGGCGGTGACGGTGCTCGGCAGCTGAAATCGGGCCTGGGCGATTGCTACGACACTGAGCTCATGATGAGTTCGGCGTTGACCTGCGCACCGACCAGGACACCGCTGGCCGCGCTCGCCACCACCATGGCCGAGATGTCCGCGCTGTTTCCCACCACCCAGACTCCGGGTACATCTGTGGCGCCGTTCGCCTCGGCGGGTATGGACGAGCCCATGCCGGTCGGGTGGTCGACGACGGTGCCGCCGAGCTGCTCGAAGATCTGGCCGTTCGCCCGGAAGTAGGGCCCGACGGCCAGAGCGTCGAAAGTCATGTCCGAGGGGCTTGAATCGGCGTCTGACCGGGTGGCCTCGCTGTCGTTGTCGTTGTCGCGCAGCGTGACGACGGTTCCGGCCTCGGTGCGTTCCACCGTTTCGACTGCCGCGTCGACGAAGGCGATGCCAAGCGAGCCGAGCATTCTCCTCTGCGCCTCATCCGGTGCCGGAGCATTGTGTCGCAGGAAGGTGACGCGGTCGCTGAGCTGGGAGAACATCATCGCCTGGTGGTATGACATGGCGGTAGTGCCGATGATGCCGATGTTCTGCCCGCGCACCTCGTAACCGTGGCAGTAGGGGCAGTGAAGGACGGTGTCGCCCCACCCGTCGGCCAGCCCCGGGATGTCGGGGAGCACGTCGGTGAGCCCGGTCGCGATGACGATTCGCTTCGCCTCGATGGAGATTCCCACCGATGTCTCGAGATCGAAGCCAGGTGTCTCTGGTGCCTGCGTCCTACTATTGGCGCCGAGGACTGTGGCGTCGATGAACTGGACTCCATATGCTTCGGCCTCCTGACGTCCCTTGGCTAGGAGGTCGAGCGGATTGACGCCCTCATGGCCGAGGACGTTGTGAGCGTGAGCGCTCGCCGCGTTGCGCGGGGAACCGGCGTCGATGACGATGACGCTGCGAAGCGAGCGAGCCAAAGCGATCGATGCGGCCAGACCACCTGCGCCTCCGCCGATGACGGCCACCTCGGCGATGAGCTTCTGCTGGCTGTGCTGGTTTGGCTGACTCCGCTGGGAGGTGGGTGGCTGACTCTGCGGAGTGGGATGCGGCTGGCTCTGCGGGGAGGAGTGTGGCTGACTCTGCGGTGTGGGGTCTGATTCTGACATGGCATTCCTTGGCTCATGGGGTGGTGAGGAAGCGGTACTTCTGCAGTTTCACCCTTCTAGCCACCGAAACGCAAGTATGTTTGCGGAACTGGCAAATTCTGGCAGTATGTGACCCATGGTTGATGGTGCTCCGCAGGAATCAAGCACAGGCAGATGGTCGAGCGATGGGGCGGGGCCGCTGGGCACTCGTCGGCTCGGTGCGAAATCTGAGGGGGTCAAGCCCGCAGGAGGCTATTCAGCAGTCACTCGCCGGTGTCGGCGCCCGATTGCGAAATCTGCGTCGGGAGCAGGGGCACGCCCTCGAAGAGGTGGCCGATCTGGTCGGGATGTCACTGAGCACCTTGTCGCGGCTGGAGTCTGGAAAGCGAAAGCCCAGCCTGGAGCTTCTCCTTCTTTTTGGCGAGCATCTACGGGCTGCCACTCGATGAGCTCGTCGGAACGCCGACGATCGGAGACCCGCGAATTCACATCACGCCACAGAAGATCAATGGTCAGACCGTCCTTCCGCTGAGTCAAGGTGCCATCGGCGTCCAAGCGTTCAAGCACATCGTCGACGGCAAGCAGACGCCGAAGCTCGGCGCGCTGAAAACACACCCCGGATTCGAATGGGTCTACGTGATCAGGGGCAGGCTCAGTCTGATCCTGGGTGACAGATCGATGACTCTGGACGCAGGGGAAGCCGCTGAATTCGACACCCGCAACCCGCACTGGTTCGGAAGCGCGGAGGGGTCCGGCCTCGAGTATCTGAGCCTTTTCGGACCGGAGGGACAACGCGTCCACCTCAGAAAATAGCCTCGCCGAGGTTGCTTCAGGGTCGGCCTGCGCCCGGGAGTGCCGGTCGATCAACGGCCTCATCTGCTCCGATCTCGGATTTGAAGAGGTCAAAGTATAAGATAGCGTCGAATGTGTGAACGCAGATCCTAAAGGAATAGAACAAAACTATAGACAAAGTGTCTGTGGTGAGAGTAAAATTGGAGTCAAGCGGACAACACAGCAGTTGACGAACGGATTCCGAGGCCATGACTCTCACCCCCGACCGCAAGCGCCAGAAGAAGAACAGGCATGACGAACCAGTCTCTTCCGCTGTGCCTGGTGGGGCGGACGAGGTGGGCGAGGGCTCTCCCACCTATCGAGAGCTTCTGCGGGACGCCGGCTTCGACCTTGATGGTCACCCATTGGCGGATCGCTTCGATGAAGTAGCGACGCCGCCCCCGAGCGATTTCGAATTCGCCGACGCGGACCATCCTGCCGAGCCTGCGGAACGCGCCGAATCGACAGAATCTGCGGAATCCTCCGAACGGACAGAATCTTACGAGCTTCGTGAGGCGATCGATCCCACACGAGCCGATGAGTTCACAGACGCTGAGCGACGAGCCCGTTGGAGTGGCCGCAATCCCTGGACGAGCGTTGATGATCCGGATGCGCAGGCCGAACTCAAGCGTCGTGCAGCAGAGATCGACGCTGAAAAAGAAGAGTGGATGCAAAGGAAGTCCGAGGAAGCTGAGGCCGGGCGCAGTGCCAGCGAGGACACCTCAGAAAATGGTGAAGACGACGACTGGGCAGCCTTCCTGGGTCAGCAGTCTGCGGATGAATCGAATGGCGGAGAATCACCGAACCGTTCAAGACTCACAAGCGAGACCGACTCTGAGTCGGTTCGAGGTTGCGCCTCCGACTCTGCTCCGGTTGGCGGCTCCGATTCAGATGGTGCCTCCGCTTCGGAGCATCCTCTTCTTGACGAGCACGCGTGGATGAGTTTGGAGCGTATCGCTCCGGAAGTTGCGAACAGCATTCAGGGACTTCGATCCCTCGTCGGTGACCTCGAATCGTTCAATCGTCCGATGGGTCCCGACGACGCGATTACGGTGTTGGATGGGCTGGAGACAGTCAATCGGCTGGTCGAATCACTCTCAGTCGTGACTCTCTCCGTCTTCGAACGGGTGGGAACCCCTCGAGACTATGGGGCGAAGTCGACGAAGGCGCTGGTCCAGAACCGCCTCAACCTCTCCGAAAGAGAGGCCTACCGTCGATCTGAACTGGCTGAGAAGCTGGGCAATCAGGTCAATTTCAGTGGCCAGTCGATCGGGCCGAAGTTCCCTGTGGTGTCCCAGGCCCTACAGCGCGGATCGCTCTCATCAACACAGGCGAGCACAATCATCGGCTGCCTGAAAGACCTGCCACTTCGAGTGAGTCCGGAGGATCAGCTCGAAGCGGAGAAGATCCTGGTTGAAAAGGCTCCGAAGGTGCGCGTGAAGGACATCCAGCAGCTATTCAATGAGATCCTCGCTTGGCTCGACCCGGATGGCGAGCTTCCAAGTGAGGCCCCAAGGCGTGATGAGCTCTCAGTCAGCCTGCGTCAGCGAAAAGACGGAACCTGGGCGCTTAAGGGAGTCCTGGATCCCGTAACGGGCGGCATCATGAGCGGACACCTCACCTCGAGGATCAAAGCAGACGACAGAGAGACTTCAGGTTCTGACCAGCAGCAAGAATCGGCCACAGACTCAGGCTCGATTTCCGCGGGAAGTATCTCGGCGGCGGACCAAGAGGTGGTCGACGTGTTCAGCCAGGTTCTGCGAGGCGATCGCTCAGACGCAGTTGACCCCTCGCTGGAACTCGGCTTCGACCATCAAATCGGTGACTGGCAGCGCGAGGCGAAGGATGAACGCCCCACTGATGGCCGTGATGTTCCGCCCGGATACGGCGTGAGGCAAGACGGCTCCACTGTGGCGATGGCCGGTCGCCAACCGAGCGTGAAGAACAAGATCTATGAACGGTTCGCCACAATGATCGGCCGGATCGAAATGAATCGAGTGATGGCGGGTGCGCCCTTCGCACTCGTGGTCACAGCGAAAGCTGAGGACCTTGCGAAGCAGTCTGGTCGTGCTGTCACCGACGCAGAGGCATCATTTCCGATGCAGACAGCCTCCTATGAAGGACTGAACGGTTCGGTGTTCTTCCACCTCATGGGAGAGAAGACGAAGAGCATGGAGCTTGCCACTGAGAGACGGTTCGCCACCTCGAAGCAATTGGCGATACTGTCCAGCAGAGACCAAGGCTGCACATTCCCCGGTTGTGACACCCCGCCCGGATGGTGCGATGCGCATCACATAGTTCCGTGGGCAAACGAAGGCAGGACCGATGTCAACAATCTGACATTGGCATGTGGATCCCATCACCACCTGATCGACGATTCGGATTGGCACACCGTGATGCTCAAGGATGGGCGCCCGGCATGGGTGCCGCCTGCGACGATCGATCCCGCCAGACGTCCGATCTTGCACGCACGATTCATTGCAAAAGAGATCACCGATACTCTCTTCGACTAGTGCTCGCTGAGCGGGGCAGGGGAGAGGTGTGCGTCGCCTGATGTCTGCCTCGGTCTGATGTCTGTTTCTGTCTGATGTATGTCTCTGCCAGACACGCCAGGGGTGCGGTGACCAGGACGTGAGCAAGGTCAAGCGGTGCCGTCCCAGGTCACGTGGGGAATGAGGAATGAAGCTGTTGAGACAGCTGTTGCCATGGTTATGGAGCTTTCTATTCTTGACCTTGTGCCGGTCCGTGTCGGACAGAGCACCTCAGATTCATTCGCTGCCTCCCACGAACTGATTCAGTCTGCGGACAAACTGGGATACACCCGCTACTGGTTTGCCGAACACCACAACATGCCGTCGATCGCGTCAACGATGCCCGGCGCCGAACTCATGTACCTCGGCCAGGGAACCGAGCGCATTCGCCTCGGATCCGGCGGCGTGATGCTGCCCAACCACGCTCCGCTGGCAGTAGCGGAACTCTTCTCCCTCCTCTCGGCGGTCTACGGTGACCGCATCGACCTGGGGATCGGACGGGCACCCGGCACCGATCCGATCACCTCTGCGGCTATGAGGGGGCACCTCGGCGAAGGTCGAATGGTCGACAGGGAGGGGCGAACCGTCGATCCCGTCGAACAATTCCCGCAGCACGTCATCGACACGTTGAGCCTGATGAAGCCCGAAGGACTGCGCGTTCCGCTCCATGGTGGCCGTGAGCACGTCCTGCATGCGACTCCTGCCGCCGTGCCTGGAACACAGCCATTGCCGTGGCTGCTCGGCTCATCCGGCTACTCCGCCCGACTCGCTGCCCAGCTCGGCATGCCCTATGTGTTCGCAAACCACTTCGCGGCGGGCGCCACGACCGGCATGAAGATCTATCGTGACAACTTCACCCCGGGTGCTTACGGTGACAAGCCACAGACCTTCGTCACGGTCAATGCTGTGGTCTCGCCGACCGAGGAAGAAGCGCAGCTGCGCTCCGAGCCTTTCCTGTTGCAGATGTCTCGCCTGCGGACCGGTGGTCGGATGGAACCTTTGCGCTTGGCCGGCGATGACGTGCGATCAGTCAGGACCGACCAGGAACGTATGGTCGGTGAAGAGATGTCTGAGAACTGGATCATCGGCGACGCCAAATCCGCCAAGGCCCAGCTCGAAGAGCTCGCCAGTCGTTTCGAGGTTGACGAGATCATGATCCAGCCCGTCGCAGGAGCGATGGAAGGAGAGGGCCTTCGAGAGGATGCTGCCCGAATCCAATCTCTCGAGCTGCTGGCCGCCGAGTTCCTCAACTGAAGGCACCAGGTCTGAGCTGACAGCATCGGCCCGGCCTGAACACTCGATCTTGACCTGAAGGCGGCGCCTCGAAATTGGGAAGCCGCCTTCAGCTGCAATGCTCGTCCGAAGTCTCATCTCTGTATCGATTGGGACAAGGGCACTTCTTTTCAACGTGGCATCGCGATATCCTGCCACAGTGTCGATGTTGTCGTCTGCTTTCGAGCGGGCTGTAATATTGGCACTGTGCGGCGCTTCGATGCGCATGGGTTCGATCGATGTCGACCACAGATTTCGACACCGGTCGATGCCATGGGTGGCGGAGCACGCATACCGAATGACCTTCGGAGACTTCCCCCACGCGGGAGTGACACCCGCAGACCGAAAGAGAAATGATGCGTACCAAAATTGCTGTTTCGGCGGCACTTGGGCTCGGACTGGTATTCGGCGCAGGAGCTCCTGCGCTGTCGAGCAACCTGATGTCGACCGATGAAGAATCTGCAACCGATTTGGAAGCTGCAGTCGTCCCGGGCCAGGAGCTTGAGCGGATCACCGACGGGAAGATCGAAAAGGGCGAAACGGCCTACGTCGATGTCACTGTCGCTACCCTGTGGACCGATTCGAAAGCCCCCCGGAAGGTCGACAAACCTGCCCTTGGCCATCCTGTCGACCTCGACAAATGGAACAAGAATCTTAAGAAGACCGATGTGCGACGTGATCTGACCGGAAAGGTCGAGACCCAAGCGGCATACGGTTCCGAAGTCACTGTCCTCAAAACCAAGGGCGACTGGGCCAAGGTCGCGGTCAAGGACCAATCGACGTCCAAGAACAAGAAGGGCTACCCGGGCTGGGTGCCGAAGAAGCAGCTTGTCGAGAACGACCGATTCGGACAGCTCAAGGACGACCAGCCCCGCGCGGTCGTGACGAAGAAGAAGAGTGAACTCGAAGGTATCGAGTTCACCAAGGACACCGGCGCGGGTGTCAGCTTCAACGTCGATCTTCCGCTCATCGCCCAAGACGTCGATGACGTGCGCGTGGCGCTCCCCGGTGGCGGTGCTGCGTGGATCGACTTCGACGACGTCGCCGTCTATGACACCGGTGGCAAGCCAGCGAAGCCCAGCGGCTCTGACCTCGTCAAGACTGCGAAGCAGTTCGACGGATTGCGTTACCTGTGGGCGGGAGTCTCGCCCTACGGGTTCGACTGCTCGGGCTTCACCTACAGCATCTACCGGGCCCATGGCATCGACATTCCCCGTGACTCGGGAGAGCAGGCCACGGCCGGCAAGAAGGTCTCCGAAGGTGACCTCAAGGCCGGCGACCTGCTGTTCTTCTCGACCAGCTCCGGAACCGTCCATCACGTTGGAATGTACGTTGGTGACGGCAAGATGATCCATTCGCCCAACGCGTCCAAAGACGTCTATGTCACCGACTGGAAGTCGTGGGACACCGGCAATGAGTTCTCCGGAGCTCGCCGAATCATCTGAGCGCGACATCGAGCGGTTGGCTGATTCCGGCCGACACCGATGTCGCAATCGTTGACGTCGCAAGCGCTGACGTCGCAAGCGCTGACGTCGCAAGCGCTGACGTCGCTAGACAGAGCGAAGGCCGAGGCCCCACATGAAACGGGGAATCGGCCTTCGCTCTGTCTCGTCATGCACCTGCCCGATCGCTGCGGCAGAGTCAGCGGCCCTGGCGCCAGTTGAGCGGCAACAGCCGCCCGGTCTGGCCAGCTGAGTCACCCGGTCTGGCCTGCTGAGTCGCCCGGTGTGTGCTACTGAGCAGCCCGGTCAGGCCCGCTGAGCAGCCAGGTCTGGGCAACTGAGCTGGCTTGTCAGGCCCACTGATTCGACGCATGGCCCGCCGAAGAGACAGACGGGCACACTTGAGGGGACAGGTCAGTGGCGTGAGTTCTGGGTCGACTTGAGATAGATCGCCCGGGCCAGATCATCGCGGCGTTCGATGAGCAGCCGACGCAGCGCCGCCGGAGCATCGCTGTGCGCGGCCAACCAGGCATCGGTCTTCTCGACCGCTGTCTCTTCGTCAACCGACCAACGAGGGTAGAGCCCGAGGACCAGGCGCCTGGCGATCTCGATCGAATTGTCGGCCCAGAAGCCAGCAAGCCGAGAGAAGTACTCATCGACATAGTTTTCGATGAGCGGCATCGACGTGGGGGCCACGAAACCGGAGATGATGGCCGTGAGCACATCATTGCTCAGCGCCGCCGCCTCGTTGATGACCTCCCAAGCGCGGATCTTCACGATCGGCAACGGCATGGCCGCACTCGCAGTCTCGGCATGGAGGCGGCCCGATGAACTGGGATCTGACTGGTTCTCTCGCGCGATGTCGGTCTGGTCGGCCCAGCCCAGGCACACGAGCGCGGTCAGAGCATTCCACCGCAGAGCATGATCATTGAGCAGTCCCTTGAACGGCAGATTCGCCGCAGCGTGGTCCGGAGCATCAGATCCAGCCCCGGAAGCCCCAGTCTCGGAAGTCCCAGACCCAGAAGTCCCAGACCCAACAGGCTCAGGCGGTGCACTCGAGGTCAGATGGTCGATTTCTTCGCCGACGGGAACTGCGAGGATCTGCGACGCGAAGCTGCGGCCCATCGCGATCGCGGCACTTGCCCCAAAGCAACGCGCAGTGCGCGAGGTGAGAGCAAGAACCAGGTTCGCCAGATGAAGCTGAGCGTCCGAGCCTGACCTGGCCGTAGCCAATGCGTCAAGGGCAGCGCCCAACAGCCCGGTGATTGCGGTCTCGAAATTCCTCGCCGAGACCCACTGGTCCAGGCAGGTCAGCGCCGTCTGGCTCAGCCCGGCCATGATGCCGGCATGGCTCTCCTTGCCCAGGCTGCGCGCATAAGCCGTGAGATATCGCTGTACGGGAAGGAGGCCATCGCGAACAGCATTTTCCAAGGCTGACCACACCAATGCCCGTGAAAGCGGATCTGCGATCCGGGACACCGACCTGATCGCGGCATCTGTCGACGCCGGATCCAAGCGCACGCGCGCATAGTCGTGATCGGAGTAGTTCACCAGCGTGATATCGCCGAGGGTGCGTCCAGCGAGCTGCTCCACCTCAGCTGACTGGGTGGAGAAGTCGAAGGAGAAGGAATCGATCGGGACCAGCTTGCGTCCCTTTCGTCCCAACGTGGCGATCTCGAGTGTGTGCGGACGCAGCAGCTCGGCACCGCGAGCCGAATCGGCCTGAGTGATCTTCGCGCTGGTGATGCTTGCTCGTCCTGAACCCCGCGCAGACGATGAGGCATCGTTGGACGTCGTCAGTTCCAACGACAGTTCGGAGACTCCGGAGGTGCCCAACCAGGCACCGGCCCAGCTGGCGATGTCCCGGTCCGGGGCCGCCTCGGCGAGGCATTCGAGGAAGTCGGCGAGCTCGGTATTGCGGTAGTCGAAGCGCTTGAAGTACAGGCGCGAGCCGGCGAAGAACGCCTCCCGGCCGACGAAGGCCACGAGCTGCTTGAGCACGGACGCACCCTTGGCGTAGGTGATGCCGTCGAAGTTGAGTTTCGCGGCCTCGACGTCGGGGATGTCGGCGACGATCGGGTGCGTGGTCGGATATAGGTCCTGCGTGTACGCCCACGCTTTGCGACGCAGTGCGAAGGTCACCCAGCCGTCGGTGAAACGGGTCGCCTCGGCCAGCGCCAGCCCACCCATGTAGTCGGCGAACGACTCCTTGAGCCACAGGTCGTCCCACCACTTCATGGTCACCAGGTCGCCGAACCACATGTGCGCCATCTCGTGCAGGATCACGTTCGCCCGCGACTCGTAGTTCGCGTCGGTGACCTTGTCCCGGAAGATCAGGCTGTCGGTAAACGTGACCAGGCCCGGATTCTCCATGGCGCCGAGGTTGTACTCGGGAACGAAGATCTGATCGTATTTGCCCCACGGGTACGGATAATCGAATTCTGAGCTGAAGAAGTCCAGCCCGGCCTTCGTGATTGAGAAGATATCGGAGGCGTCGAGGTGGTCGACGAGGCTGGCGCGCGTCCATGCGCCCAACTGCACGACCTCACCGGTCGAGGGATCCGTCCAGTGGTCGGTTGCGCCCTCGTAGGGGCCTGCGGTGATGCACGTGATGTAGCTCGGCTGTCGCAGGGTCGGAGCGAAATGATGAGTGATCGCGGGGGAGTCCATATCGACTGGCCCCTGGCTCGTCTCCTGGCTCGGTCCGCGACTCGTCTCGGGGCGGTTCGACAGAACCTGGAAGTGCTCGGGGGCCGTGACGTTGAAGATGAACTCTGCCTTAAGATCCGGCTGGTCGAAGTTCGCGAACACACGGCGGGCATCGGTCGGTTCGTATTGAGTGTAGAGATAGACCTTGCCGTCGGCAGGGTCGGTGAAGCGGTGCAGTCCTTCTCCCGAGGTGGAGTAGTAGGCCTGCGCCTCGATCGTCAGGGTGTTCTTTCCCGTGCGGATGGGCAGTCCCACTCGTGCGCCGTCGAACACCTCGGCGGGGTCGAGGGTCTCATCATTGATCTCGGCGAATGTGACCGAGTCCGCGATCAGGTCGATGAATGTGCGGCACTCGGTTCGGGCGGTGAACTCGACGACGGTACGGGAGAGGTACGTCGGAGCTCCGGTCTCGGCATTGCTGACATCGATATCGACGGTGTAAGTCGAGACATCGAGCACTTGAGTGCGGCTCTGCGCTTCATCTCGGGTCAGGTTGGTTGTCATTCATAGCCTCCTCGGCGCACAGACTTTAGCATGTCACAATTCCGGTACGCTGGGTACAGCGAAGGCGAGCACGAAGGGAGTCTGATGGCGAAGTCCGAGGTCAGAGAACTGCCCCAGCGCGCCTTCAACACTCTGGTGCATCGATCTCGGATGGGTCTCAGGCGTGTGCAGGCCAACGCCGGGCAGCTGATCCAGATCCCGATCGCCGCCACCGCGGCCTATGCCTTCTGCGTCTACGTCCTCGGCCACCCATATCCGTTCCTCGCGGCCGTCGCCTCTGCCGTCGGCATCGGGCCGGTCGCCGATCGTCGACTGCGCCGAGCCATGGAGATCGGTTTCGGTGCGACCTTCGGCGTGCTCGTGGGCGAGCTCCTCGTCAACGTCTACGGCACAGGGATCTGGCAGCTCACACTGACGCTGGCCATCGGCCTCTTCATCGGCACTATGCTGAATTCCGGTGGCATCTTCATCACTCAGATCGCCGTCCAATCCGTCTACGTCGTCGTGGTTCCTGCCACCGCCACCTCTCTGCCGTTTCCCCGCACCCTTGATGCCCTCACCGGGTCCGTGTGTGCAATCCTTCTCGCCCTCATCCTTCCGCGCGATGCCCGCAAGGTCCCGCGTGGTCTTGCCGCGAGCATGCTCGACGAGATCAGTGCAGTCCTGCAGATGATGGCGCGGGCGCTGCAGGACTCCGACGTTGCACTCGCTAAACGGGCGCTCACGCGGGCTCGAGAGACGCAGGACATCATCGATTCCTGGGGTTCCTCGCTCAAGATCTCGAGGGAAGCGGCGAAGATCAATGCCAGAGGCAGGCGTCATTCCGCCGAGGTGACCAGGCTGTCCCGTGCACACACCCATGCCGATCGTGCCATGCGCACGATTCGCGTCATCGCTCGCAGGGTCGTGGGCATCACCGAATTCGGTGTGGAGAAGCCGATCATCGCCGGCTACGTGGATTCGCTGTCTGAAGGGTCGAAGAAGCTCGAAGTCGCGCTGCGCAGAGGGACAGATCGGGCACTGGCAGAAGGTGCGCTGGCCGAGGCAGCTTCCTGTCTTGATCCCCGTGCGGAGGAGAGCTGGGATATCCACGACGAGTCCCTCGTGCTGCTGCTGCGTCCTGTCGCGGTAGACCTCCTCGAAGCCTGCGGGCTGACCAACGAGGCCGCCCAGAACCGACTTCCCTCGCTCAGCGAAGACACGCGAGATACGGATGAGCCGCCCGCGGAGTGATTGAGTCGCGGACCTCAGCGGCTCTCGACGATGAACACGACAGTCGTCTCCGGTCTGAGCGCCGTGAATTCGTGCGGCTGGTCGCCCGGGTAGGTCAGGTAGTCGCCGACGTGAAGCTCGTAGGACTGTCCGAGCACCTCGATGCGTGCCGCCCCCTGCCCCAGGATCACATGCTCGATAGTGCCGACAGGGTGCGGCTGCGAGTTTCGCGGCTGACCGGGCTCGGCCTGAATGAAATAGACATCGCGCCGCGCATTCGCCGGCGATGCGGAGAGCAGGGTCGCCGCATAGTTCGCGGTGTTCGACGGCAGACTGGGCAGATCCTTGGCATGCAGTAGCGCGACTTCGTGCTGCGGGGGATCGAGCAGTCTGGCCAGAGGGATGTCGAGCGCGGATGCCAGAGCCCACATCGTCTCGACACTGGGATTGCCGGTGCCTGCCTCCAGCCCGGACATGGTCGATTTTCCGATCCCCGCCCGACGGGCAACTTCGGACAGCGAGAGGTTCGCGCGCATCCGCTCTCGTCTGATTGCGATCGCGATCTGCTCACGCGGCGTCGGGCCAGCCGACGGCTCACTGGATCCGGTGGGTGCCTCATCTCGTGGTTGAGAACTCATAAGTTCACTATAGCGACATAGCGTTCCTGTTGACGAACGATTCGTGAGTGTGCACTATATAGAACATGAGTTCTGTGTTTCGCACAATCGATCGGGTCCTTCCGGGCTCGACCTATCGTGACGTCGTCATCGTCACGATCACGATCATCGCGGTCGCACTGTCCTACGGGGCCATCTCCGCGGTGTCCGGATTCCCGTGGTGGCAGACGCTGCTGCTGGCGATGTTCGCCCTCGGCGGTGCTGCGGAATTCACCTTCGTCGGCGTGATCGCAGCAGGCGGAGCGCCGGTCCTTGCAGTGTTGGCGGGCCTGCTGGTCAACTCACGGAACTTCGCCTTCGGCGTGGCCGTTGGGCCGTTCTTTCCGCAGGACTGGCGCGCACTCATCGCGGCGCACTGGATCAACGACGAATCTATCGCCGTATCGCGAACGGTCAGCACCGATCGGGCGCGGTGGCATGCATTCCTTCTCATGGGTGCGGCAATCGCACTGATGTGGCCGAGCGGGGCCATGCTCGGCCAGTGGCTCGGCAGCGTCATCGACGCCGATCTCCTCGGCCTCGATGCGGCCTTCCCGATCATCCTTTTCTGCCTCATCCGCGGCGATCTGAAGAGCAGGACCACACTGTCGCTCACGGCGGTCGGAACCCTCATCTCGGTCCTCCTCACTCCGCTCCTGCCGCTCGGACTCGGAGCCGTGACGTCTCTGTCGGTATTCGTGTTCGTAGCGGCCGGCTGGTCGATCAGGGCGGTCGTCAGGAAGCGCCGAGGTGGCGCCGACTATGCGGATCGCAGCGACGTTGGCGCTCGCAGCGACGTTGACGATCACAGCGACGTTGACGATCGAAAGGAGGTCGACGATCGGAATGAAGCTGGCGATCGCAGCGGTACTGACGATCTCGATCGACAGGAGGGAAGCCGATGAGTCCGGTCAGTTTCCTCATCGCACTCGCCGCGCTGAGTATCGGAACCTATGCCATGCGCTTCGCCGGTGTGAAGCTCGGTGCGGCGATCGCAACGAAGGGCAGACGGCGACAGCTCGCGACCGCCTCGGCGGGGACAGGCGGGGCCGCGGGACCGAACAATACCGCGGGATCGAACAGCACCGCAAGATCGAACAGCACTGCAGGAACGAACGGCACTGCAGAACTGGCGGGGGAGTCGGAAGGCGACTCGACGGCGACGGTGACGAAGTGGATGGATCGGGCGACGGTCGTTCTCATCGGTGCAGTCTTCGCGACGACGGCGATCTTCGATGGCCAGGACATCGCGGACCCCGCACGGCTCATCGGCGTGGGTGTGGGAGTTCTGGCCGCGATCCTGCGAGTGCCGATGCTCATCTGTGTGCTGCTGGGCATGGGTGTCTGCGCAGGCATCCGAATGACAGGGATCCTGTGAACGCCGGCCAAGGTGCGAAGGTGTGACGATCAGAGCGCCGTACTTCCTCAACATTGTGTCGCCGCAGCGCTGAGGCGGTTTCATGTGCGGAGGGTGATCCGACGGTGGGGATTCGCCCAGGATCCGAGCCGTCCCCGTGCCCGGAAGAGCTGCGATTGCTAGGGTAGATGCCATGGAAATAATTGCCGGCGTTCAGCAGATGGTCTTTCTCGCCTTGTCCGTCGCCGCCTTCGGCCTCCAGCTGTGGGCGTTCATCGACTGCCTCCGCTACAAGGACGAGAACTACCGCGCCGTTGACAAGCAGAGCAAGAAGTTCTGGGTCCTCCTCCTCGGCGTCGGCCTCGCGCTCGCACTCATCGCGCTTCCGCCCATGGGCATGCGCATCATCTTCCTCAACCTGATCGCACTCGTCGCCGGCATCGTCTACCTCACCGACGTCCGCCCGAAGATCAAGGCCATCGACCCGCGCAATCGCAAACAAAATCGGAACCCCTGGCGCTGAGACCGCGACGAACACGCTTAGATGACAAACGACCTCAATCTCCCGGGCCCAGATTCCGACTACATCGCCACCTTCGGCAGCGGTGAGCCCCACACGCTCTTCGGCCACGGATTCGCCGGCGCAATCCGCGACACCCGTCCCTTCGGCACAGGCATCACCGGCACCAAGCATTTCCTCCACCTGCCCGGCCACGGCGGCCGCCCCTCACCTGGCCCAGGTTGGAACTACGGCCACATCGCCGAGGTGCTGGCACGGGCCCTGACATCCACCTCGGCGACGCAGGCCCTCGGCGTCTCTATGTCCGCCGGCGGGCTCCTCAGACTCCTCGGCACCACTCATCCGGCGACCCGGAACCTCGAGAAGGTCGCGCTCGTGCTCCCGGCATCATTCACCGGATTCTCCGCCGAGGTGGCCGATGCGAACCGCGGCTACCTGCAGCGACTGCGTGATCTGGTGGCCGCCGGAGACGTCGAGTCCATCACGGACCTGATGCTTTCTCGCGAACCTACCGAGGTTGCCGAGCTCCTGCCAGCCAGAGCCTGGACGAAGTCGAAGGCCGAGAATCTCGTCAATACGGATATGTCCGACGGGCTCGGCTTGGCTCTTGAGATCGCCGTCGACGCGAGCGCAGGCGATGTGAGCACGGGCAATGTGAGCCCAGGCAATGACCCGCTGAATGCTCTGGCTCGGTTCCCGGGGGAAGTGCTCGTGCTCACCCACGAGGATGACCCTGCCCATCCGGTCGAGGTCGCCGAGGCGATTGCGGCCGCGATTCCAGAGGCCCACTTGGAAGTCATGCCAGCGGGATCGATCCTGTGGCGCGGGCGCCACGAAGTTCGCCGGATCCTCGGCGAGTTCTTTGGCTAAACTGTCACAGTGCGCATATCCGTTCTCTCCCTCCATACCTCGCCCGCGGCTCAGCCGGGCCAGGGCGATGCCGGTGGCATGAATGTCTACGTCGATCAGTCCGTGCGCGCATTGGCAGCAGCTGGCCACGTCGTCGACGTCTTCACCGCCGACCCGAGCGGTATTGATGGACTGGGCGGGCGCGCCGGCACCCTGCAGATCGTTGAGAACGTCCGACTCCACCAGCTGCCGATCGATGCGGCCAACAAGGACGAGCTTGCCGATGCCATCGACGAACTCGCGCTGCTCCTCCTGGACGAACCGGGCTTCACCTCAGCCGATCTGATCTGGGCGCACTATTGGATCTCCGCCGAGGCGGCACTGCGGGCTCAGGAGCTTCGCTCCCAGGAGTCACTGTCGGCGGTCGCCGAGGACGCGACCAGGTCCGGTGCACGTCCTCGAATCGTCGTGAGCATGCACACGATCGGCGCGGTCAAGAACCGCGACTCAGAGACCAGCCACGAACGGCCCCAGCGGTTGGAAGCAGAGGAGAGAATCGCCTCGGCGGTGGACCTGATCGTGGCCAACACCCCGGCAGAGCGTCGCGATCTCATCCACGAACTCGGCGCCGATGCCGACGCCGTAGTGGTGGCCAGGCCCGGCGTCGACCACGACCTGTTCTCTCCAGGAGATCGAGCCGAGGCCAGAACGGTTTTGGGTCTTGCGCGAGAGGAATTCGTCGTCCTCTACGTGGGGCGGATGCAGTTCATCAAGGGGACCGACGTCGTCGTCGATGCGATCTCCGGCCTGCGAGAGGACAACCCGCACCTGGCGTCTCGGACGCGTGGAATCCTCCTCGGCGCAGTTTCAGGCCAAGAGGCTCCGACTGGATTCTCGCCGTACCTGCGCGAACTGAACTCAGCGATCGCCGCCGAACCCAGCGTCGAGGTGCGACGTCCCGTCCCCGCGCATGAACTCGTCACCTACTACCGCGCGGCGGACATCCTTCTCGTCCCCTCACGCAGCGAATCATTCGGACTGGTCGCGGCCGAAGCCTCCGCATCGGGCCTGCCCGCCATCGCCTCGGCGGTGGGCGGCCTGCCCGACATCGTCGAACACGGGTATTCGGGCGTGCTCATCGCCGATCACAACCCTCGGCATTGGGCCATGGCTCTCGAGCGGATGCTCCTCGACGATGAACTGCGACGCGAACTCGCACTTCATGCCGCCGATCGCTCGACTCGATTCGATTGGTCGGCCACGGCGGCGAGTGTGCTCGGCGCCCTCGACGTGCCGGATCTGGCCCCGACGACGACGATGACGACCACCGAGCAGATGACGGGCACGGAAGAGACAACGACCGCGGAAGAGATGTCGAACACGGAAGAGACAGCGACCGCGGAAGAACTCAATCCGAAGCCGCGACTGGTTGGGCGCGGCTGCTGAAGAACTCAATGGATTGCCGACGGAAGGACACATGATGACGACCGACACCGAGACGATTCTGGCCGGCGTGAGGCAGTGGGCGAATGAGAACGAGGTCGAAGTCGACGCCGTTGAGGACACGCAGATCGCCGTAGTCCTGCCGGGAGAGAAGAAGCTGAAGACGACCGTGTCGATCACCGTCTCTGCGCGAACGGTGCAGCTGCAGGCGTTCGTCATTCGCCATCCGGACGAGAACGCCGAGGAATTCAACCGCTGGCTGCTCATCAAGAACATGAAACCAGGCCCGGTGTCGTTCGGCATCGACACCCTCGGCGATGTGTATCTGGGAGCCAGCGTTCCCCGGGACCGACTTCTCGAGGAACTCGACTCGCTGCTCGGGGCGATACTGGCGATCGCCGACTCCTCGTTCAACGAACTTCTGCTCATCGGCTTCCTCACCGGAATGAAGAAGGAATGGGCCTGGAGGATCAGTCGCGGGGAGTCGACGCGGAACCTCGCCGCCTTCGAAGACGTCCTCAGCGGAGCGGACAACGAATTTCTGGAGCAGGCTTGAACGTCGACGATTACATCGCCGGCTTCGACGATGTGCACAAGCGGGAATTCCTGAGCCACCTCCGGGACCTCAGCCGCGCCGCTGCGCCCACCGCTGAGGAGGGGCTCAAGTGGGGGAACCCTGCCTATTTCGTGGGCACGATCCTCTTCGCCTTCGCCGGCTACGCCAAGCACGCGAACTTCGTATTCACCCCCAGCACCAAAGAGGCCTTCGCCGATCGGCTGAGCGGATTCGATACCGGAAAGGGTTCGATCAAGCTCTACTACGATCGCGAGATCCCCACCGACCTGCTGGCGGAGATGATCGCCCACCGCATCCGTGAGTTCGAGGTCGACGGCGTGAAGTGGATGTGAGTCTCAGCTCAGGTCCAGTTTGAGCCCTTCGTGACTAGCCTCGTAGCCGAGCCGTGCATAGAACCGCTGCGCATCCGTGCGCGACTTATCGGTCGTCAGCTGAGCCAGCGATGCCCCGAATCGACGCCCGCAGGCATGGGCCCATTCGAAGACCGCCGTGCCCAGACCGAGGCCCTGCGCATCAGGCCCGATCCTCACCGCTTCGATCTGCAGCCGCGTCGAACCTCGTCGTGACAGGCTCGGGATCAGCGTCAGCTGCAGAGTGCCGACGACGGCAGCCGATCCGGTGTCGGAAGGGCGTGCCCGCCCACCCTCATCGTAGTTCGCAGAACCGTCATTACGGTTCTCGGCACCTTCGTGATGGCTCTCGGAGCATTCGTGATGGCTCTCAGCACAGTCGGTGACATCGTCGATCGTGACCAGAAGCTGATTGGGATCGGAATCAATGAGACCGAAGGCGCGCTGGTAGTCGGCCACCTCCTCGGCGCCGGAACCCTCACGAGCGGCACCGAGGGCGTCATCGCGAAGCAGTGACACGAGGTCGTGCACATCGGTGTCTCGTGCCCGCCGAATCAGAAATCTCCTGTTCGCGAGAGCGATCGTCTCCGTCTCGAAAGTGGAGAAGCCCGACGGGGTCGACGGCCGGATCACAGTCCCGACTCCTGTGTGCGGCTGTCTCCGGCGACCTGCTCACGCGGCGGTTTGCCGTAGGTGCGGCGTGCGAACACCGAAGCCAGGAGTGCACCGGAGACGTTGTGCCAGACGCTGAACACAGCGCCGGGAAGAGCAGCGAGCGGTGAGAAGTACGTGGTCGCGAGAGTGGATGCGAGCCCCGAATTCTGCAGCCCGACCTCGAAGGTCATCGCTCGTCTGGTCGGAGTGTCCAACCGGCAGGCCGCGGCCACTCCGTAGCCGACTCCAAGTCCCAGGACGTTGTGCGTGATGACTGCCAGGAGCACGAGGATTCCGGCGGTCGCGATGGAGCCGGCGGAACCCGCGACGACGACCGCCACGATGTAGGCGATGGCCATGGACGCGAACCAGGGCAGAATCGGTGAGATCTTGTCGACGAGCTTCGAGGCCACAAGCCTGACGATCACCCCGACGATGACGGGTACGAGCACCGTCTGACAGATCGAGACGAACATCGACCAGAACGGCACGTCCATGTATGAGCCGGCCAGCCACAGGGTCAGCAGGGGTGTGAGCACCGGGGCGAGGAGGGTCGACAGGGTCGTGATCGACACCGACAGGGCGGTATCGCCCTTGGCCAGGTAGGTGACGACGTTCGAAGCAGTTCCTCCAGGGGCACATCCAACGAGGATGACGCCGACCGCGATCTCAGTCGGAAGGCTGTAGAGGGTGACGACCAGGAGACCGAGCAGGGGCATTGCGACGAACTGTGTGACGACACCGAGGGCGGCGATCCATGGCTTCTTCGCGATCCGGGCGAAGTCCGGCAGCGTCAGCGTCAGACCCATGAAGAACATGACGAATCCGAGAGCCCAGGTGATCGAGGGCGCGAGAGGAGTGAACGTGTCAGGGCTGAGGAACCCGAGGACACCTGCGATGACGACGAGGACCGGCAGCGCCGTCACGGCGATGATCGAACTGCGGTCGGAGTTCGGCTGCTGGGGCTGAGGAGCCGATGACCCTCCCGCCGGCGGTGGCGGGGTCATCGGCTGTGTACTTGACGACGGAGGCTGCGGGTTCGACGACTGAGGCTGTGAGTTCGACGACGGCGGCGTAGGGGTGTCAGACATGAGTTCAGGCTATCCGGGCATATCGGGATGCAAGATCGAGTGCCGAATAGTGAGAAAGATCTCGGAAGCACCTCGACCAGAGGGTGGGCAGCTCTGTGCGCGTCGGCACGGTCGTGCAAAAATGGTGGCATGACGCATAACCTCATCCTGCTGCGCCACGGCGAGAGCGAATGGAACCAGAAGAATCTGTTCACCGGTTGGGTCGACGTGACCCTGACGGACAAGGGGCGGGCTGAGGGCCAGCGGGCCGGTGAGCTCCTGCGCGAGGCCGACCTCATCCCCGACGTCGTGTACACCTCCCGACTCAAGCGGGCCATCCTCACCTCGAATCTGGCGCTCGAAGCCGCCGATCTCTCCTGGCTCGACGTCCATCGCAGCTGGCGACTCAACGAACGCCACTACGGTGCGCTGCAGGGCAAGAACAAGAAGGAGATCCGCGAGGAGTTCGGCGAGGAGCAGTTCATGACCTGGCGCCGCTCCTTCGACACCCCGCCGCCAGCTCTCGGCGACGCCTCCGAATTCTCGCAGGCAGGAGATCCGCGCTACGCCAACCTCGGCGGTTCCCTGCCTCGCACGGAATGCCTGGCCGACGTCATCGACCGGCTCCTGCCCTACTGGTACGACCGGCTCGTCCCCGAACTCACCGTCGGACGCACCGTGCTCGTCGTCGCCCACGGCAATTCGCTGCGTGCCCTCGTCAAGCACCTCGACGGAATCTCCGACGCCGATATCACCGGCCTCAACATTCCCACCGGAATCCCGCTGCACTACGAGTTGACCGAGGACTTCACCCCGGTCAAGCCCGGCGGCACCTACCTCGACGCTGCTGCCGCAGAGGCCGCGATCGGTCAGGTCGCCAACCAGGGCCGCTGAGGCTCAGACTCTCCCACGCTCAGTCTCTCTCGCTCAGGCTCACACTTACCTGCCGCCACCTCGGCGACCGCCCTCATCTGCTCAAGGAGAAGGGAGATCGCCGGGGATGCGCTCATCGAGGCCCGCCACACGAGGTAGATCCAGCGGGCGATGCTCGGATCGTCGAGTTCGACGACGGTGACGTCGGCAGGCAGGTGCGGCCGTCCCAACCGCGGCACCAGCGCGAGCGCCCCGACAGCCCGGACGAACTCGATCTGGGTGTCATACTCCATCGCCCAGTACTCGATCCGCGGTTCGGCGTTGAGCGGATCGAAGAGCGCGGTGAGCCAGCGATGGCATACGCCGTTGCGCGGTGCCGAGACGAAGACCTCGCGGAGGAGATCCTGCCGGGTCACCAGATGGCGTGATGCCAGATGGTGGTCACGATGCATGACGATATCGGCCCGGTCGACGGTGATGAGCTCGGAATTCAGCGTCGAGGGCAGCTGGGGAGGACCTTCCCGCCAGTCGAAGATCAGCGAGGCGTCGATCCGACCGACCGTGACCATGTCGATGAGCTCATCGGGCTCCTCTTCGATGTTGGTGATCGTCAGCTCCGGCGCGGTCTCCTTGAGCAGCGGCAGGGATGGCACCAGCACTCCGCGGATGCCTGTCGAGAACCCGCCCACCGTGATCCGACCTCGAGGTTCGCCCGACCTTGCCCGGCGTCGGTCTCGAGGCTTTCGAGGTCCTGGAGCAGCTCGGCGCCGCGCCGGCTGAGCTCACGGCCCATCGGAGTCAATGCGATCCCCCGTCCGGTGCGCTCGGTGACCGGTGAGCCGAGGTAGCGCGAGAGCTTCTGCAGCTGGTGGCTGATGGCCGCCGAGGTGTAGCCGAGTGCGTCGGCAGTCGCCGTGACGGATCCGGCCGAGTCGAGAGCAACGAGCGTGCGCAGGGCGAGAGTGTCAATCATCAAATAATTTTAACGAAACCACGCATTTATATTCAATGGAATTTTGATGCAATGGCTGGGATCCTGGAAGTATGCGTCCCGTCCATTACATGCTCGCCCTGCTCGTCGTCGTTCTCTGGGGCGTCAACTTCATCTTCATCGACTTCGGGCTGCGGGACTGGCCACCGCTGCTCCTCGTCGCCGCCCGCTTCACGCTCGTCGTGATCCCGGCGATCTTCTTCGTCAAGTACCCCAGAGGGAACTTCCGACGTATCCTCCTCATCGGCGTCTTCATGTCCGCCGGTCAGTTCGGCCTCCTCTACACAGCCATGTTCCTCGGGCTGCCTGCGGGCCTGACTTCGATCGTCATCCAGATTCAGGCCGCCTTCACGGTGCTCGTCGCGGCCCTTGTGCTCAAGGAGTTCCCGAGTCGACGCCAGATCATCGGCATCCTCATCGGCCTGTCCGGACTGTGCGTCATCGGCCTGAGCCTTCAGGCATCGGTGCCGATCGTCGCCTTCCTCGTCGCGCTCGCCGCGTCCCTGTCCTGGGCGATCGGCAATGTCATCGCCCGGGGAGTCAAGGAGGGCACGAACGGTGTGCAGATGACCGTGTGGTCGGCCATCGTGGTCCCCGTGCCGCTGTTCGCGCTCTCGATACTCGTCGACGGCCCCGCCGAGGTGGCTCACGCCCTTGCGAACCCGACCTGGGGAGTCGTGGCTTCGGTCGTCTACACCGCCGGCTGTGCCTCACTCGTCGGCTACGTCATCTGGAATTCGCTGCTTGCAAGGTTCCCGGCATCGCAGGTGGCGCCGTTCTCACTGTTGGTTCCCCTGGTCGGTGTGCTCTCGGCCTGGCTCGTCCTCGGAGACCGTCCCACCGTTCCCGAGCTCGTCGGCGGAGCCCTCCTGCTTCTGGGCGTCGCTGTCACGACGGGAGTGCTGAAGACCATCGCACGCAGCATCAGCGGAACGAACCGGAGGCACCGGAGAGTCATCGCCAGCGAAAAGCCCGAGGTCGAACATTCGTCGACCTCGGGCTGATTCGGTGCTTCAGGCGTATGTCACTTCTTCGACAGGTACGGTTCCCAGTTGCCGGTGAGCAGGTATTCGACCTTCTGGGACACGGACACCGCGTGGTCGCCGAAGCGCTCGTAGTAGCGCGAGAGCAGGGTGACGTCGGCGATGTGGCGCGGTGCCAGCGACCCGGCGGGCGCCTCGGCGAGCTTGGCGAAGATGCTCAGGTGCAGTTCGTCGAGCTCTTCGTCGATCGCATTGATCGTGGGCACGGCGGTCAGGCCCGGGTTCGACAGCAGGTTCTCCGTCGCCTCGGCGATCTTCTCTCCGGATTCGCCATGCGGGTGAAGGTTTCGGTGAAGTGATCGGGGATCGCTGACTCCGGGTAGCGGATGCGGACCTGCTGGGCGATGTGGCGAGCCAGGTCGCCCATGCGCTCGAGCGAAGCGGACATCCGCAGCGAACCGAGGACCGCGCGCAGGTCGGCGGCGACGGGGGCCTGCAGGGCCAGCATCTCAGCGGCCTGCTGGTCGAGGGCGTACTGCTGTGGTCGATCACGGCGTCGGCTTCGATGACCTTTTCGGCCAGTTCGAGG
>NZ_JACBOT010000012.1 GCF_021532275.1 Brevibacterium sp. UCMA 11754
GGCTACGGCCAGTTCGTCCGTGATGACGGTCCGACCTCACATGCCACCGAAACGCGGCACACCGACCATGGGTCGGCGTCCGTCATCATCGTGCTCGGGGGCCGTCCTGGCCTACCTGCTCGGACACCTGTTCACAGGATCCGTGCCCACTGCTTCCGGACTCCTCGTCCTCTGGTTGGCCGCAGGACTCGGCGTGGTCGGCTTCCTCGACGACTTCATCAAGATCAAGAAGCAGCGCTCCCTGGGCCTGCGACCGTGCCCAAGCTCATCGCCAGGCCTTCGTCGGAATCTCCTTCGCGGTGCTGGCACTGAAGTGTCCCGTCCCGAACTCCTTCGGTGAAACCCCGGCGTCGACGAAGGTGTCGTTCATCCGCGACACCAACCTCGACTTGGCATTCGGATCCGCAGTGTGCTCGGACTCATCCTGTTCGTCATCTGGGCCAACCTCATCGTCACCGCGGTATCGAATGCGGTGAACCTGACTGACGGCCTCGACGGACTGGCCGCCGGCGCTTCGGTTGTCGTCTTCGCCGCTTATGTCGTCATCGGCACATGGCAGTCGACGCAGAACTGCAATCTGATGACGGACGCCACCAGCGCCTGCTACTACATGCGCGATCCGCGTGACCTCGCAATGGTCGCTGGCGCCATGGCAGCGGCGTGTTTCGGCTTCCTGTGGTTCAACACCTCACCCGCGAAGATCTTCATGGGCGACACCGGCTCCCTGGCCATCGGCGGCGCAATCGCCGGTCTCGCGATCATGTCGCGGACCGAGCTACTGCTCGTCGTCCTCGGCGGACTCTTCGTCATCATCACACTCTCCGTGATCATCCAGGTCGTGTCATTCAAGACCACCGGAAAACGCGTCTTCCGAATGGCTCCGCTCCAACATCACTTCGAACTCAAGGGATGGGCAGAGGTCACCATCGTGGTCCGGTTCTGGATCATCGCCGCACTCTTCGTTATCGCCGGAATCTGTCTCTTCTACGCCGAATGGGTGTCTCGCATTGGCTGAGAATCCCCTGACCGATTATCCGAACGCCGAGGCGATCCCGGCCGCACTCGTGGGGCCGAGCTCGTCCCTGGACGGGTTGCGGATCCTCGTCACCGGTCTCGGTGTGACAGGGTTTCCTGCAGCTGTCCATCTCGGCGAACGCGGTGCCGATGTGATCGTCGTCGACGGCGATGATCAGGCAGACGTCAGCGAGAAGGCTCAGATCCTCGAGGTCTTCGACGTCGATATCCGGCGCGGAGAAGAGCACGTCTCGAGCCTGCCCGCGGAACCGCTCGATCTGGTCGTGACTTCGCCTGGGTGGCGTCCCGACCACCCCTTGCTCCTGTCCGCCGCCGAGGCGGGTGTGCCCGTGATCGGCGAAGTCGAGTTGGCATGGCGGATCCGTGGCACCAACGACGCCAAATGGCTGGCGATCACCGGCACCAACGGCAAAACGACGACCACGACCATGCTCGAATCAATGCTCCTGGCCGATGGTCGCAAGGCCAAGGCCTGCGGCAACATCGGTGCACCGCTTCTTGAAGCCGTACTCGAGCCCGGACTCGAGGTGCTGGCGATCGAACTCTCGAGCTTTCAGCTCCACTGGCAGTATTCGCTGAGTGCCGATGCTGCCGCTGTGCTCAACATCGCCCCCGATCATCTGGACTGGCACGGCAGCGCCGATGCCTATGAAGCCGATAAGGCCAAGATCTATCACCAGGCCGAGACCGCGTGCATCTACAACGTCGCCGACGAGGTGACACACTGCACATGGTCGAAGAAGCCGATGTCGTCGACGGTGCCAAAGCCATCGGCTTCACCACGGGCATCCCACGACCGGGGGAGGTGGGCGTCGTCGAGGACATGCTGGTCGATCGCGCCTTCATCCCGCAGCGTTACTCCTCGGCCGCTGAACTCGCCTCCCTGGACGATGTCGCCGCGGCGGCTGGTGTTCCCGGCCGTGCGCCGGCAGAGCATCAGGTGTCGAACGCACTCGCGGCCGCGGCGCTGGCACGGAGCATCGGGGTACCGGGTCAGGCTATCTCGGAGGGGCTGAAGAACCACTCGCTCGGAGCCCACCGGATGGTCACCGTCGCTGAGAGCAACGGGATCACCTGGGTCGACGATTCGAAGGCCACGAACACCCACGCAGCCAATGCTTCGCTCGGCAGCTTCGACTCGATCGTCTGGATCGCCGGGGGACTGCCCAAAGGGGCGGACTTCACCTCACTTTTCTCCGATCACGGCCACAGGCTCCGCGCACTCGTGCTCATCGGAGCCGAAGACTCAGCCTTCCGGGAGGCCATCGCGGCGACAGTTCCAGATCTCGACGTGATCAGGATCGAACCAGCTCTCGCCGTGGATTCGGGCGTACCCCGACGCCGGGGCGAAGCCGTGGTCGCTGCAGCGGTGGAAGCAGCCGCAGACATCGCCCGTGCAGGCGATACCGTCCTGCTGGCTCCCGCGGCGGCCAGCATGGATCAATTCCTCAACTACAACACTCGGGGTGAACTCTTCGCCCAGGCTGTCCACGCTCACCTGGGGAGCTGACATGGGACGGCAGACAACCGCGAGCTCTCAGTCACGCCGTCTCCGATCGACCAGGTCGGCCGAGCCGGCCGTGGGCCCCGCAAGCGACACGAAAGCCGGAGCAAAGAAGACTGCAGCGAAGGCGAAGCCGAACGCGAAGTCGCCGAACAACGCGACTGTGAAGACCACCGCGACCGCGAAAGCGTCGTCCCCGAAGACCACATCTGGCACGAAGCGGGCAGGGCCGAAGAAGACCAATGCTGCTGCGAAGAAGGCCACGCCGAAGAAGACCGTCGGCACGAGTTCGGCTCGCAGCGGCAAACAGACAACGAGCGTGCGCAGCACCCAGACGACTGACTCTCGGAGTCGTCCTCGGGCAGGAGCTGCTCGGGCAATGCTGTCTTCGGTGCGCCGTGAGTTCGACCGAGTCTCTGCCTACCCGCTGACGACCTATTACCTGATTCTGGTTTCCGTCCTCGCACTGACGTCTCTCGGACTCGTCATGGTCCTCTCGGCGTCCTCGATCACCTCTTACGATGGAGGAGAAGGATCATCCTTCGCCTACTTCAATAAGCAGGCTGGGTTCGTCGCGTTGGGCATCGTCCTCATGATCGCGGCCTCGTTCTTTCCGCTGCACACTTGGCGGAAACTGTCATGGTGGACGCTGCTGCTCGGCGTTGTCATGCAGGCAGCGGTCTTCCTCCCCGGTGTCGGCAAGTCAACGAAGGGCAATGCGAACTGGATCCAGTTCGGAGGGTTCCAGCTCCAACCCTCGGAGTTCCTCAAGATAGCCCTGGCCGTGTGGCTGGGAGCCGTCCTGGCCAGCAAATACGGAAAGATGACGACATTCGGCCACGCTATGATCCCCGTCGTCCCGGGCATCATCATCGCTGTCGGCCTCGTCGTCGGCGGCAATGACCTCGGCACGGGGCTGGTGCTCATGGCCATGGCCCTGGTGTGTCTGTTCATCGGCTTCTTCCCGTGGAAGTACTTCCTCCTGCTCTTCGGTGCTTTGGCTGCCGTCGCCGCGTTCTTCGTCTTCAGTTCTCAGAATCGGCTCCAACGCATCACCGCGGCACTCACCGGTCACGCAGACCAGACCGCATCCGACGTCACCGGCCAGGCTTGGCAGTCCAACCACGGTCTGTTCTCGTTGGCCTCCGGGGGTTGGCTGGGAGTGGGGCTCGGTGCCAGTCGAGAGAAGTGGTCCTGGCTGCCCGAAGCCCACAACGACTTCATCTTCGCTATCATCGGCGAGGAGCTCGGCCTGCTCGGCTCGCTTGCCGTGATACTGATGTTCGTCGCCTTGGCCTGCGGGATGGTGCGGGTGATACTGCGCTCGAAATCCCGATTCGTCCAGATCGCCACGGCCGGTCTCTTCGCCTGGCTTATCGGCCAGGCTGCAATCAACATCGCTGTCGTGACCGGACTTCTGCCGGTCATCGGACTGCCCCTGCCCTTCGTGTCCTACGGCGGATCCTCCATCGTCGCGTCTCTGATGGCGGTCGGGGTGATTCTGTCCTTTGCCAGAACCGAGGACGGAGCTCCCGCCGCGATCAGAGTGCACAAGGACCGTGTGAGGTCGTCGTTCGCCGTACTGGCCAGAAAGAGAAAGAAGTGAGATGACGAGCATTCTCCTCGCCGGTGGAGGCACCACCGGCCATATTTCGCCCATGTTGGCGATCGGCCGCGAGCTGCGTGAGAACCACCCCGATTGGGACGTCTTCGCCCTCGGCACCGCCGACGGCCTGGAAGCCGACATCGTTCCGAAGGCCGGCTTCGAACTCCTCACTATCGACAAGGTTCCGATGCCGCGGTCGGTCAGCCCTGCCGCGTTGAAATTCCCGAAACGCTTCGCCGCCAACATCTCCCACGTCAAGGCGATCATCGCCGAACGAGATGTGAAGGCCGTCGTCGGAGTCGGCGGATACGTCTGCCCACCCGCGTTCATCGCAGCCAGACAGGAGAAGATCCCTCTGCTCGTCCACGAGGCGAATGCGAAGCCCGGAATGGCGAACCGCCTCGGCGCCGCCCTGACGAAACAGGGCATGGTCGGAGTCACCTTCCCCGATACGAAGCTGCGCAATTCCGAGCTCGTGGGCATGCCGATGCCGACCGAGATCTCCACGCTCGACCGCAGCGACTCCGTCCAGCGACAGGCGTGGCGCGAAGACCTCGGCCTGAACGACGACAAGCCCGTCCTCGTGGTCACCGGCGGGTCCTCGGGAGCGCAGCGCATCAACGATGCCTTCCTCGCAGCGGCACCGATGTGCCAGGAGAATGGAGTGCAGGTCCTGCACATCTCCGGTGCCGGCAAGGATGACGCTCTGCGGGAAGCAGCAGCCCAGCTGCCCGACTACCATGTCGTCGACTACGTCGATGGAATGCACAGGGCCTACGCGGTCGCGGACCTGCTTGTGGCACGTTCTGGCGCAGCGACCGTGTCCGAAGCCACCGTGGTCGGGGTTCCCGCGGTCTACGTCCCACTTGCCATCGGCAATGGCGAACAGCGCCTCAACGCCGCCGGCAGCGTCAGGGCCGGCGCCTCACTGCTCGTCGACAACGCGGACTTCACCCCGTCAACCGTGACCGAACAGATCCTGCCCCTGGTGACCGACCAAGCTCGCTTGGACGCCATGAGCAGGGCAGCCCTTGAGCTGCACTATCCGACCAATGCCGCCACCACCATGGCCACCATCGTCACTCGCGCTCTGAGAGGTTGAACATGAGCACAGCTGAAATCGTCCCGGCCACAGAGCTGGGTGCCGTCCACTTCATCGGAATCGGCGGTTCGGGCATGTCCGGGATCGCACGGATCATGGTCATGAACGGCGTCACCGTCTCCGGCTCCGATGCGAAGGAGTCAGCGGTCGTTGACGTGCTGCGCACACTGGGCGCCAGAGTCGAGATCGGACACTCGGCGGACAACCTCGGCGAGGCAGACACCCTCGTCATCTCCTCAGCCATCCGCAAAGACAATCCCGAGCTCGTCGCAGCTGAAGGCAGGGGACTGCGGATCCTCCACCGCTCAGGTGCACTGGCATCGCTGATGGCCGACAAACGAGCCGTGGCGGTGGCCGGGACCCATGGCAAGACCACCACGACGTCCATGACGACCGTGGCGCTGCAGGCCTGCGGGCTCGATCCCTCGTTCGTCATCGGGGGAGTGCTGTCCACGACAGGCACCAACGCCCATCTGGGCACCGGAGACGTCTTCGTCGCAGAAGCGGACGAATCGGACGGCTCGTTCCTGCTCTACGAACCCACGATCGGCATCCTCACCAACGTCGAAGCGGACCACCTCGACTACTACGGGACCCCGGAGAAGGTACGGGAGGCGTTCGTCGAATTCTGTGCCGGCATCGGTGCCGACGGCGGCACCGTCATCGCCTGCGCCGATGACCCAGGTTCGCTCGATGTCGCCGAGCAGGCACGGGCGCAGGGGACTTCCGTCATCCTCTACGGCACCTCCGAAACCGCGGATATCCGCCTCCGCGAACTCCGATCGGGTCTGGTCTCCGAGTTCGTTCTCGATGTCCCAGGACAAGCAGAGCCATTGCCGGTCGCGCTGAGGCAGCCTGGCACCCACAACGCACTCAACGCGACGGCGGCGATCGCCGTCGCCCACAGCCTCGGCGCCGATGTGACCAAGGCGGCCAGCGGACTCGGAAACTACGGAGGCACCCGACGACGTTTCGAAGAACGCGGAATCGCGGCCGGCGTGCGCGTCATCGACGACTACGCTCACCATCCGACTGAGCTGCGAGCGGTGCTCAGCGCAGCTCGCGGTGTCGTCACCGAAGAGGGCAGGGTGTGGGCGATCTTCCAACCGCATCTCTACTCGCGCACGATGGAGTTCCGGGCCGAATTCGGCGAAGCCCTCGGGCTCGCCGACGAGGTCGTCGTCCTGGACGTCTTCCCAGCCAGGGAGGACCCGGTTCCGGGTGTCACCGGTGCCCTGATCGCCGATCGCGTCCCACACGAGAACGTGACCTTCGTCGAATCATTCAACGAAGCGGTGCCGTACGTCGCTGCGCGTGTGCGCCCCGGAGACCTTGTGCTCACACTCGGTGCCGGGGATGTGACGATCCTCGGTCCTGAGCTGCTCACCGCTCTGGAGGCCTGAACACCGTGGCGCCCCTTCCCGAACCGCGCACCGGTGACAACTCGACCGCGGACCTCACCGGGGTCATCCGTGCACGTCGGAACCAGATCTGGCGCCAGCGCCTCGTGCTCATCGGGGCAGTCGCGGCGGTCCTCGTCATCGCAGCCGTGCTCTGGCTCTCGCCGCTGTTGGCGCTCGACAAGGTCAGCGTCAAAGGCAGCGAGCTGGTCGACCACGAACAGGTCTCGGAATCAGTGCTCGACACCGAGGGCGGCACACCGCTGCCCCGGGTGAGCCCCGGCACGGTGGAGAAGAACGTCCTCAAGGAGTTTCCCCGGGCAGAGGAAGCCTCGGTGCACTATTCGGGACCACGGAGCCTGAGCATCGAAATCACCGACAGGGACCCGGTTCTGGCGATCACAACGACCGGCGGATTCGAGCTCTTCGACGATGAAGCCGTCAATCTGGGCACCGTCAAGAAGGCGCCCAAGAGCGTGACCGTTCTCGAAGAGTCCGACGGCGCACCAGACCAGAAGACCGTGGCAGCAGTGATCCGCTTCATGGCAGAACTCCGACCACAGCTGCGCTCCGACCTGGCCTCGATCCACGCCAAGGACGAGAACAACCTCGCAGGGGTCATCGACACCGGAAAGGCGAAGGCGAAAGTGGTCTTCGGCGACAGCACAAGCGCAAGCCTGAAGATGCGCACCGCACTGCAGCTGGCCGCCGATGGCCGCACCGATATCGACGTCTCTGTCCCTTCGGTTCCCGTAACCAACTGAAAATCCGAGAAACGGGCGAGTTGACCGGCATTGCCGCCGACACACCGGGTCTGAAGTTTGGCCGATGTCCGACACTCCGGCGAGAATGGTTGCAGTGGTGTTGCCCCGGACAATAGCCTCAGGGCAAAGAAGACTTTTCGAATTTGCACGCAGATGATGCGTGGACGATGCGCCGAAAGAGGAACCGACTTGGCTGAATTCCCACAATCCGGAGCGGATATCAAAGTTGCCGGTACCGGCGGCGGCGGTGTCAACGCTGTTCAGAGGATGATCGACGTCGGACTGCGCGGCGTGGAGTTCATCGCGATCAACACCGATGCCCAGGCGCTCGTGCTCTCGGACGCCGATGTGAAGCTGGAGATCGGACGCGACCAGACGCGCGGACTCGGCGCTGGTGCTGATCCGGAGATCGGCCGCAAGGCCGCAGACTCCAGCGAAGAAGCCATCCGGGACGCTCTCGAGGGCGCCGATATGGTGTTTGTCACCGCCGGTGAAGGCGGAGGAACAGGCACAGGTGCGGCTCCGGTCGTCGCCCGTGTCGCACGTTCGCTGGGCGCACTGACGATCGGCGTCGTCACCCGCCCATTCACCTTCGAGGGACGCCGTCGTTCCGCGCAGGCCGAGGCCGGCATCGCCGCGCTTCGCGAAGAGGTCGACACCCTCATCGTCATCCCCAACGACCGACTGCTTTCCATCTCGGACCGCAGCGTCTCCGTCGTCGACGCATTCCGATCGGCTGATGAGGTACTGCGCTCGGGTGTCCAGGGCATCACCGACCTCATCTCCGTTCCGGGCCTGATCAACCTCGACTTCGCCGACGTGAAGTCCGTGATGCAGGACGCCGGCACGGCGCTCATGGGAATCGGAGCAGCCACCGGGGATGACCGTGCCGTTCAGGCGGCCGAGTCCGCCATCGCCTCACCTCTGCTCGAAGCCAGCATCGACGGCGCCCATGGCGTGCTGTTCTGCATCCAGGGCGGTGCCGACCTCGGCCTGTTCGAAGTCAACGAAGCAGCCCGTCTGGTGCAGGAAGCCGCGCATCCCGAAGCCAACATCATCTTCGGTGCAGTCATCGATGACAACATCGGCGACGAATGCCGCGTCACCGTGATTGCCGCCGGTTTCGACAACACGGTCGCAGGCCAGGACTCAGCCCCCGCCGAGGCTGCTGTTCCTGCCTCGATTCCGATGGCGACGAGCCCCGCAGAGGACGAATCCGCGCCAGTCGAACAGGCTGAACCGGCACCAGACGTGGAGGCTGAGCCTCGCAGCGACGAGCACCAGATTCCGACCTCCCTGCCCAATGAGCGCAGCACCTCGAGCCTCGACAACGACCTCGATATCCCGGATTTCCTGAAGTAAGATGCTGCACTCGAGATTCGTCGTTCCCGGAAGGCTGAACGCACATGTTGCGTTCACCGACAGACACGGCGGCTACTCGAGAGGCGACCTGTCATCGTTCAACCTCGCCCGCCACGTCGGGGATGATGATGAGCTCGTCGCCGCCAACCGGGCTGCGCTGGCACAGGTGCTCGGGCTGAGCGGCGAGCGGCTGAGCTTCGTGTCCCAGGTCCATGGAACCGATGTGCGCATCATCGATTCGCCGGAACAGCTGCGCGAGGATCCTGCGACAGCCGACGCTCAGGTCACGACCCGCGTCGGCATCGGACTGGCCATCATGGTCGCAGACTGCACGCCGATCATGCTTGCGGACACCGAGGCTGGTGTCATCGGCGCGATTCACGCCGGCCGGCCCGGACTGGCAGCAGGCGTCGTGCCGGAGACGATCACCCGTATGCAGCATCTGGGCGCCACGGACATCCATGCGATCATCGGACCATCAGTGTGCCCACGCTGCTACGAAGTTCCTGCCGCACTGCGGGACGAGGTCGCCGCAGTGGAACCCGTGGCCGCCTCCGTGTCTGTGACGGGAACCCCGGCGATCGACGTGGCGGGGGCGGTGGCGGAGCAGCTGCGCCGTGCAGGCGTGAGCATCGACCATTTCTCACGGACCTGCACACGGGAATCCGAGGATCTGTTCTCCTACCGGAGGCAGCACAGCACCGGCCGATTCGCAGGCGTGGTCTGGCTCCAGGAAGAAAACCCCCCGACACACCCATGAGACTCACCCGCCAGGCTGGTCTGTTGAGATAGTTTGGCGGCAGGCGAGGAAGTGCCTAAGGCCGAGGAGTGGAAAAATGTCAGCAATCAAGAAGACGCTGGAATACCTGGGTTTCGTCGAAGAAGAGGACGAGCCCATCGAACGTCGGGACCGTGAGGTCATCGACACCTACGAAGAGCCCGTCGAAGACTATGTCGAGGACGAGGAACGGCCCCCTGCCCAAGTGACGCCGATCCATCCGACACCGATACGTCCAGTTGACTCTCCCGCGCCAGGAATCTCCATGAATCGCATCAAGACCATTCATCCCCGCAGCTATAACGACGCTATGGTGATCGGTGCCGCGTTCCGTGAGGGAACACCGGTGATCATGAACCTGTCCGAGATGGACGAGAACAACTCGAAGCGCCTCGTTGACTTCTCAGCCGGACTGATCTTCGGCCTCCACGGGTCCATCGAGCGCGTGACGAACAAGGTGTTTCTTCTCACCCCTGAGAACATTGAGGTCAGCGGAGAGAACGAGTCGGATCCGGATACTCAGGCGAGCTTCTTCAACCAGAGTTGAGCTGTTCGTCCTCCGGTTGACGACGTTCTTATCTCATCCTCAGCTCCGACGTATAGGCTGTGGATCGACAGCTAAGCATCAAAGAAAGGCACGAGTAAACACGTGGCCATCATCTTCTACATCCTCGGCACGGCACTCAGTCTTTACGTCTATGTTCTCCTGGCGCGGGTGGTCCTCGACCTCGTTCAGGTGTTCTCTCGCGAGTGGAAGCCCGCGGGCTTCTTCCTTGTGCTGGCGGAGATCGTGTACACATTGACCGATCCGCCGCTGCGTCTGCTGCGCAAGGTGATTCCACCCTTGCGGTTGGGACAGATCTCACTGGATCTGGGCTTCATCGTGCTGCTGATCGGAATTCAGATACTGGCGTCGGTGCTGTTCAACTTCTCGAGAGTGACCGTCTGAAACTACCCGCTCGGATGACGCACGGCGACGTATTACCACTTCGTTACGCGAATGATGTACACGTCACTGTGAGAATCGTGAGATGGTGCCCGGTTCGCTGAACAAGTCCGAGTGTTGCTAGGCTCGATTATTACAACTTCGTCATATGAAAATTGCGACACGGCTTTTCTGCAGGACAAAACTGCAGGTGTTACGCTAATGTGACGTTGAAGCCGTCTTAATGGCGGCAGCGTAATGAATGTAGATCGACCAAAGGTGACCTCATGGCGCTCACGCCTGAAGACGTAGTAAACAAGCGGTTCCAGCATGTGAAGTTCCGCGACGGATACGACCAGGATGAAGTCGACGATTTCCTCGATGAGGTTGTCGTAGAGATCCGCCGTCTCTACCAGGAGAACGACGAACTTCGTCAGAAGCTCTCCACTGCCGAACAGCGCGTCAAGGAACTCGACGCCGGCGGGGCATCTGCTGCTGCACCTGCTCAAGACATCGATGCCACTCAGGCTATGCCTGCTGCGGTGCCAGCTCCCTCTTCGCGAAACAACGACGATGCGCCGAAGCAGGGCCAGACTCCTGCCGCTCCTGCCGTTCCGGAGAAGACCGAGCACTCTTCGGCACCTGCAGTCCGGGAAGCATCGCCCGCTTCGCAGACCCCTCCTGCGAACCAATCAGCTCCAGCCGTCAACGGCGCTGCACCCGCAGCGGCAGGCACTGCCGCCGGGTTGGGCCTCGGATCGAGCTTTGGCAGCGGAGATGGCGACGCTCACGGACTCATTGCTCTTGCTCAACGCGTCCACGACGAGCACGTGGCAGAGGGCGAACGCCGTCGCGATGAACTCATCAAGAGTGCCGAGACCGAAGCCAAGGACATCGTCAGCAAGGCCGAGACCAAGCGGGACGAGACCCTGTCGACTCTGGAAACTCAGAAGTCGACCCTCGAGCGTTCGATCGACCAGCTGTCGAACTTCGAGCGTCAGTACCGGACGCGTCTGAAGAGCTACCTCAACGATCAGCTTCGCGACCTCGAGAACTCAACCAGTCTGGCACCGGAGACCCTGGACGGGAACTCCTTCGGTTCGTCGTCGAATCACAAACTCTGATTCGTCACAGCAGACACGCAAGGTCCGGGAACTCCATGGAGGTCCCGGACCTTGTTCGTGCCCTCATGAGTTGGACCATAGCTTCGGAGCCGGCGCCCTCGTGCCCTCAGGCAGTGAGTTAGAATGAGCCAAATGAACGACGATGCCCCTGAGACGAGACCCCGGCGGCGCAGAATGCTCGGGACGTTGTTCGGCATAGCCGTTCTCGTCCTCGCGGTGGACCAGCTCACCAAGCTCCTCGCAGTCACATTCCTTGAAGGTCAGGAGCCGATCTCAGTCATCGGCACACTGGCGGGCTTCAACTTCTACCGAAACCCTGGTGCGGCGCTGGGGCTCGGCTCCGGAGTGACCTGGATCTTCCCCCTGATTGCGATCATTGTGTTCGCAGGCATCATCATGCTGTCGAGGAAGTTGGGCTCGGTGGCGTGGGCTATCGGACTGGGACTGCTGCTGGGCGGACTTTTCGGCAACCTCGTGGATCGGCTGTTCCGCCAGCCGGGCTTCCTCCGCGGAGCTGTCGTCGATTTCATCGACCTATCGTTTTTCATCTGCAATGTCGCTGACATTGCGATATCCGCAGCGGCAGTCACCCTTGTGGTGGCAAGCCTCAAAGGCATTGAACTGGACGGATCGGACTCGAAGCACCCGAGCACGGTCGGAGAGGACACACATGGCTGAACGCTCGATCCTGATACCCGAGGGCCTAGAAGGCCAGCGGGTTGACTCGGCGCTGTCGAAGCTGCTGGGGCTCTCCCGCACAGCAGCCGCCGACATCTGCGCAGAAGGGGGCGTGCAGCTGTCCGGACAGGTCGTGGCAAAATCAGACCGCGTCGAAGCCGGTGCACGCCTGGACATCATGATGCCCGAGCCTCCACGCCCTTTGGAGGTAGTGCCGGATCCGGTTCCGGGGATGAAGATCGTCCATGACGAGGATTCCTTCGTCGTCGTCGACAAACCCGTCGGCGTGGCGGCACACCCAGCGCTGGGGTGGAAGGGGCGCACCGTCGTCGGCGGGCTTGCGGCCGCCGGTTTCAGGATTGCCACTTCGGGTGCGCCCGAGCGGCAGGGGATCGTGCAGCGTCTTGACGTGGGCACCTCGGGCCTGATGGTCATCGCGAAGAGCGAGTACGCCTACAGCGTGCTCAAGCGCGCGTTCAAGGAACGCACCGTGGAGAAGACCTATCACGCGGTCGTCCAGGGACTGCCGGATCCGGTGCTCGGCACGATCGACGCCCCCATCGCTCGCAACCCGCGACACGACGGTCTCTATGCCGTCCATAGCGGAGGAAAGAACGCGATCACCCACTATGAGGTCCTCGAAGCGCACCGTCGGGCCTCCTTGGTGGAGGTTCATCTCGAAACCGGACGCACCCACCAGATTCGTGTCCATTTCTCGGCCCTCAAGCGTCCCTGCGTCGGTGATCTTCCCTACGGAGCCGATCCGGGCCTGGCCAAGGATCTGCGCCTGGAACGTCAGTGGCTGCACGCCGTCAAACTCGGATTCCATCACCCGGACTCGAACGAATGGGTCGAATTCGAGAGCGGATACCCCGATGACCTGCAGTATGCGATCGATCGCATCCGCACACCCTGAACACAAGCCAGGTGAGTGCGCCGAACACCGCATCATCTCCTCGCTGACCGTTTCTGTTTCGGCCACCGAGGCGGTGCGCAGGCCCCGTCGGGCGAGTCTCCGATGGTCTGATCTGCGAGTCTCCAGTGGACTGATCTGCGAGTCTCGGATGGTCTAAGCTGGTGGTCGCAACACAGGTCATATCAGAGGGAAGGCTGCCAGTGCCGAAAGACGATTTCGTCCATCTTCACGTCCACACCGAATACTCCATGTTGGACGGAGCAGCCCGACTCACGGACCTGATGGCCGCGACGAAGGCCTCGGGAATGTCGGCCATCGCGACCACAGACCATGGCTACCTGTTCGGTGCCTTCGACTTCTGGTCGCAGGCGACCGCCGCCGGCATCAAACCCATCATCGGAGTCGAAGCCTATGTCACCCCGGGCACGGACCGGCGTGACAAGACGAGGGTGAAATGGCGCACGGACGAGTCGCAGAAGCGCGATGACCTCTCAGGCGGCGGTGCCTACACCCACATGACGCTGCTCTCACGCAACAACACCGGCATGCGCAATCTGTTCAAGGCTTCGTCCTACGCATCCCTCGATTCCGTGTTCAGCAAATGGCCGCGCATCGACCAGGAGCTGCTGGAAACCTATTCCGATGGGCTGCTCGCGACCACAGGTTGCCCTTCGGGGGAGATCCAGGTTCGACTGCGGCTGGGACAGTATGAAGAGGCCAAGGCGGCGGCCGGCAAATACCGTGAGATGTTCGGCAAGGACAACTACTACGTCGAACTCATGGACCACGGCCTCTCCATCGAAAAGCGAGTGACCAAGGACCTGATCCGTCTGTCGAAGGAGATGGACATTCCGCTGGTCGCGACCAACGACCTGCACTACACCCATGAGTCTGATGCCAAGGCGCACGAGGCGCTGCTGGCCATTCAGTCCGGGTCGAAGCTCATCGAACCCACCTACGACCAGGGCGGTTCGCGCTTCGCCTTCTCCGGTTCCGGCTACTACCTCAAATCGGGTGCGGAGATGCGGGCGCTGTTCTCCGAATTCCCCGAAGCCTGCGACAACACGCTAGAGATCGCCGAGAAATGCGAAGTCTCCTTCGACACCTCGGCGAACTACATGCCGAAGTTCCCCTGCCCGCCCGGAGAGGATGAGACATCCTGGTTGGTCAAAGAGGTCCAGACGGGGCTCGAATATCGGTACCCGGGAGGAATTCCCGACGATGTGCGCAAACAGGCAGACTACGAACTCGACGTCATCATCTCGATGGGCTTCCCCGGCTACTTCCTCGTCGTCGCCGACTTCATCAACTGGTCGAAGGACAACGGCATCCGGGTCGGACCCGGACGTGGCTCAGGTGCCGGTTCCATGGTCGCCTACGCCATGCGCATCACCGATCTGGACCCGCTCAAACACGGACTGTTCTTCGAGCGGTTCCTCAACCCCGACCGTGTCTCAATGCCCGACTTCGACGTCGACTTCGATGATCGTCGCCGCGGCGAGGTCATCGACTATGTGACCAGAAAATACGGCGACGAACGTGTCGCGATGATCGTCACCTACGGCACGATCAAGACGAAGATGGCGCTCAAGGACTCCGCCCGAGTCCTCGGCAAGCCGTTCTCGATGGGGGAGCGCCTGACCAAGGCCCTGCCACCGGCCGAGATGGCCAAGGACATTCCGCTGGCCGATATCGAGAACACAGAATCCAAGCGCTACAACGAGGCGGGGGAATTCAGAGACTTCGTCGACTCGGACCCCGATGCACGTGAGACCTTTGAAACTGCTAAAGGCATCGAAGGTCTGAAACGGCAGTGGGGCGTCCACGCTGCCGGTGTCATCATGTCCTCGGATCCGATCATCGATGTCATTCCGATCATGCGCCGGTTCCAGGACGGCCAGGTCATCACCCAGTTCGACTACCCCACCTCTGAGGGGCTCGGACTGATCAAGATGGACTTCCTGGGGCTGCGAAACCTCACGATCATCTCCGACGCTGTGGAGAACATCAAGGCGAACCGTGATTACGATCTTGATCTGGAGCACCTTGATCTCGACGATCGCGGGGCCTACGATCTTCTGTCCCGTGGCGACACCCTCGGTGTGTTCCAGCTCGACGGCGGCGGACTGCGCGCCCTGCTGCGGCTGATGAAGCCGGACAACTTCGAGGACATCTCCGCGACGATTGCGCTCTACCGGCCGGGCCCGATGGGTGCCGACTCCCACACGAACTTCGCACTTCGCAAGAACGGACTGCAGGAAGTCACCCCGATCCACCCGGAGCTCGAAGAGCCGCTCGAGGACATCCTCGGCACCACCTATGGACTCATCATCTACCAGGAGCAGGTGATGGCGATCGCGCAGAAGGTCGCCGGATACTCGCTGGGTCAAGCCGACATCCTGCGTCGTGCGATGGGCAAGAAGAAGAAGTCCGAGCTGGACAAACAGCAGGTGGGCTTCTTCGGAGGGATGAAGGAACGCGGCTACTCCGAGGCGGCAGCGCAGGCGCTGTGGGACATTCTGCTGCCCTTCTCCGACTATGCGTTCAACAAGGCTCACTCGGCTGCCTATGGTCTCGTGTCCTACTGGACCGCGTTCCTCAAAGCCCACTACACGGCAGAGTACATGGCAGCCCTGCTCACCTCGGTGGGCGACAACAAGGACAAACTGGCCATCTACCTCAACGAGTGCCGGCGGTTGGGCATCACCGTGCTGCCTCCGGACGTCAACGATTCGGCTCTGCACTTCACCCCAGTCGGTCAGGACATCCGCTTCGGAATGGGTGCCGTGCGCAACGTCGGTGCCAACGTCGTCGACGGCATCGTCGAGGCGCGTGAAGAGAAGGGGGCATTCACTTCGTTCACGGATTTCCTCGATAAGGTGCCCAGCCACGTGTGCAACAAGCGCACGATCGAATCACTCATCAAGGCCGGCGGCTTCGACTCGCTGGGCCAGACCCGCAGGTCCCTCGTCGAAGTCCACGAAGAGGCAGTGGATTCGGTCATCGGCGTCAAACGGCAAGAGGCCAACGGACAATTCGACCTGTTCGCCGGCCTCGGCGGTGACGACGACGAGCCGAGCTTCTCCGTCGCGATTCCTGATCGCCCCGAATGGGAGAAGAAGGAGAAGCTGGCATTTGAGCGTGACATGATCGGCCTCTATGTCTCCGACCACCCCCTCAACGGTCTTGAGGGTGTCCTCGCCGCCGAATCGGAGGCCTCCATCGCCGATGTGGTGGATCCGGAAACTCATCGCCACGACGGTTCTCAGGTGAAGATCTGCGGCATGATCACCCAAGTGGCGCGCAAGGTCTCGAAGAACTCGGGCAAACCGTATGCGATCGTGACCGTGGAGGACCTCGAAGCAGAGGTCGAAGTGATGTTCTTCGGCGACACCTACGAACCCGTGGCGAGCCTGCTGGCCACCGACCTCGTCATCAGCCTGACCGGACGCATCCGACTCTCCGATGATCGACCGACCTCGATGATGGCGATGTCGATGACGATCCCTGACGTCACCGATCCGAAGGACCGGCCGCTCAACCTGATGCTGCCGATGGAGAAGGCGACGGAGGAGATGGCATCCAAGCTGCTCCGGGTCCTCGAATCACACAAGGGACAGACCGATGTGCACCTGGTCCTCTCGCAGCCGGGCAGACAGACGGTGATGCGGCTCGACCGCGCCATCCGCGTCGACCCGAACCCCAGCCTCTACGGTGACCTCAAGGCACTGTTGGGGTCTCGTTGCCTGACCGCCTGAGGCATTGCGTGAGCGCCTGCGGCGGAGGCAGAGGCAACCGGCGAAGGGACGGGGACTAGAATGGTGCGAGTGAACATTCTGGACTTCCGCGGTGAGAGACTGAGCAAGAGATTCCTCAAGCAGACGCTGCCCCGTGCCGCCGACACACATGCCGATATCGAACGACGAGTGGCTGATCTGCTGAGCCAGGTGCAGTCCGAGGGCACTCGCGCCGTGAAGGAATTCACAGCGAGATTCGACTCCGTCGAACTCGAGACTCTGCGTGTGCCCGTCTCCGAGCTGAAACGCGCCGAAGACGAACTGGACACTTCCGTCAAAGCTGCCTTGGTCGAATCGATCTCTCGGGCCAGGAAGGTCGCTGACGACCAGCGCCCCGCCGATGTCCGCACAGAACTGGCCTCCGGGGCCCACGTCACCACACGGCACCTGCCGATCGAACGGGTCGGCCTCTATGTGCCCGGCGGACTGGCTGTCTATCCATCCACCGTCGTGATGAACGTCGTGCCGGCTCAGGCAGCAGGGTCCGCCTCACTGGCCATCGCCAGCCCACCCCAGAGCAACGGGCTGCCTCACCCCACAGTGCTCGCCACAGCCCACATCCTCGGCGTCGATGAGGTCTGGGCCATGGGCGGTGCCCAGGCCATCGGCGCGCTTGCCTACGGCCTTGACGATGAGGAGCAGCTGGAGCCTGTCGATCTCATCACGGGCCCGGGCAACGCCTACGTCGCCGCCGCGAAATCGCTCATGCGAACCCAGGTGGGCATCGACGCGGTCGCCGGTCCCACCGAGATCATCATCCTCGCCGATGCGAGCGCAGATCCGGCGTTCGTCGCCGCCGACCTCATCAGCCAGGCCGAACACGACGAACTCGCTGCCTCCGTCCTCGTCACCGAATCGACCGAACTGGTTGAACGGGTGCAGGCCCAACTCGCAGCCCAGGTCCCCGCCGCGACCCACAAGGAGCGGATCGGCATCGCCCTGGCAGGAAAGCAGTCCGCTATCGTCCTCGTCGATGATCTGGACGCAGGAATCGATGTCGTCAACGGGTACGCCGGAGAGCACGTCGAGGTCCACACCGCGGACGCTCATTCTGTTGCCGCGCGGATCACCAACGGGGGAGCGGTGTTCGTCGGGGACTGGGCACCGGTGTCGCTGGGGGACTACTGCGCAGGATCGAATCACGTCCTACCCACGATGGGAACGGCAGCACACGGATCCGGACTGGGCGTGCACTCATTCATCAAGGTCAGCCAGGTCATCGACTATGACCGTTCGGCACTGGCCGAGGTTGCCGACCACATCGAGGTGCTGGCCGACAGCGAGCAGCTCCCCGCTCACGGTCGAGCCGTCAGCATCAGGTTCGAGGAGTAGATATGCGTTGTCCGTTCTGTCGTGAATCAGATTCTCGAGTCGTCGATTCGCGGACCAGCGAAGACGGCGCCGCGATCCGTCGCAGGCGTCAGTGCCGCCATTGCGGGCGCCGCTTCACAACCATGGAAGCGACCAGTCTGTCGGTGATCAAGCGCTCCGGTGTCACAGAAGAGTTCTCCCGTCAGAAGATCATGTCGGGTGTGCGCAAGGCCTGTCAGGGCCGACCGGTCAACGATGACGATCTGGCGAAGCTGGCACAGAAGGTCGAAGAGGACATCCGTTCCAAGGGGATTGCTGAGATCGACGCCGACGAGGTGGGGCTGAGCATCCTCGAGCCCCTGCGTGAGCTCGACCAGGTCGCGTACCTGCGGTTCGCCAGCGTCTACCAGGGCTTCGACTCCCTGGAAGATTTTGAGACGGCGATCGACTCACTGCGTGCGGATGCGGCTCTGAAATCGGGAGATGCCAGGCAGGCGACGCCCGAAGATTTCCAAGCCTGAGAAATTCACCCCATAAATCTGTGAGCGGAGTAGTCCAGCGCACCGATTCTTGTGTAACATTGACAGTGCGCGCTTCTGGCGCGCGGCCGCTTGCGGTTCGGAGGGGAAGCCGAACCGTTAAGCGGCCCTTTACTTTCTCCATGAGGATGGAAATTGCCTGGTTGCACAGGCCGAATACCGGCGCAGATTGAAACAGAGGGCGCATCGGAGATGACTCCGATGCGCCCTCTGTCTGCGTCCTGCCGGTGCAGGTCGACGCGAGAGATGCCGCGCTGACTCAGTCGGCCATGAGCTCGCTCAGCTCGGTCGCTGCCGCAGCCAGGATCCGCAGCCGGTCCGTGGTTCGCGTCAGCGATACATAGAGCGCGCCGACTCCGTCCTCGTGACCGTCAGGGGCGATCAGCCCCGGTTCGACGATGACGACCGAATCGAATTCAAGTCCCTTCGCCTGCTGCGCCGTGATGACTGCGATCTGATGGTCGAGGCCGGTGACGGAACGGCCGATGTCGAAGCCGGCGAGCACCTCGGCGACGGAATCGATGAGATCCACAGGCGCGATCACGGCGATCTTCCCGCCTTCCACGGATTCGACCTCATCCGTGACGGTGGGCACGAGCGCATTGACCGCGTCCTGCGCCGAAGCGAACGACTGCATCTGCGGGTCGGGGCCACCCTGCCGGACGGATTCGACGAGTTCGAGTTGCGGGAAATGACGGTGCAGGTAGCGGTTGGCCAGGTCCATCACCGACTGAGGCGTCCGGTAGGACACGGTCAGCACCTGCAGTGCGTAACGGTCCCCGACGAACTCGGACAGGATGGAATTCCACGTCCGGGTGTTGTCGACGTGCGAGGACTGTGCCAGGTCACCGACGACAGTCGCGGACTTCGACGGAACTCGCCGGAAGAGCACACGCCACTGCATGGGCGAAAGCTCCTGAGCCTCATCGACGACGAGGTGGCCGTAGGTCCATTCGCGATCGTCGAGCGCCCGCTCTGCCAGGGTCACAGTCGGTCCTTCTTCCTCCCACCTGGCGGCCAGCGTCTCGGCATCGATGAGGGCAGAGGTGTCCGTCATATCGAGGACCGCCTCGGCGTACTCGCGAGCGGACTCGTCGCGGGCAGCAGTCTGCTGCGGACTGCTGCCGAGCAGTTCGGCGAGTTCGTCGAGGAGAGGAACGTCCTCAACGGTGAGCTCAGCGTTGGGCGGGCGAATCAGCGTCTGCTGATCTTCGGGGGAGAGCAGGTGGCTGGCAGCGGCCTGCAGCTTGTGCGGTTTGGACAGCAGGGCACGCAGCGCCGCAGCAGGACTGATCGGGAACCAGGCGAGGTTGAGGGCTCGGCGCACATCCACGCTCGAGCGCAGCTCGTCCATCAGCTCCGGCAGCCTCTCACCTGCACCGTCGAGGCCCATCTCCCTGGCCAGATCTTCTGCGAGTGTCTTGAGCAGACCTGAGACGAAGCCGTTCCGAGCGGCGTTGTGAGCATCCCCGCTGCGACGGGCTCGATCGCGAGCTCCGCGCACGTCGCGGCGGCGCAGCCAGATGGTGTGTGAGCCGACGCGCAGCTCTTCGTCCTGCTCGGGGATCCGCTCGTAGTTGGCGATGTGGTTCTTCAGCACCGCAGCCATCTCGGAGCGGCCCTTGATCACTGCCACATCCGTGTCATCGGTCAGCTCGGTCTCGAGACCTGGATAGAGCTGGCCCGGTGTCAGCAGAAGCGCACCGGTCTCGCCGAGGCTGGGCAGGACCTTCTCGATGTACTTGAGGAACACAGCAGAGGGGCCGACGAGCAGCACGCCCGACTTGGCGATCCGCTCCCGGTGCCGATAGAGGAGGAAGGCCGCACGGTGGAGTGCCACCGCCGTCTTTCCGGTTCCCGGCCCACCCTGAACCACGAGCACACCCTGGAGGGGCTGGCGGATGATGGCATCCTGTTCGGCCTGAATGGTCGCGACGATATCGCCCATTCGACCGGTCCGGTGATTGGTCAGCGCCGCGATCAGCGCACCCTCGCCCTGCAGATTCGATCGGTCAACCTCGTCGAGAGCCTCGATGTCGAGCACATCGTCCTCGAGGTCTGTGACCGTGCGGTTCTTCGTCACCAGGTGGCGGCGCCGGACGACTCCCGCCGGGTTGGCAGCAGTCGACTGGTAGAAGCGCTCCGAAGCCGGTGCGCGCCAGTCGATGAGGATCTGCTGACGGTTGGCGTCGGTGAGCCCGATCCGTCCGATGTAGCTGGGGTCGGCGTCTGATCTGAAATCGAGACGGCCGAAGCACAGCCCGTCTTCGGCGCTGTTGAGCCGGATCAGCTGGTCCTCATACAGGGTGGCGAACGCATCCCGTTCGCTCCGGTGCTGATGATTGCCGCCGACTTCGGAGATCCTCACCGTACCCAGACGGGCAGTTGCCTCATCTCGCAATTCGTCGAGTCGTGCATAGAGCTCGTCAAGCTTGACCTGCTCGACGCGTATTTCTGAAGTCTCGGTCATCTCACCTTCCCAATCGGCATTCCATTATGCCGAACTTTTCTCACCGGGAGTAGTTGGAAGCAATGATTCATGCCAGGTGTGTTCCGTCACAGCCCCAGTCTGGACTTCAGCCCCTGCCCCGTCAGGAAGGTCGCCATTGTCGCGGCAGTGCGCAGACTCCTATCGAGTTCGTGTACGTGCAGCGGGGAATCGGAGGCGATGACAACCACGTTCCCACGTCTGCGTCCCTTGAGGATTCCGGGCTCGGCGGCGGCAGCGACATGGTCGAACGCAGAATCAAGCAGATCCAGTTCTGCTCTGAGGACGCGGTGGTCGCCAGCATCGGGGACGTTGGCGATATAGACACCGGAGTCCTTGAGAATGCGCGCACAAGTGGTGAAGAACTCCGAGGTCTGCAGGGCAGGTGGCACCGAATCATGATCGAAGGCATCACGGATGAGCACGTCAAGGGTGTCGGGACGGAACTTCTCGGCTTCGACCGCACCGTCTCCGGCACGCAGAGCCAGACCAGGTGCGCGCGGCAGATCGAACCAGGTGCGTGAGTAGTCGAGGAGCAGGGGGTCGATGTCGATCGCTGTCTGCTTCGAACCGGGCCGCTGGGCATGGAGGGCCCTGGCAAGTGCACATCCGGCAGCCCCGATGTGGACTGCTCGCAGGGGACCGGCTGCGAACTGGATATCGATGATCCGTGACATCCAATCCAGATATTCGAAGTCCAGCCGAGTCGGCTCGCTCAGAGTGATCGATGAGGAAGGCACCCCGTTGACATGGAGGACATAGCTGTCGACCTCCCCGTCGACCTTCTCCAGGCGCGCGGTGCCGGTCGAGATTTCGACGACTTGTGAGCCAGGTGCTGTGTATATCCGTCGTTTTGCCACCCCTCACTTGTATGCCAGTTGAGCCGCGGTGGCAATTCTGTGCGACTTCGCGTGGGGATATCGGCCCACACTCATGTGCGTTTGGGCTGTGGACACCTCAAGGGTTTCCACATGTGCTCAGCTCACTCTGGTCAATCTGGCAGGGCAGGGGCTGAAGTGGTGCCATGGAGACCACAGCGAAGACAGCAGAAGACATCATCGGAATCGTGCCCCACACTCTCGGCTACATTCCACGGGAGAGCCTCGTGGCCGTCATCGTGGGCACCGACGAACACGGCGCCCAGACATGTGCGACGACGCTTCGCGTCGACTTCGACCTGGAGACTGCGGCCCACCTCGTGGCCGAAGGCGGGCAGTGGTACAGCGATCTCATCGCTGGAGCGTGCACGGCGACCGGGGTGTTCCTCGTCCTCTACGACTCGGAGTACCAGAGCGGATTGCCAGTGGCGGCTCTGGCAGGAGTCAGGGGGACCAGCGACGAGTACCCACGCGTCCACCGAGACCTCATCCGGGCGGCGATCGATGAGATCGCGCTGTCGCTGGGGGACCGAGGCATCGATACGCTGAGCGCATGGTGGGTCAGTGAGGAGCGATTCGGCCGCATCGACGACGATGCGGAGATCAGCACGCTGCTCGAAGCTGCCTCGACCTCGGCGTGTGCAACGGAACTCGTCGCGGCGGGTTCCTCTCCTGCGGCGTCCCCGCGGGAACTCGTGGTCAGGCCCGTATCTGCAGCAGAATTCACTGCCAGCCGCAACGGCCGACGCGACATCTGGCTGAGCATCGCCGAGGGCTTCGACGTTCTTTCCATCCTCTACCCTCGCCTTGCTCGCCTGAGCGAGGTCGGCGACAGCATCGACCCGACTGCCCTCGCAGAGCTGATGACTCTCCAGACGACCATGGCCGTCGACGCGATCCTCAGCGAAAAATGGTCCCGGGACGCACTCGAAATGATCCTCAGCTTCGATCATCCGAACTTCGCGCCAGCCGACATCGAGAAGTGCGGTCCCGGACAGCTGCACCTTCTCGCGCAGAGATACGCGAGGTCCCCGCAGGCCGCACAGGGCATGGTGGGGCTTTCACCGAGTGCACCTCGCCCCCGTGATGTTCAGTTGGGCATCGAGTTCCTCAAGGCCTATATACCCTTGGGGCATCCCGACGTTCGGGCCACCGCATATGCTGTGATCGCATGGTTCGAGTGGTCGTTGGGAGGCTCGACCATGGCAGAGCACTACGCCCAGGCAGGGCTCGAACTCGATCCTGACCATGCGATGGCCACCCTGATCCTGAACGCAGTGGAGCAGGGGTATCTCCCACGGTGGCTGATGTCAGCACGCCGAGGCCCCGGATGAGCCCGATGATACGGTGGCGGCTCTCCGCGAAGAGCTCGGCGCAGGGGCCCGAACCACCGTGCGGGGCTCAATTCGCAAAGCCGGGAATATCGTGCGAAAATTGGGTGTTGACCCTGTCATAGCATCATGGGCGAACTCTGTGTTCCCCACGGGCCAGATACCTGGACCTCTTGACATGGGTCTTAGTAATGTCCTGGTGCATTCGAGAAGTTTCAACGCTCGCGAAAGGTGAACACGTGCCGAGAGTCGACAAGGAATCCACGACGGTGACGGAAAAGTCGGAGGGAACGGCCGCCAATACCTCCACCGCTGGATCCAAGACCACTGCGGCGTCGAAGGGAGCCAAGAAGACGACGAAGACATCGGCTTCAGCGACCGCAGCGGAGACCGGGACCAAGCAGACCACCGCGGCCCGAAAGACGACGACCGCCAAAGCCGCTGCGACGAAATCGACCGCAGCCAAGGTGGCGAAGACCGCCGCCGCTAAGAAGACGGTGACGAAGCCCACCAAGGCCGCGGGGGCGAAGAAGAAGTCCGACGACGTGCTCGAGACGGGCGAGGCAGCCGAGCCGGCAACCGATGCTCTCGGTACTGAGCAGAGTCCAGCTGAGGCGACCGAGACGAAGAACTCCGAAGAGAAGGAGAAGAACGCCGCTGTCACAGAAGCCGGCGGCTTCATCGTCTCCGACGCCGACGAAGAAGATGCACCTGCACAGCAGGTCGTCTCTGCGGGAGCGACCGCGGACCCGGTCAAGGACTACCTCAAGCAGATCGGCAAGGTCGCACTGCTCAACGCGGCCGAAGAAGTCGATCTGGCCAAGCGCATCGAAGCCGGAATGTACGCCGAGCACCTGCTCGATGCCGGTGGCATCACCGAACCGCGTGAGTCCATGGACTACAAGTGGATCATCCATGATGGTCGCATTGCGAAGAACCACCTCCTCGAGGCCAACCTGCGTCTCGTGGTCTCATTGGCCAAGCGCTACACCGGCCGTGGAATGCTCTTCCTCGACCTGATTCAGGAGGGCAACCTGGGCCTCATCCGTGCAGTCGAGAAGTTCGACTACACGAAGGGGTTCAAGTTCTCGACCTACGCCACGTGGTGGATCCGTCAGGCCATCACCCGTGCCATGGCTGATCAGGCTCGCACCATTCGCATTCCCGTGCACATGGTCGAGGTCATCAACAAGCTTGCTCGTGTCCAGCGTCAGATGCTGCAGGACCTCGGACGCGAACCGAGCCCGGAAGAGCTCGCCAAGGAACTCGACATGACGCCTGAGCGTGTCGTCGAGGTTCAGAAGTACGGCCGCGAGCCCATCTCTCTGCACACACCACTGGGCGAAGACGGCGACTCGGAGTTCGGTGATCTCATCGAGGACTCCGAAGCGGTCGTGCCGTCAGACTCGGTCAGCTTCACCCTGCTGCAGGAACAGCTGCACTCGGTTCTCGACACCCTGTCCGAACGCGAAGCCGGTGTCGTGTCGATGCGCTTCGGCCTCAACGACGGCCAGCCGAAGACACTGGATGAGATCGGCAAGGTCTACGGAGTCACGCGTGAGCGTATCCGCCAGATAGAGTCGAAGACCATGGCGAAGTTGCGGCACCCCTCGCGCTCTCAGGTTCTGCGGGACTACCTCGACTGAGACAGCTGTCTCCTGCCATGGCTGAGGCCTCACGGCATGAGCCCGGTGACTACGATCGCCTGCGGACGCGAATATTCGCGTCCGCAGGCGATCTATCTGTTGCAGGACCTGCTCAGCCGGGGTCGTTCAGGTTCGATCGTTGCCGGTTCAGTACCAGTCGACGATGCCCTGCATCAGAGCCTCGGCATACTTCTGCTGACCGGGCTTCGACTCCATGGTCTTGGCTTCGTCGGGATTGCGCATCTCACCGCATTCGACGATGACGGCAGGAACCGAAGCGTTATTGAGTCCTGCCAGGTCGGGGCGCCGACTGATGGCGTTCTTCCCGTAGGCGCTGTTGGGGGTGAACGGATCAGCCATTGCCTTGCTCATGGCATCGGCGAGGCGGTTCGAGTCGTCTTCGACGGCTTCGGAGCTGCCCGGTTTCGCGACGATGACATGAAAGCCCTTGGTCGAAGCCGATTCGCTTCCGTTGGCGTGGATGCTGACCATGAGGTCTGCGTCATCGGCGAACGTGCCGCGCTCGTCGACGCAGGGACCCACACCCTTGTTGTCGTCGCGACTCATGATCACTTCGGCCCCCGCGTCTTCGAGCTCCTGTTCGAGCTTCTGTGCAACGCCCCAGTTGAAATCGGTCTCGGGATAATCGGTATCCGTTGCGGTTCCGGTGGTGTTGCAGGCTTTGGTCCCACCTCGTCCATCCGGAACCGGGCCGGCGATCTTGTCCGGGTGGGAGGCGTTTCCTCCGTTGTGACCAGGGTCGATGGCGATTGTGCGACCGCTGAGGTCGACCGCAGGGTCCGTTGTTGGGGTATCCTGCGCGGCGGGGCTCGTTGAGCTCGACATTGCCTCTGGCTCTGCCGGTGTGGACGCAGCGGGTTGCGACGGCGGGCTCGCATTGCACCCGGTGAGGCCCGGCAAGATGAGGACCACGCCCAAGAGGGGGACCAAGGCACTGCGACGAGGAGACATAGTGCCATTGTTCCAGGAAAGATGCCGTCAACAGGTGGTTTCGGCGGAATCGATGCGAGACACGGCCCGCAATGGCAGAGACAGAGCCGGTTGAGGGATTAGAATTTAATCGAACGAGAGGAAACGTGTGGAAGAGGAAAGTTACGGCGCCAGGCATCTGTCAGTGTTGTCGGGTCTCGAAGCGGTTCGCAAGCGTCCGGGCATGTACATCGGGACCACCGATTCCCGTGGGCTGATGCACTGCCTGTGGGAGATTATCGACAATGCCGTCGACGAGGCTCTGGGCGGCTTCGGCAAGTCGATCCTCATCGAACTCGAACCGGACGGCTCGGTGGCGGTCACGGACAGCGGCCGAGGCATCCCCGTGGACATCGAGCCCAAGACGGGACTGACCGGCGTCGAGGTGGTTCTGACCAAGCTCCATGCCGGAGGCAAGTTCGGTGGCAGCTCCTATGCCGCGTCCGGCGGTCTGCACGGCGTCGGCGCCTCCGTCGTCAACGCACTCTCTGCTCGACTCGATGTCGAAGTCACACGTGGATCGAAGGTTCATAAGATGTCCTTCCACCGAGGTGTGCCTGGGCGCTTCGACGATTCCTCCGGACAGCCCGGTCCTGACAACCCTTTCGAGGAGTTCCAGGAGCCGACCGGGCTCGATGTCGTCCGCAAGGCGAAGAGGGGAGTCACGGGTACCCGAGTCCAGTACTGGGCTGACCCGCAGATCTTCCTGTCCAAGGCCCAGTTCGACTACCAGCACCTCGTCGAGCGTGCACGCCAGACGGCATTCCTCGTCCCCGGGCTCGAACTGCGCATCGAAGACCGCCGTGGGGTCGCCCGCGACGAGACCGGCGAGGTCATCGCCGAACGCCTCGAGGTCTTCCGCTTCGACGGCGGCATCACCGAATTCGTCGACCATCTGTCGATCGACCCTCCGATGACGGACACCTGGCGTCTGCAGGACACCGGAAAGTTCAGCGAGACAGTCCCAGTGCTTGACTCCTCGGGTCACCTGGTCTCGAAAGAGGTCGAGCGCGAAGTCGGCGTCGATATCGCCTTGAGGTGGGGGACCGGCTACGACACGAAGGTCAAGTCCTTCGTCAACGTGGTGTCCACTCCGCATGGCGGAACCCACCTGGCAGGTTTCGAACAGGCCAGCCTCAAGGCCATGCGCAAGGCTGTCGAGGCCAACGCCCGCAAGCTCAAACTGGGCAAGGACAAGCTCGAGAAGGACGATGTGCTGGCCGGTCTGACCGCAGTGGTCACGGTGCAGCTGGCCGAGCCGCAGTTCGAGGGGCAGACGAAGGAAGTCCTGGGTACGGCCGCGGTCAGGCAGATCGTGGCGAAGACGGTCGAAAAGCAGCTGGGCGACATCCTGTCCTCGACTAAGCGCGCAGAGAAGCAGCAGGCCGCAGTCCTCATGGAGAAGGTCGTCGCGGAGCTCAAGTCACGCATCTCGGCTCGCACGCACAAAGAGAACCAGCGGCGCAAAACGGCGCTCGAGGCATCTTCCCTGCCAGCCAAACTCTACGACTGCCGTGACAACGGAGTGGAGAACACAGAGCTGTTCATCGTCGAGGGTGACTCCGCTATGGGAACGGCGAAAGCCGCTCGCAACTCCGACCACCAGGCCCTGTTTCCCATCCGCGGCAAGATCCTCAACGTGCAGAAGGCATCGTTGTCGGACATGTTGGCCAACGTCGAATGTGCTGCACTGATCCAGGTCATCGGGGCCGGATCCGGCCGCAGCTTCGACATTGATGCGGCCCGCTACGGACGTGTCATCATCATGACCGACGCCGACGTCGACGGCGCTCACATCCGGACCCTGCTGCTGACCCTGTTCTTCCGTTATATGAAGCCACTGGTCGAACAGGGACGAGTGTTCGCAGCTGTGCCGCCCCTGCACCGTGTCGAGGTCGTCACGAAGCGCGGCACGCCCAACGACGTCGTCTACACCTACAGCGAGGCAGAACTCCATGCTCTGCTGAAGAAGCTGGAGAAGTCGAAGAAGACATACAAGGAACCCATTCAGCGCTACAAGGGACTGGGTGAGATGGATGCCGACCAGCTGGCGGAGACGACGATGGATCCGAGCATGCGCACACTGCGCCGTGTGACCATGGCCGACGCCGAGGCAGCAGAGAACACCTTCGAACTTCTGATGGGTTCCTCAGTCGGGCCGCGAAAAGAGTTCATCGTCTCGGGAGCCGCTGTTCTCGACGCTGAACGCATCGACAGCTGAGCCGGGGCGACGCGAGGGGTCAGAATCCGGAAGCGACCGGGGCGAAGAGCAACAGGCTGGGGACCAGCAGCAGGCCCAGCGCCACAAGCGTCGACGTCACACGCACCGGTACTCGTGCGGGGTCCAGGGGCCGGGACAGACGGTCGATCCGCTGAGCCGAGAGATCGCTGCGATGCTCTGGGCTGATGCCCGCCGCTTCCCGCACTGCCTTCGCCAGAATCGCCGGGTCGACGTGCTCGCGAGCCTGGTCATCGGCCATGAGTTCAATCAGACCATTGACTGAGTTGAGGCCGATCGCGGTAGCCGAGAAGAACGGCAGGGCACGGTGCCACGCGGCGAAGGGAATCACCAGCACGTCGTGGCGGAAGTCCAGATGAGCTCTCTCATGCGCGATGACGGCTGTGCGCTCGTCCTCGCCGAGGACTTCGAGCAGTCCGGTTGAGAGCACCGCAGTTCCTTTGCGCGGCCCCTGTGGCAGGCAATAGGCGACAGCTTCGTCGGTCGTGATGATCCGCGTATCAGGGTACGTCGCGGATGGTTCGCTGAGCAGATGCAGAATCTCATCATGGCGAATGCGAGTTCTGCGCGCGGAGTAGAACGTCAGGGCAAGACAACCCAGCAATCGGGCGATGAGTGCCACTGCGATGATGAGGAAGATCCACGCGAAGACCGTGAGATGAGCGTGGGACTGTCCTCTGGCGAGCTGCCAGAGTCCCTCAGGCAGACTGTGCGAGGTCGGAGCAACGGCAAAAGCCAGTGCTGTGCCGATAAGTGAGAGGCCACCGGAGAGACCGACGGCCTGCCACAGAATGACCTGCGAGATGGGGTCTCCCCGAAAACGGGAGAGCGCGGCCGGAACCGGCCACGCCAAGAGAAATGCAAGTACCGCAAGGACGGATCCCACGACGCTCATGCTCGGGAACGACCTGCGTCAGGAGTTGGTCGAGTGATTGCGTCCCAGCATATTACGCAGAGCCTTAGTGTCGGCCTCCGAAACGGTGCCGAGGAATCGGGCAAGAACGGCCTGGCGATCCGGGGCCTGTGACAGGACTTCGGTCATCAGCTCTGCAACATGGTCTTCCCGCGTCGAAACCGCGAGGTAGCGATGCGGACGGATGCTGCGGTCGCGAGTGACGAATCCCTTCTTCTCCAGCCGGGTGAGGACGGTGTGGACGGTGGTCAGTGCCAGATCGCGTGCTGCCAGCACGTCGCGGAGTTCGGCCGCGCTCAACCCATCATCATGTACCCAGATGGCGTCCATGACGCTGCGTTCGAGTTCGCCCAGTGTTCCCACGGTGTCCTTGTCCTTAGAGGTGATGGTTCTTGTTGCCAGTTCAGTCTAACTCTACAAGCTGTCGAATTCCATGTGAGATCGACCGCAATTCGCTTCGTCGCCGCTGCTGGTGCGCTGTTCGGTCGAATCGGGGTCGTGCACACCTCGGCGGAGTGGGGTAAGCGCAAACGGGCACTGACGCGAGTTCTGGGACGGCAGATCTTAGATGGCGGAATATTGCCGCGATTGCTTCTACGCGATGTAGAATTCTACGTGTTGTAGAAACTTGGTCTTCCACGAACGGAGTACCCATGGACCTGGATCCGGTTCTCATCGGGCGCTGGCAATTCGGCATCACCACCGTCTATCACTTCTGGATGGTCCCGCTCACCCTCGGTCTCGGCATGCTGGTTGCGATTCTGCAGACCATGTACCACCGCACGGGCAATGAGGTGTACCTGCGCAGCACCAAGTTCTTCGGGAAGCTCTTCCTCATCAACTTCATCATGGGTGTGGCGACCGGCCTGGTCCAAGAGTTTCAGTTCGGTATGGCTTGGAGTGAGTATTCCCGTTTTGTCGGGGACGTCTTCGGTGCGCCGCTGGCGCTGGAGGCCCTGCTCGCGTTCTTCCTGGAGTCGACATTCCTCGGACTCTGGATCTTCGGCTGGGGCAGACTCCCTCGTGCTGTCCATCTGGGCAGCCTCTGGTGCGCGGTCATCGGGTCATGGATCTCCGCCTACTTCATCATCGTCGCCAACTCGTGGATGCAGCATCCGGTCGGCGTCGAGATGGTCGACGGCAGGCCGGTGATGACCGATGTCTGGGCAGTGCTGACGAACAACACGGCGATCGCCGCCTACACGCACGCGCTGTGCGGGGCGCTGGCTGTCGGCGGCAGCTTCCTGCTCGGAATCTCCTGGTATCACCTGTACCGCCGGCGCAAGGACGGCATTGACACCATCGGATCCGACGGAAAGGTCGTCGTCGGCTCCGCTCCCGACGTGCCCGGACGAGATGCCATCGACCACCAGGTCTGGATCCGTTCTCTGCGCATCGGCGCGGTCGTCGGCATCGTCGCCTTCGCCGGTGTAGCGATCACCGGCGACATCCAGTCAAAGCTCATGTTCGAACAACAGCCCATGAAGATGGCCTCCGCTGAAGCCGCCTGCCACGATGGAACAGAGTTCTCGGTGCTCACGATCGGAGACCCCTCCTCGAACGACTGTGACGGCGTTGAGAACGTGTTCGAGATCCCCGGTCTGCTGTCCTTCCTCGCCAATGGCGACTTCAACACCCCGGTCCACGGTGTGACGACTCTGCTTCCTGACTACCAGGAGAAGTACGGCACCCATCTGCCCGAGGATGAACGCTACGGCCAGCATTCCGGCGAGAAGATCGACTACCAGCCCATCATGATCGTCACCTACTGGGGCTTTCGTCTCATGATCGGATTCGGCATGATCGCAGCGGGAGTCAGCGCTCTGGCACTGTGGCTGACGCGCAAGGGCACCGTCCCCGCCTCGGCCTGGCTGATGCGCGGGGCCCTCGTGTCCATCACAGCACCCTTCATCGCGAACTCCGCCGGCTGGATCTTCACGGAGATGGGACGTCAGCCGTTCGTGGTCGCGCCGAATCCCGCACGACAGGACGCTGTGTACATGTTCACCCAGGCAGCGCTGTCACCCCAACTCACGCCGGCGATGCTGCTGTTCTCCTTGATCAGCCTCAGCCTTGTCTACGGCATTCTCATGGTTGTCGAACTGCGGCTGCTCATCGTCTACATCAGGGGAGGGGTGGCCTCGGCGATGCCTGAGGTCACGAAGACCAACCACACCCCGCGGATCACGAACGACGAAGACGACGTCCTGTCGTTCGCGTACTGAGGAGAAGACACGATGGAAATTCTCGCCACGATCTGGTTCGTCCTCATCATCGTCCTGTGGACGGGGTACCTGTTCCTCGACGGGTTCGACCTCGGCGTAGGCATGCTGATGCCGGTGCTGAGCCGTACCGAACGGCAGAAGCGGGTGCTGCTCAACACGATCGGGCCGACATGGGATGGCAATGAAGTGTGGCTGGTCACCGCGGCCGGGGCCACGTTCGCAGCCTTCCCACATTGGTATGCCTCCCTGTTCAGCGCCCTCTACATACCGCTGACGCTGTGCCTGCTGGCATTGATCTTCCGCGCCGTCGCCATCGAATATCGCGGCAAGGGACACAGTCAGGCGTGGAAGTCCTTCTGGACCTGGGCGATGGCCGTGGGGTCGGCTGGAATCGCGTTCTTCATCGGTGCCATGCTCGCCATCACCTCCAGCGGGCTGCCGCTGAATGACAACGGTGACATCGTCGGCGGGGCATTCGCCTGGATAGGGTGGCCGGCAGTCTTCGGCGGTTTGGGCGGAGTCGGCTTCGCGCTCGTCCACGGCCTCATCTTCCTCGGTCTGAAGACGCAGGGCGACATCCGAGACAAGTCTCAGCGGTGGGCGCGGAGGATGCTGCTGCCGTGCTCGATCGGCTTCCTCATCTGGTTCGGTCTCTCCATCACCCAGCGCCCATGGCTCATTGCTGTGGTCGTCGCAGCGGTGATCGCGCTGGGAGCGACGTACTTCGCTGTGCGGTCCGGGGCGGAGAAGGCAGCCTTCGCTCTGCACGGGTTCTACCTCGTGCTCGGACTCTTCGCCGTGTTCGCCGGGGCCTATCCCAACGTGCTGCCCTCAACACTGGACTCCGCGAACTCGTTGACAATCGCCTCGGCGTCGTCATCGGACTACACGCTCACGGTGATGCTGGTCGTGACCGTGATCTGCCTGCCGATCATCATCGGCTATCAGATCTTCAGCTATCGCATGTTCCTGGGCCGTATCGCCGAGACCCACATCCCCGAAGCCCACCGTGTGCCGGTGGCGATCAGGTCATGAGATCCCCACTGCGGATCCTGCTCGATCTGCCGGGCGGTCAGCGCGGATTCTGCCTCTCCCTGTTCAGCGCCCTGGCTCGGGCCGTGGGCATCGTGCTCATCGCCGAGGCTCTGGTGCGATCAATCATCGGGTCAAGCCCCGTCGCGGTCTGGGCGGTGCTGGGGCTGCTGGGAGCGGCTCTGCGCGGAGCGAGCCTCTGGACGGATCATAGTCTGGGGACGTCTCTGGCTGCTGCGAACAAGCAGCGGCTGAGGTTCTCGATCCTACGATCGCTCCTCGCCGGGCGCGGGCAGCCGCGAATGAACACGGCAGTCACCGTCACACGCGGCATCGACGACCTCGACGACTACTTCACGACCGTAGTGCCGGCGCTGAGCGCCGCAGCGGTGGTGCCGCTGACGCTGCTGATACGGATCGTCTTCACCGATGTCCTCTCAGCGGTCATCATCGCGCTGTGCCTGCCGTTGGTGCCGGTCTTCATGATCCTCATCGGCCGGTTCACGCAGGCTTCGACAGCCGCCAGCACCACAGCACTCGAACGTCTGTCCGACCACCTCGCCGAGCTGGCCGAAGGGCTGCCCGTGCTCATCGGGCTCGGGCGATCCAGGGACCACGCGCACACCCTGCGTGCTTTGGGGGAGAAATACCACAGCGCGAACCTCGCCACGCTGCGTATCGCGTTCCTCTCGAGCCTCGCCCTCGAACTCATCGCCACGATCTCCGTGGCTCTCGTCGCCGTCGTCATCGGGCTGCGCCTCGTCTCTGGAACCATGGACCTGAGCTCCGGACTCTTCGTCCTGCTCCTGGCTCCCGAGTGCTTCACTCCGTTGCGCGAACTCGGCGCCGGATACCACGCCAGCGAGAACGGCCGCGAGGCACAGGATCGTGCCCACGCGCTGATCGCAAGCACCGACAGTGCGACGACGGAAGGGCTCGACGGCGACGATATGTCCGGTGTCGGTGCGGCAGGTTCCACTGCGGCAGGTGCCGGTGCGGCCAGTGATGCAGACACTGGCGCCCGGCACGGCGTCATCTATCCGAACGGAACGACGATCGAGTGGAACGGTGACTTCCCGACCACTCCCGGCATCACTGCGGTTCGAGGAGCCTCGGGCGCAGGAAAGTCGACGATTCTGGCAGCGCTGGCCGGTCATCTGCCGGCACGGGCCAAGACCACGATGAGACCGCGCCGAGTCGCCTTCGTCCCACAGGCTCCACGTATCTTCGGTGCGACGATCGGCGCCGAGCTCGAGGTCTACGGTCTCCCACACTCACAACTTGGGACTGCACTGCGCGGAGCCCGTCTGCCTGAGGACCCGACGATGTCGACATCAGCTCTGAGCCCTGGCCAACTTCGTCGACTCGCCTTCGTCCGGGTGCTCCACCTGGTTGACGGCGACGGGGAGACCCTCGTCCTCGACGAGCCGACTGCTCATCTCGATGATGACAACGCTCAGATCATCATCGACATGATCGCCGAGGCGGCAGTTCGTGTGCGAGTCATCCTGGCCAGCCATGACGACCGGGTCGTCGCACTCGCCGACGACGAGATCATTCCCAGGAAGCCCAGCCCGGGCACGCCCGCAGCAACGTCAGCACGGCCGCGCGCGCAGGAAACTGAATCGGATGCCGATCAGGGCGCAGATCCGGGATCCGATCCGCGCAGTCATGTCCCAGCGGCCTCGCATGCCGACTCAGCCACACTCGACGACCCGGTGGTACGCACCGCCCCAACGAGGCTCACCGAGCCTACGATGCCCGCCGATGCTGTGATGCCCGCCGATCCCGCAGCGGCTGGCAGAACACAGAGAGCGGAAGCAGTGGGCGAGGACCACGGCTCGGCACATGAAAGTCGAAGAGCGGCTCTTCGTCGCCGGTTCTCGCTCCTGCGGTCGAGTATGCCTCTCTTCACCCCGAACATGATCATTGCTCTGCTCTCATCCTGCGCCTCCAGCCTGGCGGCAATCGCACTGACTGCAGTCTCCGCCTGGCTCATCGTCGAGGCGTCATACCAGCCTCCCATCATGATCCTCATGGTCGCCATCGTCGGCGTGCGGTTCTTCGGACTGAGTCGATCAGTGCTGCTCTATCTCAGTCGGCTCAAACTGCACTCGGCGATCTTCGCATCCTTGGGCAGACTGCGATCTCGTCTTTGGGAGCACTTCGAAGCAGTCGGCATGGGGGATCGGAAGCTGCTGACCTCTGATGCCGCGCTGCGCACCATGGTCTCCGATGCCGATGATGTTCGGGACCTGATTCCCCGGACTCTGTTCCCGCCTGTCGCTTCGTCGTTGGTCTTTCTCGCCGTGCTCATCGCGGCCTGGGCGCTCGACCCGGCGACGCTGCCGGTGTTCCTGGCGCTCGGAGCTCTCAACCTGGTCGTGGTGCCAGCAGCAGTGATCTGGAGTGAAAGCGGCCTCGCTGGCCGAGTCCGAAAGCTCCGCAGCCGGATACTCTCCGTCCTGGCTCGGGCACTGAATGCCAAAACGGATCTGCGCACGAATCGAGCAGACACCACTGTGCTGACAGTGCTCGCTCGCGAAGAGCAGGAACTGCAGCGTGTCCAGCGTCGCTCCTCGCACCGCTTCGGCGCGGCACAGCTCTGGCTGCAGCTGAGTACGGTGGGCGCTGCTGTGCTCATCGCGATGTCATCGTCGGCACCGACCGAGATCCGGGCAGTTGTCGTTCTCATTGCACTGGGCTCTGCAGATGTCTTCTCACAGTCACTGCTCGCATACCGTGCGCTGCCGACCCTCGGTGCTGTCCTCGACCGCATCCCCGCACTGTCACCTGCCCAGTCCAGTCTCCCGACCCACAACCACAGAGGCCAGGTCTCCGATGCGAACGCGTTCACCGTCCTCGAGCTCGAGGACATGAGCGTCGGGTGGGATGACGTTCCAATCGTCGACGATGTGGATCTGCGAGCTCAGAAGGGCAGGTGGACCGTCCTGCACGGCGACAGCGGCACCGGAAAGACGACGACGCTGAGTGTGCTGCTGCGTTTCCTCGACCCGTGGTCAGGCTCCTATCGGGCCGAAGACGATGCAGGACACGAGACGGACATGCTCGGTCTGGCACCGGAGGACCTCGCCGGTCGAATCGCGTGGTGCCCGCAGGAGGCGCACGTGTTCCGGTCAACGGTGAGGGGCAATCTGGCGATCGCGCGCAGGGACACACCCAGCAGCGAGGAGATGTGTGCGGCTCTGACCGGCGCGGGCTTGGGCGAATGGGCCGATCCGGCCGGACTCGAGCTGTGGGTCGGCGAACACGGAGCCGAGATCTCCGGGGGCCAGCGTCAGCGCCTGGCCGTGGCCAGGACGCTTCTGAGCGGAGCCGAAGTGCTCGTACTCGACGAGCCGACAGCACATCTGGATGATGAGATGGCTCACCGGCTGGTGAGTGATCTGCGGGAGAGTCTGGACTCACACGCCGTTGTGATGGTCACTCACGACCGCAGTCTGATCGCAGACAGCGATCGACTGGTCGAGCTGGGAAGCGAACTCAGTCGCGCTTCGAGCCGAACATGATCTCGTCCCAGCTGGGGATCGATGCGCGACTGTTCTTCTTCGCCTTCGACTTCGACTCTGTGTCCTTGAACTGATTCGAATCTTCGCTGACACCAGGCTCATTGAGCAGGGACAGCTGATTGTCGTCATCGAATCTGCCGACCTCCTGGGTCGGCTCCTGAGGCTCATCCGGGTCGACGGCAGTCGGATCGGCAGCTGCCGGGTCCTCGAATGCGAAGACCTCGTCATCGGTGGCGTCTGCAGGCCGTCCTGGCGCGGTGTGCGCACCTTGAGGATGCGTTTCCGGGTCCTCGGTGACTGCGCGAAGTCTGCCACGTGGCTCGTCCTCGTCCTCATGGCGACGACGCTTGCGCAGATTCTCCAGGATCCGTCCGGTCTCCGCCTGGTGGTCCCGGGCGGTCGGAGTCGAATCGTTCGGAGCCGGGGGAGCAATCGGGGTGTCGATCTCCTCGGTGTTCTTCTGACGTTCGGCGCCGGTTCCGTAGTTCGGAATCGGTCCTGTATCCGTGGGTCCCGAATCGGCGAGCCATTTCGCTTCGTCATCGATGGGGGTCAGCGACCTGCGGTAGTAGCTCCATCCGGCCGTGCGGGTCCGATCCGCGGCGGTGAAGCTGAGCTGGATGTACCAGTTGCCGTCCTGCTGCTTCCACGCATCCCAGTCCATCGTCTCGATGTCGACGTCGCGCATCGCCAGACGGGTCTGACACAGCTCCACCAGGGGAGTCGGGTCGCCGTTGGGGTCATGATCGGAATAGATCGGATGCTGACTGGCCGTATACGCGGTGTGTGCGCGTTCGGCAAGAGCAGGGCGTTCGTAGGTGCGGACCTGTTCGATATCGGCACCCGTGGAAGCAATCACTTCCTCTGCGCTCATCCCGCCCCGGATCATCGCCTGGATGTCGCGAGGGCGCACAGGGGTCTCGGGCTTGACTGTGGTGCGGTCCTTGCGGACAGCGGCGTACAGAGCTTCGTCGAGAGCCAATCGATACTGCAGCCCGTTTTCGTCGTTCAGCAGCAGATGAGTCCCGTCGGCGTCGACTCCGTTCAAGATCAGTTCACGCATGCCTTAAGCTCCTTTATCGCGTCTCCCTGCATCGTGTCACGTCCGTGGCCGCGCATTGGGCAGATTTGCGCGCGAGTCGCGAAATGGCCGCTCTCACAGATCAAAGGTCGGACAGCTCAAAGGTCGGTCTCACAGGTCAGCGGCCGGACGGTTCGGTCAGCGGCCGGTCAGCTCGGTCGGCTGCCCGTCGGTTCGGTGGGCACCGGGACTGGACAGCGGCAGTCGGTCTGAACGGTGAGTGGAACTGACTCACTGTGCGGACAGCAGGCGCGGAAACTCTACAGCCTGTAAAATCGATGACTGTGAACAACACTGAACCCATTGACACTCTCGTCCTCATGTCATTCGGGGGACCGGAGGCTCCAGAAGAAGTCGTCCCGTTCCTCAAAAACGTCACCGCCGGTCGTGGAATACCGGAGGAGCGACTCGAAGAAGTCGGTGAGCACTATTACGGTTTCGGTGGAAAGTCGCCCATCAACGATCAGAACAAAGCACTTCTGCAGGCTCTGCGCGAGGAGCTCGAGCATCGAGGCATCGGCACCCCTCTCATCTGGGGCAACCGCAATTGGGAACCGTACCTGACCGACGAGGTGCGCGCCGAGGCACAGGCCGGACGCACTCGATTCCTGTCCATCGACACCTCGGCGTACTCGTCGTATTCCTCCTGCCGTCAATACCGTGAGGACTTCGCTGGGACGATCGAGGAACTGTCGGCGGAGGGTCTGACCGTCACTATCGAAAAGATCCGGCAGTTCTACAACCACCCCGGCTATGCGGAGGCGTGTGCAATCCTCCTGAGAGAGGGCATCGCCGACTTCACGAAGCAGGTCGGTGCCCTTGATGCGTCGAAGCATCGGATTCTCTTCGTCACACATTCGATCCCCAACGTCATGCAGGACGCTTCTGCCGTGGCGACCAGCGGCTATCGCGCACAGCACGAAGAACTCATGGCCCACCTCGTGGATGGGCTGCCTGCGGCCGAGACGCTTCCGGCAGAGTTGGTCTACTGCTCCCGCTCGGGCTCCCCAGAGGTTCCATGGCTCGAACCTGATGTCAACGATCGAATGACGGAACTCGCCGCAGACGGTGTCACCGGAGTCATTCTCGTGCCGATCGGGTTCATCTCCGATCACATGGAGGTCGCCTTCGACCTCGACACCGAAGCGAAGGAGACGGCGGCCGAACTCGGCTTCGCCTTCACCCGTGCAGCGACAGTCGGGACGCACCCGCTGTTCGTGTCGGGGCTCGTCGACCTGGTCGAGGAGAGAATCGCACAGCTGCGCGGCGAACAGACGGCTGCGCCGACTATCACCGGCTCCACGGCGCTGGTCCCCGGCAGCGGTGCGTGCAGCATCGAATGCTGCCGCGGACGCATCGAACGAGTTGCCGAGCCCAACTGGCCAGCCTGAGCTCAAGCGTCCCGAGCGCTCTTCGGGAACCAGAACGCTCTTCAGACAACAGAAATCCCTCCTCTGCCAGTTGCGCAGGGGAGGGATTCTCGGTGTCGGTCTTCCCAGGGAGTCAGGACTCTTCAGGTGCGGGAACGACCGGAATCGCTCCGGTCTCTGCTGTGATGACCGCCGCGATCGGACCGGTGTCCACATCGTTGCGATCGGCTAGCTCCAAGAGATTCTGCAGGTCGTCGATCAGGGTCTCGACGAGGTAGTCGTCCCCCGCAGACCGAGCTTCATGAATGCGATGACGGACATCGTCGATCCTGGTATCGAGTTGATTTGCGAATTCACTCATCGTGTATCCGTCCTTCCTCGGGCCGCCTCCCATACATGGGGCGAACCCAGTTTCATTCGCCGAAAAAAATGCTATCGGCGCTATTCGACTTATGTATTCTCGCAGAGCTTTTCGAGAGTCGTATGTGCGAACCGTCACGAAGCGACTCATCAGTGACGAGAATCACTGTGAACATGGACGATCTGATCTTGCCAACCGTAACCATACAGTGCACAATGCTGGGGACACGTTTGGCGAGAGGGGTTGAAAATCCTCTTCAGCACACCCGACAGAGAGCGATGAGCCATATGGCAACGGATTACGACGCACCTCGTAAGCAAGACGATGAAATCAAAAGCGATTCGATTGAACAGCTGAAGGCTTCACGCTCGCAGGCGCAGGCAAGCAAGATTGACGAAGATGAGACAGCAGTTGCCGAAGGGTTCGAACTGCCCGGCGCGGACCTGTCGAACGAAGAGCTCTCCGTTCGAGTGCTGCCCAAGCAGAATGACGAGTTCACCTGCATGGAATGCTTCCTGGTTCGCCATCGCTCGCAGCTGGCGAGCGAAGAGGGTGGAATTCCGATCTGCACGGACTGCGCCGGCTGAAGCAGCCGCCGAAAGATACAAGAACGCGCCCTTGTCGGGGCGCGTTTCTGTGTCTCGGCCCGTTTCAATCCCGGCGCGTCAGCTCCTCTGTCGAGGAAACTGCGCACCGCGTGAGTCTGAGGGCTGGCTCGAGTGTCAGGGCCTGAGAGCCGCGGCGAGCTCCATCGGACGTTTGCTCGAAACCAGCCAGTAGGGAGTCGGGTCGCTCTCATCGTGAATGTCGATCCGCACAGCACACTTGGCCCAGGGACGCAGCATGAGGAACGCCCGAGCGTCGAGACCCGTTCCTCGGGCAGTCCGTGCATCGTCGGCGTCGTAGCCGGTGGCATCGGTGACGTATCGGCGATCGATATGCGCATCACCGACGAAGAGCTGCCGTTCGGTGACGATGATTGAGATCCCGAGCGAACGCAGCCACCACGCCAAGAGGACGAAGCTGATCACCGGAAGGATGATGGTGCCGGCCGTCCACACAGGGAGGACCATGAGTGCGGTCGAAGCCGCGGCGATCACGATGAGAATCCACATGCCGATGGAGGGACCGAGTTTCTCCGTGTAGACCACGCGTGTTTCGGGTTGAGTTGTTGCCATAGGGCCATTCTCCCATAACGGACTTTTGGAAGCGCTCAGGCTTCGGCGTTAGAGTGCATCTTTGTGGCAGAAATCCTGAAGATTGACCTCAAACTGCTTGATGCAGGTATGACTCCTCCCTCCTACGCGCACGCGACCGATGCGGGCGCCGACCTGTGCTCGGCGATCGACTTCGTCCTCGAACCGTTTGAACGGAAGGTCGTGCCCACCGGGATCGCGATTGCCCTGCCAGTCGGCTGCGCAGGATTCGTCCATCCGCGATCGGGACTCTCGAGCAAACACGGAGTCACCGTAGTCAACGCTCCGGGCACGATCGACGCCGGCTATCGGGGTGAGATCAAGGTGCCGCTGATCAACCTCGATGCGCGGACGCCTCTGCGCGTCTCGCGCGGAGACCGCATCGCCCAGCTCGTCATCCAAGAAATCAAACAAGCAGACTTCACTCTGGTCGAATCGCTGGACGACAGCGATCGCGGTGCAGGGGGCTTCGGCTCCACAGGTGGAGTGCAATCAGGTCTGACCGAGAAAGAGGTGTGAACGACCATGGGACTGTTCTCCCGATTCTCCAAGAAATCCTCCGATGAGAAGATCGACGACACCGTCGATGAGGAACATGACGTCGACGACGTTGTGACAGATGGCACCGATGCCGAAGACTCCACCGAAGCCGATTCGGACGAGACCGACTCGAGCGTGTCTGAAGGCTCGACTGCTGACGAAGACTCAGATGGCCCGATAGACGACGAAGACGTTGACGAACTTGACGAGGAGGCCCTGCTCGAGAAGTCCGCTCCCTTCGACCGTTCCGAGAAGGGCCCGTTCGACGCCGCGGAGGACTTCCCTGAGCTCAACCGGCTCGATCTGGGTGCTCTCAAGGTGCCGGTCGTCGACGGCATGCAGGTGCGCCTTGACACCGACGACGACTCCCAGAGAGTGCTGGCAGTGACACTCATCCATGAAGGCGGGGGAATCCAGCTGCAGGCCTTCGCGACCCCACGCTCGGAAGGACTGTGGAATACCGTTCGCAAACAGTTGGCGACCGGAGTGACCTCACAGGGCGGCGAAGCCTCGGAGCTGCACACCTCGCTGGGCAGAGAGCTTGCTGTCGAGGTTCCTGCCAAGACCGAGGACGGTCGCCCGGGGAAGCGTGCCATGCGCTTCGCAGGAGTCGACGGTCCCCGCTGGTTCGTCCGCGCGGTGTTCTCCGGCAAGGCCGTCACCGACGAAGAGATCCGGTCCGAACTCAGCGCACTCTTCCGCGGCGTCGTCGTCGACAGAGGACATGAGGCGATGGCTCCGCGTGAGCTCATCGTGCTCACCGCGCCACAGGTCGACGGAGATTCTGAGACCGAGGACGAGGACAAGGACGAACTCAACCCGTTCGAACGCGGTCCGGAAATCACCGAGGTCCGCTGAGTTCCATGCTGGATCTCATCACACGCCTCGTGCGTGACTTCGGGTCCAGGGACGCCGAGGCGCGTGCCGATCTGAGATTGGTGTCCCAGATTCCCGGCGTCATCAGCGTGCAGGATCTGACCCCTCGGAAGATGTCGAGGATCGCCGGTGTCGTCAGCGCAGTGACACAGTCATGCAGCGGCGACAGCCCCCGTCTGCACATCACGGTTGCCGATGGGACCGGGGAAGTCCATGCACAGTTCCTGGGTCGCCGCGAGATCAGCGGAATCAGGCCCGGAGCACTGATCGTCCTCGAAGGACGCTTCTGTGCTCATGACGGAGCGCTGAAGTCCCACAACCCGGTCTACGAGCTGATTCAGACCCGCGACGACCACGAGTGAGCTCATCGAGCGGGAGCCTGCAGCAGTTCGAGCAGCGCACCTTCCTGATCCGGGGAGGAGAGGAAGAACAGCTCGTCTCCGGCCTCGATCACGTCATCGGCGCTGGGCGCGAATGCCCGCGAGTTGCGGATGACCGCGACGAGCACCGTGTCCAGCGGGAAGGCGATTTCGCCGATCCGTGATGCGACGAGCGCGGACGACTCATGAACGGTGAACTCCATCAGACCAGCCTGACCGCGTTCGAAGCTCATCAGATGCACCAGGCCGCCGACCTCGACGGCCTCCTCGACCAGGGCAGTCATCAGTCGTGGTGTCGACACTGCTACGTCGACGCCCCAGTTCTCGTCGAAGAGCCACTCGTTCTTCGGGTTGTTCACCCGCGAAACGGTGCGCGGAACACCGAACTCCGTCTTCGCCAACAGCGACAGAACGAGATTCGTCTTGTCATCACCGGTCGCGGCGACGACGACATCGGCCTCCTCGAGCTTCGCCTCACCCAACCCAGCCAGCTCGCACGCATCCGAGAGCAGCCATTCGGCACCCGGTATGCGCTCATGACCCAGAGCTTCCTTGCTCTGATCGATGAGAAGAACGGCGTGCTCCTTGTCGATGAGCTCCCGAGCCACTGAACGACCGACGGACCCGGCCCCTGCGATGACGACTCTCATTCTTCCTCCATTGCTCGCACCGGCAGGTCCAGAATCTTCTCGATCTCGCCGAGGCGGTCCACCGGACACATCAGATGAACCAGGTCCCCGTCCTGGAGGAGCAGATCCTCATGAGCGAGGATGCCCTCGGACAGACGAGTGACGTAGGCGACCCGTGCCTTGGTCCTGGTCTCGATCTCCTTGATCGGCCTGGCCACCCAGCCGGGATCGAGATGGACTTCGGCGAGCACGAGTCTGCCTGAAGGCTCGCGGAATTCGGTGATGGATCCCTGCGGAACGAGTTTGCGCATCACCTGGTCGGCCGTCCACCTCACTGTGGGAACGGTCGGAATGCCCAGTCGTTCGAACACCTGGGCGCGGTTGGGATCGTAGATTCTGGCCGCGACGTTGACCACACCGAAGGTCTCCCGGGCGACACGCGCAGCGAGGATATTGGAATTGTCTCCGCTGGACACGGCGGCGAAGGCGTAGGCGTCCGCGGTCTTCGCCTGGGAGAGAGTCTCACGATCGAACCCGATGCCGGTGATGGTGGAACCGCTGAATTCCCTGCCGAGCTTGAGGAACGCATCGGGGTTGCGATCGACTACAGCCACCGAGTGCCCATTGGCATCGAGGGCTTTGGCCAAGGACGCTCCGACTCGGCCGCAGCCCATAATCACGAAGTGCATGGGTAATCCTCTCCGCATTGATCTACCATTAGTGCCCGTGGCCAGCAGTTTTTCTGATGCCGTCAAAAGACTACTCGTTGGACGGCCCTTCCGCAGTGAGGACAGGCGTGCGCCTGCGCTGAAGAAGCGCATCGCAATGCCTGTCTTCGCGTCCGACATGCTCTCGTCCGTGGCCTATGCCCCCGACGAGATCTTACTGGCGCTGTCCCTGACATCTCTTGTCGCTCTGACTGTGGCGCCCTGGATCGGTGTAGCCGTCGGCGCGGTGATCTTGGTGATCGTCGCCTGCTACCGCATCAACGTCAAGGCCTACCCCTCGGGTGGCGGCGACTACGAGGTCGCGTCGAAGAACCTCGGGCCCCGTGCCGGTCTGGTCGTCGCTGCGGCCCTGCTGGTCGACTATGTGCTGACCCTGGCCGTGTCGATGACGGTCTTCGCCGCCTACATCACCACGGCCTTCCCACTTCTGGCACCATACCGTGTCGCCGTGGCGATCATCGGGATTCTGCTCATCACCCTGGCCGGGCTGCGTGGTTCACGCGCCACCCCGGTGCTGCTTGCCGTCCCGACCTACCTGTTCCTCGGTGCTGTATTCCTCACCATGTGCGTGGGCCTGCTGCGGGTCGGTGCCGGAGACACGCCGCAGGCGGAGACTGCCGACTACACCGTTGTCCACACCGGAGTCAACGACGAAGCCACCCTCGGGCTGGCGACGGTCCTCATCGTCCTGCGCGCCTTCTCCTCGGGTTCAGTGGCATTGGCCGGTGTGCAGACGGTGGCCACAGCGGTGCCTGCATTCAAGAAGCCGCGCGGCAAGAACGCCGGCAACACCCTGCTGCTCTCCGGCCTGCTGGCGGCACTGATGCTCACCGGCCTGACTTATCTGGCCTCGGTGACCGGGGTCAAATACGTCGACGATCCGCACCTCTACCTGATGCGACCCGACGGCAATGCGGTCAGCGCCGAATACGAACAGGAACCGGTGCTCGCGCAGCTGGCGCATGCCATCTTCGACAATGCACCCGTGATGTTCTACCTCGTTGTGCTCGTCGCAGCGCTCGTTCTCATCGTGGCCGCGAACACCGCGGTCGAAGGATTCCCCGGCCTCGCCTCTCGACTGGCACGCGACGGATTCCTGCCCAGGCAGTTGGCGACGAAGGGCGATCGGCTGACGTTCTCGAACGGCATCCTGCTCTTGGCCTTCGCCGCTATCCTGCTCGTCATCGCGACGCAGGCCTCGGCAACGACGCTGATTCAGCTCTATCTCGTCGGTGTCTTCGCCAGCTTCGTCGTCGGCCAAGCGGGCATGGTCCTGCACTGGAACAAGCGCCTGCGACTGGTCATCGACTCGAAGGCGCGGGTGCGAATGCACCTCAATCGCCTCGTCAACGGGGCCGGGTGCATCATCGCCTCAGGCGTGCTGCTCGTCGTCATAGTCTCGAAGTTCCTCGCCGGTGCCTGGCTGGCGGTCGCGGCGATGGCCGGACTGTTCCTGATCATGGGCGCAATCCATCGTCACTACTCTCGCGTTGCCCGGGAACTGGCCCCGGAGGCGGGCGGGGGCTCCCGCACGATCCCGTCGAACACCCACGCGATCGTCGTCGTCAATGAGATCAACAAACCGACGCTGCGAGCTCTGTCGTATGCGCGGGTGACACGCTCCAGTCAGCTCGAGGCGATCACCGTCGCCGTCGATGAGGATTCGGCTGGTGCGCTGCAGCGGCAGTGGAACGAGATGGCGCTGCCCGTGCCGCTGACGGTCCTCGACTCGCCCTATCGGGAGCTCCTCCGGCCGCTGCTGGCGCATGTGCTCGCGATCCGCCGCCGATCACCGCGTGACCTTGTCATCGTCTACATTCCCCAGTTCATCGTCGGGCGCTGGTGGGAACACATCCTGCACAACCAAGTAGCCTTGAAGCTGCGCACTCGTCTGCTGTTGGTCCCCAACGTCGTCGTGGTCTCCGTGCCCTGGCGGTTGCGTTCCTTTTCCCGGCAGTACGGCGGCGATGGACCCGAAAACGACAATCCACTGTACAGACAGGCTTGAACACTGATGAGCGCACCTTCAGCCGAAGCGATTCCGGCCATGGATCTGACCCTGCACATCGAGAGTCCCGCCGCCGGCGGCATCAGCATTGCGCGTCACGAAGGGCAGGTCGTCTTCGTCACCGGAGCGATCCCGGGGGAGACCGTGCGTGCTCGCACCGAGGCCGGAACGGCCGCGAAGTTCCTCCGCGCCGACGTCACCGAGGTGCTGGACGCCTCGGAGCATCGTGTTCGAGACCGTCGCGAGCAGTTCCTCGCCGAGGACGCGCAGAGTCCGAGACTGTTCGGTGGGATGGAGTTCGCCCATGTCGACCTCGCCCACAGCCGTGAGCTCAAGGCTCAAGCCCTGAGCGACCAGCTTTCGCGCATCGGGCATATCGACCGCAGCGTCGATGTCGCGGCAGCACCGGGGGAGACGACCGGACTGAACTGGCGGACCCGGGTCCAGCTGGCCGTCGACGGACATGGCCGCCTGGGCATGTTGGCCCCGCGTTCCCACGATGTCGTGCCCTTGGTCTCGGCTCCGTTGGCGACATCTGCCATCGCCGAGGTTGCCCTGACGTCACTGCGACTGCCGGGTGCCGATCGACTCGAGTTCGCCTGGTCAGGTGATCGCGGAGCCGCGATCGTGCGCGGTGACTGTGATCCCTCCGCGCTGACCGACCTGGCACAGGCTCTGCCTGCGCAGTGGTCAGTCCTCGCCGATGCGCGAAACGGAAGCGGCCGGAAGAGGATCAGCACCAAGGGCGGCCACACGAAACTCTCCGTGGTCAGGGGAGAGGACCAACTGATCGAAAAGGTCGCCGGGCGTGACTACCGGGTCGCGGCTGATGGGTTCTGGCAGGTTCACGAACAGGCTCCCCAGCTGCTGAGCGCTCAGGTCAATGCGGTGCTGAGCGAGAAGACACAGATGATCACGGATCTCTTCTGCGGAGTGGGGCTGTTGGGAATCAGCGCCGCCGATGCCACTGGTGCCAGGCTCTACGGGGTCGAGGGCGCGAAGTCGGCGATCGAGAACGCGAAGGTGAATGCAAAGGGCCTCAACGCCGCCTTCGACGCGTCCCGGGTGGACCGAGTGACGATTCCGAACTCTGACGTCATCGTTCTGGATCCTCCGCGTTCCGGAGCGGGAAAGGCAGTCACCCGAGCTCTGCTCGAGTCGAGTGCGAAGACGATCGTCTATGTCTCCTGCGACGCTGCCACGCTGGCTCGGGATCTGGCGGTCCTGGTCGACGGAGGATTTGCGATCGAGAGCCTGCGCGGCTTCGATCTGTTCCCACTCACTGCCCACGTGGAAACGGTCACCGTCCTCAGGCGATGACCGCATCGGGGCTGAGGCCCACCTCGGCGAGGGAGAGATCTCAATCGGCGCCCACCTCGGCGGCTGAGGATCTCAGGTTCGCGCTCTCTGGGGGAGGAGGACGAGGACGATGAGCGCGATGAAGGTGGTGAGGAAGCCCCATAGGCCCCACCATCCTGAGGAGCGGCCCTTCTCATCGGCCAGGGTTCGACAGATGACGGCGAAGATGATGCCGACGAGGAGTGCCCCGAATCCGAATCCGGCTCCGAGAGTGAACGGGTCCATGAATGCTCCTAGTTCGCAGCTGCTGATGTGACTCCAGATTAGGGACGTGCGGCACCGTTTCGCGCGGGAGTTGTCCGGACTGTGACTTGGGGAAAACCCGATTCTCAGTTCACCGACAGGCCATGCTCCGAAGGTGGTCAAGGGCGACCAAATGAGATAGAATTTATCTTGACGTCAAGATACTTTTGGAAACATTTGTGTCGCGTAAATCGGTGCGCGGCTCACGGGCTGGCCCGGTTTCTTGGATGAGTGTCGGATGAAACAGGAGAATCACGATGAGCAACGTCGATACGTTCAAATCGAAGAGCACCCTGACCGTAGGCGAAACGGATTACGAGATCTATCGCCTGGATCAGGTCCCAGGATCAGAGAAGCTTCCATTCAGCCTCAAGGTGCTGTTGGAGAATCTGCTGCGCACTGAAGATGGTGCGAATATCACTTCGGAGCATATCGAAGCCCTCGGCAGCTGGGATCCCAGTGCTGAGCCGGCTACGGAAATTCAGTTCACCCCCGCCCGTGTGGTCATGCAGGACTTCACCGGCGTGCCCTGCATCGTCGACCTCGCGACAATGCGCGAGAAGGTCGTCGAACTCGGTGGAAAGCCGGAACAGGTCAACCCGCTGGCTCCGGCCGAGCTGGTCATCGACCACTCGGTTCAGATCGACAACTTCGGCACCGCCGAAGCGATCGATCTCAACATGGACATGGAGTACAAGCGCAACGGTGAGCGCTACCAGTTCCTGCGCTGGGGCCAGACGGCCTTCGACGACTTCAAGGTCGTTCCTCCAGGCATGGGAATCGTCCACCAGGTCAACATCGAGCACCTCGCACGCGTCGTCATGCCGCGTGAGGTCGACGGTGTGCTCCGCGCCTACCCGGACACACTGGTCGGCACCGACTCCCACACCACCATGGTCAACGGACTCGGTGTGCTCGGCTGGGGCGTCGGCGGAATCGAAGCCGAGGCAGCAATGCTCGGCCAGCCCGTCTCGATGCTCATCCCTCGCGTCGTCGGCTTCAAGCTGACCGGCGAAATCCCCTCCGGCGTGACTGCAACGGACGTCGTGCTCACGATCACCGATATGCTGCGTCAGCACGGAGCAGTCGGAAAGTTCGTCGAGTTCTACGGCGAGGGCGTCTCCGCGGTGCCTCTGGCCAACCGCGCGACGATCGGCAACATGAGCCCCGAGTTCGGTTCGACCGCCGCGATCTTCCCGATCGACGAGGTCACCATCGACTACCTGAAGCTCACCGGTCGTTCGGCCGAACAGATCCAGCTGGTTGAGGACTATGCCAAGACCCAGGGTCTGTGGCACGACCCCAGCAAGGAAGTTGCGTACTCGGAGTACATCGAGCTCGATCTCTCCACCGTCGTGCCTTCGATCTCAGGACCGAAGCGCCCGCAGGACCGCATCGAACTCTCCGACGCGAAGAACCAGTTCGCCAAGGACATCCACAACTACGCGAAGCCCGGTGAGGAGAACAAGTCGGCTCCCGTCACCACCGGCGACGGATCCAGCTTCGAACTGGCCAACGGTGCTGTGGCGATCGCTTCGATCACTTCGTGCACCAACACCTCGAACCCATCGGTGATGCTGGCTGCAGGCCTCCTGGCCCGCAATGCTCGCAAACGCGGACTCAACTCCAAGCCCTGGGTCAAGACCTCCATCGCTCCGGGTTCGAAGGTCGTCACCGAGTACTACAAGAAGGCCAACCTCATTGAGGACCTCGAAGCACTCAACTTCTTCGTCGTCGGCTACGGCTGCACCACCTGCATCGGCAACTCCGGACCGCTCGATTCCGATATCTCGGAGAGCATCCAGGACAACGACCTGGCAGTCAGTGCAGTTCTCTCCGGCAACCGTAACTTCGAGGGCCGCATCAGCCCCGATGTGAAGATGAACTACCTCGCCTCGCCTCCACTGGTCATCGCCTATGCTCTGGCCGGAACCATGGACTTCGACTTCGACAACCAGCCTTTGGGCCAGGACTCGGAAGGCGTAGACGTCTACCTCAAGGATCTGTGGCCCTCGCCGGAAGAGGTCGAGTCGGTCATCGCCTCGTCGATCTCGACAGATATGTTCGACGAGGAATACGGCCGGATCTTCGAAGGTGACGACCGCTGGAAGGCGCTGCAGACGCCAGAAGGCGCCATCTTCGAGTGGGACGATGAGTCGACCTACGTGCGCAAACCCACCTTCTTCGACGGAATGGGCCTGGAAGCAGAGCCTGTTTCCGACATCAAGGGCGCACGCGTGCTGGCGAAGCTCGGCGACTCGGTCACCACCGACCACATCTCGCCTGCAGGTTCCTTCAAGGCCGACACTCCGGCCGGCAAGTACCTCATCGAGCACGGCGTCGAGCGCAAGGACTTCAACTCCTTCGGTTCGCGTCGCGGCAACCACGAGGTGATGATCCGCGGCACGTTCGCGAACATCCGCCTGCAGAACCAGCTCCTCGACGGAGTCCAGGGTGGCTTCACCCGCGACTTCACGCAGGAGGGCGGTCCGCAGACCTCGATCTTCGACGCATCCGTGAACTACGCGAATGCCGGCACCCCCCTTGTCATCCTCGGTGGCAAGGAATACGGTTCGGGATCCTCGCGTGACTGGGCTGCCAAGGGCACGAAGCTGCTCGGCGTCGAAGCTGTCATCACCGAGAGCTTCGAGCGCATCCACCGCTCGAACCTCATCGGCATGGGTGTTGTTCCCCTGCAGTTCCCCGTCGGCGAATCAGCTGATTCGCTGGGTCTCGATGGCACGGAGACCTTCTCGATCTCCGGCATCACCGAGCTCAACGAAGGCAAGACTCCCAAGACCGTCAAGGTCTCGGCAGCGAAGGAAGACGGAACCACCGTCGACTTCGACGCAGTAGTCCGCATCGACACCCCGGGTGAAGCCGATTACTACCGTAACGGCGGCATCCTGCAGTACGTGCTTCGCCAACTTGCCGGTAGTAAGTGATTTCCTCGAATATGAGGCTATCTGGCCGCTGACACACCCGGCCGTGTCTAGCTCCAGCGTCTCACATGTGCGCCCCGTCAGGCTTCGGCCTGGCGGGGCATATGTGTCTATGGCACAGTCGAGATGTCGACGCCAAAATGGGTCATTCTGCTCAGGCGTCGGGGATGCCTGTGTCTTGCAGGTGCACGACCGCTCTTCATCGCCAGTTCAGAGTCCGACCAACCCACGGGCCGGGCGAGCACTGAGGGCTCGTTGACCGCTCCTCCTCTGTCCGATTGACCCGTGTGCGCCGACGCCGTATGCTTGTACCAACACGACAGGTCCGCTTCTCTAGATGAGACGCGGGCCTGTTCTCTTTCTGCCCCGCGCCGGGGACGCGAGGACGATAAGCATATGACCACGCCGGACAGCACCTACGCCAAGCCGTTCCTGACGATCCCCGAGCAGATCCGGCGGCTGCGCGGGCGGGGCATGGACTGCGGAGCAGAGACCTTCGCTTCGGGCGTCCTTGAGCGCTACGGCTACTACCGGCTGTCGGGATACTGGCACCTCCACCGAGCTCGGCCCGAGCCACCTGCGGATCGTTTCGACAAGGACGGCCGCGAGATTCGCCTGGACTCGTTCGTGCCCGAGACGAGCATGGCCTACGTAGTCGCCCTCTACGAGTTCGACGACGAGCTGCGGGCCCGTCTGGGCAACATCATCAGCATGGTCGAGACGTCGTTTCGGTTCTACGTTGGCCACCGGCTCGGCAGGGAGGATCGGTTTGCCCATCGGCGTCCTGAGAAGCTCGGCGCGGTCCGGCCGGCGGACCAGAATGAGTCGCCCGAACCGACCACTGCCTACCGCGAATGGCTCGAGGAGTACGACCGCCACGAGAAGCGTGCGCGGGGCGACTTTATCGTGCACTTCCGCGAAACCTACGGTCCACACCTGCCGATCTGGGTGGCCACGGAGGTGATGTCCTTCGGCGTCCTAAGTGGCCTCTACGACCTGATGCCCCAAGCCGACCAGGAGATCCTTGCCGCGCGGTTCGAGATCAGCACCGCCGACGGTCGCGGCGACCGCGGTGCCCTGAGCAACTGGCTCAACAACCTTCGCAATGTCCGGAACATCTGCGCGCACTACGGCCGCCTGTGGAACCGCAGCTTCGACGTGGTCATCGACGCGCCGGGGCGGGTGCGCACGGACGCGAGCCACCTCCTGGCCCCGCTCGTCGGCGATGGCATGAGTAACAAGCTCTATGGCGTGCTGCTCATCCTGCGCCACCTGATGCTGAGCATCGCGCCGGAGCGGTCCGACGTCGTCGACGTCGCCGACCTCATCGAGGCCAGGTCGCAGGAGATCGGATTCTCCGTGGCCCAGCTCGGTTTCCCCGACGGCTGGCGGAGCAGCTCGGCCTGGGGTCGGGGCTTCTCGCTCGATCCCTCGCCGATGCTGGCGGCCAGCTTGCTCGACCGCGCCAAGTGCTGGACAGCTGCAGAGACGCGAGCCGCGCTGACTCACGCAGAGGTCACTGAGGCCGAGCATGATCGGACCCCGGAGCAGGCGTCGCGGGCGTTGAAGGCGGCCCAGCGCAGCCTGCTGCGGGCCTATCGGAAGCACCAGGTCGTGATCGAGGTCGAACTGGGGAAGACCAAGCTCTATCCCGTTTTCCAGTTTCGCGACGGCAAGATCATCGACGCCCTCGCGGAGATCAACAAGGCGTTTGCTGCGGCTTGCGAGGACGCGGAGCCAGCGCCAGTCGCCGCGGCGCTGCTGGGTTGGTGGCAGACACCGCACCCTGGACTGCCGAAAGATTCGGACGGCTCGGATCGATCGCCGGTCGACCTGCTGTACTCAGTCACCGAGCAGGACTTCGAGGCGGCAGTCGAAGACGCGGACGCCACGAGCAGCTTCGTAGTACCGAGGCGGAGCTAGCGCCCGGGCAGACGGCGTCTCATGGAACGCTGGCCTGCCAATTTTCATACTGCGGTGGTGAACGGTGGCCCGCAGCTAGGTGCACCTCGCGGGGTTCCCACGGTTCGAGACCGCGCACTTGCCGTTGGGGATTGATGAATGAAGCGCGTGGCTTCTTGGGCGCGCCTTGCGCAGATCACGCAGGTTCCTGCAGAGGAGAGAGCAGCTCGCGCCTTTCGGTAACTCAGCGTAGGACGCCGCGTGGGGTAAAGGCCTCAGCCATATCCTCGGCGATGACGATGCGCCTGTCGTGCGGAGACTGCATCCGCCGGCGCAACACTTGCGAGCCGATAATAAACCCGGGGTGATCCAGTCCAGGAATTTTGTGGACCTGTTCGAAGGGGCCGCCTTCAACTATATGAATGGTGCCCTTATGCGAACACCCCATCCCACATCGCCAGGCGCTGATTCAGACATCCGTTTGCGTGACACGGCGGTCGATCGGATGCCGCCAAACGAGCACGACGATTGTTCCCGCGAGAATCGCGGCTGTGAGCGCGAAGGGAACGGGGATCAGGGGGTCGACGAGAATCAGAAGAGCTGCTCCGGGTATGACCGTATTGACGATTTGGTCTGCATGGGACCTGATCGCCAGCGCCCATATGCCGACGACGAATACCGCTAACGGGACCGTGTAGGCGAACGATGCCCAGGGTTGATGCAACTGGCTGTGACCGGTGAGAACGTCGATCTCAACCTCGATGCCAGCGGAGAACGCTCCAGCAGCAGCGAAGATGAAGTAGTGACCGTAGCCGTAGACCAGTGAGCTCCAAATCCCGTTGATAGCGCGGTGGTGTGGCGGCCAGAAGTAGATCCACCACAGTGCCGCGGTGGCGATGAGTGTGAGAACGGCGATCGAAATCAGTGGCCCGATTGCATCGGCGTCGTGCACGGCTTCGATGATCGCGTTCGCGGAAGCCAGCAGGCTCTCGCCGAGAAGGATGAGGGTGAACAGTCCGTACCGCTCGGTGATGTGATGCGGATGCCATGGGGTCGAGCCGGTGTGGTCAGCGACGATCGGTACAGAGATCTCCGCGACGAACAGCAGGACCAAAGCGACTGGGAATAGGCCTGCCGGCAATAGCAAGGCGGTGAGCCAGAGGACCTGAACCAGGCCGATGCCGCCCGCGTAGATGAGGGTTGCGCGGCGTGCCGATCCTGCTCCTCGAGATGCGCGCAGCCATTGGGCGACGAGTGCCAGCCTCATGACGACGTACGCGAGAATCAAAACAGAGAAGTCGTGCTCCTCGAATACCGGGCCGATGCCAGAGGCGAGGACCAGTACGCCGCCCATCTGGACGATGGTCAGTACTCGGTAGAGCCAGTCATCGGTATCGAAGCTGGTGGCGAACCAGGTGAAGTTCATCCACGCCCACCAGATCCCGAAGAACACGATCAAGTAAGTGACGATGCCGTCAAGGATGTGGCCCTCGACGAGCTCGTGATGCAACTGGGCGGCCGCAATGCTCACAGCGACAACGAAGACCAGGTCAAAGAACAACTCCAGCGTGGAGGCTGTCCGCCCGGATTCGTGCGGGTCGCGCGGTCGCATGGGCACAAGGCCGAATCGAGAGGAGGTGGGCATGGTGCAGAATCCTAATCCGTTGAGAACCCCGGCGACCAGTGTTGGTCGCCGGGGTGCTCATTTGAGTCGTCGGTCAATGAGTTGGAGCACCAGTGAGGTGTGAACGAGCCACGACTGTTCCAAAAATAGTCGTCCTCGCGGCAGCCAGGGCGTGCCTCCTTGCGTGGCTCTGGAAGCACACCCTGGCTAAATCCTTAGCCGACTGCGGTGCGGGCAATCTCGGCGTCCTGTTCGGGCGTTCCACCCGAGACGCCGAGCGCGCCGATGAGCCGACCGTTCTCGTCCAGGATCGGAACGCCGCCGCCCATCAACAGGAGCCCACCGTTGGTGTGGTCGAAGTGCGGGACGGGCTCGCCGATCTGCAGGGGCGCGTTCAGCGCTTCGCTTGGTGCCTCGAACATGACTGAGGTTCGTGATTTCGCCAGCGCGAGATCGTTGGAAGCCAGCCAGGCTCCATCCATTCGCTCGAAAGCGACGAGATTCGACCCGGCGTCAAGGACGGCGAGGACTGCATTCAGTCCGAGGTCGCGGGCCTTCTCCTGCCCTGCGTCAATGATCCGGCCAGCAGCTTCGAGCGTGATCGTGGGGTGTGACATCAGCTTGGTTCCTTTCTTCTGCTCTGCCTCAGGCCTTCTGAGTCCACTCGGTTTGCTGCCACTGCTTGGCGGCATCGATGGTCTCCAGTGGCCGCATAGTCCGGTAGTCAGGATCGTTAGAGACGATGGTCTCCACCATCGCGTCGACCATTTCCTGCGGATCGGCCTGGTCGGCCAGTGAGGGTCCAAAGTCAGGCATGGGGACGTGCGCGGTCTCGGCGTCGTGCCATTGCACGTAGCTCTCAGCGCCGGTGTCGTTGAATCCAGTTCCGAAGACTCCGGGGTTAACGGTGGCGACCTTGATGCCGAACTGCTCCAGCTCGGCCTTCATGGAGCCGGCGACGGCCTCGATCGCGTGCTTAGTCGCGCAGTAGGCACCGAGGAAGGGAACGACGAGGATCCCGCCCATCGACGACGTCCACACGATTCGTCCGCTCTTTCGGGCGATCATCTTCGGCGTGATGGCCTGGACTAACTCGAGATGTCCGAACAGGTTGATGTCGAACGATTCCCGCACGCGCTGCAGCGGGATGTCGACCATTGCTCCGCCCTCCATGACGCCGGCGTTCAGGACGAGGACGTCGACGTCGAAGGAACCGGCGTGGGCAACGTCGATCGCGTCGAGAAGATTGAGCTTGATGACTTTGAGCTCGACGCCAGCCGCTTCGGCGTCCGCCCGGAGGCCACGGACCTGTGGCCAGGTCTCGGCGGCGGCGATCACCTTGTGGCCTTGACGGGCAAGCTCCAGTGCGGTTCCTTGGCCGAATCCGCTGCTGGCACCTGTGATGAGTATCTTCTGGGACATGTGAAACTCCTCTGAGTAACTATCTGGATACTTACATACGGAAGCCTGCCACATCTTGCCGGCACGGTCAATAACTAGATGGTTACCTATAGACTGAGGGCATGCCACCAGATGCAACAGACACCAAGCGACGGATCCTCGTCGCGGCACGCGGAGAGTTCGCCCAGTTCGGCCTGGCCGGCGCGCGGGTGGACCGAATTGCCAAGACGGGACGGGTCAACAAGCGATCGATCTATGTGCACTTCGGGCCGAAGGATCAGCTTTTCGACCTGGTCGTGGCAACGGCATTGACCGAGATGGCCGAAGAGGTGCCGTTCACTGCTGAGGATCTGCCGTCCTACGCTGGCGCACTGTTTGACTACTTGACTGCACGGCCCGAGGTCTTGCGGTTGACAACCTGGGCTGGTCTTGAGCGTGCCGATGCCTCGCAGGGCGAGGTTCAGGCATATGCGCCCAAGGTAGCAGCTCTGTCGGAGTCGTTCGATGATGCAGCTGTCGACGTGCTCGCTTTGTTGCTTGGCCAGATCACCGCCTGGCAGTTCGCGTCGTCTGCACTGCGCGCACATGCTGCAGAAGGACCCTGGTCAACTGAGCGTCTTCGGCGACACCGCATCCTGCTCATCGCATCAGTCGAGGCGCTCGTCAGTGTCGCGGAGGGCAGTGTCAAGGGGTCGCCTTCGCCGAGCTGAGATCTGCCCCCCACTTGTAGAGAGGTAGCACAAGGCGTGGGCTCGTTCGATCGATGCCGTGAGGACCTCACGCTCCCCACGTCCTCGTTTCTGGTTCGGCGTCTCGTGATCATCTCCCTGACAATCCACGTGACGCGGAGCCCGATCGGGCGGTGGCCTCGGTGTCAGAAGTCGGAGTCCAATACGCCTCATACGCGACGACTTTTCGAGATGCCACGACAGGTGCAGCGGCCGTCCTCAGGATTCCACACGACCGGCGACAAGGCGAGCATTCGGGGAAGGGGTGAGGCTCCCAAGTACCGCAACCGAAGCATCTCAACGGGGATAGATGGGCAGCTGCAAAGTAGTCACACACGCCTCCTAATGTGCCTCTGATCAGGAAATTTGCCTCGTCGACAGGAGCGTTCAACTACCGCACACTTCAGCGAAGCATGTCTCAGTACGTGCTGCGTCAGCTCGCGACTGCTTGATCTCAGGCTGTTGCCTCTTCGACGGCAACGCTGATTGACGAAGGCCGGTGGGTTCAACCCACCGGCCTTCGTCGTCGTTTGGACGTGAGAACCGGCGGGATCAGACAGCTGTGAGGGGCGCCCAGGGGAGTGCAACCAGACACAATCTGTGCCTGCCCAACCCTCGAGTGGACCAACTCTGCATCGTGAGGCGTTAAGATGATTCGAGCGGAAATTGCAGTATCAGACTAACTATTTTGCATTCAGGAGCGAGGCCGAATGACATTCCTCGAGTCGATGAACTCGCCATCACAGCTGCGTGAGCTCGACGATGCCGAATGCGAAGTTCTCGCGAAGGAGATCAGGGACTACCTGGTCACGGCCGTTGCCGGCACAGGTGGACACCTCGGCCCCAACCTCGGCGTGGTCGAACTCACTGTTGGTATCCACAGGGTGTTCGAGTCTCCTCACGATACGATCCTCTTCGACGTCGGTCACCAGACCTACGTTCACAAACTGCTCACCGGACGCATGGGGGACTTCTCGAGTCTGCGCCAGCGTGATGGGCTCTCCGGATACCCCAGCCGGGCCGAGAGTGAACATGACGTCATTGAGAACTCCCACGCTTCAGCATCTCTGTCCTGGGCCGACGGCATCGCCAAGGCGCATCAGCTCAAGGGCGAAAGCGATCGCCACGTCGTAGCCGTCATCGGAGACGGAGCACTCACCGGCGGTATGGCCTGGGAAGCGCTGAACACCATTGCGGCCGACAAATCGACACCACCGCGCAAGCTCATCATCGTCGTCAACGACAACGGCCGCTCCTACGCGCCGACGGTCGGCGGGTTCGCTGAGCATCTCGACGAACTGCGTACGACCTCGGGATACGAGAAGCTGCTGTCCTGGGGCAAATCGACCCTCCGGCAGTCGGGCGTACCCGGACGCGCCGCCTACAGTGCCATCCACGGGGTCAAACGAGGTCTCAAGGACATGGTCAGCGCGGAGCAGGCCGGAATGTTCGACGAGCTCGGCATCAAGTACCTCGGACCGGTCGACGGACACGACCTGCCGATGGTCGAGAAGGCGCTCCAACGGGCCAAACAATACGACGGTGGACCCGTCATCGTGCACATGATCACACAGAAGGGCCAGGGCTACGACCCGGCTCTCAACGACGACGCTGATCAGTTCCACTCCGTCGGCGTGATCGATCCGCTCACCGGCAGGTCGACACCGTCGAAGCAGACCTCATGGACGTCCGTCTTCGGCCAAGAGGTGCTCCAGATCGCGCAGACTCGAGATGACATCGTTGCTGTCACAGCGGCCATGCTCCTCCCGGTGGGTCTCGCGAAATTCGCCGAGGCATATCCGAAGCGGGTATTCGATGTGGGCATTGCGGAACAGCATGCCGTCGCGTCTGCAGCCGGCCTCTCCTACGGTGGTCTGCACCCGATCGTGTGTCTCTATGCCACCTTCCTCAACCGTGCCTTCGACCAGATCCTCATGGATGTGGCACTACACGGTCAGGGAGTCACCTTTGTCCTTGACCGTGCCGGAATAACCGGACCGGACGGCGCCAGTCACCACGGAATCTGGGACATGGCGATGCTGCGTATCGTGCCCGGCCTCAAACTGGCAGCCCCTCGTGACGCCGCGCGTCTGACGGAGGAGCTGGCCGAAGCCGTCGCCATCGAGGACGCACCGACCGTGATCCGATTCCCTCGTGGAAGCGTAGGCACGGATATTCCGGCGCTGCGCCGCCTCGATGATGGCGTCGACGTTCTGCGAGAGGTCCCAGCAGGTTCCTCCAAAGACGTGCTCATCGTCTCCGTCGGGCCGTTCGCCGGGCGCGCCCAGGAAGTGGCCGAAGAACTGGCCGACCAGGGAATCGCCTCAACGATCGTCGACCCGCGTTGGGTTCTGCCTGTGCCAGGCGGAGTCATCGACATGGCCGTCGAGCACAGCCTCGTTGCTGTCATCGAGGACGGTGTCAAGGTCGGCGGAATCGGTTCGCAGATCCGCAGCGACCTACGGGCGGCCGACTCGCGGGTCGGAGTCCTCGAACTCGGTGCCCCAGATGAGTTCCTGCCGCAGGGCACTCGCGACGAGATCCTGGAATACGCAGGACTCGACGTGGCCACAATCGTCTCCGAGATCGTTCATATTCTGCCGTCAGAGGTCAGGAACCGGGTCCAGCAGGGATCACGCAGAGCCGTCTGACTAGCAGGGCCGTCTGACCGGCAAGAACCTCAGGCTGCAGGCAAGGTCTCGATGGCGTCTCTGAGCACCGGTGCGCTCAATTCGACCTGCCATGGCCTGGCCCCGCGTTCGACGAGGAACTCCTCGACGTTGACTCGCGGCTGAGCGCCGAGGGCCTTGACGATGGCGGGCTGCAGCAGCACGTCGTGAGGAATGTCGTGCTCTTCGGCCAGCTCTGCCATCGCAGCTTTGAGAGCCGAGACCCGATCCTTGATATCTGTGTGGCTGAACGGCGTCCGTGTCTGAACTATGTTGGCTTCCCTCCGCCCCGGCAGCTCGTCAACCGTCAGTCGGGTCGCTTTGCGGTAGGCCCGGTAGAGCCGGCCGGAGTCGGCGCGGGAGAGTTTGGGCCACGTTGCCATGATGTCGTCGCTCGAGTGCACTCGGGACTGAGCGAGGGCGACCAGGTCCCGATCACGCAGAATACGCGATGGAGCGGTATCGGTCTCGGCAGCCATCTCATCGCGAGCAGTCCACAGCTCCCGCACCTTGGCGATGTCCTTGCGTGACTTGAGTTTGGTCAATCCGTGTGTCCGGCGCCAGGGCTCAGCGAAGTGTTTGGGCTCGAAATCAAGGAGATGTTCGAACTCCTGCGAGGCGAACTCCCACTTATCGGCATCGATGAGCGCTTCACGGAGGATGTCGCGGATGGGCAGCAGGACCTCGACGTCGAGGGCGGCATAGTTGAGCCACTCCTTCGGCAGCGGTCGCTTCGACCAGTCGGCAGCAGAATGCTCCTTGGCCAAGCGGACACCGAGAGTCCTCTCAGCCACGGCGGCCAGACCGAACTTGTCCCATCCGAGCATGCGGGCAGCGAGCTCGGTGTCGAAGAGCGCCTCCGGCCGCATGCCGCGCTCCTGCAGGCAGGGCAGATCCTGAGTCACTGAGTGAATGACCCATTCATCTGCGCCGAAAGCCGCGTTGAGAGGGCTGAGGTCCGCAAGCACTTCCGAATCGAGCAGGAAGGTTCCTGCATTCGCGCGTCGCAGCTGAACCAGGAATGCGCGCTGGCCATATCTGATGCCCGATGCGCGCTCGGCATCGATGGCGATGGGGCCGGATCCGTGTGCGAGCTCGTCACAAGCCGTGGAGAATTCTGCTTCGGAGTCGACGAGCGGCGGAACGCCATGAGCGGGTGTGGCCAAGAGCGGTAGTTCGGTTGTCATCGACGTCGCCCGGGCAGGGCTGAAACTCCTTCAGGAAGCGGTGGCAGTCCGGCAACTGTGCACAGCAGATCAATCCAGGCTTCGAAGTGATCGCCGATCAGTTCCGGCTCCGCGATCACGGGGGTCCATGAAGCGCGCAGCTCCAAGTCTATCGTGGACGACCGGTCGGCAAGAGTGCCGAAACTCTCGGAGAGGACGCGGGTCGTCGTGCCTCCAGCGGCGACGACCTCGCAGTCATTTGCTTCGAGGGCCTCTTCGAGCCAAGTCCAGGCCACAGGGCCGAGCATCGTCTCATTGCCGAGTTCGTGCTCGAGCTCGGCGCGGATGTAGGACACGACACGGAACTGGCCCTCCCACTCCTCGGGGGAGCTGGGATCATAGAGGACGACGATGCGGCCCGTAGCCAATTCGTCGATCGCTTCGCCACTGGCTCGAAGAAAGGTCTCATCGGCACTGACCTCGGCACCCAACGCGTAGGAATACGGCGCCAAGCGAGCCGGCGCCGGTATTTCAGAGATCGAGACGTTGTTCGTGTTCCGAGCTTCGCGCAGAACCGAAGTCACGGCGGAGAACTCCGACGGAATGCGATTGAGAGGTGAGGTGTTGACCACACTTGCCACGATAGATCAGGCCACGGTAGAGGTGAATCGTCCACGCCGTGATGGGACCAAGAGTTTTCACCCGCACCTGCGATCAAGACGCAGTGTCTTGAAACCGGAATCCGATGGGCATCCATCCGCCCGAGATGGGAGGATGGGGGCATGACTTCAACCTTGTTGCCCGCCCTGCGCGGAGAGCAGATTGCGCACACTCCGGTCTGGTTCATGCGGCAGGCCGGCCGATCACTTCCCGAATATCGCGAGCTTCGTGCAGGAACTGCGATGCTCGATGCCTGCCGCACCCCGGACCTCGTCTCAGAGATCACCTTGCAGCCGGTGCGCAGGCATGGTGTGGACGCCGCCATCTTCTTCTCCGACATCGTGGTCCCGCTGCAGGCGGCCGGTGTCGACGTGGAGATCGTCCCCGGCACAGGGCCCGTGATCGCGAATCCGATCCGCAGTCGCGCCGATGTCGAAGCATTGGCAGAGCTCGAACCCGACCAGATCCCAGACATCGCAGAATCCATCGGCCGGATCGTCGAAGAACTGGCAGGGCAGACACCACTCATCGGCTTCGCCGGTGCCCCCTTCACACTGGCCAGCTACCTCATCGAGGGCGGACCGAGCAAGAACCATGAGAAGACCAAATCCCTCATGGCCGCGGACCCCGAGACCTTCTCCCTACTGCTGAGCAAGCTCGCTCGGATCTCCTCGACCTTCCTCGACGTGCAGCTGGGCGCCGGAGCCTCCGCGTTCCAGCTCTTCGACTCCTGGGCCGGATACCTGTCCCGACGTGACTACGAAGCCCACGTCCTCGAACACTCCAGCGCGGTCTTCGAATCGCTGCGCCATCACGAGGTGCCGAGCATCCACTTCGGTGTTCAGACAGGTGAACTGCTGACCTCCATGTCGCGAGCAGGCTCCACAGCAGTCGGCGTCGACTTCCGCGTCGACCTGACCGATGCCTCGACACGCGTGCAGCCGGGCCAGCCGTTGCAGGGCAACCTTGATCCGGCCCTGCTCTTTGCTCCATGGGAGGCTCTGGCCCCGCGCATCGAGGAGATCGTGAGGCAGGGACTCGAACATGAGGCGGGATTCGTCTTCAACCTCGGCCACGGAGTCCTCCCCGACACCGATCCCGAAGTGCCCGGACGGATCGTGGCCGAAGTCCACCGCGTCTCCGCAGAGATCCTGTCCGCACGGGGCTGAGACGATGAGCCACATCACGATCGTCGGAGGAGGCATCTCCGGGCTCGTCACCGCCTATCGTCTGGCACCCGACCATCAGATCACCCTCCTCGAGGCCGACGCGCGCCTCGGCGGGTGTCTGCACTCGACGACCTTGGCCGGTGCAGTGTCGGTGGGCCTCGACACCGGAGCCGAAGCCAGCCTGTACCGGCGCCCGGAGACGAAGGACCTCGCCGCGGAACTCGGATTGGACGTCGAATTCCCCTCGACGGCACACAGCTCCCGCGTGCTGTCGAAGGGACGTCTCCACCCGATTCCCAAACGCACCGTCATGGGAGTGCCTGGCAACGGCGCCGAGGTCAGGGACCTCCTCGGCGAAGACGTCAGTGACCGAGTCGCTCGCGAGGTCATCACGGACCCGATCGAGGGTTCGGACGTGTCGTTGGGGGACTTCCTGACGGACCGCCTCGGCGCCGATCTCGTCGATACGCTCGTCGACCCGCTGCTCGGGGGAGTGTATGCGGGACGGTGTCGTGACCTGTCACTGGCGTCGACGGTGCCCGCTCTGCTGCCGGCAGCCCTCGAGGGGACCTCCGTGCTCGACCTCGTTCAGAGCCTGTTCGCTGCGCGTGACGCACAGTCCGCAGCCGGCGCAGAGGCCGCGGGCCCGCATCCGGTGTTCATGAGCCTCGTCGGCGGGATCAACCGCCTTGTCCCGGCGCTCGAGCAACACATCCGCGAACTCGGCGGCACCATCCACTCCGGCGCGCAGGTGACGTCCGTTCAGGCCGAGGGGGACCGATGGGTGGTGGCGACCGAGGACTTCGACGTCGATTGCGATGGCGTCGTCCTCGCCACCCCGGCGCATGTGACGAAGGATCTCCTCGCCGAGGTGGCCCCTGAGTCCGCTTCGATGCTCGCATCCGTGCCCTACGCTTCGACCGCTCTGATCCCGGCCCTCGTCGAAGTCGGAGACCGTGAACTCGAAGGATCCGGATTCCTCGTCCCACCGACAGAGAGCTCATTCATCAAGGCCTCGACGTTCGTGTCGAACAAATGGCCCTGGATGCGTGAGCGCATTCCCGAGGGCACCGCCTTGATCCGGATGAGCATCGGGCGATACGGGGACGGGCCGGGAGGCTGGCAGGATTGCGGGGATGATGAGCTCGTCGCGCGCGCCTTCGCGGACTGGCAGTCCATCGCCGATCGCCGCTCAGATCGGCTCATCGCGGCCGAGGCCCACCGGTGGCAACATGCTCTGCCGCAGTATCTGCCGGGCCATGCCGAGACGGTGGCGAGAATCGACGAGGAGATCGCCGGAATCGCCGGCCTCGAACTGGCAGGTTCGGCATACTTCGGTGTGGGCATCCCCGCCTGCATCGACCGGGCCGAGACGGTTGCCCGGAGAATCACCTTTTAAGAACTGACGCACACAGAAGACTGACACACAGCAGAAGGAGCAGGAATGAGTGAATACTCGAAGCCCACGGACGAGCAGATCGAACAGGCGAACAATGAGACGCGCTATATCGCGTACTCTGTCTTCGCCTCGGCGGGCGAACTCGGCGATGCCGACCGTGCCGAACTCGCCGACGAGGTCCACGAAGCTCTCGCCCCATTGCAGGATCAGGGCCTCGTCGTCCGCGGAATCTACGATGTCTCTGCTCTGCGCGCGGATGCAGATGTGATGTTCTGGTGGCATGCGCCGACCATCGAACTCGTTCAGGCTGCCTATTCGGCAGTGCGTCGCAGCATGCTGGGAGGGATCCTCGAACCGGTCTGGTCGGTCGTGGGCCTGCACCGCCCGGCCGAATTCAACAAGGCACATCTGCCGGCGCTGCTGACCGATGACGAACCGGGCAAGTACATCTGCGTCTACCCCTTCGTTCGGTCCTACGACTGGTATCTCCTCGATCCCGCAGAGCGCTCCACGATGCTGCGCGATCATGGTATGGCTGCCGCGGGCTACAAGGACATCAAAGCCAACACGATCGCCTCCTTCGCCCTCGGCGACTACGAATGGCTGTTGGCCTTCGAGGCCCCGGAACTGCACCGCATCGTCGACCTGATGCGCGACCTTCGCAACACCGAGGCTCGTCTTCACGTGCGCGAGGAGGTTCCGTTCTACACCGGACCGCTCCGTGAACTCGTCGATATCATCAGCGACTGGCGCTGATTCTCACCGGCCGTTTCGAAGTGACGCTCACGTAGCCTGTGGTCATGATGACTGCAGATGGCTCGGCCGGCGACGCCGACTACGGGATGATCGGTTCAGGCTACCGGAAGTTCAGGCGCCCGGAGCCGGAATTTGCTCGCGCAATCCAGACTGCGCTCGGAGATGCCCGAAACATAGTCAACGTCGGCGCCGGCGCCGGATCCTACGAACCCGATGATCGCGAGGTCATCGCGGTGGAACCTTCGGCCGCGATGCGGGCACAGCGGACAATTGATCAGGCACCGGTCGTCGACGCCAGTGCGGAGTCATTGCCGTTTGCCGACGATGCCTTTGACGCGGCCTTGTCGACATTCTCGATCCATCAATGGCAGAATCTCGACGCTGGTCTGCGCGAGATGCGGCGGGTCACTCGCGGCCCCGTGGTCATCATGACCTGTGATCCGGAGCGAGTGGAACGATTCTGGCTCAGAGACTTCGCTCCAGAGGTGATCGGGACCGAAGCGCGACGTTATCCGAGCCTCGAACGCATCACAGCGTGTCTTGGGGGTGCGGTCGAGGTCGAAAGCCTGCCGATTCCCTTCGGCTGCGTCGACGGCTTTGCCGAGGCCTATTTCGGGAGGCCGGAGATGTTTCTTGACCCTGGAGCGCGGAAGGCGAACTCCGCGTGGAGTTTCGTGTCAGAGGATTCGGCCCTGCGTTCGGTGAGGAGCTTGGAACACAGTCTCAACGACGGCAGCTGGGACATTGCGCATGGCGGCTTGCGGACCGCTTCGCACTTCGAAGGATCCCTGGTCCTGATCACAGCAGAAGACTGATCAGAGCGAAGGACTGTTCACTCAGGCTGCTTCTTCTCCACCACGTACGAGTGTCCATTGGCGTCTGTGCGCATCTCCAGCCCCATCGCGTCGAGCCGTTCATGTCGCAGGTGCTCGTCCTCGTAGTAGCCGCCGGGACGGGAATTGTCGACTTGTGCAGGCCCGACGATCTTGCGGAAGAAGCGATTGAGCCACGCAACGCGTCGCTGGGGATCGTGTGAGTCTGACATGAGAGTCCATTCGAAGTCTAAAGGCCGAGCTGCGGCACTCTTGAAGCGAAGCTGATGAATTCATTGTACACTAACCATTAGTGCACTAACTAAATGATGTGCCTCCCCGGAAGGATGAGAAGCGATGTCGACCACCCACGATCCTCTGGCTCTGGAGAGTCAGGTCTGCTTTGCCCTGGCCGTCGCCTCGCGCGGAGTGATCTCCGCCTATCGTTCGGTGCTGGAACCGATTCATCTGACCCATCCGCAGTACCTGGTCATGTTGGCTCTGTGGCAGCATGAAACGCTGCCTGTGAGGAGGATCGCCGAGCTGCTCCGCCTCGAGGCTGCGACGGTGTCGCCGCTGATCAAACGCCTCGAAGCACTGGACTACGTGGAGAAGCGACGCAGCAGCCACGACGAAAGAGTCGTCGAAGTCTCATTGACTGACACGGGTGCGAGGCTGCGGGCGACGGCTGAGACGATTCCTGGGCAGATGATGACTAAACTCGATATGGATGAAACACAGCTACGCGAACTTCACTCCACTATGACGAAGATCATCGCCGCAGCCGACGCCTCTCACGCCGCCGATTGAGCCGCCGCGGGACCCCGGGCGCTCGGAACCCTTTAGGCGGACGAGGCATCCGCCGGGCGTGACATCGGGGTGTGCTCAATCCCGTCCTCGAGGAACCGCGGACCATTCGGGCCGAATCCGAAGCTCATGTAGAACCCCTCGAGGTGAGATTGGGCGTTGAGTGTCAGCAGTCGGTGACTGTGGCCGGCAACGAGCTCGCCGATCAGCCGCCGACTCCAGCCTTGGCCGCGCACGTGCGGGTTCGTCACGACCCGACTGATGCTGCGGGCTCCCGGCTCAAAGGCCGGGCCGTCGGGAAGATCGGGCGGGAGGATACGGGCGTAGGCCCTGGGAGCAAGACTGCGCCCCACCTCGGCGCCGTGGCTGTCCTGCATGGTCCTGGCATCATCGGGGTAGAAGGCGTGCAGGGTCTGCGGCAGCGTGTCGACTCCGTCCTGATCGAGGAAGATGCAGTTCTGCTCGACGACGAAGACCTGGGACCGCAGCTGGACGATCCCGTAGAGCTCAGTGACCGTCAGCTCGTCGAAGGACTTGATGACGAGCGGTGATTCTTCGCTCATTCCTGACCGTCGACGAGTCGCAGAGAGATCGAGTTCAGGCAGTACCGCAGATCGGTGGGGGTGTCGTAGCCTTCTCCCTCGAAGAGGTGGCCCATGTGCGAATCGCAGTTCGCGCACCGGACCTCGACGCGCTCCATGCCCATTGACGAATCGCGGAGGTAGCGGACCCGATCCTCGGCCAGGGGAGCGTAGAACGAGGGCCAGCCGCAGTGCGAGGAGAACTTGGTATCGGAGGGGAACAGGTCTGCTCCACAGGCACGGCACTGGTACATTCCGACGCTGGTCGTGTCGACGTATTCGCCGGTGAACGGACGCTCCGTGCCGCCTTCGCGCAGCACCGCGAATTCATCAGGAGTGAGTACGTCCTGCCAGCGGATCTCCTCGGGATTGTCTTCTGTGTTGACGTTCGGCGACTGACTCATCGCGACCTCCGGTGCTTGTCGATATCTGTTGGAGTCCATTGTCCCACCGCTGCCGGACACGCAGGAGTCCGTCTCCGGCGATGGCTGATGGAGCAGCGAGCTGGCTCTGAGAGCCCTCTCACCTGCACAACAGCGTTTGGAGACTTCTCATTCCTTGGGTGACAATGAAGTCAGGAGGTATTCATGGTTCGCGACACTAAATTCCCGACTCGCCTGCTTCTGGCTTCGGTGGGTGTCGGTGCTGGGATCGGCGCCGTGATCTCGGTGGCGTCCTCGGGGCTGGCCGTCTATTTCGCGCGAAAGATCGTGGTTCCCGAAAACGCGCCGGAAGAACTCGAGGTTCTCCACATCGACGGATTCCCGCCCAATATGCGCATCCATCTGCCCGCCGATGAAGAGACGACGGTGCGAGGCACCTATGGCCTCTACTTCAACCAGGGCGCCGGCCATGCCGTGATCGGTGACATCGTCGAGTATGACCCGCGGTCGAGAACCGTCTCTCGAGAGATCCTCTCGGTCACCCGCGGAGACATCAAGCGTGCCTCTCACGGTCGTTGGACGGGCATCGTGTACCCGGAGCCCTTGGCTGCAGGAGTCAACGCCGAGGACATCGAGATCGAATCCGACGCGGGAAGACTGCCTGCCTGGCTGCTGCCCACTGACCATCCCGAACCTCATGACACCTGGGCGATCCTCGTCCACGGCCGCGCCAGCACCCGAGCCGAGGGCCTGCGAGCCGCCCCAATCCTCAATACGCTGGGCGTCCCGGCGATCGCCATGTCCTACCGCAGCGACGCCGAGGTCAGGGTCGAGACGACCTCCCGCTACGGCCTCGGCGACACCGAATGGATCGATGTGGACGCCGCGATCGACTTCGCTGTGTCACAGGGCGCCCGCGACGTTGTCCTCTTCGGCTGGTCGATGGGTGGGGCCATCGCCCTGCAGGCCGCCTCCCGTGGTCGAAACAGACGGTACGTGAAGGCTCTCGTCCTCGACGGTCCCGTCGTCGACTGGGTGAATGTCCTCGACGGCCAGGCTCGGCGCAATATGCTTCCGACGCCCATCGCCAAACTCACGCTGGAGATGATCACCCAACCGTGGGCGCGACCGATCACCGGACTGCAGACGCCTTTGGACCTCGGCAGGCTGGACTGGGTGACACGGGCTGCGGAACTCGACGTTCCGGTGCTGCTCATCCACTCAGACGACGACGAATTCGTGCCGTCTTCGCCGTCCCACGCGCTGGCGTCAGTGCGTCGTGACCTCGTGACGATGCCCGTCTACGATAAGGCCCGCCACACCAAGGAATGGAACATCGACCCAGTCCGCTGGGAAGACGATGTGGCGAACTTCCTCGAAGCGAAGATCCTGCCCAAGACCTGAGTGTCTCGCTCCTCGGTCAGGGGCGAAGTACCAGCGAATCCTCGGTGTGCCGGTCCAGCGCATCGGGTGTGTACGGCCAGGGCCGGGTTGCGCCGGACGCCCAGTCCTCGGTCTGATCTGCATAGTGCGGGTGGAAGGCGTGGCCCGAAGCCCCCGTGAGGTTGATCCACTGGGAGTGGTTGAAGTCCTTGAGGTCGACGATCTGTCGCATCGAGGGCACCCAGTTCGTCTCGAAGCCCACCGAGGCGTCCCAGCCCGTGGCATTGACTTCTCCGGACCCGCCCGAGACTTCGTAGGGGCCTCGATTGAACAGCCGCTCAATGGGTTTGATCCCTGATTCGCCGAGGCTGGCGTTGCGGGTGGTCAGCCTGTGCAGGATGCCCCACCGCCAGGTCACAGGTTCGGAGCCGAGCAGATCTTCGGTCGTCTTCCATGCAGAATCCATGGCTCGAGCCAGCGCTTCGTCTCGATTCTCGACCTCGTCGTCGGCCCACCACTCGGAGTCGGGATCCTCCAACTGGTTCTTGATGATGAGGTACCAACGTGATCCGCCGGCCGGAGGCACCGCATCGGGCAGCTTCGGAGCGAACACTTCGTCGAGGATCGTCTTCGAGAGGACGTTGAAGTAGGCTGCGGCGGCACTGTTGGCATCATCGTGGCCGTTCCAGTCCGCGAGCAGTTCCTGCGCTTCGGCGATGTCGGTGCCCTCGCCGGCATCGATCTCTTCCAGCAGCGGGATCAGGGTCAGTGCAAGGGGATTGAGGTCATCACCCTGAATGCGAGACATGTCGCCCATCGTGACGTCCCCCTGGGCGATCGTGTCCTGCAGCAGCTTCGTGATCCGCCGCGCCCGGTCACCATCGTTGAAGTCATTGCTCAACTGGACCGACTCTCCTGGAGGGGTGACAGGATTGTTCGCCGTCACGATCCAGCCACGTTCGGGGTTGTACAGACTCGGCAGATCCTCGAAGTCGAGGTATCCCTGCCAATCTTCGTCGGTCTTCCAACCGTGCCGTGGGAGCATGCCGTCGCCCTCGCCGCGTTTGGGGATCCTCCCCGGCGCCTGATAGCCGATGTTGCCTTTGGTATCCGCGTAGATGAGGTTCTGGGAGGGGACGTCGAAGAGAGAGGCGGCCCGCCGGAATTCGGTCCAGTTCGTCGCTGCATTGAGCCCGAAGATCGCCGAGGCTGTGCTGCCCGGTTCCAGGGCTGTCCACTGCAGCGCCAACTGGTAGTGCTCGTCGGCGGGACCTGATTTCGTGTCTTCGGTGTTCGCCCCGGTCGAGGCATCGAGCACATTGCGATAGGTTCCATCGAGGTCCGAGATGAGAGGGCCGTTGCTCGTTGAGCGGATCGTGATCTCGCGAGGTTCCTGTTTCGCTATCTTCACGGTCTCCTTGCGTGTGGTCACGGTTTCGTCCCCGGAATCACGGACGACTTCGCCGTCGCGGACCTTCTCGACCACGAGGTCGGCGACGTCGGGCCCCAGGTTCGTCAGCCCCCAGGCGATGCTCTGGTTGTGGCCGATGATGACCCCGGGCAGCCCGGAGAAGGAGAACCCGGACACGTCGAAGGGGCATTCGGGCGTGATCTCGGTGCAGCGCAGTCCGATCTGATGCCACACGGAGGGCATAGCGGGAGCCAGGTGCGGATCATTGGCCAGCAGCGGGGCCCCGCTGGAGGTGTGCTCACCGGAGACCACCCACGAGTTCGACCCGATGTCACGACTGTTGACTCCCAGGAGCACCGGCAGCGACTTCAGGTGCTCCTTGAGCTCACCGAGGTTGCTGGGAGTCTCGGTCCCTCCGCCGTGTCCCGATTGCTGTGTGTTCACAGCAGTCACCTCGCCCCCGGCACGTGCTTCGTCTTCGTCACGTGCTTCGTCTTCGTCACGTGCTTTGGCACCGGCATTGCCGCCGACGATCGTCGGGCGGGTGTCATAGGGGTATTCGGGATAGATATCGGCCATCTGCTCATCATCGAGCGCGGTCTGGCTGATTGCTCGGTCGATTTCGTCCTCGACATTCGAGCGCAGGTCCCAGGCCATGGCCTTGAGCCAGGAAACACTGTCGACCGGAGTCCATTCCTCGATCTCGACCCCACCGGCCTGCAGACCGACGATGCCGTACTCGAGGGACACCTCGGTGGGGGACTTGTCGCGCAGGTAGGCGTTCACGCCCTCGGCATAGGCCTCGTAGTACGCGCGTGTCTTGTCATCGAGTTCCGCTACCTCCGCCTCGGCGACCTTTCTCCAGCCCAGTGTGCGAATGAACTTGTCGGTGCCGAACTGTGACTCGCCGAAGAGTTCCGAGAGCCGGCCCGAGGTGACATGCCTGCGGAAGTCCATCTCCCAGAATCGATCCTGGGCGTGGACGAAGCCCTGGGCCATGAAGAGGTCGTGGGAGTTGCTGGCCTCAATGGTCGGGACGCCCGAGTCATCGCGGGTGACGCTGACCTCGGCGTTCAGGCCCGACAGTGAGATGTCGCCGTCCGTCGTGGGATAGGACCGTTGGACGAGAAAGACACCGAGCAGGGTGAGGATGAGCAGCAGAACGAGGACGGCCGCGAGGATGCGGATGAGGACCTTCGCGCTCACCAAGCGATGCGCGCCGGACGGCGGTCGGACCGCTTCGACCAGAGCACTGGAATCCTCTGAATCCGCGTCTGCCATGTGTCTCCTTCGACCGAGTCTGAGTTTCAGCTCAGAATATCAGTAGACCTGGCCTTATCAGGCGGTTTGGGAGGGTAGACGAAGGTGACGAGGACGACGGAGATCATCATCAGCAGGAACCACGCCACCAGTTTGGTCATCGGCACCATCTGCCATCCGTCGATCTGGGAGGGGTAGAGCCATGCGCCGGTGACGGTGCCGATGTTCTCAGCGATCCAGATGAAGAACGCCACCAGCACGAACGCAAAGAGCACAGGCATGCGCAGAGTCAGCTTGTGCACGTGGAAGTGCATCCGACATCGGAAGAACACCACCCCGACAGCAAGGACGAGGAAGAGACGCACATCGACTATGTAGTGGTGGGTGAAGAAGTTGAGGTAGATCGCGGCGGCGATGACCGCGGTGATCCACCTCGGCGGGTAATGACTGAACCGCAGGTCGAAGAGACGATAGACGCGCACGATGTAGGAGCCGACCGCCCCGTACATGAAGCCCGTGAACAGGGGCACAGCCGCGATGTGGAGGACGCCTCCGGCCGCATAGTTCCACGAGCCCATCGATGTCTTGAAGATCTCCATTCCGGTGCCGACGATGTGGAACAGAACGATGACCCAGAGCTCGCGCCCGGTCTCCAGGCGCAGAAGGAGCATCGCCGCCTGGATCAGGACTGCCAGGATCACGAGGAGGTCATTGCGGGCCAGGCCCGCATCGTCCGGGTACCACCAAGCGGTGAGAATGATCGCGAGCAGCATGAGAGCTCCGAACAGGCAGGCCCACGCCTGTTTGATCCCGAAGACGAGGAACTCCCGTACCCCGTCCGGTACCTGTGAGAGATGCCGATTGGCGAATCGGTCTAGGAGCTGTTCGAGCCGTGTGAGTTCATGCTGATCGGCCATGAGGTCCTTCGACTGAGGGGGAGCGGTCGTGACAGAACCCTATCGCGCCCGGCCCCGCGGTCCTCGGCGCGGGTCGAGCCATCGGAGCAGCGGTCGATTCAGCAAATAGACTCGGGGCATGCACATCCTCATCTTCGGAGCCTCCGGCCACGTCGGCACGGGCCTGGCCCAGCACCTGTCCGCTGACCACCGCATCACCGGCATCGTCCGTTCACAGCCGGAGGCCACGACTGCCTATGAACCCGTCATCGTCCCCGATTGGGTGGATCGACCCCAGGCCGTCATCGACGAACTCCGCCGCTTGGACGCATCGCCGGTCGACGCGGTCATCGCTGCGGTCGGCGGGTGGTACGTGGATAACGCGATGATCGCTCGTGGGATCGTCTCGTTCGATGAGGACTATTCCTCATACCTGCGTGGTCATTTCGCGGCCTGTGCCGTATCGGAGGCGCTCGCCGAGGAATCGGCGGCGATCGCCGAAGAGTCGGGAAGTGCACATGTTCGGCACCTGGCCCTCAACGGTGTGGCCAGCCTCGAGGCCTGCGTCGGATCTGGAGCGATCAGCGTATTCGGCGCCGCACAAGAGATGCTCATCAGGGTGGCCGAGGCCGAGACGGACTCCGTGGACTATCGCGAGCTCAAGGTCATGGCACCCATCGGCGGTGATGACCGCAACGATCTGCGCGGGGGAGTGGAGACGATCAGCCTTCCCAAGGTCGCCGAAGCAGTCAGCGCGGTACTGACTCGACCAGATGAGCACGAGATCAGCACTCGGCTGGGAGTCTAGGCCAGGTCTTGGCCTGTGCTCGGGCTCTGGCTTCTACTCAGGCCTTGGCATAGCGGATGAAGACCTGATCATCGACGGTTCGCACATCGATGACTCGCAAGCTGAGGGTGGCCTCGAGCTGGGAGAAGTGGCTGCCGGTGCCCCGGGAGTAGAGCGGGCTCAGGCTCAGGTGCAGTTCGGCACCCGGGACGGCATCGAGTAGCCGGTAGGCCAGGTTCGGCCCGGACTCGCACACCAGAGTCTCACTCGTGGATTCGACGGTTTCGAGCACCTGCGCGGCAGTGTCGGGAGTGAAGTGCTGAGCTCGGTAGTCGAGGCCGGCCTCGGCGAGCTGCCTGCTCAGTTCGTCCGGGTCCGATTCGGTCAGGACATGTACGGGGGTGTGTTCGAGGGCTTTGCCCGGTGCGTTGATGACCGGCAGTGCGGGATTGAGCGCGGTCCGGCGGTCGATGATGATGGCACCTGATTGTCTGCGCAGGGAGATGAAGTAGTTGAAGTCGGCCTTCGTGGACACGCCTGTCGACCAGCCGTCCAAGGCATACGCTCCGTTGATCGTCTGTACGAGGGAGATGATGAGCTTTCGCATCCCGGTGCCTCTACTTCTGCAGCTGGGACTCGGGTCCCATGGCGATGCGCGGGTGGGCATCGGGGTCGATGGTTCCAAGGATCCATTTGAGGTCCTTCTCCTTGAGCGTCACACAGCCGTTCGTCCCGGAATCGTGGTCGAGGTGCAGCCAGATGCCGCCGCCCTTGTCCCATCCCAGCGGACGAGTCCTGTCGGTGGGTGGGGTGCCCGGCACGCGGTTGTAGTCGATTGCGATGATGTAGTCGAAGACCCGCTCGTACTCGGGACCGTAGGCCACCGTCGCCGAGGAGGGGAGCCGATCATCCTGGGTGTAGGGAAGCGCCGTCCCCGGGTCCTGCTTGTACCCGCCTGCATCGCTGAGAGTGAAGACTCCGACCGGTGAAGTCTTATCGCCCTCCCGGCGATCGGCCAGCCAGCCCTTCTTCCCATTGTGCATGTCAAAGGTCTTGCGCTTCTTCCACTGCCCGTCATCGATGCTGTAGAAGCTCAGCTGCCCGGAATCGGAATTCGCATCCGACCCGCTGGCAACGAGGACCTGTGAGGTCTCTGCGGGAATCTGTGCGGCTGTCTCCGGGCCCAGTCCGGGAACCTGAACGGAGTGGGCTGGACCTGTTGTCTCTGCGGTCGCTGCTCCGGGTGGGGTCATCTGTGCGGGGGCGGCGAAATCCCCGAGGTCATTCTGCTGTGCGGGCGCCGCGACCATCGCGGAATGAGCGGACGCACCATCATCGTCGTCACTGTCGGTCGGCGTCCCGCATGACGACAGCGTCAGGGCCAGAACAGCGATCGTCAGGCTGGTCCCGGCCCGGGTTCCACCACTGAACATGAGGCCATCATCTCACGAACCTTGAGAACACTGCGGTAGTGACTATGCGAAAATGGGCTTATGAGCATTCCACCTGTGCCGAACCACCCTCCGCGCCCCGGGCGTCGGAAACCGGCGGAGGAGTCTCCGGATTCGATCACAACGCAGTTGTTCATCGGCCAGGACAAATCCCCGGCCGCAGATGGCTCGACCCAAGCCCTCAGCGCAGACGAGCTGGCCAGACTCCGGTCGATGGTGTCCTCCGACGGAGCCGATGCCACCGAGGTGCTCAGCCTCGACGAGTTGCGCCAACTCGCCGCAGCCGAGAATGAAGAATCCGCGCTCAGCGGCCCGACACCAAGGAAGGCGAGGTCCGAGGACATCGCCGAGGCGGAGGCCGCCTCCGCACCGAAGCAGTGGAATCCACAGGGTGCCTCGGGCGGACAGTCTCCGAATCCCGAACCCTGGGGCGCCGACTTCGGTGCGCCCGGGCAGCCCGCTCCTCAACCGCATCCCCCCGAGTACCCCGGAAACGAGTCGCACGTGCCCAACGGCGCATCACCCTACGCCCCACATGCTGCAGCCGCCTATGCAGGACACGGTGGTCCCGGACCCGGTGGACCAGCCGGTCCCAACGGCGGCGGTTATGGCCCCGGTGGACCCGGGGGATACGGACCTGGCGGGCCAGCAGGACCCGGCGGACCCTACCGCCGTGAACCCGATACGAAGAAGGTTCCGGGTTGGCTCTGGGCCCTGGCTGCGATCGCACTGGTGATCGCCCTCGGCATCGTCGGCTACATTGCCTGGGACGCGACGCAGGGCAAGGACGACGCCGCGTCCGACTCGTCCTCGCAGGGACCCTCAGACGGTGCAGGCTCCGAGTCCGACGATCCGAGTTCGAAGCCGCCGGTCGCTGCTGAGTCTTTCAAATCTCCGTCCGGCAACATCGCCTGCACCATCGATGCGGATCGCACCCGGTGCGTCATCTCATCCTTCGACTACACGCCTCCCGCAGAACCCGATGACTGCCAGTTGGACAACTGGGGAGGTGTCATAGTGGCCAATGACGAAGGTGCCGGCTTCTCCTGCCAAGAGGCCCCAGGAAATTCCGGCCCCGCTCGGGTGCTCGGCTACGGCGAATCGATCACTGCCGAAGGGATGACCTGCACATCGACCCGCGAAGGTATGACGTGCAAGTCCGATGAGACCGGTGTCGGCTTCAACATGGCGCGTGCCTCGGTCGACTTCCTCGACTAAGGGCCGGGCAGGGAGTGCTGCGAACTGAAGAGCGGCACACGACCACCGGCCACCTCGGCGATATCGGGATCATAATCTTAGGATTTGGACAGGTTTGGGATGGACTGAGCAACCAGGACTATGTTGATTGTGTGGCTCACAGGTTGCTCCTCCTTCCTTGCCGCGACGAGTCCTGATCGGACAGCACACTCGTCGCGGAGTTTTTCCTATGCTGATTAAGCACACGATCAATGAATGAGGAACCATGAAACTGCAGAAGCCGACTCCTATGCCATTCAGCAAGTACAAGTCCTTTCAGGACCGGATTGCTCTCGATATGCGCGACCGGACCTGGCCCGATCAGCTGATCCGGAAGGCTCCGCGTTGGCTGAGCACCGATCTGCGTGACGGCAACCAGGCCCTCATCGATCCGATGACGCCTGATCGCAAGCGCAAGATGTTCGACCTCTTGGTCAAGCTCGGCTTCAAGGAGATCGAGGTCGGATTCCCCGCAGCCAGCCAGGTCGACTTCGATTTCGTCCGCGAGATCATCGAGCAGGACGCAATCCCCGACGATGTGCGCATCTCCGTACTCACCCAGGCTCGTGAGGATCTCATCGAACGTACGGTGGAGTCCCTCGTCGGTGCCCAGAAGCCGACCGTCCACCTCTACAACGCGACCGCGCCGGTCTTCCGCAAGGTCGTGTTCGGCTTCGACGGTGAGGGTTTCGACCAGACTCGTGACATCGCCACCCGTGGCACCCAGGCGGTCATGAAGCACGCCGAGTCACTCCTCGGCGACGCAGACTTCGGCTACCAGTACTCACCCGAGATCTTCGTCGACACCGAACCCGAATTCGCTCTCGACATCGTCGGCAGCGTCCTCGACATGTGGCAGCCGGCCGCGGGCCGCGAGACTGTCGTCAACCTGCCGGCCACGGTTGAGCGCGGCACCCCGAACACCTACGCCGACCAGATCGAATGGTTCTGCCGGAACATGCCCTACCGCGACGAGGTAGCCGTGTCCCTGCACCCCCACAACGACAGGGGAACCGGTGTGGCGGCCGCTGAGATGGGCATCATGGCAGGTGCCGACAGGATCGAAGGCTGCCTCTTCGGCAACGGCGAACGGACCGGAAACCTCGACCTCGTCACTGTTGCGCTCAACCTCTACACCCAGGGTGTCGACCCCGAGCTGGACTTCTCCGATATCGACGAAGTCATTCATACCGTCACCGAATGCAATCAGATCGGCGTCCACGAACGTCACCCCTACGGTGGTGACCTCGTCTTCACCTCGTTCTCCGGCTCGCACCAGGACGCGATCAACAAGGCGTTCGCCGACCGTGAGAAGAAGGCCAACGAGCAGGGCGTGCCTGTGGACCTGATGGAATGGGACATGCCCTACCTGCCGGTCGACCCCAAAGATCTGGGCCGCTCCTACGAGGCGATCATCCGCGTGAACTCGCAGTCAGGCAAGGGCGGCGTCACCTACCTGCTCAAGAGCGAGTACGGTCTGGATCTGCCTCGACGCATGCAGGTCGAATTCTCCCGCGCCGTCCAGCACCACACCGAAGGCGGGGGAGAAGTCTCCGCCGAGGAGATCCGCCGCATCTTCAACTACGAGTACCTGCCCAGCGATGATCAGGACAACGCCTGGGGCCGGTTCCAGATCGTGGGCCTTCGCACCGACTCGGGCACGGTTGATGACTCGGGCGCCTCGGAGCGCGTCGAGGTCGACCTCATCGTCGACGGCCAAGAGCGCACCTACGAAGGACGCGGCAAAGGGCCCATCGATGCACTGGTGAAGGTGCTCATCGACAACTTCGACGTCGACGTTCGCCTCCAGGACTACACCGAGCACGCCATCGGGTCCGGTGCTGACACCATGGCAGCAGCGTACGTCGAGCTCACCGTCGAAGACCGTGTCGTCTGGGGTGCCGGACTCCACCCGAACATCACGAAGGCCTCACTCAAGGCCGTCGTCTCGGCGGTCAACCGTGCCGCCCGTGATCGCGAGGGTGAGCGCGAGCGCTGATCCTTCGAGAGTGGACAATCCGGGCCGGCTCCACCGCCTCGGGGCGCAATCTCACAACTGACACAGAGTGCGGCGGGGATCATTCCCCGTCGCATTCTGCGATAATGGGCAGGTGCACAATTATCGTGATGAAGGCATCGTGCTCCAAGGGCACAAGCTCGGCGAAGCCGACCGCATCGTCACTGTTCTCACCCGCAGCCACGGGCTGATCCGAGCAGTAGCGAAGGGCATTCGCCGCACCAAGTCACGCTTCGGTTCCCGGCTCGAACCCTTCATGCTCGTCGATCTGCAGTGCCACGTCGGCCGCAACCTCGACATCGTCACCCAGGTCGAACTCATCGAGCCCTTTGCACGCGGCATCGGCGCCGACTATGACGCTTACTCGGCCGCGAGTGTGATGGCGGAGACCGCCGCCAGGATCACCGAGGTCGAACCCCAATCGCGCACCCATTTCCTGCTTCTCGTCTCGGCCATCCGGTCCCTGTGCAATGGCGAGCATTCGCCGAGGCTGGCCCTCGACGCGTATCTGCTGCGGGCAATGTCTGTGGCCGGCTGGGCGCCGAGCCTGCTCGACTGCGCACAGTGCGGCAGCCCGGGCCCGCACCGTGCGTTCTCAGCCTCCTTGGGCGGTGCCGTGTGCACCTCCTGCCGACCCAGCGGAGCGGCTCTGCCGGACACCGACGCACTCGAACATATGGCCGCACTGCTCTCCGGTGACTGGGAGCGAGCGGAATCCTCGGACCTCCACGACCAGATCGACGGTTCCAAGCTCGTCTCTGACTGGGTGTCATGGCACTTGGAACGCAATATCCGATCACTGAGAGTTCTGGAGGCCAGATGAGCTATCCCGCGCCGCCCCCGCATCCCAGCGGAGCCCGACCCCCGGGCATCGAGGCGAAGTTCGTCCCGAATCACGTCGCGGTGGTCATGGACGGCAATGGACGTTGGGCCAACGACCGCGGACTGCCGCGCACCGAAGGACACAAAGCCGGAGAGGCCTCACTCCTCGAAGTCATCCACGGTGCCATCGAGATGGGTGTCGACTATCTCTCCGCCTACGCCTTCTCCACTGAGAACTGGAAGCGTTCCCCGGACGAGGTCCGCTTCCTCATGGGCTTCAACCGTGATGTCATCCGACGTCGCCGCGATGAGCTCAATGAGCTCGGCGTACGGATCGTGTGGGCCGGACGCCGTGGTCGCCTGTGGCGATCGGTCATCGACGAACTCGAGTCCGCGGCGGAGATGACCAAGCACAACACCGGCTTGGTCCTCCAGTTCTGCGTCAACTACGGAGGTCGCTCGGAGATCGTCGACGCGGTCAACCAGATCACCGCCGAGGTAGCCGCTGGCAAACTCAAATCGGGCAAGGTCAGCGAGAAGACCGTTCGCTCGCGCCTGTACGCTGCTCAGGTGCCAGACGTCGACCTGTTCCTGCGCTCCTCTGGCGAGCAGCGCACCTCGAACTTCCTGCTGTGGCAGTCCGCCTACGCGGAGATGGTCTTCCAGGACGTCCTCTGGCCCGATGTCGATCGCCGCACCCTGTGGGCCGCGATCGAGGAATACGCCCGCCGTGACCGGCGATTCGGCGGTGCCGTCGACAGCCCCAGCGCCTAACACTCAGGTTTCGACGTTCAGCGCTGCCCACGAAGGATCCTCCCGGCACCAGAAGTCCCAGCGGTTTCGCCGTCGATCACGTTTGGTGCAGTGGAGCAGTTTGCGAACTGCTTGACTGCACCAAACGTGATCGAGGAGTGCATCAAACGTGATCGAATATTCCGCGGTCCTCCATGAGAGGGGGACGCGGAAGGGCAGACTCGTCGTACGGGTGCACTCGTCGTATGCGTTCAATCGCCGTACGGGACGAGATACAGATCGGGCCCGCATCAGACGATGAGGGCCCGAGTCGGCTCTCAGCGCCGGGGGAGTCGGATAGCGGACGCCCCCATACGCTCAGGCTCAGCGATACTCAGTAGCGGTCGCTTGAGCGTTCGCCGCCGAAGCGGTCATTGCTGAACTTCTTGGCGCCTCCACGACGATCGTTGCGGAAGTTGCGGCTGTCGCCGGGCTGCTTGTCGAAGTTGCGCTTTTTGAACGGGCGAGCCGGACGGCCCGAATCCGGACGAATGTCGATCGGGCGGCCCTGGATCTGCGTGCTGGAGAGTTTGCGCATGACGGAGGAATCGAGATCCTTGGGCAGATCGACAAGGGTGTGGTTCGACCGGATGTCGATGTGACCGATCTCCTTCGAGGTCAGGCCGCCTTCGTTGGCGATGGCGCCGACAACGGCACCTGGCTGCAGGCGTTCGTTGCGGCCGATGGCCAGACGGTAGGTGGTCATATTCTCATCACGCGGACGGGATGAGCGTTCACGCCCCGGCTTGCCGTCGCGTCCGCCGCCGTCACGGTCACGAGCAGGCTTGCCACGCGAAGGCTCCGGCATGGGATCGGCCTTGAGGGTGTTCGACTCGAGCACCAGGGACGCCAGCGCTGCGGCGATGTCGGTCGCAGGCACGTTGCGGGAGAGCTCGTACTGCTCGATGACGGTCGCGAGTTCGGTCAGTTCGGTCGTCGCGAGCACATCGTCAATGCGCTTGGTGAACTTCTCCACACGGGTGTTCGTCAGCTCTTCGACGCTGGGCATCGACAGCGGCTCGACCTTCTGCTTCGTGGCGCGCTCGATGGAACCGAGCAGACGCTGCTCACGCGGGGTGACGAACAGAATAGCCTCGCCGGAACGCCCTGCGCGGCCGGTGCGGCCGATGCGGTGGACGTAGGACTCGGTGTCGTGCGGGATGTCGAAGTTGACGACGAGGGTGATGCGCTCGACGTCGAGACCGCGGGCTGCGACATCGGTAGCGACGAGGATGTCGACTTTGCCGCTGCGCAGCATATCGATCGTGCGCTCACGAGCCTGCTGTGGGATGTCACCATTGATCGCCGACGCCTTGAAGCCGCGGGCACGCAGCTTCTCAGCGAGCTCCTCCGTGGCCTGCTTGGTGCGCACGAACATGATGATGCCTTCGTACTCCTCGACCTCCAGGATCCGAGTCAGGGCATCGAGCTTATGCGAGTGCTGGACCATGTGGTAGCGCTGGCGGATGTTCGATCCGGTCTGCGACTTCGAAGCGACCCGGACCTCTTTGGGGTTGTTGAGGTATTTGCCGGTCAGGCGGTGGATCGATGTCGGCATCGTGGCGGAGAACAGAGCCACCTGACGCGAGTCGCCGGACTGGCTGAAGATCTCTTCGATGTCCTCGGCGAAGCCCATCTTGAGCATCTCGTCGGCCTCATCGAGGATGAGGTGACGGAGGTTTTCGAGCTTGAGCGATCCCTTTTTGAGGTGGTCGATGACACGACCCGGCGTTCCCACGACGACCTGAGCACCGCGCTTGAGGCCGGACAGCTGAGGGCCGTAGGCCTGGCCGCCGTAGATCGGGAGGACGGAGAAGTCGTTGAGATTCGTCGCATACGAGGTGAACGCCTCGGCGACCTGGATCGCAAGCTCACGGGTGGGGGTCAGGACCAGAGCGAAGGGACCGTCGTTGGCGCGGCCGGCCTCGGCGAGGTCGGACAGTGCTGGAAGAGCGAAAGCGGCGGTCTTGCCGGTGCCGGTCTGGGCCAGGCCGATGACATCGCGGCCGTCGACCAGCGCGGGGATCGTTTCAGCCTGGATCGGGGTCGGGGTTTCATAACCCTGAGCCTCGACTGCCTGGAGGACGAGCGGGTGGAGACCCAGCTCGGAGAACTTCGGTGTTGTCGGATTGTCGGATGTGGACACATCTGTCATGAGTCTTCTCTCTCACGTCGGCACACACTTGATCGCAGATGACTGTAGTGGCGATCTACCCTGCGGCCGCTTGTGCAATCATCGTGAGCAATCCGGGCCGAAACCGTATGCGATCCAAGGCTTGCTTGGACAGACTTGAAAACCGTCAGTACGGAGAAAGGTTTGGGTGTGCCTCAATCCTACATGCCCCACGTCCGCCGAGGCGGTAATGCGGCCCGGATTAAGTGTGAGTTCCGTCGCCCATGAGTCGAGAACCTCGGACGGGAGCTGAACAGATAGGCTGTACCTGCGAGCCACGGCAGCCGGCCGTCGGCGAACTACCTCAAGGAGAATAAACGTGGCACAGTCCAAGTTGGATGCCGTCATCGCCCTGGCCAAACGCAGAGGATTCGTCTTCCAAGCCGGAGAGATCTATGGCGGGTCCCGTTCGGCCTGGGACTACGGGCCCTTGGGCGTTGAGCTCAAGGACAACATCAAGGCCCAGTGGTGGCAGACCTTCGTCCGCGGTCGCGAAGACGTCGTCGGACTCGACTCCTCCATCATCCTGCCCAAGCGCGTGTGGGAGGCCTCCGGACATGTGGAGACCTTCGTCGATCCGCTCGTCGAATGCCTCAACTGCCACAAGCGCCACCGCGAGGACCACCTCGTCGAAGCCTACGAAGCCAAGCACTCGAAGACACCCGAGAACGGTATGGCCGACATCGTCTGCCCCGACTGCGGGAACCGTGGACAGTGGACCGAGCCGCAGGAGTTCTCCGGCCTGGTCAAGACCTTCCTGGGACCGGTGGAATCGGAGGCAGGTCTGAACTATCTGCGCCCCGAAACCGCACAGGGAATCTTCGTCAACTTCAACAACGTCGTCACCGCGGCACGGAAGAAGCCGCCGTTCGGCATCGGCCAGATCGGCAAGGCCTTCCGCAACGAGATCACTCCCGGAAACTTCATCTTCCGCACACGTGAGTTCGAGCAGATGGAGCTCGAGTACTTCGTTCGTCCCGAAGAGGCCGACGCCTACTATCGTGAGTGGGTCGAGGCCTGCTGGAACTGGTTCATCGACCTCGGCATCTCCGAAGACAACGTGCGCCGCCTCGACGTTCCCGAAGATGACCGGGCACACTACTCCTCCGGCACGATCGACGTTGAGTACCGCTTCGGCTTCCAGGGATCGGAATGGGGTGAGCTGATGGGCGTGGCCAACCGCACCGATTACGACCTCGGCACCCACACCGAGGCTTCGGGTGCGAAGCTGCAGTACTTCGATCAGGCCAGTGGCGAACGCTTCACTCCCTACGTGATCGAACCGTCCTTCGGTCTGACCCGTTCGATGATGGCCTTCCTCGTCGATGCCTACACTGAGGACGAGGCACCCAACACCAAGGGCGGCGTGGACAAGCGCATCGTGCTTAAGCTCGATCCGCGCCTGGCTCCTATCAAGGCGGCCGTGCTGCCGCTGAGTCGCAACGAGAAGCTGACACCGGCGGCCAAGGAACTCGCGGCTCGACTGCGCAGGCGTTGGAACATCGACTTCGATGATGCCGGCGCGATCGGTCGTCGGTACCGCCGTCAGGACGAGATCGGCACCCCGCTGTGCATCACGTTCGACTTCGACTCGCTCGACGACGACGCGGTCACAATCCGCAAGCGCGACGATATGAGCCAGGAGCGCGTCAGCTTCGATCAGGTCGAGAATTACCTGGCCGAGCACCTCGGCATCTGAAAGTCCGCTGGGCTCTGACCACCAGTTGGAGCCTGTCACCGGTGGCTCCTGAGAATCGGGCCCGGTCGGTCGTGAAATCGACCGGCCGGGCCCGTTCGGTTGCGCTGCCGTGGGCACCATCATTGACATCGCCATTCAATTCGCACACCGAGCCCGCGCATCGACACGAAGGTCCGCCATGCATATGACGCTCCAAGGGAAGCCCACAGCCTCGCCGAGGGTCCGCCTGATCATGATCGTGTGTCTCCTTCCGCTGGTCCTCATCACGATCGGGGGCCTGGTCCTACTGTGGCCGCAGGGACCGGAGCAGGACCTGCCCGGCGGCGGTCCGATGACGAATTCAGCACCGGGAGTCTCCCACGCTGAAGCCAGAGTCACCGCCGTGGACGCGTCGAACTGCGAGACCAGTGAGCCCGATCCGATGCTCGAGGCCGACTGCATGGAGTTCACGGCCGAAGTGGATGGGCAGGAGGGGAGCCTCTATGTGACTCCCGACGCCATCGTGTCCGGGGTCGGTGTCGGAGATTCGCTCAAGGTCCTCGACTTCACTCAGTCGAGCGACCGCGCAGAGACCGAGACTGACTATGTGTTCATCGACTACGACCGAGATGTCCCGATCCTTGCCTTGGTGATCATGTACGGGGTCGTCGTTCTCGCCGTCGCAGGTTTTCGAGGCCTGCGTGCATTGACAGGCCTTGCCTTCGCCGGTGCCGTGCTGATTGTGTTCATGCTCCCGGCGATCCTCGACTCCAAGCCGCCGATCCTCGTGGCAATGGTCGCGGCGAGTGCGATCATGATCATCGCCCTGTATCTGGCCCATGGCGTGTCGACGCGGACGACCACGGCACTTTTCGGGACCGTCGCCGGCATCGTCATCACGGGGCTGCTCGGGGCATGGATGACGTCCTGGGCCAATCTCGGCATCGCCTACTCCGAAGAGGGATTCCTCCTCACCGGCACCACGGACGTGTCGTTGGCTGACCTGATCGTCTGCGCGATCCTCGTGACCGGACTCGGTGTTCTCAACGACGTCACCATCACCCAGGCGTCGGCGGTCTGGGAGCTGGCCACGGTGGCACCAGATCTCAAGTCCAGGCAGCTCTTCGCCCGAGCGATGCGCATCGGTCGCGACCACATCGCCTCGACGGTGTACACCATCACGTTCGCCTATGTGGGGTCCGCGCTGACCACACTCCTCATCGTCTCCGCCCACCACCAGTCGTTCTTCGAGACCCTGACATTGGGGGAGATGGCACTTGAGGTCGTGAGCATCCTCGTGTGTTCGATCGGCTTGGTCATCGCCATCCCGCTGACGACTGCTTTAGGGGTGCTCGTCGTACGATCGGGCCTGCGGCCGCCGCCACGCGTTGCACCGACGCAGAGCAGCATCCCACCCTCGCAGGAGCAGAATTCCACGGCCGACCCAGCCCTGGACTGACGCCTGACATGAAGTGCGGATGCCCGATACGAAACTGCCCCGAGACCTCAAAGAGGAATCGGGGCAGTTTCCATGCGACCGAGCTTCAGGCTGCGATCAGAGCTTCGTCCAGGCTTCCGAGAGGACGCCGCGGATGATCTGCTCCATCTCGTCGAACTCCTTCTGACCCACGGTCAGGGGAGGCGAGAGCTGGATAACTGGATCCCCACGGTCATCGGCACGGCAGTACAGGCCGTTTTCATACATCTTCGCGGACACGAAGTTCTTGAGGATGCGCTCCGACTCCTCCTCTGTGAAGGACTCCTTGGTGTCGCGATCCTTGACGAGTTCGATGCCGTAGAAGAAGCCCTCACCGCGAACGTCACCGACGATCGGCAGGTCCTTGAGCTTCTCGAGCGTGAACTTGAACGCGGCGGCATTCTCGTGGACGTGATCGTTGAGCTTCTCTTTCTCGAACACGTCGAAGTTTGCCATCGCGGCGGCACAGGCGACGGGATGACCGCCGAAGGTGTAGCCGTGGTAGAAGGTCTCCTCGCCACCGGGGCCGAAGGGCTCGAACAGGCGATCCGAGGCGATCATCGCACCCAGCGGAGCGTACCCTGAGGTGATGCCCTTGGCGCTGGTGATGATGTCGGGGACGTAGCCGAAGTCGTTGCAGGCGAACATATCGCCGATGCGACCGTAGGCGCAGATGGTCTCATCGGAGACCATGAGCACGTCGTACTCGTCGCAGATCTCACGCACCCGATCGAAGTATCCGGGTGGCGGTGGGAAGCAGCCGCCGGAGTTCTGCACCGGCTCGAGGAACACGGCCGCAACCGAATCGGCGCCTTCGAACTCGATGGCCTCGGCGATGCGGTCGGCTGCCCAGCGGCCGAAGGCCTTCTCATCGTGGGCGTAGGGCTGCGGCGAACGGTAGAAATTCGTGTTGGGCACCTTGATCGCACCAGGTACCAGGGGCGCAAACTGTTCGCGCAGATCCGGCAGCGAGGTCACGGACAGGGCACCGTGCGGCGTGCCGTGGTAGGCGGTAGCGCGTGAGATGATCTTGTGCTTGCCCGGTTTGCCGGTGATCTTGAAGTAGTTCTTCGCCAGCTTCATCGCGGACTCGACCGAATCACCGCCGCCGGAGGTCAGGAAGACGCGGTTGAGGTCGCCGGGAGCGTAGCTGGCCAGGCGCTCTGAGACCTCGATGGCCTGCGGATGGGCGAAGGACCACAGCGGCATGAACGGCAGCTTCAGCGCCTGATCGTACATTGCCTTCGCGATCTCCTCGCGACCGTGGCCAACTTGGACAGTGAACAGTCCGGCCAGGCCGTCAAGGTACTTGTTGCCCTTATCGTCGAAGATGTGGTGGCCTTCGCCACGGGTGATGATCGGTGCTTCACCACCGTTGAACAGTGACTGGTGCGGAGCCATGTGCATCCACACGTTGTTGCGGATGGCATCCTGATAGCCGGTGCCAGCTCTGGTGACATTCTCTGTCATCGCGTCCCCCAATTGTATTTTTGCTTTTCGAGTGAGAGGTACATGAAGAGCTCCGTGTCCACGACTGCGTCGATCGAACGGAGCTCTTGGTTGACGAATTCGATCAGGTGGCGATCCGATTCGCAGACGATCTCGACCAGGATGTCGAACGACCCTGCGGTCACGACGAGATAGTCGATCTCGTCGTATCCGTGAAGTCTGTCGGCGACCTTGGAGATATCGCCCCGAACCTTGACTCCCACCATGGCCTGTCGGGCGAAGCCCAGACTCAAGGGATCGGTCACGGCGACGATTTCCATCACGCCGGAATCGATGAGCCTGGAAACCCGCTGACGGACTGCGGCTTCGGACAGCCCGACAGACTTGCCGATTGCCGAATATGACTTGCGTCCATCGTGCTGCAACTCGACGATGATCGCTTTCGATTTCTCGTCAAGATTGCCCAGGCGGTGACTGCTTCCGCTCGGCATCAAGTGGGCCATTCTTCACCTCCGTGATTTGGGTCTCAGCACAATCTATCATCAATTCGGTCGGAATGCGCATCCTGGTGTGCGAATTCCGTCGAATCCTAAAAAGATTGATTCTGGATCCGTCATGAATCTGCATTTCTACCCGCGACAACACGCGTGTCGCAGTGATTGACATGGTGTGATGCGGCTCACCACACTGTAATCATGAATGAGGGTGAGCTGTTCTACGCCGGAGAAGACAACCGGCCGGATGTGCAGGGAATGCGGCCCGGTGCCCAGCAGGGCCGGGCAGGACAGGAAGTCAGAGCTCGCCCACAGCCGCGGCCAGGCGAGGTCGACACGATCGGCGCGAACAATCTGTCGTTCTCTCCGGACGAGTACTTGGGGCGCATCGCCTCGGTGCGCAATCGGATGGTCGATCAGGGACTGTCTGCGCTCATCGTCACTGATCCGGCGAACGTCTACTATCTGACCGGCTACAATGCCTGGTCCTTCTACACCCCGCAACTGCTGTTCGTCCCGGCTGCGGGTCCGCTCACACTGTTTCTGAGGGACATGGACGCCAAGGGAGCTATGCACACCTCGTGGCTGCCGCCCGAGGACATCGTCGGATATCCCGAACGCTATGTGCAGAGACCCCACATCCACCCCTTCGACTGGGTGGCCTTCGCGCTCCGGCAGCGTTGGGAGGTCGCCCGGGCGTCCTCATCGCCGGTCGGCGTTGAGATGGACTCGCACTTCTTCTCGCCGCGAGCTTTCCGATCGCTGGTCAACGGCGTGCCCGAGTGGAGGCTCGTCGACTCCTTCGAGCTGGTCAACTGGATCCGGGCGATCAAATCTCCGTCCGAGGTGGCGCTGATGCGCAATGCCGCCGAGGTGACCACGGAGTCGATGAACGCGGCACTGGGAACCATCGGGGTCGGTATCGCGCAGAACGAGGTGGCGGCGGAGATCGCTGCCGCGCAGGCTCGCGGACGCGGCAGCTCCTGGGGTGACTATCCGGCCATCGTTCCGCTGCTGCCCACGGGGGAGAGCGCTGACACTCCACACCTGAGCTGGACGGACCGCAAGTTCATCGACGATGAGTCGGTGAGCATTGAGCTGGCCGGCGTCCACCGCCGATACCACGTGCCCTTGGCTCGGACTGCCGTGGTCGGAAAGCCGAAGCAGGAGCTCATTCGTCTCGAAGGCGTCGTCGCCGAGGCGCTGTCCGCGGTTCTCGAGGTCGCCGCACCTGAGGTGCCCACCGCTGAGCTCGCCCGGACGTGGAACCGCGTGCTGGCGCTGGCGGGCCTGGAGAAGCCGAGCCGCCTGGGGTACTCAATCGGAATCGGCTATCCGCCCGATTGGGGCGAGCGCACGATCTCGATTCGGACCGAGGACGATCAGTTCCTCGAGGCGGGAATGACCTTCCACCTCATCTGCGGAATGTGGATGAACGGGTACGGCTACGAACTGTCCGAGTCCATTCTCATCACCGACACCGGCTGTGACACATTCACCGCATTCCCCCGCGAGCTGATCCGGGTCTGACAAGCACCTCGGCGCCGGCAGATCGATGCGGATCTCAGGCCATGAACTGGATCCAGAGACCGAGCGCCACCGCGTTGACTCCGGCTACAGCCAGAGCCCGCCCCTGAACCCAGGCGATGTCATTTGCCGAGGCGGGCGCAGAAGGTTCGGCCATCTGCACCGACATCGCCACACGCGGAGGGGCAGCCAGTGCTGCGAGCGAAGCGGCGGCATTGCCTGCTGCCACCACGGGCAGAGATGGAACGTGGGACGCTGTCGCAACCGCGTCGATGGTGCCGGTGAACATGGAGTTCGCGCCGGTGTTCGAGCCGGTGACGACGGCTCCGGTCGCCGTCAGCCATGGTGTGAAGAGGACGAGTCCGGCGGGCACAAGCGTCCCGATGGCTGCGCTCATCCCGGTTGTCGTCATGATCCATCCCATGAGCATGAACGCGGCAGTCCCGGCGCCGATGGGCAGCCAGGAGCGCACGGCGGACACAGTGACACTGCTGCGAGAGGTGACTCTGAGTGCGGCGATCACACAGGCGGCGGCCAGCCAGAACGGAGGAGAGGCAGCGATCTGAGTCAGCAGGGAAGGGAACGCCGACTGCAGCGCGCGTGCGATGAGCAGGCCCACGGTGAGGGTGGTGTACGGCAGGACTGCCAGGCCCAATCTGTGTGTGAAGCCGGTTCTGCGGCGGCGGATGATGAAGAGGGTGCCCATCACAGCGATGACGAGGAGTGAGCCGATGATGCCAGCCGGAGCCATGCCGACCAGGATGTTCGCGGCGAGGATGCCTGTCCACAGGAGGGCCGCAGCGGCGCCGATTCCGAGGCACGAGGTCAGCCTGGGGCGCATGACGAGGATCACCGAGGTTGCCACGATGATGACCGGTATCGCATTGATCCACGCTGTTGCCACACCGAGATCGTCTACGTTGACGCCGGTGAGCGCGGCTGCGACCGTGGTCCCGGGGCCGAGTGCGCCCCACGGTACGGCGATGAGTCCCAGGAGTCCGAGGATCGCTGATTGACGCAGCGAACAGCCGAGCAGACGGAGAACGGGGACTCCGATAGTCACCCCGATGCCGAAGCCGGTGACAGATTCGGCGAACGGGACGAGGCCGAAGACGACGAGGGCCACGCCGAGCGGTCGGCTGGGCGCCGCCGATTCGACCCAGGCGGAGATCTCGCCCATCGAGCCTGCTGCTTCAAGCAGACGAGCGAGGACCATTCCGAAGAGGAGGATGAGGGCGACTTCGAGGATGAGGGGGAAGTAGTCCGCCCCGGATTCGAGCAGAACCGACATCGACGTCGGAAAGAAGAAGATGACTGCAAGACCGGCGGCGATGACCCCGGCTGCGGCGGAGACCCACGAACTCTGTTTGAGGATGAGCAGGGCGATGGCGAGCATAATGGGGGCAAGCGCCAGCAGTGGAGTCATATGAGAAGTTCCATCATGTGAAGAAGTTTATGTTGATGGAAACAACTCTACTATTCAAGAATAAACTATGATGTCACAATGGCGAACACAGAGGACCTCGGAGCCCGTGTATTCGGCGCGCGGATCAGAGCCCGCCGCAAGTACAACGACTTGACTCTCAACGAACTCGCAGTCCGTGCTGGAATCTCCCGGGCGGCACTGTCGAAGATCGAACGCGGCGAACAGGACACGTCGGTCTCGAACGCCATGGGCCTCTCCCGAGCACTCGGCGTCGAGGTGGGAGAGCTCCTCGCCCCGCCGGAGGTGGTCATCGCCCGGAGCAGCTCCATCCCTGCCCACAGCGGATACGGCAGGGGCACCCTGCGGCGAGACCTTCCCGCGCCGCAGGAGAACATGGAAGTCGTCCACTACAAACTCGATCCGCACTGCGAAACCGCGTCGTTCGCGGCACACCGCAGCGGCTCACGTGAGTCCTTCTTCGTCCTCGCCGGCACGATCGAAATCGTCACCATCGATCGCCGGACGACTCTGCGAGCGGGAGACTGTGCGCAGGCGCCGGGCGATGTTCCCCATCAGCTGACCAACCCGGGTGACGAGCCGGCGGAACTCATGCTCATCATCGTCTGAGACGGCAGAAAGCTGAAGGGCCTGAAGGTGCCCTTGACGAAGCGAACCGACCTCGGGCATCCTGGTGCTGATCCATTCCCGGCGAAAGACAGTCACTTCGTGAAGTAATTCCTCATTTCCGCATCACGCGGGTGCAACGGACCCGCAGCGCACTTCTGTGCACGAAATGAGGACACACATGACTGCTGCCGTATCCATCTCCAATCTCGGCTACCGCCTCGGCGACGACACCGAGATCTTCACATCACTGAGCGCCACTATCCCTGCTGCCACCGTCGGCCTGGTCGGCGACAACGGGGTCGGCAAATCCACTCTCGCCAGGATCATCGCCGCTCTGCTCAGGCCCACTGCCGGGAGCATCACCGGTGCCGAGGGTGCCGTCTACATCGATCAGCTGCTTCCGCACACCGACGACAGCGTCGCCTCGGCGCTGGGAATCACCCCCATCAGGACTGCACTGACGAAGGCGCTGGCCGGTGACGCCGGACTCGAAGACTTCGAGATCATCGGCGGCGACTGGGACATCGAGGAGCGGGCGTTGGAGGCTCTGGCCGACCTCGGTCTGAAGCTCGACGCCGACGCCCTGGATCGTCGGCTGTCCACCTTCTCGGGAGGTCAGGCCATGCGCATCGGTCTGGCCAGAGCCGCGCTGGCGGGCGACCGCTGGCTGATCCTCGACGAACCCAGCAACAACCTCGACGAGGCAGGGCGTCGACGCCTGGCCGCTCTGCTCCAGGGCCGGTCCGGACCGACCCTGGTGATCTCGCACGACCGCGCACTTCTGTCGACCGTCTCGACGATCGTCGAGATGGCGGACCAGCTGCGGGTGTACGGAGGAGACTTCGATGACTACGAGGCCATGGTTGCGGCCGAGGAAGAGGCGAAGCTCGCGGACCTCGTCGACGCCAAGAAGTCACTGGCAATAGAGAAGCGCCAGCGCATCGAACTCGAGACGAAACTGGCCAGGGCGGACCGGAAGGCGGCCAAGGACAAGGAGAACAAACGTCGACCGAAGATCGTCATGAACGGTCTGACGGACTTCGCCCAGAAAAGCGCAGCGAAGCGTCGAGGAGACAAAGCCGCCGACGAGGAGCAGGCCCGCTCCTCGGTTCACTCTGCCAAGGACGCCCTGCGCAGGGACTCGAGCATTCGCCTTGATCTGCCGGAGACCGCGATCCATTCCGGTAAGCGAGTCCTCGACATCTCCGGGGGAGCGCTGGACCAGCCGCGCACGGTGGTCGGACCCGAGCGCATCAGGCTGACCGGTGCCAACGGCTCCGGGAAATCGACGTTGCTGACCGCAATCGCCGGCAGACACGACACCGGTGCGCCTATACACGAGCTGTTTCCGAACATGTCGATGACAGTTCCGGTCCCGATCGGCATCCTCGACCAGCAGTACAGGCTGCCGCCGACACTGACCGTAATGGAGGCGGTGAGGGAGAACAACCCCAGTCTCGGTCCGCACCGCGTCCACGAGGTACTGGCTGCGATGGGGCTGCGAGCGGGCCGGACCGATCAGCTCTGCTCGACCCTGTCGGGAGGGGAACGGTTCCGTGTGGCACTGGCGACGAGTCTGCTCCAGGACCCCGCTCCGCAGCTGCTCGTACTCGACGAACCGGGCAACAACCTGGACCTGTCATCGCTGACCGCGCTCGTGACCGCTCTGGACGGATTCGGCGGATCCATGATCGTGGTCACCCACGATGATCGTCTCGCCGAGGAGCTGCGTCTCGACGTCGAATGGGACATCCGGGAGTTTCTGGCCCAGGAACAGGTTGAAGCGGACAAGGATGAGAAAGAGACGGAGGGGCCATATGCGCGATCGTGAGTCGGCGACATCTGCTTGTGCAGGTGGTCCATCATTTGACGGCTCGGGGATAATGGCATGGTGAGTGTCATCAGCCCTGCCCCAGAATCCGCATCCCCAACCACCGTCGAGCCTCTGCGCATCGGACCCATCGAGCTGTCCTCGCCGGTGGTGCTGGCTCCGATGGCGGGAATCACCAACACCGCCTTCCGCCGCCTGTGCCGCGAGTACGGAGCCGGTCTCTATGTGACAGAGATGGTGACGTCCAGGGCGCTTGTCGAACGTAGCCCCAAGAGCATGCGGATCATCCAGCATGAGCCGTATGAGACACCGCGCTCGGTGCAGCTCTACGGCGTCGACCCGGAGACGATCGGGCAGGCCGTGCGGATGCTCGTGGACGAAGACCGCGCCGACCACATCGATCTCAACTTCGGCTGCCCCGTGCCCAAGGTCACCAGGAAGGGCGGCGGTTCGGCCCTGCCCTGGAAGAAGGACCTGTTCAAGGCCATCGTCACAACGGCCGTGACCGAGGCGGACCGCGGCGGCATCCCTCTGACGGTGAAGATGCGCAAAGGCATCGACAAAGACCATCAGACCTTCCTCGACGCCGGAGAGACGGCTCGCAATGCGGGTGTGGCAGCGGTTGCCCTCCACGGTCGATCCGCGGCGGACCTGTACTCCGGCCAGGCTGACTGGGACGCCATCGCCCGACTCAAGGACCACCTCGGCGACACCGTTCCGGTTCTGGGTAACGGTGACATCTTCGCGGCAGAGGATGCACTTGAGATGATGCGCCGCACGGGATGCGACGGAGTCGTCATCGGCCGTGGATGCCAGGGCCGGCCCTGGCTGTTCGGTGACCTCGCCAACGCACTGGGCGGCAGCGATGAGCGCTTCCGACCCGGCCTCGCCGAGGTTGCCCGCGCCGTCTACAAGCACGGTGAATACCTGGCCGAATATTATGAGGACGAGTTCTACGGAGTCCGTGACCTGCGCAAACACATCGCCTGGTATTTCAAGGGCTATCCGGTCGGGGGAGACCTGCGTCGTCAACTGGCGATGGTCTCCTCGCTCGAAGAGCTCGAGGGGCTGCTGGCCCAACTCGATCAGAACGCACCGTATCCTGGTACAGATGCGGAAGGCTCCCGGGGGCGGACCACCCGCCCGAAGAAGCCGCATCTGCCCGAAGGGTGGCTCGACTCCCGCATCTTCGATGTCAGCGGGAAGTCTCTGCTCTCCGAGGCGGAACTCGACATCTCGGGAGGATGACAATGCCATTCGAATCTCACCCACGCACCTCGGTGCGCTCGGGGACCGTGGCGACCTACACGCCGTGGGACGAGGAACGATGGGTGAGCGAACCGGCGAAGAATCCACGCCGTTCGGCCTTTCAACGTGACCGGGCACGGGTTCTGCACTCCGCGGGTCTGCGCCGACTCGGCGCCAAGACTCAGGTCGTCGAACCAGGCACCGACGATTTCGTCCGTACTCGGCTCACGCATTCCCTCGAAGTCGCCCAGGTCGGACGCGAACTCGCCCGCTACCTCGGCTGCGACCCCGATATCGTCGACACCGCCTGCCTCAGCCACGACCTCGGCCACCCACCCTTCGGCCACCACGGTGAGACCATTCTCGACGCACTTTGCATCGACATCGGCGGATTCGAGGGCAATGCGCAGACGCTGCGTCTGGTCACCCGGATCGAACCGAAGGTGATTGCCGATGACGGTCGCCCGGCCGGGCTCAATCTGACACGGGCGAGCCTCGACGCGCTGACCAAATACCCGTGGTCGCGGAGCGAGGCATCCGTCGGTCGGCGTGACTCCGGTGTCAGGAAGTTCGGCGTCTACGACGACGACAGAGGAGTCTTCGACTTCTACCGCGAGGGGATCGAAAACGGGAAACGGTGCATCGAAGCCCAGGTGATGGACCTCGCCGATGACATCTCCTACTCCGTCCACGACGTCGAAGACGCGGTCGCCGGCGGCCATCTGCACCTGGGAGATTTCGCTGCTGTGAACCGCCGCGCAGAGCTCTTCGACATCACCCGGAAGTGGTATCTGCCGACCACGAGCGATGAGGAGATGGACAAGGCTCTGTCGAGGCTGCAGGCCGCAGCATACTGGCCCTCGGAGACCTATGACGGATCCAGGCGGGCCCAAGCGGCACTCAAACACATGACGAGTCAGCTCATCGGACGGTTCGTCGGTGCAGCGGAGGCCGCAACGCGTGAGGAATTCGGGTGGGAGCCCTTGTCTCGTTACGCAGCCGCCCTCGTGGTCCCCGAACCTACGGCTGTCGAGATCGCCGTTCTCAAGGGAATGGCGACGCTGACGGTGATGGTCGCCGAGGATCGTCTGCGTCTCCATGACATCCAGTCTGCCGTCATTACCGAGCTGTCCCAGTGGTACTCCGAGTCGCCGACAGATCTTGAGCCGATGTTCAGGGCCGACTACTTCGAGGCCGCCGACGATGCGGCCAGGCTGCGCGTCGTCGTCGACCAGATCGCATCTCTGACCGATCATTCCGCCTGGGCCCTGTACCACCAGCTCAAAGCAGGGGCGGAGGATCGTCTCTAGACCATGGCCGGACTGATCAGACGCGAGGACATCGACGAGCTTCGAAGTCGAACCCGCATCGACGAGGTGGTGGGTGAGTTCGTCACGCTCAAGACCGCGGGAATCGGCTCGCTCAAGGGCCTCTGCCCCTTCCACGATGAGAAGACCCCGTCGTTCACCGTTCGTCCTCAGGTCGGGATGTATCACTGCTTCGGCTGCGGTGAGTCAGGCGACGTCTTCGCTTTCCTACAGAAGATCGAACAGCTCAGCTTCGTCGAAACCGTCGAATCTCTGGCCGGCAAGATCGGGATGCATCTGCGTTATGAAGATGGCAAGGGTCCCGATCGTGAGCAGGCCAGCCGGCGCCAACGGCTGCTGGAGATGCACGAGGTGGCGCAGCGCTTCTTCACTCAGTCGTTGGAGGGCGAGCAGGGACAGATCGGTCGGGAATTCCTCGAAGGCCGTGGCTTCCCCAGCAGCTCGAGCCGTGAATTCGGTCTCGGCTTCGCTCCCAAATCCTGGGATTCGCTGACCAGCCAGCTCAAGCGAGCCGGTTTCAGCGAGGAGGAGATTCTTGCCGGAGGTTTGGCCAGTGAGGGTGGCCGCGGCATCTACGACCGTTTCCGTGGCAGGGTCGTCTGGCCCATCAAGGACATGACCTCTCGGACCATCGGCTTCGGCGCCAGGCGCCTGTTCGACGACGACCAGGGGCCGAAGTATCTGAATACTCCGGAAACCGCGCTCTATCACAAGAATCAGGTGCTCTACGGGCTGGATCTGGCCAAGAAGGACATCGCGAAGACCAAGCGTGTGGTCATCGTCGAGGGCTACACAGATGTCATGGCCGCACACCTTGCTGGAGTCACGCAGGCGGTGGCCACATGTGGAACGGCCTTCGGGCCTGAGCATGTGAAGATCGTGAGACGACTGCTCGGCGACGACCCGACGGGACAGGTGATCTTCACCTTCGACGGAGACGCAGCCGGACAGAAGGCGGCACTGCGGGCCTTCGAATTCGAGAGTGAGTTCACCGCCCAGACCTTCGTCGCAGTCGAACCGGATGGGCTCGACCCCTGCGACCTGCGGATGCAGAAGGGCGACGGTGCGCTGCGCGAACTCATCGATGGTCGCAAACCGCTCTTCGAGTTCGTCATCACCACCGCGATCTCTCGCTACGACCTCGACTCGGTCGAGGGCAGGATCGCTGCAGTCAAGGCCAGTGCCGAGGTCCTGACCGACATTCGTGATCGCAACAGCCTCAGCCACTACTATCGCTTTGTCGCCGGCCGCATCGGCGTCGACATCGACGAGGTGGAATCAGCGGTCAGGGATGCCCGAAAGAGGCCGAAGAAATCGCAGCCTCACCAGTCTCGTCAGACTCCGGGCGGATCACCGCAGGCCCCGCCGGAGACCCCTCCCGGACCGGCCCCGGCACAGCCCGGAGCGGCCCAGCGGGTTCCCTTCGGCGCGCAGCGGACGCAGATGAACGGATCGCAGGGTCAGCCTGCCGCGTGGAAGCAGAACCAATCGGCTCCGGTGCAGGCCCGGCCAGGGCAGCAGGCAGCCGGAGCGCAGGCGCCCGGAGCGCAGGCGCCCGGAGCGCAGGCTCCAGGACAACCAGCACCGGACTCCGCCGGGGGAGTCTCCGGCAAGGACGACACCGCCATCGAATACGTCTACGATGAGCGCCCAGATGTGTCGAACCTGTCGGCCCCGATCAGCCCCGCTCGCCTGAAGACGGAGAAGGGGGCCTTGATGGTGGCGCTGCAGCATCCCGAGTTCGTCAATGCCAAGCTCTTCGACTCCCTGTCTGCCCGAGCCTTCGAACACCCGGGCTACCGCCGGATCCAGTCCGCGATCAAGGCTGCCGGAGGACTGAAATCTGCGGGAGGTGTGAACTCAGCCGGATCCGCCGACGCCACGCGCTGGGCGGAAGCCGTCCTCGCAGCCAGTGACGAGGATCTCAAGCCCTATGTCATGCAGCTGCTCGTGTCTCCCTTGCCGGTGGCAGACGGTGTCAGCGCGGAGGGATTCGCCAGAGGCATCGTGGCCCGCCTCTTCGACTACGACCTCGAACGGATCGCCAAGGAGCTGCACTCACGACTGCAGCGCCAGGACACCACGGACACCGATGCGCAGACGACGCTTCTGGGGCAGCTGCAGGTTCTCGAACAGCACAGGGCACGGTTGAAGACACTGATGTGAAGGTGGCGGTTCTCGCCTGAGAACGTGAAATAGTGCACAATTGCAATTTTGCAGTTGGTGAAAAGTTGCATGAGATGCAAAAATGGTCTCATGCGTGAATCCGAACCCGAATCCCTCCGTGTCAAAAAGGCGCGTCAGACGCGTCATGCGCTGCACGACGCGGCAATCACTCGGGTTCTCGACGAGGGACTCGAATGCGCGACGGTGGCGAATATCGCCGCCGATGTCGGCGTATCCACACGAACCTTCTTCAACTATTACGCGACGAAGGAAGACGCCATCGTCGGGCTCGACGAGTCGAATATCGACGCCAAGCTGGTTGATGACTACGTCCACTCTGATTCAGGAGTGGAGGATCTGGCCGAGGACACTGCCCGTTTCGTCCGCGAAGTGCTGCTCATGGGTTCGATGGATCCCAGCCTGCCGGCACGGCGCAGGAAACTGTTCGCCCGCTATCCGGAGCTGGTCAGCAAGCGCTTCGATCGGGCCGAGGCTCTTGAAGAGCTCGTGGCCGAACACGTGTTGGCTCGTCTGCGCTTCCTGGGGCAGGAGTTCTCGACCGAAGAATCGGCCTGGCGCAGCGCCAGGATGCTCACCCAACTGTGCCGGGTGCCCCTGAACCACGCTGGTCAGACGGTCAAGCGCTCACCCGAGCGCATTGACGAGAAGTCCGGCACGCAACCACTCTTCGAAGAATCATTGGGACTCTTCCTCAAGGTTCTGGACCGACTATGACAAAGGCTGAAATGAGAAGCAATCAAGGACTGAGAGCCGGCGGAATGCCGAAGACCCCGGAAGACCGCAGTGAACCCGAGCAGATGAAGACATCTGCGATCATCCTGTTGTTTGTGGGACTGATGATCGCGATGTTCATGTTCTCCCTCAACCAGACGGTGCTGGCGACCGCCCTGCCGACGATCGTCGGTGAACTCGACGGTGTGGACCAGATGCTGTGGGTGTCCACAGCGTTCATGCTCGCCTCGACGATCATGATGCCCATCTACGGCAAGGTCGGCGACCTGTTCGGTCGCAAACCGCTCTTCATGTTCGCGATCTGCTGTTTCCTGCTCGGCTCGGTCTTCGCACTCATCGCAAACGACATGTCGATGCTCATCTTCGGTCGTGTGCTCCAGGGCATCGGCGGCGGCGGCATGATGATCCTGTCGCAGTCCATCATCGCCTCTGTGGTCCCGGCCCGTGAACGTGGCAAATACATGGGCATCATGGGTTCGGCCTTCGCCGTGTCCTCAGTCGCCGGCCCACTCATCGGCGGTTGGCTGACGGAAGGTCCCGGCTGGCGCTGGGCCTTCGCCATCAACTTCCCACTGGGCATCATCGCTCTCATCGCTGCCGCCATCTTCCTCAAGGTGCCCAAACGCGCTCCCGGACCACGTCCGAAGATCGACGTCATCGGCATGGCCCTGATCTCGATCGTCACTTCCTGCATCGTCCTCGTCTCCGCGTGGGGCGGACACGACTACGAATGGGGATCCTGGCAGATCAACGGCCTCATCATCGTCGGTGTCCTCGCGATCATCGGGTTCATCCTCGTCGAGCTCAAGGTCAGCGAGCCGGTCATCCCGATGTACCTGTTCAAGAACCGCGACTTCCTGCTGTGCACCGTCGCAGGCCTGTTCATCGGCGTCGGAATGTTCGGTGTTCTCTCCTACATGCCCACCTATCTGCAGATGGTTCACGGCATCGATGCCACAGTGGCAGGCCTGATGATGGTTCCTATGATGGGCACGATGCTCATCTCCTCGACCCTCATCGGCTTCGTCGTCTCCCGCACCGGCAAGTACAAGAAGTATCCTCTTATGGGCATCCTGATCATGGCTGCCTCTCTCGTGCTGCTGTCGCAGCTCAAAGCAGACAGTGCCGCTTGGGAGACCATGGGCTGCTTGGCTCTGCTGGGACTCGGACTGGGACTGAGCATGCAGACCCTCGTGCTCGTCGTCCAGAACGCATTCCCCGTTGCCATGGTCGGCACTGCCACAGCATCGAACAACTACTTCCGCCAGGTCGGAGCGACCTTGGGCATGGCCTTCATCGGTTCGGTATTCACACAGCGCCTCCTGGACAACATCAAGGACGGGATGGGTGAGTTGGCGAAGGCCAATCCCTCGCAGCCACTGCCCAAGGTGTCCTCGACGGGGCTCACACCCCAGATCGTCGCCGAGATGCCCGAGCCGCTGCACACTCTCATCATCACGTCGTACAACGACGCCTTGGTGCCGCTGTTCCTGTGGGTTGCCCCACTGGCAGTCCTCGGGTTCGTCTTCCTGTGCTTCCTGCCCAACACACCGCTGGCGCAGACCTTGAAGGCTGACCCTGCGAAACGCGAACTCGTGCGTGTCGGCGCAGACTCATCCGCCAGTCTGACGGACGTTTCCCAGAGTCACACCGACTCATCCGATAGTCTGGCTGAGAAGGCTAGGCTGAAGGAGTCGACTCATGACGGTACTGACCATACTCAACGCTCCTGGGACGGAAGTTCCGGACCAGCTCACTGACCTCGGTCGGAAGGAGGACGTCGAGCTGCGGATCGTCGAGGCCCACGAGTTGGGCTCCGCTCTCCCCGGCACCGATGTCCTCCTTCTCTGGGACTTCTTCTCGAAGGCGCTGCGCAGCGAATTCGGACACGCCGACAGCCTGAAGTGGATCCACGCGGCCGCGGCGGGGGTGGACTCGCTGCTGTTCGACGAACTCTCGGCTTCGGAGGTCGTGGTCACGAATGCACGCGGCATCTTCGACCGTCCGATCGCGGAATTCGTGCTCAACTACATCCTGATCCATGCGAAGAACTCGCTGCGATCACTTCAGGATCAACGGGAATCCGCCTGGAACCGTCGATCGACCAAGAATCTGGCCGGATCGCAGGCTCTGATCGTCGGCACAGGTTCGATCGGCCGGGAGATCGCCAGGGTCCTCAGCGCCCTCGACGTCAATGTCACCGGCGCCGGCAGCCACGCACGGACCGGAGACGCTGACTTCGGGTCCGTCATCGACTCGTCTCAGCTGAGTTCTCACCTGTCCGGCGTCGACTGGGTCATCAACATCGCGCCGCTGACGGACAGAACGAAGAACCTCTTCGACGCCGAGGTGTTCGCCGCCATGGACCCGAGTGCCTACTTCGTCAATGTCGGTCGTGGCGAAGGTGTTGTCACCTCCGACCTCGTCAACGCGCTCGAGTCAGGCCAGATCTCCGGTGCAGGGCTCGACGTCTTCGACGAAGAGCCGCTGCCAGCCGACCACCCCTTGTGGCAGGCCGACAACGTCATCGTCACCCCGCACATGAGTGGGGACACTGATGGATGGCGTTCACGTCTGGCCGACCAGTTCGTCGACCTGTTCGAGAAGTACGCGGCAGGGGAGACGTTCCCGCATGCGGTCGACAAGGCGGCGGGCTACGTACGATGACCGAGAAGTCAGACCATGCTGCCCAGCGAGCGTTCCTCGCTCAGGTTGTCAGTGAACTCATTGCGGTGCGCAGGGCACGACTGCTGAGCATGCTCGTGTTGGCCCTTGCCATGCTCGTAGCTGGTCTCGGCGCGGCAATGCAGGCGCAGGGGACCCAGGTGGACACGGTCCTGCTGTTCTCAGCGTTCAGTCTCATCATGATCGGAATCGTGTGTGCGCTGGGTGCGATCATCGCGTGGACGAGGATCAATCGTGACGTCCTCGACTCAGTCGCCTCCGCTAGACCGGCCCGTGCCCGCGCACCCAGAAGCCGCAACGCGGGTATGGCTGTGGCAATCGGCTTTGCGGTGATCGGACTTCTGTTCGGATGGATGCTGTTTTCAATGACACCGATCTTGGCAGTTGCGGTTGTCCTGGCATGTGCGATCCTTGCCTGTCTGGGACCTGTTTGGGCCAATGAACTCTCCAGCGCTGATGATCGCTTCGCCGTGATTCTCGACAGCGACGACGAGCTGGCCGATCGGTTCCGCACCTATACCCCGATCTGGCTTCACGACGCGTTCGAGAATGAGAAGGCAGGCAGCGGCAGAGACCGAACCTGAGCAGGTTCGCCGTTCACCGGTCACATACGGACAGGACATCTCAGCCGCGGTAGGCAGAGAAGCACTCGAGGCGAGCCGACACTTTCAGACAGTGAAGCGCCCGCAGCCATTCATGCTGCGGGCGCTTACGCATGCGATCAGACCCTCGGATCGATCAGATCAGGGGAACGCAGGAACGTCGACTCCGGCCATCTTCGCCACACAGCGAATGACTTGGCAGCTGTAGCCGAACTCGTTGTCGTACCAGACGTAGACGACGACGCGGTCGTCATCGACGATCGTGGCGAGACCATCGACGACGCCTGCTCGCTTCGATCCGACGAGGTCGCTGGAGACCAGTTCGGGGGAGGAGACGTAGTCGATCTGATTGCGCAGCGGCGAATTCATCGAGGTCTCACGCAGGAACCCGTTGAGCTCATCGACGCTCGTCGCATTCTCAAGGTTGAGGTTGAGGATCGCCATCGACACGTTCGGCGTGGGAACCCGGATCGCGTTGCCTGAGAGCTTGCCTTTGAGCTCTGGCAGAGCCTTCGCCACGGCCTTGGCGGCTCCGGTTTCGGTGAGCACCATGTTGAGGCCGGCAGCGCGGCCACGACGGGACCCCTTGTGGAAGTTGTCGATGAGGTTTTGGTCGTTGGTGAACGAGTGCACCGTCTCGACGTGACCGTTGCGGACCCCGTACTTGTCATGGAGAGCCTTGAGCACCGGGGTGATTGCGTTCGTGGTGCACGATGCCGCCGACATGACAGTATCGTCATCGAGGATGGCTGCGTCGTTGACACCGTAGACGATGTTCTTGACGTCGCCCTTGCCCGGTGCAGTGAGGATGACCTTCGAGGCGCCGGGGCACTCCAGGTGCTTGGACAGACCTTCTTCGTCACGCCATTTGCCGGTGTTGTCAACGATGACGGCATCGTTGATTCCGTACTCGGTGTAGTCGACCTGCGAGGGATCGTTGGAGTAGATGACTTGGATCAGCGTGCCGTTGGCCTGGATCGTGTTGGCCTCTTCGTCGACGACGATGCTGCCGTCGAAATTGCCGTGCACGGAGTCACGTCGCAACAGCGATGCGCGCTTGACGATGTCATCGTCGCTGCCCTTGCGCACGACGATTGCTCGCAGACGCATACCTGTGCCGCCAGCGCGATCAATGAGGATGCGGGCCAGCAGACGGCCGATGCGGCCGAAGCCGTAGAGCACGATGTCGCGAACTGCACCGTCTTCACCATTGGTACCCGCGACTGAGGCGAGTTCAGTGGAGAGGAAGCTCTCAACGGAGTCGGACTGCTCCTGCTGTTTCTGGATCAGACGACCCAAGTCGATTCGGGTGGGTCCCAGATCGAGCTCGGTCAGAGCCCGAACGATCTTCAGCGTCACCTCGATGTCAAGATCCTCGCCGAGGAAGTGGCGGGCGTAGCGGTGCGCCTTGATCATTCCGATCACTGACTTATTCAGCAGCGATCGGCCGAACAGCGTCAGCAGCACGTCGTTCTCGCGGTACAGGCGTCCGGTCAGTGGGATGAGTTCTTCGGCGGCTGTCTGCTTGTTCGCCCATTCGTTCAGGCGAGCCGTCGTTGCGTCAGTCAAAGGTCGTGTCTCCTCGGTCAGTTAGCGAATTCTCGCCCAGTCTAACGGGTTGTCTACTCGCGTTTCGTCTGGTGCTCGTCGAAGCGTCGGAATCCGAGCAGCGTGAGTGCGACGATGCCGGCTCCGGCCAACAGGGCGCCGAGGCTCTGGATCTGGACGCGGGGCTCGACGAAGCGGTATTCGGGCGCGGAGTCCTCCTGGAGACGCGGTGGGTTCGCGGTTCCGATCCAGGCCGCCACGAACAGGATGATCCGGGCGAAGATATTCATCGTCAGCATGATCGCGATGATCGATCCGAACACACCAGCAGCTTTGTTGCCGGAGAAGATGTCGATGAGCACAGTGGCTAAGTTGATGAGAATCGTGAAGGCCACAGCACCGAGGAGCGAGCCCCTGATCTTGGCTCTCTTGCCCACAAGGTGGTCGGGCAGCATGGTGAAGAGGAACATGAAGATCAGCCAAGCAGCGCCCAGCGTGATGATGAACGGCACCACCCTGATGACCAATGACCCGAACCCGCCGAGGTGGAGCATCTCACTGATGGCCGATCCCAGGCCGGTGCCGATGACGGTCAATGCCACGGTGAGCAGCAGGCCGATGATGAGGCCCAGGAGAGTCGCAACGTTGTTGAGGATCTTCTTGACGAATGACTTATCGGGCACGACATCGTCGAAGTCTGCGTGCAGCTGTGCTCTCACCGCGGCACCGAGGTTGCCGATGAATCCCTGGCCCGTGTAGAGAGCGGCCAGGATGGCGATGATGCCGACCGACTGCCAGCTGGTGAGGAAGCTCTCCAGTTGTTCCGTTAGCGATGAGTTTCCGCCCACCTGCTTCTCGATCTGCTCGACGACGATCGGAAGAAGGTCCGGACGTGCAACGTCAAGAACGAAGCCCAGACTGGCGAAGGTGAACATCGCGATCGGCATGACTGCGAGGACCAGGAAGTAGGTGATTGCTGCACCGAACTGGTTGCCCAGTCGATCGCCGAAGCGTTTGACGGCGCGCATCAGGTGCGCAGGTCCCGGCTGGTTGATAGCGGTGTGGCCGACTTCGGCGACCGTGTTGCGTGAGGCCAGTACTTTGGCTGGTGCCACTTCGTGCTCCTTCGATCTTGACCCGCAGGTGTCTGTTTCAACACTAGCCGCTGGGAGGGTCCTGGGAGTGGTGGGCCGCGCCTGTAATCTAGACTTTTGACCATGCCGACACCAATTTCGACAGTCCTGCCTTCCGATCTGACGTTGTCCGCAGGCTCTTCAGCGGCAGACAATCTCAGCGGCTTCTCCGCCTGGGCCGTGACGCTCATGGAGACGTTGGGCCCGATCGGTGTCGGCTTCTTGGTGTTTTTGGACAACATCTTCCCGCCGATTCCCAGCGAACTCGTGCTGCCGCTGGCGGGCTTCACCGCCAGCCAGGGAAACATGAACATCGTCCTGGCGATCATCCTCGCCACTGTCGGCTCTGTCGTGGGTGCAGTCATCCTGTGGGCGCTGGGCAAATGGATCGGCCTTGAGCGCATCAGCCGCGTTGCCGTGAAGATGCCGCTGGTCGACGTCGATGACGTGCACAAGACGGTTGGATGGTTCGACAAGCACGGTGACAAGGCAGTGTTCTTCGGCCGGATGATCCCCATCTTCCGGTCCCTGATCTCCATCCCCGCTGGCATGCGGAACATGTCGATCATCAAGTTCCTGGTGCTGACCACCGCAGGAAGCGCAATCTGGAACTCCATCCTCATCGTCGCCGGCTTCTACCTCGGCGAGAACTGGTCGGTTGTTGAAACCTTCGCAGGCTACTTCCAGACGCTGGTCATCGTTGCCGTGGTCGTCTTCGTCGCGGTGTGGATCGTGATCAAGGTCCGCAAGCGCAGGAGGGCAAAGGCTGTGCGGTCTGGAAGCTGAGCCTTCGGCTCGCATCGCTGCGCGGCCGGTATCACTGCACGCCCCGCAATCATCATCACAGCCAGGCGGCAGCGGTGTGCTCCTCCGGAACTTCCTCACCGGCGCGGACAGGTCCCGGGGCGGTGCCGTCGCCGAAGGGTGAGCCACACAGCCTCTCTCGGCCATGAGGCGAGAGCCAACCGGCGAGATCGGGACCCTTGGGAACGATCTGCGTCGGGTTCACATCGACGTGGACGATGTAGTAGTGCTGTTTGATCTGAGTGAAGTCCACGGTGTCTCCGAATCCCGGAGTCTGGTAGAGATCACGGGCATAGCCCCAGAGACTCTCGAAGTCCCGCAACGTCTGTCGATTGCACTTGAAGTGTCCGAAGTAGACGGGGTCGAAGCGAACCAGCGTGGTGAATAGACGGACATCCGCCTCGGTGATGGAGCCGCCCATGAGGTACCGGGAACTGCTCAGACGTTCCTCTATCGTGTCGAGAGCAGCGAAAAGTCGGTCGAAGGCAGCTTCGTAGGACTCCTGAGAGCCGGCGAAGCCACAACGGTAGACCCCGTTGTTGATCTCGGTGTAGATCAGGCGCATAACCTTCTCCATCTCCTCCCGAGACTCGTCGGGCCAGAGATCCGGGGCGCCCTCTCTGTGATATTGCCTCCACTGAGTGGAGAAGTCCTCGGTGATCTGCGGGAAATCGTTCGTCACGACAGCACCACTGGCGATTTCGACCATTGCAGGGACGGTGATTCCGCGGGGGTAGTCCGGGAAGCGTGCGAAGAACGCCTGCTGCAGACGCTCGATGCCCAGCACTGGGTCGACTCCGCCGGGGTCGAGGTCGAACGTCCATGACCGAGCATCGTGCGTGGGACCCGGCATTCCGATGGAGATGACGTCCTCGAGGCCAAGCAGCCTGCGGACGATGATCGTCCGGTTCGCCCACGGGCAGGCACGAGCGGCAATGAGCCGGTAGCGACCGGGTTCGACCGGCCACTGCGAGTCGGGATCGGCAAGGATCCGGTCTTCGATGTAGTTCGTGTCTCGGGCGAATTCCTCGTCCTTGGCCACATAGCTGTTCATCTGGCTGCTGTCATCGGACACGGTCCACTCCTTCGCTCAGGTGCCTCAGCGGTCTCCTCTGAGTCCCAGCCTACGTCTCCTTGCGGGCCTGCGTCCCCTCGCCGGACTGTGGTCAGTCGGCGTAGAGCGCGTCGATGTCGGCGGCGAAGTCCTTGCCGACGAGGTGACGCTTGACCGACTGCTTTGCCGACAGGTAGCCGTTGTCTTCGGTGAGCTCAACGGGCAGGATTGTGAACTTCTTGATGCCCTCCGCCCGTGACACGGTTCTGTTGACGTTCTCGACTGCCTGCTCGATGGTGGCTCTCACGGTTTCGTCGGCAGAAGCCTGGCGCAGGTCCATCTCCGGCAGATCATGATTCTTCAACCATGTCGGCAGCATCTCCGAGTCGAGGAAGATGAGTGCAGAGATGAACTTCCGGTTGTCGCCGACGACCACAGGCTGGCCGATGAGCGGGTGGCGGCGCAGTGCATCTTCGAGAGGTGCTGGCGCGATGTTCTTACCGCTCGAGGTGACGATGAGCTCCTTCTTGCGGCCGCTGATCGTGAGGTAGCCGTCCTCGTCGAGTGAGCCGAGATCGCCGGTGGCGAACCATCCGTCGTGGAATTCCTTGTCGGTGGCCTTGGGGTTGTTCCAGTATTCGCGGAAGACAGGGACGCCCTTGGCCAGAATCTCCCCATCGGGTGCGATCGCCACGCTGACACCGGGAAGGGGAACGCCGACGGTGCCGATTTTGGCCTTTTCCGGCACATTGACAGTGATCGGGGCGGTCGTCTCCGTCAGGCCGTATCCTTCGAGGACGACGAGGCCGACTCCGCGGAAGAAGTGACCGAGGTGGGCGCCGAGGGGGCCGCCGCCGGAGACCGCGGCGCTGACGTTGTTGCCCATGACCGTGCGGAGCTTCGAATACACGAGTTTGTCGAAGAGCGCATGCTGCAGCTTGAGCGCGACCGGGACCTTGCCGGCATCCGTGGCCTTGGAATAGGAGACCGCGACCTGTTCTGCCCGACGGAAGATCTTCTCCTTGCCGCCGGACTGGGCCGTCGCCAGTGCCGAGTTGAAGACCTTCTCGAAGACACGAGGAACTCCGAGGATGAATGATGGACGGAAGCTGGCGAGCGCATCGGTGAGCTTAGTCAGGTCGGACTGGTGGGCCAGCAGAGCACCGGAGCTGATAGCAAGGACCTCGATGAAGCGGGCAAAGACATGTGCCTGCGGTAGGAACAGCAGGGCGCGCATGCCTTCGGTGAAGATCTCAGGGATCTGCTTCTGAGCAGCTTGCACCGTCTGCACGAAGTTCCCGTGTGTGAGGACGCAGCCCTTGGGCTTGCCGGTGGTGCCGGAGGTGTAGATGAGGGTGGCGACCGATTCGCCGGTGACCTGTGAGCGCTGAGCTTCGAGGGCGTCATCGCTGATCTCTCGCCCGGTAGCTTCGAGCTCCGCGAAGGCTCCTTGGTCCCACACCCATAGCTGTGGGGCAGCGATTCCGGCGGCAGCCGCGGCGGCTTCGACCCGGTCGGCGTGCTCACGTGTACTGACAAGGCCGCGGCCGACTTCCGCGTCTTTGATCATCCAGGCCAGCTGGTCTTCGGAAGAAGTGTCGTAGAACGGAACGGAGATCGCGCCGGCGAACCACACGGCGTAGTCGCTGAGCGTCCATTCGAAGGAGGTGGGACCGAAGATCGCGATCCGGTCCCCGACCTCGGCTCCGGAAGCAATGAGCCCCTTGGCAGCTGTGCGGACCTGGGTGAGGAATTCGCCGGCGCTCACTTCCTCCCAGCCGTTCTCAACTGGTTTGGCCAGCAACGGCAGATTCGCGTCCTCGGCAACCTTCGCGAGGAAGACATCGGTCGTCGATGACGTCGTATCAACCTTGAAGTCGACGACCGGGGTCGTGGATTGGGGCATTGTCGCTGGGCTCATGAGGTCTCCTTCGTGGCGTAAGTTACTGCCCGGTTATCCTACTGGTCTGGCGTTGTGAGGTGAAATCGCTCACGTTTGGAGGCTCAAAACCACTTCACGCCTCTATCTGGCAGTCTAGCCAAGTCGAAGCAGGGAATGTTCAGAGTACGATGGTCGAAACCCGCTCACGCCCAGTCAGTGAAGGAAGGTAATGACGACGAATCCTGAGGAGACCGGTTTCCGCTATGACGCGGTGCTGGCCGAGAAGATCGAGAAGTCATGGCAGCACACATGGGAACAGGCGGGAACTTTCCACGCGCCGAACCCCACCGGTGATCTGAGCCGGGCTGACGGAAGTCTCGGTCGACAGGATTCGGAGTCTGCCTACGCTCCGCCACAGGCACTCGGTGAGCGTGAATCCCTCTACATCATGGACATGTTCCCCTACCCTTCAGGGGCGGGACTGCACGTCGGTCACCCCTTGGGATACCTGGGCACGGACGTCTACGGGCGCTATCAGCGGATGCGCGGGCACAACGTCATGCACGCACTGTCCTATGACGCCTTCGGACTGCCCGCCGATCTGTACGCGGTGCAGACGGGACAGCACCCACGCATCACGACGGATGCGAACATCAAGAACATGACACGTCAGCTGCGTCGGCTGGGGCTTGCCCACGACGCACGCCGCAGCTTCGCGACCACCGACGACGACTTCGTCCGGTGGACCCAGTGGATCTTCCTGCAGATCTTCAACTCCTGGTACGACCCGGAGGCAACCACCGAGGGAGAGGACTCCGTCGGTGCCGCACGGCCGATCACCACTCTGGTCGAGGCATTCGAGCAGGGAACCAAACAGACACCTGACTCTCGTCCCTGGGTCGAACTGAGCCCGTCGGAGCAGGAGAACATCCTGCAGGACTACCGTTTGGCCTACGTCTCGGAATCCCCGGTCAACTGGTGCCCGGGACTGGGCACAGTGCTCGCGAACGAGGAGGTCACGGCCGAAGGACTGTCCGAACGTGGCAACTTCCCGGTCTACACCCGCCGTCTGCGGCAGTGGAACATGCGCATCACCGCCTACGCCGACCGCCTCATCGATGACCTGGACGACTTGGATTGGCCTTCTGCCGTTCGCAGTATGCAGGTCAACTGGATCGGCCGTTCCAAGGGCGCCCTGCTGCGCCTGCCTGTGGCCGCATCAGATACTCAGGTCGAGGTCTACACGACCCGTCCGGACACGCTCTTCGGTGCCACCTATCTCGTCCTCAGCCCGGAGCATCCGCAGGTCGCTGAGCTGACTGCAGCTGAGTGGGATGAGCAGACGCCCGATTCGTGGCGCGGTGGTCAGCCCAGCCCCGCCGAGGCGATCGCCTCCTACCAGCGGGACGCGGCGGCGAAGACTGACGCGGATCGTCAGCAGAGCAAGGACAAGACGGGAATCTTCACCGGTTCCTATGCGATCAATCCTGCGACCGGTGAGCATATCCCCGTCTTCGTCGCCGACTATGTGCTGATGGGCTATGGCACTGGCGCGATTATGGCCGTTCCGGCAGAGGATGCCCGTGACTGGGACTTCGCGAAGTCCTTCGGACTGCCCTATGTGCGCACGGTGCAGCCTCCAGCCGACCACGATGAGGACACTCCCTTCACCGGCGCCGGCGTGATGATCAACTCCGCCAACGACGAGATCGACATCAACGGTCTCGAAGTCGATGCGGCGAAGGCGGCGATCACCGACTGGCTGGCCAAGCAGGGTCTGGCCACCGAGTCGACCCAGTACCGACTGCGGGATTGGCTGTTCTCACGCCAGCGCTATTGGGGCGAACCGTTCCCGATCGTCTACAACGAGGCCGGCACACCCATCGCACTGCCCGATTCCATGCTGCCGGTGGATCTGCCCGAGGTCGACGACTTCGCACCTCGGACGTTCGCCGCCGATGATGCCGACAGCCATCCGGAACCTGCCCTGGGGCGCAATCGCGATTGGGTCGAGGTCGAACTCGACCTGGGCGATGGTCCGCAGAGGTACTACCGCGAGACGAACACGATGCCCAACTGGGCCGGATCGTCTTGGTACCAGCTGCGCTACGCCGACCCGCATAGCAGCGATCGTCTCGTGGACCCGGTCAACGAGAACTACTGGATGGGTCCACGCGAATCCAAGCCGCGCGGCGGCGCCGACCTCTATGTCGGCGGTGCCGAGCACTCGGTTCTGCACCTTCTCTACGCCCGGTTCTGGCACAAGATCCTGTTCGACCTGGGCCACGTCACCTCATCGGAGCCGTTCCATCGTCTGGTCAATCAGGGCTACATCCAGGCCTACGCCTATACCGACTCACGTGGGGTCTATGTCCCCGCCGCCGAGGTGGAGGAGAGGACCGATGACAAGGGCGAGTCGAGCTTCTGGTACGACGGTTCGCAGGTCAACCGTGAGTACGGCAAGATCGGCAAGTCGCTGAAGAACTCCGTCTCTCCCGATGAGATGTATGACGCGTACGGTGCTGACACGTTCCGCGTCTACGAGATGTCGATGGGACCGATCGAACAGGCTCGCCCCTGGGAGACACGTGCCGTCGTCGGCGCGCAGAGGTTCCTGCAGCGCGTATGGCGTCTGTTTGTGGATGAGACCACCGGTGAGTCCGTCATCAGGGACGGTGTGGCCGATCCGGAGACGCTCAAGGTCCTTCACCAGGTCATCGCCGGCGTTCGAGACGATATGGACCACCTGCGCTTCAACACCGCGATCTCGAAGCTGATCGTGCTCACGAACCATGCGACGAAGCAGGGTGGAGCCACGGCCGACGTGCTCGAACCGCTGGCCATCATGCTTTCGCCCTTCGCGCCGCACCTGGCCGAAGAGCTGTGGACGAAGCTGGGACGCACATCGACGGTGACCTATGCGTCCTTCCCTGTCGCGGACCCACAGCACCTGGTCGCCGACCAGGTCACCTGTGTCGTCCAGGTCAAGGGCAAGGTGCGTGCCAGGCTCGAGGTCGATCCCGATATCTCGGCAGAGGATCTGGAGAAACTGGCACTGGAATCACCGAATGCCCTCAAGGCGCTCGACGGGGCTGGAGTACGCAAGGTCATCGTTCGTGCGCCAAAGTTGGTCAACATCGTCCCCGACGCCTGAGCGTCGGCGTCTGCCCGGAAGGGTTGGAAACATATGTCAATGGAAGCCACACGGGACGAGATCCGGCACACCTTGGGTGTGAGGCCGACAATCGATCCGGCGACAGAGGTCGCTCGTCGTGTCGAATTCCTTGTCGACTACATCCTGACGACAGGCGTCAGAGGCCTGACCCTGGGCATCAGCGGCGGCCAGGATTCGACCCTGGCCGGACGCCTGTGCCAACTGGCGGTCGAGGAGCTGCGTCGGCGGGGAGCGGGAGCAGAATTCTGGGCGATCCGCCTGCCTCATCACGTTCAGGCCGATGAGAGCGACGCTCAGGACGCAATGGGATTCATCCGCGCCGATCACGAAGTCGTCATCAATATCGGTTCCGCCACAGACGCGGCGGCGGCTGAATATGAGAACGCCACCGGAGACGCCATCAGCGACTTCGGCAAGGGCAACGTCAAGGCGCGGATGCGGATGGTCGCTCAATTCGAGCTGGCGGGGGAGAAGCGGCTCCTCGTCGCGGGCACCGATCACGCTGCCGAGGCGGTCACCGGCTTCTTCACCAAATTCGGTGACGGCGGTGCCGATGTGGTGCCGCTGGCAGGACTGAACAAGCGGCAGGGTCGAGCACTGCTCGACCACCTCGGCGCCCCTGAACATCTTGTGCGAAAGGCTCCGACAGCGGACCTGCTCGATGACGAACCGGGCCAGACGGATGAGTCGTCACTGGGGGTCAGCTATGACCAGATCGACGACTTCCTCGAGGGCAGAGACATCGAGAAGTCCGCGGCTGCGACACTCATCGAGAAGTACCGTGCCTCCGAGCACAAGCGTCGGACTCCGGTGACACCGACCGATTCGTGGTGGATCCGCCACTGACTCGGCTCAGGCGCCTCGGCTCGGGCGACTCGGCTCAGTCGACGAGTCCGAGCTCCAACGCTGTCTGGTTGAATTCCCACCGAGCGGAGACGAACCTGTCGCCCAAGCTCTCGCCGCGGCTGCGTGCCTCTGTGTACTCTCTCCAGCCACCCTTGCGGGAGTCACCTGGACGGATCTCTCGCTTCGTCTTATCGTCAGCCAGCGGCCGCGTCTCTTCGTTCACCCAGATCGAGAGAGCCTCGGCTGAGCGATAGAGATTCATGAATGCGGTGTGCGAGCGCGAATTGTCGAAGCTGGACTTCGAGAATTCCTGCCTGAACGTGTGCAGCGGCTCGAGCTCGTCGACTTCGAGCGCCCCGTAGGTCGCGTCGAGACGCAGCGACTGCACCAAACCGTCAGAATCCGGGAGCAGACCCAGGATCCGCTGTGCTCGCTCTTCGTCGGGCAGCGCAGTGACCTCTTCATCGACGGGGGTCAGCCCCAGAGTGTCGAGGCGCCCGCGCTCGGTGCTCAGCAGCTGGCGCAGGGAATCGATCTGTCTCTGCGCCCGCCGCCACTCGCCATGGAACATGAGCAGGGCGCCGATGACTCCCAGGCACAGAACAAGGCCGAGGATCCAGGCGATCGGATGCAGTCCGGGAACAGCGAAGACCACGATGCCCAGAACGCTGAGCACCGCGAATGTCACGGCTGCCGGTGAGTTGGTCAGGAAATCAAAGAAACGCTTCACAATTCCAAGGGTACTGTTTCAACCTGCAGATATCGTGGAACCTAGTGGCATATAGTGTGGCTGAAATGCCGGGACGAAGCAGGGAGAACACGGGTTGAAGATTTCAGTCATCGGGTGCGGATACTTGGGCGCCGTGCATGCGGCGGCTATGGCATCACTGGGACACGAGGTCGTCGGCGTCGACGTCGACGCCGACAAGATTGCGGCGCTGACCTCTGGTCGGCCGCCCTTCTTCGAACCGGGCCTGAGCGAATTGCTGGTGAAGGGTCAGAATCTCGGCAGCCTCGAGTTCACCACCGACGTCTCGCGTGTCGCGGATTCGGCGATCCATTTCGTGTGTGTCGGGACTCCGCAGAAGCCGGGGGAGTTCGCAGCCGATGTCACGTATGTCGATGCCGCAGCGAATTCGCTGGTTCCCCACCTGACTTCGACGTCGGTGGTTGTGGGTAAGTCCACGGTTCCTGTCGGCACCGCTGAGCGTCTGGCCGCTGTGCTGGTTCCCACGGGTGCGTCTCTGATGTGGAATCCGGAGTTCCTGCGTGAGGGCCATGCCGTTGAGGACACCCTGCACCCGAATCGTCTGGTCTACGGCGTTGCTGAGGGTGAGGCCGGTGAACGGGCCACAGCAGTCCTCGACGAGGTGTATGCGACGATGCTGGCGGACCAGACCCCGCGAATGGTCACAGACTTCGCGACGGCCGAGCTGGTCAAGACCGCTGCGAACTCGTTCTTGGCCACGAAGATCTCGTTCATCAATGCCATGGCTGAGCTGTGCGAAGCCTCGGGCGCGGACGTGACTCAGCTGGCCGATGCGATCGGGATGGATGATCGCATCGGGCGGAAGTTCCTCAATGCCGGCCTCGGCTTCGGCGGTGGGTGTCTGCCCAAGGACATCCGTGCATTCATGGCGCGTGCCGGTGAGCTGGGGGCCGACCAGGCGGTGGCATTCCTGCGTGAGATCGATTCGATCAACATGCGACGGCGCGTGCGCATGGTCGACATTGCCCGGGATACCTTGGACGGCTCGTTCATCGGGAAGAAGATCACGGTCCTCGGTGCCGCGTTCAAACCCAACAGCGACGATGTCAGGGACTCTCCTGCTCTGGCGGTGGCACGGCTGATCGCGACACAGGGCGGTGTGGTGACGGTGACGGATCCGCAGGCCATCGACAATGCCGCACGATCGTTTCCCGAGCTGAACTATGTGGCTGATGCCTCTCAGGCGCTGGCTGGTGCCGATGCGGTGCTGCTGCTGACGGAATGGCAGGAATATCGGGATCTTGATCCTATCGCCACGGCGTCGCTGGTGGCGGGCAAGGTCCTCATCGATGGCAGGAATGTGCTGACACCGCAGGTGTGGCGCTCGGCTGGATGGACATATCGGGCTCTGGGCCGTCCATGAGGATCGGCCTGGTCACTGATTCGACGGCACAGCTGTCGGATGCAGAGGAAGCCTCGCTGCGTGAGATCACCGGTGATCTCTTCGCCGTCGTTCCCCTGACGGTGTTCGTCGGAGGGGTCGCCTTCACTGACGGGGAACTCGCCGCTGGAGACCTGTGCCGGAAGATGGACGAGGGCGCCGAGGTGTCGACGTCCATGGCGTCACCCGCCCAGTTCGCGAACGCCTATTCGACGCTGCTTGATCATGGTGCCGAGTCGATCATCACCGTGACCATGTCCGGAGATCTCTCCGGGACCCGCGACTCGGCCGTGGCCGCAGCACAGAACGAAGAGTCGCTGATCAATGTCGTCGACTCCCGAACCACCTCGGCGGGACTGGCCGGTGCCCTGGCGATCGCGGCCGCTGGAATCTCGCAGGGACACGACGTGGCAACGATCGCTGGCACAGTCGCCGACTGGTGCGCTGGCGAGACCCGAACCGCCTTCGCTCCGGAGACCTTGGAGCACCTGCGCCGAGGTGGTCGCATCGGCGCCGCCTCCTCACTGCTGGGCCGGGCCCTGCAGATCGTTCCGGTGCTCGGACTCAACGCCGGTGTCGTAGCTCCTGTCGCAAGGGTCCGGACACGCACGAAGGCACTTGAGCGCATGGTTGCGCTGGCCGGTGATGCCGCGACAGAGATCAACTCCGATGAGCAGGACGTCTACGTGGAGATCCAACACGCGGACGGTGAACCCTCCCACCCTGATGTGGTCATGTTGCGCGAGAAGATCGAAGGCGCCGGTCTGCCGACGACGTTTCGAACCTTGTCGACCATCATCACCGCCCACGTCGGCTCCGGCACGATCGGCATCACGGTCCAGACCAGACCCTGATCTGTTCACCGCAGGACCACTCACGTTCGTTGAATTGTGGACGACGGGCCGACTCATGTGCGTTTGACGTGTGGACCGGTGAACGGTTTCCACAGGCGGCATTTCGCCCCTGGTGCGATCGAAGCGGGTGCCCTTAGCTTGTCGACATGGCTGTCTCTCCCGATGATCGCTTCGCAGGCCTCATCAACTCCAGCGCCGAACGAGGCGGATGGGTCCCAGGAGACGTCTTCGGAAGCGACAGCGAAGGCGAAGAGGAACCGGTCGAGCCGCGCCGAGTGCGCCTGCCGATCCTCGTCGCGCTGACCGTCGCTGCCATTGCTGTGCTCGTCATGGCCTTTCTCATTCTGCGCCCGGCGCCACAGCATGCCGCCACTGGGGACCAGGCGGGTTCGGCCCCCGGTGGAGGAGCGACGTCGACCGAGACGAAGACGGGAGCATCTCCAGGACAGAACCAACCAGCTGCAGACGAAGCCACGTCTGCAGCCCAGAGCGCCGGTCCCGGCACTGTCGTCGTCCATGTCACCGGGGCGGTGAGCAGACCCTCAGTCGTGAGCCTGAGCACCGGAGCTCGAGTCCAGGACGCCGTGGAGAAGGCAGGCGGACTGAAGGAACAGGCAGATGCGGAGGCCATCAACCTCGCTCGCGTCCTCCAAGACGGCGAGCAGATCCACATCCCCGCCCACGGAGAGGAACCAGAACCCGGAGGCGCCGATCCCGGCAGCGGGGCATCGAACGCGGCAGGGGGCGCAGGGACCGGCAGTGAGGGAGGCAACGCAGCTGGTGCTCCCGGCGGTGGGGCAGACAGCGTTGCCGGTGCCTCCGGCGGAGGGGCTGCAGAGCAGGGCGCGAAGGTGGATCTCAACACGGCTGATCTCGCGACTTTGGAGACGCTGCCGGGAGTCGGACCGGTGACGGCGGAGGCGATCATCGCCCACCGCGAAGAACAGCCATTCACCAGCATCGAAGATCTGCTGCTTGTCCAGGGGATCGGTCCCAAGACATTCGAGAGCCTCAAAGATCGTGTCTCGGTCGGATAGGGCCCAGCGAGAGCGAACGAACTGTTCGAAGGCTCAGTGGGTGAGAGATCGGTGGAGAACCGTACTCAGCTGGGCGCGCTCGGCTGCGAAGGTCTGGCCAGGATCCGTTCGCCTGCTCATCTGCGCGCTGGGCCTGTGGATCACCGCGCTGGCGGATCCAGGGCCATGGGCGCTCCTCGCCGCTCCGTTCCTCGTCAGCCTCGGCTTCCTCTGTCTGCGCAGACACCACCACCTGGGCGTGCTCCTCATAGTGTTCGCATGTCTGTTCACGATTCAGACCACCATGCTCGGTGCCGGCCGCGGAACTGAAGAAGTCACCGATGTGGAAGGCATCGTGGTCGGCCACAGCCAACCAGGGCCTTCGGGCTGGTCTCGGTTGACGGTGCTCACCTCGGGAGGCTTCACCGAGGTGCTCAGCCCCTCCGCTCCACCCGAAGGATCGCACGTGACCATGCGCACGGAGGCTCTCGACGACATCCGCATCAGCAGCAATGATGCGACGATCCTGCGCACACCGAACAGGCTGTGGACGTGGCGAGGAGACCTGCGCATGCAGCTGCGGCATGATTCCCTGGCCTCAGGACACAACGGCGGTGCACTGCTGCCGGGCCTCGTGGTCGGTGACACCGAGCCTCAGGATGCACGGATGGAAGACGATATGCGTGTGGTGTCCCTGACCCACATTTCGGCTGTTTCAGGCAGCAATGTCACGATTGTCAGCCTCGGCGCCGGACTGCTGGCCGGACTGTGCGGGGCCGGTCCACGGACTCGCGTCGGTATCGGGGTGCTCACCTGCATGGGGTATGTGTTCGTGGTCGGATTCGAACCCAGCGCCATCCGTGCGGCGGGTATGGCGATCGCGGTCGCCCTCGTCTTCCTCCGTGGGGGAGGGATCTCACCGGTGGCGGTGATGAGTTCGACCGTGTGCGTCCTGCTCACCGTTGTCCCTGTGCTGGCGACCTCGGTAGGGTTCGTGCTCTCCGTCGTCTCGACCGCCGCAATCATGTTCGTCGTTCCAATCATTCTGCGGCGACTGAGCCTGCGCCTGTCGATGGTCCCCGCCATCGTCCTCAGCGCCCTCATCGTGCCCCTGGTCGCCCAGCTGGCCTGCACCCCGGTGCTCGTGGCCATCGATCCCCGGATCGGGCTGTGGTCGGTGGCGGCGAACGCCCTGGCCGCACCCGCAGTCCTGCCGGCCACTGTCCTCGGGTTCCTATCGTTGGTGTGCGGGGGACTCGGTCTCGTCGGAGTCCCCGGGCTCCTGTGGTGTGCTCAGCTTCCCGCCTGGCTCGGCTCGCTGTGCGCATGGTGGATCGTGGCTGTGGCCAGGATCTGTGCCGGACTGCCCGGAGCTGCCCTCGACTGGCCCGAACCTCCGTGGGGGACACTGGCCGCGCTCGGACTCCTCATCGTGCTGGGTGCAGGCTCCTGGCTGTTGGTGCGCAGAAAGCTGTGGGGAGTCCCGGTCGTCGTCCTCTGCATCTGCCTGACGGCACTGATCATCGTGGTCGGCCGGACGAAGCCACCGGCACACGATTGGTTGGTGATGATCTGCGATGTCGGGCAGGGATCGGCAACGCTGATCAACCTCGGCGAGGGCCGTGGCCTCGTCATCGACACAGGGAAGGACCCGAAGCCCGTCGATGTGTGTCTCGACGAGGGCGGGATCGAGGAGTTCGATCTCGTCATCTCCCACTTCGACGCCGATCACAGCGCCGGGTATGCCGGAACCACCTGGTCGCGGACCCTGCATCGTCTATGGGTGTCCACCAACGTCAGCGAGGGAGAAGAGACGCACAGCATTGTCGAGGACACCGGCGCCGAGGTGGTCCCGACAGCGCGTGGACGCACGTTCGACGCCGGTGGGGCCCAGATCGAGGTGCTCTGGCCACCTGCGCGAGAGACCGCGGGGGCAGAAGAGACCACGGGGACAGAGGAGACAGAGGGGACCGAAGTGCGCAATGAGGACTCACTGGTCCTCAGAGTCGAACAGAAGGGACTGAGCTACCTGGTCCCCGGCGACATCGGAGAAGACGAACAGTTCATCGTCGCTCAGAATCTCGAACCCGTCGACGTGCTCATCGCACCCCATCATGGCTCCTCCGACCTGTCGGAAGACTTCTTCACCGCTGCAGGCGCTCGCCTCGGTGCGATCTCAGTGGGGGAGAACAGCTACGGCCATCCCACCCCACGAGCCCAACGAGCCTTCGGGCCCGTCCCGGTTCTGCGCACCGACCTCTGCGGCACCATCGCCGTCTATGCGAACGCGCAGTACAGTACGGGGCGAAGCTGCGGCGGTGATGGACAGTGACTCCCGTGGGTAGGCTCCGGCGACCGGCGCGCATCGAGTCCGTGGCTAACGATAGGCTTGGCGCATGGCAGTGAAGAAGACCCTGATCCCGTGGAGTTCCGCGAAGCCCGCGCCCGTAGTGATGATCTCCGGAAACGAGCCGGTGCTCATCCGCATGGCCAAGGATCGGATCGTCACTGTCGCGCGGAAGTCTGACCCGGAGGAGATCGAGTTCGACGCCGCCGGATACCAGGGCGGAGAGCTGCTCATGGCCGCCTCGCCCTCATTGTTCTCCTCCTCCAAGCTCATCGTCGTCGACAGCGTCGAGAAGTGTTCGGAGGCATTCTTGGCAGATGCGCTCGCCTACCTCGATGAACCCAATGACGATGCCGTCGTCCTGCTCCTTCACGGAGGCGGCAACCGCGGCGCCAAACTGGTCAAGAAGATCGAGGCGAACGGATTCCCCCGGGTCGATGCGACGCAGCTGAAGAACGAGAGCGACCGCGCCAAATTCGCCCAAGGACGTTTCAAGGCTGCGAAGAGGCAGATCGACGAATCAGGGATGGCCGCGCTCATGTCTGCACTCGGGGCCGACCTGTCCGAACTCAATGCCGGAGTCGACCAGCTCATCGAGGACACCGACGGAACCATCACTGCGCAGATTGTCGACCAGTACTACGGCGGCCGAGTGGAGGCCACCGGCTTCAAAGTCGCCGACGCCGCAGTCGGAGGCGATGCGAAGAGCGCGCTGAGCCTCCTGCGTCACGCACTGTCGACCGGGTCCGACCCGGTGCCCCTGGTTGCCGCGGTCGCGATGAAGCTGCGGTCGATGGCCAAGGTCCAGGGCTTCTCGGGATCGAGCGGCGAGCTCGCATCGGAGCTGAAGATGGCCCCCTGGCAGGTCGACCGTGCCCGGCGCGAGGTGCGCCGGTGGAACGAAGTCGCCTTGGGGCAGTCATTGATCGCGGCAGCCGAAGCCGATGAGGCCGTCAAAGGCGGAGGCCGTGACCCGGTCTATGCGGTCGAATGGTTCGTCTCCGAAGTCTGCCGGCTGGCTCGTCAGCGCTGAGCGGAGCACAGACTCTGAATGGTGAATAGATGAGGGGCCCGATCCGAACGGATCGGGCCCCTCGAAGCTATAGCCTCAGTGATCGACTCAGAGAGCGTTGATCTGCGTGGCCATGCGCGACTTGCGGTTCGCAGCGTTGTTCTTGTGCAGAACACCCTTCGAAACAGCCTTGTCGAGCTTACGGGCGGCAACAGCATAAGCCTGCTGTGCTTCGTCCTTGTTGCCGGCAGCAATGTTCTCGCGGACGACGCGGACATGTGACCGAACCTCGGACCGCACAGCCTTGTTGCGCTGGCGAGCCTTCTCGTTGGTTTCAATCCGCTTGATCTGTGACTTGATATTAGCCAATTTCAACACTCTTTCGTGTTAGTGGAACATGGTCGTGAGGGCACATCTGACCGACATACTCATCTCCGCGGGGAAACACATCGATGATATCGAGCCTGATGGCATCTTCACCCGACCTCAGCGAGACACACGCCTTTGATGAAGATACTCTCTCAACGATACAGGGTGATCCCGTCAGGCAGAAATTGTCGGTGCCCTGGTTTCGGCTCAGCTCGCGTTGACGTTCTTCGCGACCTGTTCGAAGATCTCGCGAGGCATGATCGAGCCTTCGCGGCGGATGGTCTCCGGATCGAGGCGGATCACGCGGTCGAGTCGGATCTCGGAGGGCCTGCCCTGAGAGTCCCAATCCCCGCTGCCGATGTTCATCCACCGGGCGTGGCGGTCTTCGCGGACCTCGCCGACTCCTCCTGGGATGTGATCCTTGCTGGTGAGCATGAGGGAAAGCACCCAGCGGCCGTCCTTGCCGATGACGAGGGAGGGACGGTCCTTGCCCTGGGAATGGTCCTCTTCGAAGGGAACCCAGCTCCAGACGACCTCTCCGGGATCGGCACCGCCGTCGAGGTCGGGGGCATAGGAGACATTGACCGCGCCGCGGTAGTCACCCGGATAGTCACCGCCCTTCGCCGAGGCGGATCCCGACGACCGTCCATCGCTCTGAGAGCGACCGGTCGGGCGGGAGCCCGAACCCTGCGAGCCTGCCTTATTCCTCTGTGAATCTTTGTAGTATTTGAAGCCTTCTTTGACGCCGATCCTGACGACGCGACTGACCAGTGATTTCCAACTCATGTGCACTGATCCTAATCGACGTAGCGCAGAACCGCTTCGACCGGGAAATGGTCGGACGGGTACTCACCGTCGAGGTTGTATGTATTGATCCGCGTGGAGACTGTTCGCAGTCCCGGCGTCGTCAGGATCCAATCGATGCGAGGGTCGCCGTCCTTAGGGCCTCGATAACGGTGGAATGTGCCGATGTCCTCACCTGGAACAATCGCAGCGGTGTCGGTGAGTCCCAACTCAGTGCAGAAATAGTCGTAGACGGGGGAGCCGGTGGCGACGTTGAAGTCTCCTGTGACCACGGACGGACCGGTCGCCTCGGCGAGATGGCCGGCCATGATCTTCCCTGATTCCAGACGAGCCTCCTCAGACTTGTGATCGAGGTGAGTGTTGAGCAGGCGCAGAGACTGCCCGGCGATACGATCCCGAAAGTCGACGACTGTCAGCGTCCGGGCGTGGGAGACACCCCAGGATTCGGAGGCGACCGTCTCCGGCTGTTCGGACAGCCAGCTGATGTCGACGGTGTCGACGTCGAATCGCGATGAGTCGTAGATGACCGCGGTGAACTCACCCGAATTGCCGCCCGAATGCCCCTCACCCAACCAGATGTACTCACCGGGAAGCAGGTTGATGAGTGTCTCGAGCTGATCGAGCTCACCCTCCTGCGTGCCGATGATATGAGGGTGAGCCTGGGTGATGAGCTCGGCGGCGATGGGCAGACGCTTGGCCACGGGATGGCCGTCCATCGCCGGATATCTGAGGTTGAAGCTCATGATCGAGAAATCGCTCATGGCTCAATCTTCGTCGATCGCCGTCGAATGTGCAGGATCGGCACCGGGATTCACAGTGAGTTCGAGTCGGTGAGAAGAAGCTCTGCCCGCATGCACCGGGGTGCGGAGGATTCCAGTCTGGTGCGCAACCCATGGAACAATGGAAGTTCTGGTCTGTCGAAGGAAGTCTGTCGAAGGAAGGGCGTTCATGTCACCTCAGGTGAAGCCGCAAGCACTCGAACGGATTTCGCCGTCCGCTACATCACCCGAGTTGATCCGCAATTTCTGCATCATTGCTCATATCGACCATGGAAAATCGACCCTGGCCGACAGGATGCTCCAGGTCACAGGGGCGGTTCAGCCTCGCGATATGCGAGCTCAGTACCTCGACCGGATGGACATCGAACGCGAACGCGGAATCACGATCAAGTCCCAGGCCGTGCGCATGGCCTGGGAGAACGAGGGCACTCCCTTCGCTCTGAACATGATCGACACTCCGGGGCACGTCGACTTCAGCTATGAAGTCTCCAGATCCCTGGCCGCCTGTGAAGGTGCGCTCCTCCTCGTCGACGCAGCGCAGGGCATCGAAGCCCAGACTCTGGCCAACCTCTACATGGCCATGGAGAACGATCTCGCGATCATTCCCGTCCTCAACAAGATCGACCTCCCCGCCGCGCAGCCCGAGAAGTACGCGGAGGAGCTGGCCAACCTCATCGGCTGCGAACCCGAAGACTGCCTGCTGGTGTCGGGCAAGACCGGTGAAGGCGTCGATGCGGTCCTCGATCGCATCATCTCGGACATTCCTGCTCCTGTCGGCGACGCCGATGCGCCGGCGCGAGCCATGATCTTCGACTCCGTCTACGACACGTACCGGGGCGTCGTGACCTACGTGCGCCTCATCGACGGTTCGCTGCATCCGCGTGAGAAGCTGACGATGATGTCGACGGGCAGCACCCACGAACTCCTCGAGATCGGCGTCTCCTCACCGGAGCCGAAGCCCACGAAGGGCCTGGGCGTCGGCGAGGTCGGATATCTCATCACCGGCGTCAAAGACGTGCGCTTGTCCAAGGTCGGCGACACGGTCACATTGAACTCTGCACCGGCCACACAGGCGCTCGAGGGCTACAAGGAACCTAAGCCCATGGTGTACTCCGGGCTGTTCCCGATCGATGGATCGGACTACCCGGTCCTGCGCGATGCCCTTGACAAGCTCAAACTCAACGATGCCTCGCTGGCCTACGAGCCAGAGACCTCGACGGCGCTGGGCTTCGGTTTCCGCTGCGGATTCCTCGGACTCCTCCACCTCGAAGTCCTGCGCGATCGCCTCGAACGCGAATACGACCTCGACCTCATCTCCACCGCACCCAGCGTGATCTACGACGTCACGATGGAAGACGGATCGGAGATGGAGGTCACGAACCCGAGCGAGTACCCGACGGGCAAGATCAAAGAGGTCCGCGAACCCATGGTCAGGGCCACCATCCTCACCCCGAGCGATTACATCGGCGCGGTGATGGAACTGTGCCAGACACGTCGCGGCAGTCTTCAGGGAATGGACTATCTGTCCTCGGACCGGGTCGAGATCCGCTACCGACTGCCCCTGGCCGAAATCGTCTTCGACTTCTTCGACCAGCTGAAGTCGAAGACCAAGGGCTACGCGACCCTCGACTACTCCGATGACGGCGAAGACGCAGCGGACCTGGTCAAGGTCGACATCCTGCTCCACGGCGATCAGGTCGACGCCTTCTCCGCGATCGTCCACCGCGACAACTCCTACTCCTACGGTGTGCTCATGGCCGGCAAGCTGCGCAAGCTGATCCCGCGCCAGCAGTTCGAAGTGCCGATCCAGGCTGCCATCGGTTCGCGCATCATCGCTCGTGAGACCATCCGCGCCATCCGCAAGGATGTGCTGAGCAAGTGCTACGGCGGCGACATCAGCCGTAAGCGCAAGCTGCTGGAGAAGCAGAAGGAAGGCAAGAAGCGGATGAAGGTCGTTGGCAATGTCGAGGTCCCTCAGGAGGCCTTCATCGCCGCCCTGTCCTCGGATGATCCGGAGCCCAAGAAGGAATCCAAGAAGTAAGTGCCCGCACAACCGACTGGTGAGACTCCACCGCTTGACGGTTCGCTGCCGGCCTCGGCCGGGGCCGGCGCGGCCTCTCGCGGGCTGAGCCTGTACGTTCACGTCCCTTACTGTCGGGTCCGCTGCGGCTACTGCGACTTCAACACCTACACCGCAGAGGATCTGGGGCCCGGCGCCTCCCGCGACGACTACCGCAGCAATCTTGCCCGCGAGCTTGATCTGTCGACTCGTGTCCTCGCCGATGCAGGGGCCGCCGACCGTGCGGTGACGACGATCTTCTTCGGTGGAGGTACCCCGACGATGTTGGCCGCCGAGGTGCTGGCCGGGGTGATGGATGACATCCGCGACCGCTTCCGGTTGGCACCGGATGTCGAGGTCACGACCGAAGCGAACCCCGACACATTGGACCCGAGCTACATTGCGACCCTGGCCGCCGCCGGGTTCACGAGAATCTCCTTGGGCATGCAGTCGGCCGTGCCCCATGTGCTCGCGACCCTGGACCGCACACACGACCCGGAGAAGATCCCGGATGTGGCGAAATGGATCAAAGAGGCCGGCCTGGAACTGAGCCTCGACCTCATCTACGGCACACCAGGGGAGTCCATCGATGATTGGCGCAGGTCACTTCAGGTGGCGCTGAGCAACGACGTCGATCACATCTCCGCCTATTCGCTCATCGTCGAACCTGGTACGAAGATGGGCGCCATGGTTCGCCGGGGTGAACTGCCGATGCCCGACGAGGACGACCTGGCCGACAAATACGAGATCGCCGATGCCGCCATGGAGGCGGCCGGCCTGCACTGGTACGAGGTCAGCAACTGGTCGACGTCAGCGGAGACCCGCTGTGACCACAACATGGCCTACTGGCGCAATGCCGATTGGTGGGGCTTCGGGCCCGGAGCTCATTCGCACATCGGCGGAGTGCGGTTCTGGAACGCAAAACATCCCCGTGCCTGGTCCGACCGGCTGCTTGCAGGTGAGTCGCCTGCCATCGGACGTGAGGTGCTGGAAGCATCCACCCAGGAGATCGAGCGGATCATGCTCGCGG
>NZ_JACBOT010000013.1 GCF_021532275.1 Brevibacterium sp. UCMA 11754
CCTGGAATGCGGGCCGATCTCCAGATGGGCAAGTTCATGGACGATGACTGTCTCCAACACCCAACGAGGCACTGTCTGCAGACGGTGGGAAACCCTGATGTCGCCTGACGACGTCGTCGTCGATGCCCATCGACTGATGTTCTGATTCGTCACCCACCTGATCGACTGCGGACGCAGACGACCGTCGAAATAGCGCTGGCTCATCTCCTCCGCCAGATCGACGAGGTCAGCCGCCGAAGAATGGTCCCTGGCGGCAAGCCTATTGAAGAGATCGGTCAACGACCGAATGTTGTGCTCCACGCTGTATCTCACAGGCGTGCTGAGAACGTACGTATCCACTTCCTTCGAGACCGAGATGGTCTTCTTCCGGCGTGCCGAGCGGCGCACTTCGATCTCTCCGCGGGCAATCGCCCGCAGCACGTCCTCTTCGGTCCATCGCTGTTGAGTTGCCACAGACCCATCATAGGAAATTCAACGGACATTATTTCGTTCGTCTCTAGTTGTGAGTTTCCTGAGTATCGATATTCTGCACTGCCTGCCGGGCTGTCCACAGGCCGAATTGCCCGCCATGAGCACCAGGTGCGGAAGTGACCTACGCTTTCACTCTCCACGGAGCAGCTCCCCCAATCATTCAAGGTGCCTTTTCTCCACAGCTCACGGCGAGATATCCACAGGTTATCCACACGCTGTTGACTCGTCTGTGCATGAACCGACATTGACGGGGCGGCAAATGAAGAATAGGTTCTATGATTGACCCCGGAAAACCCGGAGATGCGTGCGGAAGGGGAAGCTGCACGAGTTTCCGCGAGCGCCTGGGGCACAAAGCGGTTGAGGGCACGTCGGAATGCATTTTCCGGCCTGTCCTCAACTGTTTTCCACAGGGTTTTCCACAGTTCCATCTCGGCCATAGCGGATGTCGTCCACCTTCACTACTGTGGAAGTTCGAGGCGTTCGAGGCGAGGTGGAGACATGTTCCGAATTTTTCCCAGTGTGCCGATCACATGGCGTTCACCATCGTGCGTGCAGTTCGGCGTCGATGATCCTGTCCTCATCGACGGTCTCCTGCCCGCGGATGTCGCTCTCGTCGAGGAGCTGCGGATGGGTGTCGGTTCAGCCCAGTACTACTCTCGAGCTCAGGATCTCGGTGCCGACCTGGGCCGGGCGAGTTCGCTGATCACACTGCTCGATGAAGCAGGCGTCATGGTTCCCGACGATGCCGATGCCGTGATAACGACGAAGAGTTCGCCGCTGTTGGCGACTGCGCAGATCTTCGCCCTCTCGCCTGATCGTGTATCCAGGGTCCTCGGAGATTCGCCGATTCTGGTGGTGGGGCCGCTGAGAGCCGTCACAGAACAGTATCTCTCAGCCTCCGGTTTCGCCATCGCAGAACAGCATCGCGTCGAGGACCTCGATCTGCTGTCCTCACCGCTGGTGATCACAACCTCGTACCTCGTCCCAGACATTCACACTGCCACTTGGCTCACGGATCGCGAGGTCCCGCATTGCCAGGTTGTGATCGGGGAATACTCTCTCGAGATCAGCGGTCTCATCCGGCCCGGGACGACGCCGTGCGCCGTGTGTGAGTGCCTGCGGAGGAAAGACTGCGATGGATCCTGGCTGGACCAGTACCCCCACGTTCGAGCCCTCCCAGACCGCGAGAGTCTCAGCGATCCCTTGTCACGTGGGCTGGGCGCACTCAATGCCGTCCAGATCCTCAGACGATCTCTGCTGCGCCCAGACACCGAGGCGGTGCGCAGAAGCGTCTCTCTGGCCACAGGTATCGGCACAGACGAGGCTCTGTCGTTCCATCCTCGCTGCCAGTGCCGCGTTTCCGTCCCCGACTTCGACCTAATCGACGAGCAGGCTCAGTAACCCTGACCCATAGAGTTCGAGCTTGGTGGCGCCGACTCCAGGGATCTTCGCCAACGATGTCATGTCCTGCGGTCTGATCTCTGCGATCGCGGAGATCGATGTGTCGGTGAGGACGAGATAGGGAGGCAGTCCCTGTTCCAAACCGACACGGGCACGCCATCGTCGCAGTCTGTCGAGGAGTTCGAGGTCGATGTCGGCAGGGCAGTTCGCACACCTGGACAGGGCTCGGTCAACCTGGGATACGAGCACCTTGCCACACGATCTGCAGCGATTCATCGCCACCGAGGTTGCAGTCCGACGGCCCTGACCCACCGTTTGATCGACTCGCCCGAGTTCGCTGAGGAATCGGGACGGCTTACGCGGTCGCTGCTTGGAGTCATGGCGAGACTGTGACCAGTTCAAGCTGAGGTCACGGCCCGCACGAGTCAGCGCCACATAGAACAGACGCCGCTCCTCAGCGACCGTTCGCGGCGTCTGGGCGTAGCTGATGGGCAACAGGCCCTCACTGAGTCCGACGAGGTGCACACTGTCCCATTCAAGACCTTTGGCCGCGTGAAATGAGGCCAGGGTGACACCCTCGATATCAGGGGCGAATTGGTGTTCGGCTCGATCGCTGAGGTCTGCGAGAAACGTTTCCAATGGCACCGGGAGCTCAGATCCTGACTGATGGGTCTCCGCCAGATCGACCAGGGCCTTCAGAGATTCCCATTTCTGTCTGCTTGCCCCTGCCGCGGGTGGTTTGCTCGAGTATCCCAGGGACACCAGCACCTCGGCGACGACCTCCGGCAGGGGCCTGCCGCTCGAGGTGGCGCGGGCCGCTTTCAGCATGAGGACGGCCTCTTTGACCTCCTTGCGCGCGAAGTACCTCTCCCCGCCTCGCAGAACATACGGGATTCCGGCTGCTGCCAGAGCCTGCTCATAAGCCGGACTCTGTCCATTCGTACGGAACAGAACCGCGATGTTTCGCGGACGGCGGCCGGCATTGATCTCGGCAGAGATGGCCTTGACGACCCCGGCGGCTTCAGCGTCATCGTTCGGATACTCGGTCATCGCCGGCTGCTGTCCCTCGGGATTGTCTGTGCGCAGGGTCAGCGCCGAGCGGGATGTGTGCCGAAGCAGATTGTTCGCCGTCGACACAATCGCCTTCGTCGACCGATAGTTGCGGACCAGCTGGATCGTCGTCGACGTCGGCAGTGAGGCGTCTAGGGTCCTCAGCAGTGAAGAATCTGCTCCGGCGAACGAATAGATCGTCTGGGCCGGGTCACCGACTACGCAGAGGTTGTCCCGTGGCCCCAGCCAGCGCGAGAGCACATCATATTGGAGGGGTGAGACGTCTTGGAACTCGTCGACGACGAAGTGTCGGTACTGATCACGAATGTCTGCTGCGATAGCCGGGTATTCTGCGAGAACTCCGTCCAGAACGAGCAGAACGTCTTCGAAGTCCATCAACCGGCCGCGTGTCTTCGCTTCGCTGTATGCCTCGAAGATGCGCACCATGTCTTCGACGCCCAATTGTCCGGGAAGATCGCGTGCGGCGGCTTGAGTGGCATAGTCATCGACACCGAGGAGGGACGCGGCAGCGAATTCGAGTTCAGAGGCCACATCTCGATTCAGCTCCCGGCTGGTCTCGATCCCCATGCTCTGCAGCACTGAACCGAGGATCCCCGCCTTGTTGTCAATGATTCGGGGGAAGTCGCCGGTCGCAAATCGATCCCAGAAGAAGCGCAGCTGCCGAAGAGCTGCCGAGTGAAAGGTTCGGGCCTGGACAGCGGGAACCCCGAGGTCGCGCAGACGAGAGCGCATCTCTCCTGCCGCCTTGGCGGTGAAGGTCAGAGCCAGAACGTGGTTGGGAGGGAACACCTCGGTGGCAATGCCGTAGGCGATGCGATGGGTCATAGCACGGGTCTTGCCCGTCCCGGCTCCGGCCAGGACGATCACCGGTGTGGAGAACTGGGTGGCGACCTCTTTCTGCTCCTCGTCGAGAGCGTCGAGCAGCGCTGCGGCCTGAGCGTTCAAATGTTGTCCAACCAGCTGTAGAGGAGCTGCCCTGCGATCGAGACGAGTCCAGGCGCCCGGACCGTGCCGCGTTCGATGGCTGTGCGCAGTTCCTCACGCGTGAACCAGGTCAGGGTGGCGATCTCAGCCTCGTCGGCAGCGAATTCGAGGCTCGGAGCTTCAGCTGAGAAGCCGAGCATGAGTGAGCACGGGAACGGCCAGGGTTGGGATCCGAGGTACTTCGGGTCCACAACTTCGACGTGGGCCTCTTCGAACACTTCACGAATGACTGCGTGTTCCAAGGTCTCACCGGGTTCGACGAATCCGGCCAGCAGGGAGTAGCGGTCGACTTCCCACGCCGCATTGTTTCCCAGCAACACTCTTTCGACACCGGCCTCGTCCGTGTTGATGATGAGGACGATCACAGCCGGGTCGGTGCGAGGGAAGTGTTCGCTGCCGTTGTCTGGGTCTGTTCTCACCCAGCCGCCGAGGGTGGGACGGGTCGGTTGCCCCGTGCGGGGCGAGAACTGGTGGGCTCTGTGCCAATTGCCCAGGCCCACGATCTCGCATGCCAGGGACACCTGCATGTCATCGAGGGACTCGGCCAGCTGACGCAGCGGCATCCACACAGGCTCGGCGCTGTCGATGCCCTCCCCCGGAGCGGTCAGCAGATCTGTGGCGTCGCGGGCACGCGAAGTCGCCAGCCAGGTGTCGAGTTGGCTGCGACCGGAATCGTCAAGGGAGACCCCGATGTACCGGTTTCCTTCGTCATCGCGGCCGAGGTAGATCTCTGTCTGCCCCTCCGGAACCATTCCGGGATCGGTGATGAACAGGCCCCCGGCCGCCACGAGGAGCGACCCACGATGTTCGAACACGGGTTCTGCTCCGCTGGCCCACAGCTCCTGCAGGTCACCGTCCTGACCACGAGAGAGATGGTCTCGATCGATCCCATGGCGGGCCAGACTGATCGGCTTCACGAGTGGCAGTGGCTTCATGCCCTCCACGATAGCTCAGGGCCCTGACTCAGGAAGTGTGGGTGCTGACACGCTCAACAGCCGAATCTCCGGTCTCCGGCGGCGCCAGACGGTAGATTGGGGAGGGTGAATACCAAGGCGCTCAAGTTGGCAGCTGTCGCGGCGACGATGCTCGAAGACTTTACCCCGACGCAGTGGGTCCCCCTGCCGTCACTGGGGTTGGGAGTCAGAGTGCTGCTTGACGATGGTCAGCAGCAGTTGGTTGCGACGGCACAGACGAGTCTCGATCGATCCGCAGACACCGGTTCGGCCGCTGAAGCTGCTCGAATCTACGACACGATGTACCCGCATGCCGGATTCACCTGGCCCCATCTGCGCGCCATCATCGAGGTTGAGGCCGACTACTTCGATACTTCTGCACCCATCACGGTGACTCTCATCGAACCCTTGCCCGGTGCCCCCGTAGGCGATCAGGCCATCGCTGACATCGCCCGGGCGAGCTCGTTGGCACAGGCCCTGGCTACCCTGCATTCGGCGGCTCCGGAATCGATATCCGAGGCGGGGTTCCCCGTCGAAGACCCGTCTCGTTTCCAGTTTCAGATCTTGGAGCGCCTCGATCAGGCCGCAGCCACGGGCCGGGTGCCGGCGGATCTGCTCCAGCATTGGGAGGAGGAGTTCGAGAAGGTCTCCCTGTGGCGCTTCCTCGCCACCCCCATCCATGGAGCGATCGACGAGACGAGCGTCTACACCGATCAGGAGCGGGTGCTCGCGCTGTCGGGAATCGAACGTCTGCGGGTCTCCGATCCTGCCATCGATCTGGCCGCAGCCTCTGCGCTCATCGACCCTGCCGCTGTCCCGACCTTCTTCAGTGAGTACAGAAACTCACGTCCTCGCGCCGACGAACATGTGATCACTCGTGCCGAACTCTTGGCCGAGTTCGCCGTCCTCGACTGGCTCCTCGAAGCAGTGGATTCCGGCGATGAGGAGGCTGTACAGGACGCAGGTGAACTGCTGTCCTCGTTCAATGACGTCCTCTTCGCGAAGGACACTGCAGCCCCCAACGCCGCTTCCCCTGGTCCGACAGCCGCAAGCTCCGACCACGGCTCAGCTCCAGAAGCGGATGTGCTGCCGGAAGAGCGCGAGTCGGAGTCGGAGAGCAAGCTGCAGTCCGATGCGGGGCTGGAGGCCGAGAACGCCATCGACGAGGCGCCCGAGCCGGACGACGCTCAAACAGATGACGTTGAACCCGACGACGTTGAGCCCGACGACGGAGTTCACCGCCCCTGATGCGAATCTGGTCCAGAGCTGAGGACCGGACCCGTTCGCCCGCTCAAACTGGTGAACCGCCTCATGTGCTGTCGTTGTCCTCCAGCCACGCAATGATCTCGGCTTCCTCCGGAAGCTGAGTGAACTTCACAATGTCGTCGCTGCCGACGAAGTAGAAGGTTCCCGTCACCTCGGTGATTTCGGGATGGACCCGTTGGATGGCGAAACGGTAGAGAGCCAGTTGCCATTTCATCACCTCAAGCGTCTTCTCATCCGGCTGTTTCGAGGTCTTCCAGTCGACGACTTCAGCATGATCGCCGGTGATGAAGACCGCATCGATCTTCCCGGGGACTCTGAATCGGCCGAGGACCAGTTCGAATGACATTTCGATGTGGTCGGCATGCCTGCTCACGAATTCGGAGTCGATGAACGTCTGCTGCAGACGCTCAATCGTGGTTTTGTCGATGGCCTGAACCTGCTGTTCGTCGTCGACGTCGATGCTCGCCTGTCCGAAATGCTGCTCGACCCAGGAGTGGAAGGTGGTACCGATCTCTGCTGCTCGGCTCGGCGGATTCGGGATCGGGCGCAGGGTCTGGGTGATGAACTGCTGTGGGTCTCTGCGCCACGAGACTAGAGCAGTCGCCGACAGTCGATCCGGGACGCTTCCGGTACTTGCTGTGCCTGGGCGGGTGCTGATCCGCAGTGCCTGTCGCGCATATTCGCCCACGAGTCCCGGGTGTTGTGCCAGTTCGTCAAGAGCGGCTGGTGCAGCGGAGCTGACCCATTCGGCCGCACGTCGGGCCGTGGACACACGTTCTGTTCGCGGCACGGGCCAGATGCTTGTCTCGATACGGTCCTCCGCGGATTCTTCGGCAGGTTCCGGCATCTCGACATCGCGCTGCAGCACTTCGATCGCTTCGGTCAGGAACGGGGACGGCTCGTCGGGGTTGGCTCTGGCACCCATCAACTCTGCACCCAACCACAGATAGTGCTTGGCCCGGGTGAATGCGACGTAGGCGAGGCGCCGCTCTTCTTCCTCATGTGCGTCGGCGATGGCTGGTTTGATGAATTCGTTGACCCATTCGTCGAGTGCCTTCTTCGTATCGAAGTCGGCGGTGGAAAGATCATAGTCAACCAGATGGGCGCGGTCACCTCGCAGCGGATATGGCAGAGCGGTTCTATCCATCCACCCCTCTTTGTCACGCGGTTCCGTCGGGAAGTCCTTGACCACCAGTGACGGCACAGCGACTGCATCGAATTCGAGGCCCTTCGAGGCGTGCACTGTCATGATGTCGATCGCGTCGGAGGCGGAATTCGGTTCGGCCACGCTCAGCGAGTCCTTCGCTTCCATCAAGGTCAGCCACTCCAGGAAACCCGGCACCGATGGCTGGTCATCGGTTGCCGAATACTGGCTTGCTGCTGACAGGAAGGAATCGATCGCTGAGCGATGAAGATTGCGCAGCGAATCACTCAGCCCCCAGATGTCGGAGTCGACTCCGGTCTCCGTCATCGCGGTGCGGATGATCGAGGCGATGGTGCCGGAACCGGAACGGACATGACGCAGAGCTCGTGCCAACTTCACCAACCGTTCCAGTGCCATCGAGCTCAGACCCGAAGTGCGGAAGTTGCTCACCATGGCTCGTGCGCCCGCGATATTTGCCGAACCTGCAAGTGCATCGGAGAGATCGACGAGTTCGTCAAGGCCTTCGACGATCGTGGGCTGGTCGATGGCCTCGGGGACGATTCCCGTGCCGTCAGGGCTCTCCCCCAGGAACTCGGTCAATCGCAGATCGTTCTGCTTCCGGGTGAACGTCTGCAAAGCGGCGATGTCTGTGGCGCCGAGACCCAGCAGACGTCCGCTGATCAGCCTCATCAGACTGTCGCCGGCCATCGGGTCGACGGCGGCGGTGAGGACTGCCCGCAGATCGGCGACGAAGGGGTCGCTCAGGAGACCTGAAGAGCCATGCACGTGAACGGCGTGGCCCGCAGCCTCCAGCGCCGCGGCAACGGGCGCAAAGTGGGCACGTTTGCGGCACAGGACCGCCGTCGACGATCCTGCGGGCAGTGTGGCCACCCATTCTGTCAGTGACCGGAGTCCGACAGTGAGGAAGTCGGGATCATGCGCTCCCGAGCTGATATCGATGGCCACGTCACCGTCTTCTGCTCCTATGCGAGCAGTCAGCGGTTTTTCCCGGCTCCCGGCCAGTCCGTCCGCCGTCCGGTTGGCGACCTTCAGGATCGTGTGGTCGTTGCGCCAGCTGGTGCTCAGGGTCAGCGGCGCCACGTTTGAGAAGTCCGCAGAGAAGCGGATCATGTTGTCGGCGCTGGCACCGCGCCAACCGTAGATGGCCTGTCTGGGATCTCCCACAGCTGTCACCGCGGTGGAATGGAACAGATCGCGCAGCAGTTTCAGCTGGGCGACCGAGGTGTCTTGGAACTCATCGAGCAGAACGATTGACCACCGCTGCTGTTCGGCACTGCGAGCGGCCGGCACTTCGTCAAGGATGCGTTGTGCGAACCGAACCTGGTCCGAGAAGTCCATGGCCAAGTTGCGACGTTTGGCGCTCATGTATTCGCCGGCCAATTTCGCTGTCTTGATCTTTGCTTCGAGCTTGGCCCTGTGACCATTGGGATCCACGGGTTTGCCCTTGCTTGAGACCAGTGCCTGCAGACACTGGTCGAGATAGTCAGTGACTTCCTCGACGTCGCGACCGTGGTCATTCATCGCCGCTGCCAGCGAGATGATGTCGGCGATCATCGTCTCTCGTGCGAAGTTGCCGGGGATCTCCTCTGTTGAGGTTGAGTCGATGATCGAGCCGGCGATCGTGTGAGCAGCGGCGTCATCAAGGAGCACGGTCTCGGGTTCGATGCCGACGCTGACTCCGTGCTCGCTGACGATCGAGGCCGCATAGGAGTTATAGGTCGAGACCGTAGGGTTGTCGAGACCAGGAAGGCTCATGTCGGAACCCAGCCCGAGGCTGTGGCGCAGGCGGGCCAAGAGCACCCTGATCCGACCGCCCAGTTCACCCACGGCCTTCCGAGTGAAGGTGAGACCCAAGATCTCTTCGGGCGCGACGAAGCCATTGGCTACGAGCCACACCACCCGTTGGGAGATCACTGTCGTCTTGCCAGAGCCGGCACCGGCAGTGACCTTCATCGACTGCTGAGGGTCTGCTTCGATGATGATTCGCTGCTCTTCGCTCGGGGGGAACGCCTGAGCAGGGTCGGCGGCAGTCAGGCGGGCCAGTTGTTCTGCGGTGAAGCGCATCAGGACTCTTCCAACGTCTGGGGCCCGATTGCCGGGCAGGAGGTGCGCACAGGACAGCTCAGGCATTTCTGAGGCTCGACCCTGGCTGGGAACTGGGCAGCCCGCATACGATCGGAGACACCGTTGATGAGGTCGCGGGCCCAGCCCGGATCCTCGTCGATCTCGAGCGCGGACTGCTCTCTCGTGGTCTGCTTGGAATTGCGCAGGAACACGAGTTCGGCACCATACGCCTTGGCGTCGATGACCTGGTCGTCTCCGATGGTGATGGTCCCGGAGTTGATCGCCTCCTGGTAAACGCCGAGTTGGGCGTGACGGGGCATCTCCTGAGCCTTTACCACGTTCTTTCCGGTTTTGAAGTCGACGATCCGGATGCCGTCTGGGGTCTGCTCGAGCCGATCGAGGCGACCGGTGACCTTCCATTCCTGGCCTTTGTCATCAACTCCGGTGGCGTAAACCTGGGCTTCGACGCCGATGGGTTCACCGGGCGCGGTCTTGATGTATTCGCCGAGGCGGTCGGCCATCTTCATCGCCAAGGTGTGTTCGCGATCTCGCTCCCACTCCGCGTCGAACTCGAGCGTTGTGAACTCCTTGTCCACGAAGTCGCGGATCGACGAGGGCGGGCCCTGCGGGAAGTTCTCCGCCGCGGCGTGGATGATCGTCCCCAAGCTCTGCGCCAGGGAACCTGGCCTGTCACCTCCGTTGCGGGTGAGGAACCACCGCAGCGAGCAGTCGGTGAAGGACTCGACCTGGGACGGTGAGACTCTCACCGTGTCTTCGGAGGTGAAGAGAGGCTCGGATGAGGTGATGTCTTCGGTCTCGCGCCACTGTTCGGGTGGTTCGACCGCAGTGCTCGTGGCAGTCAGTGCCGCCAGCAGCTGTGCCCAGGCATCCACATCTTCCTCGGGTTCTGCCTGTGCCGGGTCGGCTGCGGCTCTCAGCAGCCGTGCCCGGGTGTGCGCAGCCATCTCTGCCAGGGACAGCGGCAGGAGTTCGTCCTCGTGAGTGATCGCGTAGCTGTCCGCATCTTCGGTGCTCTTCGCTGTCCGCGCCGCGATCACGTCGAAGAACGGCGAGGGATTGCTCTCAGCATCGGAGATCGCGGTGACGATGACATGCTCTTCGGCGCGAGTCAGCGCCGTGTAGAAGAGTTCGCCCTCTTCACGCAGATTCTTCCGTTTGGCGTGGGCGTGGTAGCCCGGGTCACCGGTCGCGGTCTCACCAGTCGTCAGCACAGAGCTGAGATCATCGAGCCCGAGGATGCCTCCGCGAAGCTTCGGGTTGGGCCAGACTCCTTCGTTCACCTCGGCAATGATGACGAGCGGGACTCGCAGATGCGCCAGGGACGACGGGGTGCCCACCTGCACGTGATCGTCTGTGCCGGCCCGCGCTGCCAGGGAGTCCTGCGCAATGTCCTGCTCCGCCACGATTCCCGCGAACGAACGTGCTGTGAAGCCGCCACGATCAGAGATCTTCTGCGCCAAGGTGAACAGCCGCAGCACCGAGTCCAGGTGCGAATTCGCCACGGATTCCGGGTCGCGAAGGGCCTCCGACTGCCATTTCTCTGCGACGCCTGAGGCCTCCCAGATCATCCAGAGGGCTTGGTGCGGGTCGACCGATCGCACCTCGGCTGCAGCGTGCAGCATCCGGGAGATCGTGACCAGTCCAGTCGGGGATGCGTCGTCGACATCGTTGCGCAGCGCCTGTGCCAGCGAGGTCGAACTGTTCGCTGCCGGAAACTTCTTTCTCACCACGCGCTTGAACCGTCTGATCTGCACCGGGTCGAGGCGGACATAGACGCTTCCGGCCAGGGCCAGAGCCTGTGCAGCGATCGATTCGTCGTCGGCGAAGTCCGGGGTGCGTGAGAGCAGCTCGAGCAGCGGTGCTGTGGCGGGGTCGACGCTGAGAGGCTGCATGATGTTCGCGGTGGCCACACCGGAGGCACTCAGTTCGTTCGCGACCACTCGAGCTGTCGCTGTGTTGCGACACAGCACAGCCACATCCGACCATGAATGCCTGTCTTCGACGAAGCTCGTCACTCGACGTGCCAGGTACCGGCAGCTCGAAGCGGCGCCCTCGAACACATGGGTCTCCACCGTATCCGGCAGGTCACGCGAATGCGCGAGGACAGCGTCATCAACGACATGGACAACCGCTTCGGCGGCGGAATGGACTGCGGCCTCGTCAGAAGAGTCAACGGCGACCGAGGCGTCATCTGAGGTGCCAGGCCCGCCGCTGGGGCGGGGCATATGGTGCAGGCCCCACCGAGTGGTGATACGACGACCGAAGTCATCGCTGACGTTGACGATGTCGGGCCCTGTGCCCTTCACCTCGGGCAGGATCACGGTGGTGAATCCATCGTCGGCAGCACTGCGATCGATGATCGAGGCATCGGCGCCGTGGAAACGTCCGGTCACGGTCTCCGGACTGCCGAAGAGCGCCAAAGCACTTCCGCGCTCACGCAGCTGCTCAAGCAGACCCCAGCTCGCAGCGGGAAAGTCCTGAACCCCGTCGGCAAGGACCACGGTGGGCACCACATCGGGCGCGAAGGTCCAGGTTCGGCCCGCGGTTACCTCGGCGGGTTCGCGCAGAACCTCGAATGCCGCTCGCGCAAGGACAGTCGCAGAGTCTGTGCCTCCGTAGCCGGGCATGCTCATAATGTCGAGGTATTCGTCGAGAACCTGGGCCACCGCTTCCCACCTCGGATCGTGATGCCGCTCAAGCGCACGATCGAGTACGCTGCGCCCGAAGTCGAACACGAACTCAGGTGTCTGCGCGGGCCCACCGCCGGCGATCGGGGCAGGGACCCGCACACCGAAATCGAACTCCATGACCCTGTTGAGGAAATCTCGGACCTCGGTCCGAAACGCGGAGGTCGATCGCACCTCCGCAGTGATCTCGGCAGGCCAGGCCGGTCCACGACCGTGGCCGAGTTCGTGACCGGCGAGGAGATCGGCGAGGAACACGTCCTGATCAGCGCCCGAGATGAACTCGAGGTCATCGCCGGTCTGCGTCGTGTGAGCAGCGCGCGCAATTCCGTAGGCGAACGATGAGATGCTTCGAGCCGGGGCGGAAGCCAGCACCGCGTCTCTGGGTACGGCGAGACGGTTGCGCAGCACATCAGCATGATCGCGGTTGGGCGTGAGAACCAGCACCGAGGCGGGACTGACCTCGGCCATCAGCTGTGCATACACGGATTCGAGCATCGACGTCTTGCCCGTCCCGGGGCGTCCGACGACTGTCACCGACTCCCCCGCGAGCAGTTTCGCGCTGATCCCATCAGTCACTTCATCCATACTCGTATTCCATCATGCGCCACGGACATGAGAACGATGTGGCCAGACCCGAGCGCGTTGACCGGTCCCGGACCTCGTTTTCGCGTAGCATGAAGGAATGTCAAGCCCGCAACAGAGATTGCCCCGTGAACAGCGCCGTGACCAGTTGGTGGGGGTGGCACGTTCGGTCTTTGCAACTCGCGGATACCGGACCACCTCGATGGACACGATCGCAGAGGCGGCCGGTGTCTCAAAGCCTGTCCTCTACCAGCACTTCGCATCGAAGCAAGACCTCTACCTGGCACTCATAGACGATTCTTCCGCGCACCTCGACACGACGCTCGACGCTGCGATCGGGTCAACCGATGATCCTCATGAGAAGGTCCGTGCCACCTATCGCTCCTACTTCGAGTTCGTTGTCTCCCATCGTGAGGAGTTCATCATCCTCTTCAACTCCGATGTCTACGAACCGGGGGCACAGGAGCGGATCCGCAGCCTGCGAGAACGCACAGCCTCACGTGTCATGACTGCGCTGAAGAGCTACACCGATCTCGATGACATCCAAGCCCGTATGCTGTGCCGGACTCTCATCGGCACCGCCGAGGTCGTCGTCAAGCAGCTCGAGACGACGCCGGAGATCGACGTCGACACCGCCGTCAGCCTGCTCACACAGATGAGCTGGGGCGGCCTCCAGTCCTTCACGACGAAGTGATTGCGAACTCTGATCTGGCGAGGGAAGAAAACACCACCTCGCTGACGTTATGCTGAGGACGACTCACACCACGACCCGTACAAGGAGCACAATGGAAATCAAGATCGGCGTCAAGCAGTCACCGCGCGAAATCGTCATGGATTCAGACGAGACACCGAAGGATCTGGCCGCGCGCATCGAAGAATGCGTCAAGGCCGATTCTCTGCTGTCCTTCACAGACCTGAAGGGACGCCAGGTATTCGTCCCGGCTTCCGCTCTGGCCTACGTCGAGATCGGCACGGAATCTGCCCGTCGCGTCGGCTTCGGTGCCTGAACGACTGCCTGCGCAACGCATCGTGCGCGGATGAGCGCCGCATCTCGGTGAATTCCCCGTGAATAGGTTGAGGGCCCGGTCAGACACCGGGCCCTCAACCTATTCACGGATCTGAATCAAGGAGCTTCAGGCCACCAACCCCAGGGCTGACATCCGCTTCGAGTGGTTGGCCGTCACTGCCGGAATCGATGCCACCACCAGCTCCTCATCGATGCCCAGAAAAGAGTCGGTGAGAAGGTTGCGTGCGCGCCCCAATGTTTCGGCCACGAGCTTGCGGCCCCACAGCGCCAGACGGGAGGCCAGCTGGGTGTCTGCGGCGACGTCGGCGGTCAGACGATTGCGCACATATTCGGTCGCACGTGTATCATCGAGAATTGTAATTGCCAGGCTGTATCCGGGCTCGCTGAGCTCCTCCACGGCCGTGCGGTAGAAGTCATTCATGATTCCGTCGAAGACGAATCCCTTCATGAGACTTTCGTGCCAGTCACGAGGACGAGTCCGTTCAGCCAGCACGGTGAATGTCGGCTCGAAATGCTGACAGAGCTCGACCGCATCCTGGCCCAATCGACTGATGTGCTGCGAGAGCTCTTCGAAGTTCGCAAAGGACAGAGAGGCCAGCCGCGCCAAAGTGACTTTATCGTCCATGTGCACAGCGGTGGTCGCGTTGGTGGCCATTCGTTCGAAAGCGGTCAGCTCGCCGAACGCCAGAAGCGCGAGCGTAGCAGCATTATTACCGGCCAATGGGGCAGAATCGGGCATAACTCAAGAGTACCGGTTCACGACCATGACGAGCGCGAAGGCGCTAAAAGGAGTTTGAAACATGGCGGAGACAGAACCAGATTTCGCTGAGCTTGGAGTTGCTGGACCGATCGTGGCCGCGCTGGCTGCCAAGGGCATCACCCACCCCTTCCCGATCCAGGCGATGACGCTGCCAGTGGCACTGTCCGGAGCCGACATCATCGGACAGGCGAAGACCGGAACCGGCAAGACGCTGGGCTTCGGCATTCCTCTCCTGCAGCGTGTCATCGGCAAGAATGAAGATGGGGCCGTCCCTGTCGATCCCGAGAACACGCCCGAGATGTTGTCCGACTCGACTGAGACACGCCTCCCCCAGGCTCTCGTGGTCGTGCCCACACGGGAACTCGCGAAGCAGGTCGCTGCCGATCTCGTGACCGCTTCCACACAGCGTGACATCGACATCATGACCATCTACGGCGGCATGGACTTCGACCCGCAGATCAAGAAGCTCAAGTCCGGTGTCGATGTCGTCGTCGGCACCCCCGGCCGTCTCCTCGACCTCTACGGACGCAAGGTCCTCCGTCTGCACAAGGTCCGCACAGTCGTCCTCGATGAGGCTGATGAGATGCTCGACCTCGGGTTCCTGCCCGACGTTGAGAAGATCATCAACGCTGTACCCGCGCACCGCCAGACAATGCTCTTCTCCGCCACCATGCCCGGCGCGGTCATCACCCTGGCCCGCCGGTACATGAGCCGCCCGACACATATTCGCGCCCACGATAACGAAGACCTGTCGCTGTTGGGCAAGAACACGGAACAGTTCGTCTACCGCGCCCACTCCATGGACAAGAGCGAACTCGTCGCCCGCATGCTGCAGGCCGAGGGACGCGGACGCACCATCATCTTCACCCGCACCAAGCGCACCGCCGACAAGCTCGCCGCCGAACTCGGCGACCGTGGTTTCCAGGTCAAGCCCCTGCACGGTGACCTCGGCCAGGCCCAGCGCGAGAAGGCCCTGAAGTCCTTCCGCGACGGTCAGGTCGACGTCCTTGTGGCCACCGATGTCGCGGCACGCGGAATCGACATCGACGATGTCACCCACGTCGTGAACTACCAGTGCCCCGATGATGAGAAGACCTACGTCCACCGCATCGGCCGCACCGGTCGTGCTGGCAACAAGGGCATCGCCGTGACCCTGGTTGACTGGGACGACATGCCGCGCTGGCGTCTGATCAACAAGGCCCTCGGAATCGACCATGACGAACCGGCCGAGACCTACTCGACGTCGCCGCACTTCTTCGCCGATCTCTCCATTCCGAAGGGCACAAAGGGTCGTCTGCGCCGACAGCAGACCGAAGGCGCCGAGGACCACTCCGGATCCAAGAAGCCCGAACAGCGCCGAGGCGGGTCCTCAGGACGAAGCGGATCCTCCACAGGTGACGAAGGACCGAAGAAGCCACGACGCAACCGCGAACGTCGACGCACCCGTGGCGGCAAGCCTGTGGGACGCACTTCGAGTGCCCCCAGCGACAGCCAGACCTCCGCGGAATAGGCAGCAAGCCCCAACAGACGCAAGCGAACGAACGGCTCCGACCATTGTGGTCGGGGCCGTTCGTTCATCTTGCGTTCAATTCGTGCCCAGACAATGGCGGAGCCCATGTCGTCCAGCATGAACGAGAGTGAGTTTTGTTCGGTTCACACCGACCGGACGCGGAGTCCGTCGCAGCAGCACCACGGGATGGAATCCGTCCCCAGACACAGACTCAGGAATTCCCTCTCGCCTCCCGGGGCCACCGACATGACGTCGACGTCATGCGGGTCCTGGCTGGACTGACCGTGATGGTCGGCCACTCCGGTGGAGTCCTCATCGGACGCGGTCAGGACGCAGACAGCAATCACGCCTGGCTGTTGGGCCACCTCGCCGAGGCGGTCAATCCGTGGGCGGTCCCGATGTTCTTCATGATCGCCGGCTGGGCGACCCTCGTAGGTGCGCCTCCGAAGTCAGGGGCGAAGGTGTGGGACCGCATCATCCGTCACTTCGTGCCGCTGTTCGCATGGTCGATCATCTTCATCCTCGGCTTCAATCTCTTCGACAGCGACGGTGTCGACGTTCGCCACGATCTGGTCCGAACCTTCCTCGAAGCAGGCCGGCCTGCGTTCCATCTCTGGTACCTCTACGCCTATATCCCGCTCATCCTCGTGTTCGGGACTCTCGTGCTGTTCTGGCGCGGACAGCGGCCGTGGAAGCTCACCGGCCTGGCCGTTGTGCTGGCCTGTTCGAGTGTGTGGGCGCCGTTCGTGCTCGAGCAGCTCGGTTCCAGTCAGGACGCGTGGAAATGGGGCTTTGCAACCTACCAGGTGGTGTACTTCTGCATGGGTGCATTCTTCATCCACTATGCGAAGGATCTGCGTCCGCCGATGTGGACGCTGATACTCGCCTTCGGAGCCTGCGCGGCCGGAGTCTTCTGGTGGGAATCGGACTTCGAGTATCCGATCGCCAATGCGAATCCGCTCATCGTGGGATTGGCGGTCAGCGTCATCCTCATCATCTCCCGCATCGAACTGGGCGAACGCACGAAACGGTTCTTCACCAAACTGGCATCGGCCTCATTCGGCGCATTCCTCGTTCATGTGTTCTTCCTCGAACTGTTCTTCGAGCACCTCTTCGTCATCGAAGCCTCGCCGCTGCTGCTGGTCGTGCAGTATGTGGGCTACCTCGGACTGACCGCGGTCCTGTCCTACGCGCTCAGCCTGACATGGGGAAAGCTGCGGCTGCGCAGGGTCCTCGGTTGAAATCGGAGAGCAGCGGTCGGCACCCAGCGGCTGCGTCTCAGCCCTGAATGAAGTCGACTCCCCCGGGACGGGAGTTCGCACGATCGAGGAGCTTCCCGAACATATGGTCCGAAGTCGAGTGTTCGCCCAGGCGGTTGGGCTTTCCGGTGCCGTGGTAGTCACTCGATCCGGTGATGATGAGGTCGTGGTCGTGGGCGAGCCTGCGCATGACCTCACGCTCGTTCGGCGGGTTGTCACGATGATCGACTTCAAGTCCGTCGAGACCGGCTGCGATGAATTCGGTCATCGCCGTATCGGGGACGACCAGGCCGCGCATCGCGGCGCGCGGGTGGGCGAAGACTGAGACTCCGCCGGCGTCACGAATCAGTGAGATGGCCGTGATGGGGTCGATCGTCGGCAGGCTGACATGGTATTTGCCGTGGCTGGACAGTATCGAGGCGAAGGCTTCGGTACGCGACTCGACGAGTCCTGCAGCCACCAGAGCGTCAGCGATGTGGGGTCGACCGATTGTCGCATCTTCGCCGGAGACGGAGAGGACCGCATCCATGTCGATGGGATAGTCCTCCGCGAGGCGGTCGATGATCAGGTGTGTACGGTCCATACGTGCGCGTCGAGTCTCCTCGACGACTGCTGCCAAGTCGGTGTCATAGGGGTCGTGGAGGTAGGACAGCAGGTGCACGCTGATTCCCTCATGCCGACATGAGATCTCCATTCCCCGAACCAGCCCCAGACCGTAGACCCTGGCGGCAGCCTCCGCAGGCGCCCACCCGGCGGTGGTGTCATGGTCCGTGACGCCGAGTACGTCGATGCCTTCCATCGCCGCTTCGGATATGAGTTCGGACGGGGTTTGAGTCCCGTCCGAGAATGCAGTGTGCACATGGAGATCATTGACCATGCACCCAGTCTATCCGCAGTCGCGCGGGATACTGGTCCTCGTCCCGGCATGGTCTCCAGGCAGTGCCTAGAATGGAAGCATGACAGCCCAGAATGCAGACAGCACCGAGAAGACCCAGGCCCTTGACGATCGCGTCAACAACCGTTCCCACCGCCCCAATTCGCAGGCTTTCCGCGATTTCGTCGCCGAGGGGTGGGACCGAACACCGCTTGACGCCGAGGCTCTCGCCGCAGCCGGATTCACACCCGCCCGACGTGCGAAGGTCTCCGCAGCCTTTCCCGGCGAGCGACTGGTCATCCCAGCTGGTGGTCACAAGGTCCGTTCCAACGACACCGACTACCGGTTCCGTGCCCATTCGGCATTCATCCATCTGACCGGTCTTGAAGCCGACTCCGAGCCGGATGCCGTCCTCGTCTTCGAACCCGAGGACGACACCCACAGCGTCACCCTGTACTTCCGTCCCCGCGCAGGTTCGGACACCGTCGAGTTCTTCTCCGATTCCCGGTACGGCGAGTACTGGGTCGGACCCCGCGCCGATCTCGAGGCGATGTCGACGATGACGGGCATCGCCACCGAGAGCTCAGCGACGGTCGACGATGCGATCACGAAAGACCTCGGTGCGATCTCCGTGAGACTCGTCCGCCAGGCCGATGTCCGCATCGACTCCGTCATCGACGTCGCCCGCACTCAGGTGCAGGCCGATCTCGAGACCTCGGAGGCCGGCGATGCCGAATTGGCCCAGCTGCTGTCCGAGCTGCGACTTATCAAGGACGAGCACGAGGTCGAGGCCCTGCGTGAAGCCGTCTCCATCACCCGCTCGGGCTTCGACAACGTCATCGCCGCTCTGCCCACCGCTCTCGCTCATCGTCGCGGCGAACGCGTCATCGAGACGGCCTTCGAAACGGCTGCCCGATCCGATGGCAACGGCATCGGCTATGACACGATCGCTGCCGCCGGCAACCATGCCTGCACCCTGCACTGGATCCGCAATGACGGTGCGGTCCGGGACGGGGATCTTGTCCTCGTCGATGCCGGTGCAGAGGCCGATTCCCTCTACACAGCAGACATCACCCGCACGCTCCCTGTCTCCGGAACCTTCACCGAGGTCCAGGCCAAGATCTACGACGCCGTGCTCGACGCCTCGGACGCGGCCTTCGCCGTCGCCGCTGACCACGTCAACCGCGAGGTGAAGTTCCGCGAGATCCACGAAGCGGCTATGGAGGTCATCGCCGCCCGTCTCGAGGACTTCGGCATCTTGCCGGTCTCTGCGGCACAGTCGCTGTCGCCGGAGGGCCAGCATCACCGCCGTTGGATGGTCCACGGAACCAGCCACCACCTCGGACTCGACGTCCACGACTGTGCCCAGGCTCGCGCCGAGATGTATCTCGATGCAGCGTTGGAACCAGGCATGGTCTTCACGATCGAACCGGGCCTGTACTTCAAAACCGACGACCTGCTCCTGCCCGAGGAATTCCGAGGCAACGGTGTGCGCATCGAGGACGACGTCCTCGTCACTGCCGACGGCGTCGAAAACCTCTCTGCAGAATTCCCGCGCACTCGCGCAGAGGTCGAAGCCTGGGTTCAGGGACGATGACCATAGGCCCGATCCGGGGCCGGGGAATTCTGGAGATCCCGGGAATCGCTGTGGGCCACGCCGGTCGCTTCGCCCCGGATGGGCTGACCGGGGTGACTGCCGTCCTGCCTCCACCGGGCGCCCGGGTGGGCGTGGACGTCCGCGGCGGCGGCCCGGCCACCCATGAGACCGACGTCATCGCTCCCGGCACTCATTCCTACGGTGCCGATGCGATCGTGATCACCGGTGGCTCCGCCCTGGGACTGCAGTCGGTGAGCGGTGTCGTTCGCACCCTCGCCGAGGCGGGACGTGGATTCCCTGCCCCTGGCCTGACGGGCACCGTCGTTCCACTCGTCCCTGCTGCCGCGATCTTCGACCTCGGACGAGGTGATGGGCCCGTGCGTCCGCCCACGGACTCCGACGGGGCGGCCGCAGCTCGTGCAGCCCTTCGATCCACCCACGATGGGGCAGAGGCCACCGCAGTCAGGGGCAGCCTCGGCGCGGGTCTTGGTGCTCGTTCGGGAATGCAGAGCATGCGCAGCTCTTTGGGATCCGCCTCGATCCGTCTTCCCGGCGGATACCTCGTTGCAGCGCTTGTCGTGGCTAACCCGTTCGGTACGATCGCAACGCCCGATGGCACGCTGTGGGCGCACCCTCTCCTGGATTCCTATGGGTTCGATCTGCCGAGCATCGGGCATCTGCCCGCGCCTCCCACATCCACGGTGGAGGCCACCTCGGCGAAGAATACGACCATCGCCATCGTGGCCACGAACGCGGCGTTGGATCCTGCCCAGGTCACGCGTATGGCCGCTGGTGCCCAGGCCGGAATCGCCCGCGCGATCCGGCCCTCGCACACGCTCTTCGACGGCGACACGGTCTTCGGCATCGCCACCGGTGAAGTGGGACTTCCTGATGACTTCGCGGCCTCGACACGTGACCAGGTGACGATCACGGCAGCTGCCGCGGATGCCCTGAGCCTGGCGGTCATCGATGCTCACGTCGCCGCTGCACCTGTGGACGACTCGTGGGGCCAACCGCCGACACTCAGCGATGTCGCCCCCGAATTCGCGGGGGCCTTCGCCGCACTGCCCTGAGCAGATCACAGCTGCGGCTCGGACAGCCGAATGCAGGCAGAAACCGGGGCGGGCGCCGACATGAATGATGCCGGCGCCCGCCCCAACCTGTGCAGATCTGCTTCAGAAGGCTCGCCGAAATTCAGCAGTCTCGTTCAGGGGAACCGATCAGTTCGAGTCCGCCTGGCGAGCCTCGTCAGAGTCGAGTCCCTTACGGTCGTCTTCGTCGACCTTCTTCTCCTGCTGAGTGCTGAAGCCGTCCTTCGCCAGCTGCCTCTTCGAGGTCTGCGCCGCAGCGGCTTCGTCCTCGACAACGGTGAATCGGATGGTCTCCGTGTACTCACGACCGTAGCGGTCCGTGCCGGTCACTTCGGCCTTGTGGGTGCCGAGATCGAGATCAGTCGGCAGCTCGGCTCGCCACAGGTGCGAGCTTGACTGTCCGACGCTGCCCGATGTCCGCAGGTTCTGCGAGGCCGTGTAGGGATCGGTGTACTCCCAGCCCTTCGCCAGCGACTCGCCCTTACCCGGCTGGGTGTGCTCGGCGACGGTATTCGCCTTGCCATCGAAGCTGACCTCGACCCGAGCATCTGATGTGCCAGCGAGGAAGCTCGATGTCAGCCAGGAGTCGCCCTGCTTGAGGTCCTCGCGGGTCACGACACGCTCGGAGATCGCCTCCGGCTCTTCACCTGCCTTGTCGGCGTCCTGCCAGTCCTGTGCCTTCTGTGCCCAATCGCGCCATTCTGGTGAGTTCACGCCCAGCAGCAGCTGGTGGTCATCGGACTCGTTGCGGACGGTGTAGCGTTCGCTGCGGTCGGAGCCGTCGAACTCAAGGGTTTGGACTCCCGGTTCCGATGCATCACCGGTGAAGGAGTAGGGCAGTCCGTCTGCGTTGAGTCCGCCCGAGTACCAGTCACCGGAGACGGCACCGGCGACGATCTGGGTGTTGGGGAGGGTGTCGATGCCCTCGTCAGCCCATTCCTTGCGCTGTTCGCCGGCCACGAGGTTCTCCTGCGTGTGCGTGTGCCCGCCGACGGTCACCGCATTCGGGTAATCGGAGATGACGTCATAGAATTCTTTGGCATCCTCGGCCACAACTTGTTTGTGTGTCACGATCGGCACGTGGGTCGCGATGACGACGTGGGCGTTGTTCGGCACATTCTTGAGATCGTTTTCGAGCCATTCGAGCTGCTCTGCTCCGATCTTCTCCTTGTACTTCTTCGTCGACTGGTTGCCCGAGTATTCGATGCTGTCGAGGACGACGAAGTGCGTCTTGCCGACGTCGTAGGAGAAGTGGCCGGGTCCGAACTGGTCACGGAAGGTGTCAAGTGCGTGGGCGTCGTCCGGGGAGTCGTAGTCCTGGTCGTGATTGCCGGGAGCAGCACGAACCGGGCCGTTCATCTCAGAGTAGATGTCGCGGAGCTCGTCGTTGAGGCTGAGGTCATCGCCCACATTGTCTCCGAGCAGGAGGACGCCGCAGCCATTGTAGTCGTCACGATCGGCAAGGTCGCCGACGGCGCCGTCACGGGCGTAGCCCATTTCGGTCTTGTCATAGGCCTGGGTGTCGGAGGCGATTGCGCAGTCCTGTTTCGCCGAGGCGGTCGCCGATGACTCGATCATCGGGAAGTTCACGGCCTTCGGGGTGTCGCCTGTCGGTTTGATTCCACCGAACTTGAGCTGTGGCGAACCCTTCGGCAGGTGGTTGTAGCTGAACTGCGCGAAGTTGTCCGAGTCGACCGGGACCTGCCAGCCGGACGGCTGGGTGATCGAGACCGTCATGTTGTCACGAACGGGCAGCTCGTAGGAACCCTTGCCGTCGGTCTGCACAACGTCGACGCCGTTGGTCACCGCGACGTCGGCGATGCCCGTTTCGTCTCCGTCGAGCTTTGAATTCTCGTTGACGTCATCGAAGACCTGACCCTTCAAAGTCTCAGGGTCATCGGCCTGGCCGCGGTCCACCTGCACGTGGCCTTCGTAGAGTTCGGCGGGGGAATCGGCGGCCGCTGCGGAGCTTGCGCCCACCAGCGGCGCCATCAGGGCGAGTGCTGCGCAGGCGCTGACTCCTGTCACCGCACGCGGACGAATTCGTCTTTCAGACATAGAGGTCTCCTTGTATTCGGTAGTGGGAAGTTCTGCCGAGAAAGGACCCTAGGGAGGCTGAGAGACTCCTGTGTGACCTCGGCACGGCCCGTTAATGAACAACAAGTGATGTCGGAATGGCGGAGCTCGACGATCCCGATCCGTGCCGCCTCTCTCACACCAGGTCCATGACCCCGTAGGCTTGAGATCATGAGTGGTCCACCGAAAAGAGTCTTCGTCGCGCGCCTCATCGCCGTCCCCGTCTTCGACCCTCTCGGGGACCAGGTCGGGCGCGTGAGAGACGCCGTCATCGTCTACCGCGCCACCATGCGGCAGTTCCCTCGGGTCATCGGCCTCGTCGTCGAAGTTCCCGGTCGCAGACGCGTCTTCGTGCCGATGGGCAGGGTGACCTCAATCGACTCCGGTCAGGTCATCACCACCGGATTGGTGAACATGCGCCGCTTCGAACAGCGCCGCTCGGAGACGCTGGTGATCAACGACCTCCTCGACCGTCGTCTGCGCTTGCGCGAGGACGACTCCCCCATCCAAATCGAAGACGTCGGCATCGAACAGCAGGTCAACAAGGACTGGGAGGTGACTCGCCTCTTTGTGCGACGAGTCCAGGAACGCAGTGCCTTCTCGGCATTCCGACGGCGTGGTGAGACGATGCAGATCTCCTGGACCGACACCGAGCATCCGGCCGACTCCGACGTCGACCAGGAGGCCACACAGCTCATTGCGGCCTACCAGGATACGAAGCCCGCCGACCTCGCCGATGTCCTGTTCGAGATGAAGCCCGAGCGTCGACTCCAAGTCGCCCGTGCCCTCGACGACGTGCGCTTGGCTGATGTCATCGAGGAGCTGCCCGATGAGACACAGGTCGAGCTCCTCTCCGCCCTCGACACCGAACGTGCGGTGACCGTCCTCGAGGAGATGGAACCCGATGACGCGGCTGATCTCCTCGGCGAGCTCAGCGATGAGCAGGCCGAACGGTTCCTCGCGCTGATGGAGCCCGATGACGCCGAGGATGTGCGCACCCTGCTGTCCTACGACGATGACACCGCCGGTGGGCTGATGACCACGGAACCGGTCATCCTGACGCCGGAGACCACCGTCGCCGAGGCGCTGGCCCATGTCCGACGCGAGGACCTTCCCGCTGCACTGGCGGCAGCGGTCTTCGTCTGCCGGCAGCCCATCGAGACTCCGACGGGCAAGTATCTGGGCATCGTCCACATTCAGGAGATGCTGCGACATCCTCCGCACGAGGCGGTCGGCATCATGCTCGACACGGAGGTCGAGGCGCTGCCTCCGGATTCGCCGTTGGGCGAAGTCACCAAACTGCTGGCGGCGTACAATCTGGTGTCGGTGCCGATCACCGACGAGAACGACCACCTCATCGGTGTTGTCACCGTCGATGACGTCCTCGACGAGCTGCTGCCCGATGACTGGCGGGTCACCGGTCGTGATGATCTCAGGAGGGGATAGCAGTGGCTGCTGACGATTTCGACGTTCCCCGTTCAAGCAAACGCAGACTCCCCAACATCGCGATGTCACCGGAGACCTTCGGCCGTGGTGCCGAGGGCTTCGCCCGGTTCATGGGCACTCCCGCGTTCCTCGTCGGTATGACCGTGTTCTGCGCCGTCTGGCTGATTTGGAACACTCTCCTGCCCGAGTCCTGGCAGTTCGATCCGCGGTCCTTGAACTTCACACTCCTGACGCTGATCCTGTCGCTGCAGGCCTCGTATGCCGCACCGCTGATCCTGTTGGCAGAGAACCGCAGCACAGACCGTGACCGTGTCGAGTTCGAACATGACAGGCAGCGCGCCGAACGCAACCTCGCCGACACCGAGTACCTGGCACGTGAGGTCGCGGCTCTGCGCATCGCCATGCGTGAGGTGGCCACGCGCGACTTCATCCGTTCCGAGCTCAAGGACCTGCTCAAGGAACTCGAAGAGGACGCAAAGGCACCTGAGGACAATCCGATCCGAAGTGACCGCCCCGACGACGAACAGGTAGGCTGAAGGCCCCGAGAACACTGATCGGGAAGAGAAAGGACGTGAACACATGAGTGGGCCATCCGAGGACAGCGTTCGGGAAGCTCTGACAGGCGTCATCGACCCGGAGATCCGCCGCAGCATCGTGGAACTCGACATGGTCGAGTCCATCAGCATCGACGGCGGCAAGGTCACCGTCACCGTTCTTCTCACGATCTCCGGCTGTCCCCTCAAGGACACGATCACCAAGGACACCACGGCGGCGGTGTCCAAGGTCGAGGGCGTCACCGAGGTGGCGGTCGTCCTCGGCACTATGACTCCCGAGCAGCGCACCGCGATGCGCGAGAAGCTCCAGGGCGCCGGCACGAGCCGCGAGGTCCCGTTCAACAAGCCCGACTCCCTGACGAAGGTCTATGCCATCGCCTCAGGCAAGGGCGGCGTAGGCAAGTCGTCGATCACCGCGAACCTCGCTGTGTCCCTGGCCCAGAGCGGACTTCGGGTGGGCGTCGTCGATGCCGACATCTACGGCTTCTCGATCCCGGCCATGCTCGGACTCTCCGGCAAGCCGACCCGGGTCGATGACATGATCATTCCGCAGGTCGCACACGATGTGAAGGTCATGAGCATCGGCATGTTCGTGCCGGCCAACCAGGCCGTCGTATGGCGCGGACCGATGCTCCACCGCGCCCTCCAGCAGTTCCTCACCGATGTCTTCTGGGGCGACCTCGACGTGCTCCTTCTCGACTTGCCTCCGGGCACCGGCGACATTGCGATCTCTGTGGCTCAGCTGCTCCCGGGATCCGAGCTCCTCGTCGTCACCACCCCTCAGCAGGCTGCCGCACAGGTCGCCGAACGTGCAGGTTCGATCGCGACTCAGACCGACCAGCGGCTGGCCGGTGTGATTGAGAACATGTCCTGGATGGAGATGCCCGATGGCACTCGACTGGATGTCTTCGGCTCCGGAGGCGGGGCCCAAGTGGCCGCGAATCTGTCCGAGACGATCGGTTCACAGGTCGAACTGCTGGCTCAGGTGCCGCTGGATACTCAGGTCCGCGAAGGTTCGGACTCCGGAACCCCAGTTGTTCTGGGACAGCCGGACGCCCCTGCCGCGCGGGAATTCGCGTCTCTGGCCTCGACGCTGGCTCATCGCTCACGCGGTCTGTCTGGACGATCTCTGGGCCTCAGCCCCGTCTGATCCGTCTGCTTGTCCCGACCCAGGTCGTCCTGAATCAGGTTGTCCTGATTGAAGTCGTTCTGACTCAGGTCGCTTCGGTATCGAAGGGGGCGTTGACTGAGCGGTCACGCAGGACGGTCTGAGCCTGGAAGCGCTCGATCGGCGACAGGGTCTTCGGGCGGGACTCGGCAGCGGAATCTGCGACGTCCGTGGAGCCTTCGGAATCGATCGCCTGAGCGGGTTTGTCGCTGTCGCCCGTCGACTGCTCCCGAAGCTTCGACTCCCGGATGGCTGAATCCTCTTCGACGAGAGCCTCGCGTACGATCCGACGTGGATCGTACTGGCGTGGATCCAGTTTCTGCCAATCGACGTCGTTGAAGTCATCCCCGAAGTCGCGACGCACGCTGTCCTTCGCGCCCTCAGCCATGCGACGCATCTGGCGCACCAGGTCGCGCAGCTTCTGCGCGTATTCGGGCAGGCGTTTGGGCCCGATGACGACAAGAGCGACTACCACCAGGATCAACATCTCGGTGCCGTTGATACCCAACATGAGAACAAGTCTACCGTGCAGGGCAGTAGGCTCGACTCACGGTCAGCACAGGATCGGTCACATGCCACAGGAGGGAACTGCGCGAATGGACGAGGTGGTCGTGGAACGAGTTCTGCGCATCGTCGAACTTGTGCCGGTGGGAAACGTCGTCAATTACGGGACCATCGGACTGGTCGCCTCCTGCTCACCGCGCTACGTCGGGCGGGTGATGAAGGAATTCGGCTCGAATGTCACCTGGTGGAGGGTCGTCAACGCTGCTGGAGTGCTGCCTGAGGCTCTGCTTCCCACGGCTCGCGAACACTGGGAAGAGGAGGGCACCCCGCACACGCATGAGAAGGTCAGCAGAACAGCCTTCGTCGACGTCGAAGATCTCGAGGAGCTGTGGCGGACCCACGGAATCGATCCCGGAAGCGGTTAGACTGGGAGCCAAATATCAGCCGAAAGGGAGGGTCGATTGTCACGCGAGAACGCAGGTGATCTCACCTTCTCCGAACAGTACAACGGGCCCGATCCGCTCCTGGACGCCGCGCGGGCGCTCTCACACGAGAACGGCCTGGCCCCGGTGTCCCAGACGACGGCGTCGACGCTGACTCTTCTGGCCCGGCTGCTCACACCTGTCGCCGCGGTCGAAGTCGGTACCGGCGCCGGCACCTCGACATTGGCGCTGCTGCGGGGAATGCCCAATGCAGGGATCCTGACCTCAATCGACACGAACTCCACAGCTCAGAGTGCCGCCCGCGATCTCATCGACATGGCAGGCATCCGGCACAGCCGTCTGCGCCTGATGAGCGGGCGTGCCGAAGACGTCCTCCAACGCCTGGCACCGAGCGCCTATGACATGGTCTTCATCGACTCGGAACCAACCAACCTCGAACGCATGATCGAACCTGCGCTGCGTCTGCTCGACGCGCACGGGCTCCTCGTCATCCATCAGACGCTGCTCAAGGGCGGCGTGGCCGACCCCGTCGACCGTTCGCCGCGGACCCAGGCGGCGCGGGGGCTGCTCAACCGGCTGGCCGAACAGGAACGCCTCGAACGCGTCCTGCTGCCCATCGGCCAGGGCCTGCTGATGGTGCAGAAGACCCGGCGGTGAATGCGGAAACAGCAGAGACTCTGCGAAGTCTCTGCTGTTCGTTTCGCTGAGCTGATTGCTCAGCTGGGAAAATGTGCTGTGCTGCTCACTGGCCCAAGGTCTCGGCCAGGGTGTCGTGGAGATCTGTGGCTTCGTCTCTGCTGAGTTCGATCACCAGACGGCCTCCGCCCTCGACTGGGAGCCGCATCACCATGCCTCGACCTTCTTTGGTCACTTCCAGAGGTCCGTCGCCGGTGCGGGGTTTCTGGGCTGCCATGTGGGCTCTTCCTTCCGTTGATTATGCAAAGACGGTTCACGCTCGATGGACCGAATGTTGTACACACGATTATTCCACGATCCGGTCAAGGACGGGTAACCCGATCGAATTATGACATCCGAGCCTGTCCGTCAGGGCGGCAGATCCGCCGGTGGAGTGAAGTGCCACAGGAAGGCGACCCACACGATCTGAAGCAGGACGAACGCGCACACCACCGCCGCCCGGTACCCCCGAGAGCGGACCAGCGACAGGGTCAGCGCCATCGGGAACAGCGGCAGCAGCAGTCGCAGGGTCGAGGTCTGCGGAGTGAAGAAGATGAGCAGGTAGACACCATAGGCCAGACAGAAGTACTGCAGGGTCCGGCCCATCCTGGCCCCCGCTGGGGAGAAGATCAGGGCCAACATTCCCGCGATGACGACGAAGAGGAGCACCGGGCCCAGCGGACCGATGAGACTGTTAGCCTGAGCCAACCACTGCACAAGGTAGGTCGACTCCCCCGTGTGCCATGCCGCCTCGGTATCCGTGTACGCCGTCAACGATCCCGTCGTCAACCACGCGTGGGCGGGGTGGACCAGGGCCGCGACGCACGAGAGCACACCCAGGGACCAGGATCGGACCACCTCGGCGATGGGATACGCATCCTGCTTGCGGTGAGCGAAACGGTCGATGAGGTGCAGCAGCATGAAGAAGGAGAAGGCGACGCCGATGGGGCGAGACAGATCCATCAGAAACACGACGGGTATCGCGCTCAGGTAGCGGCGTTCGACGACGAGGAAGAGCGCGGTGGCCTGCAGGAGGAGCGTCACAGACTCCGCATACCCGGTGGAGAAGATGGCGGCCGGGGGAAAGAACATGACAAGGGCCAGACCCGTCAGGGCCTGTCCCGGGTCCGTGTATCTGCGAAACAGCGCAAGGATGACGATGGCGGCAAGTCCGGCTGCGATCGTCGAGACGATCGGTGAGATCACCTCGTAGCTCAGCCCGGTCACGCTCGAAAGGTTGCCGACCACAGCCGGATGCAGCGGGTAGAACGCCCATTGGTTCTCCGTCACCGCTCCCGACTCATCAGTGGGCAGGATGCTCGGGTAGCCCTCCTTCGCGACTCGGCCGTACCAGCCGCCGTCCCAGAAGTTGAGGAAGTCGTTGAGGGTGGTGGTGACAGGGCTTGAGGACCAGTTCGCCGGGTCCTGGCGCTTGAGGACAGCGGCGAAGATCGAGATGCTCACGACTCGTGAGACGAAGTAGACGGCGATGGCCTGAACCCACACGGGCAGGGTGAGGAACAGGTTGCCGAATCGTGACAGGCGGGAGGAGCTGAAGACTTCAGGGGCGAGGGTGATTCCGGGGAGGTCGTGGGCTCTGCTCATTGCTGCCCGCGTGCGGCTTCCAACTCGTGGATGCGGGTGCGCAGCACTCTCATCGCTTCGTCGACGTCCTCCATGCGGTAGCCCCGCAGGGCGGGCCGGAATGAGAGTCCGTCGAGGTCCTCGGGTGTGAAGTCGTGAGGCAGAGGCTCCCACGCTGCTTCGGTCTCCTCAGCGGATTCGGCGGAGAAGACGTTGAATGTTGCCGCCAGCACGATCACGAGCACGAAGATCGCTGCGGCCACTCCGATCACAATCCACAATGGCATACGGTCATTTTCTCACAGTGGGCTCGCCTGCTCAGCGCAGGCCGCGCACGGTGTGTTCGGGTACCGCATCTCCGATGATCGCCAGGGTCACAGCAAGGGCGTCTGCAGTGGCGCGGACGTCGTGGGTGCGGATCATCGCGGCACCCTTGGCTGCGGCCAGTGCGGTGGCCGCGATTGTTCCGTGCAGTCGCTGCGACGGTTCCACGTCGCCGATGGCCTCACCGACGAAGTCCTTGCGGGAGATTGCCAGCAGCACTCGGAACCGGGTCTCGGTGAACCTCTGAAGTTCACGAAGCAGCCGCAGTGACTGATAGGTGTTCTTCCCGAAGTCAGGTGTCGGATCGATGATGATCTTCTCGGCCGTGACACCGGCGTCCAGGGCCGCCTCGGCCAGCCCGATCACTCCGGCCAGAGTCCGGTCGACGACTTCGCCGGCGGTCAGGCCGTATCGGTTGCGGTGGGCATCGGTGCGCGGAGACAGACCGCCCGTATGCGAGCAGACGATGCCCACGTCGTTCTTCGCTGCGACGGATGCCAGCTCGGGATCGACACCTGCCCAAGTGTCGTTGAGCAGTCCGGCTCCGGCCGCGCAGGCCGCCTCGGCGACCTCGTGACGCCAGGTGTCGACGCTGATGAGCATGGTGGGGTGACTGTGCGCGACGGCCTCGATGACGGGGCAGACACGATCGATCTCCTCGGCGACGGAGATCTCCCGGCCCCGGCCGGCCCGCACCCCTCCGATGTCGACGATGTGCGCACCTTCCTGCGCAGCTGCGGCAACCGCGTCAATGGCCTCTTCGGCGGTGGACGCGGATTCGTAGAACGAGTCCGTGGTCCTGTTGATCACGGCCATGATGGCAGGGCTGCCCGGCCGTGCCTGTGACAGGTCGAAGCCGCCGAGGTGGGGGCTTGGCTGCTCTGCGTCCCTCACTGTCCGTCTCCGTCTCCGGCGTCGGCGATGGCAGTGCCGATGATGTCGACGACTTCATCGATGTCATCAGTGAGGGTGAACAGGTTCATGTCCCGGTCGCTGATGGTGCCTTCGACCAAAAGCGTCGTGGTCATCCAGTCGATGAGTCCCCGCCAGTAGGCGGTGCCGAAGAGCACGATCGGAAACGAGGTGACCTTTCCGGTCTGGACCATGGTGAAGGCTTCGAAGAGTTCGTCGAGGGTGCCGAAGCCACCGGGCATGACAACGAAGCCGCGCGAGTATTTGAGGAACATCGTCTTGCGGACGAAGAAGTAGCGGAAGTTCACGCCGAGTTCGACGTGGTCGTTGAGTCCGGATTCGAAGGGCAGCTCGATGCCGAGGCCGATCGAGACTCCCCCCGCCTCCCGGGCACCCAGGTTCCCGGCTTCCATGATGCCTGGTCCGCCGCCGGTGATGATCGCGTTGCCACGGGCGGCGATTCGCCGGGCGATCTCACGGGCATCCTGATAGGCCTGCGTGTCCGCGCTCAGTCGGGCCGAGCCGAAGATCGACACGGCCGGTCCGATCTCTGCCAGGGAGCCGAAGCCCTCGACGAACTCGGATTGGATCCGCAGCACTCGCCAGGGGTCCTCGTGGACCCAGTCGGAGGTGTCGCGGGATTCGAGCAGGCTCTGGTCCGCTGTGGTCGTGGGCACCTGAGAGCCGCGCAGACGCAGGGACCCTTTGCTGTAGAACGCCGCGTCAATGGGTGCGGACTCATCGGTCGGGGATTCGGCAACGGCCGGATCGTTGGTGGCTGGTTCGTTGGCAGCTGGTTCATTGGCTGTCGGCTCGTTGGCGGTTGGCTCGCCGGCAGCCGGATCGTGCTCGCCCATTGGGTCTCAGCGCCCTTCGAGGTAGTCGCGCAGCGTCCGGGCGGCATCTTCGACCTCTGTGACGGCGACATGCTCATCGGACTTGTGGGCGTACAGGGGGTTGCCTGGCCCGAAGTTCACTGCAGGCACTCCCAGTGCGCTGAACCTCGAGACATCGGTCCATCCCAGCTTCGGTGCGGGCGAGAGCCCAAGTGTGTCGATGAAGTCCTGAGCGATCTCGCGATCGAGACCGGGCCTGGCGCCTTCTGCCGCATCCGTGACGACGACGTCGAAGCCGGTGAAGAACTCGCGCAGGAAGCCCTCTGCCTCGGCCGCGGACCTGCTTGGGGCGAAACGGTAGTTCACTGCGACTGTGCAGGCATCGGGCACGACGTTGCCCGCGACTCCCCCGGAGATCGAGACAGCGGACAGGGATTCACGGTAGTCGAGTCCGTCGACGTTCACGGTCCCGGTTTCGTGCTCGGCCAGGCGTCCCAGTACTTCTGCGGCGGCATGGATTGCGTTGACCCCCATGAAGGCACGTGCGGAATGGGCACGGACCCCGGTCGTGGACACGTTGACCCTGATGGTGCCGTTGCAGCCACCCTCGACGGAAGCGTTCGAGGGTTCTCCGAGGATCGCGAAATCACCGCCCAGCCAGTCGGGGTGGTTGCGTGAGACTCGTCCGAGTCCGTTGAGGGAGGCGTCGACCTCTTCGTGGTCGTAGAAGACCCAGCTGACGTCACGGTTCGGTTCGCGCAGGGCCGCGGCAGTGACCAGCGCCATCGCGACACCTGCCTTCATATCGCAGGCACCTCTGCCCCAGATGACTTCGTCGTCGGTGTAGTCGGCACCGTCCAGGTGCGTTCGCCGAGGAGGAAGGTTGTTCTCCACCGGCACCGTGTCCAGGTGACCGGCCACGACGATGCGTTCGGTATGCCCCAGCTGGGTGCGAGCGACGATGGTGTCTCCGTCGCGTAGGATCTCCAGGTCCGGTCCGGGCCCTGCACCGATGCGGTTGAGCACCTCGGCGACGGCATCGGTGATCGTTGTCTCATTGGCGGAGACCGATTCGATGGCACATAGGCGCCCCGTGAGATCGGCGGGGTTGTTGAGTGCTTCGAACAGGTAATCGGCCAGGTCACCAGTGGGGGTGAAAACGGATTCGGTCTCAGCAGATGGATCGACAGTCATACCGCTTAGCCTAGTACTGCCGCTACCGACTAGTCTTGGTGGCATGACAGAACGCATAGTTTCCGCGCGTGGCCTGGCCACCCTGCACAACGACTCAGTCCTCACCGCCTGGTACCCCACCCTGAGCACGGGAGAAACTCCGGACGCCGCCGAGGAGACCGCCGTCTCCCGTGCGAACACCGACGGGCTCGATGCCCTCGTCGGCACCGATGAGGCCCGAGGCACTCGAACCGAGGTCGTGACCACGACGATCGATCTCGACGCCGGTCCCGCCTCAGCCGCCGATGCCTACCTGCGCCTGCATGCGCTGTCTCACCGTGTGGTCGCTCCCAATGACGTCAACCTCGACGGGATCTTCGGTCACCTCGCGAACATCGTGTGGACCTCCGCCGGCGCCTGCTCTCCGGAGGACTTCGAAACCACCCGCGCTAAGCTGCTGGCCAACGGTCCTGTCGCCGTCTTCGGTCTGGACAAGTTCCCGCGTATGACCGACTTCGTCATTCCCTCCGGTGTCCGCATCGCCGATGCCGATCGTGTCCGTCTCGGCGCACATCTGGCCTCGGGCACGACCGTCATGCACGAGGGCTTCGTGAACTTCAATGCCGGCACGCTGGGCTCGGCGATGGTCGAGGGACGCATCTCCCAGGGCGTCGTCGTCGGCGACGGTTCCGACATCGGCGGCGGTGCCTCCATCATGGGCACCCTGTCGGGCGGCGGCACGCACCGCATCTCGATCGGCAACGGCAGCCTGCTGGGTGCAAACTCCGGTGTGGGCATCTCCATCGGAGACGACTGCATCGTCGAAGCCGGGCTCTACATCACCGCCGGTACACGCGTCACCGTTCCAGGTGACGACGAGACGGTCGTGAAGGCCTCCGAACTCAGCGGTCAGAACAACATCCTCTTCCGCCGCAACTCCGTCACCGGCGCCGTCGAGGCGATTTCACGCTCGTCCAAGGGCATTGAGCTCAACCCCGACCTTCACTGAGCTTCAGGCTCCTGGCCTCTTTGCTGAGCAGGCCGTGAACTGACACCCACGAGGGCGCGTCCACGAAAGTGGGCGCGCCCTCGTGGTGTCTCAACCTCGTGGTGTCTCAACCTCGGACAGCAGGCGTGAGCGTGCCTGCCCGGGCAGACATGACAATACGCCCTACACTCGGCTGCTGAACACCGTCTTGCAACGGGTTGAAGCAGTGCTGAGTGTAGGACGCATTTGACCAGCGGTGCCTAGTGCCACCAGCGGTGCCGGTTACGGCGCAAGGGGTCAGTTACGGCCCAGGCAGCCGGCTGAGAGTGACGGTGCGATCAGCGCTCGTTCATGTCTTTGTAGTCACGCGAGTAGGCACCTGTGTAGATCTGGCGCGGACGGCCGATCTTGGTCTCCGGGTCGTTGATCATCTCGCGCCACTGGGCGATCCAACCCGGAAGACGACCGACGGCGAAGAGCACCGTGAACATATTCGTCGGGAACCCGAGAGCCTTGTAGATCAGACCGGTGTAGAAGTCCACGTTCGGATAGAGCTTGCGCTCGACGAAGTAGTCATCGGCCAGTGCAATCTCTTCGAGCTTCTGTGCCACCTCGAGCAGCGGGTCGCCACCGGAACGGGCCAGGACCTCGTCGGCGGTCTTCTTGATGATCTTCGCCCGCGGGTCGTAGTTCTTGTACACGCGGTGACCGAAGCCCATGAGACGAACGCCGTCTTCCTTGTTCTTCACTCGCTCCATGAACTTCTCGGGACCATCGTCGGAGGCCGAGATCTCCTCGAGCATCGTCAGGACTGCGGAGTTCGCACCGCCGTGCAGCGGACCGGCCAGAGCGTTGACACCGGCGGAGATCGACTGGAACAGGTTCGCCTGCGATGAGCCGACGAGGCGCACCGTCGAGGTCGAGCAGTTCTGCTCGTGGTCGGCGTGGAGGATGAAGAGCTGGTCCATGGCTTTGACGGCCAGTGGGTCCGGCTCGTACTCCTCTGCGGGAACGCCGAAGTTCACGCGCAGGAAGTTCTCGACGAGGCTCAGGGAGTTGTCTGGGTGGATGACCGGCAGACCCATGTTCTTGCGATGGGCAAGCGCAGCGATCGTCGGCATCTTGGCGAGCAGTCGGAATGTGGAGGTGTCGACCTGACCTTCGTCAAAGACATCGAGGTCATCTTGGTAGAAAGTCGACAAAGCCGCGACCGCAGCTGCCACCATGGGCATCGGATGCGCATCGTAGGGGAAGGCCCGGAAGAAGCGACGCAGGTCTTCGTGGACGATGGTGTGACCGCGAAGCCGACCATCGAATGCGTCGTACTGCTCCTGAGTCGGGAGTTCTCCGTGAATGAGGAGGTAGCTGACTTCGACGAAGTTGGAATGCTCGGCAAGCTGCTCGATGGGATAGCCGCGATACTGCAGAACGCCCGCGTCACCGTCGATGTAGGTGATGGCCGAGGAGCTTGATGCCGTATTGGCGAACCCTGGGTCGTAGGTGACCGCGCCGGTGTCTTTCAGCAGAGAGCCGATGCGATATCCGTTGTTGCCGGCCGAAGATGCCACCTCGGGCAGTGTCAGTTCTGTGTCCCCGACCCGCAGACTCGCATCCGATGGCATATGTTCTCCTCAGCTTGGACCCACCTCAAGAACTTCCTGAGGTGTCTTGCACAATTCCCTCAAAGACTACCGATAACTGTCAGAATCAAAAAATCACAGCCACCTGCTGATACTGGCCAGTAACCTACTTGAACTGGCCGCACAGAGGGTTCTCGGGCTCAAATTCGGGTACTGAAGTGACCAGTCTTCTGGCCGCCGGACGGCTCAGCCAGCCGCTCTGTGCAACCGCTGAGCGGCGGCGCGAATACGCTCATCGCTTGCAGTCAGGGCGATGCGCACATGATCGGTGGCGGCCTCACCATAGAATTCGCCAGGACCGGCGATGATGCCGATTTCTGCCAGTTTCGACAGCGAGTCCCAACAGTTGACATCGGCGCTCGACCACAGATAGAGACCCGCACTGGAGTGATCGATGCGGAATCCGTAGGCTTCGAGTCCGCTGCGCAGCAGCTCCCGACGAGTCCGATAGCGTTCCTTCTGCTCGATGACGTGAGCAGTGTCTCGCAGTCCGGCGATCATCGCGGCCTGGACGGGGAAAGGCACGATCATGCCTGCGTGTTTGCGCGACTTGGTGAGATCACCGATGAGCTGACTGTCTCCGGCCACGAAGGCCGCACGGTACCCGGCCAGGTTCGACTGCTTCGACATCGAATACACGCTGAGGACACCGCTGTGATCGTCACCGGCGGCATTGAGAATGCTCGGAGCGGGAGACTCGGATTCCCAATTCAGGAGTCCGTAGCATTCGTCTGAGGCAAGGACGACTCCGGCGCTGCGGGCACGGCGGACGACCTCGGCGAGGGTATCGGTGTCGAGCACCTCCCCGGTGGGATTGCCCGGGGTGTTGATCCAGAGCAGACCGATCCCGTCGAGGGAGGCTCCGGCGGCAATGTCTGCCGCGTCGAGACGGCGGCAGTCGACGCCGGCGATCGTGGCACCCATCTCGTAGGTCGGGTAGGCCGCCGAAGGACAGGCCACGTCCAAGCCGGCCCGGCGCAGCCCCAGCAGGGTGGGCAGCCACGCGACCATTTCCTTCGAACCGATCGTGGGCAGCACCTCGGCGGCGGGATCGACCGAGACCCCATGCCAGTTCTGATACCACCAGGCGATGGCTTCGCGCAGCTCATCCGTACCCGCCGTCGTCGGGTAGCCGTGGGCATCACCGGCATCGGACAACGCGGACTGGATCACCTGTGGTGTGGGATCGACCGGTGTGCCGATGGACAGATCACAGGCGCCGTCGGGATTCTCTGCGGCCCGATTGCGAAATTCAGTGAGCCGGTCCCAGGGGTAGTCGGGCAGGTTGAGGCCGAAGCGAGAAGACATGGCTCAGTCGTGCTGCTGCAGGGGCAGGGCAGAGATGATCGGGTGGTCCAGGCCGGTGTTGCCCAGCTTTGCGGCACCACCTGGCGAACCGAGTTCGTCGAAGAACTCGACGTTGGCTTTGTAGTACTCAGACCACTCTTCGGGAGTGTCGTCTTCGTAGAAGATCGCCTCCACCGGGCAGACCGGCTCGCAGGCACCGCAATCGACGCATTCGTCGGGGTGGATGTAGAGGCTGCGCTCACCTTCATAGATGCAGTCGACCGGACATTCGTCGACGCAGGCCTTGTCTTTCAGATCGACACAAGGCTGGGCAATGATGTACGTCACGAGTACGACTCCTATTAAGACTCAACGAGATTGCACGTATACAGCCTAAGACTACGCCTTCAGACTGTGCAGGGTCCCATCGGGTCGACGTGATCCTGCTTTCACATTCGTGTCCTCCGTCACGCCTGCAGCGACTGCGGCGGCCCCTGGATTAGGCTGGAGGCTCCAGTACTTAAAGGCGTTTCGGCGGAAGGCGACAAGTGGACGATCTGCAGCCCGGCAAAAGAGTGGTCGTGCGGTATTCGCTCGAGCCCGGTGACACGCACTCGACCTCGGATGCCCTCGGCGTCGTCAACAGCGCAGATGAGACATCGGTGGAGATCGGGACCAAACGCGGGCCGATCCGCATACTCCGGGAGCAGATCATGCTCGTCCACGAAGTTCCGCCGGCACCGACGAAATCGGGTCGCACCCATGAGATCGTCTCTGCCGTCGACCTGCGCAGGATCTCTGCCGCGGCGTGGCTGCCTCAGGACATCTCCTGGCTGCACATGGAGAATCTGCGCAATGAGAGCGCCGAGATCGATGCCGACATCGGATTGCTGCAGAAGGGTTGGCTGCTGCGCAGCTCCGAATCGGTGACCAGGCGGGCCAACAGCTGCCTTCCCGTCACTGACACCGGAATGGACTGGGAGCAGAGCCTCGATGCCGTCGAGGCCTGGTACTCAGCACGCCAGAAGCCAAGCTGCATCCAGATCTATTCGAGCGAGGATTCCAAATCGCTCGCCCCGGCGTGCGAAGGTCTGGCACCACTTCTCTCGGCCCGGGGCTATTCTCCCTCTGAGCCGGTGTTTCTGCTGGCCGGTTCCACCGCCGAGGCGGCAGCTGGGGCCGCGCACCCCGGTGACGCGGCCGCACCTGGGCTCTCGATCGACGTCAGCGAGGAACCCAGCCCCCTGCACTATGCGGCGTGGGCCAGTGAGCGCGACCCGGGATCGGATGAGGCCTTCCGTGGGCTCATCGAAGCCTCCGATCCCTGTCAGTTCATCACGGCCTATGCCGACCATCCGGATGGCAGCCGGTCCATGGTGGCCGGTGCCCGAATCGTTGAGCGAAGCAAATGGGGTGTGCTGACGAACCTCGTCACCCATCCGGATCTGCGTCGGCGCGGGGCAGGCCGTTCTGTGGTCCGCGCCGCTGCCGCACTGTTGTCGCAACGAGGAGTACGCTCTTACCTCATTGACGTGGAGGCCAGCAATGAGGCCTCGTTGAACCTCTTCACATCACTCGGTGCCACAGTCCGACACCGGTCATGGTACGCCAGCCGCGGCTGACGCAGATCAGTCCTTGCACTCAACCTTGTTCACCGGCCGGTAGACGGTGACGAATGAGTCCTTCGAGGTCTTGCCCGACTCGATGTCCTTCATCGTCCGCGTGATCTTGATCGACCAGCCCTGCTTCGGAGTCTGCGGCGTGCACTCGGGACCCGAATCGGTCACGGAGCCGGGCGAACTGTGGTTGTAACGGTCCGAGGAGTCCGAGCCGACCTTGAGCTTCTTGTCGCCGAATACCTTCGCGTAGACCTCACCGCCGGACAGATACATGTCGAGAACGATCGGCTGCTTCGATGTGTTCGTGAACTTCATGTCGATGGTCGACCAGTCCAGCGTGGCTTCCCGACCTTCCGGATAGCGGGAGATATAACGCGAATGAGCCTGGTGTTCGTCGAGTTCGAAGCCGGCGAAGAAGGCCGCGTTGAACAGCGTCGTCGACACCTGGGATACTCCCCCGCCGAAGTCTTCCTTCATCTGGCCATCCGAGATGACTCCAGCAGCCTTGTACCCGTTGGCAGCGGTGCGCTGCCCGATGGTTTCGTTGAGGGAGAACTGCTCCCCCGGCTGAACGACTGTGCCGGAGACCTTCTTCGCCGCGACTTTGAGGTTGGTGTCGCGGTTGGGCTCCGAGGAATAGCCGGTTGAGAATTCTGACATCACATCGGAGACGTCGGCCTTCTTCGCGTCCTGCGTGGTGAAGTCCGGCTTCACCGAGGAGAACGTGACCGTGGGCTTGTCGGTCTCGCCCGTGATGGCGTCGGTGACGGCCGTGGTCAGTTCGTCCTTTTTGATGCCGATTCCCGTTTCGGACTCCACTACTTCAGGCTTGCCGTCCTTGATCGTGAAGCTGGCGTCCTTTGCCGGCTTGCCGACGTCCCTGTTGGACGACAGGACACGCTTCTGCAGGTCCTCTTCGTCGAAGACGGGGGCCAGCTTCGAGTCTTTCGGCTCAAAGGTCAGGGTCTTCGCAATCGTTGTGGGGCTGATCGTGAGATCGCCGGCATCGACATCCGAGTCGGCGTCCTTCGCAGGTTCCGCGCGTATGGTCAGATCCTTGCTCACTGCGTCTTCGGCGAAGCCGTCGGCGACGTCCTTCGCCTCGGCGGTGGTGATGTCTGGTTCGACCTTGCTCGCTGCGACCGGCAGTGCATCCTCCGTGCGCAGCCACGAATCCTCGATGGCTGTACGCACCTGTCCGGCATCGACGGTCTGACCGTTGGTGCCGTCTTTGATCTCCGGCTTGGCCTTGACGTAGCTGACCTCGGCGTCGACTGGTTCAACCTCGAGGGATTTCGTCACTTTGCCGGTGGCTTCTTCGAAGGACTCGTTGTCGATGCTGATGACAGGTTCGATTTCGTCATCGCCGAAGAGCCGGTCCCAGATGATGGCCGGGTCCAGTGTGAATCCGGTGGCCCGGCTGATGGTCTCCGGGATGTCGAAGCTGACTCCGGCCTTCTCCGGGTCGAGTTCGGCGGTGGGCTTTCCCGCCTTGAGCTCGATGTTCGCCCCGGCTGTCTCACCCAGCTCCTCTCGCAGAGTCGCTTCGGCCGAGGTGGTGGACTGGCCTCCGATATCGATGCCTGCGACCGTCGTCCCAGGCGACAGGACTCGTCCGGTGAGGAACCCGACCACCAGATAGATGGCCGCGAGTACGAGGATGATGAAGAGCGCGATCAGCCACGGCTTGCGCTTCGGGGTCTCCGTCGTACCCTGCGGGCGACCGCCGGGGTTCGGTGAGGAGTGGGACAGGGTCTGAGTCGGCATAGTTCTCCCGATTCTAACGGGCCGCTTCGGGCCGCCGCACCTTGATGAACGCGAAGACAGCAGCGATGAGCATCGGACCGATCAGCCAGGCTGCTGAGCGCAGCATCCCGGTCACGATGATATCCGCGCCAGGCAGCCACGTCGGCTGGCCGAGGACATAGGAGAGGATGACGATGACGAATGCGGCGATGAGCATCGGCGAGGAACTCAGGTACATCGTCTTGAGGTGCCAAAGTCCGCAGGCCACCAGGAGAAGGGACAGGGCAAGCCCCCAGGGCAGAATGACCGGGGTGCCCGCCAGGTCGAACACACTCACGTTGAGGTGCTGCATGGCGCCGAGGAAGCCGATGAGTACGGCCAGCACGACCGCGTGGGCGTAGGCGAAGAAGCCCGGCTTCTTCGGCTCCCGACGTCGGCGGCGCAGAGGAAGAGCGGCGGCGCCGGCAGCTCCAGCCGCGGTTCCGGCGCCTGAATCCTGTCTCTCACAGGCGTCGATGTCGAGGTCGGTGAGCACATGGGGTGCGGGATCCGAACGCAGCCGCAGGTCAGAGATGGGGGCTCCTGCGCCGATGGAGTAGTACTCGTGGTCGAGGATCTTCATGCCGATGTCGTTCGACAGGGCGAAGAAGGCCCCGGACACCGTCACCTGGGTGCGATGGGCTGCCAAGGCTGCACGTTTGGCGCCGAGGACAGAAGAGATGTCCTGGGCGACGACGATATCGCTCACAGGCGGCTTGGTCGGGATCGTCTGAGCCGGTGCGAAACCGGTGTCGGCAAATCCCGGCTGGTTCGGGTCGAATGTCTCTCGGGCCGCTTCAGCCGGGACATCGACGAACAGGAGTCGCCCGGCCCTCCAGTCGGCTGTGTCGACGGCAGCGACGGTGGCCTCGTGGACGCGCACATGGTCGGGGTGACCATAACCGCCGTTGGAAGCGTAGGTGATGACCGCATGCGGTCGGACTTCGTCGATGACGGCGGCGATGTAGCGAGCAACGGTCGTCAGTTCGGCCGCGCAGAGAGCATTGGCCGGCATGGTCGAAGCGGCGACGGCATGACCATCGGCGCCCCACTCCATGCCGGAGTCTTCGAAGGTGTGGGCGCTGCCGCCCAGGAACAGGTGCTCGCGCACACCCAGGGCAGCCATCGCCTCGGCGATCTCTGATTCCCGCACGCGGGCCAGCCCTGCCCGATTTCCCTCAAGACCTTTGAGGTCAGCGGGGATCACCTCACCGTCCTCACCTCGTGTGGCGCTCAGGACCGTGACCTGCGCCCCCTCGCCGACCAATGCGGCGATCGTTCCTCCGGTCGTGATCGTCTCATCGTCGGGATGAGCGTGCACGAAGAGGATGCGGGGTACGACGGTCATGGGGTCCTGAGCGCTCGAGGTCATACTGTGCTGTTCGAAATCACGCGTTCTGTTTACGCATCTTGGCGTAGGTCTTCGCGCGTTCCTTCGGGTCGAGTTCCAGCTTGCGGATGCGCACTGCACCCGGCGTGACCTCGACGCATTCGTCCTCACGGGCGAATTCGAGGCTTTCCTCGAGTGTCAGTCTGCGTGGCGGAACCAGGTTTTCGAAGGAGTCCGCCGAGGCTGAACGCATGTTCGTCAGCTTCTTCTCCTTCGTGATGTTGACGTCCATGTCATCGGCGCGAGAGTTCTCGCCGACGATCTGGCCGGTGTAGACCTCAGAGGTGGGCTGAACGAAGAAGCTGCCGCGTTCCTGCAGGTTGATCATCGCGTACGGGGTCACGGAGCCGGGACGGTCGGCGACGAGGGATCCATTCGTCCGGAACTCGATGTTGCCGGCCCAGGGTCCGTATCCGGCTGAGAAGGAGTTCGCGATGCCGGTTCCGCGGGTCTCGGTGAGGAACCGGGTGCGGAATCCGATGAGGCCACGTGCGGGGACGGTGAATTCCATCCGGACCCAGCCGGTGCCGTGGTTGGTCATGGTCGACATGACACCCTTGCGGCTGGCCAGGAGCTGAGTGACGGCGCCGAGGTAGTCCTCAGGAACGTCGATCTGGAGCTCTTCGAACGGCTCGTGGACCTTGCCGTCAACCTTCTTGGTGACTACCTGCGGCTTGCCGACGGTGAGCTCGAAGCCCTCACGACGCATCTGCTCGACGAGGATGGCCAGCGCGAGCTCGCCACGTCCCTGGACTTCCCAGGCGTCGGGACGCTCGGTGGGAAGGACTTTGAGGGACACGTTGCCGACGAGTTCCTGGTCGAGGCGGTCCTTGACCATGCGCGCGGTGACCTTGGTGCCCTTTTCGCGACCCGCCAGCGGCGAGGTGTTGATGCCGATGGTCATCGAGATCGCAGGATCGTCGATGGTGATCGCAGGCAGGGGCTTCGGGTTGTTCAAGTCGGTGAGCGTGTCACCGATCATGATGTCGGGAATGCCCGCCACGGCGACGATGTCGCCGGCAGATGCCTCGGTGGCCGGGACCCGGTCGAGGCCCTGAGTCTCCAGGAGTTCGGTGATCTTGACCGAGCTGATGTCATCGCCACGAGCCCAGGCGACCTGCTGGCCCTTGCGCAGGGTGCCGCCGAAGATGCGCAGCAGAGCAAGACGACCCAGGAACGGAGAAGCGTCGAGGTTGGTGACGTGTGCCTGAAGGATGTCGTCATCGTTGATCTCCGGAGCCGGAATGGTCTCGAGGATCGTCTTGAACAGCGGCTCCAGGTCCGGATTGGACGGGGCCTCACCATCGGCAGGCTGTTCGAGCGAAGCGGCGCCGACCTTGGCGGCGGCGAAGACTGTGGGCACGTCGAGCACCGAGTCGACGTCGAGATCGGGGACTTCATCCGCGAGGTCGGAGGCGAGACCGAGGAGCAGGTCCTGGGCCTCTTCGACGACTCCGTCGATGCGAGCATCGGCACGGTCGGTCTTGTTGATCAGGAGGATGACCGGCAGCTTCGCGGCCAGCGCCTTGCGCAGCACGAACCGGGTCTGGGGCAGAGGTCCCTCGGATGCGTCAACGAGGAGGACGACGCCGTCGACCATGGATAGGCCGCGTTCGACCTCTCCCCCGAAGTCAGCGTGACCCGGCGTGTCGATGACGTTGATGACGATGGGATCGTCACCGGCTGAGGGTCCGTTGTAGAGGACCGAGGTGTTCTTCGCGAGAATGGTGATGCCCTTCTCGCGTTCGAGGTCGCCGGAGTCCATGACGCGTTCAGCAAAATCACCGTGTTCGCTGAACACACCTGTCTGGCGGAGCATGGCGTCGACCAGAGTGGTCTTGCCGTGGTCGACGTGGGCGACGATTGCGACGTTGCGACGGTTTTCCCGACGCGTGATGGCTTCAGTCATCAAGAACCTTATGAGCTAGAGAGATTGGTCCGGTGCGGACCCAACAGACCATTATACGGCCACACACTTACCGGAAATGACAGGTGGTGTTCAAAAACGACTGAGAGGAATCCGAATTTGAATGCATTCGGTGGCCGCAGTGTCGAGTGAGCATCCGCTCGAAAGCGAATCCGACCCGTCCACTGCGACCACCGAGTGGTCGCGTTGGCCGCTGAGCTGAACGGAGATCAGGCGTTGGCCGTGGCTTCCAGGACGGCGTCCCTGGCTTCACGACGTTTGCGCTGTTCGCGTGGATCCGGGACCGGGACCGCGGACAGCAGCCGCTGGGTGTAGGGATGGACCGGGTTGGCGACGACCTGGGAACTCTTCCCGATCTCCACGAGGAAACCGTGACGCATCACGGCGATACGCGAGGCGATGCGTTCGATGACAGCCAGGTCGTGGCTGATGAACAGGCAGGCGAATCCGTACTCCTGCTGCAGCCCCTCGAACAGGTCGAGGACCTTAGCCTGGACCGAGACGTCGAGTGCCGAAGTCGGCTCATCGGCGATGAGCAGCTTCGGCCGCAGCGTCAGTGCGCGGGCGATGCCGATCCGCTGTCGCTGACCGCCCGAGAGTTCGTGCGGATAGCGGTTGCGCATCGATGTGGGCAGTTCAACCGCGGTGAGCAGCTCTTCGACGCTCTTGCTCAGCGCCGGCCCCTTCATTCCCTCGTGGAGGTACAGAGGTTCGCCGATGGACTCACCGACGGGCAGGCGTGGGTTGAGCGAGGAACCGGGATCCTGGAACACGATCCCGACTTCCTTGCGCAGGGGCCGCAGCTGCTTATTGCTCAGGCCCTTGATGCTCGTGCCGTTGATGACCATATCGCCTTCGACAGTGGGCAGAAGACCCAGTGCGGCACGACCGATCGTCGTCTTGCCCGACCCGGATTCGCCGACCAGTCCCACAACCTCTCCAGGAGCGACCATCAGGTTGATGTGATGGGCGGCCCGGAAAGCCTTCTTCCGTCCGATCGCCGGATACTCGATCGCGGCATCGCGCAGCTGCAGTGCGGAAGGCTGCGAGAAATCAGCCTGAGATCCCGGGTGGTAGTACGTCTCCGTCGAGTCCATCTCGATGTCGTCGCCGCGCATCGGCTGCCCGGCGGCCTCTGCGGCCTCGGCCAGACCGGAGACTCGGTCTGCTCCGCCCTCGGTCACGAAGGGGCTGAGAGTCGCACTCGGCGGATGAGCGGCCTGATCGCTGCTACTCCCTGCGGCGTCGGCTGTGTCCTCGGCTGTGCCGTGAGCTGCATCTGATTCGTGGATGACTGCAGAGTCCTCGATGTCGGAGAGCTCCGCGCCGAATGCCTCCCCCTCGATACCCGTACCCAAGTGCGGTACAGCCTCGAGGAGCTGTTTCGTGTACGGGTGCTGCGGGTTGTAGAAGATCTCTTCCGCATTGCCAGATTCGACGACTCGCCCTGCCTTCATCACGATCATGCGGTCGGCCATATCGGCGACCACACCCATGTCGTGGGTGATGAGGATGATGCCGGCGTCGAGCTTCGACTTCAGCTCACGCATGAGTTTGAGGATCTCCGCCTGGACCGTGACGTCCAGGGCAGTGGTCGGCTCATCGGCGATGAGCAGCTTGGGCTGGCAGGCCAGAGCCTGAGCGATCATGATGCGCTGGCGCTGTCCGCCCGAGAGCTGGTGCGGGAACGAGTGGAAACGCTCCTCCGGGTCCGGGATCTCGACGAGACGCATCAGTTCGAGAGCGCGCTCCTTGGCCTCAGTAGGGCCGACGTCCAGGTGCACGCGCAGTGTCTCCACGATCTGGAAACCTGCCGTGTAGACCGGGTTGAGCGCCGTCATCGGCTCCTGGAAGATGACGGAGATCTCGTTTCCTCGGATCTGCTGCATCTTCTCCGGCGGCATGCCGATGAGTTCGGTGCCGCCCATCTTGGCCGAGCCGGTGGCCCGACCGTTGCTGGGCAGCAGGCCGAGCAGTGACATGCTCGACTGCGACTTGCCGGACCCGGATTCTCCGACGATTGCGAGCACTTCACCAGCGTTGACCGTGTAGTTGAGTTCCTCAGCGGCCATCCACCATTCGTCGTTGACCCAGAAATTCACTCCCAGGTCTTTGACATCGAGGACCGGTGATTTGGCTGTGCTTGTGGAGTCACTCATCACTTCGCCTCCTCTTTCTGCGTCGTGTTCGCGACCTTGTTCTGGGTCATGCGCTCGGCCTTCTTCATCTTCCTCCAGCTGGGAATGGTCTTCATTCGTGGGTCGAACGCGTCGCGCAGACCGTCGCCGATGAAGTTCACACACAGAGCAATGACGATGATGAACAGACCGGGCCACCAGAACAGCCACGGACGCGTGGCGAAGGACGTCTGGTATTCGCTGATGAGCTGACCCAGGGAGATGCCGGGTGGACTGATGCCGAAACCGAGATAGCTCAAGGCTGCTTCGAGCACGATAGCCTGGCTCATCACCAGCGTGGTGTTGACGATGATGACACCCATGGCGTTGGGCAGCATGTGCTTGAACATGATCCGGAAATCACTGGCCCCGGCCACACGGGCCGAATCGACGAATTCGCGTTCGCGCAATGACATGAAGTCGCCGCGCACGAGTCGTGCCAGCCCGGTCCACAGGATCGCTCCCAGAGCCAATCCGAGCAGTGGTCCGTTTGCGCCTCCGACCAACTTGCCGAGGATCGAACCAATGACGATGACGGGCAGGATGATGAAGCCATCCGTGATGCGCATCAGCAGGGAATCGATCCACCCGCGGTAGTAGCCAGCCAGTGCACCGACGATTGTGCCGATGACGAGGCAGACCAGGCCGATGATGACCATGACGATGATGGAGATCTGCGTGCCCTTCATTACACGCGCGAAGTTGTCACGACCGATGTCGTCCTGCCCGAAGGGATGGTCTCCCAGCGAGAAGAAGTTCGAGAACGACCACGTCGGTGCACCTCCCGGATTGAGGATCTGTCCCGAGGAGGTGTGGTTGTAGATCCACCAACCTGGTATCGGACCAAAACCTACCGAGGAGAAGGCGAAGAGGGCGACGAAGGCGAAGACGCCGATGCTGATCATCGCGCCCTTGTGGCGGAGGAACTTCCGGAAGACGATTTTGCCCTGAGACAGGCCTTCGGTTTCCTTGGCTTCGATCGCATTGTCCCCGACGTCGTCGGGGGCGAGAGCATTCTGTCTGTCGTTATTGGTACTCATGCGTTCACTCGGATTCTGGGGTCGAGGACTGCGTAGAGGAAGTCCGCGACGAGGTTGGCGATGATGGCGAGCAGGCCTGTGATGAGGATGTAGGCCATGATCGGATCGAGTTCGGACTGTCTCATCGAATCGATGAAGAGTTTGCCCATGCCGTTCCAGCCGAAGATCGTCTCAGTGATCACGGCGCCGCCGATCATCGTGATGATGTCGACGGGAATGATCGATGCCAACGGCAGCAGAGCATTGCGCAGTGCATGGCGCATGACGACAGTTCGTTCGTTGAGCCCCTTGGCTCGCGCCGTACGAATATAGTCCTGCCCCATGACCTCGAGCATCGAACCGCGCGTATAGCGGGTGTACGAAGCAAAGGAGATGAGGATCAGAGCGATCGACGGCAGGAGGAGGTGAGTGAACGTGTCCAGGTTCGCTATCCAGAAGTCACCCTCAAGGTTCGGCGTCGATGCGCCGATCGTCGCGATCGGTCGGTTATTGATCGCAGGCTGGTTGGAGTAGTCGCCCCACCCCTGCAGCACACGATCGGCAAAGATGAGCACAGCGACGATGAGGCCGGTGAAGAAGGTGGTGCGCACCGTGTCCCAGGGATCGGGTCCGCGGAACGCCAGACCCACGCCGACGGCCACACCGATCGTCACGATCAGGAGTCCGAACATCCACAGCCAGTTCATCTCCTGGTAGTAGAAGAGGTATTGCAGCGGCATGTACAGCAGAGCCCCGATGACAGCCATAGCCAACGTCGCATAGAGCACTCGCTTGTTCTTCAGCCCTGTCGACAGGAAGGTCATGACCACAGCAGCACCGAGGCCGATGACGACGACTCCCACGATGCCGATGCTCGGCGCCTGCAGCCAACCGCTGGCAAGGATGTAGTAGATCGTCACGAAGGTGATGACCGTGGCTGCGAGGAAGGTGATGAGTCTGCGCTTGCGGCCGCCTCCCAAGGCGCCCATCCAGAACAGTCCCAGCGCAACGCAGACGAGGATTATCGGCACCCAGCTGCTCAGCGTCGGATCGTTGATGAAGTTGTTGATCTCAATCGCGCCGTACTGCTTGAGCAGAACTGCGACCCAGAACACGGGCAGTGAGTACAGGAGGAATGAGACGAAGGTGATGAAGTAGTCGAAGCCCGAGTACTGGCGAATCGCGGAGACCATGCCGACGGCGATTCCGAGCACGATGGCCACGATCGTCGAAGCGGTGATGAGTTTGACCGTGTTGGCGATCGCTCCCTGCAGCTGAGAGGTGACCTCTTGGCCGGATTTCCAAGCGATGCCGAAGTCACATTGCCCGACCACACAGCCGCCCACGCCGGCCAGCCACTTGAAGTAGCGCACGATCGCCGGGGTGTCGAGGTCAAGCAGTCGGCGACGGGACTCGTAGAGTGCCTCGATGTTGGGAGAGGTGCTCGAACGCAGATCCCAGAAGAAGTCGAGGGCGACGTTGAGCAGGAGGTAGAGGACGAATGTCACGACCAGGAGCACGAGGGCTGTCGAGAGAAGTCGCCTGAGGATGAATCTTGTCATTAGGTGTCCGTTTCAATCTTCCGAAAACGCCGCTGTGGGGACCACACAGTGATCCCCACAGCGGATGGGGGTGGAGGAGACCGGCCGCGTCAATGGCGGATCAGTTGGTCTCCCACTCCCAGTAGTTCCAGAAGATGGTCGGCGACACGGTGGTCGATTTCGCATTCTTCAATTTGTCTCGGTAGATAACAAGCTCCGGATGCTGGAACAGCGGCGCACCAAATGCGTCAGTAGTCAACTGCTTTTCCAACTCTGTTGACAGTTTGGCGTGTTCGGACTCTGGCGCACCGACGATTTTGTCAAGAATCTTGTCGGTCTTCTTGCTCGAGTAACCGCCGTAGTTGTTCTGAGCCCCGGTGCGGTAGTTCGCATCAGAGTCAGTAATTCCTGTCGATTCGGACTGCCAGCCGAACAGCGAGACATCGTAAGTGCCATCGCCGAGGCGAGTGCCCCAGTTGACATCTCCGACGTCTTCGATCTTGAAGCCGGCCTTCTCAGCCGATTCCTTGATGAGCTGGAACTCCTGCTGACGGCGTGAGTTCGTGTTGTCATACATCACGCGCACCTTGGGAGCATCGACACCTGCATCCTTGAGCAGCTTCTTAGCACCCTTCAGGTCAACCTCTTTGAGGTCTTCCATCCCATTGCCTTTGATGATTTCGTCATACATCGGCGAGCCGGGAACCTGGTTGAAGGAGTCACGTGTTACCGCATCCGGGTTGAGCGGTTTAATGATCTTATCGACGATGTCCTGGCGAGGAAGGGTCTTGAGGAACGCCTGACGCACCTTCTTCGTCTTCTCTTCGTCGCCGCCATTGGCAGCCGGGTCAAAGGGGCCTTTGTTGTCGAAGGTGAAGTCCACATGTTCGTAAGTCGCACCGTCGGCTGAATCTACATTGACGCCGTCGATGTCTTCGGCTGCAGACAGAACATCGGCGGTCGCCTGAGGCTGGGTAAAGTCAACCTCACCGTTTTCGATTGCTTGAACCATAGCCATTGGGTCACCGTTGTAACGCACTGTGACGGTGTCGACCTTCGGCTTCGTTGGGCCGGTGTACTTGTCGTCAAGTTCAAGTGTGACGTACTGCCCCTCTTCGAACTTGGTCATCTTGTAGGGACCGTTGTGGACGAGGAGGTCTTCGTCTTTGGGCATCGAGGTGAAGTCAAATCCGGTGTTCCAAGTGTTCGAAATCTTGGAAAGTTTCTCCGTGTCCTTGTCCTTAATCGCCTTGAGTATCGCCTGTTTGCCCTTTTCGGGATCGTCAATTCCCAAAGCTTTCTTCGCAACGATGTGGGAAGGGAGCCCTACCCCGTTAGGGCCGATTCCGGCAAAGCCGGTCTGCCAATCAGCGAAGGGCTTGGAAAACTCAAAAGTAGCTTCGGAGCCGTCATCGGAAATCTCAGGGAAGTCCTTCACGAGCTTCGGACCGATCGAGGCCGAGTCGAAGTACACAGTCTTCGCATCATTCTCCTTGACCGAACCGTCGTCGTTGTTGTTCTGATCGACGGTGTTGAAGTTCGACGATGTAGCTGCCCATGTGAGGGCCAGGTCGGCGGCGTCCACAGGGGTGCCGTCAGACCATTTCGCATCATCATTGAAGGTGTACTTGATCTTCAAAGGATCATCAGCGACCTTCTCGAGCTTGCCAAGCGCACCGTCCTGCACCTCGAGGTTGTCGTCGTAATACCCGAAGTTGTCATTCATCATGTAGGTGAGAATGGCGTTCGAGACAGCATTACCGTTCGCTGTCTGAGTATTCATCGAACGGAAGGACTCATTCCAACCAATATTGAGGTTCGATTTCTCTGACGACTTCTCATCGTCTCCGCCGCCGGGGGGTGTGCACGCAGTGAGCACCATTGCTGCTGCGGCAACTGAGGCTCCGGCCGCGAGGAAGCGCTTTTTCACGTTCTCTCCTTGTTGTCATGAGGCTGTTTCGCCTGTGTAGCCACGCCCACAATCCGGGGCGTGATGCGCTCGATCACTCCCTGGTCGGGAGTGTGACCGCGTTCATGTTTTTCACATGGAATGCCTCAAAGTTAATTCACGCGGCAGTGTGACAGAGTCCACATGCTGAGCATATTTCACAATCGTTACCGTTTCGAGATCAAGGGAACATGCACACAACCCGGAGTCTCAGTGGATAGGATGTTCAGGTGGTGAACAGTGAGATAGATCGCAATTCAGGGAACAATCAGCCGACGATCGTGCGGACTACGAGCTCCACGGTGCTCTTCATCGTCATCGCGGGGCTCTGCGTGATCGGCCTGGGCTCAATCATCGTCGGCGACTTCACAACACGAGGCCTGGCTGTGGCGGGAATCCCGGTCGCCATCATCACAGTTGTCTACGCCCTCTACCGGTTTCCTCGCGTCGAACTTGGGCACAATGAGATCTCACTGATCAATCCCCTGAAGTCGGTGCGCATCCCCTGGAACCTCGTCGACGGGTTTGATATCCACTTCGGGCTCGGAGTGCGCACCCATGAGAAGATCTTCTCGTCGTGGCCCTTGGCCAGCCGGGGTAAAAAGATGGAGAAGGACGAGCACGGCATTCGCAGGCTGATGGACAATCCGAATCCCGCTGTCGATACCGTGCTCGACCGCTACTCCGGCCTCAGCGACGAGGAGCTGGCGAACCCTCGCGGCGAACGCACCATCACCACTACGTGGAATTTCGGTATCATCGCCGCGCTTGTGGCCGCCATCATCTGGGCAGGCATCGGCTTCGCCGCCCTGCCCAGCTGATCAGAAGTTCCAGCTGATCAGCTGTTCCGACTGATCACCAGCCGCGTTCGCGCCATTCGGCCAGCTTCGGGCGTTCCTCACCCAGCGTCGTGGAATCACCATGCCCAGGCAGCACCTTCGTCTCATCGGGCAGCTGGTCGAAGACCCGCTCCTCCAGATCGTCCAACAGGGAAGTGAAGCCCTCTGTGCTCCAGGTCTTGCCGGGTCCACCGGGGAACAGCGAATCACCCGAGAAGAGGATGGTCTCTCCCCCGTCGCGCAGCAGCAGGGCGATCGACCCCGGCGTGTGACCGCGGAGGACGATCGCCTGTAAGACGAAGCCGCCGAAGTCTCCGACGTCGAGGTGGTCGACCGTTCGTGTGATCTCCACGCCCTCAGCCGCTGTGATCGCCTCCGCATCATCGCTGCCTGCGATCGTCATCGCGTCGGGGAATGCCGCCGAGGTGGCCGGCAGTGCCCTAATGTGATCCCAATGCTGGTGTGTGGTGATGATCGCCTGCAGCTCAGGGTCCGCCGAGGTGTCCTCGGCTCCCGAGGCGATGAGATCCTTGATCGCCTCAGCATCGTCGGCTGCGTCGATGAGGACCTGGGATCCTGATTCCTTGGCCGTGATCAGGTAGACGTTGTTCGCCATCTCGGACACTGCGATGCTGCGGATGACGACGTGTTCGGTTTCGATAGTTTTCGTCATTGTCGGTTCACCATGCTCCTCTTGTGTACTGCGGTGGATACGGTCCCGGTTCGACTCCGAGATCGTGGGCTGCTCTCTGCGGCCACGCCGGTTCGCGCAGTGCCGCCCGTGCCAGGAAGATCGCGTCGGCCTGTTCCGAGGCCAGGATCGTCTCCGCCTGCTCCGGATCGGTGATGAGGCCGACGCTACCGGTGTTCACGCCTTCTGCGCGGATCGCTGCCGACAGCGGCACCTGGTAGCCGGGGCCGACGGGAACCTTGACCGGGAAGTTGCCTCCGGAGGAGACATCGATGAGGTCGACGCCGCGTTCCTTGAGGTCACGGGAGACAACGACAGCTTCGGCGATGTCGAAGCCGCCTTCGCGCCATTCGCTGGCAGAGAGACGGACGAATACGGGCACCTCCTCGCCCACTGCTGCGCGCACGGCCTGGTAGGTCTCGGTCAGCATTCTCGAACGTCCGGCGAGGTCGCCGCCGTACTCATCCGTGCGTTCATTCGACAGCGGAGACAGGAACGAATGGAGCAGGTAGCCGTGGGCGGCGTGGAGTTCGACGAGGTCGAACCCGGCATCGATGGCTCGGACAGCGGCCGCGGAGAAGGCATCGACCACCTCGGCGATGTCGTCCTTCGTCATCTCCTGCGGCTCTTCGTATCCGGGATAGGCGATGGCGCTGGCACCGAGGGTGGGCCAACCGCCCTCGGACTCGGGGACGCTGCCCCGAGGATTGCCCTCGAAGGGACGGTAGGTGCTGGCCTTGCGGCCCGCGTGTGCCAGCTGCACACCGATGCGACTTCCCTGCGAATGGACGAAGTCAGTGATCGAGGACCAGGCTTCTGCCTGATCGTCATTCCAGATGCCGGCATCTTGAGGTGAGATTCGTCCCTCGGGGAGGACGGCGGAGGCCTCGGTGAGGATGAGCCCGAACCCACCCTGGGCACGCGCGCCCAGGTGAACGAGATGCCAGGTGTTGGGCATCCCGTCCTCGGACTCGCAGGAATACTGGCACATCGGGGCGAGCCAGATGCGGTTGGCGATCTCAGTTCCGCGCATTGTCATGGGTGAGAAGAGTTGAGTCATGCCACCAGTCTGCCAAGATTTCTCGTCGTTCAGAGCACGATGTTGAATACTGGTACGGCCAAGACATACACCGTGACTGTGATGAGAACGAATCCGATGACATTGAGCCACAGTCCGCCTTTGACCATCTGCGCCACCGTCACATACCCGGACCCATAGGCCACGGCGTTGGGCGGTGTCGCGACGGGAAGCATGAATGCGCATGTCGCGGCCAGCGCCACCGGAATCGTCAGCAGCAACGGATCGAGGTCAAGTCCCAGCGCCACCCCGCCGACGACAGGAACGAAGGTGGCCGCGGTCGCGGTGTTCGAGGTCAGCTCTGTGAGGAACAGAATGATCAAGGCGAAGATCGCGACGACGAAGACTGTGGGCAGGACTCCCAATCCGCTCGTGGACTTGCCGATCCACTCAGTCAGTCCCGAGGAGGAGAACTGCGCGGACAGGGCCAAACCACCGCCGAAGAGGAGGAGCACTCCCCAGGGCAGCTTCTCGGCAGTGTCCCAGTCGAGGAGGCGGACTCCACGATTGGCTCCGCCGGGAATGAGGAAGAGGAGGAGACCGATGACCATCGCGATGCCCTCATCGCTGATCGGTGGCTCCTCGAAGATCAGCGGCAGGGAGATCCAGCTGACCGCGGCGAGGACGAACATGCCCAGCACCAGCTTTTCCCCGGTCGACATCGGGCCGAGCTTCTGCAATTCCTCGCGGATGAGTTCCCGGCCTCCAGGGATCTCATCGATCTCAGGCTTGAACAGCACTTTGACCAGAAGGAACCAGGCGATGACCATCATCACGGCCGCCAGAGGGACCCCGACGAGCATCCACTGGGCAAAGCCGATGGAGATGTCGTGGTTGTCCTTGAGATAGCCGACGAGGAAGAGGTTCGGCGGTGTGCCGATAATGGTGCCGAGGGACCCGATCGAGGCCGAATAGGCGATGCCCAGCATGAGTGCTGTGCCGAAGTTGGACTTCACCACGGCGTCGAGCCCGGTGTCGTCCTGACTGTCGTCTGAGTCCGCGGCGTCGGTGCCCGAAGCGTCGGTGACGGCTCCTCCGATGACCTTGCTCACGATCATCAGAACGGAGATTCCGATTGGCAGCATCATCACCGCCGTCGCCGTGTTCGATACCCACATGGAGACGAAGCCGGTGGCGCCCATGAAGCCTGCGATCATCGGTCCCGGCTTGTTGCCCATGACGGACAGCGTGATGAGGGCGATTCGCCGGTGCAGGTTCCATCGTTGCATGGCCAGTGCGATGAGGAATCCACCGAGGAAAAGGAAGATGATCGGGTTGCCGTAGGACGCACCGACGGTGTCCATCTCGACCTCGGTGCCGAAGAAGGGAAAGGCCACGAGCGGCAGCAGAGAGGTAGCCGCGATCGGCAGCGCCTCGGTCATCCACCACACAGCCATCAACACGGCGACAGCAGCTGTCAGCTTCGCGCCGTGCTCGACCCCGTCGGGCATGATCGCGTAGACGAGGGTCGACAGGATGAGCCCGAGCAGGAACCCGGTCCAGCGAATGCGCACCGCCTGCTTGGACAACCCAGGTGCCCTCTCCCCCGGTGAGAGTTCATTGAGCTCGGCGGAGTTGTCGGTTCGTGAGTGCTGTTCCTGAGTCATCTGCGCTCCTCATTGAGCAAGATCGGATGCTGTGGACTACATCTACACCCTACTCAAGAACGCCTCGATGTGGTCGAAGACGATGTCGGGATGTTCGGCCATCGGCAGATGAGCGGCATCAGGGATGACGACCATCGCTGAGTCGGCCACCTGTGCCGCCAGCTCGGCCATGGCCTCGGGGGTGCAGCCCGGATCCTGTGATCCGGCGATGAACAGGCTCGGCGTGGTGACAGCCTCAAGGCGCCCAGTCACGTCGTACTGCGTCACAGCCCTTGCACAGGCGATATAGGCAGAATCATCGATCATTGCCAGGTCCGTGAGGATGGCCGGTCCCGATGCGATGTCTTCGGTGAGGAAACCGGCGGCGAACCACCGGTCGGCGGTGTCGTCGAGCTGGCCGCGGGTGCCGTCCTCGGCGACGTCCTTGATCCGTTCGGCCCAGGATTCGTCGGTGCCGAACTTCGTCGCCGTCGCACAAGCCACAAGACCGGTCAGCGAGTCAGGGTGTTCGAGTGCCAACGTCAGTCCGATGCCGCCCGAGATCGAGACACCGCAGTAGGTGAACTTCTCCACGCCCAGTTCAGCCAGGCTGGTGACGAGGCCTGCTGCGAGATCGGAGACGGTGAAGTCCGCCCCGTCATCGGTTCGAGGCAGTGTGTGACCGGGAAGATCGCTGAGGTAGATCTGGTAGTCATCGGCGAATCTGGCCGCGACTGCGGCCCAGAGGGAGACCCTGGTGCCGAGGGCGTTTCCGAAGACGATGGCCGGTGAACCCGGATTGTCATTGAGGGGGTGGACTGCAATGCGCAAGAGTGCTCCTAGCGAGGTTCGAGATCAGATGAGATGTTCGAGGTCAGGAGTGCTGTTGGAAGGTCAGGAGACCACCGCACTCAGCCTACCGCCCGAGTACTGGAGATAACAGCGTGGGCACAGTGATTCGTAGGTCACCGCGTTGCCGTCGATGGCCACCTGGTCACCGTCGAAGATGAATTGGCCGTCGACGAGCCGTCCGTTGAACATCGCCTTGCGTCCGCAGCGGCAGATTGTCTTGAGCTCTTCCAAGGTGTGAGCAATCTCAAGCAGTCGGGCAGAGCCGGGAAAGGCCTTGGTGCGGAAATCGGTCCTGATCCCGTAGCACATCACCGGCACCGAGGCGTTGGTGGCGATGCGCATGAGCGAATCGACCTGGAGCGGTTCGAGGAACTGAGCTTCGTCGATGAGCAGGCAGGCCACGCGGGCCTTAGGCGTGTCGATGGATTCGAGCAGAGCATCGTGATCGACGTAGTCAGCGTGCTCACGGTAGATGGTCTCAACGTCGGAGCCTGCGGGGATGAGGAAGTCGACTTCTCTGGTCACACCGAGGCGGGAGACGATCTCGCCGGCGCCCTTCGTATCGATGTGGGGTTTGGCCAGCAGCACTCGCTGGCCGCGTTCCTCGTAGTTGAAGGCGGCCTGCAGCAGGGCGGTCGATTTTCCGGAATTCATCGCCCCGTAACGGAAGTAGAGCTTGGCCACCGTCGTCCCCTCACAGTCGTTCGTGATCATTGTCCTGTTGTGTGTGACGAAACAGAACCCTACCGGGAAGCTGAGCACAACCGGGGCAACGGTAGGATGGGGTGGTCAAACCCCAAGACGATGTGGAGTAGTCCATCACCATGGCCAAAATCATTTATACGCGCACCGATGAAGCGCCTCTTCTGGCGACGTACTCGCTCAAGCCGATCATCGAAGCCTTCGCCACCTCGGCGGGCGTCGAGGTCGAGACCCGAGACATCTCCCTGGCCGCGCGTGTACTGGCACAGTTCACCGATCGGCTTCCTGCGGACCAGCAGGTCGCTGATTCCCTGGCAGAGCTGGGCGATCTGGCCAAGAAGCCAGAAGCCAACATCATCAAGCTGCCCAACATCTCGGCTTCCGTCCCCCAGCTCAAGGCCACCATCGCCGAACTCCAGTCCCAGGGCTACGAACTGCCCGACTACCCGGACGAGCCGTCGACCGATGATGAGCGCGATGCCAAGGCTCGCTATGACAAGGCCAAGGGCTCAGCAGTCAACCCGGTCCTGCGTGAGGGCAACTCCGATCGTCGCGCCCCACAGGCAGTGAAGAACTTCGCGAAGGCCCACCCTCATTCGATGGGTGAGTGGTCCTCTGACTCGAAGACCAATGTCGCCACCATGGCCGCCGGTGACTTCCGTGACAATGAGAAGTCCGTTGTCATCCCTGCCGATGACACCCTGCAGATCCGTCTGCGTCCCGCCTCCGGCGAGACCGTCGTGCTCAAGGAGTCGCTGCCGGTCCTCGCCGACGAGGTCATCGACGCCACCAAGATGGATGTGGCTGAGCTCCACAAGTTCCTCAAGGCCCAGATCGCATGGGCCAAGGACGAGGGCATCCTGTTCTCCGTCCACCTCAAGGCCACCATGATGAAGGTCTCCGACCCGATCCTCTTCGGTCACGTCATCGAGGCGTTCTTCCCCGAGGTCTACGCCGAATACGGTGTAGCCCTCGCCGAGGCGGGTCTGACCTCTGACAACGGACTGGCTGCCATCCTCGGCGGGCTCGACGCTCTCCCAGCCGATGTGGCCGACGGCGTCAAGGCCGGTATCGAGAAGGGCATCGCCGAAGGCCCCTCCCTGGCGATGGTGAATTCCGATAAGGGAATCACCAACCTGCACGTGCCCTCCGACGTCATCGTCGATGCCTCAATGCCGGCGATGATCCGCGTGGGCGGCAAGATGTGGAACAAGGACGACGCGACCCAGGACGCCCTGGCCGTCATCCCCGACTCCTCCTACGCCGGTGTCTACCAGACCGTGATCGAGGACTGCCGTGCCAACGGCGCCTTCGATCCGACCACGATGGGCACCGTTCCCAACGTCGGACTCATGGCCCAGAAGGCCGAAGAATACGGCAGCCACGACAAGACCTTCGAGATCGCCCAGGACGGCGTCGTCGAGGTCGTCAACTCCGTCGGTGAGGTCATTCTGTCCCATAATGTCGCCGCCGGTGACATCTGGCGTGCCTGCCAGACCAAGGACATCCCGGTCCGTGACTGGGTCAAGCTTGCCGTCACCCGTGCCCGCCTCTCCGAGACCCCAGCCGTGTTCTGGCTCGACGAGACCCGCGCCCACGACCGCAACCTGCGGGCCAAGGTCGAGGCGTACCTCGGCGACCACGACACCGAGGGCCTCGACATCCGCATCATGAACCCGGTCGAGGCGACTCAGTTCTCGATTGATCGCATTCGCCAGGGCAAGGACACCATCTCGGTGACCGGCAACGTCCTGCGCGACTACAACACCGACCTGTTCCCGATCCTGGAACTGGGCACCTCGGCGAAGATGCTGTCCGTGGTTCCGCTCATCGCCGGTGGCGGCCTGTTCGAGACGGGTGCCGGCGGTTCGGCCCCGAAGCACGTCCAGCAGCTGGTCGAGGAGAACCACCTCCGCTGGGATTCGCTCGGTGAGTTCCTCGCCTTGGCCGAATCCTTCCGCCACGAGTTCAACGTCCACGGCAACGCCCGTGCCGGAGTTCTCGCCGACACCCTCGATGCTGCAACCGGCAAGTTCCTTGAAGAGAACAAGTCGCCTTCACGCAAGGTCGGCGAGATCGACAACCGCGGCAGCCATTTCTACCTCACTCTCTACTGGGCGCAGAACTTGGCCCAGCAGACCACGGACGAGCCGCTGGCCGAGGCCATCAAGCCTGTTGCCGAAGCTCTCGAGACCAACGCCGACAAGATCTCGGCCGAACTCCTCGAAGTCCAGGGAAGCCCTGCCGACCTGGGTGGCTACTACTACCCGGAGGAGGCCAAGCTCGACTCGGTCATGCGGCCTTCGGCGACGCTCAATGAGATCATCTCCACCCTGAGCGCGAAGGTCTGATCTGACTTCTTCAGGTCAGACGCCGCAACACCTCACTCATGCGCCCATCAGCGACTATGATGGGCGCATGAGTACTCAAGACCCACGTGGCGAATCACAGACGCCCGACGAGCTGCTGGCCGAGACGCAGTCCGTGCTCGGCGACGAGGATCCGGCGACCGGCAGCACCCGCGAGGTCGCACCGACTCAGCAGGTTGATCCGACACAGCGCATCGAACCCGAGCAGCAGACCGAACCGACACAGCGCCAGGAACCGACTCCTGCAGGCAAGGATGCCGAACTGGCACAGCTCAAGGGCGGCTCCGGCATGTCGGCGGGAATGTGGGCATCCCTCATCCTCGGCGCCGTCATCGTCGTGCTCCTGCTCATCTTCATCCTGCAGAACAACATCCCCGCCGACTTCCAGTACTTCGGGTGGCAGTTCCAGCTGCCCCTCGGCGTTGCCATGCTCTTCGCCGCGATCGGCGGAATCTTCATCGCCGGCATCATCGGATCCGTGCGCATCTTCGTGCTCAACCGCAAACTGAAGAAGATCTCGAAGGCTCTGGGCCGCTGATACATGGAGTCCCACCCCGGTTTCACACTCCTGCCCTCCCAACTCGATTCGACCATCGTCCTCGCCGACACTGACGCCGAGGCCGAATGGGCTCGCATCGATCTCTCTTCGCTGACGAAGCAGGAGATGAATTATGCGACGGAATTCGAACCCGATGCCGCGGCCACCTGGGCTGCAGGTCGAGTCATCCTCCGTCATGTCCTCGGCACGCACCTGGACCGCGATCCCGCCGACATCGAGATTCGCCTCGACTCGGCCGGCAAACCACGAGTCGAGGAGTGCGAATTCTCCGTGACTCGAGCCAGGCGCTTGGTTCTCGTCGCCGTCGCCGACGATCCCATCGGAGTCGACCTCGAAGCTGTGCCCGAGCATGCGGTTGCCGCCGAGGCGATGGCGTTGCTTCACCCGAAGGAGCGAGCCGAACTCGAGCAGGTCGCAGCCTCCGATCTGGCAACAGATTTCGTGCGCGTGTGGGCCCGTAAAGAAGCCTTCCTCAAGGCTCTGAGCACTGGTCTGGCACGTGACCCTGGGATGGACTACATCGGCGCCGCCGCGTCACCCAGTTCTCCGCACCCCGACGTCGAGATCTTCGACCTGGAGTCAGGTCTGCCCGCGGGCTACCACGCCGCCATCGCGTTCAACCGCTGACGGTCGCTTGCTGAGGGTCACTCTCGGTCAGTCGGGTTCTCAGTCCCAGACGGTTTCGGTCACTCGCTGCGCCTTGTGGCAGCACCGGACGCCTCGTCCTCGGCGAACTCGGGGCCATTGGCTCCGGTGGTGAACACGACGGCAATGGCCAACGAGCCGAGTGCCGTGTAGCCGAGCCAGACGAAGCCTGCCGCCGAGCTGTCGACAAGGGCGAGGATCACGGCGAAGATCGTCGAGACCACCCAGAGCGAGTCGAATATCGCCAGGTACTTCACATAGCTCTTCTCACCCTTGCGGGCGCCGTAGGAGATCTCCGTGGCAGCGCTGAGGAAGAGCAGGACGATCGCCGTGATCGCCAGCCACCTGGGCGCGAGCAGGAATGACTCGACCGCGGGAAGATACGCCCAGAGTGCGACCGCGACGAGCAGTTTGAAGACGCCATCGGCGACGAACCCGAATTTCATCATTGTCCGATCCTACTCAACCGCTCCTGCACCGTCTCCAACGCCTGGTGCAGCACTGCGGCTTCGACGTTCGAGTGGGCGATGACGATACCGTGCCTGACGTCGCTGTCCGCACTCCATCCGGCTGCCAGCGAGGCCACAAGGATCCCTCGCTCTGCAAGGTCGCTGCGAAGCTGTGCCGCGGCGGCCTCTCGAGTCTCGATGACGAGGGTTCGACCTTCGTGGACGAGACCGGGAATCGAACCGACCTGGGCCAGGACCGCCTCGGCGGCTCTGAGCCTGCGCCGACCACGCGAGATTCTGCGACGCAGCCCTCCCGAACTCAGATACGACGCGATCGCTGTCTGCATGACCGGTGAGAACGCCGGACCCAAAGCTGTGCGCATGATGCTCAATCGGCGGCCGAGCTCCCCGTGGGCGATGATGTACCCGGTGGACACGGCAGAGGTCAGCAAAGTTGAGAACGTGCCGATGTGGACCACCTGTGCCGGAGCGTCGGTGGACACCGCGAGATCGTAGAGGGTGGGCACCACTGTGCGGGCGTAGCGGGCTTCGCTGTCGTAGTCGTCTTCGATGACGATGACGCCGGTCGCCTGTGCCCATTCCAGGAGTCTGACCCGTCGGTCGATGGGCATGGTGGTCCCATGCGGGAACTGGTGGTTGGGAGTCACGACGACCGCGCCGAGGTGGCCAGCGGTGCCTTCAGGCAACTGTGTCGTGTCGATCGGCTCGAGATCGCGATCCGACATAGCCTGACGCAGTCCCGGAAATCCGGGGTTCTCGACGCCGATCGCACCCTCGACTCCCGTCGTGAGGAGCAGGCGGAGCCCATCCCGGGATCCGCTGGTGAGGATGATGTCATCGGGGTCCACCCTCATCCCCCGCGTCAGGCGCAGGTGGTCGGCGATCGCCCATCTGGTCTGCGGCTGACCCAACGGATCGATCGGACCCGGATCGATGTCGAGCGAATCACGCCATGCTCTGCGAAACGCGGGTTCCTGCAGCGGGTTGTCTCCGCCGAAGCCGGGACGCAGGTCGACGAAGCTGCGCAGTCTGCGACGTGGAACCTGCGGTGGGCGCATACGCGGATCACGTGTGCGCGCGGTGTTCGGCAGCTCCGGGTTCACCCGTGTGGCTGAGCGTTCGGACGTGGTGAGGAACCCCTCGACGACGAGTTGGGCGTACGCGGTTTCGACGGTCCCACGCGAGACATCGAGGTGGGCGGCCAGACGCCTGCTGGCAGGCACCGGCTCTCCGGGGCGAACCGCTCCGGCGGCGATGAGTCGCCTGATCTCCGCCACCAGCTGATCAGGCAGCGGCGTCGGCACATCCCGGTCGATGTCGATGGGCAGTGCGATCCCGTCGGCCCGGGGCAGGGCTATGTCTGGCGGGGCATCATTGGGGTGCGTCGGCTGAGCTGGAGACATGCATCGATCATACTGGCCTAAAACTTTTCATGTTTTCTGGCACTCCTGGTAAGCCACTTAGGGATCTAGTGTTGTGGTGAACGGCCGTTCTCACGAATCAATTCGCCCTTTCCATCGGGCTCACCGCAAACTGAAAGCACACCAATGACACAGTCACAGACCCTGCTCAACACCGGCCTGGCCCAGATGCTCAAGGGCGGCGTCATCATGGACGTCGTCAACGAAGAGCAGGCACGCATCGCGGAGGCGGCCGGGGCCTCGGCGGTCATGGCGCTCGAACGAGTGCCCGCCGACATCCGCGCTCAGGGCGGAGTGGCCCGGATGAGCGACCCCGACCTCATCGACGGCATCACCGCTGCCGTGTCGATCCCGGTCATGGCCAAGGCCCGTATCGGGCATTTCGTGGAGGCGCAGATCCTCGAGACTCTCGGTGTGGACTACATCGACGAATCCGAGGTCCTCTCCCCCGCAGACTTCGTCAATCACATCGACAAGTCCGTGTTCAAGGTTCCCTTCGTCTGTGGTGCGACCAACCTCGGCGAGGCTCTGCGGCGCATCACAGAGGGCGCGTCGATGATCCGCTCCAAGGGTGAGGCGGGCACCGGTGACGTCTCCGAGGCGATGCGCCACCTGCGGACCATCAACTCCGAGATCAGAGCCCTGGGTGCCAAGAGCGAGGACGAGCTCTACGTCGCGGCCAAGGAGCACGCGGCCCCGTACCACCTGATCAAGCAGGTCGCCGGCCTGGGCCGACTGCCCGTCGTGACCTTCGTCGCCGGCGGCATCGCCACTCCGGCGGATGCTGCGATGATGATGCAGCTGGGTGCCGACGGCGTCTTCGTCGGATCCGGGATCTTCAAGTCCGGAAACCCCGAGGCCCGCGCCAAGGCCATCGTCGAGGCGACCACCCACTTCGACGATCCGATCGCCGTGGCCAAGGCCTCTCGTGGGCTCGGCGATGCGATGGTCGGCATCAACGTCGCAGATGTTCCAGCACCCCACCGTCTGGCGGAGCGCGGCTGGTGAGAGTCGGCGTCCTCAGCCTCCAGGGAGCCTTCCGAGAACACCTCGTTGTCCTCGACTCCCTGGGGGCCACCTCCTGCAAGGTGACCAGGCCGGAGCACCTCGACAACATCGATTCCATCATCCTGCCCGGCGGTGAGTCGTCGGCCATGGTGCGCATCGCCGCCACGACTGAGCTCTTCCCCGCGCTCCGAGAGAAGATCAGTACTGGACTGCCGGTCTTCGGCACGTGTGCCGGGCTCATTCTTCTTTCGGATCGACTCACGGATGCTTCGTTGGACGGTTTCGACCGCCTCGGCGGGCTTGATGTGACTGTAGCTCGCAACGCCTACGGCAGGCAGCGGGAATCCTTCTGCGCGCCGGTACAGATCACCGGCCTCGACGGCGCGTTCGACGCGACATTCATCCGGGCCCCGCAGATTCTGGATCTGGGTTCCGGTGTTGAGGTGCTCAGCGAATACGCCGAGGTGCCCGTGCTGGTGCGCCAGGGCAATATTTGGGGCGGCAGTTTCCATCCGGAGCTCGGGACGGACACGAGGATCCACGAAGAATTCCTGCACAGCCTCGGCGCGACCGTGTAAAGATTGAACCATGACGAATGAGACGCTGCAGAAACTCAAGTCCGGATACACCTTCGATGCGCAGACCTTGGATCTGGGTGTGGCGCTGAGCGAGGACGTACCCGACAAGGACACGCCCATCTCGATCCCTCTGTCGATGCTCAACCGGCACGGACTCGTTGCGGGCGCCACCGGCACCGGTAAGACGGTGACCCTGCAGGTCCTGGCCGAGCAGCTCTCTCGCGCCGGTGTCCCCGTCTTCGCGTCCGACATCAAGGGTGACCTGTCGGGAATCGGTGCGGCGGGCGAGGCTTCTGAGAAGCTGAACAAGCGACTCGAGGCCTCGGGCCAGGAGTGGAGGTCATCGGCCAACCCCACCGAGTTCTACACCTTGGGAGATTCGGGACTGGGAACTCCGCTGCGGGCCACCGTCACCTCGTTCGGACCGATCCTGCTCTCCAAGGTCCTCGAGCTCAACGACACCCAGGAATCGGTGCTCTCACTGGTCTTCCACTATGCCGACACTGCCGGTCTCGCGCTGCTCGATCTCTCCGACCTGCGCGCGGTGCTGAACTTCCTCACCTCCGATGAGGGCAAGGCCGACTTGGAAGACATCGGTGGGGCATCGAAGGCCACCGTCGGTGTCATCCTGCGAAAGATCTCCGAGCTCTCTGCTCAGGGCGGCGATGTGTTCTTCGGCGAACCCGAATTCGACACCGCCGATCTGCTGCGCCTTGACGACAACGGGGCCGGAATCGTCTCGGTCCTCGAGCTCCAGAAGCTCAATCAGTCCCCCGCGCTCTTCTCCACTTTCCTGATGTGGCTGTTGGCCGACCTGTTCCAGGATCTGCCGGAGGTCGGCGATGCCGACAAACCCTCACTTGTGTTCTTCTTCGACGAGGCGCACCTGCTCTTCGCCGATGCCTCAAAGGCGTTTCTGCAGTCGGTGACGCAGACCGTGCGTCTCATCCGTTCGAAGGGCGTCGGCGTCTTCTTCGTCACGCAGACTCCGAAGGACGTACCCGATGATGTGCTGGCCCAGCTGGGTTCGCGCATTCAGCATCAGCTGCGCGCGCATACTCCCAACGATGCCAAAGCGCTGAAGTCGACTGTGCAGACGTTCCCGAAGTCCGACTACGATCTCGAGGAGCTGCTCACTTCGCTGGGTATCGGGGAGGCGATCGTGACGGTGATGGATCCTGAGGGTGCTCCCACGCCCGTGGCTCCGACGAGGATGCGTGCACCCGAGTCGCAGATGGGACCGATGTCCGAGGACGAGATCAAGGCCGCCGTCGCGGCATCTCCGCAGCATGAGAAGTACGGCACTGCCATCGACAACGAGTCTGCTCGCGAGATCCTCACAAAGCGCCTGGAGGCAGGCTCTGAGGCCCATGATGAGGAGCAGGCAGCCACGGACAAGATTGCGTTCCCGGAGGACTCGGCACAGGTCTCCCGGTCGGGATCAGGCTCGCGGTCGTCTTCGGGGTCGAAGCAGAAGGAGGACGACAGCATGTTCTCCAAGGTCGTGCAGTCCTCGGCGTTCAAGCAGTTCACTCGCACTGCGGTCCGAGAGATCACACGCGGAATCTTCGGCACCTCCCGCCGTCGCCGTTGATTCGCCGCTAGTCCGGCGTTAATTCTGAGCTAGCTCGGCGTTAGAACCGCCAGCACGGTTGTTCCGGCCCGCAGGACCAGCCTGCGGCAGTCACCGATGAGGTCCCCGTCGAGCTGGACCTGAGTCGGGGTCTCAAGGCTGATGCTGAGTTCGGTTCCTCGCCAGTAGTGCATCGAGGAGTGGGATGCCGGTCGGCGGTTCACACGGTCCCAGCCGATCTGCGCCCATTCGCCGAGGCGGTCACCGGGTTGCGTCGACCTCAGCTCTACAGACAGAAATTCGAACTCATCTGCACCCACCTCGGCGTGGTCGAACACCGGGATTGGTCCGGCAGGTCGTGAAGTCTTCGCTGCCATCACCGACCACATCTCGGTCACGGTCGTGCCGTTCAACTGTGAGCTGGACGAGTGTGGGTCCATGAGTCGGGCCTTGATCAATGGTGCGAAGAGGGCCCGGCTGGCACCGTAGGCATAGCCGAGAATTCCCATTCTGAGGGCCGCCGGCAATTGTGCCTGCCCGGAGATTGCGATCGCATCTCCCCCGACTCCTGCCAATGACACGAAGTGCTCACGGCGTGAACCACTCGAGGTGAAACAGTCTGCTTCGTTCACAGGCACGTGGCGGATCAGCATCGACTGGAATCCCACATGCGCTTCGACCAATTCCAGCGCATACTCAGCCGATCGGATTCCGATGTGCTTGGACAGGACGTTCGCGGTTCCGGTCGGAATGATGAGCACAGGCACCTGCGCTGCGGCCAGCACCGGAGCACTGGCTCGCAGTGTGCCATCACCTCCGAGCACGACGATGAGGTCTGCACCCCAGTCAAGCAATTGCGAGGTCTGCTCGCTCCCCGGCCACTGCTGTGTCGTTGTTGCACTGCGATACGTGATCCGTTTCCGCTTGAGGACCTCGACGAGTCGGGCGTAGGCGCGCATGGTTCGTGCGTGCTTCGGGTTGGCGAGGATTCCGACCTTCATCGCAGCCTCAGGCGAAGGCCGGATGAGAGGCGGCAACAGCCTCGGCGCGGTCACGGTCGACAGCTTGGTCGTCGAAGGGCTCGATGATCAGGCGTGGTCCGGTCTTACGCGGTGAACGCTTCCACGTTGCCCGTGCCTTGGTGCCGTCGATGAGGGTGTTCTTGAACATGCCGTTGCCGCCGGGGACGACGAGCTTCTCATGCGCCGGATCCAAGGTGGCACTGCGGTCCTTGTAACCGAGGATGATCTCGTCGAATCCGGGCAGCAGCAGGAGTTCGTTCGCCTGTGATTGGCTTTCGTGCAGGCGATCTTCCAATTCGGGCGATTGGTAGTGCTCTCGGTCCTCGATCCTGACCTCGACGATCTCGCCGTCGGCGACGGCTGCGGCGATGGCTTTGCGCACCGGCGTCTTGGGCAGTCCCGTCCACCGTGCGGCGTCATCGATCGTCACGGGCCCATGGCTGAGGACGTAGCGTCGCATCCATTCGTGCAGAGCGGCCTCAGCGTCAAGTTCGACAGGGTTCGGGATCCAGTCGCCGGTGAGAACGTATCTCATATCGTCTTTGCCTTCGACCATCGGTCCCTGCGCGATGATGTTGCGCAGGGCCAGGGTGGTGATGAGGTAGCGTTCGTGACCGTATTCCTCGCCCGCGTGCAGGGGTGCGAAGGCATCGAGCAGCTCCTGGCGGGTCAGGGGGCCGCGTGCTCGGATCGTCTCCTCGGCAAGCACCGCGGCGGCGTCGACCATAGCATCGTCGATGCCGAAGACCTCACGCCGCTTCGCCACGGCTTTCAGGGTCCGCTGTCCGGTCAGCCCGAGAATCCATCCGAGATCTGCGGCCGCGGCCAGGTGGATCGTTCCTCGCTGCGTCCATGTGCGGATGATGTGTCCGGACTCCATCGCCTCACGTACGGCAGCGACCGAGGATCCTGTGCGCAGCGCGATCGAGACCAATGCACCACCCAGTGCCTGAGCTTGGACGCACCCGAGATCTCGGACTACCGAATACGCAGTGACGTTGTCCGACCCTGCAGAATCGACGAGTCCCTGGGAGATCAGACGGGCAGCTGAGACCTGGTGTGAGTCCATGGGCCCACGATAGTCCACGGCACTGACGCGACCTTGAGCTTCCGCGTCGCTGGATCACCCGAGAATGTCGATGAGTCCGGGCACAGGCACCCGCGGCAGTGCCCCGGAGGTGGTGAACCGTCCCCAGATTCGGCGCAGCTCCGGACCGGCGATCTGTGCCGATTCTCCGTAGTCGAGGAAACTGTCATGCCAGACGTCGCCGGGGAACAGCAGCGGAAGATCCCCTGAATGCGCTGCGTCGAAGAAGCTGCCATCACCGCGGGAGACGATGAGGAGGCGTGTGCCTTGGCCGCCCGCCATGCGGTGTCGATCGTAGAATTCTTTGGCTGCACGAGTGTAGACCGCCGAGGTGATGCCTGAGATCAGCGATTCGAGCATCGGGGAAGTCAGATGCCGATTATGGAGTCGACGGAAAGCTGGGACGAAACCGGCGAAGAAGGCGATCTCGCGTTCGGTGCGGGTCATGAGCACGTCGTATTTGCGTGCGGCTTCTGACCATGCTGCGTCGGTGTCGGATTTCGCCGGCAGCGGGTAGTCGCCGTAATGGACACCGAAGCACATGCCAGCGTGCAGTCCACCGACCAAAGCCGCCCTGTGCACTTCGTCCTGTGCAGCGAGGATGTCGTCGACACTGGCGTCGGGGTCGATCTTCTCAGCGACCTTCGCCATGGCCCAGTTCATCGGTTCGGTGCCACCGACGAGTCCCAGTGGCGCCGAGGCCAGGATCACGCGGTGGAAGAGGTCATCGGTCGCCTCGGCGATCATCAGGTGCGCGCAGGCGTCAGCACCGGCGCTCTGCCCTGCGATCGTGACATTGTGCGGGTCTCCCCCGAATGCCGCGATGTTGCGCTGGACCCAGCGCAGAGCCGAGATCTGGTCGAGGAGGCCGAGATTGGAATGTTCAGGTTTGCCCGTTCCCAAGAATCCCAGGACACCGAGGCGATAGGTGACCGAGACGACGATGATGTTCTGTTCCTCGACGAGGGTATGCGGATCGTAGATCTCCGCATCCCCGGCTCCAGCGACATAGGCACCGCCGTGGATCCACACGAGCACAGGCAGCGTTGAGCGGTCTTCGCCAGTGTCCACGGGAGTTGTCACGCTCACCCGCAGACAGTCTTCGCTGGTGGGCAGGCCGCCGAGCTGGTCGAAGGTCATTCCCGCGTTCGGGTCGCGTCGGTACTGCGGACTTCCGGGACCGGGCTCTCTGCCATCGATGACGTCTGCGGGCGGCTCGTCGACGGGATGGGCGAAACGCAGCGCGCGGGCATAGCGAATGCCCCGAGCGCGGATCACGTTGCCGTCGACGTAGGCTCGGACCCGACCGCACGGGGCATCGACGTCCCGCCAGACGTTCATCATGGCCTGCAGCTTATTTGGAGGCGACGACCGGGGGCTCGGCCGACCAGGGGAAGACGATCCACTGATCCGTGCGCTTCCAGACGAAGTCCGGGTCGATGATGGATGCTGACTTTGCGTAGATCACTGCGGACTGGGCTTCGGCGCCGTGCTTCTTCAGCAGTTCGAGGACCAGGGCGAGGGTGCGCCCTGAATCTGCGACGTCGTCGACGACGAGCAGCTTCTTTCCTCTGATGGCCTCGATGTCGAGCATCGGTGCCAGGAGAATCGGATCGGGCAGAGTCTCATGGACATCGGTGTAGAACTCGACGTTGATGGCGTCGGAGAGCTTGAGGCCGAGTGCGTAGGCCAGTGCACCGGCCGGCAGCAGACCGCCACGGGCGATTGCGATGACGATCTCGGGGTCGTATTCGGAGTCTGCGATGGTCTGAGCCATCTCCCTCGCCGACGTACCGAATGTGTCCCATGTGAGGATCTCTTTGTCGTTGAGATCGGTCGAATCGGCGTGGTATGCCTGGCTCATAAAGACTCCTAGTGAATGCCCGTTGTTTACCCGAGCTTCAAGGATACGTGGTCGCCGACTCAGCGCAGAAACGTCTCGAAGGCCGCTGTTTCCTGGCCGAGGCGTTCACTGCGCTCAGGCAGCGAATTGTTCACCCAGTACTGACCGGTGTGCGCATCGCGACTCAGGTATCTGTAGTCGATGAGTTCTCGACGCAGTCGTGCGAAATCCGGATGGAAGGCTTCGAGGATTGAGTTGACGTCCTTCTCGCGGTAGATCCGGTCGGTTTCGAACACTCTGAGGATCTCCAACAGGATGACAACGAGGGCCTTGCGCTTCGAAGGGATGGACACCAGGCGGCCATCGCTCATGAACGTTCTCAACGTTTTGGCCCTGAAGGCATCTGCCTTGGGATCTGTCGGCGGTGATGCGTTGTGGCTCTGATGCTCGTGGACTCGGCCTTCCAGCAGTGCAACGCGGGCGGAGGTGAAGTTCTCCCCAGTTGAGCTCATGCGCTGGCGAACGAGGCGTTTGAAGTCTTTGTGCTTGGTCATGGCGTCTGATCCTCAACAACCAAGTCCCCCGTTACATTCATTGTCAAGCAGCAGCCGGGGTCTTTGTCTCGTAGAAGGCCCCATGCTTAACCATCGCGAACAGGACGTTCAACCGGCGACGAGCCAGACACATCACCGCCGCGTTGTGGCGTTTGCCCTCAGCCCGTTTCCGGTCGTAGTAAGCCTTCGACAACGGATCATGACACGACGCCACCCACGCCGAATGGAACAACGCATTCTTCAACCGCTTGTTACCCGCCCGCGACGGAAACTCGCCCCGTATCGACGTCCCAGAGCGTCGCGTCACCGGAGCAATACCGGCATACGCTGCCAAATGGCCGGGAGTCCTAAAAGCGCTGAAGTCTCCGGCTGCCAGGAGGATCTGGGACGCGGTCTTAACGCCGACTCCCGGCATAGACGTTAAGACCTGAAGAAGAGGGAGCGAATCCGCTAACTCCTCGGCTTCGGCCTCGATCTCTTTACGTTCGGCCTTCAGTGCTTTGATCCGTGACGCATGACGCGGGACCACGGACTCCGATGCCTCGGTACCCGGCACAACGACAGTCTGTTCGGCCAGTGCCTCAAAGATGGCATCGATGAGTGCCGATGGGTCTTTGCGAGTGTGGTTCTTCGCCCATCGCTTCACCCCGGACTTTCCAGCCGACCGCAGCCCAGCCGGCCCGCGATAACGAACCAACAGATCTAACACGATCGTCCTGGTCAGGACCGTACCTTTGAACACGCGCTCCAGTGCAGGATGGATCTGCAGCAACAGGGACCGCAGCCGGTTGATCGCTCTCGTAGTGTCGTGCGCGAGGTCTTCATCCGTGCCGGCCAGGACCTTGAGATTGGCCAGCACATCAGACTCACGGTCAACGGATCGCAGCGTGTGCGGCATGGTTCTGGCGGTGTCGGCGATGATGAACGCATCCCGGGCATCAGTCTTCGCCTGCCCCGGATACAGATCGGCAGCCTTACGCATCGCCAACCCCGGAAGGTAGGCGATATCGGCTCCACAATCCCTGGCAACCGCGACGGCAAGCGCCCCGATTGTGTTGGGCTGATCAACGATGACGAGCACCCGACCGAGCTCGTCCTGCAGCGTCGTAATCACGTCCCGTAGCGCGGCCTCATCCTGCGGGAGTTCGTGGTCGAAGACCCGCTCACCTGCCGGCCCCAGCCCGCACCCGTGATGGCTGGTTTTGCCGACGTCGAGGCCTAACCAGACATCGTATTCGGTGTTCATGACAGTCCTCCTCGACCATCCAAACCTGTGGTCGCAGGTATGTCATGACACCCGATGCTGGCACCCACGTTACGACGAGACCTCAACAGTGTTGGGCCGAGCCCCTATCAGCAGTCAACGCGCGTCCTGGACTCCTGGCGGCAACACCCCCCGGATCATCAATGACAGGGCAAATCAGCCATACCAGGACCAGCGACCAGACCCTGTTTAGGGCCTATCAATAAATATAGGGGCACCCCCCAGCACGAAACCTGGTCAGGAGATCACCGTGACAGGTTCGTCCGAGGATTCTCTCCCCTTCACCGAATGGTCAGTGAGCTGGGATCACGACCGAGGTTGGGCGATGGATGCGCCCCTGCCAACAGTATAGACACAGTTCGTTGGTGATGCCGATCAGTCGATGGCGTCGAGGTAGACCCAGCGACCGGCCCTGCGAACGAATGAGGAGTTCTCCTCAAGTATGTGTTCGCCGATGTGGTCCCTGCAGGTGGCGCGAAAGTGCACCGTTCCCGTTTCCTCGGATTCCGATCCACCTGTCGTGCCGATGATCTTCAGACCCAACCAGGTGGTGTCGGTGTCGAGCCCGATGTCGGCCGGCCTGGTCTTGGCGTGCCAGGTGCGGAAGAGATGGTCTTCGTTTCCGCGGGCGAATGCGGTGTAGCGGGAGCGCATGAGCGCCTCAGCTGTCGTTGGCCATGCCTGTCCGTCCAAGGCGGGACGGCAGCAATCGTCATAGTCGGAGCCGGGCGACATTCCAGAACAAGGGCAGATCATGACTCGATGGTATCTCTGAGGTGCTTGCGGTCCGGTTACATGCCACTATGGACGCATGAGTTCAGTTTTCCTCTCCGGCAACTCCGAGGCCGACGCCCTACTTGCCGATGACCCTTTCGCCCTGCTGATGGGAATGCTGCTGGATCAGCAGGTGCCGATGGAAGTGGCATTCGCTGGGCCTGCGAAGCTTGCTGAGCGTCTGGGCAAGCTCGATGTGGTCGAGATTGCTGAGATGAACCCGGATGAGTTCCTAGAGAAGTTCTCGATCAAACCGGCGGTGCATCGTTTCCCGAAGTCGATGGCGACAAGGGTGCAGAAGCTCGCAGCGGAGATCGTCGACGAATACGATGGCGACACTTCAGCCATCTGGACATCCGGAGACCCGAGTGGTCCCGAAGTTCTCAAACGCTTGAAGAAGCTGCCTGGCTTCGGCGATCAAAAAGCGAAGATCTTCCTGGCGCTCCTCGGCAAGCAGTTCGATTTCAACGCTGATGGATGGCGTGAGGCAGCTGGTGACTACGGTGATGAAGACAGCCGTCGTTCAATCGCCGATGTGGTCAATGAGGACACCTTGCTGGAAGTCCGCGCTTTCAAAAAGCAGCAGAAGGCCGCCGCGAAAGCAGCTAAGAAGTAGGTCCGCCCACTCACGGGCAAGTTATCCACAGATTCAACTTCGCCTGTTCTCAAAGTCACAGTTCTCGCATAATGTAGAGATTCCAGGCGCGATTCGTACATCTGCGCGGAGTTCTCGACCACAGAGGCGTGGAATGAAGACTGGACATGGCAGACGTATCCGCTATCGAACGACGACAGCACTGACGTTGGCAGCGGCACTTGCCCTGCCCCTCATGCTCTCCGGGTGCGAAGACCATTCCCCAGTCGCCGCGCCGACATCGACACTGCCCGCCAAGGATTCTTCCACGGCAACCCCTGCAACTGATCCGCAGCCGGCGATCCCCGCATACGAGACCGAACTCGATTTGAGCCCCGAAGAGACGGAAGCCGTTGAAGGGGCGTTGGTTGCGTTCGAAGGGTTCCTAACGTCAATTAATGGAGCCTACTCAGGTCACTACGAAAAGGTGAAGGACTTCCCTAAATATTCAAGTGGTCAGGCACTTGACTCGATCATCAACGAGGCCGAATCTATCAAGACCCGACAGACAGAATTTGACGGCAAAATCAATCCGATTTCAGTCGAGATATTCGAAGTGTCTGGCTCCCCGGAAGACCAATCCTCACCAAACGTAATTGTTCATTTCTGCGTAGATACTAGTCAATGGTCGTTAACCCAGGCGGGAGTGAAAGCAACCAAGAATCCTGACGGTTTTGTGACAATGGAGCACACAATCTTATTCGATAACGGTACCTGGACGGTTGACAAGCAATCGTTATGGGAGCGCAAGTGTTAGAGCTGAGTTGGCTCAAGACCGTTATTGCTTGTCTCGTCTCAATGGTGCTTCTTCTGCACTTTTCTACTCCGGCGCAGGCCGGGCCAGGGTGCAGCATTGGTGACACCAGTAAATGTGATGTCGTAAAACCACCAGGCCCGCCTCCGCCACCCGGCCCTGCCCCTGGCCCCGGAGGTGGAGGCGGATCTGACAGCGGAGGCGGAGGAGGCGGCAGCGGGTCCGGTGGTGGCGGCTCCGGCGGTGGTGGCGGGAGCGACGGTGGTGGTGGCGGGCTACCCGACTGCGTCCTCGAAGAGGTCGGTCATATTTGTGCGAACCTTCCGGGCCCAGGTCCCGGCCCTGGCCCCGGCGGCGGAGGCGGAGGCGGCGCTCCTGTGAGGCCCGAGCCACCCACCCGTATCCCTGAGTCTCAGTTCCAGACCTTCGACATTCCGGCCCCGACGATTCATGCCTGGCCCAAGGATTGGGCCGTCATCGGCAAGCCGGCTGCCTTCTGGACGGATGCCGATACCAGCTACATCGACATGACGCTGCTGACGTACGCAGTCACGGTGAAGGTCACCCCTGAAAAGTACTATTGGGACTTCGGCGATGACACCGGTGGCACGACATCGAAGACAGGGTCGAAGCCACGGCCAGGCGACGAACCGCAGATTGGTCATGACTATCAGAAGACCGGAACGAAGACTGTCAGCATGACCGCGACGTTCAGAGGCGAATTCTCTGTTGACGGTGGCCCATGGCTGCCCATCGACGGTTTCGCACACGTGGCAAGCAACGACATCTCCATTGATGTCTATCGCTTCCACCGCTACCTCGTTGATGAGGACTGCTACATGAACCCGCGGGGACCTGACTGCAATTGACCATCCGCGGCACTGGTCCGAAGGCAAGAACTCCAGGAACCTGAAACAATGGCCACATGGTGTGCCGTATTTCGGAGTTGCTGGTCGACTCCCATTGGCCGATCGTCATCATCGGCGCAGGTCAGGCTGGCCTTTCGGCTGCTCACTATCTCTGGCGCGACGGACTGGTGCCCGGCAAGGACTTCATCGTCCTCGACGCCGGTGCCGGCCCTGGCGGCGCGTGGCGTGAACGGTGGGATTCCCTGACACTGGGGGCGACGAACCATGTGGCGGACCTCCCGGGATTCCCACTGGGCACACCGGATCCCTCAATACCCGCCTCGGCGGTGGTCTCCGACTATTACTCGCGTTTCGAACGTGAGCTTGAACTCTGCGTCGTCCGACCCGCCGAGGTGGTCACCGTGAAGTCACCCACCCCCGGCTCCGGACCGCTGGAGATCACCTCGAAGATCGACGGTGAACGTGTTCAGCTCACGAGCCGGTATCTGATCAATGCGACCGGCACGTGGACTCATCCCTATGTTCCGTTCGTCCCCGGCATCGCCGAGTTCGAAGGCCGCCAACTTCACACCGCAAACTTCCGCGACGTCGAGGACTTCCGAGGCTTGAGGACTTTGGTCGTCGGCGGTGGCATCTCGGCAACCCAGTTCCTGCTCGAACTCGCGAAAGTCACCGATACGCTGTGGGCCACGCGTCGGCCCCCGAACTTCACCTCACGAGAATTCGACGGCAACTGGGGCCTCGAAGTCGAACGCGCCGTGCGCTCCCGGACCTTGGCCGGACTCGCCCCGGCCAGTGTCGTGCGCACCACGGGCCTGCCCATTCGAAAGGATTTCCAAAACGGCGTCGACTCTGGAGTCCTCGTCTCACGCGGAATGTTCGATGCGGTGCTGCCTCACGGTGTCCACTTTCCCGGGCGAGCCGCCGAGGTACAGACGACCTCGGAAGGACTTGGGCCTTCGGCAAGCGATCACTTGGCGATGCCGGAGTCATGGCAGCCCTTCGAACATGAACGTGTCGAAGAGATCGATGTCATCTTCTGGAACACCGGATTCCGGGCCGCTCTCAACCATTTGGCGCCGCTGCGCCTGCGCACACGAGATGGAGGAATCTCCATGGAAACCGAAGTGTCGGTGAAGAACGACCGACGAATCTTCCTCGTCGGATACGGCTCGGCCAGTTCAACGGTCGGTGCCACCCGTGCGGGACGGATCGCGGCCAGAGAGCTGCTCAAACGCCGCAGAGAAGCGCTGCGCACACGTACTTATGAGAGTGTTGGTGATTCCAGCACCTGATCGGCGAAGCTGACGGTCGGCAAGATCTGCGCGAAGAGCGCGGCGGTGGCTTGGTCACTTGACACCGTGACCATCTCGACGCTGATTTTGTACAGTCGACCATTGTCCGAGATCCCGGCAATGGCTCCGTAGAGCACGGACTCGGTTTCATCGATGGCCCGGATCTCCTGGCGGGCGAGCAGCCCGTGGACTGTCCAGTACGCGCCACCGGGTACAGTCCCGGAGTTCTCCTCCAGAATGCTTGATCGCGATTCCCCGAAGGTCTGTTCCTGTGCTGTATCGATGATACTCTGTGCCGTTTCGTCGTCTGCTTCATAGCAGTTGACGGTGATGATGGCGCCGTTGTCGCGGCTGTAGAGCTGATAGCTGTCGTAGGCGAGGTCGCCGTTCCATTCGCTGTCCATGGCCATCTGCACCTTTACCGGGCATTCGGGACCCAGATCGACCGTCATCTGAGCCATTCCCGCAGGAATTGCAGGGGCATCGGGCTCCGGGGGAGTCTCTCCTTCGGAGCCATCGTCGATGCCGACGCTGACCGGTCGCGAATCGCCCTCGTCTGTACTCACACGCAGGGCCGAGCATCCGGAGAGGGTCAGGCCCAGCACCATCACACTTGCCAGGAGGAGACGCCGATACATGGGCCCGCTTTCGAATGGTGGAGCGGCGCTCTTTCGACAGCGCCACTCATATCGTACCCATCGCAACCCCCGCCTGCTCTGGCACAAGTGTCGCGCGGGGCTTAGCCTTGGACTATGACCGAGCTTCCGATCTTCGATGACGATGATGTCAATCGTCTCCTGTGCATAGTTGCCCACCCCGATGACATGGAATATGGTGCCTCCGCGGCTGTGGCCAAGTGGACCGACCAGGGAAAGTCCGTGTCCTATCTGCTCCTGACTCGCGGTGAAGCCGGAATCCGTGAAATGTCCCCGGAGAAGGTTGTTCCCCTACGAGAAGGTGAGCAGCGACAGGCGTGCACGATCGTCGGAGTGGAGGATCTTGAGATCCTCGACTTCCCAGACGGTCTTCTCGAGCCCAGCCTCGAGCTCCGGCATGCGATCGCGAAGAAGATCCGCCAATTCAAACCTGATGCCGTGATGGTGACCAACTGGGAACTCAAGATGCCGTGGGGCCTGAACCATGTCGACCATCGGGCGGCCGGCATCGCCACGATCGATGCCATCCGTGATGCCGACAATCCGTGGGTCTTCACCCACCTCAAGGACGACGGACTCGAAGCGTGGAAGGCCGACAAGCTGTTGGTCAACGGGGCTGATCCCACGCATGCTGTGGTCCTCGACGACGAACACGTCGACTGGGCCGTGCGCTCGTTGGAGGCTCATGCCGTTTATCTCGAGGCCTTGCCCGACCATCCACTGCCCTCAGACATGATCCCCGGAATCACCTCGGAAGCCGGAACACGGGCAGGCGTGAAATACGCGCTGCCCGTGCAGGTATTCGACATGTAGCACCCGGCGCACCGAAGCGGCGACCGGATCCGACACACTCAGGCGCTGAGTGCGGCGACCGCCGAGTCGTAATCCGGTTCGGTGCCGATCTCGTCGACCAGCTGCTTGTGGATGACGGTTCCCTTTTCGTCGAGGACGACGACTGAACGGGCCAGCAGTCCGGCCAGGGGTCCGTCGACCATGGTCACGCCGAACTCCTTGCCGAAGGCGCTGCGGAACCCGGATGCGGCGACGACGTTCTCAATGCCTTCGGCGCCGCAGAAGCGGGCCTGTGCGAAGGGCAGGTCATTGGACACACACAGCACTGTGGTGTTCTCCAGGCTCGCGGCGAGTTCATTGAACTTGCGCACCGAGGCCGCACAGACACCGGTGTCCACGCTCGGGAAGATGTTGAGTACAACGCGCTTGCCCGTTGTGTCGGCAGAGTTGACTTCGCCGAGGTCGTTGCCCACGAGGCTGAATGCTGGTGCCTGTGTGCCCTTCTCCGGGAGCTCGCCTACAGTCTTGACCGGTGTGCCCTGGAATGCTGTTTTCGCCATGCTTCTCGCTCGCTTTCTATCGTGATCACTGCTGTCGGTTCCCACCCTACGTGAGTTCACCGACACGAGAATCGTTCATTCAGATCCGACCACGGCGGGCGAACCAGACCAATCCTGCTCCGAGTGCAATGATGGCTGCCGCAATCCCGATCGAGGCACCCAGTTCGGCGCCCGTGCGTGGCAGATCGCCGCCGGCATTGGCATTCCCCCTGCCGCTGGAAGAGTCGGATCCCTTGGCATCGTCCATGCCGCTGTCAGAATCCGATCCGTTCGCCGAGGTGGTCCCGCCGTCGGCATCGACCGTGGCGTCAGCGTCGACTGTGGCTTCAGCGTCGATCGCAGAATTCGCACCGTCGTTGGCGGCTGCGTCTTCGTCGCCGTTGGCGCTGTCCGTGCTGTCTGCTCCATCGGCGTTGCCACCGTCGGAAGTCCCGTCCGCCTCTGCCTGGGCATCAGCTTCGGTCTGTGCCGCGGCCTCGGATGACGCTTCGTCATCGTCGCCTGGGTCCTGCGTGGTCGTGACGACCTGCCAGTTCTCATCGTAGAAGTCCGTGGGATCGACAATCTCGTTGTCTTTGACCCAGTCGATGAGGGCCTGACGGACCTCGACCTGTTCGTTGTAGACCTCTTTCAGGTCTCCGACCGGGTAGTCGCCGCCTCCGGACTGACGGTAGTTGTTGATCGCGAGGATGAATGTGTCGTCATCGCCGACGGTATTGCCCTCTTTGTCGGTCAGGTTCTCAATGCGTTCGCCGACCGGTTTGGACACGTTGATGTCGTAGTCGATGCCCGAGAGCGCGTCGTAGTTGTAGTCGGGAATCGGCCGGTCGAGGCCCTCGTCGATGGCGTTGGTTCCATTGACCGGGTCGAAGTCTGCGCCTTCTTCTGTCTGTTTGAAGTAGCGGGCGGAGAACTCGAGGTAGTCGCGCAGTTGTGAACCGTTAATTTCGACTCCGCCGAGGGTGTTGTCGAAGACGTAGAGTCCGGCGACATCGCGGATGGTGATGTCTCCGGCAGGGAACTTCGCTGTGCGGCTGAATGGCGAGGCCTGCGAGATGACGGGCACGTCTTTGTATTCGGTGTCTGCCAACGCGGTCTCTACCGTCTCGGACTGCACCTTTGAGATGAAGTCGAGGATCGCAGTGTCCTCATAGTACGAGGACTCTGCGCTCATCGTCTCGGTCACCGAGCCGATCTTCGTGTTGACGTAGTCGACGGTCTTCTTATGCTGAGAATCGATGAGATCTTTGATCTCCGGATCCTCAGCGACATCACCCTGCGTGGCAAGCGGTGTGGCTTCGGGTTCAGCACTCCCCCAGTCGATCCCCATGTCTTCGAGATTGATGGGCAGGTCCACCTCGGAGACGGACCGCGCCCAGTAGTTGGGCTGGGTGATGAGCGCCTTTGTCCCGTCTTCGCGTGACACGACCTGGCTCGGCTCATCCTGGTGGGTGTGTCCGGCGACGAGCACATCGACCCCGGGAACCTTCGCGACAGAGGTGCTGATGTTCTCCTGCAGCTTCGAGGGGTCCCAGGTCTGGCCTTCGGGATCCTTGCCGGAGTGGGAGAGTACGACGACGATGTCTGCCCCGGCGTCCTTCATCTCCGGGACGTACTTCTTCGCAGTCTCGACGGGGTCATCGAAGTGGACCTTGCCGGAGAGTTTGTTCTTGTCCCAGATCCGGCTGCCTGGGGTCGTCACGCCCAGCACACCGATGGTGATCTCCTGACCGGAGACGTTCTTCTCCACGAGGGTGTAGGGATCGAGGTGGGGCTGATCGTCGTCGTCATTGATGACGTTCGCGCCCAGGACGGGGAAGTTGACCTGCTCCTTGTATTTGGCGAGCAGGCCGAGTCCGTAGTTGAACTCGTGGTTGCCCACGACCTGTGCGTCATAGCCGACGTGGTTGTAGGTTTTGGCCATCGGGTGCGTCTCACCGGTTTCGGTGATGCGTTCCTGCTGCGCGTAGTAGTACGTCAATGGGGTGCCCTGGATCGTGTCACCGTTGTCAACGAGGAGCACCGAATCCTCGCCCTTGACCTCTTTGACACCCTTGATCAGAGTGGAGGCGCGCGACATGCCGAGTTCTTCCCCGACGGGGTAGGGCGCATTGGCGAAGTAGTCCCAGTTGAGGACGTGACCGTGGACATCGGTCGTCGCCAACATGGTGAGTTCGCCCGTGGCCGCTGCCTGTTCCTCGTCCGGAGGCCCGCTGCCCAGCCCCGTCGCCGAGGCGGCTGCCGGGCCAGCAACGATGAGTGTCAATGCCAACGTGGACGAGGCCAAGCTTCGCAAGCGCATAAGTCTCCAGATGTCGTTGTGATTCAGATCTCCCACTCTAATCTGAATTTCGACGACCCTGAGCAAATCCTGAGCGAAATCTGCACAACCTATGTTGCCTCTACTGTTCGACGAGGTTCTCCTTGGCAGTCTTCGACGCGAACTTGGACTCGATGACGATGAGGACAACCACGATTGCCGCACCGATGACGGCGAGAATGATCGGGGCAGCGATCGGGTCGAAGGGCGCGAGCAGACCCCCGGCTTCCGCATCGGATTGCCACGGCCACAGGGCTCTCAGGGAGCCGAGCATCAGACCAGCCATCGCGACCAGAGTCCACCATCGGTGATTGTGCAGTAAGTAGCGCAGGATGTTGACGAACAGTGCCAGGCCGAGGATCGCGCCGAGTCCGAATACAGCGATGTAGACGAGGTCGCGGTCGTCGACCGCGCGCAGAGTGGTGGCGTAGAGGCCGACTGCGAGGAGGAAGAACGATCCCGATACGCCGGGAACGACCAGAGCGCAGATGGCGATTGAGGCGACGAAGAAGACCGCAATGAGTGGTGGGTTCTCAACGTCGGAACCTCCTGCCAGTCCGGTCATCCAGAAGGCGAGAGCCGCAGCGGCGAGAAAGACGAGAATACCCAGCAGCAGAGATTGCCCGCTGCGCGCCGGCAGCATGCGCAATGGGACGGAAATGCTGGCTGCGACGAGTCCGAAGAACAGCCCCTTGGCAAGTTCTGGGTTGGCTGTGACGAAGCCTTCCATCACTCCAGCGATGCTGAGGACTGCTGCCGCCATGCCCAGGAGGACTGGGATGACGAGGAACCAGTCTGTGCGGCGCAGTTCTGCGAGGGCACCGCTCCGCCGGTCAGGGCCGGTGATCACAGTCTTCGCCGCCTTGACCACATGGGCAGCCGAGTCGATGAGCTGGTCGTAGACTCCGGTCACGAGAGCGATCGTTCCGCCGGAGACCCCGGGGACGAGCTCGGCAGAGCCGATCAGGAAACCGCGGAGCAGATCGAGGGGAATCAGAGCTTTGGAACGGGTGGTCTTCACGTAAGAGGGCCCCTCGGAGCTGGAGTTATTCATAGTTCCTACAGCCTACGAGACTCACACTCCCAGGTGCCAACAATAGACTCCATGTCACCGTCGTGGTGTCCTAGTCTCCGGTGGCTCCGTCGATGCTTTCGCGGATGAGATCGGCGTGGCCTACGTGTCGAGCGTATTCCTCGATCATATGGATGAGCACCCACCGAACGTTGAACCGCTCGCCCGAGGACGGTTTACGTGCCATGAGCGTATCCAAGTCATCGATGCCAGCGAGGATTTCCCGCGACTGGTCACAGGCCCTGTCATGCAGACTCAGCAGGTAATCGGGCGTGTCCTCGGCTGCGCTCTCGAAGTCCCAGTCAGGATCGGCCTTCCAGTCAATGCTCGCCCACGGTTCAGAAAGCTCCTGGTCCAGGATGTCCTCGACGAACCATGATTCTTCGACCAGGCTGAGGTGCTTGATGATCCCGCCCAGCGTCAGCGGCGATGCACCGACCCGACGGTTGAGGTCGGCCGAGGCCAGCCCTTCGACCTTTCTGCGCAGCACCGCACGATAGTAGTCGAGGAACTCTTCCAGCCCCTGACGCTCGTTCGGTGCTTCGGTCGGGTCTGTTGGCCGCGGGCTCATGCTCATATTTCGCCCTGTTCGTTCGGTGTCTTCCGACCGATGTCGAAGACATTTCCTTCGGGGTCTTTCAGCGTGGTCCATTCGATGCCGAACTCGGCAAACGATTCAACTTTCTCGGCCCCCAATGCCACCGCACGGTCGACATCGGCGGGATAGTTCGGGTCATCGAGATCGATGTGCAAGGGGTTCTTTCCCTCGCCGCGTTCCTCGACCTTGAGGAAGAGCATGCCGGGAGTCGTCGATTCGCCACTGTGGACGCCGCCGATGCTGGCGACGAATTCGTTCGCGCCGTCATCGAGTTCGGCTTTGAGGAGTTCGGCCCAGAATACCGACTGGGCTTCGACGTCTTTGCAGTCGAAGGTGATGCTCAGCGAGGACAGAGACGCCATGGCTGGTGGTCCTTTCGTAGTGATGTCAGTTTGACCTCACACTCTAGACGCAGGTTGTGACTCGGCGCGGGCCTCCCGACATACTTCAGCTCTCAACCTCGCGGCTGTCGTGCCAGCTGCCGGGACTGGGCGACCAATCGGCCGGCGGAGTCCCAGAGCTCACAATCTTCTTCGAACATGCCGCCGGCGATGTTACGCGTGTACAGCTTCGCCCTGATCCAGCCTGGAGCTGGAACGGCACGAAGATGAGCGGTGAGCTCCATGGTCGGGGCCCAGTTGAAGCGGCCCAGATCGAACATCACCGGCGGGAACGCGTCAAGGAATGCCAGCAGCGCCAGCGAGTCTGGTTCGGTCCCGTCAGCCAAGCGGATCCAACCCTGGAGCAGACCGCGGCCACTGGGTCGACCAGCTGCGAAGCCGGCGGTCTCGGGATCGAGTCTCATATCGTAACGTTTGACCAAGGGAGCGGACTTGACGAAGTCTCCGGGTGCCTCGGCGATGCTGATGCACTGATCCGGGTCCGGCAGCTCTGGTGGGCTGGCTGTGGTCGCGACATCGTCAGGCAGATCAGCGAGGCTGCCCATCGTCGCCAGGGCGGTGATCGTCGGTGCGTCGTTCTGGGACAGATCAACGGCGAAGGTGGCACTGGATCGGCCCTCGCGGATGAGTCGCGTCGCGATGTCGGCTCGGCCGCCCTGGCTGGGGCCCAGGTAGTAGGTCGAAAGGACCAAAGGGTCAGGAGCCTTCGGGCTGTTGCTCCGCAGGGCCTGCGCGGCAATGCTGAGGAGGTATCCGCCGTTGACCGCGCCGGCGACACTCCACTCTCCGTCGAGCTCAGCGCTGAAGCTGGTATCCGACTCGCGTTTGACTGCAATGGCGGAGGCGAACTCGCCCAGGGAAGATTCGCCCGGATTCTTCTGACTCATGTGACACACATTACCAAGGACTGAACAATCGTCCGGTCAGTGAGGTTTGTTGACCTGTCGTTCATTGCCGCGGCGGTAGTTCCCGGTGACACGCGCAAGCAGCTGCTGATCGGATTCGTCGCTGGCACCGAGCTTGGGAATCAATGCAGATGCCTTCTTGCCGCCAAGCTCCATCACGGTTCGGCCGTTGCGCGTAATGATGAGCATGCCGGATTTCGTAATGCGGTAGTCGAATGGGTCATCATCGAGGCCCATCGCTGTCACTCCCCTGTCATCACGTATCCCGTTAGCCTGGTGACCATGAGCATATCCTTGTCACGCCTCGATCCCAATGGTGCCGATCGTTCCGAACTCATCGATTTCTTCACCAGCAATGATTTTCCCTTCCACGTCCGCCCTGAGCGATGGACTGCTGCCGGGGTCGAAGAGCGGATTGAATCCGGTGCTTTTCGCAGTGATGACTACGACACTTTCTGGCTCCAGCATGAACAGTTGGGCAACCTCGGCATAGTGCGACTCGAAGACCTCACTGAAGACACACCTATGTTCGACCTGCGGTTGGCAACGGAGCGTCGCGGGCAGGGACTCGGCACCGAGTGCTTGCGGACCGTCACTGATCATGTGTTCATGACCATGGACGTCGATCGGTTCGAAGGCAATACTCGCGATGACAATATCGCCATGCGTGCCTTGACGCGGTAGTTCTGACCATGAGACGAGTGCCCCTGATCGGAAGACCAGGGGCACTCTTATGAACTCTCAGACGATCACTGGCTGATCGGGTGAGCTATGTTCAGTTCTTCTTGTTCCGACGCATGGTCAGGACAACTGCGCCTCCACCAACAACGAGGAGTCCGGCACCGGCAGCAAGGCCGGTCAGTTCAGCACCGGTGCGAGGCAGATCAGATCCACCGTCTCCACCGTCACCGTCGTCGCTTCCGCCGCCGTTGCCATCTTCATCGGCAACTACGGTGAACGAGCCGGCAAGAGCCTTCTCTTCATCCGTGTCGTTGGCTCCGGTCACCTGCACGTCGTACTTGCCCAGGTAGGCCGAAGGATCGGATGCGTTGGTTCCGTAGATCGAGAAGGCGGCGACACCGTTTTCGTTCGCAGTCTCGTCGAGAGTGATGCCCTCAACATTTTCCGGACCGGCGACAACCTCGAGAGAGACCTTTTCGCCCTCTTCGAAGCCCTCGACCGTGATCTGCACACCCTTGTCCTTCTTCACGAAGTCAGAAGCAGCAACTTCCTTGGGCTCGATGGAGATCTTGCGCTCGGCCGGTGCCTCGCCGTCCTTCGATCCGTCGGAATCAGCGTTGGATTCTGCATTCTTAGCGTCTGCAGCTGCGCCAGCGTCAGCCTCTGCACCAGCGTCGGCTTCAGCACCAGCATCGGCTTCTGCACCTGCATCGGCATCGGCGGTTGCACCGTCGGTGTCGGCGTCTGCTTCGTCAGCAGCAGCTTCCACGGTCACGGTGAACGAGGTTGCCTTCGAGGTACCGGCGTCAGTGGTAGCGGTAGCGGTGTAATCGTACGTACCGGTTTCCGAAGGTGCTTCTGCCGTGAAGTTGCCCTCGGCGTCAGCCGTGACTGTCACAGAACCTTCGGGTGCAGCGTGTACCGCGACAGCCTTCTGAGTACCGGACGCGGGCTTCCAGTTCAGCTCGACCTTGGCATTGGCTTCGGTCTTACCGGTGATCTGTCCGCCTTCGTCAACCTTCTGGTCTTCGACGACTGGGGCATCGGGTGCTTCCGGAGCGTCGGCATCCGCGTCAGCGTTTGCGTCGTCACCGTCGGCAGCGGCTGCCGCATCTGCATCCTTGGCGTCCGCACCAGCATCTGCGTCAGCGTCCTTGGCATCCGCGCCTGCATCAGCATCCGCGTCATCGTCGCCCGGAGGCTCTTCATTCGGATCGGTGAGCTGGAAATCCACGCCCGATTCCGCGATCGAGTGGTCAAGGTCAGCAACCCAACCGAACTGTTTGCCGCTTCCGTCGCCCATCGGGCCTCCGCCGGAGATGACACCGACCGCAGTGTCACCCTGGAAAACTGCACCGCCGGAGTCGCCCGGCTGTGAGAATGGGTCAGACTCTGGAGAGGTAACGCCGAATCCATGTACCCAGTATCCACTGATGCTAGCGAAATCGAACTTGGCGTTGTACTCGGCGTAGACGTCGCCATCGGTCAGGCCTGTCGTACGACCGGACTTCTGGATCGTTCCGTCCTTGTGAGCACCCACCTTGCTGATCTCAGTCGCGAGGCTCGTGGACAGGTCGTCGGAGTCAGCGCTCAACCAATCGGTCACACCGTTCTTCACACCGTACTTCGACTTGTCAACGTTGATGACCGCGAAGTCGATGTCGCTGCTCTGAGCGTTGGCGAGATCTTCCGAGTTCTCGTGCTGACCACTCTCACCGAAGCTGGTGAAGTCCCACTTGCCAAGGACACCAATTCCTGTCAGCTCAGATTTCTCTGATTTGTTTGCGGGAGCCGTCGACGGCCGCTCGGTGTCGTTGACGGTGCTGTCACCGGTGATTACTGCGGTGTCCGGGTCCATGAGCTTCGAACAGTGGCCCGCGGTCAGTACGACAGGATTGCCGTCGCCGTCCCACCCGGAGAATCCGGTCGAGCAGACTCCGCTCGGTGCGCCGCCGGCTTCACCGACCGTGTAGCCAGCGCCACCAACGACGTCATTGCCAGCGTACGCCTTGAGTTCCTTGATGCCCTCGGTGAAGTTGACGTTGTCATACTTCTTCTCGAGGTCCTTCATCTCCGCGGTCTTCTTCTCAACACCGAGATTGAGCTCTCCGCCCTTTGCGCCGTAGGCATTTACGCCTTCGATGTCAGACAGTGCCTTCTGGACCTGAACATCGTTCTGCACATCCAGCTTCTGCGGGCCGTCGGCCAGCGCAGGGGACGCGACGAACGCACTGCCGAGACCGAGCGCCGCTGCGGCGGTCAGTGCCAGCGAACTCTGCACGAGTTTCTTCTGCATACGTTTCCGTTTCTCTTATCAGGAGGTTGCAATATCACAACTTGATGACCTTGGTCACGATAAGGTTACGACCTGCATACAGCGACTACCAAGAAAGTAGACAACAAACTGTGAACTAAATGAACGAAACAACAGATGTTGCTGAAATGATTTGCTGAGCCACTGGGCGGCTCGTTCTCACCAGATTCCTCGGTCTAGCCACAGACACTCGAGCGCCCCCGGTCCGTAGACCAGGGGCGCTCGAGTGAACTCTCAGACGATCATGTGCTGACCGTGTGAGTCATATTCAGTTCTTCTTGTTCCGACGCATAGTCAGAACGACTGCAGCTCCACCAACAACGAGGAGTCCGGCACCGGCAGCAAGGCCGGTCAGTTCAGCACCGGTGCGAGGCAGATCGGATCCACCGTCTCCACCGTCACCATTGCCGTCGTCATCACTGTTACCGTCATCGCCGCCGTCGTTTCCGCCGCCGTTGCCGTCTTCATCTTCGACAACGTTGAAGGAACCGGCAAGAGCCTTCTCTTCATCGGTGTCGTTGGCTCCGGTGACGTTCACGTCGTACTTGCCGAGGTAGACCGAAGGATCGGCTTCGCTCGTGCCGTAGATCGAGAAGGCAGCTGCACCGTTCTCATTTGCGGTCTCATCGAGGGTGATGCCTTCGACGTTCTCAGGACCGGAAGCCACCTTGAGAGACACCTTCTCTCCCTCGTCGAAGCCCTTGACCGTGACGGTCACGCCCTTGTCTTCCTTCACGAAGTCAGAAGCGGCGATTTCCTTGGGGTCAACGTTGATCTCACGCTCGGCTGGAGCAGGAGTCTCGGTCTCTTCCTTTTCAACTGTGACCTGGAATTCGACAGGCTCGGATTCCTGTCCCTCCACAGTGGCAGTTGCAGTGAAGTCGTATTCACCCTCGGCCTTGGGGCCCTCGACTGTGAAGTTGCCGTCCTTGTCGGCCTTGACCGTCTCGGATCCGTCTTCAGCGGCCTGGGTGCCCTTAGCGGCTTCCCACTTGACCTCAACCTCGGCGCCAGCCTCGGCCTTACCGGTCACATCGCCCGTGGGCTCGATGGTCTGGTCTTCAGCCTTGGGTGCTGCCGGAGCCTCAGGGGTCTCGTCGCCTGGCTTCTCAACCTGGAAGTCGACACCGGACTGCTCGAGCGAGTAGTCGAGGTCGGCAACCCAGCCGAACTGGGAGCCATCAGCTGCAGGTCCGCCTCCGGAGATGACACCGACAGCGGTGTCGCCCTGGAAGACGGCGCCGCCGGAGTCGCCCGGCTGCGAGAACGGATCGGACTCAGGTGAAGTCACACCGAAGCCGTGAACCCAACGCCCACCCACGTTCGAGTACTCAAATGGGTACTCTTCGAACGGAATGACGTCGCCTTCGGTCAGACCGGTCGTACGGCCGGACTTCTCAACGGTGGTTTCCTTGTGTGCGCCAACCTTTGCAATGTCGGTGGCGAGGCTCGTCGACAGGTCGTCGGAGTCTGCACTCGACCAGTCGGTGACGCCGTTCTTGACGTTGTACTTTTCCTTGTCAACGTTGATCACAGCGAAGTCGATGTCGGTGGGCTTCGGCTCGGTCCAGTCATCGCTGGGTCCCTCGAGGAGATCGCCGCTGCCGTAGCTGTGGTAGCCCCACTCGCCCACGACACCGAGGCCAGATGGCTTGAATCCTTCGCCGCCATTGGCTTCTGCGATGGAAGGCTTCTCAGTTTCGCCGATTTTCGAATCACCGTTGATCTCGCCGGTGTCTTCAATGACCTTCGAGCAGTGTCCTGCGGTCAGCACGACAGGGTTACCATCGCCGTCCCAGCCGGAGAAGCCGGTGGAGCAAACGCCGCTGCCTGCAGGTGTGTTGGCCTGGTAGCCAGCCCCGCCGACAAGGTCCTTCTTGGCGTAAGGCTTGAGTTCCTTGATGCCGTCGACAATGTTGACGTTGTCGAACTTCTTCTCGAGGTCCTTGATTTCGTCGGTCTTCTTCTCAACACCGAGGTTGAGCTTTCCACCCTTGGCACCGTAGGCATTGACACCCTCGACGCCGGACAGTGCCTTCTGCACCTGCGCGTCGTTCTGCACATCCAGCTTCTGCGGGCCGTTGTCGGCCATGGCAGGGGATGCGACGAACGCACTGCCGAGACCGAGCGCCGCGGCGGCGGTCAGTGCCAGCGAACTCTGAACGAGTTTCTTCTGCATACTCTTAGGTTCCCTTGATCGGATTCACTGTTGCGTTTGCCTGTGCTCTCTTCGACCCAACATTCGAGCGGACGTTTCTGAGAACAGTCTTTCAACCACATGAAAGGTTACGGTTTGGCAACGATGGGAAGCAAGCACAATGGGTGTTGCTGGTGAACACAACTTACAAAACCTGAATTGACACCCAACTCGCCATATTCTCCATGATGCGCTCAAGGCTGGCCGTTATGATCGGTGCATGCTCAACCTCACTGACAACAGACCTTCAGCTACGTTCAGACGTGTGATCGGAGTTGCTGTTCTCGGCCTCATCCTGCCTCTTGCCGCGTGCGGGACAGGCTCCGAGCCCAGCGAACCGACCAGCTCCGCACCCACAGAATCCAACACGCCCTCTGAATCGGCCGATTCTGCGGCCCTTGATCCCACCGGAAAATGGACCTCTCCTGAAGCTGGAGATCCATATCTTGAGTTCTCCGAAGACGGACAGGTAGAGGGAACCGATGGCTGCAACGCAATCAAGACAACGTGGGAAGTCGATGGGGACAAAATCCTCATCTCCTCATTCACCACGACCCAGAAAGCATGTGCGGGCGTGGACACATGGCTGTCCAAAGCATCGTCGGCAACTGTCGAAGGCAACGTCATGAAGATCTCCGACGCCAGCGGGAAGGTCGTCGGCGGACTGGAGAAGGAAGACAAATGAGCAATCCAGTCAACGGCAAGTGGATCAGCACAAAGGATGGGTCCTCAGCGTTCCTCCAATTCGAGGAGGACGGAACGTTGACCGGCAGCGATGGCGGAAATCGGATCTCGACCACTTGGGGAGCGGAGGAGCCAGGAGCGGTCGTCAAACCCTTCGCCACCACACAGCGTGCCGTCATGGGGATGGAAGCCTGGGTAGGACGGGTTCACCGGGTTGAGGCCGAAGGTGACGTACTCACCGTCTTCGACCACAGCGGCAACCACCTCGGCGCGCTGACTCGAGCCGCCGATACAGACGAACCCGACGAAGGACGTTAGATGGCCGGCGGTCTGTTCGCGCTCCTCGATGACGTAGCGGCACTCGTCAGACTCTCGGCGGCGAGCCTCGATGACGTCGCTGCGGGCGCTTCCCGGGCAGGAGTCAAAGCCGCAGGCGTAGTCGTCGACGATGCGGCAGTGACGCCGAAATTCGTTGAGGGCGTCAACCCGAAACGGGAACTGCCGATCATCAAGCGCATCGCCTTCGGTTCGCTGATCAACAAGATCCTCATCATCCTGCCGATCATCCTTCTGCTCAGCGAATTCCTCCCCTGGCTGTTGACTCCGCTGCTGATGGTGGGCGGCACCTATCTGTGCTTCGAGGGCGCGGAGAAGATCTTCGAGAAGTTCGGATGGATCGAACACCACGAAGAACCGAAGAAGGAATCCAAACACGGCAAGAAGAATGACGGCGACGCTGAGAAGAAGATCGTCCGCTCAGCCATCACCACTGACTTCGTGCTCAGCTGCGAAATCATGGTCATCGCCCTCAACGAGGTAGCCAGCGAGGACCTGCTCCCACGGGCCATCATCCTCGTCGTCGTGGCCCTGGCGATCACCATCGGTGTCTACGGTTCTGTAGCCCTCATCGTAAAGATGGACGACATCGGTCTGCACATGGCGCAGAAGGAGAAGCCGAGCACACAGAAGTTCGGCCGGTTCCTCGTCAAAGCGATGCCCAAGCTCCTCGGAGGCCTATCAGTCATCGGCACCTTTGCCATGCTGTGGGTCGGTGGACACATCATTCTTGTCGGTACGGACGAACTCGGATTCCATGCCCTCTACGATTTCGTCCACCACCTCGAAGAGCCAGTGGCCGCGGTCGCCGGAGTCGGCGGATTCCTCGGCTGGCTGGTCAACACGTTCTTCTCACTCATCCTCGGCGCCGTCTGGGGAGGAATCGTGGCTGGTATCGCTATCGGCCTCACCGCTTTGCTGAAGTCGGGAAACAAAGACGACAATGAGCCCTCCGTCCGGGACACGAAGACGGACAATGCGACGACGAGCGACACGAAGACAAACTATGCGAAGTCTCCTGCGGACACGGTCTCGCCTGCCAATCACGGGGCAGGACCTAAGCCGACCTACGCACCCGGCCAGGCCAAAGATGCCTCGGACAGCTGAGTCCTATTTCTCCAGCACGTCTTGGATGTCGCTTTCGGTCATGAGCCAGTCGAGGCTGGCCGGGCTGGCACTGTTGATCGCAGTCGTGAAGTCAGCGCCTACGAACTTTGCGGTTCCGTTTTTCACTGCGGGTAGAGAGTCGAAGCTGGGGTTGTCTTCGACCGTCGACCTCGCGTCGTCGCCCATGTCCCAGATGAAGAGGAAATCGGCATCGAGCTGGTTCAGCTCTTCGGCCGAGAGTGTGAACTTGTTGACCTCTTCGGGAGTCTGATGCTGCCCCGGTTCCAGTCCGACGAGCTCGAGCGGGGCAGCATTACCGAAATAGATGCCATCGGCACGAGGCGAGATGACCTGATAGGTCTTGCCCGCCACACCGAGGTCTTGTCCCATTGTCTTCATCGACTTCTTCGTCGTCGCGATGATCTCATCGACCTCGCCCTTCTTGCCCAGAGCCTCACCGACGACTTCTGCGCTGACGTCCCAGTCGGGGTTGGTCGATTCCGACTTCGGCACCACTACCGGGGCAATATCGGACAGCTGGTCATATACCGCTTTGTCGGTGACGTTCCAAGGGGTGGCGAATATGACATCAGGTTCGTACGACGCCACCTTCTCCACGTCGACCTCATAGGTGTCGCTGACCAGAGAGTCGTCTGCGACATCGTCGAGAACCCCCTGCTGCCAGGCGTTGAGTTGATCGACGCTTGTGGCCACGGCAGCCGGGGTCGTGCCCAGTTGCGCAGAGACGTCCGCCGAGGGTGTGTTGAGTGCGACCACGTTCTTCGGGTCTGCCTGAACCTCGACCTCACCCTTAAGAGTGTCCACCGTCACCGGTGTGACCGATCCTGTCTCATTCTCTCCCGACGAGCCGCTGGAGGCAGGCGCCGAGCAGCCGCTGAGGACCAATGCCCCCGTGGCCAGAGTTGCAACGACGATGTTGGCTCTCTTCATGATGTGCTTTCGATCGGACCAGCAGTTAGAGGGGACCAGCCGGTAGTGGAGATCAGCAGCTAGTGGGGCTCAGCGATCAGCGAAGGTCTTCTTCGGCTTGCCCGGAACGATCATGGGTGCACCGGTGACGGGGTCGTCGATGACAGTGCAGTCGATGCCGAAGACCTGGTGAACCAGTTCTGTCGTGATGATCTGGGCCGGGGCACCCTGGGCCACGATCGCGCCGTTCTTCATCGCGATGATCTCATCGGCGTAGCGGCACGCCTGGTTGAGGTCGTGTAGGACTGCGACAAGGGTGTGGCCGTGTTCGTGATTCAGCTGAGCGAACAGGTCGAGTAGGTCGATCTGGAAGGCCAGATCCAAGAACGTCGTGGGCTCATCGAGGAGCATCAGAGGCGTCTCCTGCGCCAGGACCATCGCGACCCAGACCCGTTGCCGCTGGCCCCCGGAGAGTTCGTCGACCTGGCGGGAGGAGAGCTCTTCGGTGTTCGTTGCACGCAGTGCCGTCAGCACGGCGACCTCATCCTGTTCGGTCCACTGTTTGAGGAACGACTGATGTGGGTGACGTCCGCGAGCCACGAGCTCTGCCACTGTGATGCCGTCGGGTGCGATCGAGGTCTGTGGGAGGAGCCCCAAGCGCTTGGCGATCTGCTTCGTCTTCAACTTCGCGATGTTTCCGCCATCGAGGAGCACCGTGCCCTTCGTCGGCGTCATCAGCCTGGCCAGTGCCCGCAGCAGAGTCGACTTGCCGCAGGCATTGGGGCCGACGATGACGGTGAACTTGCCCGGTGCGATCTCCACGTCGAGGTCGGCGATGACGTGCCGCTGGTCGTAGGCGAGATCGAGATTGCGGGCGGCCAGCGGAGCCGGAGCCGAAGCTGCTGTGTCCGTTGACCTCGTGTCGGTCGTGTCCGGCGTCGTGTCAGTCGTATCAGGTGTGATGCTCATTGTGCCTTCCGAGCTTCTTGGATGAGGAGCCAGATCAGGTAGATGCCGCCGATGCACACGGTGACGACTCCGACGGGAAGTTGGGTCTCGCCCAAGGCATGCTGGGCGATGAGGTCAGCAGCGACGAGCAGAAGTGCTCCGACCGCCGCAGCTGAAAGCAGGCTGGTGCCCTGGGATTTCGCGATTCTGCGCCCGATCTGCGGGGCGGCAAGTGCGACGAAGGCGATCGGTCCCGCGGCGGCGGTGACGACGGCGACGAGAGCTACGGCCACCAGGATGAGACCGGCGCGGACCGGTTCGTTGCGCACGCCGAGCGCCTTGGCGGTGTCATCGCCGAGCTCCAGGGTTCCCAGACCACGTGAGAAGAGCCCACATCCCAGCCCCAACAGCACCGTGCCGATGGCGGCCGGAAGCAGTGTCGACCAGCCCATGCCGTTGAGTGTTCCAGCACCCCAAGTGGCTGCGGCCATGGCGAGGTCGAGGTCAGCGCGCATGATCAGCCAGGTGTTGAAGGCGTTGAGCATAGCGGTCAGGGCGATGCCGACGATGATGAGTCGGAAGCCTTGGACGCCGCCCTTCCACGTCAGAAGGTAGACCACGACGGCGGTGAGTAGGCCGCCGATGATCGCGCCGAAGGCGGTGGAGATGAAGCTGGAGCCGAAGACGATGATGGTGACGATGCCGCCGGTGTAGGCACCGGTGGAGAAGCCGATGATGTCGGGGCTGCCCAGCGGGTTGCGGGTCAGTGATTGGAACACCGCGCCCGAGATGCCCAGGCCGGCGCCGAGGACGATTCCGGCGATGATGCGCGGTGCCCGCCATTCGGCGACGACGGTGTTGACGATGCGCCTGTCGGCCTGTCCGAACAGCCCCTGGAAGACTTCGCCGGGGGTCAGTGAGAACTCGCCGAGCAGCAGCCCTAGGAATCCGCAGGCCAGGGCCAGGAGAGTGACGATCCCGGCTGTGACGACGACGCGCAGATCGATGCGGAAGCCGAGGACTCGCAGCATGGGGCGACCGAAGTTGATCCGCTCCCCCGGCAGAACGCGGTGTCCTGGAACGAGCACGGGGGCGTCACCGATCGGTGCGTTCGATGTCTTCACAGTCCGCTCGCCTTCTTTCTGCGAACGAGGGCGATGAGCACCGGTGCGCCGACGAAGGCGGTGACGACGCCGACCTGGAGTTCGCCCGGTTTCATCACCACGCGTCCGAGCACATCGGAGACGAGGAGCAGGATGGGCGAGAGAATGACGGAGTAGCCTAAGATCCATCTCTGGTCGGGGCCGACGATCCAACGGGCAATGTGGGGAATCATGAGCCCGATGAAGCCGATGGGCCCGGCGGCAGCGGTGGCGCCGCCGGCGAGGAGGGTGACGGCGAGAATGGTGATGATGCGGGTGCGGTTGACCGAGGTGCCGAGGCTGGCGGCCAGATCGTCGCCGAGTGCCACCGCGTTGAGCGAGTGGGCCAAGAACAAAGCGAGTACGATGCCGACGATGATGAATGGGGCGACCGCAGAGACCGTGTCGAACCCGCGGCCGGCGATGGCTCCGACGTCCCAGGCGCGGAAGGCATCGAAGGCTCGTTCGTTCGTGAGCAGGATTCCTTTGGTCAGCCCGGTCAGCACTGCGGCGACCGCGACTCCGGCCAAGGTCAGGCGGATCGGATCGACGCTGTGGTTCCTGCCCGAGGAACCGATGATGTACACCCCGGTCGTGGCCACGAGAGCACCGAGGAAGGCGAACCAGATGTAGCCGTTGATCGACGTGATCCCGAAGAACCCGATGCCGACGGCCACTGCGAAGGAGGCCCCGGCGTTGACGCCGAGGATGCCTGGATCGGCAAGAGGGTTGCGGGTCAGCGCCTGGATGAGCCCTCCGGCCAATCCCAGCCCCATGCCGACGAGGATGCCGAGCACGGTCCGCGGGTAGCGCAGTTCGAGGACGACCAGCTGGTCGTCGCTGCCGCTGGGGTTGAAGAACGCTCCGAGAACTTCCGAGATCGGCATGTCCCGGGTGCCGATGGCCAGCGATGCCAGCACCACGACGATCAATGCCAGAATCGCGACGACGAGCCCGACGGTTCTTTTGACCTTCAGAGCCCGACTCGCCTTCTGGCCGTTCACCTCAGACGGATTCGCCGAGGCGGTGGTGGCGAGACCGGTCATCGGAGGGTTCCTTAGCATCGACTAATTAAGGGCAGGCTAACCACAATCTAGTCGATAACTTCGGCGCATCCAAACGATTTCCCGATCACTGGCCTGTGATCTTGCCGATCCTCTCGGACGTCTGACGCTGAATCCGGGACAGCATGCCGCTCATCCCCCGCAGTCGCAACGGGCTCACGATCTCCGTCATCGACAGCCGCAGAGGCAGGTCAGACGGAATGGACAGGACCACCTCGGCGGTCTGGCCATTGAGCCCTTCGTGGAGGATCCCGGCGAAGCCACGGGTCGTCGGCGCCTCAGGGGGCGCTGAGAAATGCAGCTTCACGATCGCGGCACCGCCCTGCTCGGGGTTCTCGACCTCGGTGACGAGGAAGATCGGCGACTGGCATTCGGGCACCGGCTCGAGCAGTTCGGGATGATCGGTGTAGCGCTGCGGCAGCTCGGGCAGCTCCGAGGCGAATTCGAGCAGCAGCTGCAGCCGATCACCGGATTCGGTCTCGGCGAAGTCCTCGACGATCTCGACCAGGCTCTCCGGCAGATCGGAATTGTCGGCCATCGCGGCGTCTGTGTCGGCAGTCATCAGCGGCTGGGCACCTCGCCGGCCTCTGACCCGGTGACGATGGGAACGCCGACGACATTGCCCCATTCGGTCCAGGAGCCGTCGTAGTTACGGACGTTGGTGTAGCCCAGCAGGTGCTGAAGCACGAACCAGGTGTGGCTGGAACGCTCGCCGATGCGGCAGTAGGCGATGACTTCATCGGCGGTGCCGAGCCCGGCCTCGTCGGTGTAGATGGCCTTGAGCTCCTCGGCTGATTTGAAGGTGCCGTCTTCGTTTGCGGCCTTCGCCCATGGCACCGATGCTGCAGTGGGGATGTGTCCTCCGCGCAGTGCACCCTCTTCGGGATAAGCGGGCATATGGGTGCGCTCTCCGCTGTATTCCTCGGGGCTGCGCACATCGATGAGGGGACGCTTGCCCAGGCTGCCTCTGACCTCGGGCAGGAAGGCACGCAGAGTTGAGTCGTCACGGTCGATGACCGGGTATTCGGTCGGTTCCCGGCGCGGCTTCTCCGTGGACAGTTCGCGTTCCTCGGCCTGCCACTTGGAGCGGCCGCCGTCCATGAGGCGGACGTCCTCGTGACCGAACAGCGAGAAGACCCACAGCGCGTAGGCGGCCCACCAGTTGGATTTGTCGCCGTAGAAGACGATCGTGTCCTCACGTGAGATGCCCTTCGCGGACATGAGGGCGGCGAAGCCCTCACCGTCGACGTAGTCACGTGTCACGGTGTCGTTGAGTTCGGTGTGCCAGTCGACCTTCACCGCGCCGGGGATGTGCCCGGTCTCATAGAGGAGGACGTCCTCGTCGCTTTCGACGATGACCAGTCCGGGTTCACCGGCATGCTCTGCCACCCATTCGGTGCTGACCAGTCGTGATCCGTCTGCGTAGTCGGCGAATTTGGCCGTGGTATCGGCCGGGATCGCTGTGCTCACTCGTTCCTCCTCATGAAGATTGTGATGGTGTGGCTCATTGGACTTCTGTGTGGCTCAACGCCACTGCCCACCAGCATATTCCTCACCAAGTCTGCCCCGATCCCGGGGTGTCGCAGATGAGATCGGGGCGCACCAGGTGAGTTCGTGGCGTCACCTGCGTACGAGGAACGCCTGCAGGGAGGAGACGAACGCCTGCGGCTTTTCTGAGTGGACCCAGTGGCCTGATCCCTTGACGGTGAGCAGGGTCGCGCGGGGGAAGAGGGAGCGCATGAGAGGCAGATCCTCGCGGGAGACGTAGTCCGATGTCTCACCGGCGATCCAGAGCACCGGACCGTCGAAGGTCGCCTCCCCCGTCTCGGGGAAGCCTCCGATCGCGGGCAGGCTCTCATGAAGCAGGGTGAGGTTGGGCTGCCAGGCGTACCCCGCCGAGGTGGTGCGCAGGTTCTGCAGCAGGAATCCCCTGATCGTGTCCTCTGGGATCTTCTCCTGCAGGGCTTCATCGGCGGCGGCGCGCGACTCGATCTCGTTGAGATCGAGTTCGGCGAGGCTCGAGAGCAGATGCTCGAAGACGCCGAGGGACCCGCCTGCAGTGGGGGCGATGTCGACGACGACGAGGTGGTCGATGAGTTTCGGGTGGCGCAGGGCCAGGATCATGGCGACCTTGCCGCCCAGGGAATGACCGACCAGGTGCACGGGCAGATCATCGGGATCAGTCACCGCGGTGATCATTGCGGCCACGGAGTCGGCCATGTCCACGTAGCTGAACTCGTCTGTCCAGTCCGAGTCGCCGTGGTTGGGCAGGTCGACGAGGAGGCTCGAGTAGTCGGGCTCAAGTGATTTGGCGATGGAGGTGAAGTTCTTGCCGCGGCCGAAGAGTCCGTGGAGGAACACGATGCGCTCACCGGTGCTGCCGATGAGTCTGCTGGCGATATCAGTCACGCTTCCAGCCTACCCGGCACGTCTCACCAGGTCATCTGCTGTCGGCGGCCGCCTGTTCCAAGGCCTGCAGCGACTGGTCGAGATAGTCGGGGCCAACGACGGGGAAGCCGCCGAATGCGTCTCGGATCTCCTGTGTTGTGCGTGACCAGTCATAGGTCAGCTTCACCTCGGTGCCGGTGTCCTTCTCTTCGAGGTCGTAGCGCCAGCGCCAGCCACCGGGGGCGACGTGACCGCTCTCATCGGCTTGTCCGGGATCCCATGCGATCGCGCGATCGGGTTCGAACGTTGTCACGGTGTTGTCGATCCGGTAGTCACCGTTCTCGTCATCGAAGTGCATATTCATGGCAAAGATCTGTCCGGTGGCCGTGATCGGCGTCGGATCAATGGCGTCTCGCACCCAGTCCGTGGGTTCGGTGTCCCGGTGCCGAGCCGGATCAGCCAGCACGGTGAAGATCGTATGCGCAGGGGCGTCGATCGTGCGGGTGGCGATGATGTGCTCGTTCGAGTATTTCGGTCCTTCAGTCATCTGATCAGCCTATTCACCGGGCTGCGGCATGGGAAGAGATACTCACAGGTAGGCTGAGTCCATGCACTTCTCCGATTACGACACACGACTTGCCGGGTACGCGGTGATCGTCAACCAGGAGCGGGAAATCCTTCTCAGCTGGTTCAACGGCGGCAACGAACCAGCCCATGCGCTGTGGACTCTGCCCGGCGGTGGAATCGAGTTCCACGAGAGCATCGAGGCAGGCACGATCCGGGAGATTAAGGAGGAGACGGGCTTCGACGCCGAGCTGGTCCGCCCGCTGACGACACACACCTTCACTGAAAATCGCAGCAATGCCGCACGCCGCAGATCGGTTTCGCGTCCGTTCAAGGGAGTCCGCGTCGTCTATGAGGCTCACATCACCGGAGGCATGCTGGGGACTCTCGAGGTCGACGGCACCACGGACCGCGCCGAATGGTTGGCCATCGACTCTCTGGCCGACGTGCGGCACGCCCGCATCATCGATATCGGTCTTGATGCGTGGCGTGCCGCAGTGTGAGGAAGCGTGACGGCCTTGTGAGTGCGATAGCTGCTTGAGTGCGGCTGCTACTTCAGAGCATCCGCGACGAGCTCGGGCATCTTCTCTGCCGCATATGACGCGGAGAGGACCGAGTTCAACGCGAATGCCTGCCGGACGTCGTTGAGATCCTCGGTCAGCACCAGGCTGTGCCCGTCCTCGACTGCCGGAATGCGCTTGAAGCTGGGGTCGTCGGTGACTTCGGAATCGGGGATGTAGATCGGGAAGGCCACGAGCAGGTCCGCGTCGAGATCGTCGAGCTTCTCCTCGGACACTGTGGCGGTGAAGCCCGAGGGCTTGAGGGCCGCGACCTTCTCCGACTGCTTGAACCCGAGATCTTCCATGAACTGCACGCGCTCGGAACCTTCGACATAGGCACCCCAGCCCTCGGAGGTCTTCGCGGCCACACTCACGGATTTGCCGTCGAACTCCGGATGCGCCTCACGAGCCGCCTCGAACTCCTTGTCGAGGTCTGCGAGGAGCTTCTGCCCTTCGTCCTCTTTGCCCAGGGCCTGGGACACCAGGTCGACCTGCTGGTCCATCGTGGTCAGGTAGTTGTCGCCGCCTTCGGGCGCACCCACAGTCGGAGCGATCTCCGAGAGACGGTCGTAGCGTTCCTGTTCACCGGAGCTCTTTGTGTCGAGGATGAGGTCGGGCTCGAGCGCCGCGATCTTCTCATAGTCGGGCTCCATCGTCTCGATGATCTCCGGGGCCTGGTCATAGAGGTCCTCGGCCCAGGGGCCGACTCCCTTGCCGCCGAACTCCACCCAGTCAGAGGCACCGACCGGCTGCACATCGAGGGCCAGCGCGGTTTCCGCATCTCCCCATCCCAGGGCCACGACCTTCTGCGGGTCTTTGGGGACTTCGACTGCGCCGAAATTCGTGTCGATGGTGATACCGGAGGCCGCTTCCTCGTCACCACCACCGCCGCCACAGGCAGCGAGCAGGAGTACGGAGGCGAGCATGGGGGCGAGAATTCTGCGCATGAGATCCTTCTTCGTGAGTTAGGCAAGCCTAGCTTAACGTATGCACATAGCTTCTGCGACAGTCACGCGCGTCGGATGGCAGCAGCGGTTGACAGCGGCGGTTGACAGCGGCGGTCAGCCGAGGCTGCCCGATTCCCGCTCAGGTTTGATCTCGAGTCCGTCGACGCCCATCTCCTCCAGACCCACCGTGCGTGAGCGACGTCCGGTGACCATCCGGTGGATGAGCCACAGCAGCAGGAAGGCGGGCAGTCCGATGTAGGCGGAGGCAACTTCGAGGACCCGTCCCTCGACGATGGCTTGGACGTTCTGGCCGATGATGACGATGACCAGCATGACCAGAGCTATGATCGGTCCGATCGGGAACAGCGGAGCCCGATACGGCAGATCCTTAACATCGTGGCCCTGCTTGATGTAGGCACGGCGGAACCGGAAGTGGCACCAGGCGATGCCGACCCAGACGATGAACCCGGAGAGCCCGGAGACGTTGATCAGCCACGTGTAGGCCCCACCGTCACCCATCACTTCGGAGAGGAACCCGAACAGGCCGATGACCGCGGTGGCCAGCAGGGCCATGACGGGAACCCCGCGTTCGTTGAGTCGGGCGAACAGCCTCGGCGCGGTTCCCTCTTTGGCCATTGCGTAGAGCATGCGGGTCGAGGCGTAGAGGCCGGAGTTGCCGGCTGAGAGGATTGCGGTGAGGATGACGGCGTTCATCACGGATGCGGCCACGGCGATGCCGGCGCGCTCGAAGACAAGAGTGAAGGGCGAGGCCGTGACGTCCTCGTTGTTGGCAGAGGCCAGCAGTGAGGGGTCCGAATAGGGCAGGAGGAAGCCGATGATGATGATTGCGCCGATGTAGAAGAGCATGATGCGCCAGAACACGGTGCGGATGGCCCGGGGCATATCGCGGCGCGGGTTGGCTGACTCGCCTGCGGTCACGCCGACGAGCTCCGTGCCCTGGAAGGAGAAGCCGGCGATCATGAACACGCTGATGATCGAGACCCAGCCACCCACGAATGGCGCTTCGCCTCTCGTCCAGTTGCTCATACCCGGTGATTGCCCACCGATGATGCCTGCGATCATGAGCACCCCGAGGATGAGGAACGCGAGAACAGCGGTGACCTTGATGGCTGCGAACCAGAACTCGCCTTCCCCGAATGCCTTGGCCGAGAGGAAGTTGAGCCCGGTGAGCAGGGCCAGGAAGATCGCGGCCCAGACCCAGGACGGCACGTCCGGCAGCCAGAAGGACATGATGACTCCGGCTGCGACGAGCTCTGCGGCGAGCGTGATTGCCCAGTTGAACCAGTAGTTCCAGCCCATGGCGAATCCGAACGAGGGGCTGACGTACTTCGAACCGTAGGTGTGGAACGATCCAGCCACGGGCAGGTGCGTCGACATCTCACCCAGGGACTGCATGACGAAGAGGACCATGATACCGATCGCAGCATAGGCCAGGAGTGCACCGCCGGGTCCGGCCTGGGAGATCGTGCCGCCGGAGCCGAGGAAGAGTCCGGTGCCGATGGCGCCGCCGATGGCGATCATCTGCAGGTGACGTGACTTCAGCCCCCGTTTGAGTTCGCGGTTCTCCCTCGCCGAGGCGGCTGTTTCGTTCATCGTGTCCCTTGACTGTCGTGCGACCGGCGTCCCGTTCGGGCCCCGGCCATTCTTACCACATTCAGTTGTCGCGGTTCGCAGTGGCACAGACTGGCAGCCCCCGGGCCAGCTGCGGTCCGAGGTCAGCGATGTTCCGGGCGCCCATCAGGCCCATAGCAGTCAGTATCTCTGCTCGGATCAGGTCGATGGCCTTCTCCACGCCGCGCTGCCCGCCGGCCATCAGTCCGTAGAGGTAGGCCCGGCCGACGAGCACGAAGTCCGCTCCGGCACACAGAGCGGCCACGACGTCGGTGCCGGACATGATTCCGGAGTCGAGGATGAGTTCCATGTCCTCGCCGACGGCCGCTCGCACCTCCGCCAGCGCGGTCAGGGAGTCAGGTGCGCGATCGAGCTGGCGTCCTCCATGGTTGGATACGACCAGGCCGTCTGCGCCGATGGACCGGGCCCTGTCGGCATCTTCGGCGGTGAGGACTCCCTTGACGAAGAGCTTGCCCTTCCAGTGCTGACGGATCCACCTGAGGTCATCGAGGTCAAGTGTCGGATCGAACATGGTCCGCGTCATCTCGGCCAAGGACTGCGAGGTGTTCGACAAGGAGGCATATTTCGGCGGTTCGGTGGTGAGGAAGTTGAACCACCAGCCGGGCCGGTAGGAGGCATCGAGAATAGTCTTCAGGGTCAGCTTCGGTGGGATCGAGAGCCCATTGCGGTTATCGCGCAGACGCTGGCCCGTGATCGGAGTGTCGACGGTGACGAGCAGGGTTTCGTACCCGCTGGCTTGGGCTCGCTGAAGCAGGTCGAGGCTGCGCTCGCGGTCCTTCCACAAGTAGAGCTGGAACCAACGGGTGGATCCCGGTGCCGCCTGGGCGACCTCTTCGATCGATCGCGTGCCCATCGTTGACAGCGAGAAGGGAATGCCTGCCTTTGTCGCCGCGCGAACTCCCCCGATCTCACCTTCGGAGTGCATCATCCGCGTGTAGCCTGTCGGGGCGATGCCGAATGGCAGTGCTGTGTGCTGACCGGCGATCGTCGTCGATGTGTTCGGGGCGTCAACTCCGTGCAGGATCCGTGGGAGGAGTTCGACGTCGGCGAAGACCTGACGGTTCTTGCGCAGCGTGTGCTCATCGAGCGCGCCGCCGTCGACGTAGTCGAAGGGTGCCGTGGGGGTCACCCGCTTCGCGATGCGACGCAGGTCCCAGACATCGGCGGCGGAGTCGAGTCGCGCACCCACCCTGTCGAGCCTGGGCAGACCGAACTGCAGGAGAGGGGCGAGTTCCTTCACGTCGGGCAGCTGCCGTTTCATCGTTCTCCTCATCTTCGACACTGAATCTCATCGGGTTTGAGACCCCTGCGAGCACTGTGAGCCTCCGGCGCTCCTAGTATCCTCGGCGTCTCTGAGCTGCGAGTCTAACGAGGGAACCGAGTTCCCCGGAACTGGGATCACCATGAGAGATATTCCCATTTATTTGATTATATGGGCTTATCGACTAGACTATTCCCATGTCCGATTCCGCCGTTCCCGTGCCCGATCCTGCCGTTCACGTGCCAGCAGCGCAGGCAGAGACCAGACCGTGGCGCCAGGAGTTCCGCGGCGGCACGATCGACGACAGAAAATTCGCCGAGGTGGCCGTCTCCATTCCGGCTCGCATCGGCTCGGTCGACCTGCGCCTGCCCTCCGAGCTCGCCGCACGCTCAGAAACCGCGGTCCGCGCGATCTCTCGGCTCGATGCCGAGCACGGTCGCACCCTGATCCCACTGTCCTACCTGCTGCTGCGCAGCGAATCGATCGCCTCTTCGAAGATCGAAGCCGAAGAGGCACCCATCGACGACTTCGTCCGAGCCCTCCACGGTGCGAAGTCCAATTCTTCGGCCACCGCGATGGCCGCTGCAACGGGTGCGCTGGATCTGCTGACATCGGGAGCGATCAATGCCGATGCGGTCTCTCGCGCCCATCGGCTGCTGCTCAAGGACGATGCCGGAGAGGCTCATCTGGCGGGCCGACATCGGCCGATGCAGAACTGGATCGGCGGCTCCGATCATTCGCCCCGTGGTGCGCTCTATGTTCCCCCACCCCCGGAGCTCGTCCCTGAACTCATGGACGATCTGCTGACCTTCGCCCGCCGCGTTGACATTCCCACGATCGCGCAGGCGGCCGTCGCCCATTCGCAGTTCGAAGCGATCCATCCCTTCACCGACGGCAACGGTCGGATCGGACGAGCCTTGGCGGCTGGGATCCTCCACTCACGCGGCGTCACGACCGGAATCACCGTTCCCTTGGCTGCTGCCTTGGTCGAGGTTCGAGACCGCTACTTCGCCGCGCTGAATTCCTATCACTCAGGCGACGCCGGACCGGTCATATCGCTGTGGTCGACGTCATCGGTGATCGCGGCAGAGGAAGCTCAGATGACCGCGCATCGGCTGGCTGAACTGCCTGATGAGTGGGCCGACCTCCTCGGCCATCCACGTGAGAACAGCGCCGCGGCCAGGATCCTGAACTACCTCGCATCGGACCCGGTGTTCACGATCGACGACCTTGAGGACTCATTGAAACTGTCCAGCTCCTCGGCGAACAGGGCGGTCTCTGCACTGATGGAGGCTGGGGTCCTGCGCGGTCTGACCCGTCGCAAGCGCAATCAGATCTGGGGTGCTGGCGATGTGCTGACCGAGCTCGAGGACCTCAATCTGCGCATCGGTGCCCGAGCCCGTTCCGAACTCTGAGAACCTGTCTCGTCAGGATGCTCCGGCTCTCGAGGTCGTGAGCCACCTGGTTGCTCTCCGTCGGATCAGGACTGGTCGAGGTAGTGCAGGACCGCCGCGACCCTCCGGCTCGTGGTCTCCCCTGCGTGCAGCCTGAACTTGTCGAAGATCGAACTGATGGCCTTCTCCACTGAGCTGATGGACACGTAGAGTCGTTCGGCGATACCGCGATTCGACAGCCCCTCGGCCATGGCCTGAAGGACCTCGTTCTCACGCGGGGTGAGCGCCGACAGGGAGTTCTGCTTATCGGACGAGCTCAGCAGCTGCCGGACGACCTCAGGGTCGATGACGGTTCCGCCCTCCGCTATCCGATTGACGGACTCGAGGAAGCGGTCGATGTCGGTGACCCGGTTCTTCAGCAGGTAGCCGACTCCCACGGTCTCGGTGCTCAGCAGTTCGGTCGCATATTCGCGCAGAACGTATTGGCTGAGCACGAGGACTCCGATGTCCGGGAAGCGGCGCTTGATCTCCAGCGCGGCCTCGAGTCCTTCTGTGGTGTGGGTCGGCGGCATCCTGACGTCGACGATCGCCAAGTTCGGGCGATGAGCCGCAACCGCGGTGAGCAGCTGCTGCCCGTCATCGACAGAGGCCACAACTGCGATGCCCTCGTCTTCGAGCAGGCTGCGCACCCCTTCGCGCAGCAGCACCGAGTCATCGGCCAAGGCGACTCTCATCGGGCCGACGCTCGGGGTTCCGACGCTGGATTCAGGCATGCCAGGTTCAGACATAGGGGATCTCCGCTCTCACTGTGGTTCCGACATTCTCTGTGCTCTCAATCGTCATCGTCCCGTCCAATGCTCCGACCCGGCGCGACAGTCCTTTCAGCCCGCTGCCGGCAGGGTCGGCTCCCCCGGTGCCGTCATCGACCACCTCGGCGATGAGCTTCTGATCATCGGCGATCACGCTGATTCGAATAGCCGACGCATTCGCGTGCTTGACCACATTGGTCACCGCCTCCCGCACGACGAAGTACGCAGCAGATTCACTGGCCTGCGATACCCGCCGGGTGGGGACGGCGCTGAGGGTGACCGGGATCGGGCAGTGATCAGCTACCCGGTGGAGGACGGTGCCCAGGCCGTGTTCGTCCAGCGCTGTGGGATAGACCCGCCAGGCGACCTCGCGCATCTCATCGATGAGGTCCTGAGACTGCACGAGGGCGTCGCCGAGGAGGGCGCTGACCTTGTCCTGATCCTTCGCTCGTTGGGCACGTGCGATGAGCACGGACAGGGACACGACATTCTGCTGCACTCCGTCGTGGAGGTCCCGCTCGATCCGGCGCCGCTCCTCATCGATGGCCATGACCACACCGTGACGGGTCATGAGAAGTTGAGTGATACGGGTGTGGGGCGCGTTGGGGCGGCTGGTCTCGGTGAACCTGGAGTCGATTCTGCCGTGCAGCCAATTGGCGAACTCGGCGAGGACGATGACCCCGATGAGGTTGGCGGCTCCATAGAGCACTCCGACGAACAGGGTCGGCTGGCTGATGGTCCAGAAGTCGAAGCCGATGGTGATGCTGCCGCCGATGAACAGTCCCTGGATGAGCGAACCGATCGTGACGAGCAGGAAACCCGTGAGCAGATTGAGCACGGGAATGGCGATGAGGCCCGCAACCACACCGTTGAGGACGAAGAAGCCGCGCTTCATCGGGTCCGAACCCATGATGATGCCGAAGCCCCGCTCCTGCCGGGAGCGTTCCCAGGCCAGGGCCCTCCGGCTCAGTCGCGAGGTAGTGGTGGGGATCGCGGCGAGCAGCAGCGGAAGGCATAGCAGCACACCCCACAGGATTCCCAGCACCGAGGCACGCCAGCGTGCGACGAACATGCGGGATTCTCGGGGAATCCGCGCGGTCAGCGACGTCGGCCAGGGCATAGGTCGATCGTAGCAACGCCGTGCGCCGAGTCCCATGGGTCCGACCGCAGTCTCCGTTTCCGGTTTTCCGCATCTTCGATCCGGGCTCCTGCAGGCGAGACTGCTCTTCGCCGCGTTCCGAGCTCGCCCGTCGGTCAATAGCGTGGATGAGTATGGACCTCGCTTTCGACATCCTCGCCGCAACGCTCGAATCACCGTGGGTGTACCTCCTCGTCTTCGTCATCGCCGGCCTCGACTCCCTGTTCCCGATCGTGCCCTCCGAAACGATTCTCATCACCGCGGCGGCCTATGCGGCCAGCGGAACACCGAACCCGGGCGGACTCCTGCTGGCGGGAGCAGTCGGAGCCCTCGCCGGTGACTTCGCCGCCCACCTTGTCGGGCGCGGGGGTGGCTCCTTGGCGTCCCGGTGGACCCGGCGTCCACGTGCATGTCGGCTACTCGAACGCACCGAGGAGATATTCGCCCGCCGAGGCGGCGCTGTGCTCATCGCGGGACGTTTCGTTCCCGGCGGACGCACGGCCACCACCGTGACCTCGGGGATGCTGAAGTATCCGATCCCTCGATTTCTCGCCTTCGATGCGGCAGGGTGCCTGGCCTGGGCGCTGTATTCGACGGGCATCGGTCTGCTCGGCGGTGTGCTGTTCGAGGATCAGCCGCTGCTCGGGGTGGGATTGGGCATCGGCATCGCACTCGTCATCACCGGTGTTGCTGAACTCACGCGCAGACTTCTGGCCAGGAGGAAAGCCCGATCAGACGAGGATCGGACGGCACACCGAGACTCTGCAGATTGGACAGTCCCAGCCGTTGACGTGGCATCATGAATGGGATGTCTCAAGGTCTCGTGTGGTATGTCAGCTATGGGTCGAACATGCATCGTGACAGGCTCGCCTGTTACCTGCAGGGCGGCCGTCCCCCAGGTGCATTCGTCACCTATCCCGGCGCACGGAACTCGGCTCCGCCGTTGGCAGAGATGGGCATCGAACTTCCCGGATCCATCTACTTCGCCGGCAGCTCCACCGTGTGGGGCGGCGGAGGAATGGCCTTCTATGACCATCATGTCCCGGGCCCCACACCGGCCAAGGCATATCTCATCACTGCCCAGCAGTTCGCCGATGTCGCCGATCAGGAGATGAACCGGCCGCCTTCATCGGACAACCCGCTGGAGACACTGGCCTGCGAACTTCCCGTCGGCTCCGCCCACTCGGTGGGACCGGGCGGGTACGAGACCCTTCTGGTTCTCGACCGCGCAGATTCGATCCCGATGGTGACGTTCACGGCTCCGCACGGATCGGATGCAGTCACCCACACCATCCCCGGTGAACCGTATCTGACGATGCTGCGCCTCGGCGTCGAAGAGGTCATTTCTGTCTCGACCGTCGGTTCAGTCTCGACACTCAACTCTGTCGCAGCGACTCCCCGGCCCGCAGCTGCACAAGTGTGAGGTCGAGCAGTGGTGTCTGCACACCGAGGTCAGCGGCTGTTCGTGCGAGGTGACCGAGGATGTGCTCGGTTTCGCTGGGCAGGCCCGAGGTCACATCGCGATAGAGCGATGAGGTGAATGACGAGCCCTCGGCGGTGAGCATGGCCAGAGTCATGTCCCTGGCCTCGGCCGAGACCGGGTGTCCCCCGGCGCTCGCAACGGCTTCGAGCTCGTCGACGATTCCCACGATGTGCGAGTGTCCGCCAACTGCCATGATCGCTCCGACCGGGGCCCGGAACAGGCAGGTGACGACTCCTGCCGCGGCGATGAAGATCCACTTCTCCCACAGGGCGTCCGTGATGTTCTCAAGGATCTGCAGTCTGTAGCCGGGAACGTCAAGGGCCTCGACGATGGGATCGGGGATGACTCCCCCGTCGAGGTCGCCGATGGTCATGATAGCCAGGTCGGTCATCTGGTGGATGGCTCCGTCCTTGATCGTTCCGACGATCTTGACCAGACCGCCCAGAACTTGGCCGGGGAATTCCTCGGCCAAGCGCTCGATCTGAGCCATGCCGTTGAGGAACGGAATGATGAGGGTGTGCGCCCCCACGGCGGGTCTGAGGTCGTCGATGATCGATTCCAAGCCGTTGGCCTTGACCGCGACGATCACGAGGTCGAAGGGAGTCGAATCCCGGCGATCGGCAGCCGCGGAATCGGCAGCTGCCGGATCAGCCTGGGCCAGCTCGGCGGCGGTGAGGACGGGGATGTGGTTCGTCCGGTCCTCACCGGGGGCGACGAATCGCAGGCCGTTGGCACGCATCGTCTGCGCTCGTGCCTCGCGGACGAGGAACGTGACATCGCGATCGGCTTCAAACAGGCGGGTGCCGAACGCCCCGCCGGTCGCGCCGGCCCCGGCGATGAGTATCTTCACTGTGTGCTCTCCCATGTCAGATGGTTTCCCTTGCAGTTGCGCCGCGCGCTGTCATAACGCCTGTTTGAGTTCCGCAGCCGCGGCCGCGGGGTCCTCTGCTGCGGTCACCGCACGGACGACGACGATGCGCTGCGCACCAGCGGCTCTCACCTCGGCGAGGCGCTCGCCTGCCGAGATCCCGCCGATCGCGAACCAGGGCTTGGATGCGCTGGAGGCGAGCGCGCGCAGGGGGTCGGTGCCGATGGCTGGCCTGCCGGGTTTGGTCGGGGTCTCCCACACGGGACCCAAGCAGAAATAGTCGATCTCGGGGTCCGCCTCGGCGGCATCGGCCTGTGCGATGGAATGGGTCGAGCGGCCCAGGATCACATCCGGGCCGAGGAGCGCGCGGGCCTGTTCGCTGGTGAGGTCGCCCTGGCCGACGTGGAAGACATCGGCGCCGACGAGCAGCGCCACATCCGCGCGGTCGTTGACGGAGAAGAGCTTCCCGTGCCGGTGGGCTGCATCCCTGAGCACCTCGAGTGCTTCGATCTCGGCCCGGGCTTCGAGGCCCTTGTCGCGCAGCTGGATGATGTCGACGCCACCGGCGTAGGCGGCATCGAGGAACTCGGGGAGATCGCCCTGCGCGCTGCGGGAATCGGTGCAGACATAGAGCCTGGCCGTGCGCAGCCGGTCAAGTCGTGTGCCTCTGTCTGTAGCTCTGTCCGTGTCTTGGACTGCGGCGTCCATTGTCATATCTGCGGCCATGCTCCTAGAGTAGAGGAGTTCGCGGGAGCCTCATAAAGGGGCTGAGAGGGCTTTGTGCCGACCGTTCAACCTGATGCGGATCATGCCGCCGGAGGGAGAAGCACGTGCACGTGATTGTTGTGGGAGCTGGAATCATCGGCTTGTCCACTGCCTGGAACCTGCGCCGTCGCGGCGTCAGCGTCACCATCGTCGATCCTGCCCCTGCCATGGGTGCCTCCCATGCGGCGGCGGGAATGCTGGCTCCGGCCGCCGAGGTGGTGTGGGGGCAGACTCCCCTGTATCCGCTCATGCGTGCCTCGGCGGACCTCTACCCGGACTTCGCCGCCGAGCTGACTGCCGTCTCGGGTCATGACCTGGGACACTCGAGCACCGAGACCCTCGTGTGTGCCGGTGACCGGGCCGACCTCGTCTCCCTGCGTGAGCTCATGAACCTGCAGTCCTCTGCCGGTTTCGACGTCTCCCTCATCGCGGGATCCCGGGCCCGTGACCTGGAACCGTCCCTGGCACCCGGGTGTGCGGTGCCGTCACGATACCCGGAGATCATTCGATCGATCCCCGCCGGGTCACCGGTGCACTGATATCGGTCCTCGGTGATGACATCATCCGGGCCCGCGTCACGGGTCTGCACAAGGCAGCCGGGCGCACCGTGGGCGTCGAGCTCGACGATGGGACGAGGTTGACTGCAGATCAGGTCATCGTCGCCGCTGGCGCTTCGTGCAATGACATCGCGGGGGTACCGACGCTGCCTCTGCGCCAAGTATGGGGTGAGGTGATCAGACTCCGGGCACCGAAAGCACTGGACCCACTGCTGACGCGCACGATCCGCGGTCTGGTCAACGCTCGGCCCGTCTACATCGTGCCTCGCCCCGATGGCGAGCTCGTCCTCGGTGCCACGAGCCGTGAGGACGGTCGGTCGGGAACCAACGCCGGCGGCGTCCACCAGCTGCTTCGTGACGCAGAGCGCCTCGTCCCGGCCGTCCTCGACTGCGAGATCACCTACATCACCACCCGTGCCAGACCGGGCTCACCAGATGACGTGCCGATCATCGGACGCATCGATCCCGGCTGTGTGGTGTCCACCGGCTTCTTCCGGCACGGCATCCTCCTCGCCCCGCTGGGTGCGGGCCTCACCGCCGACCTTGCCACCAGAGCCGACACAGCATGGGTGCCACCGGGGTCACTGGCAGCGGTGGGACCGGACCGCTTCGATTCAGAGCACCCACCAGCGGAACCACAGGACGCACAGCAGCACACCGTTTCGATTCAGCAACCAGCAGGGAGTCATCCGTGACCGACACCATCACCATCACGCTCAACGGCGAGCGCCACGCACTCGCCGGTCCCACCACAGCCAAGGACCTCATCTCCGGCATCGTCGACAAGGAGATCGGCGCCGACGGCACCCCCGTCGACGGCAGTCGCCTGGGCATCGCGCTCGCCGTCGACGGTGAGGTCATCAGGCGCGGACAGTGGTCGGGCTTCACTCTGGCCGAGGGCCACAGTGTCGACATCGTCACCGCAGTGCAGGGAGGCTGATATGACCTGGAACGTCGACGAAGTGGCGATGAACTCCCGGCTCGTCATGGGCACCGGCGGCGCAAGTTCGCTGAGCATCCTCGAACAGGCGCTGGAAGCATCGGGCACTGAGCTCACCACCGTGGCACTGCGCCGCTATGACGGCACTGCCCGGGACTCGGTCTTCGCTTTGCTGCAGCGTCTGGGTATCCGTATCCTGCCCAACACGGCTGGATGCTACACAGCCAGGGATGCTGTGCTGACTGCTCGGTTGGCCAGGGAAGCTCTCGAGACGAACTGGGTGAAGCTCGAGGTCATCGCCGATGAGGAGACCTTGCTGCCCGCCCCGGTGGAGCTGTTCCAGGCGGCGGAGGAGCTCGTGCTCGACGGCTTCACGGTCTTCGCCTACACGAACGACGATCCGGCGCTGGCCAAGAGGCTCGAGGATGCCGGGGTTGCTGTGGTCATGCCTGCCGGCGCTCCGATCGGCAGCGGGCTGGGCATCCTCAACCCGCACAACATCGAGACGATCGTCAGCCGCGCCCAGGTGCCTGTGATCCTCGATGCCGGAATCGGCACCGCCTCTGATGCGGCTTTGGCGATGGAGCTCGGCTGTACCGCCGTCCTGTTGGCCTCTGCGGTGACCCGGGCACATGATGCCAGGGCCATGGCTCGGGCGATGTCCCTTGCCGTGGAGTCCGGTCATCTGGCTGCCCATGCCGGGCGCATCCCAAAGCGACCGTTGGCTCTGGCTTCATCGACCTTCGACGGGATGGTGACCCCGAGATGAGCGCGGTGGACAATCCGGGCCCGCTGGTCGAACCGCTTGATTCTCTGAGCCCACGGGAATTCGAACGCTACGCCAGGCATCTGAGCCTGCCGGGTATCGGGGTCGAAGGACAACGCCGGTTACGGGCCGCCTCGGCGCTGGTCATCGGTGCGGGTGGCTTGGGTGCCCCGGTTCTGCACTACCTGGCTGCGGCCGGGATCGGAACGATCACGATCATCGACGACGATGTGGTCGAAGCCTCGAACCTGCAGCGCCAGGTCCTTCATCGTGGTGCCGACATCGGTCGAGCCAAGGTGGATTCCGCCCGTGACGCCCTGCTGCGCCTCGATCCGCTGCTCGAGGTTCACGCAGTTGCGAAGCGCTTGAGTCCCGCCAATGTGCTCGAACTCTTCGCGTCTCATGATCTGGTGCTCGACGGCGCAGACAACTTCGCGACCCGGTATCTGTCCAATGATGCGGCCGAACTCACCGGCACCCCACTGATCTGGGGCACGATCTTTCGCTTCGCCGGACAGGTGAGCACCTTCGTTCCCGGGCACGGGCCGATGCTGCGCGACCTGTTCCCCGACATCCCCGAGGCCGATTCCGTGCCCAACTGCGCCGAAGGCGGTGTCCTCGGGGTGCTGTGCGGAACCATCGGTTCGGCGATGGCCACGGAGGCGGTGAAACTCATCTGCGGCATCGGCACTCCCCTGATCGGTCGCCTGCTGCGCTATGACGCACTGGAGTCCGACTACTCCACGCTGAGGTTCTCACCGGATCCTGATCGCGAACCTGTCACCGACCTCGCCGAGGTGGCTGTGGCCTGTGCGGCTGCCCGTGCAGAAGCAGACGGTGACGGTGCAGATCGGGAGGACGAGATCGGTGTCGATGAGTATCTGGCTGATCCTTCCTCCGCCCTTCTCATCGATGTGCGGGCCGATTGGGAGCGCCATCTGGCATCGATACCCGGATCCGTCCACCTGCCGCTGGGTGTGCTGCAGGTCGAGGGTGGCCCGCGGTGGAAACTCTTGTCACGCTGTTACCTCGCGAGGTCGTCATCCACTGCAAGTCGGGGGCCCGCTCCGCTCAGCTGCAGGCCGCCTCTGCGCGATGCGGCACCGGAGTCCGTGCGTCTGCGGTCCCTGGACGGCGGCATCGATGCGTGGTCGGCCTCAGAGCATGAGACTGTTCAGTCGTCTGGCCAGACCGCGGTGTCCGGCTCTCATCACACGTGAGTGCATCCACGTTGCCACGGGACGCAGCATGCGAATCGACAAGCGCGAAGTGGTCACACACCACACGGAGCTGATCGTGGTGATCGGGCCCGTCTGCTCCAGCGACCACACACCGGTCCCCCTCAGATCACCGGTGGCGGAGAACGAGACGAAGCTCGGCGGGTCTGTGTCCTGAAGTTCGATTCCGAAGCTCAAGGTGACTCCGATCGGGCTCTCCACCTGAATTTCGGCGCGGCGGCCGGGCACGTTCCTGTCATCGACGGGGACCGCCACGGGCAGGCCCGGCCACCACTGCGGCCACGACTTGACATCGGAGAGCACGGACCAGACCTCTGTCGGACTGGCATCGACCCTCCACGTGTTCTCGAAGTGGAAGGGGCTGACTCACCGGCGTGCGGTCGCACGTGCTGATGAGTCTGCTGCCCGTGTTCGTGCGTCATGGGTCTCCCGATGGTCCTGAGGCGACGGGCGCTGATTCGTCCGTTCTGACTCGACGGTAGTGTGGACAGCGTGATTGAGGAAAGTTTCATCAGCTCCCGCCGACCATCGCCCTTAGGCGGACGAAAGCCGACGAAGGACGACCTCGCTGAGTTCGCCACCGACAATCCCGACGCCATCGATGACGTTCTCCCCGTGCGCTCGGGTGAACTCTCGATGCTCATCGTCGGAATCAACCCGGGCCTGTGGACGGCCGCGGTCAATGCACCCTTCGCCAGACCGGGAAATCGCTTCTGGCCGTCTCTGCATCAGGCAGGTCTGACCGATCACCTCGTCGACGCCTCCCTGGGCCTGGCCGTCGAGGACGAGGCACAGCTGCTGGCACGCGGCATCGGCATCACCAACCTCGTGGGACGGGCCACGGCTCGGGCCGATGAGCTGGACAAGAAGGAACTGCGCGAGGGTGCGGCCAGGCTTGTCCGCCGACTCGACGACATCCGCCCCAAGGTAGTCGCAGTCGCTGGGATCACGTCGTTCCGGATCGGATATTCCCTGCCCAAGGCCCACCTCGGCGAGCAGGACACACGTCTCTCATCGATGGCTGGCCCGAGGGTATCGACCTTCACGTCGTACCTCAGCCCAGCGGCCTCAATGCCCATTTATCAGGTTCCGGACCTAGCCCGGATCTGGCGTGATGTGTGGAGAGCATCGAGGACTGAGGCAGCTGCTCTGATGCGGTCGTGACGATTTGCTTTCTAGTGCGGTGGGCGAAGTGCTCCCGCAACGTGCGAATCATAGGATTCGGGAGCACACATTCGCTCCACCGCACTAGAAGCAATCGGTCACGACCGCATCAGAGCAGCTGCTCAGTCCTCGATGCTCTCCCCACACATCACGCCAGATCCGGGCTAGGTCCGGAACCTGATAATGGGCATTGAGGCCGCTGGGCTGAGGTACGACGTGAAGGTCGATACCCTCGGGCCAGCCATCGATGAGAGACGTGTCCTGCTCGCCGAGGTGGGCCTTGGGCAGGGAATATCCGATCCGGAACGACGTGATCCCAGCGACTGCGACTACCTTGGGGCGGATGTCGTCGAGTCGGCGGACAAGCCTGGCCGCACCCTCGCGCAGTTCCTTCTTGTCCAGCTCATCGGCCCGAGCCGTGGCCCGTCCCACGAGGTTGGTGATGCCGATGCCGCGTGCCAGCAGCTGTGCCTCGTCCTCGACGGCCAGGCCCAGGGAGGCGTCGACGAGGTGATCGGTCAGACCTGCCTGATGCAGAGACGGCCAGAAGCGATTTCCCGGTCTGGCGAAGGGTGCATTGACCGCGGCCGTCCACAGGCCCGGGTTGATTCCGACGATGAGCATCGAGAGTTCACCCGAGCGCACGGGGAGAACGTCATCGATGGCGTCGGGATTGTCGGTGGCGAACTCAGCGAGGTCGTCCTTCGTCGGCTTTCGTCCGCCTAAGGGCGATGGTCGGCGGGAGCTGATGAAACTTTCCTCAATCACGCTGTCCACACTACCGTCGAGTCAGAACGGACGAATCAGCGCCCGTCGCCTCAGGACCATCGGGAGACCCATGACGCACGAACACGGGCAGCAGACTCATCAGCACGTGCGACCGCACGCCGGTGAGTCAGCCCCCTTCCACTTCGAGAACACGTGGAGGGTCGATGCCAGTCCGACAGAGGTCTGGTCCGTGCTCTCCGATGTCAAGTCGTGGCCGCAGTGGTGGCCGGGCCTGCCCGTGGCGGTCCCCGTCGATGACAGGAACGTGCCCGGCCGCCGCGCCGAAATTCAGGTGGAGAGCCCGATCGGAGTCACCTTGAGCTTCGGAATCGAACTTCAGGACACAGACCCGCCGAGCTTCGTCTCGTTCTCCGCCACCGGTGATCTGAGGGGGACCGTGTGTGGTCGCTGGAGCAGACGGGCCCGATCACCACGATCAGCTCCGTGTGGTGTGTGACCACTTCGCGCTTGTCGATTCGCATGCTGCGTCCCGTGGCAACGTGGATGCACTCACGTGTGATGAGAGCCGGACACCGCGGTCTGGCCAGACGACTGAACAGTCTCATGCTCTGAGGCCGACCACGCATCGATGCCGCCGTCCAGGGACCGCAGACGCACGGACTCCGGTGCCGCATCGCGCAGAAGCTGCACGGCCTGAGCGGAGCGGGCCCCCGACTTGCAGTGGATGACGACCTCGCGAGGTAACAGCGTGACAAGAGTTTTCCACCGCGGGCCACCCCTCGACCTGCAGCACACCCAGCGGCAGGTGGACGGATCCGGGTATCGATGCCAGATGGCGCTCCCAATCGGCCCGCACATCGATGAGAAGGGCGGAGGAAGGATCAGCCAGATACTCATCGACACCGATCTCGTCCTCCCGATCTGCACCGTCACCGTCTGCTTCTGCACGGGCAGCCGCACAGGCCACAGCCACCTCGGCGAGGTCGGTGACAGGTTCGCGATCAGGATCCGGTGAGAACCTCAGCGTGGAGTAGTCGGACTCCAGTGCGTCATAGCGCAGCAGGCGACCGATCAGGGGAGTGCCGATGCCGCAGATGAGTTTCACCGCCTCCGTGGCCATCGCCGAACCGATGGTTCCGCACAGCACCCCGAGGACACCGCCTTCGGCGCAGTTGGGCACGGAATCGGCCTCGGGATGTCGGGGAACAGGTCGCGCAGCATCGGCCCGTGCCCGGGAACGAAGGTGCTCACCTGTCCGGCGAAGCGAAAGATCGTGCCCCAGATCAGTGGGGTGCCGGTGAGTTCGGCCGCATCATTGGACAGATACCGGGTCGCGAAGTTGTCTGCGCCGTCGAGCACCAGATCATGAGACGCGAAGAGTTCGAGCACATTGGCGGGACTCAAGCGCTTCGCAACTGCGTGAACCTCGAGCAGCGGATCGAGGCGCAGCAGGGCGTCACGGGCGGAATCCACCTTGGCTCGACCGATGTCGGCACCACGATGAAGGACCTGGCGCTGCAGGTTCGAGGCTTCGACCACATCGTCGTCGATGATCGTGATCGTTCCGATCCCGGCCGCAGCCAGGTAGTGCAGAACCGGGGCACCCAAGCCACCCGCACCGATGACCAGCGCCGAGGCGGCCCGTAACCGGCGTTGTCCTTCGACCCCGATACCCGGCAGGCTCAGATGCCTGGCGTAGCGTTCGAATTCCCGTGGGCTCAGAGAATCAAGCGGTTCGACCAGCGGGCCCGGATTGTCCACCGCGCTCATCTCGGGGTCACCATCCCGTCGAAGGTCGATGAAGCCAGAGCCAACGGTCGCTTTGGGATGCGCCCGGCATGGGCAGCCAGATGACCGGACTCCACGGCAAGGGACATCGCCCGAGCCATGGCCCTGGCATCATGTGCCCGGGTCACCGCAGAGGCCAACAGGACGGCGGTACAGCCGAGCTCCATCGCCAAAGCCGCATCAGAGGCGGTGCCGATTCCGGCATCGAGGATCACAGGCACCTGGGCGCGGCTGACGATCGTCTCGATGTTGTGCGGGTTGAGGATGCCCAGCCCGCTGCCGATCGGAGCGCCGGCAGGCATGACCACAGCAACCCCGGCATCCTCGAGCCTCTTGGCCAGCGCCGGATCGTCGTTCGTGTAGGCGAAGACCGTGAAGCCGTCGAGCACGAGCTCCTCCGCCGCCTGGAACAGCTCCACCGGGGCGGGCAGCAAGGTCTCCTCATCGGCGATGACCTCGAGCTTCACCCAGTTCGTCTCGAGAGCTTCCCTGGCCAACCGAGCAGTCAGCACAGCATCCCTGGCTGTGTAGCATCCAGCCGTGTTGGGCAGGATACGGATACCCAGACGCTGCAGCAAAGCGAAGACCGAGTCCCGGGCAGTGCCGTCATAGCGGCGCAGTGCCACGGTGGTGAGCTCAGTGCCCGATGCTTCCAGCGCCTGTTCGAGGATGCTCAGCGAACTTGCGCCGCCGGTGCCCATGACGAGCCGGGAGTTCATCGCCACTTCGTCGACGTTCCAGGTCATATCAGCCTCCCTGCACTGCGGTGACGATGTCGACACTGTGGCCCTCGGCCAGAGTGAAGCCCGACCACTGTCCGCGCCTGATGACCTCACCGTCGACGGCGAGCGCGATGCCCAGGCGACTGCCGTCGACGGGGGTGCCGTCGGCGCCGATCTCCTTGTCGACGATGCCGGAGATGAGGTCCTTGGCTGTGGTGGGACCGGCGAGTGCGTGGCGCTCGCCGTTGAGCGTGATGGTGATGGTGTCGGTCACGGATGACTCCCTGCTGGTTGCTGAATCGAAACGGTGTGCTGCTGTGCGTCCTGTGGTTCCGCTGGTGGGTGCTCTGAATCGAAGCGGTCCGGTCCCACCGCTGCCAGTGACCCCGGTGGCACCCATGCTGTGTCGGCTCTGGTGGCAAGGTCGGCGGTGAGGCCCGCACCCAGCGGGGCGAGGAGGATGCCGTGCCGGAAGAAGCCGGTGGACACCACACAGCCGGGATCGATGCGTCCGATGATCGGCACGTCATCTGGTGAGCCCGGTCTGGCACGGGTGGTGATGTAGGTGATCTCGCAGTCGAGGACGGCCGGGACGAGGCGCTCTGCGTCACGAAGCAGCTGGTGGACGCCGCCGGCGTTGGTTCCCGACCGACCGTCCTCACGGCTCGTGGCACCGAGGACGAGCTCGCCATCGGGGCGAGGCACGATGTAGACGGGCCGAGCGTTGACCAGACCGCGGATCGTGCGCGTCAGCAGTGGGTCCAGTGCTTTCGGTGCCCGGAGTCTGATCACCTCACCCCATACTTGGCGCAGAGGCAGCGTCGGTACCCCCGCGATGTCATTGCACGAAGCGCCAGCGGCGACGATGACCTGATCTGCAGTCAACCTCGTCCCATCGTCGAGCTCGACGCCCACGGTGCGCCCGGCTGCCTTGTGCAGACCCGTGACGCGGGCCCGGATGATGTCATCACCGAGGACCGATATCAGTGCACCGGTGACCCGGCGGGGATCGATCGAATGATCTCCGGGTATCGTGACGGCACCGCACACCCCGGGTGCCAGGGACGGTTCCAGGTCACGGGCCCGGGATCCCGCGATGAGGGAGACGTCGAAACCGGCAGAGGACTGCAGGTTCATGAGCTCACGCAGGGAGACGAGGTCGGCCCGGTCACCGGCACACACGAGGGTCTCGGTGCTCGAGTGTCCCAGGTCATGACCCGAGACGGCAGTCAGCTCGGCGGCGAAGTCCGGGTAGAGGTCCGCCGAGGCACGCATGAGCGGATACAGGGGAGTCTGCCCCCACACCACCTCGGCGGCCGGAGCCAGCATTCCCGCCGCGCATGGGAGGCACCCATGGCAGGGGCAGGATCGACGATGGTGACGCTGACGCCGCGACGGCGCAGGTTCCAGGCAGTGGACAAGCCGATGATTCCAGCTCCCACAACAATCACGTGCACGTGCTTCTCCCTCCGGCGGCATGATCCGCATCAGGTTGAACGGTCGGCACAAAAGCCCTCTCAGCCCCTTTATGAGGCTCCCGCGAACTCCTCTACTCTAGAGCATGGCCGCAGATATGACAATGGACGCCGCAGTCCAAGACACGGACAGAGCTACAGACAGAGGCACACGACTTGACCGGCTGCGCACGGCCAGGCTCTATGTCTGCACCGATTCCCGCAGCGCGCAGGGCGATCTCCCCGAGTTCCTCGATGCCGCCTACGCCGGTGGCGTCGACATCATCCAGCTGCGCGACAAGGGCCTCGAAGCCCGGGCCGAGATCGAAGCACTCGAGGTGCTCAGGGATGCAGCCACACCGGCACGGGAAGCTCTTCTCCGTCAACGACCGCGCGGATGTGGCGCTGCTCGTCGGCGCCGATGTCTTCCACGTTCGGCCAGGGCGACTCACCAGCGAACAGGCCCGCCGCGCTCCTCGGCCCGGATGTGATCCTGGGCCGCTCGACCCATTCCATCGCAC
>NZ_JACBOT010000014.1 GCF_021532275.1 Brevibacterium sp. UCMA 11754
TGCTGGTGGCCCATGGCCGTTCCGGTCGTCGTTGCACCGGTGGCGGCGGGTGCGGCGGTGAACCACCCATCGACAGGTGCATGAGGACCTGGCCCAAGCCGAGCAGTGATCCCAATGCCAGATATCCGAGTCGACGACCAGCGAGGATCGTTGCGGCCCATAAGGCGAAGACGAAGACGATCACGATGCCGACGAACGAGGTCGTGCCACCGGCGCCGACGTGCATCAGCACGGCCAGCAGAGTCGTCATGAGCGCGGCGAAGAGAGCACGAACCGACTTGTTCGACCCGGTCATGACTCTCCTCTCCTTGGGACGCTCACACGGATGACCTCATAGCTGAGCCTCAGGAGACTCAAAACTTCTACTCAGTGTAGAACTAATAGGGCCAATGGCGCCAGAGAGGTTACATCCTCAGCCAGGTGTCAGCGGTCTTCTTGATCATGGCTCCAGCTTCTTCGGCCGAGTCCAGCCAGGTCACCGGTTGGCCTTCGGGGTCGATCACCGCGTCGGAGAGGACGATGACGTCGAAGTTGCAGACGAGAGCGGCCATCGCGGAGGCACGAACCGATCCCGGCAGATCGCCGGCGCCGGTGCCGTCGGAAGCGTCTGCGTCATCCGCACCATCCGTGCTGCCTACGCCGTCCGGAGCATCCGCGCCGTCCGGAACATCTGCGTCGACCGGGGCATCTGCATCTTCGGAATTCGCGACTGTGCTCACGTCCCCACCGGCGATGACGATGCGGTCAATGCCCATGTCGTGGAGGCCGGGAGCCAGGTCTCGGATGCCGTCGAAGACGTCAGGCTTCTCCGAACGCAGCACGAGGTCTTCTTCGTCGGGCACGAAGATGGAGAGTTCCTCATCGTCGACGTCAACGAGTTCGTCCTTCGTTGAGGCGAAGATGAGCACACCGCCGACCGTGCGAGTGCGGCCGACGATGTCGACTAAGATCTCGGCGTTCTCGTCGGAGGTGTAACTGGCGTCATCGGTGTCAATGAGGAGCAGGGCATCCATGTCACCTATCGTGCCAGATTCTCAGGCTGGATGCTCATGTCCGCGTTCAGCAGCAGGTAGTCAGCGGGCATTCCCACGCCCAGCAGACTGTGCTGGTCATCGGCGCTGAGTCCCAGTGCCCGCAGCGGCACCAGACTCGCGGCCTGGACGGCTTCAAGCGGGCTCATACCCATCTCAGCCACCGCTCTCATCACCGCATAGTCCATGGTCAGCGTGGACCCGGCGATGGAGCCCGTCGCACCGTCCTCGCCCAGCAGTCGGGCCACGGAATCCTCCACCTTCACCGGCAGCGCTCCGAGCATGTAGTCCCCGTCGGCCATCCCCGTCGCGGCCATGGCATCTGTGATCAGCGCGATCCGCCCAGGAGCCAAGGTCGCCAGCATTCGCGCCGGCGGTGCCGCCACGTGCACTCCGTCGTTGATGAGTTCCAGCGTGACGTGTCCTGCCTCGATTGCGGCGAGGATCGGGCCCGGTGCCCTGTGGTGGATTCCGGGCATTGCGTTGAACGTGTGGGTGAGGATGCTCGCGCCCGCGTCGAAGGCACGGGCCGCTTCCTCGTACCCGGCCGCGGTGTGCCCGATGGCCACGCTCACCCCCGCCGAGGTGAACCGTGAGATCGCGTCGAGCGCACCGGGCAGTTCGGGGGCGATCGTGATCTGGGCCAGCGTTCCGTCAGCAGCCCTAAGGATCGATTCGACCGCCTCGGGGGTGGGTGCTGTGAGCACTTCGGGTGCGTGCGCACCCTTGAAGTCAGGGGACAGGAACGGGCCTTCGGCATGGAGACCGAGCACAGCAGGAGTGTCACGGCAGAGCCCGGCCCCGGCGGTCAAGGAGTGACAGAGCCCCTCGACCGTGTCCGAGACGTAGGAGAGGGCGAGCGCCCGGGTTCCGTGCCGGTGATGGACGGCGAGCACTTCGCTGAGTCCGACCTCTCCGTCTTCGGCGCTGGAGCCTCCGGCCCCGTGACAGTGGATGTCGACATAGGCGGGGGCCAGGTAGGCTCCTCCTGCGTCGCTGATCTGCACCCTCGCCGAGGTGGCCAGGTCCTGCCAGCCCGAACCTCGCCCGCGTGCAATGACATCTCCCCCAGCCTCGGCGAGCCAGTCATCGGCGGTTCCCAAGGCGAAACCGGCCGGATCACCGTCGAGGATGATGGCATTGTGGATGATCGTGTCCGCGAGCTCGTCGGCAGGCTGCTTACTCATCGGCCCTCCTGATGCATCGGTGCGAGTTCGATCTCGTACCCGGCTTGGACCAACTCGGTGGCAGCAACCGCCTCGAGCTGGGAATCGGTGATGATCGCCTGGAAGACTTCGGTGCCGCCGACCGAGGCGAAGGATCGTCTGCCGTACTTCGAGGAGTCAGCGACGACGATGGCCCGCTCGGCGCGTTCGGCCATGAGTCGGTTGACGTAGGCTTCGTCCTCGTTGGCTGTCATACCCCCGGCCGAAGCGGAGATCGCGTGGACGCCGACGAACGCGAGGTCGAGCCAGATGCTGCGCAGCACGGAGTCGACGAAGGATCCGACGAGTTCGAAGCTCGACGTGTTGATGACTCCCCCGCACACGATGACCTTGATGCCCGGGTGGATGGCGAGTCTGTTGGCGATGTCGACCGCATTGGTGACGATGGTGAGGTCGTGGAGGAGGTCGTCGCGTCGGCTCAGGGCATCGGCGACCATGAACGTGGTCGTGCCGCCGGAGAGTCCGATGACGGATCCGGGGGTGATCCGGTCGACCGCCGCTCGCGCGATTGCCGCCTTCGCCTCTGCAGAGGCTGCTTCCTTGTAGCGCAGCGACAGGTCGTAGTCGACGGCACGCCTGGTGGCTCCGCCATGGGTGCGTTCGACGAGCCTGCGCTGTTCGAGTAGGTCGAGGTCACGACGGATCGTGGCCAGAGAGACCTTCAGCTCCTGGCTGAGAGCCTCCACGCCGACAGTTGTCTCCCGGTCGAGTTTCGACAGGATGGAGTCGAGGCGGTCCTCACGCGTGCTCATAGAGTCAGTCTCTGTCCTTGCCGAGGGGATTGCAAAGGAGGCTGATCAGGCGGGCAGCCTCGGCTGCGAAGACCTCACGCGCGGGTCCGAGGTATTTCCGTGAGTCGACCATGTCCGGGTGGGCCTCCAGGGTCGTCCGCACAGAGCCTGAGAAGACCTTGTTGAGGTGGGTGGAGATGTTGATCTTGGCCATGCCCGCGGCAACGGCCCGACGGATCTCATCATCGGCGACGCCCGAGGAACCGTGCAGAACCAGGGGCACCGGCAGTCCGGCGGCCAGCTCGGCGATGAGTTCGAGGTCGAGGCGGCTGGTCCGCTCGACCTTCGCGTGCGAGGTGCCAACAGCCACGGCGAGCGCGTCGACTCCAGTTTCCGTCACGAACTCGGCTGCCGCGCTAGGGTCAGTGCGCACACCGGGTGCGTGTGCACCGTCCTTTCCGCCGATCTCACCCAGCTCCGCCTCGACGCTGATTCCGCGTCCGTGGGCACGACGGACCACGTTGGCGGTGATCGCACAGTTCTCCGCGAAGCTCAGGTGCGCTCCGTCGAACATCACGGAGTCGAAGCCGAGTTCCAGAGCCTCGGTCACAAGGTCGACGTCGGTCGCGTGATCGAGGTGGACGGCGATGGGGACCCGCGCGGATTCTGCAATCGCCATCGCGGCGCGGGCGATCGGAGCCAGGCTGCCGTGGTATTTCACGCAGTTCTCGGAGATCTGCATGATGACGGGCGCCTCCGCCTGTTCGGCGCCAGCCGCGATCGCCTCGGCGGATTCCAGGTGGATGACGTTGAATGCTCCGATGGCGGCGTCCGTCCCGGTCAGCAGGTCGGTCGTAGCGGCCCTGGTCATGTCTGCTCCTTCGTGATGACGACGTCGTGTCTCAGTTTCTGCCAATCGGGGTGGATCTGCCCCGCTTGGGGCATGAGCACCGCAGAGGCGGAGAGTGCGACCGCCTCCGTGAGGATCGTGCGAACGTCTTCGTCAGGCAGCCGAGCCGCCTCATCACTCTGCGAGTTCGCGGCCAGGCACCGGGCCAGGGCCGCCACAGAGGCGTCGCCGGCTCCCGTGGGATTGCCCTGCAGGACCCTCTCCAGACGCGCGCTCGAGCGCGGGCCGGTCCGGTCGACGAGGACCATCCCGTCCTCCCCACGGGAGACAAGGACATTGCTGGCTCCGGCACGAACCAGTTCCCCCGCCGAGGCGATCAGATCCTCGTGTTCGAACAGGTCCTTGTGTTCGAACAGTTCGTTCAGTTCCTCCGCATTCGGCTTCACCCAGTCGGCACCGGCCCGAGCCGCCCGGAGCAGTCCGGGCCCTGAGGTGTCGACGATGACGCTGACTCCGGCGGCATGCGCTGCTCTCACCAGCTTGGCGTGAAAGTCTTCGGGACAGTCTGCCGGAGTGGAGCCGGAGAGAACGAGCACGGTCACTGCCGGCTCGGACAGCCGTCGATCGATTGTCTCCGACAGCGCATCCCACACCTCGGGCGGGTGCTTCGCGGCTGTCTCGTTGAGCACGGTGGCACGTCCGGACCCTTCGACGACGGCATAGCTGCGTCGAAGCCTGCTCGGAGTCGGAGTGAGATCCCAGACCGGGCCGAGGGCAGGCGAGGCTTCGACGCCTGCTGCGCTGTCGGCCTCGGGTCGGTACTCGCCTGCCACTGGGCCCTGCACATATGCTCCGATCCCGGTGTCGGCCAGGATACGGGCCACGTTGATTCCCTTGCCGCCGAGTCTGCCGACTGCGGGATCGATCCGGTGCGAACGTCCCAGGTCCAGCTGTGAGGCGGTGATGGTGATGTCCCAGGCGGGGCTGAGCGTCACGGTGATCACGCGCGGCTCGTCCGCGGGCTGCACCTCTGCGCGCCCGATGCTCATGCCGGATCCCTCGTCAGCAGGCCAGCACCGATGAGCCCGGCGACGGGGCCCAAGCCAGCTCGGCGGATACTCGGCATCTGGTGGAAGTCCAGCCGGGACCGCAGCGCGGCCTCCACTCCGTCGAGGAGCTCATCGGCCCCACTCAAGCCGCCTCCCAGGATGATCGTCTCCGGTGCGACGACCGCCGCGATCTGTGCACACACGGCACCGAGCCCGTCGACCGCCTCGGCGAACACCTGTCGTGCAATCGGATCACCGGCATGCACGGCGTCGAGGACGTCCAAGGATCCTGCGACCGCGGTCCCGCTGCGCTGCGAATACCGCTTCGCGATCGACGACGCCGAGGCGATGTGCTCGATCGGCCCGCGGAACAGCCCCTCGGCGGTATCGACGGAGACCTCGGTGAATCCCACCTCTCCCGCATAGCCGCCGGCGGAGATCAGCCGACCGCCGACGCGGATGGCTGCCGCGATGCCCGTGCCGATGGTGATCATCACAGCGTCGTCGGGTGTGTCCTCGACCAGCTCGAATTCGGCCCGTCCGGCTGATCGCACATCGTGTGAGAGCCTGACCTCCAGATTCAGGCTCTCGCTCAACAGCGATCGGAACGGCACATTGCGCCACCCGAGGTTTGCGGAATGGATTCCGGTCCCGCCGGCCTCGTCGACGATTCCGGGGATGACCACGGCCGCCTCGGCGATGGGGTGTCCTTCGTGGTCCGCGGCGAAGGTCGAACGGAAGTCCGCGATGACGGCCATGACCTCCGACGCCGCGCTCTGCGTACATTCCGGGGTGGGGGCGGTCAGCGCATCGACGAGCCGACCAGCGGAGTCGAACAGCGCAGCCTTCATCCCGGTACCTCCGACGTCGACGGCCAGCGCCACTGGACCGGGACCCAGGCTCAGCCCTTCGGCAACGCGGAGGATCTCTGCGCGCGCCGTCATCCGCCCAGGACCACCGACCGTGTCAGTGAGCGCGGATTGTCGGGGTCGACGCCGAGGCGGCGGGCCCTGATGAGTGCGAGTGCGTGCAGCCGCACGAGCTCGGCCAACGGATCGCGGTCGGATTCGACGAATCTGGCCCCCGTGGCCTCGACCTGCTCGCGCAGCCCTGCCGGAGCATCACCGAGCTGCCAGGTCACGCGCCCCTTCGCGGCGATGGCGATGGGTCCGTGGCGGTACTCCATCGACGAGTACGATTCGGTCCAGGTCTGCGCGGATTCACGCAGCTTCAGCGCGGCCTCGTTGGCCAGACCCCACGTCCATCCCAGACCCAGGAAACTGAACTGCTCGGCGTCGATGAGTTCATCATCAAGGAGGCTGTCGGCGAACTCGGAGAAGTCGGGGGAGATTCCCGCAAGGACGGCCCTCGCATCCCCTATCGCGGTCTCCAGCTGGCTTCCCTGATCCAACCAGGAGCGCATGGCTGCGATGGCTGAGGTACCGAACCTCGTCTGCACGACAGATCGCTCATCGGCGAAATCAAGGGCGATGACGTCCGTGGCACGCTGAGCGATCGGCGATCCGTCGCTGCCGACGATGGCAGTGACCGGTGTGCGATCGCCGAGACGCTCGAGGGCGTCGACGAGCTCTGTGGTGGTGCCGGACCGGGAGATCGCGATGATGCGGTCGTAGCTCCGATGCGTAGCGGGTACTCGCTGGCGGTGAAGGCATCGGTCTGCCCCTACCAGCGTCTCCCGCAGGGAGGCGAACACCTGCCCGCCGAACCACGAGGACCCCCGCCAGCACGATTGCCTCCAGCGGACGGGGGACGGATCGCGGTCACGGCTGCGAGGTCCTACCGTGGTTCGGCGGGCGGTGTTCGCCTCCCTGCGCGGAGACGCACGGTAGGGGCGAGGACCGAGCCGCCTTCACCGCCAGCGAGTACCCCACGCATCGGAGCTACGACCGCATCATCGCGATCTCCCGGTCCGGCACCACCACAGAGCTCGTCGACGCCCTCGAGCGTCTCGGCGATCGCACACCGGTCACTGCCATCGTCGGCAGCGACGGATCGCCGATCGCTCAGCGTGCCACGGACGTCATCGCCCTTGATTTCGCCGATGAGCGATCTGTCGTGCAGACGAGGTTCGGTACCTCAGCCATCGCAGCCATGCGCTCCTGGTTGGATCAGGGAAGCCAGCTGGAGACCGCGATAGGGGATGCGAGGGCCGTCCTTGCGGGAATCTCCCCGACTTCTCCGAGTTCGCCGACAGCCTCCTGATGATGAACTCATCGACGCCGAGCAGTTCAGTTTCCTGGGTCTGGGATGGACGTGGGGTCTGGCCAACGAGGCCGCGCTGAAGCTGCGTGAATCCGCGCAGACCTGGACCGAATCGTACTCGTCGATGGAGTACCGCCACGGACCCATCGCCATCGCCGCGAAGGGGCGCGTGACCTGGCAGCTCGGTGATGCTCCGGCAGGGCTGCGCGAGCAGGTCGAGGCCACGGGGGCCAGATTCGTCGAATCCGACCGCGATCCGTTGGCCGAGCTCGTGCGGCTGCACGCACTCGCACTCATCAGGGCCCGCCGCCTCGGCGTCGACCCGACAATCCGCGCTCACTGACACGGTCGGTGGTCCTGGGCGGATGACGGCGCGCGCAGAGATCCTCCGCGTTGCCGAAGGGCTGAGCCTGGGTCCCGGTCCAGTGGCGCTGGCCGTCGACGTCGGAGGTACGGGATGAAGGCTGCGCTGTTCGACTCCGCTGGTCGGCTCGTCGATGCGCTGACCGCCCCACCCACCCCGAATGTACGCAGAGCGCGGCGTCGGAGGTCATGGCCGTCATCGCGGACTTCCGTTCGACCTTCGCCGCGGACCACGAAGGACACCCCATCGCCGAGGCGGCCGTGGTCATCCCGGAATCGTCGACGAGGCCGGCGGGACCGGAATCCATTCCGCAAACCTCGGGTGGCGCAATGTGCCGTTCCGATCGCTGTTGAGCGAGAGCCTGAATCTGGAGGTCAGGCTCTCACACGATGTGCGATCAGCCGGACGGGCCGAATTCGAGCTGGTCGAGGACACACCCGACGACGCTGTGATGATCACCATCGGCACGGGCATCGCGGCAGCCATCCGCGTCGGGCGGTCGGCTGATCTCCGCCGGCGGCTATGCGGGAGAGGTGGGATTCACCGAGGTCTCCGTCGATATACGCCGAGGGGCTGTTCCGCGGGCCGATCGAGCACATCGCCTCGGCGTCGTCGATCGCGCGAAGCGGTATTCGCAGCGCAGCGGGGACCCGGTCGCAGGATCCTTGGACGTCCTCGACGCCGTGCATGCCGGTGATCCGATTGCACGACAGGTGTTTCGCCGAGGCGGTCGACGGCTCGGTGCCGTGTGTGCACAGATCGCGGCGGTCGTCGCACCGGAGACGATCATCCTGGGAGGCGGCTTGAGTGGGGCCGATGAGCTCCTCGACGGAGATGGAGGCCGCGCTGCGGTCCCGGCTGGACTTCCACCAGATGCCGAGTATCCGCCGAGCTGGCTTGGGCCCCGTCGCCGGGCTCATCGGTGCTGGCCTGCTGACGAGGGATCCGGCATGAGCATCGGGCGCGCAGAGGTGCAGCCCGCGGGACGAGCCGCGCGTGATCACCGTGACGCTCAGCCCCGCCTGGGACATCACCATCACCGCCTCACAGCTGGACCTGGGACGTTCGCACCGGATCGATCCCGCAGTCGGCAGACTCGGCGGCAAGGGAATCAACGTGGCCCGTATCCTGGCCGACACCGGGATCGGAGCATATGTGCAGGGCCCAGTGGCAGGCGAGTACCGACCCGAGGCCGACAGCGCAGCAGGCGTCGAAGCCTCGCCTGCCCTCGGCCCGGTCTGGGATCTCACTCCGACTCCGAGCAGGCTTCGACGCAGCTATGCCGTCGTCGAAGGGTCCGGACGTGCCACCGTGCTCAACGAGACAGCCGCGAAGCACCCGCCCGAGGTGTGGGATGCGCGCTGTCGGAGACAATCGATCGACGGCTGTCCGAGCCGGCAGTGACCGTGCTCGTTCTCTCCGGCTCCACTCCGGCAGACTGTCCCGAAGACTTTCACGCCAAGCTGGTGAGAGCAGCGCATGCCGCCGGAGTCAGCGTCATCGTCGACACCTCAGGGCCCGGACTGCTCCGGGCGGCTCGGGCCGGTGCCGACTGGGTGAAGCCGAATGCGGAGGAACTGAACGAACTGTTCGAACACAAGGACCTGTTCGAACACGAGGATCTGATCGCCTCGGCGGGGGAACTGGTTCGTGCCGGAGCCAGCAATGTCCTTGTCTCCCGTGGGGAGGACGGGATGGTCCTCGTCGACCGGACCGGCCCGCGCTCGAGCGCGCGTCTGGAGAGGGTCCTGCAGGGCAATCCCACGGGAGCCGGCGACGCCTCTGTGGCGGCCCTGGCCCGGTGCCTGGCCGCGAACTCGCAGAGTGATGAGGCGGCTCGGCTGCCTGACGAAGACGTTCGCACGATCCTCACGGAGGCGGTCGCACTCTCCGCCTCTGCGGTGCTCATGCCCAAGCGGGGCAGATCCACCCCGATTGGCAGAAACTGAGACACGACGTCGTCATCACGAAGAGCAGACATGACCAGGGCCGCTACGACCGACCTGCTGACCGGGACGGACGCCGCCATCGGAGCATTCAACGTCATCCACCTGGAATCCGCCGAGGCGATCGCGGCTGGCGCCGAACAGGCGGAGGCGCCCGTCATCATGCAGATCTCCGAGAACTGCGTGTGAAATACCACGGCAGCCTGGCTCCGATCGCCCGCGCCGCGGATGGCGATTGCAGAATCCGCGCGGGTCCCCATCGCCGTCCACCTCGATCACGCGACCGACGTCGACCTTGTGACCGAGGCTCTGGAACTCGGCTTCGACTCCGTGATGTTCGACGGAGCGCACCTGAGCTTCGCGGAGAACTGTGCGATCACCGCCAACGTGGTCCGTCGTGCCCACGGACGCGGAATCAGCGTCGAGGCGGAGGAGCTGGGTGAGATCGGCGGAAAGGACGGTGCACACGCACCCGGTGTGCGCACTGACCCTAGCGCGGCAGCCGAGTTCGTGACGGAAACTGGAGTCGACGCGCTCGCCGTGGCTGTTGGCACCTCGCACGCGAAGGTCGCGAGCGGGACCAGCCGCCTCGACCTCGAACTCATCGCCGAGCTGGCCGCCGGACTGCCGGTGCCCCTGGTTCTGCCACGGTTCCTCGGGCGTCGCCGATGATGAGATCCGTCGGGCGTTGCCGCGGGCATGGCCAAGATCAACATCTCCACCCACCTCAACAAGGTCTTCTCAGGCTCTGTGCGGACGACCCTGGAGGCCCACCCGGACATGGTCGACTCACGGAAAATACCTCGGACCCGCGCGTGAGGTCTTCGCAGCCGAGGCTGCCGCCTGATCAGCCTCCTTTGCAATCCCCTCGGCAAGGACAGAGACTGACTCTATGAGCACGCGTGAGGACCGCCTCGACTCCATCTGTCGAAACTCGACCGGGAGACAACTGTCGGCGTGGAGGCTCTCAGCCAGGAGCTGAAGGTCTCTCTGGCCACGATCCGTCGTGACCTCGACCTACTCGAACAGCGCAGGCTCGTCGAACGCACCCATGGCGGAGCCACCAGGCGTGCCGTCGACTACGACCTGTCGCTGCGCTACAAGGAAGCAGCCTCTGCAGAGGCGAAGGGCGGCAATCGCGCGAGCGGCGGTCGACCGGATCACCCCCGGATCCGTCATCGGACTCTCCGGCGGCACGACCACGTTCATGGTCGCCGATGCCCTGAGCCGACGCGACGACCTCCTCCACGACCTCACCATCGTCACCAATGCGGTCGACATCGCCAACAGACTCGCCATCCACCCGGGCATCAAGGTCATCGTGTGCGGGGGAGTCATCAACACGTCGAGCTTCGAACTCGTCGGATCCTTCGTCGACTCCGTGCTGCGCAGCATCTGGCTCGACCTCGCGTTCGTCGGCGTCCACGCGATCTCCGCTTCGGCCGGGGGTATGACAGCCAACGAGGACGAAGCCTACGTCAACCGACTCATGGCCGAACGCGCCGAGCGGGCCATCGTCGTCGCTGACTCCTCGAAGTACGGCAGACGATCCTTCGCCTCGGTCGGCGGCACCGAAGTCTTCCAGGCGATCATCACCGATTCCCAGCTCGAGGCGGTTGCTGCCACCGAGTTGGTCCAAGCCGGGTACGAGATCGAACTCGCACCGATGCATCAGGAGGGCCGATGAGTAAGCAGCCTGCCGACGAGCTCGCGGACACGATCATCCACAATGCCATCATCCTCGACGGTGATCCGGCCGGTTTCGCCTTGGAACCGCCGATGACTGGCTCGCCGAGGCTGGGGGAGATGTCATTGCACGCGGGCGAGGTTCGGGCTGGCAGGACCTGGCCACCTCGGCGAGGGTGCAGATCAGCGACGCAGGAGGAGCCTACCTGGCCCCCGCCTATGTCGACATCCACTGTCACGGGGCCGGAGGCTCCAGCGCCGAAGACGGAGAGGTCGGACTCAGCGAAGTGCTCGCCGTCCATCACCGGCACGGAACCCGGGCGCTCGCCCTCTCCTACGTCTCGGACACGGTCGAGGGGCTCTGTCACTCCTTGACCGCCGGGGCCGGGCTCTGCCGTGACACTCCTGCTGTGCTCGGTCTCCATGCCGAAGGCCCGTTCCTGTCCCCTGACTTCAAGGGTGCGCACGCACCCGAAGTGCTCACAGCACCCACCCCGAGGCGGTCGAATCGATCCTTAGGGCTGCTGACGGAACGCTGGCCCAGATCACGATCGCCCCCGAACTGCCCGGTGCGCTCGACGCGATCTCACGGTTCACCTCGGCGGGGGTGAGCGTGGCCATCGGGCACACCGCGGCCGGGGTACGAGGAAGCGGCCCGTGCCTTCGACGCGGGCGCGAGCATCCTCACCCACACGTTCAACGCAATGCCCGAATCCACCCAGGGCACCGGGCCCCATCCTCGGCCGCCACACTCGGGCAGGACACGTCACGCTGGAACTCATCAACGACGGAGTGCACGTGGCGGCACCGCCGGCGCGAATGCTGGCGACCTGGCTCCTGGGGGATCGCGCTGATCACAGATGCCATGGCCGCGACGGGGATGGCCGACGGG
>NZ_JACBOT010000015.1 GCF_021532275.1 Brevibacterium sp. UCMA 11754
CGTCACCGAGATCCCCGGGCCGAAGTCCCGTGAGATCGAGGCGCGTCGCCGAGTCAGCCGTGGCCCCGGGAGTCGGTTCCAGCCTCCCCGCCTATGTGGTGGCAGCCGGCGGCGGAATCCTCAAGGACGTCGATGGCAACCAGATCATCGACCTGGGAGCCGGCATCGCCGTGACGACGGCAGGCAACTCGAACCCCCGAGTGGTCAAGGCCGCCACCGAGCAGCTCCAGTCCTTCACCCACACCTGCTTCATGGTCAACCCCTACGAGGGCTACGTCGAGGTCGCCGAGGCGCTCAACCGCCTGACCCCGGGTGACCACGAGAAGCGCTCCATCCTGCTCAACTCCGGCGCCGAGGCTGTCGAGAACGCCGTCAAGATCGCTCGCGCCCACACCGGCCGCGACGCCGTCGTCGTCTTCGACCACGCCTACCACGGTCGCACGAACCTGACCATGTCGATGACCGCGAAGTCCGCCCCCTACAAGGCCGGCTTCGGTCCGTTCGCCGGCGAGGTCTACCGCGCACCCATGTCCTACCCCTACCGCGACAACGATGCTGCAGGCACCAAGGTCAGCGGTGATGAAGCGGCCAAGCGCGTCATCACCATGATCGAGAAGCAGATCGGCTCCGAGTACGTCGCAGCGATCGTCATTGAGCCCATCCAGGGCGAGGGCGGCTTCATCGTTCCGGCCGAGGGCTTCCTGCCTGCACTGGTCGAGTACGCCAAGGACAAGGGCATCGTATTCGTCGCCGACGAGGTTCAGGCCGGCTTCGCCCGCACTGGCAAGATGTTCGCCTCCGAGTGGGAAGAGATCGTCCCTGACATCATCACCACAGCAAAGGGCATCGCCGGCGGTCTGCCGCTCTCGGCCGTGACCGGTCGCGCGGAGATCATGGACTCGGTCGGACCGGGTCGCCTCGGCGGGACCTATGGCGGTAACCCCGTTGCCTGTGCGGCAGCGCTCGGTGCCATCGCCTCCTACGAGGAAGACGGACTCGTTGAGAACGCCGCGCACATCGGTGAGATCGTCACCGATCGCCTCACGAAGCTGCAGAGCAAGTACCCGGAGGTCGGTGACATCCGCGGCCGCGGCGCCATGATCGCTGCCGAATTCGTCCAGCACGACACGATCGATCCGAACCCCGAGCTGGTCAAGAAGATCGCGGACTACTGCTCGAAGAACGGTGTCCTCGTGCTCACCACGGGAACCTTCGGCAATATCCTGCGCTTCCTGCCCCCGCTGACGATCTCCGATGAGCTCCTGGCCGACGCCTTCGACGTCATCGAAGAGGCTGTCGCCGCTTCGCTGGCCTGACAGCTCGAATCCGGCCCCGCTCGCAGGCAGCGTCTGCGGGTTCCGACGGCGGCGTATCGACCTCATGCGAGGTCGATACGCCGCCGTCGGTCTTTGTGGGACAGGGCGGGAGTAGCGCTCAACTGCGGTGACATCGCCGGTTCTATTGGGACGCGGTGATATCGCCAGGTCCCAGGGGGGCGGGGTGATGTCACCGGTTCTATTGGGGCTGGGTGACGTCACCGGTTCCATGGGGGATGGTCCGGGTTGTTCACGAGGGGTGTGCTGCTGTGGGGGAGTGCCTTTGCAACGCTATCGTGCTTGCCGCGATCGGGCATCGCACGTAAGTATGAGATCCGACCGCTACGGCAGGGACGAGGGTATAGCACAATAGGCTCCATGGCATCAGCGACAGACGACGGCACCATGAGTGCGCTCAACAGATTGTGGCTTGTATTCCGCGGACCGCGCTTCGTGGATCTGCCCATGCGGCTCCTCGCCCTCATCATGGGGCTGACCTTGCTGATTCCCGGATCGTTTGAGATCACAGAACCTCGCTACATGGTCCTCCTCATCTGTGCCTATGCTCTGCTCGTCCTCTCCCCGTTCTTCCCTCTGGCGACGGTGTTCGTCTCGACCGGGCTGAGCCTCGTCTTCGTCGTGCCCTACCCCGACCTGGAGAACATGTTCCCCGAGTCGCTCATCTTCGCCACGGCTGTGCTGTTCAGCCAGCGGCGGTGGGTCGGCTCAGTCATCGCCACCGTGGGACTGGTCGCCTACCTCATCACCTGCACCGAAATGTCAGCCTACGACGGCGGTATTGCAGGGTTCATCGACTACGGGTACGGCTGGGTCACGTACTCACTGATCGGTTTGGCTGCTGGAGCCGTCGAGCTGAGGATCCAACGCGAGATCCATCGCCGGGAGCGCGCCGCCGTGTAACACCAGCAGGCGGTGCAGTCCTTGCGTGCACGTTTCACCAGCGATATGCACGACACAATCTCGAACTCACTCGCAACAGAGGGCGCAATCATCAAAGCACTGGCCAGAGGATCGCGGGATCTCGACATCAGCCGTCAGCTCGCCGAGCTCTCCCTGGTCAACACCGAGGCGTCGAAGCGCCTGCGGCAGCTCGTCACACAGCTCAGCGACGGAGACGAGCGGCAGCCCAGGATTCGGCTGCAGGCCGAGGCGAAAGCACTGGCCACGTCCATTGAGAACGGCTGTGCCGCCGGCGGTGTGGCGTTGACGCTCGATGTCGGCACCCTGCCCCGATACGCATCCCCGGTGCTGGGCGCACATTTCACCGCAATCATGCGAGAACTGGCGACGAACGTCATCCGACATTCTCTGCCGGGAACCGAGTCGAGTCTGACCGTGAGCGTGGATCGTGAGGGATCTGATGCGGCCGTCCTGCGTTTCCGCACGGAGAACGAGGCGGCGACGTCGCTGACGGGTCCGCCTCGCTCTCTCAGTCGGCGCGCTCAGGCCCTGGGCGGGTCATGCACCACGAGATCGAATCATCAGGGCCGCGTCGTCGTCGAAGTCTCCCAGCCGCTGCGATTCAATGACTTCGCCGATGGGGACGAGGCCGACGCTGTCTGTGTCCGCGACGATTTCACCGCTGCGGAGTCCTCCACAGCTCGTGAGGCGAATGCCGACCGTGACGTATCAGCGACGAAGAGCGAGAGGGTATGAGCGGCTCGGTCGGTTCGGAGATCGACAACTCGTCAGCAGACGAGCGCATAGTCGTGCTCATCGTCGACGACGATTCGTGGACGACGAGAGCCGTGGCGGCAGCTCTGTTCGATGACGGCGGGTTCTCAGTTCTCGATCCTCAGCACTCCGGAGAAGACGCCGTCGAAGCGTTCGATCGTCATCGCCCGGATCTCGTCCTGATGGATGTCAACATGCATCCGGGGATGAGTGGAGTGGATGCGGCCCGGGAGATCATGTGTCTCGACCCAGAGGCGACGATCGTTGTGCTGACCACTGTCTCGCCCGGGCCGGGAATCACACGTGCTCTTGAGGCCGGAGCGATAGCGGCGGTGAACAAATCCGCCACCGACGCCGAACTCGTTCGCGTCGCGCGAGCGGCAGTCGCAGGTGAGTCTCCGGCCCTGCTGCGATCCTTGGCAGAGGACATCATGATCAGCGGCGATATCGCCGCGGAAGGTTCGAGCGCGGTGCCGGCGCTGACTCCGAGTGAGAAGCTCCTGCTACGGCAGATCTGTGAGGGGATGGACTACTCGGAGATCGCCGAACAACAGGTCGTCAGCGTCTATACAGTGAAGTCCCACGCCAGAAACCTGCGCATCAAACTGGATGCGAAGAATCTGGCACAGGTCGTCATCCGTGCCATCCAGTACAAGTTCTACGTTCCCGAATGACGAAGCCCTCGTCCAGCTGCGGAATGTCTGAAACCCGAGCAGGTTCGGCAGATGATCGGGTCACGAGGTGTGTGGGTGCACTGTTGACTACAGTGGGTGTATGAGTGAAACGAATGCCCTACGCGTCTCCCGCCTGTTGCGCGAGACCGCGGGGTTTCTGCTTCCCCTGACTCAGACCGAAATCGACGTTGAGGTGACTCGCATCGAATTCGACCTCGACCTGCGAAGCTCGGCTGCTGCTCTCAGGTCTCCCACTGGACTCGCGGGAGCCGTCGTCCTCGTCACCGAAGCCGTAGACGGTGTGGCCGGACTCAACGCGATCCGCTCACGATTTGCGGGTGCCGCGGCACTCATTGTGCCGCCGGGAACGCATACCCACCTCGGTGAGGGGACATCTGCCTCAGCGCTGCCCATTCTGCTCGAGCGGTCCACGGGCGTGACCTGGTCCGAGGTCCTCGTCCATCTGCGACAGCTCAACGAGGGTGCCTCGAGCGCCCTGGCTTGGCCCGACGTCGACGATCTCAGCGCGCTGGCCGCGGTCATCGCGGAGATGACGGGTGCGTCGATCACGATCGAGGACCCGGCGTCGCGTGTGCTCGCGCACTCCAACCTCGGCGATGAGATCGATGACATCCGACGGGAGACGATCCTCTCGGGCGCGATTCCTCAATGGCGGATCGCTGAGCTTGAGGAGTCCGGATTCCTCGACGTCGTCCGCCACTCGACCGATGTCGTCGAGAGACAAGCCGCGGGCGCCTCTCCTGCCCGTTCGGTGATCGCACTGCGCAGCGAGGGCGAGCTGCTCGGCACGATCTGGGCTGCCTACCCGGATTCGGTGGATCCCGCGTCGCTGCGCGATGTCCTCCGCGATGCGGCCCGAGCCGCACTGCCGGTCATGCTGCGGACCCTGCGACGTTCCCCGTTCGAGAAGCGGATCCGTCGTGAGGCCCTCGGCTCGATCCTCGGTGGCTCGCCGGACCTCGGGCCGGCCGCGACCCTGCTCGCGCTGCCATTCTCCGGGCACTATGCAACCCTGGCCTTCGCCGAGGTGGCCCCCGACAGAGAGCCTGTGCTGAGGTTTCATCTGCGGGCCGCCTTCGCCGATGCCGTGCTCGCCCACGTAGGGTCGGACGGTCATCTGGCTGTCCTCGTGCACATGAGCGAAGGAATGGAAGCCGCCGACATCAGGTCTCATGTCGCCTCGGCCCTGCAGCGGTCCCTGTCTCCGAGCGAGCCGCTGCACTTCGGGGTGGGTGTCGCAGTCGAACGTCTCGACCTTGTACATCGATCGTGGACCGAGGCGGTGTACGTCATCGATGCGCTGCTGACACGGTCGAAGAGCGGCGCGAGCACACCTGCAGGCAGTACGACTGCGGGCAACCATTCTGCGGGCGTCACATGTGCCGATGGGATGCTGGTCATCGGCACATGTGACGCCCGCAGAATGGTTGCCCGCAGTCGTACTGCCTGCAGGTGTGCTCGCGCCGCTCTTCGACCGTGTCAGCAGCGCATCGATGACGTACACCGCCTCGGTCCACGATCGATGTACAAGGTCGAGACGTTCGACTGCGACACCCACCCCGAAGTGCAGCGGCTCGCTCGGAGACAGGGACCGCTGCAGGGCCGAGGCGACATGAGACCTGATGTCGGCGGCTTCCATTCCTTCGCTCATGTGCACGAGGACAGCCAGATGACCGTCCGACCCTACGTGGGCGAGCACGGCATCGGCGAAGGCGGCCCGCAGATGAAACCTCAGCACAGGCTCTCTGTCGGGGGCCACCTCGGCGAAGGCCAGGGTTGCATAGTGCCCGGAGAATGGCAGCGCGAGCAGGGTCGCGGCCGGCCCGAGGTCCGGCGAGCCACCGAGGATCGAGCCGAGGGCCTCACGACGGATCCGCTTCTCGAACGGGGAACGTCGCAGGGTCCGCAGCATGACCGGCAGTGCGGCTCGGGCCGCATCGCGGAGGACATCGCGCAGCGACGCGGGATCCACCGAATCCGGGTAGGCAGCCCAGATCGTGCCGAGCAGCTCGCCCTCGCTGCGCAGTGCGATCACCGAACGGGCAGGAGAGGCGCCCGCGGCTTGTCTCTCGACGACATCGGTCGAGTGGCGGACGACGTCGAGGAATCCGGACTCCTCAAGCTCAGCGATCCGCCATTGAGGAATCGCGCCCGAGAGGATCGTCTCCCGTCGGATGTCATCGATCTCATCGCCGAGGTTGGAGTGCGCGAGCACACGCGACGCCGGGTCCTCGATCGTGATCGACGCACCCGTCATCTCCGCGATGACCGCGGCCAGCGCGCTGAGATCGTCGACGTCGGGCCAAGCCAGGGCGCTCGAGGCACCCTCGTTGAGCTGTCGCAGATGGACGAGGACCTCGGACCAGGTCACGCCCGTGGACCGCTCGAGCAGAATGGGCAGCGCTGAGGCAGATGTCCCCTCACCGAGGTGGGTATGCGTTCCCGGCGGCACAATGAGTGCCGCGGCACCCGCAAATCGTGAGCGGATCGCGTTGAGTCCGGCCACACCGTCTACGGCTTCGGTGACGAGGACGACGGCTCCCGCGAGTCCAGTGGGAGACCTGAGAGCAGCAGCCGAGCTTCGCAGGTCGAGGTCGAATTCGATGCGAGTCACCTCAACGTCGATTTCGGTCTGAGTCAGGGGAAGCAGAAACCCCGCGGTCTCGCGCAACAGGCGGGAGACGCGTAGGGCATTCGTTTCACTCATACACCCACTGTAGTCAACAGTGCACCCACACACCTCGTGACCCGATCATCTGCCGAACCTGCTCGGGTTTCAGACATTCCGCAGCTGGACGAGGGCTTCGTCATTCGGGAACGTAGAACTTGTACTGGATGGCACGGATGACGACCTGTGCCAGATTCTTCGCATCCAGTTTGATGCGCAGGTTTCTGGCGTGGGACTTCACTGTATAGACGCTGACGACCTGTTGTTCGGCGATCTCCGAGTAGTCCATCCCCTCACAGATCTGCCGTAGCAGGAGCTTCTCACTCGGAGTCAGCGCCGGCACCGCGCTCGAACCTTCCGCGGCGATATCGCCGCTGATCATGATGTCCTCTGCCAAGGATCGCAGCAGGGCCGGAGACTCACCTGCGACTGCCGCTCGCGCGACGCGAACGAGTTCGGCGTCGGTGGCGGATTTGTTCACCGCCGCTATCGCTCCGGCCTCAAGAGCACGTGTGATTCCCGGCCCGGGCGAGACAGTGGTCAGCACAACGATCGTCGCCTCTGGGTCGAGACACATGATCTCCCGGGCCGCATCCACTCCACTCATCCCCGGATGCATGTTGACATCCATCAGGACGAGATCCGGGCGATGACGATCGAACGCTTCGACGGCGTCTTCTCCGGAGTGCTGAGGATCGAGAACTGAGAACCCGCCGTCATCGAACAGAGCTGCCGCCACGGCTCTCGTCGTCCACGAATCGTCGTCGACGATGAGCACGACTATGCGCTCGTCTGCTGACGAGTTGTCGATCTCCGAACCGACCGAGCCGCTCATACCCTCTCGCTCTTCGTCGCTGATACGTCACGGTCGGCATTCGCCTCACGAGCTGTGGAGGACTCCGCAGCGGTGAAATCGTCGCGGACACAGACAGCGTCGGCCTCGTCCCCATCGGCGAAGTCATTGAATCGCAGCGGCTGGGAGACTTCGACGACGACGCGGCCCTGATGATTCGATCTCGTGGTGCATGACCCGCCCAGGGCCTGAGCGCGCCGACTGAGAGAGCGAGGCGGACCCGTCAGCGACGTCGCCGCCTCGTTCTCCGTGCGGAAACGCAGGACGGCCGCATCAGATCCCTCACGATCCACGCTCACGGTCAGACTCGACTCGGTTCCCGGCAGAGAATGTCGGATGACGTTCGTCGCCAGTTCTCGCATGATTGCGGTGAAATGTGCGCCCAGCACCGGGGATGCGTATCGGGGCAGGGTGCCGACATCGAGCGTCAACGCCACACCGCCGGCGGCACAGCCGTTCTCAATGGACGTGGCCAGTGCTTTCGCCTCGGCCTGCAGCCGAATCCTGGGCTGCCGCTCGTCTCCGTCGCTGAGCTGTGTGACGAGCTGCCGCAGGCGCTTCGACGCCTCGGTGTTGACCAGGGAGAGCTCGGCGAGCTGACGGCTGATGTCGAGATCCCGCGATCCTCTGGCCAGTGCTTTGATGATTGCGCCCTCTGTTGCGAGTGAGTTCGAGATTGTGTCGTGCATATCGCTGGTGAAACGTGCACGCAAGGACTGCACCGCCTGCTGGTGTTACACGGCGGCGCGCTCCCGGCGATGGATCTCGCGTTGGATCCTCAGCTCGACGGCTCCAGCAGCCAAACCGATCAGTGAGTACGTGACCCAGCCGTACCCGTAGTCGATGAACCCTGCAATACCGCCGTCGTAGGCTGACATTTCGGTGCAGGTGATGAGGTAGGCGACCAGTCCCACGGTGGCGATGACTGAGCCGACCCACCGCCGCTGGCTGAACAGCACAGCCGTGGCGAAGATGAGCGACTCGGGGAACATGTTCTCCAGGTCGGGGTAGGGCACGACGAAGACGAGGCTCAGCCCGGTCGAGACGAACACCGTCGCCAGAGGGAAGAACGGGGAGAGGACGAGCAGAGCATAGGCACAGATGAGGAGGACCATGTAGCGAGGTTCTGTGATCTCAAACGATCCGGGAATCAGCAAGGTCAGCCCCATGATGAGGGCGAGGAGCCGCATGGGCAGATCCACGAAGCGCGGTCCGCGGAATACAAGCCACAATCTGTTGAGCGCACTCATGGTGCCGTCGTCTGTCGCTGATGCCATGGAGCCTATTGTGCTATACCCTCGTCCCTGCCGTAGCGGTCGGATCTCATACTTACGTGCGATGCCCGATCGCGGCAAGCACGATAGCGTTGCAAAGGCACTCCCCCACAGCAGCACACCCCTCGTGAACAACCCGGACCATCCCCCATGGAACCGGTGACGTCACCCAGCCCCAATAGAACCGGTGACATCACCCCGCCCCCCTGGGACCTGGCGATATCACCGCGTCCCAATAGAACCGGCGATGTCACCGCAGTTGAGCGCTACTCCCGCCCTGTCCCACAAAGACCGACGGCGGCGTATCGACCTCGCATGAGGTCGATACGCCGCCGTCGGAACCCGCAGACGCTGCCTGCGAGCGGGGCCGGATTCGAGCTGTCAGGCCAGCGAAGCGGCGACAGCCTCTTCGATGACGTCGAAGGCGTCGGCCAGGAGCTCATCGGAGATCGTCAGCGGGGGCAGGAAGCGCAGGATATTGCCGAAGGTTCCCGTGGTGAGCACGAGGACACCGTTCTTCGAGCAGTAGTCCGCGATCTTCTTGACCAGCTCGGGGTTCGGATCGATCGTGTCGTGCTGGACGAATTCGGCAGCGATCATGGCGCCGCGGCCGCGGATGTCACCGACCTCCGGGTACTTGCTCTGCAGCTTCGTGAGGCGATCGGTGACGATCTCACCGATGTGCGCGGCGTTCTCAACGAGTCCGTCTTCCTCGTAGGAGGCGATGGCACCGAGCGCTGCCGCACAGGCAACGGGGTTACCGCCATAGGTCCCGCCGAGGCGACCCGGTCCGACCGAGTCCATGATCTCCGCGCGACCGGTCACGGCCGAGAGCGGCAGACCGCCGGCGATGCCCTTTGCTGTGGTGATGATGTCAGGGACGATCTCTTCCCACTCGGAGGCGAACATCTTGCCAGTGCGGGCGAAGCCGGCCTGAACCTCGTCGGCGACGAATACGATGCCCTTGTCCTTGGCGTACTCGACCAGTGCAGGCAGGAAGCCCTCGGCCGGAACGATGAAGCCGCCCTCGCCCTGGATGGGCTCAATGACGATCGCTGCGACGTACTCGGAGCCGATCTGCTTCTCGATCATGGTGATGACGCGCTTGGCCGCTTCATCACCGCTGACCTTGGTGCCTGCAGCATCGTTGTCGCGGTAGGGGTAGGACATGGGTGCGCGGTAGACCTCGCCGGCGAACGGACCGAAGCCGGCCTTGTAGGGGGCGGACTTCGCGGTCATCGACATGGTCAGGTTCGTGCGACCGTGGTAGGCGTGGTCGAAGACGACGACGGCGTCGCGGCCGGTGTGGGCGCGAGCGATCTTGACGGCGTTCTCGACAGCCTCGGCGCCGGAGTTGAGCAGGATGGAGCGCTTCTCGTGGTCACCCGGGGTCAGGCGGTTGAGCGCCTCGGCGACCTCGACGTAGCCCTCGTAGGGGTTGACCATGAAGCAGGTGTGGGTGAAGGACTGGAGCTGCTCGGTGGCGGCCTTGACCACTCGGGGGTTCGAGTTGCCTGCCGTCGTCACGGCGATGCCGGCTCCCAGGTCGATGATCTGGTTGCCATCGACGTCCTTGAGGATTCCGCCGCCGGCTGCCACCACATAGGCGGGGAGGCTGGAAACCGACTCCCGGGGCCACGGCTGACTGGCGACGCGCCTCGATCTCACGGGACTTCG
>NZ_JACBOT010000016.1 GCF_021532275.1 Brevibacterium sp. UCMA 11754
CCCAGTCCGTTGCCGATGATGAGATTCGGCATCCTCCATCGCTCCGGCTTCCTTCGCCGAGATGCCGAAGGAATGCGGATCGGAGTTCGGCTGCATCAGCACCGTGACCTCTGCGTGGTCTCCGACGAGGCTGTGCACGACATCGCCGAGGATGTTCGTCGTCACCACGATCGACGGCTCATCGCCTCCTTCCGCGCAGGCGGTCAGTGATCCGAGCATGGCCAGCGTGAGCGCCGCCGCCGTGAGGTGGTGCCGTGTGCCCATCACCGCCCCGTCACAGCCAGGCTTGCGGGTGCCCCACCGAGGTCGAAGCTGCGCGCCTCACGCAGCCCACCGGCCGGGTCGAGTTCAAGCACTGCCCCCGACGCAGGGTCGCTGACATAGGTGCGTTCGCTGTCCACGGCCACCGAGGGTCCGGCTCCGTGACCCTGGCTCTCGGCGTCGAAGGGTGCGATGAGCTTCTTCTTCGTCAGCACCTTCCCGGTCTCTGGGTCCAGCGAATAGACGGTCCCGTCTTCGTCCAGGGCCACGACCGCGGAATCGTCGGGGGCGATGCCGGCGGAGACCACCTCGGCGTCGGTGTCGGCGAAGGTCCACTCATCCGTCGTCGCATCGAGGATCCCGATGCCACCATCGTCGAAGGGGGTCGCGGCGAGGTCCCGACCGACCTCGACAGACCACGCGCGCTCGCCGGTCTCCTCGGGGTAGGGCAGCACCTCGGCGTCGAAGTCCTCGTTGACCCTGATCACGCCGTCGGCGCAGGCGAAGACCAGTCCATCACGAGTGACGCCGGTGCCGTGGATCTCGTCGCATCTCGCATCGATCGGCGAGGCCTGGCCCTTGTCGTCGTACACGGTGAGTTCGGAGGGCAGATCCTCGGCCTTGTCTCCTGGAAGTGTGGACACGAAGTGGTCTTCGAAGGGGATCGTCACTCCGTGGTGGGCACCCGGCTTCACGGTGCCGAGCTGGTTGAGTTCGCCGTCGCCGAGTGCGCTCCGGTCGTAGATCTTCGCTCGGCCCTCTCCGTCGAAGAAGAAGGCCACCTCTGTCGGCGTCGAGACGACGTGCGCGGGGTCTGCCCCGTCGATCTCACCGATGGTCTTCGGCTCGGCCTTGTAGTAGTGCCTGTGGTCGCCGTGGTCGACCGTCCATGCCCCCGTGTCGACGGTCGTGACCGTTCCGGCTTCACCATCGCCGAGGTAGAGATATCGGGAATCTGCCCCCGACAGGGTCGTCGACGGTGAGCCTTCGACCTTCTCTACGACGTTCTCGGTGAGCAGGTCGACGACCGAGACTGCGCCGGTCTTCGCTTCGCTGACGGCCAGGCGCAGCTGCGGCTCATCGGCCTCCTCCGCGCCTTCGACATATCCGTGGGGAGCCGTCGACTGGCTGGGACTGCCGGCCCCGTTGGCCGATTGCTGTCCCAGGCACCCGGTGAGGGCGAGCAGTGCGATCAGTGCCGCGCTGGATGCGGCGAATTCTGTTGTCCTCGTCATGAGATCTTTCTATTGATAATGGTTCTCATTGTATTGAGAGTATCGTAGCGCACTTCTCACCCTCCTCGCGACGAGCACCACGAAGAAGACGAGGACGGTGAGCAGCGCAATGGTCGCGCCGGCAGATGTCTGGGCATACCAGCTAACAAGCAGCCCCAAGAAGCACGCGCTCGCACCGATCACCGAGGCGGCCGCCATGATCACCCCGACGCGGTCGAAGAGAAGGCAGGCCGTGGCCGGGGCCCGATGAGGAGCCCGAAGACGAGGAGAGTGCCGACGACCTGGAACGATGCGACGACTGCCAGGGCCGTGAGCATGAGCATCGCACTATGGTCCAGCCGGGCCGCATGCCCAGGGTTGCCGCCTTGCGCTCGTCGAAGGCGAGCGCAAGGAACGGTCGGTGCAGGAGCGTGCAGGCCAGTACGCCGAGGCAGGCCGCGACGGCGAGGACGATCAGGTCCTGACCGCGGACACCGAGCACGTCACCGAAGAGGAAGCCCGTGAGGTCGACGGCGAAAGATTGGGAATGGGACACGATGACCACGCCGACGGCCAGCATTCCGACGAAGAGCAGTCCGATGCCGACATCCTGGGACAGCTTCGACTCGCGAGACACCCAGGTGATCCCGGCCGCCATCACCAGAGCACTGGCCGCTGCGCCGATCATGAGGTGACCACCGAGGAGCGCCGCGATTGCGACTCCCGGCAGCATCCCGTGCGACATCGCGTCCCCGAAGAAGGCCAGACCGCGCAGGACGACCCAGGTGCCGATGCACCCGCACAGCACTGCGGCGAGCACACCGGCGATGAGGGCGCGGAGGACGAAGGACACCTCGAAGGGCGCGAATAGGAATTCCATTCGATGATGATAACCATTATTGTTAGAGTGTGGACAATCCGATCACCCTCACCAACCTCAGCGCTCACTATGGTGCGCATCTCGCCCTTGACCAGATCACCCTGGCCGCTCCCCTGGGCCGAGTCACGGCACTCGTCGGCGCCAACGGCTCAGGCAAGTCAACGGTGCTCATGGCACTGGCAGGCCTGCTCAGACCGACACACGGATCGATATCCGGCCTGCCGTCCAATGTGGCTTTCGTGCCTCAGCGCAGTTCTGCTCCCGACCACCTTCCGATTACCGTCAGACAGGTCGTGGCCATGGGCAGATGGAGCGCACTGGGCCTCTTCGCCCGCCTCGGCAGTGATGATCAGCGGATCGTCGACGACTGCCTCGCTCAGCTGCGCATCGACGACCTCGCCTCGCGTCGCCTCGGTTCACTTTCCGGGGGTCAGCGTCAGCGTGCCCTGGTGGCTCAAGGTCTGGCACAACGCGCGGACCTGCTGCTCCTCGACGAACCTCTGGCCGGAATCGATGCTCGCGCGTCCGAGGACATCACCTTGGCCATCGACTCCGAGCGCAGCCGGGGCGCCACGATCGTCATGGCCACGCACGAGCGCACCCAGGCAGCTCGGGCCGACCACGTCGTCCATCTGTGCCAGGGTGCGCTCGCGTTTCGGTGAGCACTCACCAGAACTCGATCACCAGAACTCCCGCGCCGGTGAACCGTCGCCGCACGGAACCTCACTCATCTACGGGACGGGCGGCCACCTCGGCGGTCTCTGCATCGATCCTGTCCTGGTCGGCCCGATGTTTGGCCGCGGCCTTGGCCTCCTGGTGCTCCGCCCGGCGCTCCTTGCGCCGTTCGACGAGGAGGTAGAGGGCGGGCACGAGGATCAGGGTCAGCACGGTCGAGGAGGTCAGGCCGCCGATGACGACGATCGCCAGAGGCTGGGAGATGAAGACTCCCCCGCCGGTGAGTCCCAATGACATGGGCACGAGGGCGAAGACCGTGGCAGCGGCAGTCATCAGGATCGGCCGCAGGCGCAGCCGGGTGCCGTGGATGATCGCGTCCCACAGCCCCATCTCATGCTCGCGCAGCTTGTTGACGAGGTCGATGAGCACGATCGCGTTGGTCACCACGATGCCGATGAGCATGAGGAGGCCGATGAGCGAGGGGATGCCCAGCGGTGTGCCGGTCAGCAGCAACAGCAGCACGGCACCGGTCGCGGCGAAGGGAATCGACACGAGCAGGATGAGCGGCTGGACGAAGCTGCGGAAGGTCGCGATCATGACGAGGAAGACCAGCGCGATCGCCACGAGCATTGCCCATCCGAGCTGGGAGAAGGAGTCGGCCTGCTCCTGGCTCGCACCGCCGACGTCAAAGCTCACACCATCGGGCAGATCCATGCTCGAGGTCAGTTCCTGTGCCTCGGTGGAGACTGGGTTGAGCTGTCCTTCGGCAGGGGTGGCGAACACTGTGACCTGACGGTTTCCGTCCTCCCGGGTGACGGTGGCTGGGGTTTCGGTCTCGTCGACGCTGGCGATCTCATCGACCGTGATCGGGTCGCCCTTGATGTCGGGGATCGCCGCCTGTTCGTCGGCGAGGTCCTGTTCCTCGGCCTGGCTCTCCTCCTGCTCGCGCTGGCTGTCGACGAGGTCGTCGATGGCGTCGTTGGCCTCGTTCAGGCCCTTCTCTGCCTGTTCGACGCCTTCTTCTGCCTGTTCCACTTGGTCGGCGGCCATGTCGCCGGGCTCGGAGCCGGCGGTGGATTCTGGGCATCTCGCAGGGCCTTCCGTGCTTCTTCAAGCTGATCGGCGGCGTTGTCGCGGGCCTCCCGGGCCGAGTCAAGCTGATCGGCTGATTCCTCTTCGGCCTTGGCCTTGGCTTCCTCGGCCCTGCGGTCGGTCTTCTCTTCGACGGCATCGGTCGCGTCTTCCTGCGCGTTCTGCGTCTGCACCTCGGTGACCGGAAGCTCCAAAGCTCGGATCTCGCCTGGAGTCGCATCGGGGTGGGTCGGGGCGAGGAAGATATCTCGCTCCTTGCCCTCCAGCGTCAGAGTTCCGGCTTCACTTCCGTGCAGGGCTGCCGCAATGGCCTGTCCCACCTCGGCCTGGCTGTAGCCGTAGTCCGCGGCCTTCTCCCGGTTCACATCGACGTGGATGATCGGCTGATCGGAGGCGAGGTCATTGCGGGCGTTCGTCACGCCCTCGGTCTCACTCATCTTCTTCGTCACGGAATCGGCTGCCTCGCCCAGCGCTGACAGATCAGAGCCGGAGAGTTTGATCTCCACATCCTCATTCGCACTGCCTGAGGCGTCTTGGAGATCGATCTCGCCGACATCGTCGCCGAGTCCGTCGATCTGGTTCGACAGCCGGTTCGTTGCGATCTCCGCTTCGGAATCGTCCTTCAGGGTGATGTTGAAGGAGTTCTCGGAACCGGTTTCGGGTCCGTTGACGGTCGTCGAGTAGGTGTCGACATCTGGGTCGGAGGCGAGGACGTCTTCGATCTTCTTCGCCGCCTCATCACTGGCCTCGAGCGAGGATCCGGCTGGCAGAGTCTGCGCGATGTAGAGAGAGTTCTGCCCGGCGGCCCCGAGGAGGTCGGTCTTGAGGAAGCTGGCCATCATCATCGTCACGGCGAAGATCGCCACGGAGATGACGATCGTGCGCCATGGGTGTCGAAGTGCGGCCAGGATAGCTGGCAGGCTTCGCTGCTGCAGACGGTCGACCCTGTCCGAGGCCTCGCCATCGCCGGCATCGGCGTCACCGGAGCATCGGCAGTCGCCGCCGGGAGCAGCGTCTTGCCCTTGGCGTCGCGTTTGGCATTCTTCCCGTCGATCTTCGACTGTCGTTTCTCTGCGCGCTTGATGCCCTTCTCCCGATGTTTTCCGGGCCCACGCCTCATAGCTTGCGTCGGTGGCAGCCTGGCGCTTCGGGGAAAGGGGCTTCGGGCTCTTCCGGGGCCCAGTAGCTGAAGACCGGAACGATTGTCAGCGCGACAAGGAGCGAGCCGAGCAGAGCCATTCTCCGTGACGGAGAATGGCTCTGCTCGGCTCGCTCCTTGTCGCGCTGACAATCGTTCCGGTCTTCAGCTACTGGGTCCTGCGGAAGAGCCCGAAGCCCCTTTCCCCGAAGCGCCAGGCTGCCACCGACGCAAGCTATGAGGCGTGGGCCCGGAAACATCGGGAGAAGGGCATCAAGCGCGCAGAGAAACGACAGTCGAAGATCGACGGGAAGAATGCCAAACGCGACGCCAAGGGCAAGACGCTGCTCCCGGCGGCGACTGCCGATGCTCCGGTGACGCCGATGCCCGGCGATGGCGAGGCCTCGGACAGGGTCGACCGTCTGCAGCAGCGAAGCCTGCCAGCTATCCTGGCCGCACTTCGACACCCATGGCGCACGATCGTCATCTCCGTGGCGATCTTCGCCGTGACGATGATGATGGCCAGCTTCCTCAAGACCGACCTCCTCGGGGCCGCCGGGCAGAACTCTCTCTACATCGCGCAGACTCTGCCAGCCGGATCCTCGCTCGAGGCCAGTGATGAGGCGGCGAAGAAGATCGAAGACGTCCTCGCCTCCGACCCAGATGTCGACACCTACTCGACGACCGTCAACGGACCCGAAACCGGTTCCGAGAACTCCTTCAACATCACCCTGAAGGACGATTCCGAAGCGGAGATCGCAACGAACCGGCTGTCGAACCAGATCGACGGACTCGGCGACGATGTCGGCGAGATCGATCTCCAAGACGCCTCAGGCAGTGCGAATGAGGATGTGGAGATCAAACTCTCCGGCTCTGATCTGTCAGCGCTGGGCGAGGCAGCCGATTCCGTGACGAAGAAGATGAGTGAGACCGAGGGCGTGACGAACGCCCGCAATGACCTCGCCTCCGATCAGCCGATCATCCACGTCGATGTGAACCGGGAGAAGGCCGCGGACTACGGCTACAGCCAGGCCGAGGTGGGACAGGCCATTGCGGCAGCCCTGCACGGAAGTGAAGCCGGAACTCTGACGCTGGAGGGCAAGGAGCGAGATATCTTCCTCGCCCCGACCCACCCCGATGCGACTCCAGGCGAGATCCGAGCTTTGGAGCTTCCGGTCACCGAGGTGCAGACGCAGAACGCGCAGGAAGACGCGACCGATGCCGTCGAAGAGAAGACCGACCGCAGGGCCGAGGAAGCCAAGGCCAAGGCCGAAGAGGAATCAGCCGATCAGCTTGACTCGGCCCGGGAGGCCCGCGACAACGCCGCCGATCAGCTTGAAGAAGCACGGAAGGCCCTGCGAGATGCCCAGAATCCACCGCCGGCTCCGAGCCCCGGCGACATGGCCGCCGACCAAGTGGAACAGGCAGAAGAAGGCGTCGAACAGGCAGAGAAGGGCCTGAACGAGGCCAACGACGCCATCGACGACCTCGTCGACAGCCAGCGCGAGCAGGAGGAGAGCCAGGCCGAGGAACAGGACCTCGCCGACGAACAGGCGGCGATCCCCGACATCAAGGGCGACCCGATCACGGTCGATGAGATCGCCAGCGTCGACGAGACCGAAACCCCAGCCACCGTCACCCGGGAGGACGGAAACCGTCAGGTCACAGTGTTCGCCACCCCTGCCGAAGGACAGCTCAACCCAGTCTCCACCGAGGCACAGGAACTGACCTCGAGCATGGATCTGCCCGATGGTGTGAGCTTTGACGTCGGCGGTGCGAGCCAGGAGCAGGCCGACTCCTTCTCCCAGCTCGGATGGGCAATGCTCGTGGCGATCGCGCTGGTCTTCCTCGTCATGATCGCGACCTTCCGCAGCTTCGTCCAGCCGCTCATCCTGCTCGTGTCGATTCCCTTCGCCGCGACCGGTGCCGTGCTGCTGTTGCTGCTGACCGGCACACCGCTGGGCATCCCCTCGCTCATCGGCCTCCTCATGCTCATCGGCATCGTGGTGACCAACGCGATCGTGCTCATCGACCTCGTCAACAAGCTGCGCGAGCATGAGATGGGGCTGTGGGACGCGATCATCCACGGCACCCGGCTGCGCCTGCGGCCGATCCTGATGACTGCCGCTGCCACGGTCTTCGCCCTCGTGCCCATGTCATTGGGACTCACCGGCGGGGGAGTCTTCATCTCCCAGCCTCTGGCGATCGTCGTCATCGGCGGCCTGACCTCCTCGACCGTGCTGACCCTGATCCTCGTGCCCGCCCTCTACCTCCTCGTCGAACGGCGCAAGGAGCGCCGGGCGGAGCACCAGGAGGCCAAGGCCGCGGCCAAACATCGGGCCGACCAGGACAGGATCGATGCAGAGACCGCCGAGGTGGCCGCCCGTCCCGTAGATGAGTGAGGTTCCGTGCGGCGACGGTTCACCGGCGCGGGAGTTCTGGTGATCGAGTTCTGGTGAGTGCTCACCGAAACGCGAGCGCACCCTGGCACAGATGGACGACGTGGTCGGCCCGAGCTGCCTGGGTGCGCTCGTGCGTGGCCATGACGATCGTGGCGCCCCGGCTGCGCTCGGAGTCGATGGCCAAGGTGATGTCCTCGGACGCGCGAGCATCGATTCCGGCCAGAGGTTCGTCGAGGAGCAGCAGGTCCGCGCGTTGTGCCAGACCTTGAGCCACCAGGGCACGCTGACGCTGACCCCCGGAAAGTGAACCGAGGCGACGCGAGGCGAGGTCGTCGATGCGCAGCTGAGCGAGGCAGTCGTCGACGATCCGCTGATCATCACTGCCGAGGCGGGCGAAGAGGCCCAGTGCGCTCCATCTGCCCATGGCCACGACCTGTCTGACGGTAATCGGAAGGTGGTCGGGAGCAGAACTGCGCTGAGGCACGAAAGCCACATTGGACGGCAGGCCGGATATCGATCCGTGTGTCGGTCTGAGCAGGCCTGCCAGTGCCATGAGCACCGTTGACTTGCCTGAGCCGTTGGCGCCGACGAGTGCCGTGACTCGGCCCAGGGGAGCGGCCAGGGTGATCTGGTCAAGGGCGAGATGCGCACCATAGTGAGCGCTGAGGTTGGTGAGGGTGATCGGATTGTCCACACTCTAACAATAATGGTTATCATCATCGAATGGAATTCCTATTCGCGCCCTTCGAGGTGTCCTTCGTCCTCCGCGCCCTCATCGCCGGTGTGCTCGCCGCAGTGCTGTGCGGGTGCATCGGCACCTGGGTCGTCCTGCGCGGTCTGGCCTTCTTCGGGGACGCGATGTCGCACGGGATGCTGCCGGGAGTCGCAATCGCGGCGCTCCTCGGTGGTCACCTCATGATCGGCGCAGCGGCCAGTGCTCTGGTGATGGCGGCCGGGATCACCTGGGTGTCTCGCGAGTCGAAGCTGTCCCAGGATGTCGGCATCGGACTGCTCTTCGTCGGAATGCTGGCCGTCGGCGTGGTCATCGTGTCCCATTCCCAATCTTTCGCCGTCGACCTCACGGGCTTCCTCTTCGGTGACGTGCTCGGTGTCCGCGGTCAGGACCTGATCGTCCTCGCCGTCGCGGCCTGCCTCGGCGTACTGGCCTGCACGCTCCTGCACCGACCGTTCCTTGCGCTCGCCTTCGACGAGCGCAAGGCGGCAACCCTGGGCATGCGGCCCGGCTGGACCCATAGTGCGATGCTCATGCTCACGGCCCTGGCAGTCGTCGCATCGTTCCAGGTCGTCGGCACTCTCCTCGTCTTCGGGCTCCTCATCGGGCCCCCGGCCACGGCCTGCCTTCTCTTCGACCGCGTCGGGGTGATCATGGCGGCCGCCTCGGTGATCGGTGCGAGCGCGTGCTTCTTGGGGCTGCTTGTTAGCTGGTATGCCCAGACATCTGCCGGCGCGACCATTGCGCTGCTCACCGTCCTCGTCTTCTTCGTGGTGCTCGTCGCGAGGAGGGTGAGAAGTGCGCTACGATACTCTCAATACAATGAGAACCATTATCAATAGAAAGATCTCATGACGAGGACAACAGAATTCGCCGCATCCAGCGCGGCACTGATCGCACTGCTCGCCCTCACCGGGTGCCTGGGACAGCAATCGGCCAACGGGCCGGCAGTCCCAGCCAGTCGACGGCTCCCCACGGATATGTCGAAGGCGCGGAGGAGGCCGATGAGCCGCAGCTGCGCCTGGCCGTCAGCGAAGCGAAGACCGGCGCAGTCTCGGTCGTCGACCTGCTCACCGAGAACGTCGTAGAGAAGGTCGAAGGCTCACCGTCGACGACCCTGTCGGGGCAGATTCCCGATATCTCTACCTCGGCGATGGTGAAGCCGGAACGGTCACGACCGTCGACACGGGGGCATGGACGGTCGACCACGGCGACCACAGGCACTACTACAAGGCCGAGCCGAAGACCATCGGTGAGATCGACGGGGCAGACCCCGCGCACGTCGTCTCGACGCCGACAGAGGTGGCCTTCTTCTTCGACGGAGAGGGCCGAGCGAAGATCTACGACCGGAGCGCACTCGGCGACGGCGAACTCAACCAGCTCGGCACCGTGAAGCCGGGTGCCCACCACGGAGTGACGATCCCTTCGAAGACCACTTCGTGTCCACACTTCCAGGAGACAAGGCCGAGGATCTGCCCTCCGAACTCACCGTGTACGACGACAAGGGCCAGGCCTCGCCGATCGATGCGAGATGCGACGAGATCCACGGCACCGGCGTCACTCGTGATGGACTGGTCTTCGCCTGCGCCGACGGCGTGATCAGGGTCAACGAGGACTTCGACGCCGAGGTGCTGCCCTACCCCGAGGAGACCGGCGAGCGCGCGTGGTCTGTCGAGGTCGGTCGGGACCTCGCCGCGACCCCCTTCGACGATGGTGGCATCGGGATCCTCGATGCGACGACGGATGAGTGGACCTTCGCCGACACCGACGCCGAGGTGGTCTCCGCCGGCATCGCCCCCGACGATTCCGCGGTCGTGGCCCTGGACGAAGACGGGACCGTCTATTCGCTGGACCCAGAGACCGGGAAGGTGCTGACGAAGAAGAAGCTCATCGCACCCTTCGACGCCGAGAGCCAGGGTCACGGAGCCGGACCCTCGGTGGCCGTGGACAGCGAACGCACCTATGTCAGCGACCCTGCGTCGGGGGCAGTGCTTGAACTCGACCCGGCCGGTGGGCTGCGTGAGGCGCGCAGCTTCGACCTCGGTGGGGCACCCGCAAGCCTGGCTGTGACGGGGCGGTGATGGGCACACGGCACCACCTCACGGCGGCGGCGCTCACGCTGGCCATGCTCGGATCACTGACCGCCTGCGCGGAAGGAGGCGATGAGCCGTCGATCGTGGTGACGACGAACATCCTCGGCGATGTCGTGCACAGCCTCGTCGGAGACCACGCAGAGGTCACGGTGCTGATGCAGCCGAACTCCGATCCGCATTCCTTCGGCATCTCGGCGAAGGAAGCCGGAGCGATGGAGGATGCCGATCTCATCATCGGCAACGGACTGGGGCTTGAAGAGGGGCTGTCGGCGAACCTCGACAACGCGCGC
>NZ_JACBOT010000017.1 GCF_021532275.1 Brevibacterium sp. UCMA 11754
AAGGTGTTTCCGCTCCAAGCGGGAGTGTGCCGCTGTGAGCGGACAGTGCCGCTTTCCCAGACGACGTGCAGTGCCGTCGTGATAAAATCGAGCGACGATTTCAAATGGAAGGTCGACCGGAATGCTGCTGAACCTGTGGATGACAGTTCAGTTCATCGTGGTGCTGTTGAGCGCCGACATCGATTCGGTCATTCCCCAGTCGTCCATGCATCTGATCGTCCTCGTGCTTCTGGGCGCGGTGCTGCTGTCACCGGTGGCGCCCTGGGCGGCAAACGCTCTCGTCAGGGCTCTGTCCCTGGCTCCCCACGGCCCCTGGATGCGACGTGAGCGAACCGAAGTTCGCGAATTCCGCATACCTGAGGAACCCGGGACTCCGGGCACCGCGCAAGCGAGAGCCCCCTCCTTCGTCGTTCGCTCCTTCGCCTGAACGACGACTCCATCTCCGTGCTCTGAGGCACGGTCTCTGACGTCACTCCTGCCTGCTCCTTGAGAGTCTGCCCGTGGTGTCGCCATGCGTCGTTCCGTCGATGAAACCCCATGACGACATCACACCACTGCTGCCTGCATGCTGAACTGCATCGGCGGCGCCCAGGAGGGCCATCACCATGAACATCTACGAATTTCCACCCATTGAACTGCTCGTCAACGCCGCCTATTGGGTCGTCACCTGGCTCTCGACCCTGCTCGAACCACTGGCGGGCAGCGCAAGCGCCGCGCTGGCCATCGTGGTGCTGACGCTCGTCGTCCGCGCCGTCCTCATCCCCGTGGGCCTGTCACAGGTCAGAGCCGGAATCACTCGACGTCGGCTGGCACCGAAGATCTCCGAGCTGCAGACCCGACACAAGAAGAATCCCGAGCTCATGCAGCAGAAGATCATGGAGCTCTACAAGGAGGAGAAGGCCTCCCCGATGGCCGGCTGCCTGCCCGTGCTCGCTCAAATGCCGGTGCTCATGGCCGTCTACGGAATCTTCATCCAATCCACGATCGGCGGGCATGCGAATGAGCTCCTCAATCATTCGCTGCTGGGCATCCCCCTCAATGCCGGCTTTGTCGGTCTCCTGGGTGGCGGGGATCTGACGGTGGTCAGCATTGCGGTCTTCGCCGTCATCGTCGTGATCATCACTGTCGTCGCCGCCCTGTCGCGGCATCTCCTGACCCCCGACATGCCGCAGACGCCGCCGGTCCAGGCTTCCACCACTGATCGACCCGCTATGCCGGACCTCTCCGGCGTGACCAGGATGCTGAGCTTCATGCCGTTCATGACGGCGGTCATCGCACTGTTCGTCCCACTGGCGGCCACGCTCTATCTGATGACGACGACGGCATGGACCTTGGCAGAGCGTCTCGTACTCAACCGTGCCTTCAAAGTTGACGAGCAGGACGGACCCAGCAGAAGATTCAGAGCAGCTCGGCCGCCCTGAAGAGATTGTCAGGCTGATGGCCTAGCATCTGCGACATGAGCACACATCGAGACCTCGCGCGCCACCTGGTGGATGAGCACGGTCGCACATTCGCAGCCGAGGCGGCAATCACGTTGCGGGACAAACCCGCTCCGCTGTGGCAGCTCCTCGTTCTCAGCCTGCTGCTGTCGACGCGGATCAGCTCTGATATCGCCATCGGAACCGCTCGTGAGCTCTTCTCCACCGGGTGGAGGACGCCCCAGCGCCTGCGCGAGAGTACGTGGCAGGAGCGAGTCGATGCGCTGGGCGCGGAGGCTATCGTCGGTATGACGAGAGCACTGCGACCCGCCTGGACGAGGCGGGCGCACTCCTCATCGATCGGTGGAACGGAGATCTTCGCCGACTGCGTGAAGAGGCCGAGGCGGACATCGCTCGCATCTCGAAGCTCCTGCAGGAGTTCCCCGGGATCGGTCCCACCGGCGCCGGCATCTTCCTGCGTGAGGCGCAGAAGGTCTGGCCCGAGGCCCGTCCGTATACCGACAAGCTCACGATCAGAGGGGCTCGAGCATCAGGACTGCCAGAGAGCCCCGAGGGGCTGGCCGATCTGGTCGCAGGCAACGACTTCGCGAACCTCGCCGCCGCACTCGTGAAGGTGGCACGCGACCCGGCCCTGTTGGAAGAATGAATCGTCAGCCCAATACACAGCAGACCCGGGTCGGAGGAAGAATCCTCCGACCCGGGCCTGCTCATCGATTGGGCTCGCAGACAGCCTCTGACTCAGGCTGCCACAGGAACCTCGGCAGAGCCCGCGATCACGCGCAGCGCTCCGTCTTCGACAGTGGCGCTGACGGTTCCGCCCTCTGACACCGCCTCGTTGACGAGGAGGTCCGCGATGCGGTCGTCGAGCTCACGCTGGATCACACGGCGCAGCGGACGAGCACCGAACTCGGGCTCGTATCCGGCATCGGCAAGCCATTCCACAGCGTCCTCGGACACACTCAGGCTGATGTCCTGGTGCGCCAGACGCTGCACCGACTGCTCCAGTTGGAGACGGACGATGACGCGCAGCTGCTCACGGTCGAGTCGCGAGAACATGACGGTCTCGTCGATCCGGTTGAGGAACTCGGGGCGCATCACTTCCTTGAGCTTGCCCATCACCTTCGCACTCAGGTCCTTCTCGGTGACCTTCGCATCGGTGGAGCTGAAGCCCAGCGGGGTGCTGCCGGCCATGAACTCGGAGCCCAGATTGCTCGTCATGATGATGACGGTGTTCCGGAAGTCCACGGTCCTCCCCTGTCCGTCGGTCAGACGACCGTCGTCGAGGACCTGGAGCAGCAGATTGAATGCGTCCGGGTGGGCCTTCTCGACCTCGTCGAGCAGGATCACCGAGTACGGCTTCCGTCGAACCTGTTCGGTGAGCTGACCGGCTTCGTCGTAACCGACGTAGCCGGGAGGCGAACCCACCAGGCGCGATACGGTGTGACGCTCGCCGAACTCACTCATATCGAACCGGATCATCGCCGACTCGTCGTCAAAGAGCGTCGCGGCCAGCGACTTGGCCAATTCTGTCTTGCCCACGCCCGTGGGGCCCAGGAAGAGGAAGCTGCCGATGGGACGGTTCGGGTCCCCCATGCCCATCTGTGACCGGCGAACGGCCTTGGACACTGCGGTCACCGCATCGTCCTGGCCGATGACACGACCATGCAGGACCTCTTCGAGCTTGGCCAGTTTGGCCTTCTGTCCCTGAGTCATGTTCCCTGCTGGGATTCCCGTGGCACGGGACACGACCTGTGCGATCTGGTCGGCGTCGACGACGCCGGGATTGGCGTCTGCCTCAGCCTGCACCGTGTCTTCGTCCGAGTTCTCGGCTGCATGCAGCTTCTCCCCAAGACTCATGACCTCGTCGCGGAGTTCTCCTGCGCGCTCATAGTTCTCTTCGCCGATGGCGGTGGACTTCTCGGTTTCGAGCCGCTCGATCTCCGTCCGCAGAGCCTGGGGATCGATCTTGGGCCCACGACGCAGCGACAGACGAGCTCCCGCCTGATCGATGAGGTCGATCGCCTTGTCCGGCAGGAACCGATCGTTGATGTAGCGGTCGGAGAGCTCCACGGAGGCGCGGATCGCCTCAGGTGTGTACGTCACGTTGTGGTGCTCGGCGTAACGGCCCTTGAGCCCGTCGAGGATCGCCACAGCATCCTCGATGTTCGGTTCTCCCACGCGCACCGGCTGGAACCGACGTTCGAGAGCTGTGTCCTTCTCGATCGTGCGGTATTCCTTGAGAGTGGTCGCACCGAGCAGGTGCAGATCTCCTCGGGCCAGCCTGGGCTTGAGGATGTTGCCGGCGTCCATCGAGTTGGATTCGCCGTTGCCGCCGGCACCGACGAGGGTGTGGAGCTCATCGACGAAGACGACCATCTCGCCGTCCTCGGCGATCTCGTCGAGTGCACCTGTCAGACGCTCCTCGAAGTCGCCGCGGTAGCGTGTGCCCGCGAGCATTCCCGGAAGATCGAGTGCGATGACTCGTTTGCCGGACAGCTGAGCCGGGATCTCGCCGCTGTGGATGGCCTGAGCCAGTCCTTCGGCGATCGCGGTCTTGCCGACGCCTGCCTCGCCGAGGAGCACCGGGTTGTTCTTGGTGCGGCGGGCCAGGATCTCGATCGTCTCCTGAATCTCATCAGCTCGTCCGATCACCGGGTCGAGCTCACCATCGGCGGCCAGAGCCGTGAGATCCGTGCCGAAGCGCTGGAGCATGGTCTCTTCCGACTGCCCTGCTCCGGGACCGCCTTGCGGATCGCCGGCCTCTGCAGCTTCGGCTCCGGCCTGCAGCCGCTCCTGCGTCACGCCCGCCTGGGCGAGGATGCGACCGGCAGGCATCTCATGGTTGAGCACGAAGGCGAAGAACAGGTGCTCCGGGTCGACATAGGTCGAACCGAATGCCCGAGCCACCTGGTAGGCGTCGAGCAGCGCACGCTGGCCCGAGCCGGTGAGCGTGAGCGCGCCCTCGGACTTCGTGTTCGATGATGCGGGCAGGCGCTCCTCAACGGCGTGAGCGACCTGTTCGGGGTCCGCTCCCGCCTGGCGGATGGCGGTGACGCCTGGTTCGGTCTCAGCCATAGTGCGCAGAATGTGGAGCGCATCGACCTCCGACTGACCGTGCTCTCTGGCATAGTCGGCGGCATTGTCGATGACCTCATGGCTGCGCTTACTCAGCAGCTTGTTGATGTCGACGCTGCGCCCCTGGCGTGAACCCTGCTGTCCCTGCAGGAAGCGAGCGAGGAACTCGTCGAACGAGTCGCCGCCGGAACCCGCGGGTCCGAAGAATGTGGCCAATCTGACCTCCTGTTGAAACTTGAGCGTGTACGACTCAATCAACGATGAAGGCGGGGGTCTTATTCCCGAGTGCCGTCCTCGGCTTCCCAGCTCAGCCCTTCGAGGGCCAGGCGTTGGGCTCGCAGCCCTGCAGTCCCTTGGTCTGCTGCTGCATGAGCGGAGCGGTCTCGCCCGGCCCCGGGCAGGATTCATGGCCGTGGCCCAGCGCGTGGCCGACCTCGTGGTTGATGAGGTACTGGCGGTACTGAGTGATGTCATCGAACTCATCGGTGGCAGACACCCAGCGCTTGGCGTTGAGGATGACGTCGTTGCCGTTGCGGCAGGAGAGTTTGCCCAGGGTGCGCAGCGGCAGGCACATCGAGTCCACGGTGTCGGGGCTGGCGATGGAGATCATCGCATCCTCACCCTCGTCGACCATTTCAATCGACACATCGTCCAGGTCCTGCCAGCCGCGTTCGTCCTGGAGCGTCTTGATGATGAAGGCGCCCGCCTCGTCGACGTCGATCGGCAGATTGTCCTCAACTCGCAGCGCGACCTTGAAGGTCTTGCCCTTGTCCCGGTTGGGTCGGGCCTCCTTCTTCGGTCGGTCCCACTCGCCGCTGCCCTTCATATCGATGTCGGACTCACTCACACCGGCGGCACCCGCGGAATCAACGTCGGGCTCGGCAGACTTGCTGGGTGCCGGGGACTTCGTCGGCGACGCCGACTCACTCGGCTGTGCAGAGGCCGGACTCTCACCGGACGCGACCGTCTCGCTCGAGGACGGTGCAGGCCTGGCCTCCTGCCCCGAGTCCGGCGCGCAGGCACTGAGCACGATGAGCAGGGATGCGGCAACCGCCGCCGAGGCGGCCCTCAGCCGACGCGAGGCACCCGGCGACGATCGAGATGACTGCAGTGGACCTTGTGAATTGCGAGGAGTTGGCGACACTCTGCCGAGTCTAGCGTTTGAACGTGCGTTGCCGGAGGAATCGCATGATCAGAACTCGAGCACACCGCCGGGACCGCGCAGACGTGCGTGCAGCCGATGCTCCTTGCCTTCGACGACTTGGGCATCACCGGCACCGAGCACATCGAGGACACGGCGGGTCTCCTCGGCGTCCGGGGATTCGATGGTGAACTCGAGGAGCTCCACCGACGGCAGGGACGCCGCGGCGGGGTGGGTCGATTCGCCCCAGTCGATGAGGAAGGGCTGGGTGCCCGTGCTCGGCAGCGGAGACCGAGAGGTCAGACGCCATTCGAGCAACGTGCCGTCAGCGGTCTCCCTGGACATGTCACGGACCTCGCCGAAGTCGATCCCTTCGGTATTCGCCCCGGCGACCTTCGCGAGGAAGGCATGCGGGTGGATGGCCCAGGTCTGCAGCGTCAGGCCCTGCGCCAGATGTGCATCCAGCGGCAGGGTGCCGTCTGCCGGTGGCGTCTGCTGTGCATCCGGACCCAGAATCTCGAGGTAGGTATGGGCGCCAGCATCCCAGCCGGCTGGGGCAACACCGACAAGATAGTTCGCGGTTCCTCGGCCGGGGTGACTTCCGCCGGCGACGGCACGGACCCCGGTGAGGCGCTCGAATTCAGCAACCCCAGCTTCGAGCTCAGGCACCGTGATGATGAGGTGGTCAAGATTGGCGGGAATCGTACTCAGATCGTCCATGATCCACCGGGACCTTTCAGTGTGGCGTGCAGGGTTTCTGTGACTCCTGCCTCAACCTCGATGGTAGCCCCCAAGGATCGCAGAACTCTGGATGTTGTGTCCACATCTGGGCTCGTCGCCCAGAACCGCTCGAGGCGAACAGTGGGCATCGCCTGCCGTGCGGGATGCGGAGAATCCTTCCAATCGATGAGGAAAGGCTGGATTCCGCCCAGAGCCAGCGGCTTCCGCCTCGTCAGCCTCCATTCGAGAAGCATGCCCTCAGGGGTGCGGCGGGTCATGTCGTGAACCTCGCCGAGGTCGATGTGCGGTTCGATTGATCGTGCGGCTGAGGTAACGAGTCCGTCGAAGTCGGCCGGGTGGATCGCCCACCGCTGCACAGCGGGCTCGGTGATCCCCGTCAGGCGCGAAGCCGCGAGCGCCGGATCCTGTTCGGGGTCGGGGCCGAGGATCTCAAGGTAGACATCGCGGCCGGCCCCGCCACCAACCCCCTCGAGACCAAGCAGAGCATTGGCCGTACCCAGGCCCGGATGAGCACCCCCGGGAATAGCTTCCACACCGAGCATGTTGTGATATTGCTCAACACTTTCAGCGAGATTGGGCACGGCAATGACGAGATGATCGAACTCCGAAGGCAGCAACATGACTCAATGTTAAGCGATCAAATTGACGCTCAGCATGTCGATGCGATTAACTCAAAGCATGCAGACACTCCCAGGGGCCCAAATGCTGTGGCGTCGGATCCACATCGATCTCAAGAGGCTCACCAGCTCCAATTGTTGAGCACCTGACCAGACCCCAAGCTCGGTTTCATCTGCACAAAGGACCACATTCCATGCCGGACCTCCGTCCAGCCACCTCGGCGAACCTCAGTCGAGCCTACGGGCGACGCAATTTCCTCAGCCTCGGGCTGGGGCTGGGCACGGTCATCACGCTCAGCGCCTGCACCCCCACCGATGATGCTCCGCTGCCCGAGGGCGGCGACCCGGTGCAGGGCGGAGTCCTCACCTACTTCGAGCCTCAGACCTGGACGCTTCTCTACCCGCCCTCGGTCGGGTTCTATCCCAACGGCGGCATCATGAACAACATCTCCGCGCGTCTGCTGTGGCAGGACCCGGAGACTCTCGAACTCCACCCCTGGCTGGCCACGCAGCTGCCGGAGATCAACGGCGATGCCACCCAATTCACGTTCACGATCCGCCGCGGCGTGACCTACTCCGACGGCTCTCCCCTGACAGCGGATAACGTGGCGAAGAACTTCGACCTCTTCGGACGCGGAGACGAGACCCGCACTCTCCCGGTCTCCGAGCAGATCTCGAACTATGAGAGCAGCGAAGTCCTCGACGATCAGCGGGTCCGCTTCCACTTCAGTGCCCCCTCCCCCGGATTCGCCCAGGCGACATCGACGATGAACGCCGGCCTGCTCGCCGATTCGACGCTACGACTCGACGCCGAGGGATTCGGTCCCGGCGGTGCCACGCAGATCCACACCTGCGGTCCGTTCCGCATCACCGAGGAGACGATCGGAACGAAGCTGTCCGTGCGCGTCCGCGAGGACTACGACTGGGCGCCACCGCACTTCGAACACCAAGGCCGAGCCCACCTCGACGGCATCGACTACCTGGCCAACAATGAGTATTCGGTGCGCATCGGAGCCGTGCTCTCCGGGCAGGCCGACGGTGTCCGCGACGTCCAGGCCCCCGACGAACCTCGGGTGAAGGAGCAGGGCCTGAGCCTCTATGCCAAGGCCACGAACGGCATCGACAACAGCATCAACTTCCGTTTCCGGCACGAGCTCCTGTCCGACCTCAAGGTCAGGCAGGCCATCATCGCCGCCGTTGACCGGCAGGAGATCGTCGACAAGCTCTTCACCCCCAACTACCCGTTGGCCACCGGGCTCTTGGCCAAGGGAGCCATGGGCTACAAGGACCAGTCCGGGTCCTGGGTCCATGACCCCGACGAAGCGAACCGACTGCTCGATGAGGCAGGCTGGTCCGAGCGCAACGCCGCCGGCTTCCGCGTCAAGGACGGCCAGGTCCTGGAGCTGGCCGTCAACATCGCGCTGCCGCAGCCACGGTCGAATGAGGTGCAGACGCTCATCCAGCAGCAGCTGCGCCACGTCGGCGTGCGTCTGTCCATCAACCCCGGTGACCAGTCCAAGCAGACCCTGGACGCCCTCGATCTCGATACGATCCAGATCTACCATTCGATGGTCGCCCGCGCGGACTTCGACAATCTGCGGTCGAACTACTCCTCGGTCAACCGAGATGTCTTCCTCAACGGGAAGGACCGCGACGACGCCGACGATGAGAGCATCGATCCCGAGATCGACCGCCTGCTGGACGAACTCGCCTCGGAACCCGAGACGAAGAAACGGCAGACGGCTGCGGAGAAGGTCCAGGACTACCTCGTTGAGAACGCCTATGTGCTGCCGTTCTTCGAAGAGCCCCAGGTCTTCGCCTTCCGCCGCCGCGTCAACGGCTTCGCGACCGAACCGGTGGGCCGCCCCGACTTCTACAGCACATGGTTGGCAGGTCAGAAATGATCCTCGACGTCCGATACCTCTTCCTGCGCCTGGGGCAGGCTGTTCTCGTCCTCCTCCTCGCATTCACTGCGGCCTTCATACTGCTCAGCCTCATCCCCGGCGACGGCGTCACCGCCAGGTTCGCCGACCCGGCACTGGGCCTTTCGGCCGATCAGATCGCCACGATCCGGACCGAGACCGGGGCCGATGAATCCTGGATCAGCCGCTACTTCCTGAGCCTGGGCGGCTTCCTCACCGGCAACTTCGGGTTCTCCGTTCAGACCGGGGCCGCCGTGTCGACGATCATCACCGCGGCCCTGCCTTCGACGGCGGTCCTCGCCCTGTCCGGGTTCGTCTCAGCCTTGGTCCTGGCCGTTCTCATCGCGGTGCTGGCCACCTACGGCCCCTTTGCCTGGCTGCGGAAGATCCTCGACTCCGTGCCCAGCCTGTTCATCTCGATTCCCGTGTTCTGGCTCGGCATCCTGCTGATCCAGATCTTCTCCTTCCAACTCGGGTTCGTCTCCGTGGTCTCCCCCAGCCCCGCCGAGGCGCTCGTCCTGCCCACCCTGACCGTGGCGGTTCCGCTGTCGGCTCCGATCGCGCAGGTCCTCATCCGCTCCATCACCGATGTCAGGGCCTCGGGATTCGTCAAAGTCACCTCGGCCAAGGGCGCGAGCGAACTGTGGATCCTCGTCCACTCCGTCGCCCGCAATGCAATCCTGCCCGGGCTGACGATCATCGGCCTGGTCTTCGGCGAACTCGTCGCCGGCGCCGTGGTCACCGAAACCGTGTTCGGGCGCAACGGCATCGGTCAGATCACGGCCCAGGCGGTGACCCACCGCGACAATCCGATCCTCCTGGCCGTCGTCGTCATCGCGACCCTGACGTACGTGATCATCAACCTCATCGTCGATCTCCTCTATCCCGTCATCGACGTGCGCCTGCGCTCTGGGGCAGGGACGGCCTCGGCGGGGAAGAAGCCTGCCGATGAGCCCACCCGCCGAGCGCTGACGACCACCGCTGCCAGCGTCGGAGTCGACCTCGACTGGGACGAGAAGGACACTCACTCATGAGCCTCATCGACACTTTCGCCCGCACCCCAGGCACCGGCACGCCGCACCCGGCATCGAAGCGGCGCAGCCGCACCCGCGCGAGCATCGGGCCCGCCACCATCCTCTCCGGGCTGGTTCTGCTCATCGCCGTTGCGTGGGCACTCTTCCCGGGGCTGTTCACCCACCATGATCCCAATGACGGCGGAAACACTCCGGCGCTGCTGGCCCCGAGCCTCGACCATTGGTTCGGCACCGACCAGACCGGCCGCGATGCCTTCACCCGCGTCGTCTACGGCGCATCTCAGTCCCTGCTGGCGGCGCTCGTGGCAGTGGGCGTCGGCCTTGTCGTGGGAACGGCGATCGGGCTCATCGCCGGCACCCGCCGCGGTTGGCTCGACGATGTGCTCATGCGCTTCATCGACGTGCTGCTCTCGATCCCCGCGATCCTGCTCAGCCTCTCGATCGTCATCGTCTTGGGCTTCGGCACCATCAACGCGGCAATCGCCGTCGGTGTCACGGCCATCGCCCAATTCGCACGCCTGTCGAGGTCAGAGGCGGTGCGGATCAACACAAGCGACTTCGTGGCAGCGGCCTACGGCTCGGGCGGCACCTTCTTCTCCGTCCTCTTCCGCCACATCCTGCCCAACTCGATCTCGCCCGTCCTGTCCCTGGCCGTGCTGCAGATCGGTTCCGCAATCCTCCAGATCTCGACCCTGGGCTTCCTGGGCTACGGCACTCCTCCGCCGACACCTGAATGGGGCCTCATCATCGCCGAGGGCCGCAACTTCGTGGCTACCGCCTGGTGGCTGACCGTCCTGCCCGGCTTCGTCGTCATGGCCATCGTCCTGGCCACCCATCAGATCGGCAATACCCTGCGAAAGGCGACATCATGACCGAGAGCGCACCACTGCTGTCCGTCCAGGATCTCAGTGTCGCCTACTCCCAAGCAGCAGCCCAAGCCGTCGACGGCGTCTCGTTCGCCGTTGGTGCCGGGTCGATGACCGCGGTCGTCGGCGAATCCGGGTCCGGCAAGTCGACGACCGCGAATGCGGTCATCGGTCTGCTCCCGGAGTCCGCGCAGATCATGGGTGGGCACATCCACCTCGGCGAGCTCGATCTGGGCGCGCTGGGCGCCAGCGCCTGGCGGGGAGTCCGCGGCAGTCAGATAGGCTATGTTCCCCAGGACCCCGGCAGTTCCCTCAACCCCCTGCAGACCATCGGAAAGTCCGTCGCCGAGGCGCTGCGAATCCACAAGCGTGCCGACCGTAGATCCGCCCGCGCCCAGGTCATCGACCTGCTGGCCAAGGTCGGCATCGATCGTCCGCAGATGCGTGCCGACCAGTTCCCGCATGAGCTCTCCGGAGGCATGCGTCAGCGGGTCCTCATCGCATCGGCTATCGCACTGCGTCCGCGTCTACTCATCGCCGATGAGCCGACCTCGGCGCTTGACGTGACCGTGCAGAAGCAGGTCCTCGATCTCCTCGATGGGCTGCGAGCCGAGACCGGGATGGGCGTCCTCTTCATCACTCACGACCTGGCTGTCGCCGGTGAACGCGCCGATGATGTCGTGGTCATGCAGTCTGGGAAGGTCGTCGAGGCCGGTCCGGCAGCTCGGATCTTCTCCCGCCCTGCGACCGACTACACAGCCCGACTTCTCGCCGATGCTCCGGCACTGAAGACGAAGGCTCGCCACACCGCGGCCGTCGAGGACTCGCAGACAGACTCCTCGTCGGCAGCCTTCGTCGCCGTCGAGGGACTGACTCAGGTCTATGCCCGCAACGAGGATCAGGTCATCGGCGTCGACGACGTCTCGCTGAGCGTTCAACGCGGAACCACACACGGGATCGTGGGCGAATCCGGGTCCGGCAAGACCACGACAGGCAAGGCCCTGGCAGGGTTCCTGACCCCGCAGTCCGGTCGCATTCGCATCGGCGATTTCGACACCGCTGATTCCGTGACGGGCAATGCCGCACGCGTCCGCCATCGGGACTTCCGGCGCAGAGTCCAACTGGTGCACCAGAACCCGTATTCGGCGTTGGATCCGAAGCACTCGATCCGGCAGATCCTGACCGAGCCCCTGCGCAATTTCCGCATCGGGACCAGAACTTCGCGTCCCGGACTCGTCTCCGAGGCCCTTGACCGGGTGTCGCTGCCGACAGAATTCCTCGACCGGCGGCCGCAGGAGCTCTCCGGCGGTCAGCTGCAGCGAGTGGCGATCGCCCGAGCACTCATCGCCGGTCCGGAGCTCGTCGTCTTCGATGAAGCAGTCTCCGCCCTCGACGTCACCGTGCAGGCCCAGATTCTGGACCTCCTCGATGAGCTCCAAGCTGAGCTTGGTCTGACATATGTCTTCATCTCCCACGATCTTGCGGTCGTGCGTCAGATCGCTGATACGGTGTCGGTGATGTCGCAGGGACGCCTGATGGAGAACGGACTGACGGAGGACCTCTTCGCCCGCCCGCAGACCCACTACACGCGCACCCTCCTCGACGCGATCCCCCACCCCGTGATGCTCCACGGCGGCGAGGACGCGAAGAATCCGACACCGCTCGCAGCCGCAGAAAGATGAGACCACCACGATGACGAACAGCTCCCCCGGACCCCGGCTCGGATTCTTCACACGTCTGCTCGAGGACGCTCCGGCCGATCAGCGCTACCGGTTCGCGCTCGAACAGATCCAGGCGGCCGAGACACACGGATTCGATTCGGCCTGGGTCGCCCAGCACCACTTCTCCGCGGCCGAAGGTGGACTGCCCTCCCCGCTCGTGTTCCTCGCCCATGCTGCGGCGCAGACGTCTCGGATTCGACTGGGCACGGCGATCATCACCCTGCCGATGGAGAACGGTGTGCGTGTGGCCGAAGACGTCGCAGTCACCGATGTGCTCTCCGGCGGGCGCCTTGAGATCGGACTCGGTTCGGGCGGAAACCCCAAGTCGTTCCCGGCCTTCGGCACCAGTTTCGATGTCCGCCGCGAAGTCTTCGCCGACAACCTCGCCGCGCTGAAGACGCTGCTGGCAGGGAAATCATTGGACACCGGACACGCCCTCTATCCGCAGGCCTCCGGCCGGTCTGACGGTCGCGGACTCTCCGAACGCCTCTGGCAGGCCACCTTCTCCTCCGGCGGTGCCGGAGCGGCCGGTGCCGCGGGTGATGGCCTCATGCTCTCTCGAACGCAGCCCCGTGCACAGGACAATCCGGGGGCGCCCCTCGACGAAGTGCAGCTGCCGGTCATCGACACCTATCTGTCGAACCTGCCGGCGGGGGTCGAGCCCCGCATCCTCGCCTCCCGCACGGCCGTCGTCGCCGAGGCCAAGGATCTGCCGGCGCTGCGTGCGCTGACGGAACCGGCACTGCGGTCCGAGGCAGACCGCCTCGTCGGCTACGACACCTCCGGCCTGAGCCTTGATGAGCTGCTCGTCGCCACGGATACGTTCCTGGGCACCCCCGAGCAGGTCGTCGAACGCCTCTCGACAGACCGTGTCCTCTCACAGGCCACCGACGTCAGCTTCCAAGTGCACTCGGTGCCCACGACGAATGAGACCACCCTGCGATCCATCGAGCTGCTGGCCACCGAGGTGGCACCGGCTCTGGGACTGACATTGACGACAGAACAGGCGGCCTGACATGACCGACATCATCAACACCCTGGCGGGAATCGCCGCGCAGGACCCGCTCGATGCTCTCCGCGATCACCGTGCACAGGCCAAGGAGAATGCGCAGCTCAGCTTCGAAGCTCTCTTGGAACCTGCCGAGGCCGAGGGGTTCTCCCAGCGAGATCGCTACGCCGTCGCCGCCTTCACCGCCGGGCTGCTGGGATCTCCCGCCGCCGAGGAGTTCTACCGCGACCTCCTTCGCGACGAGGACGAGGTCGCGTCCTGGGCAATCGCCGAACTCCTCGACGAGGCTCTGCCCGAACTCGACTCCCGGTCATCCGGGCACGGTCCCTATGGAATCTTCGAATCCGCTGCACTCGCTGACGAGAACGTTGTCGGACCATGGTTGTCAGTGGAGAAGAAGTCCATCGAAGTCCTCGGTCCGCAGCTGGCCGCCGGGCTCGAATTCGCTCATCTTCTGGTCCTGCATCCGCGAGATTCTCGACCCGAACATATGGCGCTGCTGCTCGATGCCGGATGGGACGAGGATTCGATCGTCACGCTCGCGCAACTTGTCTCGTTCCTCAACTTCCAGATCCGCATCAGTACCGGGCTGACGGCACTGGTCCACGCACCGACCGCGGCCTTGGCCCCCGTCGCAGACGAGCCACCGGAAGCGGTCGACGATGACAGCGAGGCCACCTCGGCGAGGGAATCCGCTGCCTCTTCGAAAGGCAGCGAAGCTCTGGCCCGGGTGGGCGATCGTGTCAGCTCCTACCCCGATCTCAAACGGCCCTCACTGTTCCAGCAGTCCGGATTGGGGTGGGTGCCCTGGATCGCACCCGTCGCCGAGGCGGAGCTGAGCGATGTCCAGCGTGAGGCTCTGATCGAGGCGGGGCGGGCGAAGAACCCCTACTTCCGTCTGTTGGCCAGAGATCCTGCGGCGCTGAGGGCCCGGACGCTGACCGATCTCGACATCTTCTTCAACACCACCGACGGACTCGGCCGGGCCGAACGCGAGCTTGCCGCGACCGTGGCCTCACGTCTCAACGGGTGCCTGTTCTGCGCCTCGATCCACTCGGACCGGGCCACTGAGGAATCCGGGCGCCGCGACCTGGTGCAGTCGCTGCTCGACTCTGGCATTCACACACCGTCGAACCTCGGCGACGCGGTCTGGGATGCTGTCGTCGACGCCTCCGCGGCGCTCACGCTCACGCCCCAGGCGTTCGGCCCGGCGCATGTGACTGCACTGCGCGAGGCCGGTCTCGAAGACGCGGACATCGTCGACGTCCTCAACTGCGCGGCCTTCTTCAACTGGGCCAATCGGCTCATGCTCTCCCTGGGAGAGCCGGAGGTGCTGGCACCCGGGAAGTGACCCGGCTCAGCGGCCGCGCCCGGCCTTCACCACGACGTCGTCGATGGTGATCGTGCGGCCTTCAGGTCCGACCATCGTCCGCTGTGACTCCTCGGCGGTGACGACGGTCCAGACGGCTGGATCGAGACGATCCGTGATGGAGTCGGCGGTGGCTGAGGCTTCTGCAGGTGGATGAGATTCGCCATGGCCGCGGTGGAGGTGGCCGACGATGAGCAGGGTTCCGCCGGGTGCCACCCAGGAGGCGATGCGGTCATAGAAGTCCAGCTGCCCCATCGCAGGGTGCGCATAGTGGGTGGTGACCAGATCGTACTGCGTCTCCGGTTCCCAGACGGACAGGTCAGCCTGGGCCCATGCGATTCGTCCGGCCATCCCGGCAGTGGCCGCACGGTCCTCGGCATAGTTCAGCGCAGTGTCGGCGATGTCGGCGCCGGTGACATCCCACCCCTTGTCCGCCAGCCAGATGGCTTCTGCTCCGGCACCGCAGCCGGAATCGAGGGCGCTCCCGGGTTCGAGCTCACCGATCTGGTGGACCAGGTGGGGGTTCGGGTCGCCTGAGCTCATCATGGGGGCTCGTTCGCCATCCCAGGTCTTATCCCAGTAGCTCCTATCGAATGAGTGAGTCATCAGCTTGCCCTCCCGTCCTGTTCGTCGTTCAGCTCTGCCACTGCACGATCGAGGTCCTTGAAGATGAGATCGGTGTTGATGTGCTGGGCGGCGAGCGCTCCGGCTGCCGCCGCACCGCTGACCTGTGCTCCGATGTCTGTGGCGTTGCCGGCGACCCAGACACCCGGGACGGAGGTCAGTCCGAAGGATTCGGTTTCGATGAAAGCTCCTGCTGGATGTGCCGTGGGTTCGAGACCGATACTCGCGAACATTTCGGTACGCGCGACCATCGGTGTGGCCACGACCGCCGCGTCCACAGCAACGACCTGCCCATCGTCCAGGCGAACACCGGTCAGTGTGTCGTCTATGATCTCGAGGCTCTCGATGCCGCCTTCGATCACTGGGATGTCGAGTGCCTGCAGCTTGATCTGCTCCTCCTCGCTCAGCTCGTGGTCTCCGGCGAAGAGCATCACCTGGTCACTCCACTGGCGGAACAGGAATGCCTTGTGGACGGCCATCGGGGTGGTGACGAGGACTGCGATGCGGCCATCCCGAACCTCCCACCCATGGCAGTACGGGCAATGGAGCACGCCATGGCCCCATTGCTCGCGGACACCCGGGATCTCGGGCAGCTCGTCGACCAAGCCGGTCGCAATGAGCAGGCGCCTGCCTTCGACGGCGTTCCCATCGCGCAAAGTGAGCGTGAAACCGTCTTCAGCGCCGCTGACGGCGACGACTTCATCGTCGATGAGCTCTCCGCCGTAGCCGAGCACCTCTTCGCGTCCTCGCCTCAGCAGCTCCTGGGGACTGATGCCTTCGTGGCCCAGCAGCCCGTGCACTCCGTCCGCGGGTGCGTTGCGCGGTTGGCCCGCGTCGAACACGGTCACACTCCGGCGTGCGCGGGCCAGGGTCAGACCCGCACTGAGGCCGGCTGCTCCCGCTCCCACGATCACGACGTCTCGGATTGCGCTCTTCTTCTCTGCCACGCTCATGCCTCTCGTCCTCCCACGAAATCAGGAACTGCCTCTGCGACGTTCCAATACTTCGATGGTGACAAGCACGACGCATCATTGCAAATGAGTTTTCCGAATGGCAAAATTGTGAGCATGGATGAACTCATGGACCGCACCCTCGATGCTGTCGGACCACGCTTGAAGCAGCTGCGACAGCGCCGCGACATCACTCTCACCGATCTCTCCGAAGAGACCGGCATCTCGATCAGCACACTGTCACGGCTCGAGGCTGGTCACCGCCGCCCCAGCCTCGAACAGCTTCTGCCCTTGGCACGCGCATTCGGTGCCACTCTCGACGAGCTCGTCGATGCTCCACCGACTGGAGATCCGCGCATCAATCTGCGTCCGATCCCCAGTGGTGATGGTCGGACCATACTGCCTCTGACTCGTCGGGCTGGGGGCATCCAGGCCTACAAGTTCATCCTTCCCGCCGGGGACGACGAGACAGTGCCCGAGCTGCGCACCCATGACGGCTATGACTGGGCGTTCGTCCTCAACGGCAGACTCCGACTCGTCCTGGGCGAACACGACCTCATCCTCGAACCGGGCGAGGCCGCGGAGTTCGACACTCGCACTCCGCACTGGTTCGGCGCCACCAGCTCAGGACCGGTCGAATTCCTCAGCCTTGTCGGCAAGCAGGGAGAACGAGCCCACATCCGAGCGGCGCCGAAGCGCCGCCTCGGCGCAGAATAGATGCAAGCGCCAGGCGAACTGACTGGTGTCAGCCGATGTCCATGAGCGTCGACCGGATGATGAAGCGATTGCCCGTCGGTGACTCGACGCTGAAGCCGCCTCCCCGTCCGGGCACCACATCCACCGTCAGATGCGTGTGCTTCCAGTATTCGAACTGCTCGACCGACATCCAGAAGTCGAGGCCGGACTTCTCACTGTCGTCGATGGGCAGTTCGAAGTGTCCGAGCAGGACGTCGGCATCGGAGGTGAGGAAGTCGCCTTCTGGGAAGCACATCGGCGAGGACCCGTCGCAGCAGCCACCCGACTGGTGGAACATCAGTTGACCGTGTTTGGAGACCAGTTCGCCGAGGAGGTCGACGGCGGCCTGTGTCATGGCCACCCGGGACTTCTCCTCCCCGTCGATGGTGGGGGTAGATTCCAGTGCTGCTGTCTGTGTCGATTCACTCATCAGAAAAATCCTTGTGCGTTCTCCGAGTAGCTGACCAGCAGGTTCTTCGTCTGCTGGTAGTGGTCGAGCATCATCAGGTGGTTCTCTCGGCCGATTCCCGATGATTTGTATCCGCCGAACGCGGCATGTGCCGGGTAGGCGTGATAGTTGTTCACCCAGACACGGCCGGCCTGGATGTCACGGCCGGCACGGTAGGCGATGTTGCCGGTGCGGGCCCAGACGCCGGCCCCCAGACCGTAGAGCGTGTCGTTGGCGGTGGTGATGGCGTCGTCGTAGTCCTTGAACGAGGTCAGTGCTACGACTGGACCGAAGATCTCCTCCTGGAAGATCCGCATATTGTTCGAGCCCTTGAAGATTGTGGGCTGGACGTAGAAGCCGCCTGATAGATCTCCTTCGAGTTCGGCCTTGTCACCGCCGATGAGCACCTCGGCGCCTTCGTCCTTGCCGATCTGCAGGTAGGACATGATCTTCTCGTACTGATCATTCGAGGCCTGCGCGCCGACCTGGGTGTCGGTGTCGAGCGGATTGCCCTGCTTGATCGAACGCACACGCTCGACACCAGCAGCGACGAAGTCATCGAAGATCGACTCCTGGACGAGGGCGCGAGACGGGCAGGTACAGACCTCACCCTGATTGAGTGCGAACATCGCGAAGCCTTCGAGCGCCTTGTCGCGGTAGCTGTCGTCGGCGGCGAGGACGTCTTCGAAGAAGATGTTCGGAGACTTGCCGCCGAGTTCCAGGGTGACCGGGATGATGTTCTGCGAGGCGTATTGCATGATCAGACGACCCGTCGTCGTCTCACCGGTGAACGCGATCTTCTTGATCCGCTTGTTCGAGGCCAGGGGTTTGCCTGCCTCGACGCCGAAGCCGTTGACGATGTTGAGGACACCGGGTGGCAGCAGATCGCCGACGAGTTCAGCCAGGATGAGGATCGAGGCCGGAGTCTGCTCGGCGGGTTTGAGGACGACGCAGTTGCCTGCGGCGAGCGCCGGTGCCAGCTTCCATGTGGCCATGAGGATGGGGAAGTTCCACGGGATGATCTGTCCGACGACGCCGAGCGGCTCGTGGAAGTGATAGGCCACGGTGTCATCGTCGATCTGCGACAGGCCGCCTTCTTGGGCCCGGATCGCTGCGGCGAAATAGCGGAAGTGGTCGATGGCCAATGGGATGTCGGCGGCCAGTGGTTCGCGGATGCCCTTGCCGTTGTCCCAGGTCTCTGCGACCGCGAGCATCTCAAGATTGGCCTCCATTCGATCAGCGATCTTGAGGAGGATGTTCGAGCGCTCGGTCACCGAGGTCTTGCCCCAGGCCGGTGCTGCCGCCCAGGCCGCATCGAGGGCAGTTTCGATGTCGTCGGCGGTGGAGCTGGGGATCTCTGTGAATGCATGTCCGGTGACGGGAGTGATGTTGTCGAAGTAGTCGCCGTTCTTCGGCGGCACCCACTCGCCTCCGATGTAGTTCTCGTAGCGCGATTTGAACGTGACGAGTGAACCTTCGGTACCGGGTGCTGAGTAGACTGCCATGACACTCCTTCGTGTGAGTCCATCCGCTCGCATCGCACGCATTGTTTCGCGTGCAGTGCATGGTCGTGGTCGACTGCGCGGAGCGGACGTGTCCGTATCCTCTCACCATAGGGCGGAGAGAGTGTACGAACAATAGCCTGCACGATTTCAAGGTGAAGTTGAGAGAATGACTCGATGGATGTCCGACCGTTCTATCCTGCTGATCGCGAATCATCCGAAACGGATATCTATCGGCCTCAGCGTAAGGTCATGACTCCGCGCGTGGAAAGTGCCCGTAGAATCTCTGCCGAGATCGACAGACTCGATGATTCACGGATCTGTGCGCTCGTCAACGCCGCTGACCTCATGCACCTGTTCCACTGGACGCTGTTCGAACTCGGATTCACCTCCAGGTCCAGGCGTTTGGAGCTGCTGCGTGCCGCAGCAGCTGATCCGGCAGCCTCTGTGCTGAAGCCGGTTCGCGCAGCTCTCGGTGACAAAGGTGCCGATCTGATCGCCGAGCATGCGAGTGTCGCTGTCCGTATGACGGAGATGTTCGCCGTTCTCATGCAGGATGCGTTCGGCACCAGGTACGACAGACGATAGCGCTGGTTCTAGTCGGTTCTGAGTATATTTCGCCGGAGGAGCTCGAGGCTGAAGTCCCAACCGTCGGCGAAGAAGTCGCGCGCTTCGCCTCGGCGTTCGGTTGGAATGTCGTCAAAGCAATGCACGATGGTCACCCTCGTATCCTCGCCATGAGGTTGCAGAGTGATCTCGACACTGCCGGATCGGCCGAAGCGCCCATTCGCCCAACGAAGGATCGCAAGGCAGCGCCGCTCGTCGAAGACGGTGATCTCGCCAGTGAGCACATACTCGTATGAGTGGTCGCTGTAGTGCTCCTCGTAGGAGCTGCCGACTCGTGGTTCGAAGTTGATCTGCACTGTCGGCGGCGGACACCACCATCTGCTCAAGCGAATCGGGTCTGCCACGTGCGGCCAGACCTGGGCAGCCGACGCTTTGATCACCAGCGATCTGTCGAAGCCCCAATCCGGATTCTTGTCAGCCATGGGCACATTCTTCAGTGTCTGGCATCAAGTCACAATGATGATTCAGATCAGCCGGTCGGCGGGTTCTCATTGGAGCGTCCTACCCGAGATGATCGAACCGTTCGACGGCAAGGCGCCCCTGAACGCAATGCGCGTAGCCACTGCGTGCTCAATGTCGACACTGTCGATCGCCTGGACATGTAGGTGCGGTTCCGTGCTGTTGCCGGAGTTTCCACAGCGGCCGATCTCTTCGCCGATCTCAACGTGCTGTCCCGCCCGAACCCGTGTGCTGCGATGCTGGAGATGGCAGAGCGAGACTATACCGCCGACGCATCTGATCATGACGTGATTGCCGGCGAGCGCAGGCCAGCCCGCACCGACACGGCGAGCCTGTGTCAGCGCGTATCCGATCGAAGGGACACCGCGATACGAAAGATGATCACGCTCAGTGTCATGAGACGCCACGACAGTTCCTGCGACCGGAGAGAGCACCGGACGACCGAAGCCGACAAAGTTCTCCGGAGGTTCCGGACGGACGAGGGAGCCGACGGTGAAGGGCGCCGATCTCCCAGAGCCATCGACCGGCACGAAGTCGATTGCGTATGAGGTCGCGAAGAGTGTCGTGCCGTGGCTCGGCACCCGATCGGCGGGACTGTTCTGGACCAGCCATCGGCCGGTGAAAGGGTAGTCCATATCGAGCAAGTCGGCCATAGGGTTCGTCACCTCGTGGAGTGCCCCCGCCGTACCGAGGAATACAGGATCATGTCGCGAGGTTCGCCGCCGACCAGCTGATGTCTGACCAGAAGTTCCTCGCGAACATAGCCTGCTCGCTCTGCGGTGCGAATCGATGCGATGTTCCACGGTTCGATGAACAGGTCGATCCGCTGTACTCCCGGAACAGTCCACCCGAACTCGGTCAGGGCCGCGAGTGCCTCGGCCGCATAGCCGCGCCCACGCTCGGACGGCGCAAGGGCATAACCAGCGCTCGCCCGCCCCTCGTCGAGATCCTTCAGCCAGAGACCGCAGTGACCGATCGCGAACTCATCGGAACGTCGCGCAATCGTGAAGGAGAAGCCAGTTCCCTCTGCATGACGACCCTGCTGGCGTTCGACCCAGTCACTGGCCTCCTGCGTGGTGGCGTCTTCTGGCAGTGAACCCGTCTGCGGCACATAGGGGTCGGTCGACAGCTGCCGAGCCATTGCGGCGTCCCGCGCCTCCACTGCTCGCAGCAGAACCTGCCCAAAAGCCGGTGACTCCGCGGGCCAGGGTGGCAGTGTCATCCGCCCTCGGTGATGGGAACTTCGGCAGCCTTCGGGAACAGAAGGTTATAGGTGAGTCCGGCGACGGCGGCACCAGCGAGCGGTGCGAGGAAGAACACCCACACCTGACCGAGCGCGTCTCCACCGGCGAATACCGCGACACCGAAGGAACGTGCCGGATTCACCGAAGTGTTCGATACCGGAATGGCGACGAGGTGGATGAGTGTGAGTGAGAGGCCGATCGCCAGAGGAGCCATTCCGACCGGGGACCTGTCGTCGGTCGTCCCGAGGATGACGTAGAGGAAGATGGCGGAGAGGACGAACTCGGCGATGAGCACGCTGACCAAGGAGAATCCGTTCGGGGAGAATTCTCCATAGCCGTTCGTCGCCAGTCCGTCCCTCGCAAGCGAATAGTCGGGATTGCCCGAGGCGATGAGGAGCACGACTCCACCGGCGACGATGCCGGCGACCAGCTGTGTGATCCAGTAGGGAACGGCGTCCTTGACCGGTGTCCTGCCTGCTAGCACACAGCCCAGCGTCACCGCGGGATTGAAGTGTCCACCGGAGATATGTCCGACGGCGTAGGCCATGACGACGACGGTGAGACCGAAGGCCAGCGCGACGCCGAGGAATCCGATACCCATGTTGATGCCGTCGTCGCCGACGACCTTTGCTGCGAATACGGCCGCGCCGCAGCCGCCGAAGACGAGGACGAAGGTGCCGAGGAATTCGGCGAAGATCTTTGAGACTAGGGTGGGTTTCTGCTGGAGCGCCATGATGATTGATCCCATCTGTGATGTGTGCCACATATCATGCCGTTTTCCATACTACAGTCACGTCTCAGCAGATGAGCCCAAGTCGCACTGTCGTCTCCTCTCACCGGGTGCAACGCGGGCTCATCCCAACGGCATGACCATGATCAGGCAGGGCCACCTCGGCGAGGGGACCGGCACTTGGTACGCTGACGGACATGAGCGATGTCGACAGCCCGGTTCTCCGCCTGATTCCCTATCTCGCGGCATTCACGGTCGCGGTGTTCGTCGGCCTGCCTGTGATGGGCAACGGAGATCTGTTGACGGCCGTAGTCGTCATCGCCGTCGCCTATTTCGTGACCTACTACCTGGTCAGGTACGTCATCGGACTCATCGTCCGAAACCACCGAAACAGCACCGACGACCAGGACTAGCCGCTACCGCTTATCCTGCGCGGGCACGACGACCTTGCGGATGATGATCATCCCCGAGGCGGCCACGGGCACAGCGACCACGGCGCCGAGGACTCCACCCAGGGTGCCGCCGGCGATGGCCGCGATGATGACGAGCGCACCGGGCACGTTGACCGCGGTCTTCATGATGCGGGGGCTGAGCAGGTACGCCTCCACCTGCATGTACACGAGGTAGTAGATGCCGACGGCGATCCCCAGCCCGGGAGAGACCATGAGGCAGGATCCGGTGATGATGATCGCACCGGTGATCGGGCCGACGAGTGGGATGAGTGAGGCGAGGAACGCGATGAACGCCAGCAGCGCCGGCAGCGGGGCACCGATGATGGTGAGGAAGATCGCCGAGCACACGCCGTTGACGATGCCCAAGGACACCTGTCCCAGAACGTAGCGTCCGATGGATCGGGTGACTTCCTCGGTGACGGATTCGACGGTCGGTCTGGAGCTTGCAGCGACGATGGAGAGCAAGGCCGACTTGATCGTCGGCATCGTCACGGCGAAGTAGATGGTGAGGATGACGACGATGACGACACCGGCGAGGAAGCTGAGAATGCCGGCTCCGATGGACACGACCCCGCCGCCCAACGACACCACGTTCTTCGGGTCGGATGCCCACTCGCCGAGGTTGGCGAAGATCTTGTCGAGATCGACGGCTCCGGTGAATCTCTGTTCGAGGTCGGCGACCCACCCAGTGGCCGCCAGGCTCGCGACGATGTCCGGAAGATCACCGATGAACTGCTGGATCTGGCTGATGACGGCAGGGGCGATGAGCAGCACGGCCCCGGCGACGATGGCGATGAACGCCAGAACGACGAGGACGACCGACAGGGACCGGGGCAGCTTGCGCTCGACCAGCCACAGCACGATCGGTTCGAGTCCGAGCGCGAGGAACAGGGCCAGACCGATGTAGATGATGACAGTCGCCACAGACTGCAGGGCCGTGATCAGCCCGAATGCGAGTCCCACTCCCAGCGTTCCGGTGAAGCCGACCCGGAATGCGCTGTTGAGAGTCAGCGTCTTTCCCTGCCCTTTGCCCATGGTGACAAGTGTAACCAGCGACCATGCGCTGCAGCGTGTTCACGCGTTAGGATCGAGGGCGAGACCTGGCACAATCCTTCAACCGTGTAGAAAGTGGTACGTCGACGATGAGCTCCGATCCGAACAGCATCGATGTCTGGGAGGCATTCCTCGACCCACAGGGCGACTTCTCACTGCCCGACTTCTCCGCGGTCACTCCGGCATCACTGATCGCTGCGGTCAGGGCGGCCACCGACTTCGCGCGGTCCGAGGTCGAAGACATCCTCGGTGATGAGAACGATCCGACGTTCGTGTCGACGACCGTGCGCTTCGAATCCGCGACCATCCCCATGGCCCGGATCTCGGCCGTGGTGAGCGCCGTGGAGTCGAATCATTTCCGTCCCGAGCTCGCCGATGCCGTCGCCGAGGTGTGGGATCGCCTGTCCGCGGCACGGACCCGGATCTTCCTCGACGTCGAACTCTTCCACCGCATCGAGCAGGTCCCCTCCAGCGATCTCAACCCCGAGGACAAACGTCAGCAGGAGCTCACGGTCGAGGAATTCGTGCGTGCGGGAGCCCGCCTCGGCGAAGAGGAGCGGGATCAGATGTCCACGATCGCAGCCGAACTCACGACCCTGGCGACCTCCTTCTCCCGGGCGCTGCAGAAGGACACCCGGGATCTCGCAGTCCACCTCCGCGACGCGCAGCAGCTGGCCGGGATGAGCGAGGACCAGGTCGCCGCAGCCGCGAACCGGGCTGCCGAACGCGGCACGGACGGGTATCTGCTGCCACTGAACAACTTCACTCAGCAGCTCGTCCTCGAGTCCCTGGAATCCGCCGAGACCCGCAGACTGGTGCTCAGAAATTCGACCTCGCGCGGGGCTCGAGGCGGCGAAGGCGACACCCGCACCCAGGTGGCCGATACCACGGCGCTGCGAGCGCTGCAGGCAAAACTGCTGGGATACCCCTCGTACTCATCATTCGCAGTCGACAACCAGACCGCCGGCGGACCGGATGCGGCCGCGGACATCGTCTCCTCACTCATCGCCCCGGCCAACGCTCAGCTGGCGGCGGAGCTGGCGCAGGTCAAAGACCGCTACGGCCTCGATGATGTCGCATCCGAGGATGTCAAACACCAGCTAGCGCGATACCGGGCGGATGAGTTCGGCATCGATGCCGACGAGGTGGCCAAGTACTTCGAGTTCGACACTGTCCTCAATGAGGGCGTCTTCCGCGCCGCAACGGGCCTCTACGGAATCACCTTCGCCCCGCGTGAGTCAGTCATCGGCTGGCACGAAGATGTTCGCTCCTTCGAGGTCACGGACGCCAATGAACGCACCCTGGGACTCATCCTCCTCGACCCGTATTCCCGGGACACGAAGCGCGGCGGCGCCTGGATGGGCGAGTTGGTCACGAGTTCACGACTGACCGGGCACCTGCCCGTCGTCACCCTCTCACTCAACCTGGCCAAACCCGGCGAGGGCCGACCGACGCTGCTCAACCCCACCGAGCTCAACACCTTCTTCCACGAATTCGGCCACGTCCTCCACGGCCTGTTTGCGAACTCGACCTACCCGTCGACAGCCGGCACCGCCGTTCCCCGCGACTACGTGGAATTCCCATCTCAGCTCAATGAGATGTGGCGCTTCCACCCGCAGGTCCTCCCCCACTACGCCAAACACGTCGACACGGGCGACCCGATGCCCGAATCGCTGGTCACTGCCCTCGTCGAAAGCGAGAAGTTCGGGCAGGGATTCGACACGACCGAATACCTCGCCGCGGCCATGCTCGACCTGTCGTGGCATTCCCTTGAAGCCGGTGAGCACATCACAGACGTCCTCTCCTTCGAATCCGAGGTCCTCGCCGCTGCCGGATTCACCACTCTCGTTCCACCCCGTTATCGCACCACCTATTTCGGCCACATCTTCGCCTCAGGCTATGCCGCCGGCTACTACTCCTACCTCTATTCGGAGGTCATTGCGGCCTGGGTCAGCGAATGGTTCGAAGCTCAAGGCGGACTCAACCGTGAGGCCGGCGATGCGTTCCGCGAAGCGATACTGGCCCCCGGCTTCTCCATCGATCCGATGAGCGCGATCGAACGGTTCTTCGGCAAGCGCCCCGATGTGGCGCCGCTGCTGCGCCGCCGCGGACTGGCGGAGCCGGTGGAGGAACCGGCCGAAGCCGTCGAAGAGCCCACCGAGGTCGAAACCGTCGAACCACAGGAACACCGCAACCATGCTGAAGTCGCCAAGGTCCTCGAGGGGAAGGGAATCGAGCCGCAGATCAGACTGTTCACCGATGCCACGCCCACGGCAGCCTCGGCGGCGGAGAAGGTCGGCGTCGACGTCGGCGCGATCGCCAACAGCCTGATCTTCTCCTCCGGCGGGGAACCGGTGCTCATCATGACCTCCGGACGTCACCGCGTGGACACGGAGCACGTGGCCGGGCTCATCGGCGCTGACTCCCTTGACCGGGCCGACAAGGACCTCGTGCGCGCTGCGACCGGACAGGTCATCGGCGGTGTTGCGCCCTGTGGCCACCCGCAGCCGATTCCCACGTATGTCGATACTGCGCTGAAGGACTATCCTGTTCTCTGGGCAGCCGCCGGCACACCGAACTCGATGATGCCGCTGACATACGAACAGCTGCTGTCGATCACCGGAGGGAAGGAAATCACCGTTGTCGAAGAAGGTGCCGAAGGCTGAGGATGAATCGGACAGCACTCTGACGAATCGATTTGCGGCCTTCGCCTCCTCCAGGGGTCGCTACTACGCGGTGATCCTCGCCGTGTTCTCGGCGATCCTCATCATCTCCAACATCTCCGCGACGAAGGTCATCGGCTTCGGACCCATCGTTACCGACGGCGGCGCCTTCCTGTTCCCCATCGCCTACATCCTCGGCGACGTGATCAGCGAAGTCTACGGTTTCAAGGCCGCCCGCAAGGCCGTCATCACCGGCTTCGGGCTGCAGATTTTGGCGACCTTCGTGTTCTGGCTCGTGCTCATCTCACCCCCGGGACCGGGCTATGAGAACCAGGACGCGTTCGCCGCTGTCCTCGGCTTCTACCCGCGCATCGTCGCAGCATCCCTGGTCGGATACTTCTTCGGGCAGCTGCTCAATTCCTATGTGCTCGTGGCCGTGAAGAAGCGGATGGGCGAGCAGAAGCTATGGGTCCGTCTGCTGACATCGACGGGCGTCGGTGAGTTCGTCGACACCCTGCTGTTCTGCGTCATCGCCTTCGCCGGCGTCATCCCCGGCCTCGACTTCATCAACTACATCGTCTTCGGCTTCGTCTACAAGGTCACCGTCGAAGTCATCCTCATGCCCGTGACCTACCGGGTGATCAAGCTGGTCAAGAAACACGAACCCAGCTACGAACTGCCGGACGAAGGCAGCGCGGAGACACACTGACCGCAACGGCGCTGGTTACGGGGCGAAGTGACCGCAGGTTGCGCGGGATCGGCGCGGGATGGGGCCGGCGCGGGATCGGCGCAGCGGGGCGTTCCGCAGAGCAGGTCTCGCTCGATCAACGCCGAGGTCGAATATGTCGTCACCGGCGACGACATATTCAGCGTTCCCGACGATCGAGGCGGCCGCTCACGCGTGACTGCGCGCGAGCGATCACGTTTAGTGCACTCCCCGATCACGTTTAGTGCAGGGAGGCAGTTTGCGAACTGCTCTACTGCGCTGAAAGTGATCAGGATGAGGCCCGATCGGAGCGGCGCTCAACACTGCTTCGCGTAGTAGCGGCCGAGCACCTCGGTCTCGAGTTCGTTGAAGCGGCTCTCTTCCATGGACCGACGAATCTCGGCGACGAGATTGACGACGAAGTACTCGTTGTGGATCGTGCACAGGGTGGAGAAGAGCATCTCCTTCGCCTTGTACAGATGCCTCAGGTAGGCCCGCGAGTAGTTTTCACAGGTGTAGCACTTGCACTCGGGATCGAGCGGTCCGAAGTCCCGGCGATACTTCGCTCCGGTGAGGTTGTAGCGCCCGTCACGCGTGTAGATGGCCGCATTGCGGGCAACGCGCGAGGGTGAGACGCAGTCAAAGGTGTCGGCACCGGTCTTGATCGCCTCGAACAGGTCATCGGGCTCCGAGATGCCCAGCAGGTGGCGGGGTTTGTTCTCCGGCAGCTCCTCGCACACCCAGCGGATGATCGTGCCGAGGTTCTCCTTCTCCAACGCGCCTCCGATGCCGAAGCCGTCGAAGTCCATCGCGCCCAGGTCGTGGGCTGCCTTGCGTCGCAGGTCCTCGTACTGTGCGCCCTGGAGCACGCCGAACAGCGCCTGGTAGGGCCGGTGCGTGCGTGCTTCGGTCTGCCGCTTGTGCTCCTCGATGCAGCGCAGAGCCCACTGACGAGTGCGCTCCAAAGACAGCACCTGGTAGCCGCGGGTGTTGACCAGCGTCGTCAGCTCGTCGAAGGCGAACATGATGTCGGCGCCCAGTTCGTGCTGGACCCGCATGGAGACCTCGGGGGTGAAGCGGTGCATGCTGCCGTCGAGGTGGGATTTGAAGGTCACGCCGTCGTCGTCGACATTCGACATGCGTTCCTTGCCGACGGCAACGAGATCATCGTTCTGCTCCCCCGTCGACTCCATCGAGATGACCTTCTTGAAACCCGAGCCCAGGCTCATGACCTGGAATCCGCCCGAGTCGGTGAACGTCGGGCCCGGCCAGTTCATGAATTTCCCCAGCCCGCCTGCCTCATCGACGAGCTCGGACCCTGGCTGCAGGTAGAGGTGGTAGGCGTTGGAGAGCACTGCCTGACCGCCGAGTTCTTCTACCTCGTCGGGGCGCACCGCCTTGACCGTGGCCTTCGTGCCGACGGGAATGAATGCGGGAGTCGCGATGTCACCGTGCGGGGTGTGGATGACGCCGGTGCGCCCACCCTCGTCGAGGCGAGCTCCGATCTCGAACCCGAATCGGGATCGGTCGTTGATGGCCGGTGAGTCGGTGCTGCCGTCGTTTGAGGAGGCTGTCTCAGATTCTGCGGAGGATTCGATTCGGGTCACCCGACAAGTTTAACTGGGAGCATGTCGACAACCTTCATCCAGATGCTCCGGGCCGCGGAAGTCAGTGGCAAACCCATCATCATCGACGGTGGCCTGGGCACTGCGCTCGAGTCCCGCGGCATCGATCTGCGCCATGAGCTGTGGTCGGCGGCCCTGCTCCGTGATTCCCCCGACACTCTTCGCGAGGTGCACGCCGACTTCATCCGCGCAGGTGCCCGGATCGTCACGACCGCCAGCTATCAGGCGACCCCCTTGGGTTTCGAGCGGGCATCGATCTCCGCCGAGGAGGGACGCGGACTCATCGTGACCAGCGTGGAGGTTGCCGCCCGAGCCGGCGCCGCCCTCGCCGCCGGTTCCGTCGGACCGTATGGGGCCGCCATCGGCAATGGCGCCGAGTACACCGGCGACTACAGCTTGAGCGATGCCGAGTTCACCGAATTCCACCGCCCGCGCATCGAGGCCCTGGTCAGTGCTGGTGCCGATCTGCTGGCCATCGAGACTCAGCCCTCGCTTCCGGAAGCCCGGGTGCTCGCGGGCCTGGCCCAAGAGTTCGGCATTCCTGCCTGGCTGAGCGTGACTCTGGCCGACCATGGGGGCTTGGCCGATGGTCGTCACATGGCCGACGGGACGCCCCTGATCGACCTCGCCGAGGCGGTCGCCGGTTCACCGATGATCCGCGCACTGGGCGTCAACTGCGTGCGCCCATCGCTGATCTCACCCGCACTGAAAGCCTTGGCCAGCGCCACGGACCTTCCGCTCATCGCCTATCCGAATTCGGGCGAGACCTACGATGCGACCAGGATGGAATGGCGCGAAGGTGCGGCCTTCGACACGAGCCCGACGACCCTGTCATCGTGGGTGTCCGCCGGCGCCCGCATCATCGGCGGCTGCTGCCGGACGACGCCGGGCGACATCGCCGGTCTCGTCGCCTCGGCGCACGAACTCAGCCCAGCATCTTCCCCGGGTTGAGGATCCCCAGCGGGTCAAGGGCGTCCTTGATCTGCGTGTGCATCAGCCTGGCTCCAGCGTCGAGCTCACGCCCGAGCCACTCGCGCTTGAGGAACCCGACACCGTGCTCCCCCGTGATCGTCCCTCCCAGATCGAGTCCCAGCTGCATGATCGCGGCGAACGCCTCCTGCGCCTGGCTCACCTGAGCCTCGTCCCCGGCGTCGAAGACCACCGAGGGGTGCATGTTCCCGTCACCGGCATGACCGGCCGTGGCGACCTCGACGTCGAAGCGGGCATCGATGACCGCCAGGCGTTCGAAGAACTCGCCGAGAGCCGAGCGCGGCACGCACACATCATCGACGAGCTCGCCCCCGCCACGAGCGTGCGCGTACTTCTCCATCGCCGGGGCCACCGCCCGACGGGCCGCCACGAGCATCTCCGAATCGGCGGGATCGTCGGAGACGAAGACCTCGGTGCCGCCGTTGGATTCCGCGACCCGGCGGAAGGCTTCGAGCTCCTCCATCGCCCCTGCACCCTTCGCATCCGACTGCACGAGCAGAAGCGCACCGACGCTGTCCGGCAGACCGAAGTCACCGTAGGCATTGATCATCGCCACACTGGGTCCGTCGATGAACTCCAGCATCGACGGATTCGCTCCCGACCCCATGTACTCGGTGACGGTGCGCCCGGCCGATGCGGTGTCAGGGAAGATTCCCACGGCGGTGATCGGCTGCGTCAGTGCCGGTTTCAGGGCCAGCGTCACCTCGACGATGGTGCCCAATGTGCCTTCGGACCCCACGAACAGGGCCGCCAGGTCCAGTCCGGCAACACCCTTGGCCGTCTGCCTCCCCAGCTTCGTCACGGTGCCGTCGGCGAGCACCACGGTCATGGCGCGCACATAGTCCTTGGTCACCCCGTACTTCACGCAGCACATTCCGCCGGCGTTCGTGGCGACATTGCCGCCGATCGTCGAGATCGCCACCGACCCGGGATCGGGAGGATAGGAGAGTCCGTGTTCGGCCAGCGCCGTCTTCAGATCCCGGTTGATGACACCGGGCTGGACCCTGCATGTCTGGTTGACCGGATCGATGTCCACGATCTCGTCCATCGCTGCCACGTTGAGCAGCAGGCAGCCGTCGATCGCGTTGGCAGCGCCCGAGAGACCGGTCCGCGCACCCTGGGAGACCACGGGAAGGCGGTGCTCGGCGGCGAAGGCCATCACGGCCACGACATCATCGACCGTCCGTGCCCTGACCAGGCCCAGAGCCTGCCCGGCCGGGCAGAACATTGCCTTGTCGTAGGCATAGCTGTCGATGACGTCGCGGTCCATGACGAGGGCACCGGGGCTCAGCCGAGCCTCCAGCTCCTGTGTCGGAATCTGGGTCGTGGTGCTCATGCGGTCCTGGACTCTGCGAAGGACTTGGCCACCTCACGCACTCTCTCGAGCGCTTCATCGGCGCCGATGCTGATCCGAACTCCCCCGCTCAGGCGCCGAATGGCCACGGCCTGCTCGGCACACGCGGCTTCGAATGCCTGTGCATCCTCTGCGCCGAGGCTGACCCACACATAGTTGCCCTGGGAGTCGGAGACGGTGAGCCCGGCATCGCGCAGGTCCTGTTCGAGCTGGTCACGGGTGGCCGCAACCTCCTTGGCTCGGACGAGGACCTCGTCATTGCGCGACAGCGACTCCACGGCAGCGACCTGTGCCGCCGAGGTGACGCTGAAGGGTGCGATCACCTGACGCAGTGCGCTTGCGATCGTCGGGTCGGCGACGCCGTAGCCCACACGCAGACCGGCCAGGCCATGTGCCTTGGAGAAGGTCCGTGCCAGCACCAGATTCGGGAACTTCCGGTAGGCGTCCATCCCATCGACCACCTCGGCGTCGGTGGCGAACTCGAAGTAGGCCTCGTCGAGGACGACGATGACCTCGGCTGGGACCTCGGCCATGAAGCCGTCGAGCTCGGACGTCGAGACCGACGGCCCGGTCGGGTTGTTGGGCGAACAGAGCAGGATGAGTCGGGTCGTGTCATCGATGGCGGCGACCAGTCCCTGGAAGTCGTGCCGACCGTCTTCGAGCAGGGGCACGGGCCGCTTCTCCGCACCGCGCGCCGAGGCGAGGATCGGATACATCTCGAACGAGGGCCACGGGTAGACCACCGAGGTCCCGGACTCGAGCGTGATGTTCGTCAGCGCAGACAGGATCTCCGAGGCTCCGGCGCCGGGGACGATCTCGGCCTCATCGACATCGAGGTGGGCCGCTATATCGGTCACCAGCTTCGACGCCTTCGGGTCGGGGTAGTTCGCGGGCACCCGCCCGGCGTCTGCGATCGCGTCGGTGACACCCGGCAGCGGTGCCAGATGGTTCTCGTTCGAGGACAGCTTGTACGGTTTCAGACCTGGTGCGCTGGCCGGGGGTTTGCCCGGCACATAGGGCGGGAATTCGGCCAGGGCATCACGAAGAAGGAAGTGATTCGACATGTGCCCATATTTGCACATCCTGTGGCAGGCGACACAAGGCGTCCAAGGGCTAAAAGTCCGAATGGTCGGAAAATGCCTCACGCCGCGGACGAACATCGGCTGTGAGGTTCCTCGCATGGGACTCCTGTGCCCGGGGGCGGGTTACTGGTTCGCCTGACGCGGAGAGTAGTCTGTGAGGCGAATACATGTAGTCAGTGACGAAGGATGAGAGTCGAAATGCCCTCAACGCAGGAAAAGGTTGACGTTGTCTTGATCGGCGGCGGCATCATGAGCTCCACTCTTGGTGCCATGCTGACCGAACTTCAGCCCGAATGGGATATCCGGGTCTACGAGAAGCTCGACTATGTCGCCGAGGAGAGTTCCGATCCGTGGAACAACGCCGGCACCGGTCACGCCGCCCTGTGCGAGCTCAACTACACTCCTGAGGACGAGAACGGCCACATCGACCTCGCGAAGGCCTCGCAGATCAACGAGCAGTTCCATCACTCCCGCCAGTACTGGTCGCACCTCGTCGACAACGGCGTCCTGGCACAGCCGAAGTCCTTCATCAACCAGGTCCCTCACATCAGCTACGGCCGTGGTGAGAAGGGACGCGACTACATCAAGAACCGCTACGAGCAGATGGTCCGCAATCCGCTGTTCTCCGAGATGGAGTACACCGACGATCCGGACACCCAGGCCGAGTGGCTGCCGCTGATGTTCGAGGGCCGCGGGCCCGGTCAGGTCAACGGCATCTCGCGCACGAAGATCGGTTCGGACGTCGACTTCGGATCGCTGTCTCATCAGCTGCTGAACTATGTCGGCGACAAGGGTGCCACGATCCGCACCAGCCATCAGGTCACCGACCTCGAACGCTCCTCCGACGGCTGGATCGTCACCGTCAAGGACCTGCTCTCCCATGAGACCCACAAGGTCAACGCGAAGTTCGTCTTCGTCGGCGCCGGCGGCGGTGCTCTGCCGCTGCTGCAGAAGTCGGGTATCCCCGAGGGGCGCGGCTACGGCGGCTTCCCTGTCTCCGGCATCTTCCTGCGCACCTCGAACCCCGACCTCGTCGCCCGCCACCAGGCAAAGGTCTACGGCCAGGCATCCTTCGGCGCCCCGGCTATGTCGGTGCCTCACCTCGACACCCGTGTCGTCGACGGCAAGGACTACCTGCTGTTCGGACCCTACGCCGGCTTCTCCCCCAAGTTCCTCAAGGGCGGCCGTTTCACCGACCTGCCCTTCTCAGTGCGCGGGAACAACCTGCCCACGATGCTCAACGTGGCCAAGGACAACACCGACCTCGTCACCTACCTCGTCTCCGAGCTGGCCGCGTCGAAGAAGGCCCGCTTCGAATCGATGCACGAGTTCATCCCGAACATCGACCCCAGCGACTGGGAGTTCATCCAGGCCGGTCAGCGCGTGCAGGTGATGAAGAAGGATTCGAACAAGGGCGGTGTGCTCAGCTTCGGCACCGAGCTCATCTCCTCCGCCGATGGCTCGATCGCCGCTCTCCTGGGCGCCTCGCCCGGTGCATCGACGGCAGTGTCCATCATGCTCAACCTGCTCAAGACCTGCTTCCCTCGCCAGTACAGCGGCTGGGAGCCCTCCATCAAGGACATGGTGCCTTCGCTGGGCCGCAGCCTCGCCGACGACGAGACCCTGCTCAAGGAGCTCTCCGAGTACACGGCGCGCACCCTGCAGCTGATCTGAGCAGCTGAAGCCGTCGCCGTATAGCCGCGCAGCCGGCCGAATGCAGTAACCGCTTGCCAGAGGTGCCAGAGCACGTCACTTGTGCTCTACCCAGGCACTTCCGGCAAGCGGTTACTGCATTCACCCCAACGCCGGCGTGCGCTACAGCTCGACTTGGCGGTTGACGTCCTTGTAGAGCAGGTAGCGGAAGCGGCCCGGCCCACCGGCGTAGCAGGCCTGCGGGCAGAAGGCGCGCATCGAGATGAAGTCACCCTCCTGGACCTCGACCCAGTCGCCGTTGACGCGGTAGACGGCCTTGCCCTCGAGCACGTAGAGGCCATGCTCCATCTCGTGGGTCTCGGCGAAGGGGATCACGGCACCGGGTTCGAAGGTCACGATGTTGACGTGCATGTCATAGGCCAGATTGTCCGGATCCAACGGACGCGTCGTGCGCCACCGGTTGTCGGTGCCCGGCATCGCTGCGGGCTCGACATCGGACTCCTGGCCGAACTTGGCCTCCGGGTTCAGTCCGGCCACGGGCTGGTAGCGCTTGCGGATCCAATGGAAGCGTGCCGCCTCGGCGCCGGTGGACTTCACACTCCACGTCGAACCGGCGGGCAGGAACCCGTAGCCGCCCGGCGTCAGGGTGTGGGCCTGACCTTCGTGGGTGATCTCGAGCTCGCCGACCATGAGGAAGATGAACCCCTCGACCTCGACCTGCGGCTCCGGCTTCTCGGCACCTCCGCCCGGGGCGACTTCGAGGATGGTCTGAGAGAACGTCACCGCGCCCCCGGCCACCGGCTTGCTCAGCACCCAGGAACGGGTCCCCGTCCATTCGGGCAGGTTCGAGGTCACGATGTCGCGCATGACTCCGCGTGGGATCACCGTGTAGGCCTCGGTGACGATCGCACGGTCAGTGAGCAGGTCCGTCTGCGGCGGGTGCCCTCCGGTCGGCGCGAAGTAGGTGTAGGGGTCGGTCGTCGTCATGTGTGCGTGTTCTCCTTCGGAACGGGGGTGGTCAGTACCAGGCGGTTGTGTGTCGCCGAGGTTGCCGGCAGGTCACTCGGGCGCGCCGGTGGCGGCGATGTGATTGAGGGTCGCAATCGACATCTTCGTCCGGTCCGTCACGAATTCCTCGGTGTGGGCACCGCAGGACAGTCCACGGCCCAGGTAGCGGGCCAGCGCCCGCGCGGTCGCCGGCTCGTCGAGGACGGCCGAGTCCTCCTGGAACACGTAGTTGCGCAGTCGGGTCGCCGCACGTTCGGCCCCCTCACGGTAGAAGCGGAAGGTGGCGAGGAAGCGTGTGGGCAGCTGGTGCGGATGCATGTCCCACCCTTGGTAGATGCCGCGCTTGAGGTGCCTGCGGACCAGTCCGGCGTGCAGGCTCCAGGCTCGTTGAATCTCCTCGGGCTCGCCGAGGGGCATGATGTTCGTCGAACCGTCGGAGAGGTGGACGCCGGTGCCGGCGACCGCGAGCATCATCTGGTTCTTCGCGAAGTCGGCCACCGGGTGGTCCATGGCCTGATAGGCAGCGGCAACACCCATCGATGCCGAGTAGTCGTAGGTGCCGTAGTGCAGGGAGGTGATGCGCCCGGCACCGGCGTCGAGGACCGGAGCCAGGGGCACAGTACCGTCGGCGCCGAGGATGAGCTGCGGGGTCTCGACCTGCACCTCGAAGGTGATCGAACCCTCGGCGAGACCGTGCTCGGCCTCCAGCGCACGGCAGGCAAGGACCATGGCGGACACCTGGTCAACGGTGCTCACCTTCGGCAGAGTGAGGACCAGCTGCTTGGGCAGGGATCCGTGGGCGGCGATCACCTCGGCGAGGAACAGGTCCAAGGTGCGCAGACCGCGCGCCCGGGTATCGGCCTCCATGCATTTGAACCGGATGCCAAAGAACGCCGGTGCACCCGTCTCGCTCAGTCCTGCGATCGAGTTGCGCGCGGCCTGGCGGACACAATCGTCCTCGGTCGCATCACCACGATCTCCGAACCCGTCTTCGAAGTCCATCCGCAGGTCCTCGATCGGTTCGACGGCAAGTTTCTTGGTGACCGCCTCGGCGAGCATCTCCGCTTCCCGGGCGACCTGGTGCAGATTGGGCATCGACTGGCTGTCGGGGGCCAGCGTCTCCTTGCGGGAGGCGATGATGACGCGTTCGGCCAACTGGACCATCCCGCCGTTGGCCTCGACGCATTCGAGCGCCTGCTCACCCCATTCGCGGGGCAGGGCCGGGGACGAGAGATGCCCGGGGACGTAGACGGTGTGCACGGGCTGCCTGACCTCGCGCTCGCCGGGATACCGCCTGCTCAGCAGCTCGTCCGTGTCCGCCAGGAGTGAGTCGATGTCGGCCAACGTTGATTGATCCAATTTCACATTCTCTTTCATAGCATCATTGCGCGGGAGGACTGGTCTTCCAACATTGTCTCTCATAAAACAGCGACCGGCCCCCTGTTTCAGGAGACCGGTCGAAGATCAGGAGGAGACAGCGGCGACAGCCTCCGCCACCTTCTTCGCCACGTCGGGGTCGAAGACCGACGGGACGACGTAGCCCGGATGGAGTTCGTCTTCGGGGATGCACGAAGCGATCGCGTCCGCCGCGGCGACCATGATGTTCTCGTCGATGTCTGTCGCCTCGGCGTCAAGGAGTCCGCGGAAGATACCCGGAAAGGCCAGCACATTGTTGATCTGGTTCGGGTAGTCGCTGCGTCCGGTAGCCACGACGGCGGCGTACTTGAGCGCCTCGGCGGGGTCGACCTCCGGGTCGGGGTTGGCCATCGCGAAGACGAGGGCGTCCTTGTTCATGGCCTGGATGTCAGCGCCGTCGAGCACGTTCGGAGCGGAGACGCCGATGAACACGTCGGCGCCGACGACGGCTTCCTTCAGTGTGCCGTCGAAGCCCTCGGGGTTCGTGTTGCGCTGCAGCCACACCTTGTGCTCGGTGTCGACGGTGGACTTCGGTCCGATCGCGCCGTCACGGCCGCAGGCGATGATGTTCTTCGCCCCCGCGACCTGGAGCAGCCGGATGATCGCATTGCCGGCAGCGCCGACGCCTGAGACGACGATGCGCTGATCTTCGAGCTTGCGGCCCACGACCTTGAGCGCGTTCTTCAGCGCGGCGAGCGTGACGATGCCGGTGCCGTGCTGGTCATCGTGGAAGACCGGAATGTCGAGCTCGGTGCGGAGCCTGGCCTCGATCTCGAAGCAGCGCGGGGCGGAGATGTCCTCGAGGTTGATGCCGCCGTAGGCCGGGGCGATGGCCTTGCAGATCGAGATGATCTCCTCGGTGTCCTTGGTATCCAGTGCCACGGGCCAGGCATCGACGCCTGCGAACTGCTTGAACAGGACAGCCTTGCCCTCCATCACCGGCATCGCCGCTTCGGGCCCGATGTCGCCGAGGCCCAGCACTGCGGTGCCGTCGGTGACGACCGCAACAGTGTTGCGCTTGATCGTGAGGCGACGGGCATCGGCCTTGTTCTCCGCGATGGCCATGCACACGCGGGCCACGCCCGGGGTGTAGGCACGGGAGAGGTCGTCGCGGTTGCGCAGAGGCACCTTGGGCGTGGATTCGAGCTTGCCGCCGAGGTGGAGCAGGAAGGTCCGGTCGGAGACCTTGTGGACCTCGACTCCATCAAGCGTGTCGAGTGCTGCCGATACCTCGTCGGCGTGTGCGACATCGCGGGTATCGGCGCTGACGTCGATCATCACCGTATGCGGGGTGGATTCGACGACGTCGAGCGCGGTGATCGCGGCACCGGTGGCTGCAGCGGCGGCCACGAGGTCGGACGTCGATGTCCGACCGACCGCAGTCTCCACGCGAAGAGTGATTGAGTATCCGGGGCTTGGAACAGCCATGGGAGTTATCCTCTCTGATAAGTCTTTTCCGTAGTACGGATAATATCTTCTGTATAGTGGAAAATCTAGCCAGAATGCTCGTGAACGGAAACTTTCTTCCATTTCAGGACTAGACTGAGGGGCAGTTTCGCGCAGCGATGCTGGTTTTCATGTCGTCGGCACTCATCGTCGAGCTGCCACACAAGTCAATGAAGACGAATCCAATGGACGAGGAAGAGGAACTGGGATGACCAGCAATGAGACGAAGGCCCCTGCGATCCGCCAGACGAAGGGCGGCGTCCAGTCCGTCGAGCGCGCCTTCGGGCTCCTCGAATGCATCGCGAACTCCTCCGGCTCTGCCACGCTGAGTCATATCGCCGCCGAGGTGAGCCTTCCCCTCCCGACGATTCACCGCCTGCTCAATACTCTGGTCAACCTCGGGGTGGTGCGTCAGCTGCCCAACCGCGGCTATGCGCTGGGCCCGGGACTGATCCGCCTGGGCAATCTCGCCGGCGCCCAGCTGGGCGCCATCGCCCGCCCCTACCTGCGCACCCTCGTGGACGAACTCGGCGAGTCCGCGAACGTTGCCACCATCGACGGAGACATGGTCGTCTACGTCGATCAGGTGGCCTCGCAGCACCAGATGCGGATGTTCACCGAGGTGGGCCGCCGTGCCCATATGCACGACACCGGAGTTGGCAAGGCGATGCTCGCCGGGCTCGATTCCGAGCAGGTGCGTCACATCGTGACGACCGCCGGGATGCCCACACCCACGCAGTACAGCATCGGCACCGTCGCAGATCTCGAGGCCGAGCTCGTACGCATCCGCGACCGCGGGTACTCGATCGACGAGCAGGAGCAGGAGCTGGGTGTGCGCTGCTTCGCGATGTCGATTCCCGATGCCCCCGCTCCCCTGGCGATCTCCGTGTCCGGACCCATCAGCCGCGTCGACCAGGCCTTCTCAGATCGCGCCATCCCGCTGCTGCGATCGGCCGCCGAGGCGATCTCAGCAGACATGCGCGGCGGCTCCTAGGGCGCAGCACCCGGAGCGCCGCCGCATCCGCGATACAACGGCGGAGCGCCGAAACTCGGTTGTCCGCCCGAACTGAATACTCAGTGACGGGTGGCGTGTCGAGAAACGTATGTGCAATCACGTTTCTAGACACGCCACCCGTTTTTCGCTGCAGAGCGCCGCGCCTCAGCGAGCGCGGTGCCTCAGAGAGCGCGGTGCCTCAGGAATCGCCTCCGGCGGTGCCTGAGGTTCCTGCGTTGACCTCGTTCAGGCGATACTTCTTCGCTGCCTCAACCGGCACCGAGCGAGCGATCTCGCCGCGGTCGGCCAGCAGCTGCAGGGTCCGGACGACCATCGAGTGCGCATCGATCTTGAAATGGCGCCGGGCGGCGGCGCGCGTGTCTGAGAACCCGAAGCCGTCGGCACCCAGTGTCGCGAAGTCCTGGCTGAGGAACGGACGGATGAGGTCAGGCTGTGTGGAGTCGAAATCGCTGGTGGCGACGATCGGGCCCGCCTCGGCGCCCAGGCGCTCGCGCACATAGGGCGTACGCGGCTCGGCTTCGAAGTTCTCGAGCTTCTCGGCCTCGCACCTCAGCGCATCGCGGCGCAGCTCGGCCCATGAGGTCACCGACCAGACAGCCGCATCCACGCCCCATTCCTGAGCCAGCAGACCACGGGCCTCAAGTGCCCACGGGACTGCGACTCCCGACGCGAGCAGCTGAGCCTGCGGACGATCGCCGGCCCCCGCCTCGGCGCCGGTGTCCGCCCCCGCCTCAGCGCCGGTGCCGACATCTGCCACTCGATGGATTCCGCGCAGGATCCCGTCGACGTCGACATCTTCGGGTTCGGCCGGCTGGAGCATCGGCTCGTTGTACACGGTCAGGTAGTACATGACGTTGCGGGCGTCATCGCCGAGGTCGTGCTCGCCGTACATGCGGTGCAGGCCATCACGCATGATATGGCCGATCTCGTATCCGTAGGCCGGGTCGTAGATCCGCACCGCAGGGTTGGTCGCGGCCAACACGGGTGAGTGTCCGTCGGCGTGCTGCAGGCCCTCACCGGTCAGCGTCGTTCGACCGGCTGTGGCGCCGATGATGAACCCGCGGGTCATCTGGTCCCCGGCGGCCCAGAAGGCGTCGCCGGTGCGCTGGAACCCGAACATCGAGTAGAAGACGTAGATCGGGATCATCGGCTCGCCGTGCGTCGAATACGAGGTTCCGGCGGCGGTGAATCCTGCGGCCGCACCGGCCTCGTTGATGCCGACGTGGAGCAGCTGACCCGAGGTCGCCTCCTTGTAGGACAGGAACAGTTCACGGTCGACTGCCAGGTAGTTCTGCCCGTTCGGGTTGTAGATCTTCGCGGTCGGGAAGAATGCATCGATGCCGAAGGTCCGGGCCTCATCGGGGATGATGGGCACGATCCTGTTGCCGATGCCCTTCTCACGCATGAGGTCCTTGAGCAGGCGCACGAAGGCCATCGTGGTCGCGGCCTGCTGATGGCCCGAGCCCTTCTTGGTCTGCGAGAAGGCCTTGTCGGACACGGCAGGCAGGGTCTTCTTGCTGTTCTCGGGCTTGCGATTGGGCAGGAATCCGCCCAACTTGGACCGCTTCTCCAGCATGTACTGGACTTCTTCAGCGTCGTTGCCCGGGTGATAGTAGGGCACCGCGTAGGGGTCTTCGTCGATGACCTTGTCGGTGATCGGGATGTCCATCCGGTCGCGGAAGGCCTTGACGTCGGCGGCCGTGAACTTCTTCATCTGGTGCGTGGCATTGCGCGACTCGAAGGTCGTGCCCAAGCCGTAGCCCTTGACCGTCTGGACGAGGACGACGGTCGGCTTGCCCTTCGTGTTCACGGCCTGCTCGTAGGCGGCATAGACCTTGTGATAGTCGTGACCGCCGCGCTTGAGGTTCCAGATGTCGTCGTCGCTCAGGTCCTCGACGAGGCCCTTCGTCACCGGTGAGCGGCCGAAGAAGTTGTCGCGGATGAATCCGCCGGACTCGGCCTTGAAGGTCTGGTAGTCACCGTCGAGGGTCTCGTTCATGATCCGGACCAGCTCGCCGGTGTGGTCGGCGTCGAGCAGGGAGTCCCATTCGCGACCCCAGAGGACCTTGATGACGTTCCAGCCGGCGCCGGTGAAGACCGCTTCGAGCTCCTGCACGATCTTGCCGTTGCCGCGCACCGGTCCGTCGAGTCGCTGCAGGTTGCAGTTGATGACGTAGGTGAGGTTGTCGAGGCCCTCGTTCGCGGCCAGCTGGAGCGCGCCGCGTGATTCCGGCTCGTCCATCTCGCCATCGCCGAGGAAGGCCCAGACGCGCTGATCGGAGGTGTCCTTGATGCCGCGGTTGTGCAGGTAGCGGTTCATCTGCGCCTGGTAGATCGAGTTGATCGGGCCCAGACCCATCGACACGGTCGGGAACTGCCAGAAGTCCGGCATCAGGCGCGGGTGCGGGTAGGAGCTCAACCCGTCAGGGGCCTTCGAGGCCTCCTGCCGGAAGCCGTCGAGCTGCTTGTCGCTCAGACGGTTTTCGAGGTATGCCCTGGCATACATGCCGGGTGAGGCGTGCCCCTGGAAGAAGACCTGGTCGCCGCCGCCGGAATGGTCCTGCCCGCGGAAGAAGTTGTTGAACCCGATCTCGTAGAGGGTCGCGGCACCGGCGTAGGTCGAGATGTGTCCGCCGACGGAGATCTCGGGACGCTGAGCCCGGTGGACGAGCATCGCGGCGTTCCAGCGCAGCCATTTGCGGTACTTGCGCTCGAGGCGCTCATCGCCCGGGTAGGCAGGTTCCTGATCGGCCGGGATCGTGTTGACGTAGTCGGTGGTCGTGACCTTGGGCTGGGCCACCGAGTTCGATGCGGCACGGCGGCGCAGGGCCTCCATGATCTCGGCCGCACGCAGAGTTCCACGCTGGTTGACCAGTCCCTCCCAGGACTCGAGCCACTCGTCGATCTCTTCGTCACCGGTTCCCCTCGGGATCGCCGAGGTTGTGTCCTGGGTCATAGTTCTCCCTCTCAAACACGTCAGGCCCACGGGAAGGTGTTCCCGTGGACCCGACTATGGAATTTATCAGCAGAAGCCGGCGATCTGCGCCCAGGCGTCCTTGTTCTCCTCCACCCCGTCACGGGTGAAGGTGGCCTCGATCAACCCGTAGGGCCGATCAGCGACGATGAGCACTTCGTTCGGGTTCTCCAAGCCGAAGCGTTCGATGTCGTAGAGGAAATGGTGCTTGTTCGGGCACGAGAAGCGGATCTCGTCGATCTCCGGCACAGCCTCGATGACCTTCTCACCCATCTGGTACAGGGTGTGCTGCAGGGCATGCGAGTAGTGGTCGGTGAACGAGTCGAGGATGATCTCCTTGACTTGTCTGTACACGCCCTCGAAGTCGAGATCCGTGGTGTTGTAGATCCAGCGGGTCGCGATGTCGGTGGCGAGGATGCGGTCGTCGGTCTCCGGCAGGGTCGTGTACTTGTCCTTCGGGTAGCCGACGAAACCTGATTCGGTGGTCTTGAGCACGGTCAGCCCGTAGAAGCCGGAGATCAGGGTGGTGGTGTCGCCGTCGCGGGTCAGCACCGCGGTGCGGGTCTCCGGCGCTGACTTGTAGAAAGAGTGGTTGTGATCGTTGATGCGCGACCAGCCGTACTCTTCGGCTGCCCAGCGTCCGCCGGTGACCCAGTCGAAGCTGGAGGTGAAGTGCTCGCCGAGTCCGAGGAGGAACTGCTCGGGTGAACTCACTCCGAGTTCCTTGGCCTTGGCGAAGACCGTGTTCTTCTGGGTGTCGGTGGCGACGACGTGTTCGTTGTTGCCCTCGGTATGCGCGGTCTCGAAGTCGCCCCACAGCTGGGAGGTGACGTTGAGGTCGCGGATCTCGTGACGTTCGGAGTCACGGTAGACCCTCATCAGACGATTCTCCGCCTTGCCGTACTGATTCGTCGTCAGTTTCACCTTGCTCATCTTCTTGCTCCTGTTGCCTATGCCAACGACCGCGCCGCACTCGTCACCGAGTCCGACATGGCCGCTGTGACCAATTGATTTGCGAGGTCACCGGGCGTCGAACCCGGCGAACTTCGGCGGTTTGTTGAGGATCATGATCCTGCAGGGGGCCTGCTTCCCCTGATGTCTTATGGGTGGTGCCGTCCACTCAGCTTCCCCGGTAGGTGCTGTACGCGAACGGGCTCAGCAACAATGGTATGTGATAGTGCGCCTCGCCTGCCTTGACCGTGAAGTCGATCGTCACCTGCGGGTGGAAGTGATCCTGCCCCTGGGCCTCGAAGTAGGCACCGGTACCGAATACGATCCGATAATCACCGGCGCCGAGGTGGTCCGGTCCGAATTCCGAGACACGACCGTTGCCGTCGGTGCGGGCGTTGGCGAGCACTTCGGTGCCGGAGTAGAGCGTGACCTCGAGGTCGGCGGCAGGGGTGCCGAGCGTGGAGTCGAGAGCGTGGGCGGAGATGAAGCTCATGCGAGGAGTCCTTCGAGTCTGAGTGCGGCGATCTGGATCAGCTGTTCGCCGACCTCGGCGAGTTCGTCGGTGTCGGTATTGGCCATGCGGCGCTGAAGTTCGGCGAGGATCTCCTCGGGGCTGCGACCGGCTGCGCGAATGAGGAAGACGCGGTCGAAGTGCTCTTCGTAGGCGGCGTTGCCCGCGGCGAGGCGCTCCTGTACGTCACCGTCGAGGGAACCCAGGCCAGCCTGCTCGCGGGAGGAATGAGCCGCCTCGGCGGAAGAGCCTTCGGCCTTCTCACCGATCCGGGGATGGTGGGACATGGCCTGGTTGATCTCGTCGTCGGTCAGTGGGGTCGCGCTGGTGCGGGCGGCCTCGAGGGCAGCTTCCACAGTGGAGAACGGCCGCGCTGCGTCGACCCCGTCGATCCATCGGTCGACGTCGAGGCACGGGCGCAGTGTCGCGCGGGCATCGTCGGTCGACAGCTGATTGAACTCGCCTAGGTCCACATTGACCTCCTGAGAAAATCGAGATGCTGAACCACTGAGAATGTGTTTCACATCACGGAAGATTGTTTCCATTTAACTGCTTCGAGTTTGACCCCAGGTCCGCGCTAAGTCAAATTCCGTGATCGACGTCAGCGCCCCTCTCCGGAGGATTTGGAAAAGTTATTCCACAAAGCGGATAATGATGGCAGAGTCCCTCGCGCAGTCCGCGTTCTGGGCACTTGGCCATCGTTTTCTCGACAATGAGGTTGAATGACGTCATGAGCATGGAAGCACCCACGATCGTCTGCGCGCCCGATTCCTTCAAGGGTTCGGCCGGCGCCCCCGCTGCCGCTGCCGCCCTGGCTCGCGGTGCCCGCCAAGTGTTCCCCGACTCGCAGATCACCGACCTGCCCTTCGCCGACGGCGGTGAGGGAACCCTCGATGCACTGCTGGCCGTGTGGGGCACCCCGGCTCGCTCAATCGAGGTCGTCGATGCCCTGGGCCGGCCGACGACAGCCCTGTTCGGCATCTCCGCTGACGGGAAGACCGCGGTCATCGAGGCGGCTCAGGCCAATGGTCTCCCCCAGGTCTCCGACGTCGCCCTCGCACCCGAGCGCGCCGATACATACGGCGTTGGCCTCCTCGCCCGCCACGTCCTGGACCAGGGGGTGGAGGAGATCCTGCTGTGCATCGGCGGCTCAGCGAGCACCGATGGCGGCGTCGGCATCGCCTCGGCCTTGGGCGCAGCCTTCGCCGACTCCTCCGGTGCGCCGATCGCTCCCGGTGGCGGCGGGCTGTCCTCCTTGGCCGGCGTCGATGTCTCCGCATTGGATCCGCGTGCCCGCGAGGTCCGCTGGCGCATCGCCGTCGACGTCGACAATCCGCTCACCGGCCCTCGTGGCGCCGCCGCAGTCTTCGGTCCGCAGAAGGGCGCCGATGCGGCGTCCGTTGCCGTCCTCGACTCCGGACTGGCCCACCTCGCCGAGGTGCTCGCCGGATCGGCTGCTCAGGCTGAGTCTTTGGCGGCGACACCGGGGTTCGGTGCCGCCGGCGGAATCCCTCTGGCCCTGACGAGCCTGCTGGGCGCCGAGGTCGTACCCGGGTCGACGATGGTCGCCGAGGCCGTGGGCCTGACCGAGGCCCTGGCCGCCGCCGACATCGTGCTCACGGGCGAAGGATCCTTCGATTCCCAGTCTCTGGGCGGGAAGGTCGTCGCGGCCGTACGCGACTATGCCCCCGCCTCGGCGAGGATCATCGTCATCGCCGGCCGCGTCGCCCTCAGCCCTGCCGAATGCCGTGAGGCCGGCATCACGGCGGCCCTGTCGATCGCGCCGGGCCCCGCCGACCTCGCCGAGCTCTCCGGCCGCGCCGAAGAACTCATCGAAGCCACCGCCGCCCACGCCTGCGCGCTCGTGGACGCGGGCGCTGGCACCGCGGGCGCGCAACAGAACTGACCACCAAGGACACCAGCAGTCACCTACGAAAGGACTCACCACCATGAGCACACAGCTCGAAGTCGGACAGACCGCACCGGACTTCTCCCTGGCCGATGCCAGCGGAAAGACCTACTCGAAGGCGGACTTCGCCGGGCAGAAGGTCATCCTCTACTTCTACCCGAAGGCCGCGACGCCTGGCTGCACCACCGAGGCCTGCGACTTCCGCGACAACCTCTCGTCCCTGGCCGCGGCCGGGTTCCAGGTGCTCGGCGTCTCCCCCGATGACGCCGAGGCGTTGCAGGCCTTCACCGACGACCAGAACCTGACCTTCCCGCTGCTCTCAGATCCGGGTGCGGAGCTGGCAAAGACCTACGGCTCGTTCGGTGAGAAGACGGTGGGCGGCAACACCTTCGAAGGCACCCTGCGTTCAACCTTCGTCATCGCCGAAGACGGAGCCCTCTCCGACGTCGAATACAACGTCGACGCCGAAGGCCACGTCGCCCGCCTCCGCGAGAAGCTCGGCGCCTGAACCTCCCCTTTCCCTCCCAACTACCTGACGGCGGCCCAGCAACCTTGCGCAAGGTTGCTGGGCCGCCGTCAGGTAGTTTTCAGCGCTGCCTGAGTCGGGCCGCGACCGTGTTGAGGATGTGGGCAAAGGGCTGCGATTGGAACAGCTGCCCATAGGTGAGTCGGATGACTCTGTAACCTCTCGCCTCCAGTGCCGATTCCCTGGCTTTCTCCTTCGCGATATTCCCGCGGACATCATCATCTATGAAGTACTTCTCGATCCCGTCGACTTCGACGATCACCTTCGCGTCGACATTGCAGAAGTCCACCCTGGCGAGCGCTCGGCCGCTCTCGTCGAAGAATTCGACCTGGGGCTCGAATCCTCCGATGCCGTGCTCGAAGAAGCGGACCGCGGCAATCGATTCCGACGGGGCCTCTCGCCGACCGTCGGACAGCTCGATGGCTTGTCTGGCTGCACCGGCGCCGCGAATCTCAGGACACAGGAGGAGCTGATCGCCGAGGCGGTTCTTGGATGTCCGCCCGCCCCTGATGGCCTCGTCGATCAATGGCACGGCCAGGTCGAGAGCATAGTCTCGGGCCACGTCGATGAGTGTCCTCTCCAGGGTGGTCGCGGAGTACATGCCGATCACAGCCTTTTGGCCCACCGGCACTTCTCGGTTGCGAACGTGGAGATACCGGTATTTCCGGCTGACATTCGGTCGAAGCACCTCGACACGAGACGTGGCCGGATAGCTGGGGTCCAATCCGTGGATCAGTGCGGCCGAAAGGTGGGAGAACACCTCCCTTCCCTTAGTCACGCGATTGCGCCCGGACGCGGCATTGATCTTCTCGGCCCGTGCCCGGATGAGCAAGCGCAGCCGATCCGCGTCATCTCGCATGTTCCCGCGCAATGCCAGTGCGTTGACCTCGTCCTCCGACAGCGCGCTCCAGATCGCGTAGTGTCGTGGATCGTCGCAGACCGCGGTCGCGACATAGCGACCTCGCGCGATCCGTGAGAGGCAGCACCGCTCCGCTCGCCGGATCTCATCCTTGGTGAAGCCCAGACGATAGAGTTTGTCGGTCGCCAGATAGAGATGCATAAGTACTAAATTGCATCACATTTCACCAAACCACAATAGAATAAAGCAAATTGTGGAAAACTTCATCGTCAGCCTATCTCGCCCCCATGCCCAACTACTACCTGACGGCGGCCCAGCAACCTTGCGCAAGGTTGCTGGGCCGCCGTCAGGTAGTAGTTGTTGGGGGAAGGTCAGCGGGCGCGGAGGAGGCGGCCCTGGGGCTCGTCGAAGTCCACGGGTACGCCGCGGAGGATCGTCTGCTTGACGGCGCCGCGGACGGCACGCGTGTCGTAGGCGCTGATCTGGTTGCGGTGGTAGAGCTCAGTGGCGCGAACGGTCCACTCCTCATCGGGGGCGAATACTGCGAAGTCCGCGTCGTTGCCGAGTGCGATAGCGCCCTTGTTCTTCACTCCGGCGACGGATGCGGGGGCACTTGACATCCAGGCCACCACCTCGGCGAGGTCGATTCCGCGCTTTGCGGCCTCGGTCCACACGAGCGAGAGGCCCAGCTGCAGGGAGGAGATTCCGCCCCAGGCCGCGCCGAAGTCGCCGGTGTCGAGGAGTTTGAGCTCGGCCGTCGAGGGCGAGTGGTCGGATACGATGCAGTCGATCGTGCCGTCGACGAGCCCCTGCCACAGCGCTTCGCGGTTGGATTCCTCACGGATCGGCGGGCAGCACTTGTGCGTCGTCGCGCCGTCCGGGATCTCCTCGGACGTGAACACGAGGTAATGGGGGCAGGTCTCGACGGTGAGCTTCACACCCTCGGCCTTGGCCTCCGCAATCTGAGGCAGCGCGTCTGCCGATGACAGGTGCAGGATATGGGCGCGGGCGCCGGTCTCGCGGGCGGCCTCGATGACGCGGGCGATCGCAACGTTCTCGGCCTCACGCGGACGAGAAGCGAGGAAGTCGCTGAATTTGCGCCCTGAATTCTTCGGGGCCTCGGCCATGACCGAGTGGTCCTCTGCGTGGACGATGAGCAGACCGTCGTATTTCGCGAGTTCCGCCAGGTCGGCGCGCAGCTCTTCGGGCTCCAGCGGTGGGAACTCATCGACACCTGAGTCTTCGAGGAAGCACTTGAAACCGTAGACGCCGGCGTCGAAGAGGGGCTTGAGGTCACCGGTATTGCCGGGGATCGCCCCGCCCCAGAAGCCCACGTCGATGAAAGCCTTGGACGCCGCGACCTCGCGCTTGATGTCGAGTGATTCGACGTTGACCGTCGGCGGCAGGGAGTTCAGCGGCATGTCGACGATCGTCGTCACGCCTCCGGCGGCTGCGGCGCGGGTGGCGCTGGCGAAGCCCTCCCACTCGCTGCGGCCGGGGTCGTTGACGTGCACGTGCGAATCGACGAGGCCCGGCAGCAGCACCTGTGAAGCGTCGAGCTCGACGATCTTCGCGTTCGCCGAGGTGGTCCCGCTCAGTCCGGCTCCCCCGGTGGCGATCTCGACGATTGCGCCCTCACGCACACCGACTTCGGCGGCGCTGACACCCTCGGGCAGAACGGCCCGCTGTGCCCTGATGACCAGGTCAAAAGCTTGGTCGGTGGCCAGTGTAGCGGCGTCATCGACGTTCATGCATCCTCCTCATTCACCCAACCGGGACGGCCGGGGCAGTTCACCCGGCAATGCCAGCCGGGGCCATTGTTCTCGGCATCTGCGCCGAGCATGTCATACAAGTCCCCGAGGGGTCGGAATCGTGCATCCGACTCCCTCGGGGTCATGGTATACCAATTGTGACCTGGCCGACATCGGGTCTCGTCGACCCGAAGCCTACTTCGCCGCGGCCAGTTCGCCCATCGGCGTCAGCGCCGTGGGCGCATCGGCCGGAGTCTGGGCGAGGACGTCGAACTCATTGATGCTGTCCAATGCCGCCCCCATCGAGATGTTCGTGACGCGCTCGAGGATGACCTCGACGACAACGGGCACCTGGTGCTCGTCCATGAGTTCCTTGGCCACCCGCAGGCCCTCGCCGATGAGCTCGGGATCCTCGACGCGCAGCGCCTTGCACCCCAGCCCCTGTGCGACGGCCACATGGTCGACGCCGTAGCTCGCGGCCTCTCCCGTGGAGTTGATGTTGTCGAAGGCCAGCGACACCTGGTAGTCCATGTCGAAGCCGCGCTGCGACTGTCGGATGAGCCCCAGGTAGGAGTTGTTGACGACGAGGTGCAGATAGGGGATCTTGTGCTGCGCACCGACGGCCAGCTCCTCGATCATGAACTGGAAGTCGTAGTCACCGGAGAGCGCGACCACCGTCTCCTCCGGTTTGGCCTTCGCCACCCCCAGCGCAGCCGGTCCGGTCCAGCCCAAGGGTCCGGCCTGACCTGCGTTAATCCAGTGGCGCGGCTTGTAGACGTGAAGCATCTGCGCACCGGCGATCTGGCTCAGGCCGATCGTCGACACATAGGTCACGTCCCCATCGAAGGCGGAGTTCATCTCCTGGTAGACACGCTGCGGTTTGATCGGCACATCGGTGTAGTTGGTCTTGCGATGTTCGGTGGACTTGCGCGCCGTGCACTCGCCGGCCCAGCCGGTGAAGTCCGGCAGGCTCGCAGCCTCAGCCCGACCACGCGCCGCGGACAGCAGCGCATCGAGCGCGGCACCGGCGTCGGAGACGACACCGTAGTCGGGTGAGAACACACGCCCGATCTGCGTGGGCTCGATGTCGATATGGACGAACTTCCGACCGTTGCGGTAGACCCCGAGATCACCGGTGTGACGGTTGGCCCAGCGGTTGCCGATGCCGATGACCAGATCGGACTCCAGGAATGAGGCGTTGCCGTAGCGCACGTGCGTCTGGATGCCGACCATGCCCGCCTGCAGCGGGTGGTCGTCAGGAATCGTGCCCCAGCCCATCAGCGTCGGTGAGACCGGGATCGAGGTCGCCTCGGCGAATTCGACTAGCTTGTCCGCGGCATCGGCGTTGAGGATGCCGCCGCCGGCGATGATGAGCGGATGCGACGCTGCGGCGATGAGGTCGAGGACCTTCTCCGCCTGCGCCGAGGTGGCAGCTGGCTTCGACGGCAACAACGGTTCGTAGGTGTCGATGTCGAAGTCGATCTCGGTCTGCTGGACGTCGATCGGCAGGTCGATGAGGACCGGGCCGGGCCGAGCCGAGCGCATGAGCTGGAAGGCCGACTGGAAGACGCCGGGGACCTGTCCTGCCTCGAGCACGGTCTTGGCCATCTTGGTCACGGGACCAGCGATTGAGGCGATGTCCACGGCCTGGAAGTCCTCCTTGTCCAGAACCGCGACGGGAGCCTGTCCGGTGATGCACAGGATGGGCTGCGAGTCTGCGGCTGCGGCGTAGAGGCCGGTGATCATATCGGTCCCGGCAGGTCCCGAGGTGCCGAGGCAGATGCCGATGTTCCCGGCCGCCGCCCGCGTGTACCCGTCGGCCATGTGTGAGGCCCCTTCGACGTGGCGGGCCAGCGTGTGGCGGATTCCGCCATGGGCCTTCATCGCCGAGTACAGCGGGTTGATGGCCGCGCCCGGCAGTCCGAATGTCTCCGTGGCGCCTTCCTTTTCGAGGATGAGCACCACCGCGTCAACTGCGCGCATACGTGTCATTGTTCTTCCTTCGCTTCAGCGGCCCACGTTCGAGCGGACCGGGTTCAGTGGCCCGCCATGGGCCGAGTTCGGTGAGCCGGCGACGACGCTGTCGCCGGCTCGGTTCGTGGTGGTGTCTACTTCTTCCCGGAGAGCTGCTCGACGACGGTGAAGAGACCCGAGTGGTCAAGTCCCCCGTTGCCCTGCTGGACGGTCGAGGCAACGAGCTGCGCGACGGCCGATCCGAGTGGGATCGCGACGCCGGCCTCGCGGGCTGCGGCGGTGACGATGCCCATGTCCTTGTGGTGCAGGGCGAGTCGGAACCCGGGGTCGAAGGAGCGGTCGAGCATCTTCTGCCCCTTCTGATCGAGGACCTTCGATCCGGCCAGTCCCCCGCCGAGGACCTGCAGCGCCGAGGTGGTCTCGACACCGTAGGCCTCGAGGAAGACGACAGCCTCGGCGAGGAGTTCGATGTTTCCGGCGACGATGAGCTGGTTCGCGGCCTTCACGGTCTGGCCCGAGCCCGAGGGTCCGACGAGGACGATGGTCTTGCCGACCGCGTCGAAGACATCGGCCACTGCATCGAAGTCAGCCTGAGCGCCGCCGACCATGATCGACAGTGCACCGTTGATCGCTCCTGCCTCGCCCCCGGAGACCGGCGCGTCGAGAGGCTTGAGGCCCTTCTCCGCTGCCTGAGCGGAGAGGCTCTTCGCGACGTCGGGGCGGATGGTCGAGTTGTCGATCCAGTACGCGCCGGCCTCGGCATGGGCGAGGATGCCCCCCTCGCCAGTCAGCACGTCTTCGACGTCTGGGGAATCGGGAACCATGGTGATGATGACATCGGCACCGTCGACCGCCTCGGCGATGGTGCCTGCGGCCTGGCCGCCAGCCTTCTCGAGTTCGGCGGCCTTCTCGGGTGAGCGGTTGTACCCGCGGACGGTGAAGCCGGCGCTGACGAGGTTCTTGGCCATCGGCAGGCCCATGATTCCGAGTCCGATGAATGCGATTGTCTTGCTCATGTTCGTGTCCTATCTGGTGCAGAGAGCTGGAGGTGGAGGCAGATTCAGTTCGCGAGCCATTCGAATGCGGTGGCGCGGTCCTGCTTGTATTCGAGGGCGATGGAGCCGGTGTAGCCGAGTTCGTAGGAGCGGTTGATCCAGTCCTGCAAGGGCAGCTCACCCGTACCTGGTGCTCCGCGGCCGGCAGCGTCGGCGATCTGGATGTGTCCGAACTTCGCGGCGTCGGCTTCGATGACAGCGGCCACGTCGTCGCCGTTGATCGACATGTGGAAGAAGTCGGCGAGGACGGCGATGTTGGCAACGCCCTGAGCACGGACCCGCTGGACCACCTCAGCGGCATCTGAGGCGCGCTTGAGCGGGTAGTCATCGGCTCCGGAGACAGGTTCGACGAGGACGGTTCCGTCGATGGCGGCCACGGCGTCGGCCGCGAACTTGAGGTTCTCGAGTGCGACCTCGTCCTGCTCCTCGGGCGTCTGACCTTCGGTGCGCAGACCGTAGAGGGCGTTGAAGGCCCCGCATCCTGTGCGGCGGCCGATCTCGACGACGATCTCGACGTTGGCCGCGAAGTCGGCTTCTGCGCCCTTGATCGAGACCATGCCCCGGTCGCCGGCGGCCATGTTCCCGGCCCAGAAGTTCAGACCCTTGAGTTCGACTCCGGCCTTGTCGAGTGAGGCGATGAACTCATCGACCTCCGCCGAGGTGGGCCTCGGGTTGCCGTCGAAGGGCCACCAGAACTCGACCTGGCTGAAACCGGCGTCCTTGGCAGCCTGGGCCCGCTCCATCACGGGCAGTTCGGTGAGCAGGGTGGAGCAGTTGAGGATGTAGCTGTCGGCATTGGTGAAATCGAATGTCGTCATGGGATTCTCCTTCGCGTCGCTGCGAGTGCGGATTCATTGTTTTCCGTATTGTGGAAATTTATTTCCGTGTGATGAAATCCAGCATAGGCATGCAAGCGAGATGGAGTCAACCCTCCGAGGCAAGTAAGTCAGAGATCCTCGGAATCAGAACACCACTGAAGACTTGCTCCTCATGCCGAAACCAGCTACCCGAATCGCCTATTTGACTTCACGGAAAAAGAGGCAGAACGTAGTGCACATCACACTTTATGGAAGAGTGCATCCACGATACGGAAGAGTAATGAGGCTTACTCCGGAAGGTTGAGATATGCCCGAGAATTCGACGACGAAGTCCCTCCCTCCCGGGTCCAAGCGACCCGAAGACGCGTGGCTCCCTGTGCCCAAGCTCTTCGCCTACGGGCTCCAGCATGTCCTCACCATGTACGGCGGCATCATCGCGGTGCCCCTCATCATCGGCAAGGCAGCCGGCGTCGACGGCGATCAGCTCGTCGCGCTGGTCACCGCCAGCCTCTTCGTCGGCGGCATCGCCACGCTGATCCAGAGCATCGGGATCCCCTTGGTCGGGTCCAAGCTGCCGCTCATCCAGGGAGTCTCCTTTGCCGGTGTCGCGACGATGCTCGCCATTCTCACCGGCGGCGGCAGCCTCAGCGACATCTTCGGCGCGGTCATCGTCGCCAGCATCATCGGCTTCGTCGTCGCCCCTTTCTTCGCGCGGATCATCCGATTCTTCCCACCCGTGGTCACCGGGGTGGTCATCACGGCCATCGGACTCACGCTCATCCCGACAGCGGCCGATTGGGCCATGGGCGGCGATGAGGCCGCTGCGGACTACGGTTCCGTGCAGAACATCGCCCTGGCCTTCATCACCTTCGCCGTCATCCTGCTGCTGAGCAAGGTCGGCTCGGCCGCCGTCTCGCGGCTGTCGATCCTGCTGGGCCTCGTCATCGGCACGGGCATCGGTGCCGCCATGGGCATGACTGATTTCTCCGAGGTCGGGCACGGGGCTCCCGTGGCGATCCCAGGGCTGCTGCCCTTCGGCGCACCGACCTTCGACCTCGCGGCGATCGGGTCGATGCTCATCGTCATCCTCGTCATCAAGACCGAGACCGCGGCCGATGTGCTGGCAGTCGGCGAGATCATCGGCACCCCGGTCGACAAGAAGCGGGTCGCGGCCGGTCTGCGCGCTGACATGGCTTCATCAGTCATCGCACCCTTCTTCGGCTCCTTCACCCAGTCGGCCTTCGCACAGAACGTCGGCCTCGTGGCGCTGACCGGAGTCCGCTCCCGCTTCGTCGTCTCCGCAGGCGGCGTCATCCTCATCCTCCTGGGGCTCATGCCTGTGCTCGGTCAGGTCGTCGCTGCGGTGCCGATGCCCGTCCTCGGCGGCGCCGGCTTCATCCTCTTCGGAACCGTCTCGGGGTCAGGCATCCGAAACCTCAAAGAGGTGAAGTTCGACGGCAACATGAACCTCATCATCGTCTCCGCATCCCTCGCCTTCGCCCTCGTCCCCGTGGTCAAGCCCGACTTCTACGAGCACTTCCCGTCCTGGGTGCAGACGATCTTCCACTCGGGAATCTCCTCGGCCGCGATCATGGCTGTGCTGCTGAACCTCCTGTTCAACGAGCTGCGCTTCGGAAATTCGACCAACCCTTCCGTCTACGCCGCGAAACCGGCACGCTTCCTCACGCCCTCGAACCTCAAGGATCTGCGCGAGGGCGATCAGTTCATCGACGGAGTCTTCGTCGACTGCGACGGCGAGGAGATCCCGCTCGTGCCCGATGAGCAGGCCCAGGAGATCCAGGCCGCAATCGACTGCGGGGACATCGTCGACACCGCCGAGGTGAAGCAGGTCGCGCACCGCCGTTCCTGACGGCGTCTCGTCCCCTGACGACGGCTCAGCCCTTGACGAGCTGGCCGTCGACCCACACTCGGGAGATGTCGGCCGGAGTCCCCATGGCGAAGATCTTCGCCAAGGCGTCGTCATCGCTGCTGGCGTGCTCAAGCCCTACGGCCAGAGGCTCGCCAGCGCTCGGCTGGATGTAGGCGGCGTCGAAGCGCTTGCCCACGGACAGGTCCCCGACCTGATCTGACAGTTCCAGGGCCTCGGCGCCGGCGGCCGTTGCCAGGTGCAGAAGGTGTGCCGAACTCAGCGGCAGTCCGCCTGACGGGTCCAGCTGCTGCATGAAGTGGGCCTGGACGCCCTCCTTGAGGAGGGAGAATCCTGTACCCGCTCCCACATCGGAGCCGAGCGCCACACGGACCCCGGTATCGATGTGTCGGCGCAGTGGGAAGAAGCCGCTGGCCAGATTCGAGTTCGAGGTCGGACAGTGCGCCGAGGCGGCCCCCACCTCTGCCATCCGTGCCAGTTCGCGATCGCTCGGGTGGACGTTGTGGGCCAGGACCGTCTGCCTCCCCAGCAGTCCTGCCCGATCGTAGGTGTCCAGGTAGTCGAGTGCCTCAGGGAACATCTCGGCGACACCGGCGATCTCGTCGCGGTTCTCGTTGAGGTGAGAGGTCACCCAGATGCCCGGGTTGTCCGCCACCAGTTGGCCGCCGGCAGCCAACAGCTCCTGACCCGCTGAGAACGAGAAGCGCGGGGTCACTGCATACCGGAGATGACCCTTCCCATGCCAGCGATCGATGAGGTCCTGGCTCTCGGACACGGATCTCTCCACGCTCGTCAGCAGCGGCTCTGGGAGCATCTTGTCGCTGGTGACCAGTCCCGATGTGATTCGCAGACCCACCTCGGCGGCCTGGGTGAAGAAGGTGTCCATCGCGGTGGCGAAGTGCGAACCGAAGACCATCGCCGAGGTGGTCCCCGCCGAAGTCAGCCCGGTGAGGAACTCGCCGGCCACGACTGCGGCATAGGCCTCGTCACCGAGTTTCTCCTCTTCGGGCAGGGCACAGTGGTCGAGCCACTCGAGCAGCGGCTTGCCGAGGTAGCCGATGGCGCGGACCTGCGGGTAGTGGACGTGGGTGTCGATGAGGCCGGGGATGAGGACGCCGCCGCGGAGGTCGACCACCTCGGCGTCGGGATGGTCCGCGACCGCACTCGCATAGTCGGTGCGGGCGATGATCAGTCCATCATCGACGACGAGAGCGACGTCTGAGTCGGAACGCAGGGTGCCCCCTGCGAAGGGGCTGGTCGGTGTGTCGAAGACACGGGCGCGGCAGATGAACATGGTGGTGCTCCTTGCAGGTGAAGAATGGTGAGGTCAGTGGTTCAGCTCATGCGGCTCAGCAGGTCGGCGGCGACGCTGAGAGCGATCGTCGCCGGCTGCTTGCCGGGCAGGTCGGGCAGGCCGATGGGGCAGTCGATGGTGTCGACGACCTCGGGTGTATGGCCTTCGGCGATGAGGTTCTTCCGAAACCGCTGCCATTTGGCGCTCGAGCCGATGAGCCCGATGGAGCCGAGGTCACCGCGGGTCAGCGCCGCATCGCAGAGATGAAGATCCTCGGCGTGGTCGTGGGTCATGATGAGCACATGGGTGCCCGCGGGCAGGCCGAGAAGCACCTCTTCGCCGACGACGGCGAACTCGCGATGGACCTGGGCCACAGGCGGCTCCAAACGGTCGAGCTCCTCGAGGTGCTCGGGACGGGAATCGCTGACGTGGACGTCGATGTCGTGGCGGGCCAGGATACGGGTCAGTTCGAGTCCGATGTTGCCGATCCCGAAGATCGCCACCGCGGCGGGCACGGGCAGCGGTTCGAGCAGAACGCTGACCTCTCCCCCGCAGCATTGGCGTCCGTATTTGGCCGGTGCCTTGTCGTTGAGCCGCAGCGTGAGCATCTCGGGTTCGGACGACGACCCGGATGCGAGGATCTCACGGGCGCGGGTGACGGCCGTCATCTCCAGATTGCCGCCGCCGATGGTCCCATGCAGGTCATCGGCAGTGACAATCAGCTTCGCTCCGGCCTCACGTGGGGCGTGCCCGCGAACCGAGGCAAGAGTGACGAGGACGGCCGGCACCCGAGACTTCCGAAGCTCGGCCGCTGTGTCCATCCAAGTCATGATGGGACACTGAGGCCTTCGGCTGCCGTCGCGGCAACAGCATCCCCCGATGCAGCCGCGTCGCTGATGACAGGCGAGCGCACCGATTCGATGGCCCAGAACACGGCTTCGGGAGTCGCCGGCGACGCCAGCTCGACCGATGGACCGTGGGCGCCGAAGGTCTCCGAACCGAATGCGGCCACAGCATTGCGCAGGGCCTCCCGCACCGAGAAGGCGAGCATGAGCGGGGGTTCGCCCACAGCTTTGGAACCGTAGACGGCGCCCTCTTCGTGCGCCTTGTCCAGCAGCGAGACGTTGAATACCTCCGGGGCCTCGGAGAAGCTGGGGATCTTGTACGTGCTCGCAGCCTGGGTCGCCAGGCGACCGCGGCTGGGCTTGTCTGATTCGTCCCACCGCAGGTCTTCCAGGGTCAGCCATCCGGCGCCCTGGACGAATCCGCCCTCGATCTGACCGAGGTCGATCAGCGGTGAGAGCGAATCGCCGACGTCATGGACGATGTCGACCCGACGCAATCTGTAGGAGCCGTCGAAGCGGTTGACCTCGACCTCGCTCGCCGCAACACCGTAGGCGAAGTATTTGAAGGGCTCGCCGGTCATAATCGACAGGTCCCAGTGCAGCCCCTCGGTCCGGTAGAACCCTGAGGCCGAGAGCTGGATCCGCTGGAAGTAGGCGGCGTTGATGAGCTCTTCCCAGGTGATGGTCTTCTTCGATGACAGCGCGCTGACGATGCCGCGGGTGACGCTGACCTCGTGCGCGGGTGCCCCGAGGATCCCGGCGGCCACCTGTGTCAGCCGGCCCAGAATCTGCTCGCAGGCGTCCTTGACCGCACCGCCGTTGAGGTCGGTGCCTGAGCTCGCCGCCGTCGCCGAGGTGTTGGGGACCTTATCCGTGCGCGTGGGCGCAAGCCGCACCGTGGACAGAGGCACACCCAAGGTCGTGGCCGCGACCTGCAGCATCTTCATGTGCAGGCCCTGGCCCATCTCGGTGCCGCCGTGGGTGACGAGGACGGAACCGTCCTTGTACACGAGCACGAGGGCCCCGCCCTGGTTGAAGGCCGTGAGGTTGAACGAGATCCCGAACTTCACCGGGGTCAGCGCGATCGCGCGTTTGACGTTCTCGCTGCCCGCGTTGAACTGGTCGATCTCGGCTTCCCTGGCCTCCACCTCGGCGGTGGACACGACCTGGTCCCAGGCCGCCTCCATCCTCTCGGGGTGACGCACGGGCTGGTAGTACGGGGTGTCCTGTCCGGCGGAATAGAAGTTGCGGCGGCGCAGCTCACGGGCGGATAGGCCCAGCTTCGGAGCGACCCGGCCGAGGATGTCCTCCATCACCAGCATGCCCTGGGGTCCGCCGAACCCGCGGAAGGCGGTCTGCGAGGTCTTGTTGCACTTCGCAATGCGACCGGCCACGCGGATGTTGGGCACCCAGTAGGCGTTGTCGATGTGGCACATGGCGCGGGTGAGCACGGGTTCGGACAGGTCGAGACTCCACCCGCCGTCGGCGGTCAGCGTGGCGTCGAGAGCGAGGATCTTGCCCTCGGCGGTGAAGCCGATCTTCCAGGACGAGTGGAAGCCGTGGCGTTTGCCGGTCATTGTGATGTCGAGAGTGCGGTTGAGCCGCAGGCGCACGGGGCGACCGGTGAGCTTCGCGCCGAGAGCTGCAAGAGCCGCGTACCCATGGGGCTGCATCTCCTTGCCGCCGAAGCCGCCGCCCATGCGCAGGCACTGCACGGTCACCTCGTGGGCGGGAACCCCGAGGACGTGGGAGACGATGTCCTGCGTCTCGGTGGGATGCTGCGTCGAGCACTGGACGAAGATCTGCCCACTCTCGTCGACCTGAGCCAGCGAGGCCTGGGTCTCAAGGTAGAAGTGCTCCTGGCCGGCGAACTCGAATTCGCCTTCGAACACGTGTGCGGCATCGGCGAAGGCTCCGGTGGCGTCGCCCTTGTCGATGACGGGCTGGATGCCGTGGAAGCTCTCCGCCTCGATCGCATCCCTGACGCTGACCAGGGAGGGCAGCGGTTCGTAGTCGACGGTCACGGCTGCGGCCCCGGCCTTCGCCGCTTCGAGATCGTTGCCGAGGATCCAGACGATGGGCTGGCCGAAGAACATGACCTCGTCGACGGGCAGCATCGGCTCGTCGTGCTTGACTCCCTGGTCGTTGACGCCGGGAATGTCTGCGGCCGTGATCACGCGGATGACCCCGGGCACCTCATAGGCGGGCGCGATGTCGACGGAATTCAGCTTGGCGTGCGCCTGAGTGGACTGCACCGGGTACGCGTGGAGGACTCCGGCGAGGCGTCCCACGAGGTCATCGGTGTAGAGGGCCGCTCCGGTGACGTGGCCGAAGGCGCTTTCGTGGTGGTGGGACTCACCGACGATGGGGTCGGTGGGGCGCTGTGAGAGCTGGCTCATCGTCCTGCCTCCTGTTCGGCATAGAAACGTTCCAACGAGGACCGCAGCATCGCGGTCCGGTATTTCGCACTCGCCCGGTGATCGTCCATCGGGGTGCCCTCGGCGGCGAGGGTCTCTGCGGCGCCGTGCACGGTCTCAAGGCTCCAGGCCGAACCTTCCAGCAGAGCCTCGGTGGCCCTGGCGCGCAGCGGAGTGGCCGCGACTCCGCCCAGTCCGATCCGGGCCTTGGCCACGATCCCGTCCTCGACACTCACGGCGTAGCCGATCGCGACCGAGGAGATGTCGTCGAAGCGGCGCTTCGCGATCTTCTGGAACGAGGTCATGGGTGCCAGGGGCAGCGGGATGCGGATCGCGGTGATGAGTTCCCCGGCAGCGCGGACGGTCTGCCGGTATCCGGTGAAGTAGTCGGCCAGGTCCACGACCCGTGACCCCTGCACCGAGGTGAGCACGAGCTGTGCGTCCAGGGCCAGGAGTGCCGGTGGAGTGTCGCCGATGGGTGAGCCCGTGCCGAGGTTTCCGCCGATGGTGGCGGCGTTGCGGATGAGTCGGGAGGCGAACTGCGGGATCAGTTTGCCCAGCAGCGGGATCGAGCCGGCGAGTTCGCGTTCGAGTTCGCTCAGGGTATGAGCCGCACCGAGTTCGATGTGGTCCTCGGTCCGGCGGATGCCGCGCAGTTCGGGCAGACGGTCGATGGCGAGCATCGATTTGGCGCGTGCTCCCTTGATGTTGACCTCGACGCCCCAGTCGGTGGCGCCGGCGACGACGAGAACCTCGGGCTCGGCAGCCAGGATGTCGAGCGCCTCGGCGAGGGCGGCCGGGCGACGGTAGCGTCCTGGTTCACCGGTGGCCGTATCGGCTCGGTGGATATCGGTGCTCGCCGAGGTGGGTGCCGGGTTCTGCCGACGCTGTGCGATCGTGTCGCCGGTTTCGGGCTGGCCGAGGGCGTAGGCGGCGTCGCGGATGGGGCGGTAGCCGGTGCAGCGGCAGAGGTTGCCGGACAGGGAGTGGATGTCGAAGCCGTTGGGGCCGCAGTGGTGGTCGGCGGCGATCGCGTCCTCGGCACGTTCTGGCCGGTAGTATTCGGCGGCCATGGAGCAGATGAAGCCGGGGGTGCAGTATCCGCATTGGGATCCGCCGCGCACGGCCATCTCTTCCTGGACGGGGTGGACGGACTCCTCGTCTGCGAGACCTTCGGCCGTGATGACTTCCTGGCCGTCGAGTGCCGCGGCAGGCAGCAGGCACGAGTTGATCGAGGTCCAACGGGTCGTCCCATCGGCGTCGGGGCGGGCGACCATGATCGCGCAGGCCCCGCATTCGCCTTCGGCGCAGCCTTCCTTGGCTGCTGTGAGACCGGCTCCGCGGAGAAAGTCCAGAGCATTGGTGTGTGGTGGCCCGTCGAATTCGTGAACTGCTGAGTTCACTGAAATCTGGGCGGTGGAACGTTGAGTTGCCGGAGCAGACATCGCACTTACCTCCTGCGCCTCGTCTATGCGGCGCACAGTGCATGGTTAGAACATTTGCTTCATTCTTCGAAACTTCTGGTTATCCATGCGAACAGCAGCGAAGAACGTGGTGTCGAGTTGACGTGGTGACCCGGTTGGCTGGGTGACCCGTCAGTGCAGCGACTGACGGGGCCTCAATCGCCGTGTGCGATCTGGCCCTTTCCCCAAGCAAGATGTCCAATCATTTCACTCATCCACCTAACATAGCTGAAATCGGCCCGCGAACGAAGTACAGCACGAATCCTGCGGACACGACCCAGAGGAGCCAGTGAACGTCCCGGCCGCGCTTGCTCATCGCGTGGATGAGGGCCCAGGAGATGAATCCGACACCGATTCCGTTGGCGATCGAATAGGTCAGCGGCATCGTGACCATGGTCAGGAACACCGGCAGCGAGGTGCGGAAGTCGCTCATGTCGATCTCGCGGATCTGCGTGACCATCATGGCGCCCACGACGACGAGCGCGGCGGCTCCGGCTTCCATCGGGATGACGCCGATGAGCGGTGCGAAGAACATCGACACCAGGAACAGCGCACCCGTGATGCAGGCGGCGAGTCCGGTTCGAGCACCTTCGGCGATGCCTGCCGCTGCGTCGACGAACACGGTGTTCGACGAGGCGGAGGCTCCACCACCGGCAACGGCGCCGATGCCCTCGACGATGAATGCTCCGCGGATACGGGGGAACATTCCGTCTTTGGTCTGCAGCCCTGCGCTGCGGGCGAGGCCGGTCATGGTGCCCATGGCGTCGAAGAAGTTCGTGAACACCAGGGTGAAGACGAGCATCGTGGCAGCGAGGACGCCGATGCGCTCAAAGGACCCGAACAGGTCGAAGGCTCCGATGAGCGAGAAGTCGGGCAATGCGACGACCTGACTGGGTATCTCGGGTGCGGCGAGGTTCCAGCCCACCGGGTCCGGATTGACCGGGTCGCCCACGGTTCCCAGCTTCGCGAAGGCCTGGATGACCATCGCGACGATTGTGGCCACGATGATGCCGATGAGGATTCCGCCCGGAACCTGGCGTGCGACGAGGATGCCGATGAGGATCAGAGCGAAGACGAACACCAGCGTCGGCAGCGAGGCAATCGACCCGTCCTGTCCCAGCTGGACGGGAGGCCCGGCCGGGGTGCGGGTGACGAAGCCGGAGTTGACGAACCCGATGAACGCGATGAACAGGCCGATTCCAACCGTGATCGCGACCTTCAGGGCGTGGGGCACGGCGTTGAAGATCGCGGTTCGGATGCCGGTGGCTCCGAGGACGACGATGATGACACCGTTGATGACCACGAGCCCCATGGCTTCGGCCCAGGTGACTTCCTGGACCACCGAGACGGCCAGGAAGCTGTTCATGCCCAGCCCCGCGGCGAGTGCGAAGGGGAGCTTCGCGACGACGCCGAAGAGGATCGTTATGACGCCGGCGACGAGGCCGGTGACAGCAGTCAGTTGGGCGAAGTCGAGCGCCCCGCCCGCGACGTCCTGGGAGCCGCCCAGGATGAGCGGGTTGAGGACGACGATGTAGGCCATCGCGAAGAAGGCGACGATCCCGCCGCGGATCTCCTGTCTGACCGAGGATCCGCGTGATGTGATTTCGAAGAATCTGTCGAGCAGACCAGGACTCCCGCTGCTGTTGTCAGCGGTCTTCGTGTCCCGCTGTTGGTCGTTGTCAGCCATTTTCATGGACCACCTCAAGTTGTTCGATTTGATCAGTCGGCAACATCATCGTCGGCGACCATGCGCCTTGAACATGCGCAGAGAAACGGACGCAGCTTCCACAACAGAAATTTCTTTTCACATCATGGAAAGACACTTCCGTTCCGACAGACCAGTTAAGTCTGTTTTGCATAATGTGTCAACGATCACAATCTGATTGCGCTGTCAGATCAGGGACAGTTCGCCCGTCTCGACCACACGCAATCATCGCAAACCACACGCTTGCCCCTGTCATCGGGGTGGTTGCCCGCGGCCCTCGGAGGCGGGGTTCGCAGTCGGCACAGAGTGCTGAATGAGGACTGTCGGTCGCCTCCGCGCACAAAAATGCCTGAGTCGCGACACCGTTTGCAAACGATATCGCGACTCAGGCAAAACGCGGTGGCGGTGGGATTTGAACCCACGGTAGGGGGTTACCCTACACAACATTTCGAGTGTTGCACCTTCGGCCGCTCGGACACGCCACCGCGAACAACATTACAGTCAGCCCCAGGCGGCGTCCAAATCGAGCAGGCGTGACCTGAGCCACTGTGCCCGCTCACTCCGTCGGCGTGCATCGGCCAGCGGGATTCTCCCGTTTCGCGGCGAAGAAATCACTGAGCAGGTTCCGGCACTTCGTCGCCGCAACTCCGGAGTAGACCTCTGGGTGATGCAGCGCGGCGCGGTCTCGCAGCAGATCCCAGACAGACCCGGCCGCACCGGCCTTCTCATCGAATGCTCCATAGACGATTCGCGCAACTCGGGATCCGACGATCGCACCTGCACACATCGCACAGGGCTCTAGGGTGACGACAAGGGTAGCGTCGTCGAGGCGCCACCGTCCGGTCGCCTCGGCGGCATTGCGCAGTGCCATGAGCTCGGCATGCCCGAGCGGGTCCTGATCGACTTCGCGTCTGTTGTGACCGCGCCCGATCACCGCGCCATCCCCGCTGAGCACCACAGCCCCGACGGGAACGTCGTCATGCGCACTCGCCAGCGCCGCCTCGGCGAGGGCGAGTGCCATCCAATCCTGGAAGTGCGTGTGGGCACCGAAACCGAGATCCGCACTCTCCCCCGGCGAAGCCTCTTCCGGTGAGCTCAGCGGGCGGCCTGGAGCTGATCGGCGAACCCGACGGTCTCACCGACATGGGCAACGACGCGGGCAGGGTCCGAGCGGTACTTCTCCACCTGCTCGATGAGATCGGCGGGCAGGACTCCGCGGTCGGCGTAGATCTCGGCATCGCCGCCCCATTCGGCGTCGGCGTCGAACTCGAGCATCGCAACCTCTTCATCCTCGGCGTCGTCATCGGTCGAGGCGACCGCATCTTCTTCGAGACCGAACTCCTCCTCCGGCTCAGCCTCATAGGCATCGGGCTGCGAATCGAGGAAGTCGGCGAATATATCCGCGAAGGGGCTGAGCTCGACGGCACGCAGGTCAGACAGGAAGACTTTGATCTCGTTGTTCTCGCAGACTCGCACGAGGCCGAACCATTCGTCCTCGTGCTCGATGACCGCGACCGATTCGCCGTCTTCCGAGCCGGCCGCCTGCATCATCTCAACAAGGCTGTCGAGATCCGAGGCATCCCGGACATCGACATCGAGCGCACGAAAACCATCGCTTGTTTCGGCAAGGATCTCAGTGAAGTAGGACATGCTCCCATTGTGACTCCTCGGCCGACCATTCACCACAGCTCCACGCGCGAAGATGAAAAGTTCCGTACCATTTCTCTTATGCGCCTTCATGTAGCCGATCACCCGCTCATCGCCCACAAACTCAGCGTCCTACGTGACCAGAGCACGGATTCTGCTCGCTTCCGTCAGCTCACCGAGGAGCTCGTCATGCTCCTCGCCTATGAGGCCACCCGCTCGGTTGCGGTCGAGGACAAGGAGATCACGACCCCCGTCACGACGTTCACCGGCACCCGCCTGGCCGAACCGCGTCCGGTCGTCGTTCCGATCCTGCGCGCGGGCCTGGGCATGCTCGACGGCATGCTGCGCATCCTCCCCACCGCCGAGGTCGGCTTTCTGGGGATGGTCCGCGACGAGGAGACATTTGAGCCCAGCGCATACGCAGATCGTCTGCCCGATGACCTCAGCGGTCGGCAGATCTTCGTCGTCGATCCGATGCTGGCCACGGGTGGGACCTTGGCCATGGCCATCGACTTCCTCCTCGCCCGAGGTGCCAGGGACGTCACGGCGGTCTGTCTCGTCAGTGCTCCAGAGGGCGTCGCGCGCATTGAGAAGGACTACGCACAGTCGGCGAATGTCGAGATCTACACGGCGGCACTCGACGAGAAGCTCAACGAGAAGGGCTATATCGTCCCCGGGCTCGGCGATGCCGGCGACCGAATGTACGGAATCGTCGACTGACCGAGGCTGGATGACGCCGGATGACGAAGAATTCGGCGTCATATTTCGTCACACTCGTCTCATTTTCGGGCTTTCCTTTGCAACCGGCCAGTTTTGTGACAAATAATGAAGTCATGACTTCTTCGACGCACCCGAAGCGAATGTGCCCCGCAGGCATGTGTATGCTCTGCGTTCGTTGTCGGTGACCGTCCCTCCGCTGTCCGGCTTCGAACGAGTACACGCAGACTCCGCAGCGGACTCATTCAGTCACAACGGCCTGACAGGTCGAAGCAAAGGACAGCCATGTCGAATCCAGAACCAGCGTACGCACATCCACGCAGCGCAGCTGCCATCCGACGCGCAGGAGCCCGGTTGAGTGCAGTAGATCCGCAGAACCCGCCCCACACCTTCGGCCCCGCCGGTGTCGTGCCGTCTCCGAAGGCAGCCCGCGGAATCATCGTCTACATCGGTCTTGATGAGTCCAAGGCGGCTGCCGATGGGACCAACCTCTCCGCAATCGCCGGTGAGCTGCAGGCCTACGCGAAGGAATTGGCCTCCCAGGCCGAGACCCAAGCGGTCATCGCTCTGGCGCCGGAGGGTCGCGGCAACGACATCGATGCCGTTCGTGCCGTGGCCAACGGCTCCCCCGCCGCCACGGGCACCCCAGCTGGATCACACGGCCCGGTCCGCTCGCGCATTCCCAACCGGATCCATCCACCGACCCTGCGCCGCGAGCCCGAGCAGGGCATCGGCGAAGCCGCCCCCACAGGCGGCTTCGGATCCCGATTCGATGGGAACTTCCAGAACAGAACCGCCGAGCGCCTGCGCATCGACATCCCGCGCCGCGAGGTTCGCATCGACGGCGATCTCATCGATGTCACCACCAAGGAATTCGACCTCCTGGCGACTCTCGTATCTCATGCCGACTCCACTCTGCCCCGTGAAGATCTCATCACGGCCGTCTGGTCGGGTGGCGAAGTCCCTGATGAGAGGACTGTTGACGTGCACATCCGACGCCTGCGCCGACGTCTGGGAGAGTACTCTTCGGTGATTCGGACGATGAGAGGCTCCGGCTACCGCTATGACACTCACCCCGATGTCACAGTGTGGTCCGCCACCGCCCACCGGTGACTGAATCCTATTCTTGGGCGAAAAGTGAGCCACGTCGCATGGCTCGCCCAGCATGAGGACAGACTCAACGGTTAAGATTCTTAATCGATGAACGAGGAATATTCTCAACCCAGGAAAACGCATAGCCCAGCCAAGGGGATCACCGCGCTGATCTTCGGCATCGCCTATGCCGCATTTCTCCTGCTCCACCACCTGCTGCCGACCAGGATGGGCATTGCGCTGCTCATCGAGAGCATTCTGCCGTGGACGGGAATCTTCCTGGCCCTGGTCCTGCTCATGTTCCTCATCCGCTTCTCGCTGCTCTCAGCAATCGGCTTCCTGGTGCCGACAGTGGTCTGGGCCTCGATGTTCGGCTCCGCGGTGATTCCGGCGAGCGACACTGGCGACCCGGATATCACCGTCGCCACGCACAATGTGGGTGCCAGGTTGTCCGAACCCACCGCAGCGGCGAAGAATCTCGTATCCGCTGACCCCGACATCGTCACGATTCAGGAGCTCGAGTCCCTGTCGGGCAAGATCATCCACAAGGAACTCGATTCCTCGTTCCAGCATTCGCAGGTCGTCGACACGATCGGCGTGTGGTCGAAATGGCCGATGTCCGCACCCGAAGAGGTAGACCTGGGACTGCAGTGGCCTCGTGCCTTCGCCACAACCGTCTCCACAGACCACGGCGACATCAGGTTCTACTCCGTACACTTGCCTTCGGTGCGACCTGGCCACGAAGCCATGCGCAATGCCGCAATCCGCAGGTTGGCCACAGAGGTCGAAACCGATGAAGCCGAACGTGTCATCGTGGCCGGTGACTTCAACACCGCAACGACGGATACCAACTTCTCGACCCTGTCTCCCCCACTTGAGGACTCGCGGGTCGAAACCGGCGGCGGCTTCGGTTTCACTTGGCCTGCCCGCCTCCCCATCACCCGGCTCGACCATGTTCTCTATCGCGGGTTCGACGCCACCTCCGACGAGGTGCTCGACCGCGGCTCGAGTGATCACCGCGCCGTTCTCGCCGGCCTTGACGTGAAATAGCTCGTCAGCCTTGACGTGAAATAGTTTTCATCGCCTATACGCTGCCTCAGCCGGTGCAGTGTCCTGTCGACTCCGGAGTCCGGTTCTGTGCTCCTGCCTGCAGTTCGTCGCTGATCTCCGCTCGCGTGAGGGCATACCCTGTCTCCTCATCGGTGGCGGACCTGGCGAAGACCATCCCCACCACGTCACCGTTCGCGTCGAGCAGCGGACCCCCCGAGTTTCCTTCGCGGACGATTCCACGCAGCGAATACACCTCGCGCACCACTGAGCCCGAATCGTAGATGTCGAGACCGCGCGCGTCGATCTTCTCCCGCACTCGCGAAGGAGAGATCGTATAAGGCCCGTTCTGGGGGAAACCGGCGACTACGGAGTCATCTCCCGGTCCGAGCCCGCCGCCGAATTCGAGGGCGGGAGCATCGAGCTCGGGAACCCGCAGGACGGCCACGTCGGCCTCGGAATCGAATTCCACCACCTCGGCGGAATACGGCCTGCCCTTACCGCCGACCTGGACGGCGAGGTCCGTTGAGCCTGCAACGACGTGGGCGTTGGTGGCGATGAGTCCGTCACTGTAGACGAACCCCGAGCCCTCGGATCCCGTCGGGCAGGTGGTGGCAGTCGTCGTGACCTTGACGACGGATTCCTCCACACCACGACCGACGTCGACCATCGCGGAGTCGGGTTCTCCGACGCCGCGGATCTGCTCTGTCTGCCCCGAGAATACTTGCGGAAATCCTGTGGCCTCGAGACCTTGGGAGATGTCGCCCAGAGCGATCTGTGAGGAGTACGGGATCGTCTTGTCAACGGCCGCAATCACCGTGGAGTCTGCGACCCATCGGTTCGGCTCGACCCACGGCGTGGTCCGAATGAAGCCCGCCGCCAGCCAGACGACGAGGACGTAGACGACGCCCGCGGTGACTGTGCCGCCGATCGAGTCGATGCCCTGCCCGAGCTCCGAGTCCATGGATCGTTTGATCCACACGCCGACCCCGTTGCCGACGAAGGCGAACAGAACGCTGAGGACGAGCGGCATCGATGCGAGGAGGATGACGACACCGGGATTCTCCATGACCTGGGTGCCTTCGCTCAGGCGTTCGATCAGGGGTGAGAGCAGCCTGCCCACGATCCAGCCGACCACGAAGCCGGCGACAGTGGCGAGGCCGATGATGAAACCCTGGCGGAACCCGGAGAAGAGCGCAGCGATCCCCAGGATGATGATGACGACGTCGACGAGCATCACGAGAGTCAGCGCACCACGCTTCCCGATGCGGCCAGAAGGCGATCGCGGGCGGAGGAGAACTTCTTCAGCTGGAAGCTCTCGATGTCACGTTCCTTCTGCCCGCCGACTCCGGCCAGGAGCCGCATGCGCGTAGTCGAGAGATCTCCAGAGGTGCGGATCATGGTGCGCATCTCCTCTTTGCCGCCGGGGAAGGAATCGGCCCAGCGCTTGCCGAACTTGCGTCCCTTCCAGGTTGCGAGCATGTCGACTTCGGAGTGAGTCATCCATCCCGTGTTCGCGTAGTCGCCGAGCATGTTCTGTGTGTGGAGTCGCTCGCTGCGTCGCAGGAGTATCCCGAGCACCACCCAGCAAGTGGTGAACATGAAGCTGACGACGATGAGACCGATGATCGACACGATCGCGTTGATCTGGCCCAGACCGGTCATCGTGCCGTTCCAGACGGCGTGAAGAAGCATACCGACGAGAAGGCCAGGCAGCCACATCAGGACAATCGCCCACCACTTCCACTTGCGGGCAGCGAAGCCGATGGTCACGCCAGCACAGGTGCAGAACACAGTGTGCAGGAGCGGTGAGCACACGCAGCGGAGGATGAATGTTACGAGGAGGTTCCCGCCGCTCTGTTCCCAGGCTCCTCCGAGGTAGAGGACATTCTCGGTGAAGGCGAAGCCTGCGCCGATGAGGGCTCCGTACACGAGGCCGTCGAGGGGACCTTCGAAGTGTCGGCGAGCGGCGAGGACGATGACGACAAGCAGAACGGTCTTCGTCGTCTCTTCGACGATCGGGGCCTCGACGACTGCGCCGTAGGCATCGGGCAGACTTCCGACGCCGGCGAAATAGAGCGCGACCTTGCCGACGATGGAGAACACGAGCGTCAGGGTGACGGCAGCGACGGCGCCCCAGAGGAGGCAGAGGCCGAGGATGATCTTCGGCTGCGGTTTCCATCGGTCGAGCCAAAGCACATAGGCGATGATTCCGATCAGTGGTATCGCCGACAGCGCGACCAGGGCGAAGAGCCTGAGGCCGAAGCTCAGTCCCCCCAGAAGAGCGAGAACCAACAGCCCGATGAATAGCCCGACCACAGCAAGGATGGCGATGACCAGACGGATGATGTTGGCGGTCGAACCGGGCTCTTCCTCAGGCTGAGATTGGCGCACGGCCCCGGTCCACGGAGTCTCCGAGATCACCTGCTGAGGCGCCTGCAGGCGTGCGCGGACCCGCATCTCCTGGGTCACGGTCGGGGCGAACCGCGCCTGTTCGTAGACACGTCCCTGCATCGGCGGCTGGCCATACATCTGTGCCTGGCCCTGCATCGGCGGCTGGCTCATTGGGGCGCCGAGGTGGGGGTTGCCCTGGCCTTGTGGCGCGGGGTTCATTCCCGGCTGGGGAATCTGCCGCGGCGGCGGCTGAGAGCCTGGCCCCTGCGAACCAGGGCCGGGCTGCTGCGGTCGCGGCCGAAACCGGTCGTTGTTCGGGCGCTGTGGCGGCGGGACTTGCATCGGTGGCCCCTGTGGCGGCACTTGCCCCTGCTGCGGCATCCCTTGCTGAGGCGGCACGTTGGGGTTCCGGGGGTCGGCGACCCGAGACGGTTGCGCGCGTGGGGGCACGGAATTGCCCGGGTGCGCGTTCTGCTGCGAGTCGGGGCCGTTTCCGGGGCCCGCCTGATGCGACATATATCGTCCTTCTTGGTATGGAATTCACCGCCTCGCCAAGTTTACGGTCCAATGCTGACGTCAGGCCCAAAACGGTGTTGCCGTACCGCAACAGTTGCTGACTTTCGGTGGCCACTCAAGTTCGCTGCTATGTGGACGGATCACCGTTCCCGGCACCACCTCGGCGAGGGAGAGCAGCCATGAAATCGTGCGCTGCCCGTCCAATCTCAATGGCACCCATCGTGACCTGGAACGATGCCCATCCGGGGTCTCGTTCGTCTGTCCACACCCCCGCTGCGATCGCCGTCGACTCATGTTCGTTTTCCTGTGGACGGCGCCGGGTGAATTCACAGGCAGATTTTCTGCTCTGGTCAGGCTCGACTCGTCCATCGTGGAATCGGGGTATGACTACTCGCAGACGCTTCACTCTCCGCTCCGCTCTCTTCTTCCTGGTCCTGGCTCTGGCATCTCTCATCGGGCTCGGTCCGGCCATGGCCCAAGGGCCGCCCGCCTCGCTTGGGGAAGTGCCGATGCTCAAGGCCAGCGCCACCTATGGTCAGGGCATCTGGCATCACGCTCCGCAGGGCAAGACCTGGTACGGCTCCTACAGAACCTTCGATGACACGCAGGCGTACTGCATCGATGCCGGCAAGCAGTCGCCTCTGCCCAAGTACTTCAAGAACTCGAAAGCGCAGAAGATCACCACCGCGCAGACCGCGTGGGCGCTGCACGAGTACTCCGGATCCGAATCGGCGGACGTGCAGGCGGCCTTGAGCGCATTGGCGCGCCTGGATGAGGCGATCCCGCATGATCACAAGGTTCCACCGCAGGAGCCGGGCGATCTGGGAAAGAAGTTCAAAGGTGCTGCCAAGCAGTTCTCAAAGATCAGCGCCGAGGCGAAGAAGCTCGCGGGCCCCTATACCCTCGATGTCAGCTTGACTCCCGTCGTAGCCATGCCGGTGCTCGAGCCGTATGGCAATCAGGGACTCGAGGGCGGTGACTTCAAACGAGTCGATGTCGATAACGACGACGATACGAGCCCCCAGCTCCCCACGACGGATACAGTCACGCTCTCGGTGTCCTTGACCAGCTCCTCCGGCACTGCCGTGCCGGGTGTTCCCATCACTCTCGACGTCGACGGAACCGAGGACGCACCGAAGTCCCTGACCAGCGAGGCGAAACCCGTTGTCACCACCCTCAGACTCAACGCTCCGGGCGCGGTCACGGCCAAGGCCACAGCGAGTCTCGCTCCCGAGTCTGTCCTGCTCTACGAACCGCAGAAGACCAAACGTGTCCAACGCGTCATCACCCCTGACGAACCTGTCGAGATCTCTGCTCAGGCGAAGGTCGACATGACCTCGCAGCCTCGCGTGTCCACCGACATCTCTGACCAGAGCCCACAGACCGGCGATTCGATCACCGACAAGTTCACTGTCTCCGGCCTGGTCGGCGACCATACGGTGACCGTCGAACATCAACTGTGGAAGACGGAATCGGCACCCGAACCCGGGAAGAAGAACGACGACGCCGAGGTGATCGCAGAAGTGACGTCGAAGGACGTCGGCAACGGCACGCACCGTTCCGACGCAATCACAGTCCCGAAGGACTTCCACGGATGGATGTACTTCACCGAGACCATCAGCGGCGACGAGTCCACCAAGGAGTGGAAGGGCACCCACGGTCAGCCACGGGAGACAGGCTTCGTCCCCTGGACTCCGAGGGCCGAGACGGAAGCGGTTCTTGAGGTCAACGCCGTCCACGACGAAGTCACGGTCAGCGGATTGCGCCCGGGCGGTGAAGCTGTGATCACGATAACGGCATATCACTCAGAGTCAGAGCCGCAGCAGTCGAAGGAAGTCGGCGGCACGAAGCTCCATTCTCAGGACATCACCGTCGTCGGAGACCAAGAGGGAAAGGCAACCGTGAGCTCAGAGGCTGTTGACATGCCCGTCGGGTGGGTGTCCTATGTGACCACGATCCAGGGCAATGACGAGCACCAGAAGTGGACGAGCGACTGGGGCATACCTGCTGAAACAGTGCACAGGCCGCCCGAAGAGACTCCGACGATGCCACCCGAGGAGCCCGCGACACCACCTGCTCCACCAGAACCGCCTGAAGCGCCAGCAGAACCACCGGTCGAACCCGTCGCTGACAAGCCTGCGCCGCCTGTCGAACCAACGGCCGCACCGGTCGCTGATAAGCCTGCTGCACCCGCCCCACCGGCACCGCTGCCGAGGACGGGAACCACGGGCAACGGAATGCTCATCGGTGCTGGAATCTTCCTCATCGGGCTCGGAGCCACAGCACTGCTGATCACCGGCAGCCGGCGAAATAGGGAGTAAGGAGGAAAGCGGTGGCCCGGAGGACACACGTCCTCCGGGCCACCACCACGCCCCTCAGCTGCTCAGCCGCTCAGCGCCCGATTAGTCGATCATTCCTGCACCCAGGTCTCGGCCCAGGCGCGAGCGCCGTTCATCATCAGTCCGACGTCGGCGCCGACGAGGACGAATGAGGCACCGGAGTCGAGGTATTTCCGTGCCTGTTCGGGATCGAAGGCGTTGACGCCGACGAGTTTGCCGGCCGCCTTGACCGCATCGAAGGTCCGCAGCACCGCATCGGTGACATCGGGATGCGTCTGCTGCCCGAGCAGACCCATCGAAGCAGCAAGGTCAGAGGGCCCGACGAACACTGCATCGATTCCGTCGACTGCGGCGATCTCCGCCGCGTTGTCCACCGCCGTTGCCGATTCGATCTGCACGGTCAGGGACACGAGCTCCTCGGCCCTCGCGAGGTAGTTCGGCACCGCGTTCCAGCGGGAGGCCCGCGCCAGTGCCGATCCCACCCCACGCACACCGCGAGGTGGGTAGTACACGGAACGCACGGCCGCCTCGGCGTCGGCAGGGGTGTCGATCATCGGCACGAGCAGGTTCTGCGCACCGAGGTCGAGGTACTGCTTGATGAGGACCTGGTCGTTGACGGGCACCCGCACGACGGGAGTCGCGGGGTATCCGTTCATTGCGCGCAGCAGACTGGTCGTGGTTTCCAAGCCGATCGGCGAATGCTCGGCGTCGATGAGCACCCACTGCATCCCTGAGGCCGCAGCGATCTCCGCGGCTGCGGGCGAGCCGGAGCAGACCCACATTCCGGCCAGATACTCTCCGTCGCCCAGCTCGGTCACGCGCTGGGTGAAGGTCTGCGGCAGCTCTACTCGAAACGACATGTGATGACTCCCAGATCTCCGTAGTCGGCGTGGACTGTATCGCCCGTGCTGACCCACATGGGGCGGGTGAAGGACCCGGCCAGGACCGTCTCGCCGGCCTGGAGGACATCGCCGTGTTCGGCCAGTTTGTTCGCCAGCCACACGATGCCGCGGGCCGGGTGGTCGAGGACGGCGGCTGCGAGCCCGGAGTCCTCGACCGACTCATTGCGGTACAGCAGTGCCCCGACCCGGCGCAGATCCACCGCGTCGACGGTCACCGGATTGCCACCGAGGACCATGGCCCCCAACGCAGCGTTGTCGGAGATCGTGTCGACGATGGTGCGGCCTTCCATCTCGATCCGCGAGGACAGCACCTCGAGCGCCGGCACCACGTATTCGGTGGCGCGCAGCACATCGATGAGACTGATGTCTGGCCCGCGCAGCTCGTCCTTCAGCACGAAGGCGAGTTCGACCTCGACTCGCACGCCCGAATACTGCGAGTGGTCGATGACCGAACCTGTGTCATAGACCTGGTCGGCGAAGATCGCACCGTAGTCGGGTTCACTGATCCCCGTCGCCTGCTGCATCGGCTTCGAGGTCAGTCCGATCTTGTGACCGATCAGTCTGCGCCCTGATGCTTCACCGCGGCGACGCCATTCGTTCTGCACGGCGTAGGAATCCTCGACGGTCATATCGGGGTACTTGGTCGTGAGCAGACCGATCTTCGTCCGGTCCTTCTCCGCTTGCGCCAGATCGTCGGCGATCGCCGCGATCGTTGTTTCATCGAGCATGTGCGCGTCTCCTCAGAGCTGGTGGCCCAATTTGAACTCGTCTTCTCCGTCGTCAGCACCGGAATGCTCACCGAAGTTCGTCGTCGCGTCCTCACGGCGAGTGTAGGAGAACCCGTCGGCGCCGATCGTGACGTCCATTTCGGAGTCGTCGGTGCGCTGAGTCAGCGACACCGGGTAGCCCTCGAGGTCGAGGACCGTGGAGGCGTCGGTGTACCAGGAGGGCACGACCGGGTTGCCCCACCAGTCACGGCGCTGGTTGTCGTGGACGTCCCAGGTCACGCGTGGGTTGTCGGGGTCGCCGGTGTAGTAGTCCTGCGTGTAGATCTCGATCCGGTGACCGTCAGGGTCGCGCAGATAGAGGTAGAAGGCGTTCGAGACGCCGTGGCGACCCGGCCCGCGCTCGATTGCGTCGGACAGGCGCAGCGCACCGAGCTTGTCGCAGATGGCGAGGATGTTGTGCTTCTCGTGCGTGGCGAACGCGACGTGGTGCATGCGCGGTCCGTCACCGCCGGTCATCGCGGTGTCGTGCACCGTGGGCTTGCGCCGCATCCACGCAGCGAAGACAGTGCCGTCGGAGTCCTGGATGTCCTCGGTGACGCGGAATCCCAGGTTCTCCATGTAGTCCACGGCCTTCGGCACGTCCGGGGTGACCTGGTTGAAGTGGTCGATACGGACGAGTGCACCCGGAGAGTAGAGGTCGTAGCGCCAGGCCAGACGTTCGACGTGGTCGACCTCGTAGAAGAACTCGTAGGGGAAGCCGAGGGGATCCTGGACGCGCACCGAATCACCGATGCCGGCGACGAATCCCTCCTTCTTCCGCACAACCGGGCAGCCGAGTTCGCGGTAGTACGCCTCGGCGGCGTCGACGTCTTCAGGGCTGCGCACTCGGTAGGAGAATGCGGCCACCGCGGCAATCGGACCCTGGCGGAGGATCAGGTTGTGGTGGATGAACTCTTCCATGGACCGCAGGTAGACGGCGTTCTCGTCTTCCTCGGTGACCTGCAGATCGAGCACATCGACGTAGAAGTCGCGCGACTTCTTCAGATCGGTGACGACGAGCTCCATATAGGCGCACCGCAGAATGTCCGGGGCCGGAACCGTTGGGACTGGGATTGTTTGGGACATGTGGTTTCCTCTCACTGCTTCCCGAAGACTGGATTGTGGACATCGCCGAGGTTGATGTGCACGGACTGCTGCTCCGTGTAGAAGTCAATCGACCGGTAGCCGCCCTCGTGGCCGAGGCCCGAAGCCTTGACACCGCCGAAGGGGGTGCGAAGGTCGCGGACGTTATTCGAGTTCAGCCACACCATTCCGGATTCGACGGCCTGTGAGAAGTTGTGCGCCCGCTTGAGGTCGGAGGTCCAGATGTAGGCGGCCAGACCGTACTTGGTGTTGTTGGCCAGCTGCAGCGCCTCCTCATCGGACTTGAAGGGTGTGATCGCGACGACGGGTCCGAAGATCTCCTCCTGGAAGATCCGAGCGTCCGGGGTGACATCGGCGAACACGGTCGGCTCGACGAAGTTGCCGGTGTCGAACCCTTCGGGGCGGCCGCCGCCAGCGACGAGGCGAGCTTCCTGCTTGCCGATTTCGACGTAGGACATGACCTTGTCGTAGTGCTCGGGGTGGACCAGTGCGGCCACCTCGGTGCTGGGATCCGACGGCAGGCCCACCTTCACACGCTTGGCCTGGGCAGCGTAGCGCTCGACGAATTCGTCATAGACGGATTCCTCGACCAGGATGCGCGAACCGGCGGTGCAGCGTTCGCCGTTGAGGGAGAAGACGCCGAAGACAGTGGCATTGATCGCGGCATCGAGGTCCGCATCGGCGAAGACGACGGCCGGTGACTTTCCGCCGAGCTCCATCGACAGGCCCTTGAGCCAGGGAGCGGCGTTGGCGAAGATCGTCTGACCAGTCGTGGACTCACCGGTGAAGGAGATGAGCGGGACGTCGGGATGCTTGACGAGGGAGTCTCCGGCGAAGCCCTCTTCGCCGAAGCCGTTGACCATATTGAACACACCCTTGGGCAGTCCGGCCTCTTCGAAGATGCCCGGCCACAGCGAGGCCGACAGCGGGGTGAATTCTGCAGGCTTGAGCACGACGGCGTTGCCGGTCGCGATGGCCGGAGCCAACTTCCAGGACTCGAGCATGAACGGCGTGTTCCACGGGGTGATGAGCCCGGCGACGCCGATGGGTTTGCGGTTGACGTAGTTGGCCTGGCGTCCGGGAACCTTGAAGGCGTCATCGACCTGGGCGACGATGAGATCGGCGAAGAAGCGGAAGTTCTCCGCGGCGCGGTTGGCCTGGCCCTTGGCCTGGGTGATCGGCAGCCCGGAATCGAAGGACTCCATCTCGGCGAGTTCCTGGCTGCGGGTCTCGGCGATGTCGGCGATCTTGTTGAGCACGCGCGCACGCTCACGTGGGAGCATCGAGGGCCACGGGCCTTCGTCGAAGGCCTGCTTCGCCGAGGCGACGGCTGCGTCGATGTCGGCCTTCTTGCCTGATGCGGCCTTGATGTAGGGCTCGTTGGTCACCGGGTTGATGACGTCGAATTCCTCGCCGTCGATCGAATCGACGAACTCGCCGTTGATGTAGTGACGGATCTTCTCCGGCAGATTCGCGGGAGTTGCAGTGGACTCGGTCATGACTTGTCCTCTTCTCTGTCGATGTTTCCTGTGCTTGCAGGGGTATCTGGGGTTTTGGCTTGGGCTTCCTGGTAGCTGGCGAGGGTCGTTGAGCGGTGATTCCTCACGACTCGCTCGATCTCCTCCGCCGAGGCGCGGGCCCGGATGAGTGCGACGATCCTGGCGTGCTCGTCGACCGAACCCCGTGCCCGTTCGGGCACGAAGGAGAAGGTCGAGTTCCGCAGGTGCGCCAGACGGTCCCATTCGACAGCGACCAGGGTGTGCAGCCGTTCGTTCGGGCACCGCCGAAACAGTGCCGCATGGAATTCGTGGTTGAGGCGGGTGAACTCGGTGGGATCGAAGTCGGCGAGCAGGTCACGCATGCGCTCATTGATCGCATCAGCCTCGGCGAGATCGTGCTCGTCCAGGAAATCAAGAGCCTGCGCGGTCGCGGCTCCCTCGAGGATCGCCACGGCCTCCATCGACTGGGCGTACGAGCTCTGGTCGACCATGGCGACCCGGGCTCCGACATTGCGTTCGAAGGTCACGAGCCCATCGGCCTCGAGGCGGCGGATGGCCTCCCTGACCGGAACGACGGAGGTATCGAGCTCGAGAGCGATCTGAGCCAGCACCAGTTTGTGCCCGGGTTCGAAGGTCTGATCCGCGATGCACTTACGGATCCAGCGGTAGGCCGTCTCCGCTTTGCTCAGTGAGCTCGGCTCCGCCGGTGCGTCGACGGCGTCAGCGGTGGTCATCGTGAGGCTTTCCAGGCTTCGAACTTCTCTTTCCATTCGCCCTTAGGTGGGAACAGCGACTCGATCGGGTTGCCGGCGGCCACCTGCTCGGCCACCCATCCGTCTTCGATCTCCTTCGTCAGCGCCGCAGCGACGACTTCCTCAACGAGACCGCGTGGGATGACGATGACTCCGTCGTCGTCTCCGACGATCACGTCGCCGGGCAGCACTGTGGCGTTTCCGCAGGCCACGGCCACGTCGGATTCCCACGGGACGTGCTTGCGGCCGAGCACGGCGGGATTCCTCGACGTTGAGAACACGGGGAGGATCCCGGCCACCTCGGCGGAGTCGCGGACTCCCCCGTCGGTGATGACGCCTGTCGCGCCCTGCGCCTTGGCCCGCAGCGCGAGCACGTCGCCGAGGGTTCCCGAGCCGGACTCGCCGCGTGCTTCGATGACGACGACCTCGCCGGACTGCAGCGAGTCGAAGGCCCGCTTCTGGGCGTTGTATCCGCCGCCGTGTGATTTGAACAGGTCCTCGCGGTTGGGCACGAAGCGCAGCGTCTTCGCGGTGCCCACGACCTTGCTGCCGGGCACGAGCGGGGAGACGCCTTCGATGACGACGTTGTTGAGTCCCCGTGCACGCAGCTGCGCGGAGAGACCAGCGGTCGGAGCCTCGGTGAGCTTGGCGCGCAGGTCCTCACTCAGCGGACCGGTGGACGATTCCTCCGGTGCCAGACCGGCTTCCTCACGTGATCCCCAGGCGTCGGCCTGCAGGGCTTCGGTCACGGCTGGGGTGCTGCCGAGGTTCCGGTCGAATGCGCCCGGTCCCTCGACGACATTCGTGACGAGGCGACCCGAGCTGAGTTCTGATCCGGTGCTCGCCGAGGTGGTCGTGACCTCGACCTCGACCGTATCCCCGGGCGCCACAACAGTTGATCCTGCGGGAGTTCCGGTGAGGATGACGTCACCGGGCTCCAGGGTCATGTGCTGGCTGAGATCGGCGATGATCCGGGTCAGGGGGAAGATCAGCTGTGCGGCACTCGTGCCGTCGTCCTGCTTGACCTCGCCGTTGACCCAGGTGCGGATGCGCAGCGACTGGGGGTCAGCCTCGGCTGCGGGGATGATGTCGGGGCCCAGCGGCGTGTAGCCGTCGCGGCTCTTCGACCGCAGATTCGAGCCCTTGTCGGGAGACTTGATGTCGTAGAGGCCGAAGTCGTTGGACGCGGTCACTCCCTCGACGAAGGTCCAGGCCTCGTCGGGGCTGACGGATCGGGCCGCGGTGCCGATGACGACCGCGATCTCGCCTTCGAAGGCGAGCAGCGATGTTCCGGCGGGACGCTCGATCGCCTCACCCGATGCGGCCAGGGAACTGGTGGCCTTGAGGAAGTAGGACGGCTGGGACGGCCGTTTTCCGCGCTGGGCGGAGCGTGACTCGTACGCCACGTGGACGGCAATGATCTTGCCCGGTCGGACTGGGACACCAGCTGGAGTCGACATCGATCTCGCACCTCATTTCGATTGGCTTTCACCCAGATCGTATATGATACGGTTCCGGAGGACAAGTAGTCCGCGTCACATGATTGAGGTCACGTCAGCGCTCCGATAGCTGCGATCTCCCATGGGACAGCGGCACTAACGCAGCAGCCTCAAAGCGACACAGGAGTCATGGTGAGTAAAAAGCACACCCAAGGTCGGGTGGCATTCGCGACCGTCGTCGGTACCAGCATCGAGTGGTACGACTACTTCCTCTATGCGGCGGCCTCAGGGCTGATCTTCAACGAGCTGTTCTTCGGCCCGCTGGGTTCGACGCTGTCGACCATGGTCGCCTTCGCCACCGTCGGCATCAGCTTCCTGTTCCGACCCCTGGGCGCTTTCCTGGCCGGACACTACGGCGACAAGCTGGGGCGACGGGTCGTCCTCATCATCACGCTCATCGCCATGGGTGCCGCCACCGCTCTGATCGGCTTCCTGCCGACCTACGATTCGATCGGCATCGCGGCACCCATCCTCCTCATCGTCCTACGCATCATCCAGGGCATCTCAGCCGGCGGCGAGTGGGGCGGAGCGGTTCTTCTGGCCGTCGAGCACGCGGAGCCCAAGCATCGCGGGCTGCGCGGATCCTTCCCGCAGATCGGCGTCTCCATCGGACTCATCCTCTCTTCGGGCGTGCTCGCGCTCATGACCGCGATCGCCCCCGGAGAGGCCTTCCTCGAGTGGGGCTGGCGGGTGCCGTTCTTCCTCTCGATCCTGCTCGTCGCCGTGGGCTACTGGATCCGCCGCGGCGTCGAAGAGTCCCCCGTCTTCCACGAGATCGCCGAGCGTAAGGAGCAAGTGACCAATCCGCTGGGCAAACTGTTCAAGGGCCACTGGCTGCTCGTCATCCTGGCCTCGCTGGTCTTCGTCGGCAACAATGCCGCAGGCTACATGACCACCGGCGGCTACATCCAGAACTACGCCACGGACCCAACCGGACCGGTCGGGCTCGATCGCGGCCCCGTGCTCTGGGCAGTCTCCGCATCGGCGGTGTCGTGGCTGATCTTCACGATCATCGCCGGCTCCGTCTCTGACAAGATCGGTCGCAAGAACACCTATCTGCTGGGCTGGGTACTGCTGCTGATCGGCATCTTCTCGCTCTTCCCGCTGGTCAACACCGGCAGCATCTGGATGCTCTTCCTGGGGCTGATCATCTTAACCGTCGGGCTCGGATTCACCTACGGGCAGCAACCGGCGATGTATGCCGAGATCTTCCCCTCCAGCGTGCGATTCTCCGGTGTATCGGTCTCCTATGCGATCGGGTCGATCCTGGGCGGAGCCTTTGCTCCCACGATCGCAAAGGCGCTGGTGGCGTCGACCGGCACAACCACCTCGGTGGCCATCTATCTGGCCATCATCACGCTCATATCCCTTGCCGCAACTTTGGCCCTGCGGGACCGGTCGCGCATCCCCCTGGGCCCCGACCACGAGGAAGAGCAGTCGGTGAGCCCAGTCATAGGCATTGGCTCAAGATGACCTGAGTAACACACGATCGTATATGAACTGCTAATATTGGAAAGTCACAAAGACGTGTGATGAACCGGAGGTTGACATGCATTTTCACCAGCACGGCTATGTGTCCGCAGACCCGCGGATCGAAGCTGCAGCAGGTTACGGAATCGATCGTCCACAGGACCTGCCCGATGAGGTCGATGTCCTCATCGTCGGCAGCGGCCCGGCGGGCATGATTGCGGCGGCACAGCTGTCTCAGTATCCCGAGGTCAACACCCGGATGATCGAGAAGCGGGACTCACGACTGGTCATCGGTCAGGCCGATGGCATCCAGGCCCGATCGGTCGAGACCTTCCAGGCGTTCGGATTCGCCGAGGAGATCATCCGCGAGGGTTATCACATCATCGACATGTCCTTCTGGAACCCGGACCCGGAGAACCCCGAGCACATCATCCGTACGGGACGGCCGAAGGACGATGAAACCGGAATCAGCGAGTTTCCGCACCTCATAGTCAACCAGGCTCGCGTCCTCGACTACTTCGCTCAATTCGCCAAGCAGTCCCCCGGACGCGTCGAGCCCGACTACGGCATCGAGTTCGTCGATCTGAGCGTCGACGGTGACACCGGTTCAAATCACCCGGTGACGGTGACAGTTCGCTATACCGCAGGAGCGCGCGCAGGCGAAGAGCGCACGATCCGCGCCGGTTATGTCGTCGGCTGCGACGGAGCCCGCTCGGGCGTACGCAGGTCGATCGGTCGCACGATGACCGGCGACCAGGCCAATCACGCCTGGGGCGTCATGGACGTGCTCGCCAACTCCGACTTCCCCGATATCCGCACTAAGTGCGCCATCTCCTCCAAACATGGCAACATCCTTCACATCCCCCGCGAGGGCGGGCACCTGTTCCGCATGTACGTCGACCTCGGCGAGGTCCCAGAGGACGATGCACGCAAGGTGCGGCAGACGAGCGTCGATGAGATCATCGATCGTGCGAACGCCATCATCAAGCCCTACAGCATCGACGTGAAGAACGTCGCCTGGCACAGTGTCTATGAGGTCGGGCACCGGCTCACCGATGCCTTCGACGACACCGACGACACGACTCCCGGATCACCGTGTCCACGCGTGTTCATCACCGGCGACGCCTGCCACACGCACTCGGCGAAGGCCGGTCAGGGCATGAACGTGTCGATGCAGGACGGGTTCAACATCTCGTGGAAGCTCGGCCAAGTGCTGTCCGGACGATCCTCACAGGAGCTGCTGCGGACCTATTCCGCCGAGCGTCAGGTCACGGCGAAGAACCTCATCGACTTCGACAAGGAATGGTCGACGCTGATGGCCACTCCGCAGGAGGAGCTGCCGGACGAGACCTACCTGCAGGACTTCTATGTCAAGACCGCTGAGTTCCCGGCCGGGTTCATGACCGAATACACCGAGTCGATGATCACAGCGTCCACCGCGCACCAGGAGCTGGCCACCGGCTTCCCCGTGGGCAAGAGGTTCAAGTCTGCTCGGGTCCAGCGCAGCTGCGACGCCAACTACATCCACCTGGGACACAGGGCACGGGCCGACGGCCGCTGGCGCGTCTATGTCTTCGCCGATGCGCCGGCACCGGGTAGCAATGCCTCGTCCAAGGTCACCCAGTTGGCCGACTGGCTCAGTGCCGACCCGGCCTCGCCGTTGGTCAAGTACCGTCGTGCAGGTGAGGACCTCGACAGCCTCCTCGAGCTCAGCGTCATCTACCAGCAGGGTCACACCGAGTTCTCCTTCCCCGATGTGCCGACGGTCTTCCGTCCGCATGTGGGCGAGTTCGACCTTGAGTATGTGGAGAAGATCTACGCGACGCTGGCCGATGAGGACATCTTCGACGTGCGCGGCATCAGCCGTGACGGTGCTGTGGTCGTGGTCCGTCCCGATCAGTACGTCTCGGGCATCTTCCCGTTGGATGCCCATGACGAGATCGGCAAGTTCTTCGACGGAGTGTTTCGTCTCCGAACAGTGACGTCTTGGGAACAGCAGCGAGTCTGATCCACTGTCGCCGACGTCTCTTCAGTGTGGGCATACCTCACCTGAGGAGGCGTCGGCGTTGTCGTTGGGCAATGAGTCCGCTGATTCCAGCTGCGATCACCATGATGCTGCCCATGTGGTCGCCGGCGTGGACGCCTCATAGCGGTCTTGCGCGCAGTCACGGCTGATGCTTCGGACGAGATCTGCCAACAGACGATCCGGCGCTCCCCGCTGCACCAAGCGCCAAAGCACCCACCAAACATATGAAGAAGCCGAAGTCAGGGACTGCGACTTCCATGCCACCCGTCGGCATTCCCTCAGCAGTCTGACCGTCCCATATCAGAGACGGCGGGTTGAGAGCGGCGAAGACGAGAACGATGATGAGGAGCGCGGCGATGACCATCGCTGCACCAGACCACCAGCGCGAGATTCCGAAGAGCAGAGGCAGAATCGAGAAGACGACCACCAACAGCCAGACTGCGAAGAATCCTGGAACAGCAGTCGCCGGATCAAACGGGTGCTCCCCCAACGACGTGATCCTGATCCTCGGCCCATCATCGTTTCCGCTGTCGAGGATGGGTACGAAGATCGTGATCACCCACGCGGCGACAGTCACCAGCGGCAGGAGAGTCGCAATCCGGTGGAAGCGCGTTGTTCGGGGTCCGTGAGAGCTGCCATCGTCAACATTCATACTCAGAATCCTGAGGCGGATCGTGGTGTCAGCCGTGTCGGATCTGTTGCAGTCTCAGCACGTCACCCGACGTCGAACATCCCCGAGCGCAGAGCCTCCTCAATTGTGCTTCCCGTCGAAGCCTCCGGCACACGCCGCCGGCCAGACGACCGAGATCGACCAGGCCCACGGGACCGGGACGGTATCTCAGACTCACTGTCGGCGGAAGGCACAGAGGATCGACCACCTCGGCGATCTCGGCGATCTCGCAGTCGTTGCTCTCCCCTGCCGGCGCCGCTGCCACGAACTTCCTGGCCTCCGAGGCCGAGATCGGGAGGAACGGCAGCTCCACCTCACGTTCGCCGACGTCGCCCGACTCCGAATCCGCGTCAGGCGGGTCTTTCTGCGGTTCGAGCAGCCCGGCGAGTTTCAGCCGCCAATCGTCGGCGGCGTTCGCATCCGGTGGTGCTGTACCGGGCCGTGGGTATCTCATTCGTCTGACGAACGGAGGCGTTGCCGCTTCATAGTCGAGGCCGCTAGGTGTGGTGACCTTCAAACCCTGAGCCGTGGCCTCGTGCTTCCACCCCGGTGTTCCTTTGCATAGTTGCAGGCTGCACACAGTCCCGAGCCGTTCTCCCACGAGGTCGCTCCCCCGGATGCATATCCCTCGGCGTGATCGGCGTGCTTGATTCTGGCATCGCACCACGGCGTCCGGCACACGTCATCGCGGTAGACGACCATCTGCCTGAGCAATCCGGTGAAGGACCGCGAGCGGGATTCCATGCCCACCAGTTGGCCATCGGTGACCTGAGTGAACATGCGGCGGATGAAGACCTCTGCCTCATTTGCGGCGATGAAGCTGCGAGCCGTCTTGGCAGGCAGGGGGCCGAATCCGGGCAGCCACGCGGGAACATACCGTCGGAGAACAGGGATTCCGCCTCGATGACAAGGTGGACTTCGGTGGGAACTGCCTCGGCGCCTGCCTGACCGGTGAGCCGCTCGACGAGGGTGTCGGCCATGAGCTGATTGTGCCTGCGCCCCTGTGCCGTCCCGGCTGCCAGGGCTGAATCTGTCGCTTCTCTCGCAGTCCTTCATAGACCGCGACTGCCTGTTGGATGGGCAGAATCGCAGAGACACGTCCCATCCCGTCATCGAGCGGGGTCATCGTCACGCGCCGATTGGCTGTTGCCCTCTTCACCCGTTCGGCAGCGGCTTCGTCGTTCATCTCTTCTGCCAGGGCTCGCGCTTCGGTCCGCAGACTCCGCAGACCCGATGGCCCCATACTCGATTTCATTCGAGTGTCGATCTTGCGTCGGTCGGCGGAAGGCAGGCATGCGGTCTCGTCGACCATGATGCGTGCCTTGTCCTCGGAGATCTCACCCGAGGACAGTGCCTTGAATGTGTTGGGCAATTCGCGACACTGGCCTCGGGTGAGATCTCCGAGGACAAGGCACGCATCATGGTCGACGAACCGCATGCCTGCCTTCCGCCGACCGACGCAAGATCGACACTCGAATGAAATCGAGTATGGGGCCATCGGGTCTGCGGAGTCTGCGGACCGAAGCGCGAGCCCTGGCAGAAGAGATGAACGACGAAGCCGCTGCCGAACGGGTGAAGAGGGCAACAGCCAATCGGCGCGTGACGATGACCCCGCTCGATGACGGGATGGGACGTGTCTCTGCGATTCTGCCCATCCAACAGGCAGTCGCGGTCTATGAAGGACTGCGAGAAGCGACAGATTCAGCCCTGGCAGCCGGGACGGCACAGGGGCGCAGGCACAATCAGCTCATGGCCGACACCCTCGTCGAGCGGCTCACCGGTCAGGCAGGCGCCGAGGCAGTTCCCACCGAAGTCCACCTTGTCATCGAGGCGGAATCCCTGTTCTCCGACGGTATGGTTCCCGCGTGGCTGCCCGGATTCGGCCCCCTGCCTGCCAAGACGGCTCGCAGCTTCATCGCCGCAAATGAGGCAGAGGTCTTCATCCGCCGCATGTTCACTCAGGTCACCGATGGCCAACTGGTGGGCATGGAATCCCGCTCGCGGTCCTTCACCGGATTGCTCAGGCAGATGGTCGTCTACCGCGATGACGTGTGCCGGACGCCGTGGTGCGATGCCAGAATCAAGCACGCCGATCACGCCGAGGGATATGCATCCGGGGGAGCGACCTCGTGGGAGAACGGCTCGGGACTGTGTGCAGCCTGCAACTATGCAAAGGAACACCGGGGTGGAAGCACGAGGCCACGGCTCAGGGTTTGAAGGTCACCACACCTAGCGGCCTCGACTATGAAGCGGCAACGCCTCCGTTCGTCAGACGAATGAGATACCCACGGCCCGGTACAGCACCACCGGATGCGAACGCCGCCGACGATTGGCGGCTGAAACTCGCCGGCTGCTCGAACCGCAGAAAGACCCGCCTGACGCGGATTCGGAGTCGGGCGACGTCGGCGAACGTGAGGTGGAGCTGCCGTTCCTCCCGATCTCGGCCTCGGAGGCCAGGAAGTTCGTGGCAGCGGCGCCGGCAGGGGAGAGCAACGACTGCGAGATCGCCGAGATCGCCGAGGTGGTCGATCCTCTGTGCCTTCCGCCGACAGTGAGTCTGAGATACCGTCCCCGGTCCCGTGGGCCTGGTCGATCTCGGTCGTCTGGCCGGCGGCGTGTGCCGGAGGCTTCGACGGGAAGCACAATTGAGGAGGCTCTGCGCTCGGGGATGTTCGACGTCGGGTGACGTGCTGAGACTGCAACAGATCCGACACGGCTGACACCACGATCCGCCTCAGGATTCTGAGTATGAATGTTGACGATGGCAGCTCTCACGGACCCCGAACAACGCGCTTCCACCGGATTGCGACTCTCCTGCCGCTGGTGACTGTCGCCGCGTGGGTGATCACGATCTTCGTACCCATCCTCGACAGCGGAAACGATGATGGGCCGAGGATCAGGATCACGTCGTTGGGGGAGCACCCGTTTGATCCGGCGACTGCTGTTCCAGGATTCTTCGCAGTCTGGCTGTTGGTGGTCGTCTTCTCGATTCTGCCTCTGCTCTTCGGAATCTCGCGCTGGTGGTCTGGTGCAGCGATGGTCATCGCCGCGCTCCTCATCATCGTTCTCGTCTTCGCCGCTCTCAACCCGCCGTCTCTGATATGGGACGGTCAGACTGCTGAGGGAATGCCGACGGGTGGCATGGAAGTCGCAGTCCCTGACTTCGGCTTCTTCATATGTTTGGTGGGTGCTTTGGCGCTTGGTGCAGCGGGGAGCGCCGGATCGTCTGTTGGCAGATCTCGTCCGAAGCATCAGCCGTGACTGCGCGCAAGACCGCTATGAGGCGTCCACGCCGGCGACCACATGGGCAGCATCATGGTGATCGCAGCTGGAATCAGCGGACTCATTGCCCAACGACAACGCCGACGCCTCCTCAGGTGAGGTATGCCCACACTGAAGAGACGTCGGCGACAGTGGATCAGACTCGCTGCTGTTCCCAAGACGTCACTGTTCGGAGACGAACACTCCGTCGAAGAACTTGCCGATCTCGTCATGGGCATCCAACGGGAAGATGCCCGAGACGTACTGATCGGGACGGACCACGACCACAGCACCGTCACGGCTGATGCCGCGCACGTCGAAGATGTCCTCATCGGCCAGCGTCGCGTAGATCTTCTCCACATACTCAAGGTCGAACTCGCCCACATGCGGACGGAAGACCGTCGGCACATCGGGGAAGGAGAACTCGGTGTGACCCTGCTGGTAGATGACGCTGAGCTCGAGGAGGCTGTCGAGGTCCTCACCTGCACGACGGTACTTGACCAACGGCGAGGCCGGGTCGGCACTGAGCCAGTCGGCCAACTGGGTGACCTTGGACGAGGCATTGCTACCCGGTGCCGGCGCATCGGCGAAGACATAGACGCGCCAGCGGCCGTCGGCCCGTGCCCTGTGTCCCAGGTGGATGTAGTTGGCGTCGCAGCTGCGCTGGACCCGAGCAGACTTGAACCTCTTGCCCACGGGGAAGCCGGTGGCCAGCTCCTGGTGCGCGGTGGACGCTGTGATCATCGACTCGGTGTATTCGGTCATGAACCCGGCCGGGAACTCAGCGGTCTTGACATAGAAGTCCTGCAGGTAGGTCTCGTCCGGCAGCTCCTCCTGCGGAGTGGCCATCAGCGTCGACCATTCCTTGTCGAAGTCGATGAGGTTCTTCGCCGTGACCTGACGCTCGGCGGAATAGGTCCGCAGCAGCTCCTGTGAGGATCGTCCGGACAGCACTTGGCCGAGCTTCCACGAGATGTTGAACCCGTCCTGCATCGACACGTTCATGCCCTGACCGGCCTTCGCCGAGTGCGTGTGGCAGGCGTCGCCGGTGATGAACACGCGTGGACACGGTGATCCGGGAGTCGTGTCGTCGGTGTCGTCGAAGGCATCGGTGAGCCGGTGCCCGACCTCATAGACACTGTGCCAGGCGACGTTCTTCACGTCGATGCTGTAGGGCTTGATGATGGCGTTCGCACGATCGATGATCTCATCGACGCTCGTCTGCCGCACCTTGCGTGCATCGTCCTCTGGGACCTCGCCGAGGTCGACGTACATGCGGAACAGGTGCCCGCCCTCGCGGGGGATGTGAAGGATGTTGCCATGTTTGGAGGAGATGGCGCACTTAGTGCGGATATCGGGGAAGTCGGAGTTGGCGAGCACGTCCATGACGCCCCAGGCGTGATTGGCCTGGTCGCCGGTCATCGTGCGACCGATCGACCTGCGTACGCCCGAGCGGGCTCCGTCGCAGCCGACGACATAACCGGCGCGGATCGTGCGCTCTTCGCCTGCGCGCGCTCCTGCGGTATAGCGAACTGTCACCGTCACCGGGTGATTTGAACCGGTGTCACCGTCGACGCTCAGATCGACGAACTCGATGCCGTAGTCGGGCTCGACGCGTCCGGGGGACTGCTTGGCGAATTGAGCGAAGTAGTCGAGGACGCGAGCCTGGTTGACTATGAGGTGCGGAAACTCGCTGATTCCGGTTTCATCGTCCTTCGGCCGTCCCGTACGGATGATGTGCTCGGGGTTCTCCGGGTCCGGGTTCCAGAAGGACATGTCGATGATGTGATAACCCTCGCGGATGATCTCCTCGGCGAATCCGAACGCCTGGAAGGTCTCGACCGATCGGGCCTGGATGCCATCGGCCTGACCGATGACCAGTCGTGAGTCCCGCTTCTCGATCATCCGGGTGTTGACCTCGGGATACTGAGACAGCTGTGCCGCCGCAATCATGCCCGCCGGGCCGCTGCCGACGATGAGGACATCGACCTCATCGGGCAGGTCCTGTGGACGATCGATTCCGTAACCTGCTGCAGCTTCGATCCGCGGGTCTGCGGACACATAGCCGTGCTGGTGAAAATGCATGTCAACCTCCGGTTCATCACACGTCTTTGTGACTTTCCAATATTAGCAGTTCATATACGATCGTGTGTTACTCAGGTCATCTTGAGCCAATGCCTATGACTGGGCTCACCGACTGCTCTTCCTCGTGGTCGGGGCCCAGGGGGATGCGCGACCGGTCCCGCAGGGCCAAAGTTGCGGCAAGGGATATGAGCGTGATGATGGCCAGATAGATGGCCACCGAGGTGGTTGTGCCGGTCGACGCCACCAGCGCCTTTGCGATCGTGGGAGCAAAGGCTCCGCCCAGGATCGACCCGATCGCATAGGAGACCGATACACCGGAGAATCGCACGCTGGAGGGGAAGATCTCGGCATACATCGCCGGTTGCTGCCCGTAGGTGAATCCGAGCCCGACGGTTAAGATGATCAGCCCCAGGAAGAGCATCCAGATGCTGCCGGTGTTGACCAGCGGGAAGAGCGAGAAGATGCCGATCAGCAGCAGTACCCAGCCCAGCAGATAGGTGTTCTTGCGACCGATCTTGTCAGAGACGGAGCCGGCGATGATCGTGAAGATCAGCCACGACACCGCCGATGCGGAGACTGCCCAGAGCACGGGGCCGCGATCGAGCCCGACCGGTCCGGTTGGGTCCGTGGCGTAGTTCTGGATGTAGCCGCCGGTGGTCATGTAGCCTGCGGCATTGTTGCCGACGAAGACCAGCGAGGCCAGGATGACGAGCAGCCAGTGGCCCTTGAACAGTTTGCCCAGCGGATTGGTCACTTGCTCCTTACGCTCGGCGATCTCGTGGAAGACGGGGGACTCTTCGACGCCGCGGCGGATCCAGTAGCCCACGGCGACGAGCAGGATCGAGAGGAAGAACGGCACCCGCCAGCCCCACTCGAGGAAGGCCTCTCCGGGGGCGATCGCGGTCATGAGCGCGAGCACGCCCGAAGAGAGGATGAGTCCGATGGAGACGCCGATCTGCGGGAAGGATCCGCGCAGCCCGCGATGCTTGGGCTCCGCGTGCTCGACGGCCAGAAGAACCGCTCCGCCCCACTCGCCGCCGGCTGAGATGCCCTGGATGATGCGTAGGACGATGAGGAGGATGGGTGCCGCGATGCCGATCGAATCGTAGGTCGGCAGGAAGCCGATCAGAGCGGTGGCGGCACCCATGGCGATGAGCGTGATGATGAGGACGACCCGTCGCCCCAGCTTGTCGCCGTAGTGTCCGGCCAGGAAAGCGCCCAGGGGTCGGAACAGGAAGCTGATGCCGACGGTGGCGAAGGCGACCATGGTCGACAGCGTCGAACCCAGCGGGCCGAAGAACAGCTCGTTGAAGATCAGCCCTGAGGCCGCCGCATAGAGGAAGTAGTCGTACCACTCGATGCTGGTACCGACGACGGTCGCGAATGCCACCCGACCTTGGGTGTGCTTTTTACTCACCATGACTCCTGTGTCGCTTTGAGGCTGCTGCGTTAGTGCCGCTGTCCCATGGGAGATCGCAGCTATCGGAGCGCTGACGTGACCTCAATCATGTGACGCGGACTACTTGTCCTCCGGAACCGTATCATATACGATCTGGGTGAAAGCCAATCGAAATGAGGTGCGAGATCGATGTCGACTCCAGCTGGTGTCCCAGTCCGACCGGGCAAGATCATTGCCGTCCACGTGGCGTACGAGTCACGCTCCGCCCAGCGCGGAAAACGGCCGTCCCAGCCGTCCTACTTCCTCAAGGCCACCAGTTCCCTGGCCGCATCGGGTGAGGCGATCGAGCGTCCCGCCGGAACATCGCTGCTCGCCTTCGAAGGCGAGATCGCGGTCGTCATCGGCACCGCGGCCCGATCCGTCAGCCCCGACGAGGCCTGGACCTTCGTCGAGGGAGTGACCGCGTCCAACGACTTCGGCCTCTACGACATCAAGTCTCCCGACAAGGGCTCGAATCTGCGGTCGAAGAGCCGCGACGGCTACACGCCGCTGGGCCCCGACATCATCCCCGCAGCCGAGGCTGACCCCCAGTCGCTGCGCATCCGCACCTGGGTCAACGGCGAGGTCAAGCAGGACGACGGCACGAGTGCCGCACAGCTGATCTTCCCCTGACCCGGATCATCGCCGATCTCAGCCAGCACATGACCCTGGAGCCCGGTGACGTCATCCTCACCGGAACTCCCGCAGGATCAACTGTTGTGGCGCCCGGGGATACGGTCGAGGTCGAGGTCACGACCACCTCGGCGAGCACCGGATCAGAACTCAGCTCGGGTCGCCTCGTCACGAATGTCGTCGAGGGACCGGGCGCATTCGACCGGAACCTCGGCAGCACCCCAGCCGTGACCGAAGCCCTGCAGGCCGACGCCTGGGGATCACGTGAGGAAGCCGGTCTGGCACCGGAGGAATCGTCCACCGGTCCGCTGAGTGAGGACCTGCGCGCCAAGCTCACCGAGGCTCCGACCGCTGGTCTCTCCGCGCAGCTGCGTGCACGGGGACTCAACAACGTCGTCATCGAAGGCGTCTCCCCGCTCGTGCCCGGCAGCAAGGTCGTGGGCACCGCGAAGACGCTGCGCTTCGTGCCCAACCGCGAGGACCTGTTCAAATCACACGGCGGCGGATACAACGCCCAGAAGCGGGCCTTCGACTCGCTGCAGTCCGGCGAGGTCGTCGTCATCGAAGCACGCGGCGAGTCCGGCTCGGGAACCCTCGGCGACGTGCTCGCGCTGCGGGCCAAGGCGCAGGGCGCGACAGGCGTCATCACCGACGGGGGAGTCCGCGACTCCGCCGAGGTGGCCGGGATCCTCCCCGTGTTCTCAACGTCGAGGAATCCCGCCGTGCTCGGCCGCAAGCACGTCCCGTGGGAATCCGACGTGGCCGTGGCCTGCGGAAACGCCACAGTGCTGCCCGGCGACGTGATCGTCGGAGACGACGACGGAGTCATCGTCATCCCACGCGGTCTCGTTGAGGAAGTCGTCGCTGCGGCGCTGACGAAGGAGATCGAAGACGGATGGGTGGCCGAGCAGGTGGCCGCCGGCAACCCGATCGAGTCGCTGTTCCCACCTAAGGGCGAATGGAAAGAGAAGTTCGAAGCCTGGAAAGCCTCACGATGACCACCGCTGACGCCGTCGACGCACCGGCGGAGCCGAGCTCACTGAGCAAAGCGGAGACGGCCTACCGCTGGATCCGTAAGTGCATCGCGGATCAGACCTTCGAACCCGGGCACAAACTGGTGCTGGCTCAGATCGCTCTCGAGCTCGATACCTCCGTCGTTCCGGTCAGGGAGGCCATCCGCCGCCTCGAGGCCGATGGGCTCGTGACCTTCGAACGCAATGTCGGAGCCCGGGTCGCCATGGTCGACCAGAGCTCGTACGCCCAGTCGATGGAGGCCGTGGCGATCCTCGAGGGAGCCGCGACCGCGCAGGCTCTTGATTTCCTGGACGAGCACGATCTCGCCGAGGCTGATGCGATCAATGAGCGCATGCGTGACCTGCTCGCCGACTTCGATCCCACCGAGTTCACCCGCCTCAACCACGAATTCCATGCGGCACTGTTTCGGCGGTGCCCGAACGAACGGCTGCACACCCTGGTCGCTGTCGAATGGGACCGTCTGGCGCACCTGCGGAACTCGACCTTCTCCTTCGTGCCCGAACGGGCACGGGGTTCGGTCGACGAGCACGCCAGGATCGTCGCACTCATCCGGGCCCGCGCCTCGGCGGAGGAGATCGAGCGAGTCGTGAGGAATCACCGCTCAACGACCCTCGCCAGCTACCAGGAAGCCCAAGCCAAACCCCAGATACCCCTGCAAGCACAGGAAACATCGACAGAGAAGAGGACAAGTCATGACCGAGTCCACTGCAACTCCCGCGAATCTGCCGGAGAAGATCCGTCACTACATCAACGGCGAGTTCGTCGATTCGATCGACGGCGAGGAATTCGACGTCATCAACCCGGTGACCAACGAGCCCTACATCAAGGCCGCATCAGGCAAGAAGGCCGACATCGACGCAGCCGTCGCCTCGGCGAAGCAGGCCTTCGACGAAGGCCCGTGGCCCTCGATGCTCCCACGTGAGCGTGCGCGCGTGCTCAACAAGATCGCCGACATCGCCGAGACCCGCAGCCAGGAACTCGCCGAGATGGAGTCCTTCGATTCCGGGCTGCCGATCACCCAGGCCAAGGGCCAGGCCAACCGCGCCGCGGAGAACTTCCGCTTCTTCGCCGATCTCATCGTCGCCCAGGTCGATGACGCCTTCAAGGTTCCCGGACGCCAGGCCAACTACGTCAACCGCAAACCCATCGGCGTCGCCGGGCTCATCACCCCGTGGAACACGCCGTTCATGCTCGAGTCCTGGAAGTTGGCTCCGGCCATCGCGACCGGCAACGCCGTCGTGCTCAAGCCTGCAGAATTCACCCCGCTGTCGGCCTCGCTGTGGCCGGGCATCTTCGAAGAGGCCG
>NZ_JACBOT010000018.1 GCF_021532275.1 Brevibacterium sp. UCMA 11754
TCCACCCCGTATGGAAATCGGTGAGATTGAGTGTCCTAGCGAATTCCCCCGATTCGACGGGACCGCAGTGGGCGACGGTATCGCCTTCGAAGAAGCCGGGTTCGTCTTCGACGTCGTCACCGGCGCGGCGGATCGTGATCGCTGAACGCAGCAGGCTCCCGGGCTTCGTTGTCGAGATCCCATTGATTGCGTCTTTGGCCCGTGTGGGCCCCAGGTACCGGTCGATCGTGGCTGGGCTCATTGCCAGCAGTTCCTTGCGCACCGTTGTGGTGTAACGATCCTGACCGAGGACGAGCTCGTGATGGGCTTCGAGGAGATCGAGGAGGATACGCATCGTCGCGTGAAGGTATTTCCCGCACTGGCCGCCCGAGATCGCCCACACACGCTGAAGGATCTTCACTGCGTCATAGGAGTATTTCCTGGACCGGGGCTTCCGGTGCTGTTTCGTCACCTGTCTGCCTGGTCCTGGCGGTGCTTGGCTGCCTGGGTCAATCGCCGTCGAGCATTGTCGCGAGTCCAGCCGGTCACCGCGACGACCTCTTTGAGAACAGCCCCTTTGTTCTTCTTCGAGGCTTTCTTGTATTGCCTGGCGTATTTCGTGGTGATCTCTGCGCGAGTCGCCATCGACAGTTCACTCCCCATAGCTTCCGAGGGTCCACCATTTCGCGGGCAAAAGTATATGAGGCACCGAGGGTGGCATCCGGGCTGTCTATCTGAGTCTTGCCGTCCTATTGAAAATGTGTGTACATGCGTTTAGATTGTCACCTGCACCTACTCTGCCAGGCACGAGCCCTCCCGAAGCGGAGGACCTATGTCAAGGCAGGGCCCCTCTCGGAACGGAGGACCTATGTCAAGGCAGGGCCCCTCTCGGAACGGAGGACGCGTGCTTGACAGAGCCCGCAAACGGGTCAGTCGGACGTGTCCCATTTCAGTACATAGGCGATGGCGAACCCTGCCAAGCCGGTAATTGCTGCGCAGGCCGTAGTCGGCGCGAAGAGTACATCCATGGCGCCTGAGACCAGCGTCTGCTGAGCAAAGAGCGCACCGGCCAATTGGGTTAGCACAAGTACCGTTCCCAAAACGAGGAATGCTACGAGCGTGATCTTGAAGAGCAGAAGGAGCAGCCACGCCAGAAGCGCGCGGATCCCGGTTGGCGTGGTGTCATCCTGAGAAGAGTTCTCGGACATTGTCGGACTCCTTGTTCGAATCTGTAGGTATGGTCAGTTGATGGAGAACGTCAGTCGAGGCTGATCGTTCAGGTTGTTCAGGCGATACTGAAGATCGGTAGCAGGCCGAGTGCGACCAGTGAGCCCAAAATGATGGTGGGTATCACGAACCAGAGAATGAGTCTGACGAACAGCTTTCCCGGATCGACTCCTGCGATGCCGGAGACGATATAGATCGGTGCTGCTCCAGGAGGGGAGCAGCCTTCGGTTGCGGAGAACAGAAGCACAGCCACTGCAGCAGGGACCGGGCCAGCTCCAGCTGCGGTCAGCGCCGTGAAGGCAACCCCGCCGACTGCGGCAATGGTTGCGGTTGACGTCAGTGGCGCTGCTAGCAGGACTACCAGCGAGCCGACAGCAAGTGCGACGACGAGGCCAGGCGCCTCGATTCTGCTCATGAATACCGCGAGGTCTTCCGAGAGTCCCAATTCGCCCAGCGCACTGGCAGCGGCGAAAGCGAAGAACAGCGTCGCACCGACGAGAGAGTATTGGGGGGCAACTTTATCGAGTAGCTTGTTCCAGCTCTTCGCCGACCGAGGCAGGTGCTTTGCGCCCACCATCAAGCAGGCCAGAAGGATCATGACCGGGATCCACACGATGATACTGATTGACTCAAAGGTCTCTGCTCCCAGGCGTCCAGTGAGCCAATCGGCTCCCGGGCCGACCGTCAGCAGCAGAGGGACGGCGATGCCAATGTAGATGAACAGCGAGGTCCATCCTTGGCGAATGGCCGCCTTGAACGGCTGGATGTCAGCCCGTTCGACCTTGTCGACGCCGTAGATGCGGATCCATATAGTGACAACGATCAGTCGGTACAACAATGCCCAAGCACCGCCGCAGAAAAGACCGATGAACAACTGATCTGCTGCAACGAACGGAGCGACCGCGGCCGAGCCGAGAAGCACGAACATCGAGGACGAGGGCGGGAAGCTGGGGCCGAGTCCGGAGCTTCCGGCGACCAACGAGGCCGCGATCTCCGGTTTCCAGTTGGATCTGGTCATCCACGGGATCGTCACTGATCCGACCGCTGCGGCGTTCCCTGATCCGGAACCGGAGATCGTGCCGAATAGCGCAGATGCCACTGTGGACACATACCCCGCTCCGCCTCTGACGCGGCCGAAGACAGAATTGAGAATCTCCACCTGCTTCTCCATGAGCCCCAGCTCTTTGAGCATGAAGCCCATGAATATGAACGCTAGTGCGGCGAACACGACCTGTTCCTGCAGCGCATCAACTATGCCGGTACCAAGGATCTGGAAGAAGTCTTTGCCGCCGAACAAGCAGACGACGACGAAGCCCAGCAACATGGACTCGCCGATATTGCGTTTGATCACCACGTTCCACACGATGATGAAGGCCAAGTAGGCAACCATTGCCCAGATGGAAAGGGACATAGAGAGTAATCCTGTCGGTCGTCGATGCGAACAGAGCAAAGCTGTCGAACACCCGCTGAATGAGATCGGAAGCCCAGTGCGCAATCAAGGGCAGGGTCGAGTGCATCCGTGCACTCAAAGCTCTGTCGATGGTGTTGGCCCGGTGTCAGCTTCTCCTTTGAGCGGTGTCGAACCTTGCGATCGCTTCGCAAATCTCGTCATTGGAATTGCTACAGGCAAGTCAAACAGTGCCCAGTAGAGATTGTCAACAATACTGCAAGCAAAGTTAGTAACAATACCCCGAGGGTGCGCAGCTGGCTCATGGTCGCTCCATGTCCTGCGGGGTTGACGCGCAGGACCCAGGGGCAGACGGATCCTGCTCGCGGACCGACTGAAGATCGCATGCGGATCTGTACTCGAGTTCTATGTTAACAAAAATGTTGACAATCATAACCTGTTTGTAGATTATTGAGAATGTTCAGTTTCCAATGAGGGGGTTCCATGACAGAGTCGTCACCTACGCCGCAGCAGGGACCGCCCCCTGTCGTTGTCGACGACGAGGGGCGTCAGCTGACGCTGAGTACAGTTGAGATGCGCAGAATCTTGGCGTCGAGCTTCATCGGATCTGCGATAGAGTTCTATGACTTTCTCCTCTACGCGACGGCATCGTCAATCGTCTTTGCCTCTCTCTATTTCACCGGATTCGGCAGCGGAAGTTTGGCGGTATTCGCTTCATTCGCGACTCTTGCTGCAGGCTATTTGGCTCGGCCGCTCGGAGGAGTGATCTTCGGGCACTTCGGCGACCGACTCGGTCGGAAGAAGACCCTTGTGCTTTCAATGATCATCATGGGAAGTGTTACCGTCATCGTCGGACTGATGCCTCCTGCATCGATGATCGGCATCATTGCTCCGATCTCTTTGTTGGTCCTCCGGGTGATTCAGGGCATCGCTGTCGGCGGTGAGTGGGGTGGCGCTGCGCTCATGGCGCTGGAACATGCACCCAAGGCCAAGCGGGGATTTGCCGCGTCATTCGCCAATGCCGGTGGGCCGGCCGGGGCTGTGCTTGCGACTGTCGTCATGTCTGTCATGACCGTGCTCACCGGCGATCAGTTCGTTGTGTGGGGCTGGAGGATCCCGTTCCTTCTCTCTGCGGTGCTCATCGTCGTCGGCCTGGTGATCAGGTTGAAAGTGTCGGAGTCGCCGGTGTTCCAGACGCTCGAAGAAGAACATGACCGTCGACGGATTCCGATCTTCGATGTGCTATGCAACCATCTGAAGCCTGTTCTCATCGGCTTGGCAGTGGCTGTGAGCGTGTACACGACGCAATCGCTTGTCACGGTGTGGGGAGTGTCCATGGCTGTCGATGCGGGCGAGGACAAGACGTGGGTGCTGAACTGGAAGGCCGGTGGCTCCCTCATCATGATTCTCACCTGCTTCGTGTCCGCACGCCTGAGCGACAGGATCGGTAGGGCGCGCATGATCTTCATCGCCTGCTTGGTCGTTGCGGCTTCTGCATTTCCCATAACGTTTCTTATCGGATCGGGTCGCATCGAGATGTTCTCTGTCGCGATTCTTTTTGGACAGGGAATCGTTCAGGGGCTCATCTACGGTCCGATCTCGGCATATGTGGCAGAGCTGTTTCCAGCGTCTGTGCGCTACACGGGCGCGTCCGTCGCCTACCAGGGAGCAGCGGCTCTGGGCGCAGGAATCACTCCTATGCTCGCTTCGGCTCTTATGCTGCTTCCGTTCGGAGGTCTGTGGTGGGTCGGCACAATTTGGGCGCTGGTTGCTCTGTTCGGTGCCCTGGTCGTCGCGCTTCATCAAACCGCGATAGATCCCGAGAACAAAGTCCGGGCACGCTCTCAGCAATTGGAATCGACCACTATCGCCTGAGACGCTCATTCTGTGAGGCGACTCGCCCGGGTTCAGAGTAGACTGAGCCCGGGTGATTTCGCATTGAGGCTGGCGACTAACGAGGACCCGCGACTCCCCCAATGAGCGAGAGTCAGGGGTGCCTGAACTCCTCCCCCGGGCGACTACACGGCAAGGTATCGTACTCTCCATCATTTCCTTAGCACCACCAATAGCCAATTCAGGATCTGCGGGAAGGGCAACAGACAGGGGTGCAAGCCCTTGAAGGATGGCACTGGATCCTACAGATTGTGGAGAGCCGGTGAGTTGGCCTCCGCACGACGAGGAATGCGGATCAGACGCTCATCATCGATCTCGAGACCGCCACGGTGCCAGCGTTGTTCGTTCCGGCCGCGGTCCTCCATAGTGCTTGAGGATTTTGACAAGTTGGTGAGACAGATGCCGTCTCATGCTTGTGTCACATCTCAGGTCAGCGCGGTGCTCCTCTGACAAGTTCCGCTAGACCCTACAATGCTGATCTCATCGCGATCATCCCCTCGCGCGGCGACAATGGGGACATGAGCAATCACCAGATGATCGAGATTCGAGGCGCCCGCGTGCACAACCTGGCGAACATCGATGTCGACGTCCCATTGGGTTCGCTGGTCGGTATCGCCGGTGTCTCCGGTTCGGGCAAGTCGTCCCTGGCGATGGGAGTCCTGTACGCGGAAGGCTCTCGGCGCTACATCGAAGCGCTGTCCACTTACACGCGCCGCAGGATGAGCCAAGCGCCGCGTGCCGACGTCGACCGGGTCAGTCACGTGCCTGCCGCTCTGGCTCTGCGACAGCGCCCGGGCATCCCCGGCGTCAGATCGACCTTCGGCACGTCCACCGAACTGCTCAACGTCGTCCGGCTCATGTTCTCGCGCCTGGCGTCACATGTCTGCCCGAACGGCCACCGGCAGGAACCGACGCTCAATGTCGCGGCAGAGGAGCCCTCCGCTTGCCTCAGCTGCGGAGCGAACGTTCACGCTCCAGGAGAAGAGGAGCTGGCCTTCAATTCGGTGGGAGCCTGCCCATCCTGTGAAGGGACGGGCATTGTACGCAAGGTCGACGATGCCTCCCTGATCCGTGACGAGGACATGAGCATCGACGATGGAACGGTGATTCCATGGCAGATGTTCGGCTTCAACGTCCAACCGCAGATCGCACGCGAATTCGGCGTCCGCACGGACATCCCCTGGAAGGAGTTGAGCGCCGAGGAGAAGACCATCGTCTTCGATGGCCCGGAAGAGAAGCACATCGCTCACTTTCGGGCCATCGAAGACGATGGTCTTCTCCTCGGCGCTCAACTCCTTCCAGGGGATGTCCGTGCGGACGCCGAATTCGCGTGCGATCTGCGGTTGGACGTTGAAGCCGAACATCTGCCATGGAATCACCGTTCCATCGTCGATGCTCATGTCCTCGTCACGGATCAGGGAGGCATCGTCGACCTTGCGTACAATGCCCGTCCCTTCACAGGATGGGCAGGCTCCCACCGAATTGAAGGCCAGCTCCTCTTCTCCTGGAGCGTGAACGTTCGCTCCGCAGCTGAGGCAAGCGGAGGGCTCCTCTGCCGCGACATTGAGCGTCGGTTCCTGCCGGTGGCCGTTCGGGCAGACATGTGACGCCAGGCGCGAGAACATGAGCCGGACGACGTTGAGCAGTTCGGTGGACGTGCCGAAGGTCGATCTGACGCCGGGGATGCCCGGGCGCTGTCGCAGAGCCAGAGCGGCAGGCACGTGACTGACCCGGTCGACGTCGGCACGCGGCGCTTGGCTCATCCTGCGGCGCGTGTAAGTGGACAGCGCTTCGATGTAGCGCCGAGAGCCTTCCGCGTACAGGACTCCCATCGCCAGGGACGACTTGCCCGAACCGGAGACACCGGCGATACCGACCAGCGAACCCAATGGGACGTCGACATCGATGTTCGCCAGGTTGTGCACGCGGGCGCCTCGAATCTCGATCATCTGGTGATTGCTCATGTCCCCATTGTCGCCGCGCGAGGGGATGATCGCGATGAGATCAGCATTGTAGGGTCTAGCGGAACTTGTCAGAGGAGCACCGCGCTGACCTGAGATGTGACACAAGCATGAGACGGCATCTGTCTCACCAACTTGTCAAAATCCTCAAGCACTATGGAGGACCGCGGCCGGAACGAACAACGCTGGCACCGTGGCGGTCTCGAGATCGATGATGAGCGTCTGATCCGCATTCCTCGTCGTGCGGAGGCCAACTCACCGGCTCTCCACAATCTGTAGGATCCAGTGCCATCCTTCAAGGGCTTGCACCCCTGTCTGTTGCCCTTCCCGCAGATCCTGAATTGGCTATTGGTGGTGCTAAGGAAATGATGGAGAGTACGATACCTTGCCGTGTAGTCGCCCGGGGGAGGAGTTCAGGCACCCCTGACTCTCGCTCATTGGGGGAGTCGCGGGTCCTCGTTAGTCGCCAGCCTCAATGCGAAATCACCCGGGCTCAGTCTACTCTGAACCCGGGCGAGTCGCCTCACAGAATGAGCGTCTCAGGCGATAGTGGTCGATTCCAATTGCTGAGAGCGTGCCCGGACTTTGTTCTCGGGATCTATCGCGGTTTGATGAAGCGCGACGACCAGGGCACCGAACAGAGCAACCAGCGCCCAAATTGTGCCGACCCACCACAGACCTCCGAACGGAAGCAGCATAAGAGCCGAAGCGAGCATAGGAGTGATTCCTGCGCCCAGAGCCGCTGCTCCCTGGTAGGCGACGGACGCGCCCGTGTAGCGCACAGACGCTGGAAACAGCTCTGCCACATATGCCGAGATCGGACCGTAGATGAGCCCCTGAACGATTCCCTGTCCAAAAAGAATCGCGACAGAGAACATCTCGATGCGACCCGATCCGATAAGAAACGTTATGGGAAATGCAGAAGCCGCAACGACCAAGCAGGCGATGAAGATCATGCGCGCCCTACCGATCCTGTCGCTCAGGCGTGCGGACACGAAGCAGGTGAGAATCATGATGAGGGAGCCACCGGCCTTCCAGTTCAGCACCCACGTCTTGTCCTCGCCCGCATCGACAGCCATGGACACTCCCCACACCGTGACAAGCGATTGCGTCGTGTACACGCTCACAGCCACTGCCAAGCCGATGAGAACAGGCTTCAGATGGTTGCATAGCACATCGAAGATCGGAATCCGTCGACGGTCATGTTCTTCTTCGAGCGTCTGGAACACCGGCGACTCCGACACTTTCAACCTGATCACCAGGCCGACGACGATGAGCACCGCAGAGAGAAGGAACGGGATCCTCCAGCCCCACACAACGAACTGATCGCCGGTGAGCACGGTCATGACAGACATGACGACAGTCGCAAGCACAGCCCCGGCCGGCCCACCGGCATTGGCGAATGACGCGGCAAATCCCCGCTTGGCCTTGGGTGCATGTTCCAGCGCCATGAGCGCAGCGCCACCCCACTCACCGCCGACAGCGATGCCCTGAATCACCCGGAGGACCAACAAAGAGATCGGAGCAATGATGCCGATCATCGATGCAGGAGGCATCAGTCCGACGATGACGGTAACACTTCCCATGATGATCATTGAAAGCACAAGGGTCTTCTTCCGACCGAGTCGGTCGCCGAAGTGCCCGAAGATCACTCCTCCGAGCGGCCGAGCCAAATAGCCTGCAGCAAGAGTCGCGAATGAAGCGAATACCGCCAAACTTCCGCTGCCGAATCCGGTGAAATAGAGAGAGGCAAAGACGATTGACGATGCCGTCGCGTAGAGGAGAAAGTCATAGAACTCTATCGCAGATCCGATGAAGCTCGACGCCAAGATTCTGCGCATCTCAACTGTACTCAGCGTCAGCTGACGCCCCTCGTCGTCGACAACGACAGGGGGCGGTCCCTGCTGCGGCGTAGGTGACGACTCTGTCATGGAACCCCCTCATTGGAAACTGAACATTCTCAATAATCTACAAACAGGTTATGATTGTCAACATTTTTGTTAACATAGAACTCGAGTACAGATCCGCATGCGATCTTCAGTCGGTCCGCGAGCAGGATCCGTCTGCCCCTGGGTCCTGCGCGTCAACCCCGCAGGACATGGAGCGACCATGAGCCAGCTGCGCACCCTCGGGGTATTGTTACTAACTTTGCTTGCAGTATTGTTGACAATCTCTACTGGGCACTGTTTGACTTGCCTGTAGCAATTCCAATGACGAGATTTGCGAAGCGATCGCAAGGTTCGACACCGCTCAAAGGAGAAGCTGACACCGGGCCAACACCATCGACAGAGCTTTGAGTGCACGGATGCACTCGACCCTGCCCTTGATTGCGCACTGGGCTTCCGATCTCATTCAGCGGGTGTTCGACAGCTTTGCTCTGTTCGCATCGACGACCGACAGGATTACTCTCTATGTCCCTTTCCATCTGGGCAATGGTTGCCTACTTGGCCTTCATCATCGTGTGGAACGTGGTGATCAAACGCAATATCGGCGAGTCCATGTTGCTGGGCTTCGTCGTCGTCTGCTTGTTCGGCGGCAAAGACTTCTTCCAGATCCTTGGTACCGGCATAGTTGATGCGCTGCAGGAACAGGTCGTGTTCGCCGCACTAGCGTTCATATTCATGGGCTTCATGCTCAAAGAGCTGGGGCTCATGGAGAAGCAGGTGGAGATTCTCAATTCTGTCTTCGGCCGCGTCAGAGGCGGAGCGGGGTATGTGTCCACAGTGGCATCTGCGCTATTCGGCACGATCTCCGGTTCCGGATCAGGGAACGCCGCAGCGGTCGGATCAGTGACGATCCCGTGGATGACCAGATCCAACTGGAAACCGGAGATCGCGGCCTCGTTGGTCGCCGGAAGCTCCGGACTCGGCCCCAGCTTCCCGCCCTCGTCCTCGATGTTCGTGCTTCTCGGCTCGGCCGCGGTCGCTCCGTTCGTTGCAGCAGATCAGTTGTTCATCGGTCTTTTCTGCGGCGGTGCTTGGGCATTGTTGTACCGACTGATCGTTGTCACTATATGGATCCGCATCTACGGCGTCGACAAGGTCGAACGGGCTGACATCCAGCCGTTCAAGGCGGCCATTCGCCAAGGATGGACCTCGCTGTTCATCTACATTGGCATCGCCGTCCCTCTGCTGCTGACGGTCGGCCCGGGAGCCGATTGGCTCACTGGACGCCTGGGAGCAGAGACCTTTGAGTCAATCAGTATCATCGTGTGGATCCCGGTCATGATCCTTCTGGCCTGCTTGATGGTGGGCGCAAAGCACCTGCCTCGGTCGGCGAAGAGCTGGAACAAGCTACTCGATAAAGTTGCCCCCCAATACTCTCTCGTCGGTGCGACGCTGTTCTTCGCTTTCGCCGCTGCCAGTGCGCTGGGCGAATTGGGACTCTCGGAAGACCTCGCGGTATTCATGAGCAGAATCGAGGCGCCTGGCCTCGTCGTCGCACTTGCTGTCGGCTCGCTGGTAGTCCTGCTAGCAGCGCCACTGACGTCAACCGCAACCATTGCCGCAGTCGGCGGGGTTGCCTTCACGGCGCTGACCGCAGCTGGAGCTGGCCCGGTCCCTGCTGCAGTGGCTGTGCTTCTGTTCTCCGCAACCGAAGGCTGCTCCCCTCCTGGAGCAGCACCGATCTATATCGTCTCCGGCATCGCAGGAGTCGATCCGGGAAAGCTGTTCGTCAGACTCATTCTCTGGTTCGTGATACCCACCATCATTTTGGGCTCACTGGTCGCACTCGGCCTGCTACCGATCTTCAGTATCGCCTGAACAACCTGAACGATCAGCCTCGACTGACGTTCTCCATCAACTGACCATACCTACAGATTCGAACAAGGAGTCCGACAATGTCCGAGAACTCTTCTCAGGATGACACCACGCCAACCGGGATCCGCGCGCTTCTGGCGTGGCTGCTCCTTCTGCTCTTCAAGATCACGCTCGTAGCATTCCTCGTTTTGGGAACGGTACTTGTGCTAACCCAATTGGCCGGTGCGCTCTTTGCTCAGCAGACGCTGGTCTCAGGCGCCATGGATGTACTCTTCGCGCCGACTACGGCCTGCGCAGCAATTACCGGCTTGGCAGGGTTCGCCATCGCCTATGTACTGAAATGGGACACGTCCGACTGACCCCGTTTGCGGGCTCTGTCAAGCACGCGTCCTCCGTTCCGAGAGGGGCCCTGCCTTGACATAGGTCCTCCGTTCCGAGAGGGGCCCTGCCTTGACATAGGTCCTCCGCTTCGGGAGGGCTCGTGCCTGGCAGAGTAGGTGCAGGTGACAATCTAAACGCATGTACACACATTTTCAATAGGACGGCAAGACTCAGATAGACAGCCCGGATGCCACCCTCGGTGCCTCATATACTTTTGCCCGCGAAATGGTGGACCCTCGGAAGCTATGGGGAGTGAACTGTCGATGGCGACTCGCGCAGAGATCACCACGAAATACGCCAGGCAATACAAGAAAGCCTCGAAGAAGAACAAAGGGGCTGTTCTCAAAGAGGTCGTCGCGGTGACCGGCTGGACTCGCGACAATGCTCGACGGCGATTGACCCAGGCAGCCAAGCACCCGCCAGGACCAGGCAGACAGGTGACGAAACAGCACCGGAAGCCCCGGTCCAGGAAATACTCCTATGACGCAGTGAAGATCCTTCAGCGTGTGTGGGCGATCTCGGGCGGCCAGTGCGGGAAATACCTTCACGCGACGATGCGTATCCTCCTCGATCTCCTCGAAGCCCATCACGAGCTCGTCCTCGGTCAGGATCGTTACACCACAACGGTGCGCAAGGAACTGCTGGCAATGAGCCCAGCCACGATCGACCGGTACCTGGGGCCCACACGGGCCAAAGACGCAATCAATGGGATCTCGACAACGAAGCCCGGGAGCCTGCTGCGTTCAGCGATCACGATCCGCCGCGCCGGTGACGACGTCGAAGACGAACCCGGCTTCTTCGAAGGCGATACCGTCGCCCACTGCGGTCCCGTCGAATCGGGGGAATTCGCTAGGACACTCAATCTCACCGATTTCCATACGGGGTGGACGTTTACCCGTACCGTGCGCAACAACGCGCATACGAATATC
>NZ_JACBOT010000019.1 GCF_021532275.1 Brevibacterium sp. UCMA 11754
CGATCGCCTCCGACGCCTCATACATGATCATGAAGTCCCCTCGGCGGGCTCGCGTTCAAAGCTGTGGGACGCAATCCGCTGCTCGGCTGCCGTCGCCTACGCCGCCACCTCGGGCGGATACTCGGCAGCACCCATGGTCAACTCCTTGGATACTATCCTCGGCGGGCTCTCCACGTCGGCGGCTCAGATCATCGACCCGGAATATGTGGTCAGCCCCGTCGCGAACTTCTACTTCAACTTCGTCTCGATGTTCGTCGTTGCGGTCGCCGTCACCCTGGTCACCGAACTCCTGCTGACCAAGCGCGCCGACCAGATCGAACTCGATGAACCGGATGAGAACGACCCCGACAACTTCGACGTCAAAATGGCACTGGATGCCAACGAGAAGCGCGGAATGGTCTTCGCTGTGCTCAGCATCGTCGCCTGCGCTGCGATATTGTTCTTCCTCGCGCTGCCCGAAGGCTCCTTCCTGAGGGACGAGGCAGGCAGCTTCGGTCCCGAATCGGCCTGATGGCAGGAATCGCTGCCATCATCGGCTTCGGCTTCTTCATCATCGGCATCGTCTACGGCTACGCCACCGGATCGATCAAGAAGACCTCCGACATTCCCGACATGATGGGCAAGGGGCTCCTGCCGTTCGTCCCAGTGATCGTCCTCTTCTTCGCGGCCAGCCAGTTCCTCGCGCTGTTCAAGATGTCCAGCCTCGGCGAGATCCTCGCGATCAGGGAGCCGAGTTCTTCGGTTCACTCGACACCGGAACGTTCGTCATCCTCCTCGGCGGATGGCTGCTTGTGGCACTCGGTGCCCTGTTCCTGACCTCCGGATCGGGACTGTGGACGCTCATGGCGCCGGTCCTCGTGCGATGTTCATGCTCCTGTCCATCGCTCCGGAGACCACGCAGGCCCTCTACCGCATCGGTGACTCGACGACGAACATCATCTCCCCGATGAGCCCGTACTTCGTTGTGGTCCTCGGCTTCATCCAGCGGCAAGAAGTCTGCGGGAATCGGCACCGTGCTGTCGTTCACCATTCCGCTCTCATTCGCGATGTTCGTTCTCTGGGGACTGCTCTTCTTCATCTGGTGGGCCACCGGAATTCCATGGGGTCCAGGAGCCGCCACGAGCTACCACATGGGTTGAGGCCTCTGGTTCGGCTCGCGAGGTGGGGCGGATACAACGCCTGCCGTGGATGTGGGAATAACCTGGCCGCCGACGAGCGTTACGATCGTGCAACGCTCGTTGGCTCGAGCACTGGTTCTTCAGTGACTGTCCAGCTCAGGTGACTAGACTGAGACCATGATTCAACTCTCGTGCGGCATTTCGTCTGTGCGAGCAACCTGCTCAGATCGAAAGGATCTCGACCGTGAGTAACCCCATGATGAACCGGGCGATCAACCAGGGAGCCCAACCGGACGCAATCAGCCCGTCATGTCTGACCAGGATCTCAACAACCTGTTCAGCCAGCCAGCCGCGCAGAACCGCAACGCTGGCCCGCAGGTCGCTGACCGGGCGATGACCTACGACGACGTCATGATGAAGACCGGTGTTTCTCTTCACCATCCTCCTAGCCGGTGCTGTGTCGGTTTGTTTCGTTCCGCCACTCGCCTTGCCCGCGATGCTCATCGCGCTGGTTCTCGGCTTGGTGAACGCCTTCAAGAAGGAACCCAGCAAAGCCCTGATCATCGGCTACGCCGCGTTCGAGGGTGTCTTCCTCGGCGGTATCTCCGGGATCTTCGAGCGGCTGTACGACGGCATCGTCGTCCAGGCCGTGCTCGCCACGCTCTGCGTCTTCGGCGTCATGCTCGCCCTGTTCAAGTTCAAAGGCGTGCGCTATGGCTCGAAGATGAAGAAGTTTATGTTCATCGCCATCGGCGGTTACGCGATCTTCTCCCTGATCAACTTCGGCGTCGCCATGTTCACCGGCACCGGAGGTGCTCGCAGCATGGAGGTCTTTGGCATACCGCTGGGAATCGTCATCGGCATCGTCGCCACAGTGCTTGCAGCCATGACGCTGATCATGGACTTCCAGATGATCGAAGAGGGCGTCAAGCACAAGATCCCCGAGAAGTACTCCTGGATGTGCGCATTCTCCCTCATGGTCACCCTCGTGTGGCTCTACATCGAAATCCTGCGCCTCATCTCCTACTTCAGGAACTAGACACCCCAGATCCCGGGACCACCCAGCTGCGTGCTCCCGGGAGCGGTGTCTATGATTGAGCCATGAACAACGTGACGGCGGACCTCGACACAGAGGTCCGCCGTCTGCGTATCCGCATCATCGGACTCAACCCGCGTCAGCTCGCCGAGGCGGGCCCGAATTCCCCCGGCAACGGCGCAGGCAGCTTGTCGCGCAGAGACACCATCGCCGAGGCGCTTGCGCAGTTCTCGTCCATCGGCTCCGATGGCAGGCCGGTCCCGGACCTGGGTGATCAGAGCCTGGCCGATCAGGTCGTCGTCCTCATCGCAGAGGGGATGGCCTCGGCCGAGGAACTCCCCGAGGCGCAACAGCAAGAGCGGTTGGCACAGCTTCTTGACGCGGCAGTGCGACTGCGTCGATGTCTTGCCTAGGATCGATAGGACTCCATTGTCGAGCACTGCCGAAATCGACCGTGGACAATCCGTCATCGTTCTGTAAGGTTTCCCGTCCTCTCCGGGAGGCGCAGACGAGGATAATCAATGGCACCATCCGCCGCTTTGAGAAGGTGCCACACTGACGATGACAGATCGCCGCCCGCTGCTCTTCACCCTCGCCGGAATCGTCGCGACCCTCGTGTACTTCGGTGCCGCCGAGTTCATCGCCGGTGCCTTCGCCGCCACCTCGGCGCCTCTGCTGATCCTGGGTCAGACGTTCATCCCGCTCGTGCCGACAGCCATGATCAAGGCCGCCATCAGCATCTTCGGCACAAACGACAAACTCGCCCTCGTCATCACTCTGGGCATCGTCGGAGCGATCCTCGGAGGCGTGATCGGACGAATCGGCCTGCACCGACGTAGCCTGTCCTTCGTCCTCCTCATCGGCCTCGGGATCCTGCCCGTGGTCGTGCTGCTGAGCACCGGCGGATCGCTCCTCGACGCGGTCCCGGCCCTTGGGGGAGTGGCACTGGGCTGCGCGGCGTACGTGGGGTTGATTCGCCTCGGCGATGGCCGAGAACTGCGAGCCGAGGACTCTCAGGGCACAGATCGGAGTGCCGACATCGACGGCCAGCCGGGCAGCGACCGTCGTGCCTTCTTCGGTCTCGCCGCAGGACTGAGCGCGGTCGGCATCGCCGCGATCGCGGCAGGCCAGTCGGCATCGATTCTCGCCCGGAATGCGGCAGGAGCGGTGACGAAGCTCGTGCTGCCACAGCCGGCCACCTCGGCGCCTAAGATCCCAGCCGGAGCCGAGCTGGACATCGACGGACTCGCACCGATCATGACAGCCACTGACGACTTCTACCGCATCGACACCGCGCTCATCCCACCGTCCGTCGGCGCTTCCTCCTGGTCGCTGCGAATCCACGGCATGGTCGACGAGGAGGTGACGATCACCATGGCAGAACTGCTCGAGCTGCCATTGGAGGAGCACCGCGTGAGCTTGACCTGCGTGTCGAACGAAGTGGGCGGTGACCTCGTGGGCAATGCCACCTGGCTGGGCTACCCGGTCCGAGACCTGCTCAAGCGTGCGCAGCCGAAGGACGGGGCTGACATGGTGCTCTCGACATCCGACGACGGCTTCACCGCCTCGACACCCCTCGAGGTGCTCACCGACGACCGAGCGTCCCTCTTGGCGGTCGGCATGAACGGCGAACCGCTGCCCCGCGACCACGGCTTCCCCGCCAGGCTCGTCGTACCCGGACTCTACGGCTTCGTGTCGGCGACGAAATGGGTGACGGATCTCGAAGTCACTCGATTCGCTGACAAAGAGGCCTATTGGACAAAGCGCGGCTGGTCCACCCACGGCCCCATTCTCGTGGCCTCCCGTGTTGATGTTCCCCGCGCCGGTGTCCACGTCAGCCCGAACAAGGACGGGCAGATCATCACCGCGGGAATGGCCTGGGCCCAGCACGTCGGCATCGCCGAGGTGCGAGTGCGCATCGACAACGGCGACTGGCACACAGCGGAACTGAGTGAGGAGCTGACCACCGACACCTGGCGACAATGGCGATGCCCCTTCGACGACGTGGAACCGGGCACCCATACCGTGACGGTCAGAGCGGTCGACGAAGATGGCAACGAGCAGATCGCCGAACGTCGCCCCGCGATCCCCGGCAGCGCCACCGGCCTCCATGAACGGGACTTCACCGTCGACTGAGCAGCCGGATTGCAGGGACTGGTCGGGCGAGCGGGCCGGACGCTCGAGCCAAGCCTGACGAAACGTTGTATCCTCGCCTCAACATGGTGGTGAGCTCCGTGGAGGCACAGGTCGCCCCGCGCAGCCTGTGGTTCGGCACGGTTCCGACATCGCCGCATCCTGTTCAGCGTCACAATGAGGTGGTCTCAATGTTCGGTCTCCCGACGGCAACTGTCGTCGTCATCTTCGGCATCCCCGCGATTTGGGTGATCTACACGTTGGTCTTCGTCTACCTCTCGCGCGGTTGGAAGGCCGAAGACGTCGCCGAAGACCAGGAACTCACCTCACGCAATGCCAGCGGAGGGAACGGGCCAAACGGCCCGGCCACCTCGGCGAACCATGACCGCAGGTCCGGGACTGAGAACGGGGGACTGGCATGAACCTCGAAACCTGGTTCCTCGTCATCTATTTCATCGCCATGGCCGGCATCGGCGTGTGGACGCTCAAGACCGGCAACAAGGGCAGCGAAGGCTACCTGCTGGGCGGGCGCAGCCTGGGTCCGGCCGTGACGGCGCTGCGCCTGCAGAGTTCGTCGATGTCGGGGTATATGTTCCTCGGTGCCGGATCGTTGGCGTACACCAAGGGCTACTTCTCACTGTGGTACGCGATGGGTGACATCGGCGGAGGCGTGCTCAACCTGTCGATCCTGGGCAGGCGGATGCGCAAACTCTCGCAGATCTTAGGGTCACTGACCTCGATCGAATACCTCGAGCACCGGTACCCGTCGAAGTGGATCCGGGCGATCGCGGCCCCGGTCGCCGTGTTCTGCATCTTCTTCTACGTGATGAGCCAGTTCATCGCCGGCGGCCGCGGCCTCGAGATGGTCACCGGCATTCCCTACGCCTGGGCCCTGCTCGTCGCCGTCGGCGTCATCGTCTTCTACACGTTCCTCGGCGGGTACCTCGCCGTGGCCTACACCGACTTCGTGCAGGCCATCATCATGCTCATCGGCATGGTCTGGATTCTCATCGGCACGCTGCAGGCAGTCGGCGGTTGGACGGCCGGCAACAATGCCGTCGGTGAGATCAACCCGAATCTGCTGACCTTGTGGGGACCCGACGGCATCGGCTCCGTACAGTGGGGCGTCATCATCGGCGCGGTCCTCGTGTTCTCCATCGGCTACATGGGCTGGCCGCACGTCAACGTCAGCCACATGGCCATGAAGCGGCCCTCTGTCGCGCGCACGGCGAGCATGTACGCCACCGGCTTCAACCTCCTGTTCATTCCCGCGCCCTACATCGTGGGCATCATGGCGCTCATCATCCTGCCCAACCTCGACAACCCCGAACTCGCGGTCTTCCAGGTCGCGGACACGGTGCTGCCGAACTTCGCCGTCGGCATCGTCATGGCAGGCATCATGGCGGCCATCATGTCGACCGCGGACGCGCTGCTGCTGCAGTCGGGCACAATCGCCAGCCAGGATCTGTTCCAGCGCTTCATCAAAAAGGACATGTCCGACAGCCAGTCCGTGTGGGTCTCGCGCTTCACCGTCCTCATCCTCGCCATCATCGGCTACATCGTCGCCGTCAACGATCCTCCGGCCGTCGCCGAGGTGGTCATCTTCTCCACGACCGTGCTTGGTGCCGCATTCGTTCCCGTCTACGTGGCCGCAGCCTGGTGGAAGAAGGCCAATGTTCCTGGTGCGATCTCCTCCATGGTTCTTGGCACCGTGTCCTCGGTCGTGTGGCAGCTGACCGGACTCGTCGACGTCACCGGCGTCGACCCGATGGGAATCGGCATCGTCTGCTCAACCCTGGCACTCATCCTCGTGTCTCTGGCCACCCAGAAGTCCCACCCGGTGCCCGCACACGTCGTCGCCGCACTGAAGGAGACGGACAAGATCGGTGCCATCCCAGGCCACATGCTCACCGGGCAGAACGATGCGCTGGCAGCACAGGTGCCCAAAGATGCGTGAGCACCCGGAACCAGATCTGAATACAGGGTCCGGTTCGACTGCAGATTCCGGTCGGGCCGCCCCAGCAAGGGTGCTGAAACTGGCACCCCATATCACCGACGCCGAGGCGATCGCCGTGTTCCAGCGCAAACTTCCCGGGTCTCACACCGAGGTTCGGGAAGTGTTCCACCCGTTCTGGTGGACGGTGCTCAGCGCACGCACCAGAAGCATCTTCCGACGATCACAGAGATCGACGTCTGACGCGTCTCCCTCTTCTGGCCCATTAACAGGACAGCAGATGAACGTCCTGGTCAACGCATATTCGGGCAAAGGCTATATCGCTGAATTCGAGCCTCGGGGCGAGGCTGCAGCGGTCGAAGAGTGGCTTGAGGCTTTCGAATCCTCGGACCAGGCGGGTCCTCCGCCAGACGCAGACGACGTGAGTCGAACAGCTCGTTCGCTTGTGCGCACGAAGGTCGTCAAGACAGTGAAGCTTGGCGTGGGGCTGACCCTGGATGAGACCGTTGCACCCAGCGGGATACTCAAACCGAATTGGATCGTGACCGGAGCCAACGAGAAGTATTCGGCGACGATCCTCGTCGACGGCCTCGACTCCTCCCACTACATCGTTCGGGTCGAGAAGAGGATCCAGGACTGAGACGCGTCCCCGCGGGACGCTTTACTGGGACAGCGCAGGTGCGTCAGCCCCAGTTCTTCGCATCAGAGAGGCAGAATGGATGCCCCGCGGGATCGATGAGCACCACCCAGGTTTCGCCTGGCTGTGGATCGGCGCGGGTCGCTCCGAGTTCGATGCAGCGAGCGGCCGCAGCTTCGATGTCATCGGCGGCGAGATCGAGGTGGAACTGCTTGCGCCCGTCGTCGGGCCAATCCGGGCGTTTGTAGTCTGGGATCGTCCCGATGCCCAGTGCGTGGCTGGGGCCGGTGAGCATTGCGTAGTTCTCATCTGAGTACGCCACCGGCCAACCCAGCACCGCGGAATAGAAGTCGCCGAGCGCCGAAGCGTCCGGGGCGTCGAGAGTGACCATCGCGAGCTTCGCGATAGGGGTCGTCGAGGTGGTGGAGGCAGTGGTTGGGGCTTCGTTCATCTCTGTGTCAGTCATGTCTGCCATTCTTGTTCCATGGACGAGGTCGTCGATAGGAAGAACCCGCCACGTGGCGAATCACTGCCCGAACATTTCTTCGGGCGCGTGCTCAGACCGGCGGAGATGCTTCAGCACGCTCACTACTGTGCCGTCACGGAAGTTGCCGAAGGGCTGCGGCCGTGGGTGAAGCGCTATTGGTCGGTGAACTGGGATCTGGCCGCTGACGAGCGTTATCAGACGGCGACGGTTTCGGAGCCTACGATCAATCTCACTCTCGAATACGGTGACATCGGCCGAGCGAACACGAACGGTGCAGGAATCTGGCTGACCGGTCCGGTGACGGGACGTCGATTCGATGTCGGACTCTTCGGCCGCGGCGGCGTCATCGGAGTCAATTTCCACCTCGGCGGCACTCTGGCCTTCGCGAATGAGTCACCCGCGACGATTCGGGATACGTCGGTGTCTGCTCGGACCTGGTTCCCGGGCATCGACGGCGACCTGCCTGCCCACGACGACCTGCCGGTCGGGGATCAACTGAAAACCGAGGACGGCCTGGCCGCTGTCGTGAGCGCGATCGAGAGTTGGCTGCTTTCCTTTCGCCCGCAGATGACCGAGGGCTATGCCAGGTTCCGCCGGATCCTCGGCCGACTCGATGACCCGACGATCATCAGCCTCGGCGATCTGGCGCTTCGCACCGACACAAGTCAGCGTTCGCTGCAGCGACTGTTTCAGGATCACTGCGGTGTCGGGGTCAAACAGATCCTGGTCCGGGCTCGGATCAGAGACGCCATCGCCGCATTCGACCGGGGATGGGACGGAACATTCGGTGACCTGGCTGCGGAGCTCGGATGGTTCGATCAATCGCACTTCACGGCGGATTTCCACCGCGTCACCGGATACACGCCGGCCGAATACATCCGTGCTCACGAGAGGAGCGGCCAGCCGCAGCAGTGAATCAGAATGGTACGGAAAGGGCCGGGCGGGGCGGAACCCGGACCATCGCAGGTCAGCGGCGTTTGGCGATGCCGATTCCGGTATAGCCGAGGATGATTGCGAAGGCGAAGCCGACATAGCAGAACACTGCCCACGGGGCGTAGTCGAGGACGGAGACGCCCAGCACTCCAGCCATGTACACGCCTGCCGAAGACCATGGGACGAGCGGAACGACGACGGTGCCCGAGTCCTCAAGTGTGCGTGAGAGGTTCTTGGCGTCCAGACCCCGATCGGCGTAGGCCTTCTTGAACAGCTCGCCCGGAACGATGATCGACAGGTAGGAATTGCCGGTCACGATCGCCATCGTGATGCATGAGAGCACCGTGGAGAGGACAAGATCTCCAGTGCGCTTCACGAACGTCAGCAGGGACCGGATGATGGTCTCGAGAGCACCGGACCTGGACATGATACCGGCGAAGGCGAAGGCACTGAACGCGATGAGGATGACACCGGTCATCGACCCCATCCCGCCTTGCGAGACCAACTCGACGACCTGCGGGTCCAGATTCTTCAGGGTCGAGGACCCGACCTCGAGCATGTCCGGGGTGAACCCGTCGACGGTGGACGCGAAGATCGATTCGAGGCTGACCTTTTGAAAGATCGCAGCGAGGATACCGGCTACCAGAGACGAGCCGATGATCGTCGGAAGCGTGGGCAGTTTGAGAACCGCTCCACCGAGGACGATGAGCATCGGCAGAAGCAGGAGGACATTGAAGGAGAAGAGACTGTCCAAGGTTCCCGTGACGGCACTGATCTGCTCCGAATCGGTCCCGCCGGACTGCTGATTGATGCCGACGAACAGATAGAGCGCCAGCGCCACGAACGTGGCCGGAATCGTGGTGTAGAGCATGTGCCGAATGTGCTCCCACAGGGTGGTGCCGGCAGCGATCGGAGCCAGGTTCGTGGTGTCCGACAGCGGCGAGAGCTTGTCGCCGAAGTAGGCACCGGCGACGATGGCGCCAGCGGTGGCCGCCAGCGGTGCGTCGAGGCCCGCGGCGATTCCCATCAGGGCGACTCCCACTGTTCCTGCCGAACCCCACGACGTTCCGGTGATGACGGAGACGATCGCGGAGATGACGAAGGCGATGAGAACGATGAACTGCGCGCTGATGAGCCCAAGGCCGTAGTAGATCATCATCGGAATGGTTCCCGCGATCATCCACGTGCCGATGAGGATGCCGATGGAGATGAGCACGAGCAGAGCCGGCATCGCAGTGTCGAGCTTCTCCCTGATGCCCAGCAGCATCTCATCCCAGCTCAGCCCCATCCGCAGAGCCACCAGACCGGCGATGATCGCGGAGAGGATCAGGAGCGGTTCGGGGGCGAGCCCGAGAACGCCGTAGCCCACCGCCAACAGGACGAGCATCGCGGCCAGGGGGACCAGCGACCACCCCAAGGGCGGACGCTTCTCCTCCACATCGGCGGAGGTGGGAGTCGTCGTGTCGTGCTCGTGGCTCATTCGAAGGTTCCTTGGATCTGCGGGGCGCCGCTGCGGACGCTCTCTCGTCCTCGGGCGAAGGCGAGCTGAATGGTGTGGCTGTCATCGGTGAGGAGGATATCGGCATCTGCACCGACGCGGAGGCGTCCCTTGTGCTCGAGGCCGAGGACATCTGCCGTATTGGAAGTGACGAGGGAGATGGCCTGAGACAGGTCGACACCAGGCAGCTCGGCACACGCCCACACCTGGTCGTACAGAGTCGTCTGCTTGGCAACATCCATGCCGATGAGCCGTCCGTCGGAGTCGAACTCCGGCAGGCTGCCGTTGGCATCGGAGGAGAGGGTGAGACGGCTGAGATCCCCGCCGAGGTCGATGTAGCGTCTCAGCGACTGCGTCGTCGTCGACGAGGCCGTCATGTCGACCATGGCGCCCTTGGCGGCCAGATCGACCGCGTCGGCCAGAAGTTCAGGGGACCGGGTGATGTGGGTGGCGTAGACGGCCTGGGGTGCGATCGGATACTCGTCGAGGAGCCGGTGTAGCGGGGCAAGTCGGGTCGAGTAGGGACCGACGTGGAAGTGAGTGACTCCGGCCTTGCCGGACAGCAGCCCACCGACATGTGACTGGCTGACGAGCTCGGCCAGAGCCTCGACGGTGGGTTGGAACGACCGCCGATCCGAGATCGCGACCTCTCCGACGCCGATGACCTTGTCGATGAGGACGACATCATCGACGACAGCACCGGTCAGGGTCCGGGCCGGGACTTGGTAGCTGCCCGTATAGATATAGGTGGTGATGCCCTCGGTCTCGAGAGCTCGGGCCTTGGCGAGGAGATCGGCGTGGCTGCGGGTGACTCCGTCGGTTCCCAGGCAGCCGATGACGGTGGTGACTCCGGCGCTGATGATGTCGCTGATGCGGATCTCGGGGGTGCGGTTTGCGTACCCGCCTTCGCCCCCGCCGCCGGCGATGTGGACATGTGGGTCGATGAAACCGGGAGTGGCCTTCAGCCCCTGGGCATCAATGACTGTGGCGTTGGGAAGACCTTGGAGCGCCTCGGCAGGTAGGTCACCGATGAAGGTGATCTGCTGCCCCTCGATGAGGATGTCCTGCTTTCCGAGCCGTTCCGGGGCGCAGATGTCTGCTCCGCGCAGCAATATCACCATGATTCATCTTCTCCTTGCGACGTCTCTTGCAGCACCTACCCGGGAATGATCCCCTTGCCGTCGACCTTCGGGATGGCAGCGAGCAGCTTCTTCGTATAGGGATGCTGCGGGTCATTCCAGATCTGTTCTGTCGAACCGACCTCGACAATGTTACCTGCCTCCATCACGGCCACACGGTCCGCGATGTCACGGACGACCGAAAGATCGTGGCTGATGAAGATCATGGACGCACCGGAGTCGATGGCCAGGTCCCTCATCATCCGCGCGATCCTGGCCTGGAGAAACGCATCCAGGGAGGCGATCGGCTCATCACCGACGAGCACCTTGGGCCCGGCCGCCAGTGCACGCGCAATGGCGATGCGCTGCCGCTGTCCGCCCGAGAACGAATGCGAGAACCTCTGCGCAGCATCGAGGGGCAGATCGACCGCTTCGAGGAGGGACTCCACCGTCCAGTTGTGCTCCGGGTCGAGGGCGAGTGCGTCAGTGAGCTGATCCCTGATGCGTCTGCGCGGATTCAAAGATGCGTAGGGGTTCTGAAAGACCATTTGGACTCCCAGGAGATTCTTCGGCCGACGGCCAATGCCCAAGGGCTTCACCGGGTGGGATTCGAAGGTGATGGTGCCGCCTGCGGTCTTCTCGAGTCCGCAGATGAGCTTGGCCAGCGTGGACTTCCCACAACCGGATTCGCCCACGAGGCCCAGCACCTCTGAGTGACCCAGCTGCAGCGAGACGTTGCTGACGGCACGGAATCGACCGCCGCCATTGAGCTTGTATTCGCAGGAGACGCCGTCGAGTTCGAGCAGTGGAGCCGTGGATGCACGAGAAGTGTCCTCGGTCGTTGTTGTGGTTGTCATCAGCGTGAGACCTCCGCTCCGGGCAGTGATTCGATGAGCGATCTGGTGTACTCATGCTTCGGTGCGGTGATGACAGGTTCACGATCTCCGGTCTCGACCACCACCCCGTTCTTCATTACGACGATGGTGTCGGCCACAGAGGACAGCACACCGAAGTCGTGAGTCACGAGGAGGACGGCCAACTTGAGGTCGTCGCAGAGTTCGCGCAGCAGGCGCAGGATTCCGGCCTGCACAGTCACATCGAGGGCGGTGGTCGGTTCATCGGCGATGAGCACCTTCGGATCGCAGATGATCGCCGAGGCGAAGGCGATGCGCTGCAGCTGACCACCGGAGAACTGGTGCGGGTACTTCCCGATCGCCTCATCGGGGTGCGGGACGTGAGTGCGCTCGAGGATGTGGACGGCGCGCTCGAGGGCGTCCTTCTTCGAGGCCTTCCTGTGATGCCGGTAGTGATCAGTCATCTGATCGCCGATGGTGAGCATGGGATGGAAAGCCGAAGCTGGATCCTGGAACACCATCGACAGCTGCACGCCGCGCAATCGGTTGTGGACCTTGGCGGGCATCCCCACCAGCTCGGTGCCGTCGAAGTCGATGCTGCCGCTGAGTTGGGCACCGGCGGGGGAGAGGCCCATGATCGCCAGTCCTGTCTGCGTCTTGCCCGAACCGGAGGCGCCGGCGACACCGGTGATCTTTCCCGCCTCCAGATCGAACGAGACATTGCGCAGGATGTGCTTGTCCAGCTTGCCCGTCGTCACTGACAGGTTGAGGTCTTTGATGCTGATCATGCTCATGAGGTGGTTTCTCCCACTTCCTGTGCGGTATGCGGGTCAAGGGAGTCGCGCAGGCTGTCTCCGATGAAGTTGAAGGCCATGACGATCGTGAGGATGCACAGGCCGGGGAAGAACGCGATCCACCAGGCGGCGAACTGGGAAACTCCCTCGCTGATCATGGCACCCCAGTCCGGTGTCGGTGGGACGACGCCCAGGGACAGGAACGAGAGACCGGCCATCGTGAGAATCGCTGAGCCCACATCGAGGGTGGCAAGAACCACGACAGGGGAGAGCACATTCGGTGAGATCTCCCGGATGAGGGACTTTCCCGCGCTGAAGCCGAGCAGGCGTCCGGCGACGACGTATTCGCTGTTGCGAGCAGACATGACCAGAGATCTGGTGACGCGGGCGTATGAAGGCCAGGAGACGAGGAGGATGGCGATGATCGCGTTCTTCAGGCCCGGTCCCAACGCTGCGGCGATGACCATGGCGAGGATGATCGTCGGGAAGGCGAAGACGAGGTCGGCGATGCGCATGATGATCTCGTCGACGGCTCGTCCGAAATAGCCGGCGATCGCACCGAGGACGGAACCGAGCACGGCCGAGCAGATGACGACGAAGACGGCTGCCGGCAAAGTGGTGCGTGCGGCCACGACGAGTCGCGACAGAACATCACGGCCCAAGGTGTCGGTGCCAAGGAGGTTTTCGCCTCCGGGAGCACTGAGTCGGGGGAAATCCTGCGCCAGCGGATTGAATGGTGCCAACAGCGGTGCGAAGACCGCCACGATCAGCCAGATGCTCAGGATGATGGCTCCGATGAATCCCAGCGGAGTGCGCAGTGCCTTTGGAAAGCGCAACTGCCACCGTTTGACACCGCGGTCGACAGGATTGCGATCTGCCACCTCGGCGCCGGCGGGTGTGGCGTTCGTCGGTGGCTGTTTGGGGGTCCCGATGCTCATCGCACCCTCACTCTCGGATCCACGAAGCCGTAGATCAGGTCGACGATGAAATTCACGATGATGTAGACGATGCCGATGACGAGTCCGACTCCCATGATGACGGGCAGGTCGAGAGTCGTCGCACCGCGGAAGGCGTACTGTCCCAGGCCGTTCCAAGCGAACACGGTCTCCGTCAGGACTGCGCCGGACAGGAGCGAGCCGAAGGCCAGGCCGACGACCGTGATGATCGGGACGAGAGCACCGCGGAAGATGTATTTGAAGACGACCGTGCGAGCCGGCAGCCCCTTTGCTCTGGCAGCCGTGACGTAGTCGAGTCGGATGATGTCGAGAACGCTTGAGCGGCTGAACCGGGTGAGCAGGCCGATCGTGAACAGGGCCAGCACACACGAGGGCAGAATCAGATGCCCGAATGCGTTGATGAACGTCGATATCTGACCGGCCAAGAGAGAATCGACGGTGTAGAGGCCGGTGACCCTCGGCGGTGGGGTGATCCACGGGTCAAGACGCCCGGCGCCGGGAACGACTCGGAGTTTGAAGAAGAAGACGTAGTAGCCGACCGCGGCGATCCAGAATGTGGGTGCCGAGATGCCGATGAGGCTCAAGGCGCGGATGGCGTGATCGAGGAACGTGTTCTGCTTGAGCGCGCTGGCCAGTCCAAGCAGCAGGCCGATGATGACCGAGATCAGGATGGCTCCGATGCCCAGCTCGATCGAGGCAGGGAAGACCTGGCCGATCGACTGGAGGACTGGTGTCCGGGTCTGGTTGGATACACCCATATCGCCCTGGAGCAGGTTACTCAGATATGTGAAGTACTGGACGATGAGCGGCTGGTCGAGACCAAGCCGCTCGCGGGTCGCGGCGACGATCTCCGGATCCGCCGCCGCCCGGTCGCCGAGGATGGCGGCGACCGGGTCGGTGGGGACCAGGTTGGTCAGCAGGAACGTCACAATCGTGACACCCCAGATGAGGAGGAGGCTGATCCCGATCCGGATGAGGATATAGCGCAGCAGCGGGGGCAGCAGCGGTGGCTTGATGCGCTGTGCTTCGTCGCTGCTCGGCGGGTGGGCGGTGGAGCTATCGGTGGTTGAGACCGACATCCTCACTCAGCTTTCGCGAAGTCGAATGTGATGTCGGCATTGGACACGTACTTGTTGATGCTCGATCCCACTGCCACGGTGTTGACGGGCTGGACGAGAGGTATCCAGACTCCGGTGTCAGTGGTGGCCTTGTACAGCTTGGCGTAGGCGGCGTCACGGTCGCCGTCCTTGGCCTTCTCCGCTTCGGCTGCGAGCTTCTTCAGCTTCGGATCGGACTTCCAGTTGACGCGGTCGGCGACGCTGCCGCCGGGGATGAAGACGTTGTAGTTCGTGGGATCCGGGTAGTCCGCACCCCAGGTGCCGATGCCCATGGGCTGCTTGGCCGAGCGGAATCCGTCGAGCTGTGTCGAACTGGGCGCCGGTTTCAGTGCGAGGTTAATGCCCGCCTCCTTCAGCTGAGCCTGCAGAGTCTCCGCCAGCTGAGCCAGGTCGACGCCGTTGACTGACTGGTCGCTCGAATAGTGGAAGGGAATCTTCTCACCGTCGTAGCCGGCCTTCTTCAGCAGCTTCTTCGTCTTGGCCAGGTCCTTCTCTGGAGCCTGATCCTTCGGCACGGCACCGACGAACTCGTTGGGGACGAGGCTGGCCATGCGCTGCGATCCTTCTCCGGCGAGGTCGGTGAGCTTGTCGTAGTCGATGGCAGACATGACGGCCCTGCGGAAGTTCGGATCGGCGGAAGGTCCGCCGAGCTTCTCGTCGGTGTTGTTGAAGATGTAGAGGCTGCGCGTCGAGGGCAGGCTCGCGATCTCACCCATGGAGTCATCGATCTGCTTCGCCTGCTCGGAGTTGAGGTCGTAGGCGACCTGTGCCTGGCCGGACTGGATGTCGGTCAGCTGGGTCTCTGCGGAGACGTTGCGCAGTACGACGCGTTTGTACTTCGGTTCCGGGCCGTTGTAGTGCTCGTTCGCCGTCAGCACCACCTGACTGTCGGCATCGTACTTCTCGACCTTGTACGGACCCGAGCCCTGCGAGTTCTCGTTGAGGAAGGCTTCGGCACCGTCCTTCTCGTCGGTGGTGCCTTCATTCTCCTTCACGACCTTCGAATTCACGATTCCGATCGAGGCGTTGGGGAGAATGTAGGGGAGTGCAGGATTGGGCTTCTTACTGGTCAGCTCGACGGTCTCGTCGTCGACCTTCTTGATGGAGACGCCATCGAGGAAGAACGAAGGGTTGCCCTTGATGCCCTTGAGCCGTTCAAAGGAGAAGACGACGTCATCCATGGTGACAGGATCGCCGTTGGAGAACTTCGCGTCCTTCTGCTTGAGCTTCAGCGTCATCTTCTTGTTGTCATCGGACATCTCGAAGGAGCACAGGCCGTCGGTCGGCTTGGTCAGGTCGCCGTCCTTGAATTCCAAGGCGGTCTGATAGATCGCAGTGTCGATCGTCGAGCCGGTGAACTCGAACTGTCGGTGGGGATCGATCGTCTTGAGGTTGAACGCGGTCTCAGCCACGATCGTGTCGCCGGCCTCGCCTCCTCCCTGGTCTCCTCCGCTGCAAGCAGCCAGACCGACGGTGAGAGCGAGAGCTGAACCGATTGCGAGCGCTCGGCGGGGGAGGCGGACCTTCATGTGAGATTCCTTACGTTAGGTGTTGTAGCTCACACTAAATCCGAACCGGCCCCCGTTCAATCAGCCATGCCACAACGCTGAGTGTTTTCTGCTGTGGCATTCTGCCAATGTCTCACCAGGTGGGAGCCTTAGCCCGATGGCACTCCAGGGGCCGTCGCGTCGCTGGGGCGGTGCCTGCAGCAACCGCTAGGCAGAGGTGTATACGTGCGTCACTTGTGCTCGACATCCACACCTTTGGCTAGCGGTCGCAGCGTGCAGGCCCGGGAGAAGGGCTCGACCTCGCCGAGGCGGGCCCGCATGCCGTGCGTGCTGCGCAGTGTTGCATGGGGTTGGGCGGTGGTACATGGAATTGCTCAGTTTCGCATGGATGTGCCCAAGTCGGATGCTCCCAGGTCGGATGTACCCAAGTCGGGTGCGCCCACGTGGGATGCGCCCAGTCCGAGTGCGACGTCGGTGGCCGCAGAGCTGGCCCCAACCGCCTCGGCGTCCCAGTCGGTCCTGTCGATGTCGGGGATTGCTTGGCTCATGACGTCCTTCCAGCCGCGATGCCACTGGGCGGGGAAGGCCGAACGGAGCAGGTCGAGCATGATCGGCACGGCCGTGGACGCGCCGGGCGAGGCTCCGAGCATTCTGGCGATCGACCCGTCCGCGCCGACCCAGTCGCGTCGTCGCTCGTCTGCGCGACTTCATCCACGAACGTGCCCAGGAGTGGGCGGCTCCGTAGCCGCGGTACCGGCAGTCGCATCAGCTGTGCCATTCCTTCGAGCTGCTAACCCTGCGGAAGGAGCGGACCAGGGCCAGTACGGCCGGCGACGGGACGCGCTCGGGCAGCTGTGACAGCACGATCCGACGCGGCGCAGGGTTGCCTCTGATCGAGGCCACCTTGACGTCGGATCCATGTGAGCGCACGGCCAGGCTCGGAGCGATGGCGACACCGAGGCCGGCCGAGACCATTCCCAGCAGCTCCTGATAGTCGTTGGCTTCGAAGACGATGCGCGGGTCGAATCCGGCCTCGTGGCAGATGCGGCCGAGCACCGAGGCGACAGGGTGCGAGGAGCGGGTGATCCAGGGTTCGTCTGCGACTTCTTCGAGTTTGATGACTCTGCGTCTGGCGAGAGGATGTGATGTGGGGATGAGCAGCTTCGTGGGCTCTTTGAGCAGGGTCGTCCGGACAGGGATCTCCTGGTCGATCGGTGTCCAAGGGTAGTCCCACAGGGTTGCCAAGTCGACTTCGCGTCGTTCCAGTGCCTCCTGGATCCGGCCGAGCCGGTAGCTCTTCACCGTCACGTCCACTTCGGGATGGAGGTCGTGGAAATGCTGGAGGACCTTCGGCATCACCGAGGCTGCGAATGTCGGGAACGTCGCGATTCGAACCTCGCCGCGTTCGAGCTTCGTGAACGCCGACATGTCATTGCGTGCGGCGATGAGGGCATTGTCGATCGTCGTTGCGTACGTGGAGAGCTTGACCCCGGCGTCGGTGAGCCGCATTCCCTTCGGGTGTCGGACCACGAGCGGCAGTCCCACTTCGCGTTCGAGTTTGCTGATCTGCTGCGACACAGCCGAGGTGGATAGGGTCAGTTCGTCCGCCGCTGCCGACAAGCTGCCGGTCCGATAGACGAGAAGCAGCAAGAGGAGCCGATCGACGTTGTAGGGCGCTGAACTCATGGTTTAAGCATAGCTTATAGAGATATAAATAAGTTTTGATTGAACTTAATATGCTGATGTGGAAACTTGATTCCTGTCGTCGCAGACAGCGGCGAGGGAACAAGGAGACACGAGTGGCTCATCAGCTCCACGGTCAGTGGTACAGAGGCGGAACGTCCAAGTGCTGGCTGTTCGCCAATGACGAGATGCCCGCCGATAGGGTCGGCATTGCGCAGGCCCTGGCCGCGGCGTTCGGCTCCGGCGACGAGCGTCAGCTCAACGGTGTGGGCGGCGCTTCGTCGACGACATCGAAGGCTGCCGTCATCTCGCCGTCTGCGATTCCCGGCATCGACATCAGCTATCTGTTCGCACAGGTCGGGATCGGAGCGTCTGGCGTCGAGCTCACCTCGAACTGCGGAAACTGCGCCTCCGCAGTGGCGCTCTACGCGATTCAGAACGGACTGGTCCGCCCACACGGTGAGATCACCCAAGTGCGGATGGTCAATGAGAACACTCGATCGGTCCTCGTCGCCGATGTGGCAACGCCGGACAAGAGGATCCCGTCGAACGGTGCTGAGACCATCCCCGGCTCGTCGATGCCCGGCGTGCCCGTCAACGTCTTCTTCGAAAACGTCGATGGTGCGTCCACTGGAGAGCTGCTGCCAACTGGGGGCGCAATGACCCAGCTGGCGTTCGCCGACGACTTCGTCGGGGCCAGCTGCATCGATGCCGGTGCCCCTGCCTGCTTCGTCGAAGCAGCCGAGCTCGGCATGACCGGAACCGAATCAGTTGCCGAAACGCGTCTGCGGCTGGGCGAGCTCATCGCCATTCGGTCTGCTGCCTCCGTAGCCATGGGGCTCTCTGCTGAAGACGAAGTGCCGAGTCCAGCCGTTCCCAAGATTGGGCTCGTCGCAGCACCGGCAGATTACACAAGCATCTCCGGGGAGACGATCCCAGCGAATGCATATGACATCTCGGCTCGGATGGTGTCGATGTTCGATCCGCATCCAGCGATCGGAATCACCTCGGCGATCGCTTTGGCCAGGGACGCCTTCGTCGAAGACAGCCTGGTCAATTCGATCATCGCGGACACAGTGCTCGCACCCGTCGACGAGAGCCGGGAAATCTCCATCCGCATCGGAACCCCGGTTGGAGTCATCTCCTGCCAGGTCCAGCTCGACGAACTCGGACACGTTGCTCGTCTCGGAGTCAGACGAGTGGCCAGACGAATTGCGAATGCAGACATCGATCTCCCTCTGGTCGGCTAAGCGACCAGTACCCGGACACTCTGAGTCTTCTCAACGAAGATCAGCTGACAATGAAGTTGGAGGAACACCAATGACGATGATTCAAATTCTTATGCTCGTGGTGCTGGTGGTGATGTTCATTGCCGCGACGAAGTGGCCGATCAACATCGGAGTCATGGGGCTTGTCGCCGCATTCGCCTTCGGGGCCTTCGTGTTCGGGATGGATGACAAGGAGATACTCGAGGAGTTTCCGGCCAGCATCGTCCTCACGATCGTCGGGGTGACCTTCTTCTTCAGCATCGCGCAGAAGAATGGGACCATCAGGATCCTCGTCGATCTCGCCATCCGCGCGGTGCATGGGCGCATCAACGTCGTGCCCTGGATCTTCTTCGTGATCTCCTCACTCCTCACCGCCTTGGGCACATTCTCCCCGGCAGCGGTAGCGCTGCTGGCACCGGCAGCCATGGGCTTCTGTGCGACGACGGGCTACAGCGGCGTCGTGATGGCGGCAATGGTCATCAACGGTGCTCATGCCGGCGGGTTCTCACCGATCTCGGTTTCGGGAAACATCGTTCGTGACATTGCAGAATCCAACGGTTTCCACATCGATGGCGGTGCGCTCTTCGTCGCTGCCTACGTCGTGAACCTGATCGTCACTATCCTCACTGTCGTCGTGATGAAGGCACTCAATCGGCTGCGCACAACACCTGAGCCAGAGGACTTCATCGCTGGATCCGGCCCGTTGGCAAGCGGTTCAATGCCGAGGGACACAGGTTCGACCGGCACCTCTGTTTCAGGCAGTGGGCAAGGGACTGCTGTGGCAGTGGCTGCACCGGCACCGGCACCGGCGCCGACCGTACGCTCGCAGATGACCGGGCACGTGTGGCTGACAATCTCCCTCATCTGTGTCATGGTCATCGGCGCCGTCGGCTTCGAACTGCCGATCGGGTTCCTCGCGCTGGCCTGCGGGCTGGTATTGGCGTTCACCTCATTGAAGAATTCGGAGAGTCTGGTCTCGGGAATCTCGTGGTCCACCGTCCTGCTCGTGACGGGAATGATCATCTACGTCAGCCTGCTCACTCACGCCGGTGTCATCGACTCGCTGTCGACGATGGCAGTGGCCATGGGAGCGCCGCTCCTCGTTGCCGTCGTCCTCTGCTACGTGATCGGCATCAGCTCAGCCTTCGCTTCCTCGACGGCGCTGCTGACGGCTCTGATCCCGTTGTCGATTCCACTTCTCGAACAGAGCGATCTCAGTGTGACAGCGGTGATGGCCGCACTCGCCGTGTCAGCCACCATCGTCGATGTCTCTCCGTTCTCGACGGATGGAGCACTGATCATTGCGAATACACAGGGCAAAGAGGCTAAGACCATCTGGCGCGATCTCATGATCTACGCGGGCTTCGTCGTACTCAGCGCGCCGCTGCTGTCGTGGGCTCTGCTGGTCCCCACCGGCATCATGTGACGTGCAGTTCGCCAACTGGCCGGTGAGCGCGGTGAGCGCCCACCGGCCAGTTGCGTGCTCTCACGCCTTCGAGCGTGCCAGCAGGTACACGAAGTAGGGGGCGCCGATGAGGGCGATGATGAGACCGGCAGGAATCTGTGCAGGAGCGATGACCGTGCGGCCCAATGCGTCGGCGACGACAAGGCCAAGTGCGCCGAGGAGCATGGCCGTCGGGACCACCCGGGCGTGCTGAGCGCCGACCAGAGCCCTGGCGGCGTGCGGGGCGACGAGGCCGATGAACCCGACCACTCCGACTGCGGAGACGCTGACTGCGGCGAGCACAGCGGCCGTGACGAGCACACCCAGACGAACGGGTTCACGTGGGACTCCGACCAACCTCGGCGTATCGTCATCGAGGGCCAACAGATCCAGCTCACGGGTCCAGACGAAGGCCAAGGGAATCGCTATGAGGAGTACGAGTGCGACGGGTGCGACGTCGGCCCAGGCCCGACCGTAGGTGGAGCCGGAGAGCCAGGTGAAGAGCGCGGGTGTGTCCCACGGATTCGCTCGAACGAGGAACAGAGTGGTCAGAGCGGTGAATCCGAACCACATGCCGATGCCGATGAGCACGAGCCGGTCGGTGTTCATCCCGCCGCGCCAGGAGAGTCCGTAGACGATGGCGAATGCGATGAGTGCACCGGCGATGCCCGCGGTGGAGATGAGCATGACCGTGGCGCCAGGTACGAGAGTGATGACGATGACGGCGCCCAGTCCCGCACCACCGGTGATGCCGAGCAGCCCCGGCTCGGCCAGCGGATTGCGGGCACTGGCCTGGACGAATGTTCCCGACAGTCCCAAGGCGGCGCCGGCTGCCAGCGCCGCAGCCACACGTGGTGCGCGGGAGTCGAAGGTGAAGGAGATGACGGGTGCCGCCTGGTCACGGATCCACAGCAGAACATCGCCGAGGAGGTAGAACCGTTCGCCCGAGAGCAGGCTGAGGACAGTCACCACGACAAGGAGAACTGCGCCGAACGCGATGACGAGCCCAGCCCGACGCGGACCGTGCATCCGGGACTGCGCCGCCGAGGTCGCCTGGGTAGGCCCCGAAGCGCGCATGGATCTCGCCAGCAGCACGAGGACGATCGCACCGAGCACCGTGGTCGTCACACCCGAGGGCAGGGTGATCGCCTCAGTGGCTCCGACGATGGCGCGCAGCACGGCGTCGGCGAGGATCACGATTATTGCGCCGATGAGCGCCGTGGCCGGAATCATCACTGCATGTCGGCCCAGCACCGGCACCAGCCGAGCGAGCAGCCGGGCGATGACTGGCGCGCACAGGCCGACGAATCCGATCGGCCCGGCCAGAGTCACCGCCGTTGCGGTGAGGATGACTGCGAGCAGAATCCCGATCGCGCGAGTCGACCGGATCGGCACACCGAGGACGGAGGCGGCATCATCGCCGAGGCTGAGCAGATCCAGGCGTCGCGACAGCAGGACTGCGGCAGCGACGATGATGGTGATGACGGGAATGCTGCGGATCGCGGCGGTCCCATCGAGCTGATTCAAGGTGCCTGAACCCCAAGAGTAGAGACTCGTCGTCTCCTCTTGGAACAGGATGAGCAGGGCCGAGGTGCCGGCTTGCAATGCCATAGCGGTCGCAGTGCCGGCGAGCACGAGGCGCGTCGTCGACGATGCTGCACCACCGGCAAGCCCGAGCACCAGAGCTGCGGCGAGCAGCCCGCCGATGAAGGCGACGCCTCCGGAGGCCCACACCGGGATCGCGATGCCGAAGGCGGTGACCACGGTGACCGCGAAGTACGAACCTCCGGTCACGGCAAGGGTGTCTGGTGAGGCCAGCGGGTTGCGGGCCAGCGATTGGAACAGCGCACCGGCAACGCCGAGGGCGACGCCGACGAGTATCCCCGCACCCACGCGCGGAAGCCGGGACCCGATGAGGACGTCACGGGGACTCGGACCAGCCTCGGCGGGGGAAGACATGGATCCGGTGAAGGTCGCGAACAGGTCACGGAATCCGATCCCCGAGGTGCCCTGCGTGATGTGCCATGCAGAGAGCAGAGCAAGGACGATGACCAGGCCGAGCAGGATCCCGGTGGCCGAGAGCGCACTGAAGAGTCCGGCCTTTCGCTCGGGTGAGGCAGGCTTCGGCTCCGAGCCATCGCTTGCCGAGGTGTTCGTGGGCATGGTCGTGGGTGCGGGAGGAGTCATGGACTACTTGGTCAGCGCCTCGACGTAGGCGTCGAGAGCCTGCTCGGACGATTTCGGTCCGCCGAAGGTCCAGATCCCGGAGGGGAACGCAAAGGTGCGATCATCCTTGACGGCGGGAATGTTGGACCAGATGTCGTTCTTCTCCAGGAGCTCGACATAGTCCTCGGACTCGGGATCATCGGTGCCGGTGTAGAAGAAGTTCGCGTCGCCGACCTTCGAGATGCCCTCGATGTCTGTCTGGCCCAGTCCGTAGGCGGGATCGACCTCGCCGGTCCATACGTTCTTCAGGCCCAGTTCCTCGCCGAGTTCACCGAAGAGCGATCCCTGACCGAAGGGACGCAGCGTCACATTCGAGCCGTTGACCCAACCGTCGAAGTAGACGAATTCCTTGGTGTCGAGGTCGGCGGATTCGAGCGCCTTCTTCGACTCCTCGACCTTCGCATCGAATTCGGCCAGCACGGTATCGGCGCGCTCGCCGCGGCCGGTGACCTCGGCGACGGTGGAGAAGGTGTCCTTCATGTAGGCGATCGGGTCTTTGCCGTCGGCACCGGTCATCGCCATGACAGGGATGCCCTGGTCCTCGAGCTGGCCGACGATCTTGTCGTCACGGGACGTTGTCTCGATGATGACGAGATCAGGGTTGGCCGAGAGGATCGACTCCACGTTCGGCTCCTGTCGGGTGCCGACGTCGGTCGTGTCCTCGGGCAGCTTCTCTGCCGTATCCCAGGTGGTGAAGCCCTTCGCATCGGCGACGGCAGCAGGGTCGACGCACAGGGAGAGCAGGTCTTCGGTGTACTGCCATTCGAGTGAGACGACCGTAGATGCGGGCTTGTCGAGTTTGATCTGGTGGCCGGTGTCGTCCTTGACGGAGACCGGGTCCGCCGAGGTGGTGCTCGAGTCGTCCGCGCATGCTTCGGAGGTCGACTCGGAGTTCCCGTCATCGGCCGAAGCGTCGGTGCCTGTGGTGCCGCAGGCAGACAGTGCGAGGGCACAGACGGCGGAGAGGGAGGCGAGGGCGAATAGGGGCTTGCGCGGACGTGCAGAGGGCGGAGTCGTCACAGAGGTATCTCTTTCTTGGGAGGTGAAAAGGCGGTATTTCGGTGAAGAAGTCAGGAGGCCGCGGCGAAGGTGCGACGGCGACGGCGCGGCAGTGCCTCGATGCGCACCATCCCTGTGTCCTCATCGACGAGCGTGCGGATCGGCAGTCCGTAGACCTCGGTGAGCACCTCGGCGGTGAAGACCTCTTCGCAGGTGCCCGTGGATCTGACTCGGCCCTGGCTGAGCAGGACGATGTCATCGGCGACGGCGGCTGCATGGTTGAGATCGTGGAGAACGACGCCGAGGGCCGTTCCGTGATCGTCGGCGAGGTCGCGCATGAGGTCGAGAATCTCGGCCTGATAGCGCAGGTCGAGGTGGTTCGTCGGTTCGTCGAGCAGCAGGACCCCTGTCTCCTGGGCCAGGCAGGTGGCCAGCCAGACGCGCTGGACCTCGCCGCCGGAGAGCTGATCGACGGAACGCTCGGCCATCGAGTCGGTGCCGGTCAGTTCCAGAGCCTTGTCGATCGCGGTCCTGTCGGCATCGGTGAGGGAGGCGAAGCGGCGCCGGTGCGGGTGGCGACCGAACGCGACGATCTCGCGCACACTCAGCCCGGAAGGATGCGGTCGGGACTGGGAGAGCAGAGTCACAGTGCGGGCGAATTCGCGTGCCGACAGTGCAGACGTCGGACTGGTCGACCCCGCCGAGGCGATGGTGACCTCACCGGAGCTGATCGGGTGCAGTCGAGCCAGGGACCGCAGCACGGTCGACTTTCCGCTGCCGTTGGGTCCGATGAGTGCCGTGACCCGACCGGGAGTGATCGAGACGGACACGTCATGGACAACCGGTGCACGTTCGTAGCCCAGGTGCAGGCCCGAGGCGTGCAGCGCAGTGGAGTTCATTGTCCCAGTCGTGTTCATGGTGCATAGCCTAACCTAAGTAAGGGTGGGCTGGGTCCCAAGTCGAGGTGGTGACGGTCCGAGGGACCTGTCGGAGCGGCAGAATCGCTGACTTCGCGCGTTTGCAACATGACGTACCTCACGTTCCGTGTCAGTGCCCCTCCATAGGGTGGGTGTGCATACATAGGATGGGGGAGAGCCAAGGAGGAACCCATGAGATTCGTCGCAACCGGAGACTGGCAGTTGGGCATGACGGCGCACTATCTCAGTGCCGAAGCCCGCCCGCGGTTTCACCGTGCCCGCCTCGATGCCGTCAAACGCATCGGTGAGATCGCTGCCGAGCAGTCATGCGAATTCGTCGTCGTCTGCGGTGACGTGTTCGAGTCCAACCAACTCGACCGAGCCATCATCTCCCGCACCTTCGAGGTTCTAGCCGCCTTCACCGTGCCCGTCGTCCTGCTGCCGGGCAATCACGATCCCCTCGACGCCGCCTCCATCTACGATTCCCCCGCCTTCACCTCACGGCAGCCTGACTACGTCCACGTCCTGCGCGACAGTGAACCGTTCGAAGTCATTCCGGGCGTCGAAATCGTCGGTGCTCCGTGGTTCTCGAAACGTCCCCAATGCGACCTGGTGGACCAGGCAACTCAGAATCTCGCCGAGGTTGCCCCAGGGTGCGTGCGCATCGTCGCCGGTCACGGTGCCGTGAGCACCTTGGACCCCGACCGAGAGTCTATGGCCACGATCGACACCGACAATCTCAAGGCTGTGGTGAAAGAGGGCCGCGCTCAGTTCGTCGCACTCGGTGACAGGCACGCCACCTACTCCGTCGACGAGACGATCTGGTACCCCGGTGCCCCGGAGGTCACCTCTCGACGCGAGGACGATCCCGGCAACGTCCTCCTCGTCGATGTCGACCCCCAGACGCATGCAAGCACGGTGGAGAAGGTACACATCGGCCGCTGGTCCTACCTCGTCGTCGAGGAGGACGTGAACTCGGATGAGGACGTCACCCGCCTCGAGCAGCGACTGACAGACATCCCGAATAAGGACAGCACCGCAGTCTGGCTAGTCCTCAGAGGCACCCTGCCCACAGCAGCGAAGGCGCGCCTCGACGAAGTCCTCGACCATGCCGCAGACCTGTTCGCCCTCGTCTCGCTGTGGGAGCGGCATACGGACATTGCAGTGGTCGCCGCCGACGAAGACTTCGCCGGTCTCGGTCTGAGCGGATACCTGCAAGAGACCCTCGACGAATTGGCGGAATCCGCGGCAGGAGAGGACCCAACTGCTGCAGCGGCACAGGACGCTCTGGGGCTGCTGTATCGATTTGCGAGGAGCGGATCATGAAATTCCATTCCATCCACCTGCGCAATTACCGCGGGATTGCGGACTCCCGCGTTGAATTCGGCGATGGAGTCACCGTCGTCGAAGGACCCAACGAGGTCGGCAAGTCCTCAATCCATGAAGCCATCACCCATCTGCGCGAAGACAAATCGAGCTCACGCAAGGCCAGCGTCAAAGAGACCCAACCCGTCGGTGTCGATGCCGGACCCGAAGTGGAACTGCACCTGAGCACAGGGGACTACGAACTCAAGTACCGGAAACGGTGGATCAAACAGCCTTTCACCGAACTCAGCGTGATCAGACCCAGAGCGGAACAGCTGAGCAGCGATGATGCCCACGACCGGTTCCTCTCGATCCTCGCCGATACCGTCGACGTCGATCTCCTCGTCGCCCTCGACGTGGCACAGGGAGAAAGCCTGGCCCAGGCACCGCTGGCTCAGATCAAGGCACTGCACTCCGCGCTCAACGAATCGGGCATCGAGGTCGCCGACCACGATGACTTCCTTGATCGGATCGAAGCCGAATATTCGAAGTACTTCACAAAGTCCGGAAAGGAGACCGGTGACTACAAGGCAGCGAACGCTGAAGTCCCCAGTGCCGAAGCTGCGTTTGAAGAGCTGCGTGAACGCAGCCACGGGATGGACGAGCTCGTCGACAACCACGCCCGCGCTGCCGCACGCCTGGAAACGGTGCACGCCCAGCTGACACAGGCCCTGACTGACCGCGACGACGCCGAACAGGCGGCGAAGGCCGTGGCTGAACTCAAAGCAGTGCTCGATCAGACAATGGAACAGGCGAAGTCCGCACAGCGTGATGAGCAGATCGCCCGGGAAGCTCTGGACCGACGCACACAGCTCATCGACGATGTCGCTGCGGCCGAGGAGACCGTGACTGCGACCCGATCTTCGGTCACTGACCTTGAAGCGACGCAAAGTGACATCGACTCGGACTTCGCTCGCGCGCAGAAGACCCTCGAGGACAAGCAGAGCGCGCTCGACGAGGCACGTGCACTTGCGAAGGCTGCAGCCAAAGACGTGACCGAGGCGCGTGCCCGCACTGAACTCACCGAACTCACACGTCGACTCGACACCATTCGTGACCATGATGAGAAGAAGAGCCGGGCACAGGCGACGATCGGATCGATTGCCGTCACCGTCAAGGACGTCGAGGCGCTGATCTCGCTGGAGACAGAGGTGAGGATCGCGGAGAACGCGAAGACCTCCGCCGCGGCACAAATCGTCGCGAAACGCCTCGGCTCGCAGGCCGTAGATGTCGATGGAAGCGCGCTGGGTGATGGTGCAACCGGAGAATTCGCCGCGGTCAAGGACGTGCGAATCACGATCGAGGGCATCGCTGACATCACCGTGCGCCCGGGAGCATCACCCGTCGAGCTGGACAAGGCACTGACCTCGGCCAGACAAGCATTCGAGGCAGAGCTGCAACGCCTCGATGTCGACTCCGTGGCCCAAGCCCGGGAAAGAGCCGATGCTCGTGCTGCTGCAGAAGCAGTCAAGGCAGAGGCCGATTCGACGCTCAAGGTCCTCTTGGGCCAGGACCGGCGCGACAAGCTTGAAGCCGCGCTGGCTCGCGCACAGCAGATCCTCGGAACCGATGGAACCCGCCCAATCTCTGATGGCAAACCTGTGGACGGCGCCGAGGCGGAAAGCAGTCATGATGAGAGGAGCCTTCGCGAGCTCGAAACGGCAGTCACCGAGTCCGAGAAGACTGCCGACGACGCTCAGTCCGCGGTGGATGCCGCCCGCGTCGAACTCGAACGAACTCGCACGAACAAAGATGACGCGCGCGTGGATACGGTCCGGGCGCAGACCAGCCTGAAAGAAGCCGAAACTCAGCACGAGAGATTGACGAGCAGTCTGGCTGCGGCAAGGACGACGAACTCTGACGCCGATCTGCATGAAGCGGTGAAGTCTGCGGAGGCTCGAGCTTCGAAGGTCGACTCACAGGTCAGCGAAGCACGAGTCGCCTATGAGGCAGCCGATCCCGAGTCCTTGGAGATGCAGCTGCAGAACGTACGGCAACTCGTCGGCAGCAAGGAAGCCCAGCGAGAGGAAGTGCGGCAGGACGTCGATCGTCTCTCGGCCCTCATCGACGATCGTGCCAGCGAAGGCATCTACGAAAAGCTCGCGGCTGCCGAAGAGACAATGGAATCGGCGCAGAAGAGGCAGGCGCGGCTGGACCGTCAGGCGACGGCAATCAACCTGCTGCGCACCACCGTTCTCAAACACAAGGAAGAGTCCCAGCGGAAATACGTGGCTCCCTTCAAGGAGCAGATCGAACGATTGGGCAGGTTGGTGTTCGGGCAGGGACTGTCGGTTGAGGTCTCTGAGGATCTTGAAATCGTCTCACGCACCTTGAACGAACGAACCGTGCCCTTCGAATCGCTGTCAGGCGGAACGAAGGAACAGCTCGCGCTCATCGGCAGGCTCGCGGTAGCGACACTTGTCGACAGCGAGTCGGGGGCACCTGTGGTCCTCGACGATGCCTTCGGCTTCGCCGATGCACAGCGCCTCAACGCCCTCAACGTCATCCTCTCCACGGTGGGCCAGAGCGCCCAGGTCATCCTGCTCACCTGCCAACCGGACCGTTTCGCCCGCCTCGGTGGGGCGAAGACGGTGAGCCTGACGTAACCCGGCATCGCGCAGACAGACCCAGGCGGACCCGACAGCTGCAGTCTGCGCACGTAGTCACGGCCGCCACGTCAAGCAGACGTGGCGGCCGTGACCAGCTGACATCATTGGCAGCGTGCAGTCGACTCGCGGATCAGTCGGTACCGGCCGCCCCTGCTTTCGCCTCCTGCGCCGCAGCAACGGCATCGGCGCGAATGGTGCGGCGCAGAATCTTGCCTGAGCTGGTTTTGGGCAGCTCGTCGATGATGGTCACCTGACGTGGCGCCTTGTACGAGGCCAACTTCTCGCGACAGAACTCGACGATCTCAGCCTCGGTGACCTCATCGGCTTCAGGGCCCGACTGAAGAGTCACGAACGCGGCGACACTCTCGCCGCGGTACTCGTCGGGAATGCCGACAACTGCTGCCTCTTGGATTGCAGGGTGTGTGTAGAGGACATCCTCAACCTCCCGCGGCCAGACCTTGAACCCGGAGGCGTTGATCATGTCCTTCTTGCGATCGACGATGAAGAGCCATCCGTCCTCATTCATGTATCCGACGTCGCCGGTGCGCAGCTCCCCATTCGGGATCTGTTCGGCTGTGGCCTTCTCATTGTTGATGTATTCGGAAACGACCTCAGGTCCCGAGATGGCGACTTCGCCGATCTCATCGGGGCCCAGCGGTTCGCCGGAGTCATCGAGGATGCGGATCATGGTGTCCGGTTGGGGCAGACCGCAGGAGAGATTGCCGCTGTCAGGGTCAACCGGTGCTCGCAGTCCAGGTGGGACGGTGGCGACCTGCGCGCAGGTCTCTGTCAGCCCATATCCCTGGCCGATGTAGACGCCGGTCTTCTGCTCGAACTTGTTCACCAATCCCTCGGGCAGCGGTGCACCCCCGGACATGATGCGTTTGAACGATGAGAAGTGATCAGGTGTCGCGGACGGATGAGCCAACATCGCGGTATAGACCGTCGCCGGTCCGGCCATATAAGTCGGCCTCTCGCGCAGGAAGAGTTCGAGAAGCGATCCAGGGTCGAAACGATAGTTGAGGACCAGACGTGCGCCACCGCTGACTCCAGCGATGAACTGGCAGACGAACCCGGTGATGTGGAAGATGGGGGCCAAGGTGAGGAAGCCGTCACCAGGTTCGAACGACGGTGTCCGCACACAGTAGCGAGAGTTGCTCGACACGGAGGCATGAGTCCCCGATGCTCCCTTCGACCGGCCCGAAGTTCCCGAGGTGTAGACGACAATCGCTCTGTCTTCGGGATTCGGAGCAGCCGGTGTGAAATCGGTATCCAGCCTCGCCTGGACGACGGCCTGGAAGTCAGGGAGATTGGGCACCTGATCCGCGCCGGGATTCTCACCAGGAGTTCCGGGAAGCTCATTGAACATGGAGAAGATCGCCTCGGGGCCATCGGTCTGGAAGCCGCGATCATCGTTGAGCACAACCACAGGAAGCGACGCCGCATACGGAGCGACGCGATTCAGGAATGCAGCCTTCGAGACCATGAGTCCCTTCACCTCTGCATCGGCGAAGATGTGCTCGAGCTCGCCCCGATACATGGGATTGAGCGGGACAACCACACCACCGACCTTCCAGATGCCGTACGTGGCGATCATGAAGGCGGGAGTGTTCTGATCATAGATGGCGACCCGGTCGCCGAATCCGATGCCCTGCTCCGACAGATAAGCAGCGAACGCGGTGGAGTATCGGTCGAATTCCGACCAGGTCAGCGTGAACCCGTAGTAGCTGATGGCCTCTTCATCACCGCGCGTTGCGACCGTCGCGGCCAGGTCGCGCAGCGTTGTGGACTTCTCCAAGGTGTAGGGCTCGTTCGCAAGATCTCCCCAGGTATTCAGCCAGGGACGGGTGTCTGTCCACGTGCTCATCTCTTCACTTCCTTCATCGTCGAATGGGGTGTTGCACAGCTTCTCCGGCTACTTGCGGTACTTCTTCATCTCGTTCCGAGCGATTGAGCGTTTGTGCACCTCATCGGGGCCATCGGCCAGACGCAACGTGCGCATGTGCGCCCACATGCTGGCCAGTGGGAAGTCCTCGGTGACACCGGCACCGCCGTGGACCTGGATCGCGCGATCGATGATCTTCAATGCCATGGCGGGTGCGACGACCTTGATCTCAGCGATCTCGTTCTTCGCGACCTTGTTGCCGTGCTTGTCCATCATGTCCGCCGCATGCAGCGTCAGCAGCCTGGCCTGATCGATCTCGATCCGGGCCTCGGCGATCCAGTCCTGGATGTTCGCGCGAGACGACAGCTTCTCACCGAAGGTCACCCGTTCCTCGGCGCGCTTGACCATGAGCTCCAACGCCCGCTCGGCCGCACCGATCGCACGCATGCAGTGGTGGATTCGGCCCGGCCCAGACGGGCCTGACTGATCGCGAAGCCCTCGCCTTCGCCCTTGAGGATGTCGCTGGCGGGGACGCGGACATCTTCGAAGGTGATCTCGGCGTGGCCCTCCCGATCGTGATAGCCGAAGACGGGAAGGTTGCGCACCACGGTGACACCCGGGGCATCGATCGGGACGACGAGCATCGACTGCTGACGGTGCACCTCGGCATCGGGGGAGGTTTTGCCCATGACGATGAGGACACGGCAGTGAGGGTGCATGCCGTTCGAGGCGAACCATTTGCGGCCGTTGAGGACGAATCCGTCATCTGTGGGCTCCATGCGCATCTCGACGTTCGTGGCATCGGAGCTGGCGACAGCGGGTTCGGTCATGGCGAAGGCCGAGGCGATCTCACCGTTGAGCAGAGGCCCCAGGTACTTCTCCTTGTGCTCATCGGTACCGAAGCGGGTGAAGACTTCCATGTTGCCCGTGTCAGGGGCGTTGCAGTTGATGGATTCGGGGGCGATCTCGATGCTGTGCCCGGTGATCTCGGCCAGCGGAGCGTATTCGAGGTTCGTCAGCCCCGGCCCCCACTGGGGATCGGGGTGGAAGAGGTTCCACAATCCCTGGCTCTTGGCCTCGGCCTTGAGATCCTCGAGGATCTGCGGCTGAGTGTGCGGGCTGTCTGCCGCGGCCATCTGCTGGGCATAGACGGACTCCGCGGGGTAGACGAAGTCGTCCATGAACCTTCTCAGACGTTCCTGATAGTCGCGGCCGCGTTCAGTCGTTTCCAGCATGTGTGGTCTCCTCTTTGAGTCGGTACGCTTCGTTGAGCCGGTTCTGATAGCGGCTCATGCCTTTGAGCCAGCGGTCGTAGTCGCTGCCCTTCATGCGGTACATGTCGAGCACCTCGGGGTGGGGGAGGATGAGGAACTGCTCAGCTTCGACGGCATCGAGAGCGACGTTCGCGACGGCGGCGGGCGTGAGCACCGTGCCGGCTTCGGTGACTGCTGCCTGTGCCGGCCCGTCGGCACCACTGGCGCGCAGCAGGTCGGTGTCGACGCCCATCGGAGCGATGACCGAAGCCCGGATTCCGTCCTCGCGGTAGGTCAGGGACAGCCATTCGGCGAACCCGACCGAGGCGTGCTTGGTCACCGAATACGCGGCCGATCCGATCTGGGTGAGCAGGCCCGCCGCCGAGGCGGTCGCAACGAAATATCCTGCCCCGGCCTCCTGCCAGCGGGGGATGAGGGCTTGGGCTGCGCGGATGTGGGCGCGCAGGTTGACGTCGATGATGGCGTCCCAGTCGCCGTCGGAATCACCGAGTCCCGCGGGACCGATGATGCCGGCGTTCGCGAAGTACATGTCGACTCCGCCGAGGCGGTCGTCGGCGAAGGCGATGAGATCGTCGATTCCGTCGACCGAGGATGCGTCTCCCACCCATGCGTGGACTGTGGCGGTGGAGCCGAGTCCCGCGGCAGTGTCGGTGACTGAGGGGGCGAGATCGGCGAGGACCACTCGGGCTCCGCGCGCGATCAGTTCGGTCGCCAGCGCCGCACCGATCCCGCCGGCACCGCCGGTGACGATGACGCGCTTGTCGGCAAGGGGGATCTTCACACCGTTGCCGGAGACCCTCGTGTCGCCGATGGAGACTCTCGTGTTGTTCTCAGGTGCGTTCATGACTTCTCCAGAAGGGTCAGAGCCTGGCGAGCGAGGTCTTCGACGCCGGCGCCGGCGGTTTCCGGATCGAGGTCGAGGTCGCCCATCTTGCCGGTCACCAGGCGCGTGTAGACACCTTCGCGGATGCACGCGAGCTTCCACATCGCGAAGGCCTCGTAGTAGCCGACGTCGTGGACCTCGTGTCCGCTGACCTCCTGGTAGCGGTCGATGATCTCCTCGGCTTCCGGGAAACCGAGGTCGGGGGTCGGCACCCAGATGCTCGTGTAGTCCGTGGGCACCGTGAGCATCGCGACGAAGTATCCCAGATCGGTGAGCACCTCGCCGACTGCCGTGAGCTCCCAGTCGACGACGGCGTTGACGCTGCCGTCGGGGGCGAAGATCATGTTGTTGGGTTTGAAGTCGCCGTGGGCCAGACCAACGGGGCTGCCGGCCGGATCTGGCATTCTCTGGGCAAGAGCGTCGTGGACCTCACGGATGATGGGGATGTCGCGCATGGAGATCTCTTCGACCTGCCCGAGCCAGCGTCGCAGCTGCCGTTCGATGAGACCGCCGTTTCGGCGCAGATCCCCGAGGCCGACCTCGTCGATGTCGACGCGATGGATCGCCGCCAGCGTATCGACCATGCCGAACGCGCACGTCCGCTTGTCGTCCGGTCGTGGTCCGGCAGGGATCCGCGCCCAATCGGAGGGTTCATTGATGGCGAACCCGGGGCAGTGATCCATGAAGACGAAGGGCACGTCGAGGACCTCAGGATCGTCGACGATGTCGATGACGTGGGGAACGGGCACGGCACTGTCAGACAGCGCTGCCATGATCCGACCCTCACGGGAGACGTTGTGGGCACTTCCACCGGAGTGACCGAGCGGCGGACGTCGGAGCACCCAGCGCGGGAGTCCGTCCACGGTGATCGTGAAAGTGAGATTTGAGCGTCCGATGGACATGACTTCGACGTCGAAGTCTGTGACTCCGAACCGGTCCTCAAGCCATCGCCCGATGGTTGAGGGATCGAATCCTGCAGGTGCTGTGGTCAACGTCGACCCTCCCGAGTGAACAATCGTTCAGTTTCAATCACAGTATTCAACCCAGACGTGGGAGTCAAGCTGAAATCGTGATGCCGGTCACCACCGAATGTGATAGTGATGAGTGGGTCATCCCACGCTTCTTTCATCCACAGTGAGGAAATCATGAGAGCCATTCGCGTTGCCACCCTGACCGGACCAGACGATGTTGAGCTTGCGGAAGTCGACCGGCCTACTCCGGGACAGGGCGAGATCCTCATCGAGGTCGCCTATGCCGGGGTGACGTTTCCCGAACTGCTCCAGACCAGGGGCATGTACCAGGTCAAGCATGACCTGCCCTTCGTCCTCGGGTCGGAGGCGGCCGGCATCGTCGCCGAGGCGGGCCCTGGGTCCCGGTTCTCCGAAGGTGACCGTGTGGCTGCGATTCCCGGCAAAGGCTCATTCGCGGAGTTCATGGTCGCCTCCGACGAACAGACAGTGCCCGTGCCTGACGGCATCAGCCTGGCCCACGCTGCTGGAATGCCGATGAACGTGCTCACCGCGGACTTCGCGCTGCGCTTGAGGGCGCAGGCGAAGGCCGGACAGTCCATCCTCGTCCATGGCGCAGCCGGAGGACTCGGATCGGCGGCGGTGCAGATGGCGCTGGCCATCGGCCTCGAAGTCATCGGCGTGGTCTCGACCGAGGCCAAGGCCCAGACGGTGCGCGAGCTCGGCGCCACACATGTGGTCATGGCAGAGGGCTTCAAGGACGCGACCAAGGAGATCTATCCGAACGGAGTCGACTATGTCTTCGACCCGGTCGGCGGGGACCGCTTCACCGACTCGACCCGAGTCCTCGCGCCCTACGGCCGACTTCTCGTCCTCGGATTCACCGCCGGTGAGATCCCCTCGGTCAAGGTCAACCGTCTGCTGCTGAAGAACATCTCCGTCGACGGTGTGGCCTGGGGTGCCGCGACCCGCGAGCGGCCCGGCTACATCGCCGAACAGTGGGACGCGATCTCTGACTATGTGGCTGCGGGCAAGCTCAATCCCGCGATCCACGGCACCTACCCGCTCAGCGACGCTGCGACCGCGATCGGCGAACTCGACTCACGCAGCGTCCAGGGAAAGGTGCTCCTCGAAGTCAAAGGCGAGTGACTACTTCCTGCGGTAGCGCTTGGCGATATCGCGGCCGACGAGTTCCTTCATCACCTCGTTCGATCCGCCGAATATCGCCTGGACGCGGCTGTCCTTGAACGCACGGGTGATCGGGTATTCGAGCATGTAGCCATAGCCCCCGAAGAGCTGCAGACACCGGTTGATGACCTCGATCTCGAGATCAGACCCGAGGTACTTCGCCTTGGCCGCATCGACGGGAGACAACTCTCCGGCGTTGAGGGCCAGGGCGCAGCGGTCGACGAATGCTTCGAGGGCATCGACGCGGGTCTCGAGCTCGGCGAGCTCGAAGCGCGTGTTCTGGAAGTCACCGATCGTCCGCCCGAAGGCCGGCCTGGTGAAGACGTACTCGCCTGTCCATGCAAGTGCTGCCCTGGCGCCCGCCAACGTCCCGGATCCGATGAGCATGCGTTCGGTCGGCAGATTGACCATGAGGTGGATGAAGCCTTGGTCGAGCTCGCCGAGGAGGGCATCGGCGGGCACGCGCACATCGGAGAACGACAGCTCCGAGGTGTCCTGGGCATCCATGCCCAGCTTCTTGAGCTTGCGTCCTCGTTCGAAGCCCGGTGTGCCGTCATCGACGATGAACAGGGAGGTGCCCTGGGATGGTTTGGCATCGGGGTTGGTGCGTGCGACGACGATGACGAAGTCGCAGTGATAGCCGTTGGTGATGAAGGTCTTCGCACCGTTGATCACCCAGTCGTCGCCGTCGCGTACGGCCTTGGTCGTGATGCCCTGGAGGTCCGAGCCGGCATTCGGTTCGGTCATGGCGATCGCACCGATCGACTCGCCCGAGGCCAGGCCCGGCAGGTACTTCTCCTTCTGAGTCTGGGTGCCGAAGGCCAGAAGATAGCCGGGAACGATGCCGTCGGACACGCCCCATCCACTCGTGGTCCCGCCGACACCTCGGCGGGCGATCTCTTCGCTGCGGACCATCTCGAAACGGAAGTCGTCGACCCCGGCCCCTCCGAATTCTCCGGGGATGGTCAGGCCGATGACGCCTGCCTCGGCGGCCTTCTTCCACATCGATCTGTCGACGAGATGGTCTTCCTCCCAGGCCTCGACATGGGGTACGACCTCACGGTCGAGGAAGGTCGCGACTGTGCCGCGGAAGGCTTCGTGGTCCTCGTTGTACAGGTTTCTCTTCACAGGTGGTGTCCTCTTCGTTGATCGGGTTCAAGCAGTTTCAGAGCAGTTCGAGGATGGTGGCGTTGGCCTGTCCGCCGCCCTCGCACATCGACTGCAGACCGTAGCGGATCCCCTGCTGCTGCATGTGGTGGATCATCGTCGTCATCAGCCTCGCACCCGAGCCGCCGAGGGGGTGGCCCAGTGCGATGGCCCCGCCGTTGGGGTTGAGGCGGTTGATGTCGGCGCCGGTCTCGGCCAGCCAGGCCAGGGGCACCGAAGCGAAGGCTTCGTTGATCTCGAAGACTCCGATGTCGTCGATGGAGAGCCCGGATCTCTTCAGCGCCTTCGCGGTCGCGGGGATGGGGCCGGTGAGCATGATGACGGGATCGGCGCCGGCGAGGACGGCTGTGTGCACCTTCGCAATCGGAGTCAGGCCAAGTTCCTTGGCCTTGGCCGAGGCCATCAGCAGCAGGGCTGCCGAACCGTCTGAGATCTGGGAGGCGTTGCCTGCAGTGACGACGCCGTCCTGTTTGAACACAGTGTCGAGACCGGCCAGCGTGTCCACACTGGTGCCGCGGCGGATGCCCTCATCGGTTCTGACCTCTCCGGCCTGCGTGGGGACGGGGATGATCTGTGAGTCGAAGCGACCGGCATCGGTGGCTGCGGCTGCGAGTTCGTGGGAGCGCACGGCGAGTTCGTCGAGCTGGGTGCGGCTGAGCTTCCACTGTTCGGCGATCATCTCAGCGCCGATGCCCTGGTTCGGCTTGACGTTGTCATAGCGGGCGTTGAACTTCTCACCGTATGGGGACGCGCCGGCGGCAGATGAGCCCATGGGTACGCGGGACATCGACTCGACGCCGCCTGCCACGACGACATCGTACTGACCGGCGATGAGCCCGGCCGCAGCGAAGTGCACGGCCTGCTGCGAGGAGCCGCATTGCCGGTCGACGGTGACGCCGGGCACTGACTCGGGGAGCCCGGCGGATAGCGCGACGGTGCGCGCGATGTCACCGGTCTGTTCGCCGGACTGGGACACGCATCCGAAGATGACGTCGTCGATGGCTGCCGGATCGATTCCGGTCTGGGCAACGACATCGGCCACGGCAGTGGCGCCCAGGTCGGCCGGATGGATGCCCGAGAACATGCCCTTGCGCTTGCCGGTCGGTGTGCGTCGTGCGGCGACGATGACTGCGTCGTTCATCTGTGCTCCTCTGTGACCCAGACAACTGAATGTGCGTTAAGATTTTCACGAAGACGAGAAACAGTCAAGACAGACCGTAAGTTCGCCAGGTAGTGGTTTCGGCGGATGCAGAGTCGAATGCAGAGGAGTCATCAGATGGAGATTCGCGACCAGGTTGCTCTCATCACCGGCGGAGCCTCGGGGCTCGGCCTGGCCACGGCGAAGCGACTGCTGGCGGCCGGGGGAAAAGTGCTCATTGTCGATCTGCCGAGCGCACGCGGGGACGATGCGGCCGCCGAACTCGGCGAGCCCGATGAGTACGCGTCACTGGCTGAGCACATCGTGTCCAACCCGATGCTCAATGGGGAGGTCATCAGGCTCGACGGTGCGATCCGGATGGCCCCGAAGTGACTGTGGGTCAGCCCGAAGCACCCGAAGCCGGAGGCAGGCAGCCCGACCGCGTGGGTCAGGCGGATCGGACCGCGCGATCGAAGGAACTCATCCTCGATGCGACGATCGAATGCCTTCTCGCCGAAGGATATTCGGCGACGACCACGATGAAGATCCAGGCCAAGGCCGGCGTGACCCGGGGCAGGCTTCTGCACCATTTTCCGTCGAAGCGGGAGCTGCTCACAGCTGCGGTCACGCGCCTCGGGCAGCAGCGTCTGAACCGGAACCTCGAGGACCGCACCGACGACTTCAGCCGCTCCCTGGTCAGACAGCGTCCGCCCGCCGGTGAGGTGGGACCGCGCTCCGACTGGGCCGTGACGACCTTGTGGGCGGGACTGATGCACTCGAGTTTCTTCACCGCACTCGAGCTGTGGATCGCGTCGCGGACCGACGATGCGCTCGCCGACAAGGTCAGAGCGCACGAGAAGAACGTGTTCGAGAGAGTGAGGGAGAACGCCCGCGAGCTGTTCGGCCCTGTCATCGCAGCACAGGCAGGGTACGACCACATGTTCTCCGTGCTCTTCTCGAGCATGCGAGGGATGGCCGTGACCTACACGTTCTCCCACCTCGACCCCCAAACCGAACCGATGATCGCAACCTGGCAGCAGATCGCACGATCCCTCCTGACCGATGCACCTGCCGAGGACCGAGCCTGAACCGACTCGATGACCACCGATGTCGACGATGACAAGGAAGTGACATGTATCCAGGAAAATGGGCCGCGAGGAACCCCGACAAACCCGCGCTCATCATGGCTGACACCGAGGCGGTGCTCACCTTCGGCGAACTCGAGGACCGGTCCCTGCGGCTGGCCAACCACCTGCGCTCGGTAGGCTTTGAGAAGGGCGATCACATTGCGGTCATGGCAGAGAACCGGTTCGAGATCATCGAAGCCCTGTGGGCAGCCCTGCGCACAGGGGCGATCATCACGGTCGTCAATTCTCACCTGACTGCAGCGGAATCGGCTTACATCGTCGATGACTGCGATGCCCGAGCTATTCTCCTGTCGACCCGGTTGGAGAAGTCGAGCGAGGTCGCCGCCGAGTGCCAGCAGGTCGAGAACCGGATCCGCATCGATGTCGCCCCCGACGGTGAGGCGAGGGAGGTCTTCGCCGGCTGGGATGAGTATGAAGCGGTGCTCGCGGCCGCCTCGGCGGATCAGCCCGAGGTCGAGCCTCGCGGTGACGACATGCTCTACTCCTCGGGCACGACCGGACGACCGAAGGGCATCCTGCCCGGAGCCACCGATCTGCTCATCGGGGACGAGGACGTTCCGCTCATCAGCTTGTTCCGCACCCTCTACGGATTCGACGATGAGACGGTCTACCTCTCTCCCGCGCCTCTCTACCACGCGGCACCTCTGCGGTTCGTGATGACGACGCACTCCCAGGGCGGCACCGTCGTCGTCATGCCCCGCTTCGACGCCGAGGAGGCTCTGAGCCTGATCGAGAAGCACCGTGTCACGCACTCGCAGTGGGTGCCCACGATGTTCATCCGGATGCTCAAACTGCCCGACGAGGTGCGACGTTCCTTCGACGTCTCCAGTCTGAAGGTGGCCATCCATGCCGCCGCACCGTGCCCGCCCGAGGTCAAGCGGGCAATGATCGAGTGGTGGGGCCCGGTGATCTATGAGTACTATGCCGCGACCGAGAGCAACGGCATGACCATCATCGACAGCCAGCAGGCGCTGGAGAGACCGGGCTCGGTCGGCCGTGACGGGGTCAAGGGCATCGTCCACATCTGCGGACCCGACGGTGAGGAGCTGCCGCCCGGGGAGATCGGAGTCATTTACTTCGAAGCCACGGCGGCACTGTTCGAGTACTACAAGGACCCGTCGAAGACCGCGGCCTCCAGGCACCCGGATCATCCGGACACGTGGGCGACGACAGGGGACATGGGCTACCTCGACGAGGACAGGTTCCTCTACATCGCCGAGCGCAGCACGGGCCTCATCATCGTCGGGGGAGTCAACATCTACCCGCAGGAGATTGAGAATGAGCTCGCCCTGCGGCCCCAGATCGACGATGTAGCTGTGGTGGGTAGGGCCGATGTCGAACTGGGCCAGGTTCCCGTCGCATTTGTGCAGTTGGCTGATGATGTCGCCGAGGCGGGGCAGGCCGACGAGATCCGCAGCTGGCTGGTCGATCGCCTGGCCCGGTTCAAGATTCCCCGCGAGTTCTACTTCGTGCCGGAACTGCCGCGAACTCCGACCGGGAAGCTGGTCAAGCGGAAGCTGCCAGACCCTGCGACGCTGGCAGACCCTGCGACGATGGCAGACCCTGCGACGAAAGCTGGGTGAATCGCACTTGGGGGAGAGCAGTCAGTCGTCTTCAGGCGCCGTAGACCTGGCCGAAGGCACTCATGTCACCGACGGGGCGTTCGAGGCCATTGAACCCGAGGACGTGGTGGCCGTAGAAGACGTCTTCGGTGGCGAAGAACTGGTCCCAGTAGGCCGACGTTCCCTCGGTCTCGACGATCGATCGCTGCTCGGGATGTCTGCTGCCTGTGGTCAGCAATGCGATGTCGCCGGGGTTTCCAGCCGGCATCCATGAGAGCTTCGACCTGGGAAGCCGGCCACGATCTGCTCGGAGTTGCGCAGATTCTCATCGAGTTGGATCGGGTTCATCGTGATCGGGGATTCGCCCTCACGGCCGAAGATCCGCTGCCGTTCGTCGGTGAAGACGTAGAGTGTGCCGTCGACTTGATTGCGCAGGCACGATTGGACGGCCTCCCACCACAGGAGGCTGAAGTCCTGGCCCTCGTCGATGACGATCGCGTCGAAGAGCATCTTCCGCGGACGCTCGTCCGCGAGGTCTTTGAGCTGCAACGGCAGGCGGCGCTCCCAGTATTCGCAAATCGTCATCGCTGCCGGGTGCCGCTCTCCACGAGATCGGCAGATCATGGAACAGGCCCACGTATGCGGGACGATCGCCTTCGGGCCATTGGGCGGTGAAGAGCTGGAGGAACCGGCCCAGGCCGCGGGAATAGCACATGAGGGCGACCCGTCTGCCTTCGCGAGTGAGCGACTGGGCCTTGAGCAGCGCCAGGTAGGTCTTGCCCGAGCCTGCACCGCCGCTGATCTCGGCCCGGTTCTGATGGCGCAGAATGCTGATGAGCTTCGCCTGTTCCCGGCTGAGCTCATCGGCGCGGTCGGAGATCTCCGTGGCCCTGAGGCTGACATTCTCCACCGCCTGATTCGTCCGACGTAGGTTCTTGAGGACGAATACGTGGGGAGTGGAGATACTGTCGCGCTCAGGGTTGAAGTCGTATCTCAACTGGGTGGAGATGACATTGGCGACCGACCCGAGCTGCGTGGAGTCGACGAGCTGGCGCCGAGGTGCGTCCGGTTGGTCCCAGTCCTCGGGCAGCTGAGTGTAGGGCAGCACCGCAAGATGGCTGATGGGCCCGGGCAACGTTGAGACCCTAGTCCGCAGGTAGTCGACGAGGGTGTGCTTGGCGACCATCGCCTGCTCGAGCGGGGAGACCTTGAGTCGATTGCGATGACCCTGGGAATCCTGCGTGTTCCAACGACCATCCTCGACGCCGACCCGACCGCCCTTGACCTCGATGACGGCAATGCCGAACCCGGGCCAGAGCACCAGGATGTCGATCTCGACGTCCTTATCGTCCCCGGTCAGGCGCTGGCCGTGAACCATCGTCGTGTCGTCGGGAAGCTGCTCGCACAGGGCATTCCACACTGCCGCCTCGGCGGTGGAACCATTGAAATCAGGCTGCTGCGGAATCAACGTGACCATGGCTCGAGACTAGCCGAGGATAGGACTATTTCTCAGCAAGCATGGATTCTTCTGATGGAGCGTCTTTGTCGATTCCGAGCGGAGTGTGCTCGCCCCCGAGGTTCCAGAAGCGGGTGACGAAGAAGCAGACGGCTCCGAGGGCTACGCCAATGACCGAGAATGCGAACTCTGGCGCAAATGTAAGCAATCCAGCCACGATGAGGAGGGCCCGCATCACCCAGTTGGGCCTACGTCCGACGATGACCAGCCAGCCTTCGAAGGCGCATCCGAGGAAGAAGACCCCGACGATGGCGAAGACGAAGGTGATGAGGACTTCGGGCAACGGTGCTTGTGCGACGAGGGCAGGATTGAGCGCGAAGGCGAATGGGACCACATATTTCACGGCACCCAAGCGCATCGCGACCAGGGAAGTCTGCATCGGTGGAGTTCTCGCGATGTTCGCCGCGGCAAAGGATGCGAGGGCAACAGGGGGAGTGATGTAGGAAACCGTTGCCCAGTAGATGACGAAGAGATGACCGGCGATCGGATTGACTCCCAGCTCCACGAGAGCCGGAGCCATGACGATGGCCAGGAAGACATAGACTGCGGAGACCGTCATGCCCATGCCCAGGACAAACGACGTGATGGCTGCGGCGATGAGGACAAGAATGAGGTTGCCGGAGAACGCGTTGACGAGTTCGCGAGCCAGCGACAAGCTCACTCCGGTCATCGACAGGCCCCCGACGATCAATCCGACGCCGGCGATGATGCCGAGGATCTCGGCAATTGTCTTGCCCGAGCTGTAGAGGAACTCTCCGAATCCCTTGATGCCCATGCGGTACTTCTTGGAGAAGACTGCCACGACGAGAAGGAATCCAACGATCCAGTAGGGAGCCTGGCTCTCATTCTTCTGGATCACCAGGAGGAGGACCAGGCCTAAGAGAGCCGCGAGATAAGCCCAACCGAATACAACGACTTTGCCGACGTTGGGCAGAAGATTCTTCGCAACGCCTTTCAAGCCCGACTTGGCAGAATAGGCGTCAGCCTGAACGAAGATTCCGATGTAGTACAGAAGAGCCGGGATGACAGCGGCCAGGGCAATCTGTCCGTATGGGACGCCGACGAAGGACACCATCAGGAAGGCGGCGGTGCCCATGATCGGCGGCATGATCGTACCGCCGGTGGCGGCCGTCGCTTCGATTCCGGCCGCGTAGCGTCCGGTGAAGCCCGCCTTCTTCATCGCCGGGATGGTCATCGGACCAGTGGTGAGCACGTTGGAGACGGCGGACCCACTCATCATCCCCATGAATGCCGAAGAGATGACTGAGACTTTGGCGGAGCCCCCGCGGAAACGGCCGAACAGACCCATCGCCAGATCGTAGAAGAACGTTGCCCCGCCGGAGTGCTGAAGTGCGACTCCGAAGAGCAGGAAGCCGACGAGAATAGTCGCACCGGTCTGGAGAGGCAGTCCCAGGATGGAGTCCACACCCATGGCATGGATCTGTGCGGCAGTTTTGATGTCGAAGGGGATTCCCTGCAGGAATGGGATCGGAATGTAGGCAGTGAATATGGGGTACAGGGAGAAGACCAGGGCGATGATCGTGACGACGAGGCCAGCCGTGCGGCGCAGAGCTTCGAGCACCACGATCCAGAACACGAATGACAGTGCTGAGGCAGTGGGCACCGGTGCGTAGTCCCATCCCAGGGTCACGATATTTTCTGCGTTGACGCAGAAGTAGGCGCACGTGGCCAAGGTGATGAGGGCCAACGCGATGTCGTAGATGGAGACCGGTCTGTCATTCTGGGACTTCTTCGTAGGGAAGACGATGAAGACGATGGGAAGGAACGCGGCGAGGACGGCGTACATGTACGCGTTCTTCAGCAGCGAGATTCCGCCCGGATTCCAGAAGAACGCCTGGTTCATCGCAATGAGCACACCGATCACGGTGAGCGTGATGACGGTGGCTTTCCAGAAAGGGGTGATTCGGACGTTCATTGTCGTTCCTCAACTGATTCGCGGCCTGGGCGCTGGCGGTGTCGTGGTGCTGCGTCTGATCCGTCGGCGCGAACGTCTGCACTTCTTCCTTGAAAGCTGCGGACGTGCCCGGACGAATAGTGTGGTGTGTTGCATATATTACTTGAATGACAATAATCTAGGTTCATATATTCTGCAATATGTCAGCGGGGCGTCCGTGTCTGATTTCTGAGACTTCGCTCGTGCCACTGAGAACGACACCGTGATCCATGCCGATGTGGAAGGCCGAACAATGAAGTTTCGCGCATTACTCGCAATTCTCTTAGCTCTTACGCTGGCACTGAGCGCCTGCACCCCGCCGACGAAGAAGGTGAACGGGATCCGCGACCCGTTGGTATTCGCCACCTATGGCACTGGAACGTCGACCTATGCGGACTTGGCCGCAGTGACGGATGCGGTGTCGACAGATACCGACGCGCGACTGCGAATCATCACCTCCGACACGGCGATCGGCCGACTGGCCCCGATGAAGGCCGGGATCGCCCAGATGGGCAGGCTTGGTGATGAGTACATCTTCGGGTTCGAGGGGCAGAACGAGTTCGCCAGCGAGAACTGGGGGCCACAGGACCTGCGCGTCGTCTGGGCGCCGCTGTCGCCGCACTCGCTGCTCACACGCAAGTCTGATGGGATCAAGACCCCCGCCGATCTCAAGGGCAAGAAGATCCCCAACGTGACCGCAAACCCATCAGTGAACGGAAAGATCGAAGCCTACCTTGCCTATGCGGGGCTGACCCTGGACGATGTGGAGCTGGTCGACGTCGCCTATTCGGAGCAGCCGGCGGCGCTAGAATCCGGCCAGATCGATGCTCTCTATCAGCAGGTCTATGGTTCTTCGCTCTTCGAGCTCGAGTCGAAGTTCGACGTCAGTTGGATTGAACTCGATCCCAAAGACAAAAAGGGAATCGAACGGGTGCACGAGCTGGCACCGCAGCTCAACATCCTGCCGTTCGAAGATGCGCCAGGTCAGGAGGAGGGCACCAGCACACATGGATTCGTCTACACCTTGCCGATTTCCACGTACGCGGATGCGTCGGATGACGAGGTGAAAAAGCTGGTGAGCTCGATGGCATCGACATTCCCGAAGTACAAAGCGTCAACGCTCAATACGCCGAGGTGGAAGCCCGATGATGTTGAGACCACGCCTCGAGTCATTCCCTTCCACCCGGGTACTATCGCATGGCTCAAGGAGAACGGTCAGTGGACGGACGAAGCGCAGAAGCGCAATGACGAGCTGATCGAGCGAGGCGAGAAGCTTCGCGCGGAATGGAAGAAGTTCATGGACACCAAACCGAATAAGGACGACATTCCCAAGAAGTGGGCCGAGTGGAAGGTCTCGGCTGATCTGTAAGAAGCGATGCTCAACAAGGTCTAGAATTTCAGACCACCGGCGTGGAAGGTGAAGAGTGGAAGTTCAACAGGCGCGTGTGTTCATGGCGCTCGCAGAAGAGCTGCATTTCGGCCGGGCTGCGGAGCGTCTGGGGATGGGACAGTCGTTGCTGAGTCGGACGATTCGGCAACTTGAGGTTGAGCTCGGCGCCACCCTGTTCCAGCGGACTACTCGAAACGTGCGCCTGGCGCCGGCAGGGTTGGCACTTTTCGAACCAGCTCGACAGATGATCAGTCTGGCGCGAGTGGCGGTCGATTCGGTGAAGCGCGCGGCGGCTGGAGAAGTCGGGCAAGTGGGCTTCGGATTTGCACGCGCGTCCTCGCGTGGCATGGCCGCCTCATTGGTGGCGGCGGCATACGAAGACCATCCCGGCATCACGTTCGCCATTGAGTCCAATGTCTTCGCCGACGAAGGACTGACCCGGTTGGCTGATGGGAGCCTCGATCTTGCTCTTGTGAGGTGGACCCGGCAACCACCGACCATCACCGGGCGGCCCGTGCTGATCGAACGCCCCGTCGTCACCTTGCCTGACTCGCACCGTCTCGCTCGGAGGAAACTCATTCGCGTCGATGAACTGGCAGGTGAAGACCTGCTCTCTCTCCCAGCGAATCCGAACTCGACGCTTCGCGAGACGACAATCCGACTGTGCCACAACGCGGGCTTCTCGCCTCGGGTGATTCTAGAGCTTCCAGACGCTCAGACGATTTCTGCTCTGATCGCAGCGGGCATGGGAATCACCATCACCTTTGACTCGGTCGCGGCAACCATGCGTGAGCCCGGCACTGTGACAGTTCCACTCGACGTTGCCGACGAGTCGTCGGTGGTCTATCTTGCACACCTGCAGACTCATGGAAGTGCATCGTTGTCTGCTGTGTTGGCAATTGCAGAGACCGTCCTGCCGACGGTGAGCAGCACCAATGAATGATTTTGATTGAGCAGCTCGTTGGGTTCGGTCGACTCTCACCTCGACTCGTCGACGAGTTCCTGTTCCTCGAAGACGACATCGGCGCCCTCTTCGGGAAGACCGGAGCCGCGCAGTGACGCACCCTTCGTCTCCTTCATGAAGATGGTTGCGATGAAGCCGATGACGCAGGCACCCATCACAAAGTAGGCGGGCACGATCGTGTTCCCTGTGGCCCCGATGATCGCTTCATTGGCTGAGGGCGCGGTGCCGCCGAAGATTGCGGTCGAGACGTTGTAGGAGATCGCGAATCCCGCGAAGCGCACCGGTCCGGGGAACATCGCCGGGAACGTGGCCGAGATCGTCGAGATCTGTGGAATGTAGAGGACGCCGAGAACGGCCAGGCCGATGAGTGCCCAGACGAAGCCGTTGGCCATGAGCATGAACATCGGAATGGCTGCAACGAACAGGCCGATGAGAGAGAAGTACCAGACTGGTTTGCGTCCGACCTTGTCTGAGAGTATTCCTCCGAACGGAATGAGGATCATCATGAACGCCTGGGCCAGGAACATCACCGTCAGCGCGGAGTTCGAGTCCATGCCGACCGGATCCTGCAGGTAGGCGGGCATATATGACAGCAGCGTGTAATTGACGACGTTGACGGCGACGACCATGCCGCCGAGGATGAGCAGCTGCTTCCAGTAGTCGGTGAAGAGAATGCGGAAGACCTCCTTGACCGATTTGCCCTGGTCGTTGTCGTCGAGCTCCTCATAGACAGGGGATTCGTCGAGCTTGGTCCTCATGTAGAGACCGACCACGCCGAGGACGCCGGCGAAGACGAAGGGAATCCTCCAGCCCCAATCCATCATGGTCTCTTCACCGAGACCCAACTGCAGCAGCAGAACGAAGAGCGAACCGGCGGCCATGCCGGCCAGGGTGCCGAATTCGAGGAAGCTGCCGAAGAATCCGCGGCGCTTGTCTGGGGCGTATTCGGCCATGAACGTCGCGGCACCGCCGTACTCTCCGCCCGAGGAGAAGCCCTGGATAACGCGGAGGAGGACGAGGACGATCGGTGCGGCGACGCCGATTGTGGCATAGCTGGGCAGGAAGGCGATGAGGAATGTCGATCCGGCCATGAGCAGAATCGTCAGCGCAAGCACTGTCTTGCGCCCGAGGCGATCACCCATCGGTCCCCAGACGATGCCGCCGAGCGGGCGGAAGATGAAGGAGACGGCGAAGGTCAGCAGCGCCAGGAGTTGGCCGTGGCTGCCGGGGAAGAAGTGTTGGGTGATGTAGGTGATCGAGACCGCATACAAGCCGTAGTCGAACCACTCGGTGGCATTGCCGACCGCCGAGGCGGCGACTGCTTTGCGGACCGTCTTGAGGTCCGGCTCGTGTGGGGCCGCGGGGAGCTTGGCCTCGGGGTGCGTGTTGGAGTTACTCACGTGTTCCTCCGATCGTGTGGGGCCAACATTGTGATGGCCCTCATGAGAGAAGCGACTATGTACGCTACGAGCATCTGTTGAGCGAATCAAAGCGAAAATGCTGTCAAGCCATCGGCGTGTCTGTGGGCATCCTCAAATGCTACGAGGACCTGACCAGCGGGTATGCGAAAAACACGTGAAATCTGATCGTGCGTCGAGGTTCACAGGGAACCCTATAGATATCGTTATCTTCCGACGGTTGACAGAAATTCGCTTTGGTGGCGGACTTCGGTCGGGGGTGAGTTGAGAGTAGTGTTCGCGCTCCATCGTGTCCGTCATTGTGTGCATTCCGGGTGTAAGCTGCCAGGACTGTGACGTGGGTCATAGAGAGAATTGGGCCGTGAACTATCTGGAGGGCTGGCACCGGCATCTTCACCCTTACCGGGCTGGAGGCTAAGGAGCATGCGGGGCCGGCCGTGATGATCTCCTTCGTCATCGCCGGGGCCGTGGTCCTGCTGGCCGCGCTCTGCTATACCGAGCTGGTAGCCGCTGTCCCCACAGCAGGCAGCTCCTATTCCTACGCCTACTCCACGATCGGTGAGATCTTCGCTTGGGGGACCTCATCCTCGAGTTCGCCCTCGGCACCTCCGTCGTCGCCCGCGGTTGGTCGGGCTATATCGCTGGTGTCTTCAACCTCCCACCGGCGCGGTTCGCTGAGGAGGGATCGATCGTCAACCTCGGCGCCATCTTCATCTCACTCGTCCTCGGCTGGGTGGCCATGCGCGGCATTCGCGAGTCGAAGTGGGTCACCAACGGTCTCGTCATCATCAAGGTCCTCGTCTGCGTCTTCGTCATCGTCGTCGGCGTCTTCTACATCAAAACCGCGAACCTCGTGCCCTTCATCCCGCTCTCGGCGCCGGTCGAAGCTGGCTCGGCCGAAGGCCTTCAAGCCCTGCTGTGGCAGTTCGTCTCTGGCATCGAGCCCTCAAGCTACGGTGTCGTCGGGGTCTTCGTCGCCGCTGCCGTTGTCTTCTTCGCCTATTCCGGGTTCGAAGCCATCGCCAACCTCGGTGAGGAGACGAAGAAACCGGCCAAGGACATGCCGATGGGCCTGCTGGGCACACTGGCCATCGGCACCGTCCTCTATGTCGGCGTCTGCCTCGTCGTCACCGGCATGGTCCACTACAGCAAACTCTCCGAAGGTGATGCCGTCGCCGATGTCTTCACCCAGAACGGGCTCGGGTGGGCAGGCATCCTCATCGGCATCGCGGCCGTGGCAGGGCTGAGTTCGGTCATCCTCGTCGATATCGTCGCAATGGGACGCATCGGCTTCGCCCTCTCCCGTGACGGTCTGCTGCCGCCCATCTTCTCCCGCATCCACCCCCGTTGGGGCACACCGGTGCTGATGACGGCGCTGACGGTCGGATCCGTGGTGCTGCTGTCCGGGCTGGTGCCGATCGCGGTACTTGCGGAGATGGTCAGCATCGGAACGCTCCTCGCCTTCGTCGGCGTCTCCATCGCCGTCGTTGTTCTGCGCAAGACCTCGCCGGACATGAAGCGCCCATTCCGGGCCCCCTGGGTGCCCATCCTGCCCATTGTCTCTGTCATGGCTTGCTGGGGCTTATGGCCAGCCTTGCCGTCGAGACCTGGCTGCGATTCATCGTCTGGCTGCTTCTGGGCTTCGTCGTCTACTTCGCCTACGGGTACCGGAAGTCGCGTCTGGCTCGCCAGGAACGTGAGGAGGAGCTGACATGAGCGTTCTCGTCGGATTCGGTGTCGATACGAAGAGCCGCGCCGCTGCGCGCTTCGGCGCCACCCTCGCCCGGGCCACGGGCGAACCGCTCATCCTCGGCCTCGTGGTCCAGGACCGGTTCTCATCCAGTCGGATGTCAGACTCCTCCGGGGTCTCCGATGACTGGAAGAAGGAGATCAAGAACATGTCCTCCCAGGCGATCGCCGATGCCAAGGGAGCCCTTCCCGAGGATGTGGACGCCGAGGTGGTCACCCGATCCGGTCGCTCCGTGACCCGAGTGCTCCATGCCGAAGCCATCGACCACAACGCACAGGTCCTCATCACCGGATCCTCGGTGCGTGGGCCACTGGGACGCATCGTCCTCGGCAGCACGACTGACCGCTTGGTCCATTCCTCGCCGTTGCCGATCGCACTGGTTCGTCGCGGCTACAACTCGGACCGTGCCGAGTTCCGACGGCTGGTCTTCGCTGTCGACCCTTCGCGTAGAACGGAGAGGTATTACGATTCCGTGGCGCGCCTGGCTCATTGGCTGGGCATCGGAGTCGAGGTTGTCACCTTCACCGTCAGACCCTCTCGACCCACCGGCCTGGGAGCATTCACCGACCACGGTATGTACTCCCACTGGCGGGACCAGGTCACTTCCGGACACAAAGAGATCGTGTCCGCGATCGAGAGCAGCGAAGACGCGGTCTCCGTCACTGGGACGGGAATCGTCACCGGCGACCGCTGGTCGAGTGCGGTCAACGCCTTCGACTGGCAGGACGGGGACATCCTCGTCGCCGGATCGAGCGCGTCTGCCATGCACGGTGTGTTCCTCGGCTCCACAGCCACGCACATCATGCGCCACTCGCCGGTGCCGATGGTTCTGCTGCCTCAGCCCAGACGTTAGCAAAGTACAGAAGAGGGCCAGTGCCTGCCCTGGCATGACACAGTCAAGGCTATCGAGTGAGTCGCCGCACATCCAGATGGTTTCGTGCTCAGAGAATGACTGCTCGTCCACCCGGTCGCCTAGACTTGAGCGCTGCGAATCCTGACAGAATGCTCAACTCAACTGACTGTCCTGTTGCCGAAACCTCGGTCAGCGGGGCTCGGAAGGCAGCAAGACACGTGGACCAGACCAGAAACCCTTCGGAATCACCCGAGACGGATGCAGAACCTCCTCCCGCAAAGGAGGCGAACTCCGCCGTCACCGATCATGATTTCCCAACTGGGCCCGCCGAGGCAGTCCAACGCAGCCGTATTGACATCCCCGTCGCCGGGACCAGCGTAGGAATCCTCGCCGTCTTCGTCGTGCTGGCCCTCATCCTTCCGGACAAGATGTCGAACTGGGTGGGCACCGCTTTCACTGCATGCGCGGACATCTTCGGAATGTACTGGCAGATCCTACTGCTGGCGACATTCCTCATCGCTCTCATCCTCATCTTCACCCCATGGGCCAAGGCGCGGCTGGGCAACCAGGCACGACCGGACTTCAAGCGTTTCAGCTGGATCGCCATGATCATGACGACCCTGCTCGCGGCCGGGGGAGTGTTCTGGGCGGCGGCGGAGCCGATGTACCACTATGCGACGACACCGCCGCACTTCACCGACGGTGGAGGCAGCGCCGTCGACGCGGTGGCCGCCGCTCTGGCCACGAGCTTCATCGACTGGGGATTCCTCGCCTGGGCGATCCTCGGGTCTCTAGGCGCGATCGTGATGATGCGGGCCGCAGAGAAGGGCATGCCCCTGCGGCCACGCAGCCTGCTCTACCCGGTCCTGGGCAAACGCGCGGCTCACGGACCGATCGCCGCCATCGTCGACGTCGTGTGCATCATCTCTGTCGCTGCGGGCACGATCGGTCCTGTCGGCTTCCTCGGCATGCAGGTCTCCTACGGGCTGAACTCCCTGTTCGGCATCCCTGATATCTACCCGGTGCAACTCGCTGTGATTGCGGTGCTCACCGCCGTCGCCGGTGTCAGCGTCTTCTCCGGTGTCAGCCGCGGAATTCGATTCCTCAGCAGCGCCAACGTCTGGATGGCACTGGCACTCATGGCCACCGTGCTCGTGGTCGGATCGGCCTGGTTCGTGATTAAGAGCTACTTCAGCGGCTTCGCTTTGTACATGACCGACTTCTTCAGCATGACGCTTTACCGAGGAGACACCGAATGGCTCTCGGGCTGGACGGTGTTCTTCTTCGGTTGGTTCCTCGGTTATGCCCCGCTGATGGCGATCTTCGTCGCCCGCATCTCAAGGGGCCGAACCGTTCGGGACCTGCTCATCAGCACCACGGTTCTGCCTCCCATCGCCACAACATTCTGGTTCACTGCCCTGGGCGGCACAGGCATCTTCCTCGAACAGAAGTCCGCCGGTTCCATCTCCGAACCGCTGATGGACGGAGGACTGCCCGCAGCAGTCATGGCCATCAGCTCTAATCTGCCGCTGTCGTTGATCATCAGCCTCGGCTTCCTCCTCCTGACGATGACCTTCGTGGCAACGACCACGGACTCTATGTCGTTCGCGATGTCGCAGTCATGCATGACGAGCGGTGAACCATCGCCGAAGCTGCGGGCCACGTGGGCCCTGCTCGTCGGAGTCACCGCGGCCGTGCTCATCAGCTTGGGAGATGGCGGGGTCGACGCGCTGCAATCGGCGATCGTCATCACCGCCGTGCCGGTGGGCTTTGTCATGCTGCCCTCACTGTTCGCAGCGCCGATCTACGTCAGGCAGATGGCCAAGGAACAGAACCTGGCCTGAGATGAGGGGGTCGGCGCCCCACCCTCGTCGAGGGCTTCTTCCCGTGTGGCACTGTTCCGTCGAATATCGTCAATGTTGTTACTGGTGTTGGTCTTCGGCATCCGCCATGATGAGCATATGGACGAAGAGAACAGCAGCGCTCATTCAGACGCAGCGACGATGAAGGCCATGAGCCAGACCGAATTCGGTAGCCCCGAGGTTCTTCACGAGGTGGAGCTGCCGAAGCCGAAGCCGGGACCCAGCCAGATCCTCATCAAGGTCAAAGCCTCAGGTGTGAACCCCACGGATTGGAAGCATCGCAGCGGCCCCCGTTTCCTCCCCGATCCGCCATTCGTCCTCGGCTGGGACGTGTCAGGGGTGGTCGAAGAGGTGGGTGTCGGAGTGACACTCTTCAAGCCGGGCGATGAGGTCTTCGGGATGTTGCCCTATCCCTTCGGCGTCGGTGCGCACGCCGAATATGCTGTGGGTCCGGCCCGAGCCTTCGTATCGAAGCCGGGCACCGTCGACCACGTGCAGGCGGGAGCCATTCCGCTCGTGGCGCTGACTGCGTGGCAGTCTCTGGTCGACACTGCGAAGATCGCACCGGGTGACCGGGTTCTCGTCCATGCCGCTGCCGGCGGAGTGGGGCACGTGGCGGTGCAGATCGCGAAGGCACGTGGAGCCTATGTGATCGGAACAGCGAGTGCACCGAAGCACGATTTCGTCCGCGGCCTGGGCGCTGACGAGATGATCGACTATCGCAAGGAGGACTTCGTCGAGGCGACTCGCGACATCGACATCGCTTTTGACACCATCGGCGGCGACTACCAGCTGCGCTCTCTTCGGACTCTCAAGCCAGGTGGAATCATGGTGTCGACGGTTCCTGTCCCGGCCGCAGGGCTCTTTGAGGAGGCCGAGGCCCTGGGAGTCAGGGGCGAGACCATCCTCGTCGAAGCCGATCAGGCGGGCATGCTCGAGATCGCTGCACTCGTTGAAAGCAGACAGCTGCGGGCAACGATCGCAGCCACGTTCCCGTTGACGGATGCTGCGGAGGCACATGAAGCAGGTGAGACGAACGCGACGACAGGCAAGCTGGTGCTGACCATGGAGTAGGGATGACCAGGGAGTGAAAGAGGGGGAGGGCCGCTCGAGGATGCTCACCCTTCCTCTTGGCCATGCACCCCAAGCTCGTTGATCCAGGTCCACCCCTCAGGCAGGGGCGCCCACGCGGCCACATCACGTCTGGCCTTCGAACTGTCCGCGAGGACAACGACGTGCCTGGCGCGTTCGGCGATGAGCTCCTTCGTCCGGGCCTCGTCGAGGGTGGGCTCGCCGAGTCCCTTGGCGGGATCCACCGCGTCGGCACCGAGGAAGGCGACATCGACGTGGAGTCGGCTGAGCGCATGGTCGCTCAGCGCACCTGTCGTCCCATGGGACATCGTCGAGACCTCACCGCCGACCATGATGACCTTCGGTCCCATGGGGTGGGCAAGAGCCAGCGCAATCTCGAGCCCGCGCGTGATGATGGTGAGATCACGACGATCGCGGATGCGCTCGGCCAAACGCACCGTCGTCGACCCGGCGTCGAGGAAGACCGTGCGCACAGTCCCCTCGCCGAGGTGGTCCATCGCGGCCGCGGCAATCGCATCCTTGGCCTCGGCGTTGGCCTCCATCCGCTGTCCCAGCGGAGGTTCGACATAGCCGGCGGCAGTGGCCCCGCCGATGGTGCGGATGACCTCGCCGGTCTCCGACATCTCGCGCAGGTCGCGACGGATCGTCGACTCTGAGGTCTCCAATTCGTCGGCCAGCCGAGAGATTGTCCACGAACCGGTCTTGAGCAGAGACAGGATGCCCTCGCGGCGCTTCTGTGTGCCCGGGCGAATCGCCATGGTGAAAATCCTACTTCGGCAGGAACTGGTTACTTGGGAAGGTATTCGGCGCGGATGCCGTCGACGAACGGTGCGTAGCCGATCGCGGCGGTGTAGGCCGAGCGCATGGTGCCGGCATCGGCGATGCCCTGACCGGCGATGTCGAAGGCCGTGCCGTGATCGACCGAGGTGCGCAGGATCGGCAGGCCCACGGTCACGGAGATCGTGCCGTCGAAGTCGAAGGTCTTCGAGGCGATGTGGCCCTGGTCGTGATATTGGGAGAGGATTCCGTCGAAGCGGCCGGACAAGCCCTGGTGGAAGACCGAGTCCGCTGGAATCGGACCGGTCACCTCGAGACCGGAATCGACGACGCGCTCAACGGCGGGTCGCAGGATTTCGATCTCCTCGTCACCGAAGGCACCATTCTCACCACCGTGCGGGTTGAGCGCGGCGACGGCCAACCTCGGCGAGGCCACACCGTAGAGCTGCAGGGCGCGGTGGGCGCGTTCGATGGAATCGACTTGGGTGTCGATCGTCAGTGCGTCGATGGCCTTGCGCAGCGACATATGGCGGGTGGCGAAGAAGATCTGGAGCTTGTGCTCGGGGGCCTTCGTATTCTCGACGACGAACATCGTGTCCTGCTTGGTCACGCCGGTGAGTTCGCCGAGCATCTCCGTGTGGCCCAGGTGTTTCGACCCGGACTTCCACACGGCTTCCTTGTTGATGGGGCCGGTGACGATGCCGGCGATCTCACGATTCATCGCGGCCTTTGTGGCGACCTCGATCGCGGTCACTGCGGCCTGTCCTGCGCGAGCATCGACGACGCCCCATTCCGGCAGATCATCGCCGAGCACGCCGATGTCGAAGACGTCGATGACGCCCTGCCCGGCGGCGGGTGTCGACCAGTCGGTGATGGTTCTCAGCTCCACGTCGAGTCCCAGGACGTCGACGGCGCGTTTCATCACGGCCAGGTCGGCTACTGCGACACCGTGCTGGTCCTCGCGGCCGGAGAATTCGGCGAGCACGGTCGCGGTGATCTCGGGGCCGATGCCCACCGGGTCGCCCACGGTCATGGCGAGTACGGGTGCGGTCATGTCAGTCTCCTTGTGTGGTTTCATCTGTGAAATGTCATCCTTGTCCGACGCGAGAGGTCGCCATGAGGTAGTCGAGGCACTTGACAGCCGTACCCGAGTCCCCGATGAGTCCGCCTTTCGTCACGATCGGCAGACCGTCTGCGCTTCCTCCGACGAGGCGACCGCCCACGGCCAGTGGGACGATCTCCTTCTCGATCTCCATCCCGACTGCGCCCACGGCTCTCATCACCATGGCCGTGACATCGCCTCCCGTCGTATAGAGACCCGTGATCACGGGGGAGCTCATGACGGCGGCCGCAATCATGGCCAGTCGCTTCGTCGTCATCTCCGATTGCTCATTGCTGAGATCGAGCAGATCACCGGACTCGAGTACAGTGGCGATGATGATCGCCCGCGCCGAGGTGACCTCCTCGACCCGTTCGAGTGTGGCGTCGACATCGGGGAGGTTCTCCTCATCGAGGATCGTGCGGATCAAGGCGATCGTCGGATCCTCGGCGAGCTTGGCCAGCTGGGCTCGTGTCACCTCAGTGGCTGATCCCGAGATTCCGAGGATGGCGCCGCCGGGACGAGTCGGCAGCAGGGACAGCGCGAGGGCGAGGCTGCCGGGACCGGGGTCGATGGTCACCCAGTCGAGGATCTCGCCGTTGTGCAGACCGGCCCGTGCTCGGGCGCCGAAGCTGTCCGCCCCGGTGGAGTCCTCTGCGATTTCCCTCGTGACCGAAGCGACGACAGATCCGACAAGTCTGACGTGGTCCTCAGTCAGAGCATCGGCGATGATGATGTCAGCCCCATTGGAGATGGCGTCGAGGACCTCGGACCGAATCGCCCAGTGCCCGGACAACACCGTCGAGATCTCGATGAGGTGAGCGTCGAGATCGGTGCCGATTCGCAGGATCGCGTCGACATCGGACGTGTGCATAGGGGAGCGGACATCGTGTCTGAGCTCAGTGTGCTCGAGCAGTTGGCCCTCAAGGAGCTGTTGGCCCTGGACGGTGGTTCGACCCGCTGTGGGAAACGCAGGAACGCAGAGACCCATCACCCGCTTCTTCCGTCCTCCCCGTTCACCGGCCGATTCGGCTGCCCTTCTACGAGCGTTGAGTGCCGCCTCGGCAGAAGGGCCGACATTGCCGCGCAGCGTTGTGTCGATGCGGCAGGCAACGAGGTCGATGTCGCTGGTGATGCCGATCAGCGATTCGGTGAGCTCGGCGGCCTTCTCCGGCGGCAGATGCCGGGAGTCGGCGTTGAGCACGACTGCGTCGTAGTCGTCGAGGAGGTCATCGAGGTTGACCGTCTCGGACCGACTCGTCCCGGTCACGGTGATGGTCCGAAGACCCGCCTCGGCGAAGAGAGCACCGCAGGCATTGCCGCCGGTGAGGTCGTCGGCGACGATGAGAATACGAGGGCTGCGTTGGCTCATGCGATCAAGTCGAGCACGAACAGCAGCGGAATGGAACCGGCCCACACGGCGGTGGTGATGCCCGACCAGCCCTTGATGGCGTTGATGCCGTCGAGGCCGGTGAAGCGGGTGACGACCCAGAAGTAGGAGTCGTTGAAGTAGGAGAAGACCATCGAGCCGGCGGTGCAGGCCATGACCGCGACCAGTGGGCTCAGACCCAGCGGGGCGATGAGTGGGGCGGTGACCGAGGCTGCGGTGATCATCGCGACCGTTCCCGAGCCCTGTGCGATGCGCACCAGGGAGGCGATGAGGAAGGGCACGAGGAAAGCCGGCAGGCTGATCGAGGCGATCGCCTCGGCCAGGGCGTCACCGACGCCCGATTCGGTGAGCACCATGCCGAAGGCTCCACCGGCGCCGGTGATGAGCAGGATGAGACCCGCCGAGGCAGCGGCATCGGCCAGCCAGTTCTGCACCTTGTTGCGAGAGGTTACGCGGGGTAGCAGAGTGTAGACGGCGAGGACGAGGCCGATCATCAGCGCGATGACCGGGTTGCCGAGGAACGCCAGCGGGGCGACCCAGGACGAAGGCTCGTAGGCGTCGCCGGAGAGTTCATTCTGATTGCTCTTGTCGATGGCCGTCGACACGGTGTTGGCGACGATGAGCAGTAGGGGAACGATGAGCGGGAGGAATCCGAGGAAGGCTCCGGGCTTCTTCGTCGAACCGGTCTCGCTGTTGACGGTGTCCGCGGCATCACCGGAGCCCGCGGTGTCTACGTTGTCATCAGTCGCGGTGGCAACTCCGCCGTGACCAGCATCCTCGCTGCCGCCTTCGCGGGTCTCGCCTGCGGCATGTCCTTCCGCCGAGGTGGTCGTGACCGAACCGTATACGGCGTGCTTGACCGTTGCGTTGAGCACGGGTTCGAGCTTCGGTCCGATCCAACGGGCGTAGATGACGACGACCGGGAGGAGGATGACGGTGAAGATGACGCCGGTGAGGATGACGGCACCGATGTCGGCGCCGAGGATGCCTGTCGCGGCAAGCGGTCCTGGGGTCGGCGGGACCATGTGGTGGGTCAGCGTCATGCCGCAGCCCAGGGCGAGAGCGAGGGTGACGTAGCCGCCGCGCTTGACGCGGGCGATCGAGCGGGCCAACGGGTTCATGATGACGTAGCCGGAGTCGCAGAAGACCGGAATGGACACGAGTGAACCCACGGTGCCCATGGCCCAAGGCTCGCGGCCCTTGCCGAAGGCGCTCAGGAAGGCACGGGCCAGTGAGTCCGCGGCACCGGAGACCTCGAGGATCTTGCCGATTCCGACGCCCAGGCCGATGACGATGCCGATGCTGGCCAGTGTGTTGCCGAAGCCGGTGGTGATGGCATCGACGAGCGAGAGCAGGTCCTGACCGGCGACGATGCCGGTGACGACCGCTGCCGTGAGGAGAGCGATGAAGGCGTCGAGGCGGGTCGCTAAGACGATGACGACGATCGTCGCGATCCCGGCGATGAGCGCCAAGATGAGTTGCAGATCCATGAGATCCTCCGCAGTGAGGCCGACTCGGTCAGGGAGCCGGGAATGATCCGAGTCGACTCTCAGCGAAGCGGATGAGTCTGACACGAAGTTGAACAACATGAGCAAGTATTGCCGATACATGCGCAACTATGCAATGTGTGTGCGCCTTTGCTGCCGAAACGGTCTCGCCGTGCCGGTCTGCGACCCCTCGAATCGGCTGTGCCTCAACGGTCGGTGAATGGTGGTCGATTTTCGACTCCCAGCCGACCACCAGTTACCGACCGTTTGGCTCTTCGGCGCTACATGCTGAGGTGCTGGGCGAGGAGCCTGCCGAAAGCGGACATGTCGGTGCGTTTCGAGACCCGCAGGATCGTCCACCCTTCTGCCTCAATGAGTTGTCGCCGTTCGATGTCACCGGCAAATTGTTCCGGTGAGGTGCGATGGTGATCGCCTTCGTACTCGATTGCCAACTTGATGCCGGGGTAGCCGAGATCCGGGTGGAGTGTGATGTTCTTGATGTGCGAGTGGACCTCCGGGTGGACGTGAGGCTCTGGGAAACCATTTCTGATGATCCACAGTCGCAGCCACGTCTCGCGTGGTGAGTCGACTGTGTTTCGAAGGAGTGAAATCGCCTGCTCGAGCAACTTCCGGCTCCGCACCTGCTTTCGGGACGCCAGCTCGGCCCGGAGGTGTTCGATCGAAGTTTTCGGACCGCTGAAGCGCGTGGAAACCACAGCATCTCCCATCTGGACAAGTTCCAAAATGTCGAGGAACGGTGCGACTTCGATCAGCAGATGCGGAACAGCGAGAAGCGGAAGATCGAAGAAGTCGTTGTGGTTCAAGCGCTGATGGCGATGCAGGACGATCCCAGGTCGGTTGACTCTGATGCATGAGGCGTCTCCAGCAATGTGCAGTGCGTGGTCCCGAACGCGATTCGGAACGGGGAGACCGTAGAGGCGGGCAGCCGTCCACACGGTGCCGACAACGTCCGGGCGCAACAGTCGAAATCCGCGCAGTCTGGTGGCCTCCCATAGCCAGGTGGCTCCTGCCCACAGAGGAGTGGGCATCGATGCCTCATCGTCTCTGTCGATCCAGACGTTGCGAAAGATCCGCACGTATCGGGAGTTCGTCTTGAGCGCGTGGGCAGTGATGCGCCTGGCCGCAAGGTCGTTCCTGGTGAATGGTCTCGGCGCGCTCTGGAAAATAGTGGGTTGAGAATGCCAATGCGTCATACCCGACCACAATGAACTTGAGAGTCGGGCCCGTCCAGGCGCCAGTGGAGCCTTGTGGACAGTCTGCCGTCATGCACAGCTGAAATGCGTCGAAGTGCAGGTGGGAACCGAACGAGCGCTTGCATGGGTATGAGTGCTGGTCACCGCCGAATGCTGAGTGTGGTCGGCTCGCGCAGGACTCGACGTCCGTATTGACCGGAGGTGTTTGAGCCCAAAGCGATCGATGTTATCCACACCGAAGTGAGCGCAAGTGGCTGATTGTGCTGCATGCCAACGGTGATTCGGTGCTCGTTGTTCCCTCATCCGCCAACGGTCGTCGTTCCCTGATCCGCCAACGGTCGGTAACCGGCGGTCGATTTTCTGCACCCAGTCGACCACCAAATACCGATCGTTTGGTGTCGACTGCCTGCAGTCGCACATGCGGTTGGATACTCGATGGCCGCAGTGAGGCCTGTCCGTCGGCGGGGCTCTGGTGCGTGAACTCACCTCTGTAGCCTTGGGGTTATACCCCTAAGGGGTATAGATTGAGGGTATGGGAGCACATCACGAACATGAGAACCATTCCGGTCACTCGGGAGTCGGTGAGCACCTGAGCCGCGATGCCGATAGCGGTCACGCTGACCGCGAAGTGCGTCATATGCCCGCGGGGCGTGAAGAGGACGCCAGCCACGGCGACCACACTGGCCATGCGGGTCATGGCGACCACGAGGGCCACGGTGGCCATGCTGGTCACGGCGACCATGTCGCGCAATTCCGGCGGCTGTTCTGGATCATGCTCGTCATCGCGATCCCGGTCATCGCCTTCAGCCCCATGTTCGGCCACCTCGTGGGCTATGCGGTTTCGGAGACCGGCGGGCTCAGCGAGCTGAGGGATCGCAATCCGGGGATGATGCTCCTCATCGCACTGGCCATCACCGTCGCATTCCTCTCCTCCTGGGGTTCTTCACTTGGACTCCTCGATGCCGAGCTCGACTTCTGGTGGGAGCTGGCGCTGCTTGTCGTCATCATGCTGGCAGGGCACTGGCTGGAGATGCGCTCCCTGGCACAGACCACCTCGGCGCTGGACAGTCTGG
>NZ_JACBOT010000020.1 GCF_021532275.1 Brevibacterium sp. UCMA 11754
CGGCCTGGGCATTGAGCTGATATGCGATCGCGCCATCGATGGACTCGCGGATGATGTCCGCATGACCGACATGGCGGGCGATCTCGGTGTTGAGATGGCCCAGGATCCACCGGACGTTCATGATGAAGTCCTTGGGCATCCACGGATTGTGAGGCATCGGGACGACCGTGGACAGATCGGTCCCGTTCTCTTCGACCGCCCCTGCGGGCCACGTCGATCTCGGTCATGGCCGTCTCGAAGGCGGTGACCACATCGGCGATGTCGAGGTCGGGAAGAACGGAGCCATCGAACATTCCGTCGAGGCCCAAGCGTCGGTTGTAGTCGGCATAGTCGTTTGCCGTGACCTCGAGCGAAGGATCGCGAACCTGCTGGATCCAGGAGAACAGCACCTGGGCGGCGTGCGTCAAGAGGCCGGAGATGCTCAGCCCGCTCACCGTCGGCGTGCTGCGCGCCTGTTCGTCGGTGAGGCCGAGGGCGGTGATCTTGAGCTGCGAGCACTGCTGTTCGAGGAACGAGAACTGGGCGTCGGCTTCGGTCGTGACTGATGGGGCGAAGAAGGGCATGATCTCTCCTGATCGTCTCTGTGCAGAACCGGATGTCCGGATCCGTGACACAAGTGTCCAACCCTTTGCGGACATATACTGTCCGCTATGACCGCTGATTCTCGACTGTTGTCCTTGCTGGGGATGATCGCCTCGGGACGGACCTACTCCGCGACCGAGCTGGCCGCGCATTTTCGCGTCACGCCTCGCTCCATTCGCCGCGACATCGCGAATCTGCGCCAGCTCGGCTATGTCATCGATTCCGTCTCGGGCGCGGCCGGCGGATACCGTGCTCATTCGCGCACTGTTCTGCCCCCACTGCAGCTCGAGACCGGGGAGGCACTGGCCACAGCACTCGGCCTGGCGCTGCTCAACGGCGCCGGCTTGGGCACCTCGAACGCCGATTCGGCCACCGCGAAGCTGCGCGGGATGCTTCCTGCCGGGATGCGCCAGACGATCGGTGACATCAGCACGGCAGTCTCTGTTGTTGCTGGTCACGAACCGGGAGTCGACATGGCAGCGGTCATGACGACCGCCTCGGCGATCGCGTCCCGGAGCGTCCTGACCTTCAACCACGTGAAACGGATGAGCGCAGAAAGCTCGAGCGCGAAGTCGATGGAACGCCGGGTGGAGCCAGTGCGGATGGTCGTCCTCGGCGCGCATTGGTATCTCTACGCCTGGGATCTCGCCCGCAGTGACTGGCGGGTCTTCCGACTCGATCGGATGAGTCAGGTCCATGAAACCACCTTCGCCTTCGCGCCCAGAGACCATCCCGACGCCGAGGCGGCCGTGAGTTCCGCCGTCACCACCGACGCGTACCGCCACACCGTGATCATCGATGTCGACGCAACCGTGGCCGAGACCAAATCGTGGTTCCCGACGAGGACGGCGACGATCACGAAGACCGACGACGGCGCCCGCGTCGAGTACGGTGTCGAGGACCTTGCTTGGGCGGCCGTGATCACCGCAGCGACTCCCGTGGATTTCCGAGTCGTCGAGCCACCGGAGCTCTTGGGCGCGCTGCGCGATCTCGGCGAGCGGGCGGCCCAGGTGAGCAGAACTGGCAGCAGCCGCGCGGAATGAGCACTCTGTGCACGGCCGGCCACCTCAACCTGCAAAAGCGTCGTGCAGGCGGTGGGCTTTTGCAGGTTCGGGTAGCTGGAGCTGGGATGACCGTGCGATGTCCTCACGGTGATACGGGAATGAACGAATCGGGGTCGAGCCAATATACTGATCGATATGACGATTCTCATTGGCTATCTTCCTGCTCCTGAGGGTGAGGCGGCTCTGCGCGCGGGCTTCGCAGAGGCCAAACTTCGGTCGAGCGACGCTGTTGTGATCAACTCCCAACGACGCGGAGCCAGTGGCACCCCGACCGAGATCGACCAAGACGTCATTGACCGCATCGTCGCACTGGGCAAGGAATCGGATGTCGCAGTTGAGGTTCTTCAGCCCGATCACGAAGACGATCTGCCCGGGACTCTCAACGATCTCGTGACCGAGCACGACGCACAGCTCATCGTCATCGGGCTGCGCAAGCGCTCGGCGATCGGCAAGTTCATCCTCGGCTCGCAGGCTCAGCGAATCCTGCTCGAGGCCGAAGTCCCGGTCCTCACCGCCAAGGCCTGAACCCAGGCGTCATCCGCCGGGTCCGGCCGCTCATCGGGCAGCCCCGCCAATTACCGGGCGGCCCCGCCGCTTACCAGGCGGCCCCGCCGCCTATCGGGTGGGTTCGAGGCCCCAGCCCCAGGCCAGCAGTTCCGGCAGTGACACACCCTGCGCGTCGCTGAGGTCGGCGATCTGAGTGCGGCAGGAATAGCCGTCGGCCAACACGACCCGCGTCTGGTCGGCCCCTTCGCTTTTCGTCCTGTCTTCCTCTTCACCATTCGCCGACTGGTCCCGAATTGTCGCTTGCTCCCGCAGCGAAGCCTCCCGCACCAGTGCTTGTTCCCGCAGTGATGCCTCGCGGTCGCGCAGGGCCGGCAGCAGAGCCACCTCGGCCACGGCGACCGAGGTGTCGTAATGTCCTTCTTCGACGCCGAAGTTTCCGGCCAGACCGCAGCAGCCGCCCAAGAATCGGCTTGCGGCACCGGTTCTGGCCAGCAGCTCCTTGTCCGCGGCAGTGCCGAAGATCGCCGACTGATGGCAGTGCGGCTGCACGAGCGCTTCGACCCCGTCCAACTTCGGCAGTTCGGCACCCACGCTGAGCAGGTACTGCGCGAAGGTCTGCACACGTGAGGCGACTCGTGCCGAGGCCTCATCGGCCAAGAGCTTCTGCGAATCGTCCTTGAGGGTCGCCAGACACGAGGGCTCAACCCCGACGATGGGCACATCCCCGGTTGCATCGAGAGCACTGATCGTCGCTCCCAGATTCGCCTTCGCCGCATCGAGCTGACCGGTCGATATCAAGGGCAGACCACAGCACACGGTCTGGTCGATGACGCGAACCGTGACGCCAGCGCGTTCGAGAACGGCAACGGCGGCGGCGAGGATGCGCGGCGCGAAATGATTCGACCACGAATCGGCGAACAGAATCACCTCACGCGTATTCGTGCTGGGCCCCACCTCGGCGGCGGTGCTGTCTGTATTCGTCCACCATTTCCGAAATGTCGTCGACGCGAACTGCGGGATGGATCTGCGAACGTCGATCCCGGCCAACTTCTTGGCCACGGTCGTGAGCCCCGGCAGGCCCGAGACGCGGTTGACCACGGGGGCCAGGGGTGTGATGACGCGTGCCAGCTGCGGCAGGAAGCCGAGCGAATAGTGCTTCATCGGGCGCAGCCTGCCCTTGTAGGACTGGTGGAGGACCTCGGCCTTGTAGGTGGACATGTCAGTGCCGGTCGGGCATTCGGTGCCGCATGCCTTGCACGACAGGCAGAGGTCGAGTGCATCGGCGACCTCGGGGGACTGCCACGATGAGTCGAGGAGATCCCCGGACACCATCTCCTGCAGGACCCGGGCACGACCGCGCGTGGAGTGCCGTTCATCGCGGGTGGCCTGGTAGGACGGGCACATGACGCCACCGCTGTCGGCGGAGTCGGCGCGGCATTTGCCGACGCCGGTGCAGCGATGGACGGCGGAGGCGAAGCCCGCCGACTCTCCCTCGTAGGCCATGACCAAAGTTCCGGGCAGCTCCTCCCGTAGCGGAAGCTGGGTCAGCCGCAGGGACTCGCTGAGGGCATCCGGGTCGACGATGACACCCGGGTTGAGCAGGAACTGCGGGTCGAAGAGCTCCTTGACCTCCTTGAACAGGTCCAACACGGCCGGGGGATAGATGAGACGCAGCAGCTCGGACCTGGCACGGCCGTCGCCATGCTCACCGGAGACGGACCCGCCATAACGCGCCACGAGCTTCGTCGCTGCGACCATGAACGTCCGCATCACCTCGGGTCCGTCGGGATCCTCGAGCGGGAAGTCCACGCGCATGTGCAGACAGCCATCGCCGAAGTGCCCGTAGGGAATTCCCCACAGCCCATGCTCGGTGAGCAGATCCATGAGATCACGCAGATAGTCGCCGAGGTGCTCCACCGGAACCGCGGAATCCTCCCACCCGGCGTGGGCGTCCCGTCCATCGGGGGTGCGGGAGACCAGACCGGCCCCATCGGCGCGAATTCCCCACACCTCGGCTGCGGCCCGGGTGCCGAGCACCGCCGAGTCCAGAGCATCCGACTCTCTGATCAGACGCTTCGTCTCATCGACCAGTTCGGCTTCGTCCTCGCCGGTGAGCTCGACGACGAGCCAGCCGCCGCCCTCGGGCAAGTGGGGGACAGCATCGGCGCCCTTGGTCTCGATGACCCGATCGAGCATGCGCGAGTCGAGGCCCTCGCAGGCCGCTACCGGGAAGCCCTTGAGCAGGGGAGCATCATGTGCGGCCGCGACCATGTCCTCGTACCCGAGCACCACCGCCGAGGTGTGGGTGGGGTCTTTGACTAGGCGCATCTTCGCGGCGAGGACGATGCCCCATGTGCCCTCGGTCCCGGCGAAGGCCCGGCGCAGGTCGAAGTCGTTCTCCGGCAGCAGGGACTCCAGCCCATACCCGGAGACCTGCCGAGAGAAGGTGCCCAGATTCGTCCGGATGGTGCCCAGCTCCCTGCCGATGACTTCTTGCAGACGCGGGAACGTCTCTGAGGAGTCGGTGTCGTCGAGGGTGACGACTGTGCCGTCGACGAGCATGACGATCAGCGCGAGGATGTTGTCGCCGGTGCGCCCGTAGCCCAGGGCGCGTGGCCCGCAGGCGTTGTTGCCGATCATCCCGCCGATCGTGCAGCGAGTATGAGTCGAGGGATCCGGGCCGAAGCGCAGGCCGTGCGGCCTCGCCTGTGCCTGCAGGTGAGCGTGGATGCATCCGGCCTGGACCCATGCGGACTGCGCCTCGGGATCGAGGGCGAGGACCTCGTTCATATGGCGGGAGAAGTCGAGGATGATGCCCGTGCCGATCGCATTGCCGGCGATCGAGGTTCCGGCGCCGCGGCTGGTGATGGGCACTCCCAGCCGGCGTACGATCGCCAGTGTGTGCGAGACATCGGCCTCGTCATGAGGGAATACGATCGCCCGCGGTACCAGGCGGAAGAGGGAGGCGTCGGTGGTGTAGGCAGCACGATCGGTGTCGTCGACGCTGAAGTCGCGGACCCCCGCGGCCCGGAGCTCGGTCGAGAGGACATCGGCGAGGGACATCTCTGTCTCCGCAGACTTCCGAGGTGCACTGGAGCTGTGAGCCAATGTGGTCATGTCCGCATTCTGCCACTTCGGTTGTCAGTGAGGTACTCCCTCAACAGTGAGTGGGATGGTGCCGACTGCGGGCGTGATTACCCGACAGTAAGGAACGCGAAACTCCGTGGGCGTTATCGAACCGTTACATAAAATGAGCCAGAAAGCGTCTGAGCTTCTATAATTCGGGAATTATTGGCATATTCTCATATACGTGGTATTTAATGGAACTACACATCTAGCTGGCATCGAGCCATAGTCATAAGTAAGGGAAGAAACCATGTCGCGTCGCGCCCGTGAATTAACAGTTGACCAGACAGCCTTAGTTGGTGCAGTTCGAAAGGTTTCTCGTCAGCGAGCCAAAATCAACACCGATTACGTGATGGCGATTCTTCGCGCTCGTGAAGAAGGGGCCACCTTCGGGTCCATCGCCGAGGCGGCAGGCACCTCCTCGCAGGCGGTGCAGGAGATCGTGCGCAGGCATGGTCAGATCCAGCGCAACGAGTCTGCGAGATCCATCCCAGCCCCCGCGAAGTAGGGCCAGGGCGGCGCTGTAGAAGCACTCGCTGACTGACGGTGGACCGAGGTGCTCGTCGGGACTGCGCATCACAGTGACGTGATTCGCGCTCGAGGGGCACCTCGCCTGCTCAATGGTGACCTAAGTCATTCGTTTTATCACTGTTTGATAACAAGAGTTCTTTATTGTGGAAATCATGTGAGAACCATGCACGCGACATTAAATGAACGGCTGTCCAGAGACGGAGAAGAGGTCTTCCGGCCGAGTGTTCATGTGATCGGCAGGCCCGGTTCCTGAGTACCGATTTCTGTTCCTCGCAGTGAAGACCAGTTGGTCGAATTCGCCAGGCTCGAATCCCCTGGAGTTCAGCCACAATCAAGCTTAGATACAAGAAGTACACACTCGGGCCTGTATTGCAGTGTTGTTACAGGAGGGGCCCCGCCGGGGCCGACTAGAGTTGAACCATGAGTTCAGAGACCGGCCTTCTGCCCAGTGCTGTCAGCGATCTGCCATTGATTCGCATCGCTTCGGACCTATCTATGATGGCGTGGGAGCAGATGGTGTCCTGGCGCAGCTCCCTCGGGGCGCAACTTGACGCTTCCGTGGTGGACACGAAGACTTCGCCCAACGACCTCGTGACTCTCGCAGATGCGCAGATCGAATCACTCGTGCGCGGATACCTGGCGAAGGTTCGACCCTCGGACACCATGGTCGGTGAGGAAGGTGCGTCGGCACTGGATCCCATCGACTTCTTCGATGCGCAGTTCGTGGGCAGGCTCAACGGCTTCGACCCCAATGGCGATGACCTCATCGACATGAGCGACGACGGCCCGCCGCTGGAGTGGCATGTCGACCCCATCGACGGAACCGTGAACTACGTGCGCAACATCGAGCACTATGCATTCTCGGTTGGGGTCTGTGAGGCAGGCGAGGCCCACGGGCGGGGCCTTGGAGAGGAGCGGTGGCTCATCGGCCTCGTCGCCTCGCCGGGATTGAATGCCACCTGGGTGGGCGCGAAGGGCCGCGGGGCCTATCGCGTCGAGGGGCAGCTATCCGGGGTCCGAGGAGCGGAACGTCTCCCTGCTCGACGGCTGCGCGGTACACCGGCAGGGCTCTCCGGCAGACTGCTGGCAACCGGCTTCGCCTATACCGGGGGCAATCGTGGCCCGCAGCTGGCGAAGCTGTTCACCCTCATGGACGGCTACGACGATCTCCGGCGTTGCGGATCGGCGGCTATCGACCTGTGCATGCTCGCAGAGGGCAAGGTCAACGGCTATGCCGAACGGGGACTCGGAATCTATGACTATGCAGGCGGCGGCGTCATTGCCGCCGAGTCCGGTGCCTTTGTGCACCGCGGTGGATCAGGTGGCCCCACTGCCGCTGCGGCATCCGAGCGGGAAGTCAGGCGTCTCATCGACTCCATCTGACGGCTGAGGTGCTGACCCGGCGCATGAACTACTTCCAGAGTCGATGTGAGATGAATAACGTCATACTACTGTCACGTATTGCGTGAAGCTTAGGCTAAGCTAATTCACGGTTCACGTTCATCTGACATCAATGACTTTTGCAGGAAGTAGATCACCATGGGTTCGTCTCGCCTTCGTTTCACCGCCCTGGCCGGCGTCGTTGCACTCGCTCTGGCCGGCTGCGGCCAAGCTGCCGCCGATGACACCGGTGCCGGTGCCGATTCCGGCAGCACCATCGACATCGAGGACAACAATGGAGCGCAGAGCGTGGCGAGTCCTCCTAAGTCAGTGGTGGCCACAGACAACCGCACCTTCGAGACTCTCGACACGTGGGGCATCGAACTCAGTGCCGGCGCGGTCTCTCTGATGCCCGAGGGTCTCAGCTACACGAAGGACGACGCGGTCCTCGACCTCGGCTCGCACCGCGAACCCGACCTCGAAAAGGTGGTTGAAGCCAAGCCAGACCTCATCATCAATGGCCAGCGGTTCGCACAGTTCCATGACGACCTTGCGAAGCTGGCTCCCGAGGCCACAGTGCTCGAACTCGATCCCCGCGATGGCGAAGACTTCGGCTCCGAACTCAAGCGCCAGACGACCACCTTGGGAGAGGTCTTCGGCAAACAGGACGAAGCGAAGAAGATCATCGACGACTACGACGCCTCGGTGAAACGAGCCAAGGCCGCCTATGACAGCAATGACAAGGCCATGGGCCTCATCACCTCGGCGGGTGACATCGGCTATTCGGCTCCTTCGGTCGGGCGCACCGTCGGACCGGTCTTCGACATCCTCGGTCTGGATCCGGCCCTCGAGGTGGACTCGAGCAGCGAGGACCACCAGGGAGACGACATCTCCGTTGAGGCGATCGCCGACTCCGAACCCGAGCTCATGATCGTCTTGGACCGTGACGCTTCCTTCGCCCCCGAAGAGCGCGATGAGGGATCGGCTCCCGCCGCCGAGGTGCTCGAGAAGTCAGAGGCGCTCAAGGATGTGCCCGCGGTCAAGGACGACAAGATCATGTACTTCCCGCAGGACACCTATCTCAACGAAGGCATCCAGACCTACACCGAGTTCTTCAACACCTTCGCCGACAAACTCGAAGAGCAGAAGTAGCGCCTCCCAGCAGTAATTGAGATCGAGAGAATGACGAGTACACGCGACAGCCTCGCCGAGACCACCTCGGCGAGGAAGAGCCTTGCCGGGGCAAAGGGGCAGCTGCTGAGCTGGAAGTTGGCAGTGGGCGTCCTCGGCGTCCTGCTCCTCCTCGCGTTTTCCCTCTTCACCGGCGTCTACGATATCTTCGGCGGGGATGGGGGAGCCGAGATGTTCCAGATCACCCGCGTGCCGCGCACCATCGCCCTCGTCCTCTCAGGTGCGGCAATGGCCATGTGCGGCCTGGTTATGCAGCTGCTGACGCAGAACCGATTCGTCGAACCGACGACCACGGGCACCACGGAATGGGCTGGGCTGGGTCTCATGCTCACCGTCATCGTCTACCCGGACGCTTCGATTCTGGCGCGGATGATCGGGGCCATCATCGCCGCGTTCATCGGCACGCTGGTCTTCTTCATGTTCCTGCGCCGAGTCTCCCTCAAGTCATCGCTCATCGTGCTCATCATCGGCATCATGCTCGGCGCGGTGGTCGGCGCGATCTCGACCTTCATCGCGGTCCAGACTGACATGCTCCAGAGCCTGGGCATCTGGTTCGCCGGCAGCTTCACTTCGATCCTGCGCGGCCAGTACGAGATCCTGTGGGTCGTTGTCATCGTCGTCATCGCGGTCTTCATCACCGCTGACCGCTTCACCGTCGCCGGTCTGGGCAAAGAGGTCGCGACGAATGTCGGTCTCAACTACAATCAGGTCATTCTCATCGGCACCATCCTCGTAGCCATCGCCACTGGAGTCGTCACGGTGGTGGTCGGCAGCCTGCCGTTCCTCGGCCTCATCGTGCCCAATATCGTGTCAATGATCCGCGGCGATGACCTGCGCAGCAACCTACCCTGGGTCTGCTTGGCGGGCATTGCGATCGTCACGATCTGCGACCTCATCGGCCGAGTCATCATCATGCCCTTCGAACTGCCGGTCTCCGTCATCCTCGGAGTCGTCGGCGCCGCGGTGTTCGTCGGACTCCTCCTGCGGCAGCGGAGGCGGGGATGAGGCGCGCCATGTCTGCTGAGACGACAGAGTCTACGCGACACCCGAACGAAGCCACCCGAAACCCGAACGAAGCCACGCCGAGGATGCAGCGGGACTCAGCGCCACCTCGGCGCTCCTCCGGGTCGTTGGCGACGTCCAAAGCCAGGTGGCGGTACTGGTCGCTCATGGCCGGGCTCATCGTCGCCTCGGCGGCCATCGCTCTTGGCCTCCTGGCCTGGGACAACCCGATGCCGATCACCGACGAGGGATTCTGGCTCATTGCGCAGCTGCGGATGAAGAACCTCGTCGTCATCGCGATCGTGGCACTTTGTCAGGCGTTCGCGACGGTGGCGTTCCAGACGGTGACGAACAATCGGATCATCACGCCGTCGATCATGGGCTTCGAATCGCTGTACGTTGCCATCCAAACCGGGGCCATGTACTTCTTCGGGGTCACAGCGATCGTCGAGCTCAAGGGGCTGGTGCCCTTCACAGTGCAGCTGCTGCTCATGGTGGGGCTCTCGCTCGCGCTCTACGGCTGGCTGCTCTCAGGCCGATACGGCAATATCGCGATCATGCTGCTCATCGGCGTCGTCATCGGCGGCGGACTCGGCTCGATCGCGACGTTCATGCAGCGGACCCTGACGCCGAGTGAATTCGACGTGCTCGCGGCCCGCCTCTTCGGCTCGATCTCGAACTCGGACTCCAGCTATCTCCCTGTCTCCATCCCGTTGTGTCTCCTCGCCTGCGCCGCGATCTACCTGAGCTCCTCCCGGCTCAATGTCCTCGCACTCGGCAGGGACACGACCAGCAACCTGGGACTCAACCACAAGTTCGAGATGATGAAGATCCTGTTCTTCGTCTCGATCCTCATGGCCGTGTCCGTGTCGATGATCGGACCGATGATCTTCCTCGGCTTCCTCGTCGCGATGCTCGCCTACCAGTTCTCCGACACCTACGACCACAGATACGTGCTGCCGATGGCCGGCCTCCTCGGGTTCGTCGTCCTGGGCGGGGCGTACTTCATCATGAAGAACCTGTTCTACGCCGAGGGCGTCGTGTCCATCATCATCGAGGTCATCGGCGGAGGCGCATTCCTCTTCGTGATCATGAGAAAGGGACGCCTGTGATCACACTGCGCGATGTCCGTAAGTCCTACAGCAACGACGTCGAAATCGGTCCCGTCGATCTGCAGATCCCCGCCGGGGGAGTCACCGCGCTGGTCGGACCCAACGGCGCCGGGAAGTCAACGCTGCTGACGATGATCGGCCGCCTGCTGGGCATCGACGAAGGGGCGATCGAGGTCGCCGGTTATGACGTGTCGTCAACGAAGTCGAAGGACCTGGCGAAAATCGTGTCCATCCTGCGCCAGGAGAATCACTTCATCACCAGGTTGACGATCCGCCAGCTCGTCGGCTTCGGCCGTTTCCCCTACTCCAAGGGACGCCTGACGGCTGCCGACGAGGAGATCATCTCCCAGGCCATCGACTTCCTCGAGCTCAGCGACCTCGAGGACCGGTTCATCGACGAACTCTCCGGCGGGCAGCGGCAGCGAGCCTACGTGGCCATGGTTCTGGCTCAGGACACCGACTACGTCCTGCTGGACGAACCTCTGAACAACCTGGACATGAAGCACTCCGTGCAGATGATGGCGCATCTGCGCCGGGCCGCCACGCAGATGGGCCGGACCATCGTCATCGTCCTCCACGACATCAACTTCGCCGGACACTATGCCGATCACATCTGCGCGGTGAAGACCGGCAGCGTCGTCGAGTTCGGCACCCCGGAAGAGATCATGACCGCCGAGGTGCTCACCCGCGTCTTCGACACCCCCGTCGAAGTCATCGACGGCCCGCGCGGCAGGCTGGCCGTGTACTACTGAGGCGGGTGTCATCGTGCCTTGGGGCTGTGCGACGGCGTTCGGCATGGGACAGCCGCGCCGGAAGGTGACTGGCTTCGCGGGTTTGGATGGTGAACCAGTCTCCAGATCACATGTGATGCAGACGAGCAGTCTGTGAACTGTCCTGGTGCGCCAAAGATGATCGGACTGTGTACCAAATGTGATCGGCAGCTGGTGAAGTCCTCCGCATGTACGCGGCAGCCTGTGGACGGTTCGCCGACTCGTGCTCGAAATGGCTGTGGATGTAGGCACCCTTTCCACAGGTACGCTGGTCCGTCTGGTGTTCGCTGGCTTCTGCGAATCATGATCGACAAATGCATAACATCGTCTACTACAGGGAGCTCGTGTCGGCGGGAGTGTCGACACGAGTGATTCGTCAGGCTCAGGCCTGTTGTCTGCGCCGTCTGTGCAGCGGAGTGTATACGGTCCTTGCCAGGTGCTCGAATAGTCGGCACAGGAGATTCGCCGGATTCATCGACGATCCTGCGTGGATCGACCTGCATGTGCAGAAGACGCCAGCGCAGCTGAGGGACGACTTCTCCTATCAGGAACAACTGCGCCGACTTCGCATTCTCAGCTATTCTCGATATCGAAGCGACGATGTCGTATGGGGAGTCTCTGCCGCGTTGATACATGGAATTCCACTGTTCGATGTGGCGCCGGGCCCGATTTCGGTCATTCATCCGACCAGCAGTTCCCGATCGAACGAAATCACCCGTCATGTGCGGGTGATCGACGAAGCAGATCGATGCATGTATTCCCATCTTGCGCTCACCACTCCGGTCAGAACTGCCCTGGACCTTGTTCGCGAACTGGGTCAGCAAGCGGGTTTCGCAGCGATGGAATCAGTGCTTCGAGCTTCGCTCATCGGAATCGAGGAAGAGCCTGATCTCAGATTCGGGTATCCTCCAGGCTTTCAGCGACTTGCGCGTGAACGTGCTGTGGAAAGCTGGTACCCCGCCGTTGAGCGTCTCAAGATCGGCAGGACCTCGGCGCGAAGAATGGTTGACTCGTTCAATCCGATGTCCGAGAGCATCGCTGAGAGTTTCTGCTCGTTCAACCTCCATGCTTTGAAGATCAACGGCTTCGACCAGCAGGTGAGTATCCGAGACTCCAATGGCTTCGTCGCTCGCGTCGACTTCCTCCATGAAGCGACGAGGACGATTATCGAAGTCGATGGCATCGGCAAATATCTGATCGAGGGCCGGGCCGCCATGAACAAGGAGAGCGATCGACACAACCGTCTGCTGGCACTCGGATACACCGTGATTCGCATGAGGTTCAAGGACCTCCTGCACCTGAATACCTTCTCCGCCAAGCTCTTCGCACAGGCACCCACGCTTAGGAAATTCGCCGGAGCCTCCCGTTGAGCTCGCGGTGGGCGCGGACCACAGCGGACAGACGACTGGGCACCGATCACTTTTGGTGCAGGAGACCAGTTCACAATCTGGCCTCCTGCACCAAAAGTGATCGCCTCCTGCATCAAAGGTGACGGACTCGGCGTCTCACGGTGCTCGGATTGCGTTCGGATGCGCGGCCGTCAGAATGCCCGGGCAGATAGGACGCCCCACGGCCCGTACGGCTTCGGGGGCCAGCTGCCCACGACTCTCATCGCACCCTGCTGACGCCGAGTTGGCATCACGCTGACCCCGAGCTCGAGCAGAACTGGCCCCGCGCCGACACCGCGCTGACGCTACGCTGACCCCGCGCCGACCCCGCGCCGACGCTGCGCCGACCCCGCGCCGACGCTGCGCTGACACCCCGGCTGCAGACGACCTCCGTTGTGGACTTGACTGCCCAAAAGCGATGGGTAAGGTTGCAGTCATGAGCGTATTCTCGCGGGTGAGACGCTGCTTCAGGACGTCATTCGACGTGCCCTGCCCGGGTCTCGAGCACCCGGAGTGAAAGGCAGCCTCCACATCACCTTTGCGAATTGATACATACCTTTCGAACGCACCGGGGGAAAAGTGTTTCTCAGTTTGTATGAGCAAGAGCGTCTGATGATCTACACGGCCGGAAAATTGGCCCTGGAGCGCAAAGACCGCGGCCTCAAACTCAACCTGCCCGAAGCGACAGCCGTCATCACCTCCTATCTCCTAGAAGGTGCCAGAGACGGAAACAGCGTCGCCGACCTGATGGAATCGGGCCGACACGTGCTCAGCAGAGATGACGTCATGGAAGGGGTACCGGAAATGCTCACCCAGGTTCAGGTCGAGGCGACCTTCGCCGATGGGACCAAACTCGTGACCGTGACAGGACCGCTCCAATGATGAGCAACGAACACGGACCGGCGGAAACGGGACCCGACGATGAGAAGCAGGGCACAAACCCGTTCGAAAACGAGGACCTGAAGCCTGAGCATCGCGACATCGACGCCGAACATCCCAGCGATGACCCCGGGCGCGACTACGAGGATGTCGAAACCACCGTCGTGGTGGAACCGGGAATCGACGAGCATGAACGACACCCCTCATCGGGCCCCAGCGGCCCCAGCGAGCCGAGGCGACCCGGAGCGGGTTCGAGGCAGGGGCCACGCGAGGAATCGACTGCGCCGGTCACGGCTGCAGACAAGGTCATCCCCGGACAGATCTTCCTCCGCGATGAGCCGGTCGAGATCAATGTCGGCTTGGCCGTGACGACCCTGCGAGTCGCCAACGTCTCCGACCGTCCGATCCAGGTCGGTTCGCACTTCCATTTCGCCGAGGTGAATCCCGGCTTGGAATTCGACCGCGAACGGTCCTGGGGCAAGAGACTGAATGTGCTCTCCGGCGGCGCGATGCGTTTCGAGCCGGATGCCGATGAAGAAGTCGAACTCGTTCCCATGCAGGGCGCACGCATCGCCCTTGGGTTCCGAGGCGAATGCAGAGGAGAGTTGGATGGTTGACATATCGAGGTCCGAATACGTGGCATCGTTCGGCCCCACCGTCGGTGACCGAGTCCGACTGGCCGACACGGACATCGTCATCGAGATCGACAAGGACTACTGTGTCGGCGGCAACGAAGTCGTCTTCGGCGGCGGAAAGTCCGCTCGCGAATCAATGGCCCAATCATCACGGACCCGCGCCGAGGGCACCCCTGACCTCGTCATCACCGGCGTGATCATCCTCGACCACTGGGGAGTCATCAAGGCCGATGTGGGCATTCGCGACGGCCGGTTCGTCGGCATCGGACGTTCAGGCAACCCGACACCATGAACGGGGTCGACCCCAATCTGGTGATCGGCCCGAACACGGAGATCGCTGCGGGCAACGGACTCATCATGACCGCCGGCACCGTCGACACGCACGTCCACTACGTCGGACCCGATATGTTCCAGGTCGGACTTATGGCCGGAACCACGACGATGGTCGGCGGCGGAACGGGGCCAACGGAAGGCTCGAAGGCCACACTGGCCACCCCCGGCCCCTGGTGGCTGGCCCGCATGTTCGAAAGCATGGACCCCTGGCCGGTCAACGTCCTCTTCCTGGGGCGCGGCAACACCATGAACGACGAAGCCCTGCTCGAACAGGTGCGCGGCGGTGCGGGCGGCTTCAAGATCCACGAGGACTGGGGCGCAACACCCGCCGTCATCGACAACGCCCTGCGCGTGGCCGATGGCACCGGGGTCCAGGTCGCCATCCACTCCGACACCCTCAATGAGGCCGGCTTCGTCGAAGACATGCTCGCTGCGGTCAAGGGGCGCACCTTCCACGCCTTCCACACCGAGGGTGCCGGCGGCGGCCACGCACCCGACATCATCACGATCGCCTCGGAGCTCAACGTTCTCCCGCCTCGACCAACCCGACGCGGCCCTTCACGACCAACACCGTCGACGAACACCTGGACATGGTCATGGTCGCCCACCACCTCAACCCGCAGGTGCCCAATGATCTCGCGTTCGCCGAGAGCCGGGTGCGGGCGGGAACCATTGCCGCCGAGGATGTTCTCCAGGACATGGGAGCACTGTCGATCATGTCCTCCGACGCTCAGGCCATGGGGCGCATCGGTGAGGTCGCCATGCGCACCTGGCAAGACCGCTCACCAGATGAAACGCCTGCGCGGACCGTTGGC
>NZ_JACBOT010000021.1 GCF_021532275.1 Brevibacterium sp. UCMA 11754
GAGCGAGGAAGCGCACCAGGCGAGCACAGCGGTGCTGTCGATCGCACAGTACGGTTCAACCGGTCGATGAAACGCGGCCGCGGCTGCGGCGATCACCATGCACTCCTGGGTTCGCCGCCACGTCTACGACCAGCCGGTGGACTGAATCCTGCCAACGTGATGAGGGGGCCGACGGGTGCTCAACAGCCCGTGTGTCGAACGTCGACGGGTACTCAGCAGCCCGTGCGCCGAGCGCCGACGGGTGGGCAGGGCTCTACTGTGCCCCCGCCGGCACTTTTGGCCCCAACGGTTGGTAAGTCCTGGTCGATCGCAGCCCTGGGATCGACCAGGACTTACCAACTGTCCGGTGGTTCGTCGATGCTGCTGGGGCAAAAGTGCAGGAAAGGACGAAGAAGGGGCGTCCCGCGTTGCTTCCGGTATGGAAGAACACGGAACGCCCCTTCTCTTCTGCAGAGATTTCGACGCCCGACAGAGACTTCGACGCCCGACGTCATCGAATGCTCGTCGTCGCGCTGTGGCCTCAGCTCAGGTCGGCAGCCTGTGGCTCGCTGCGGCCTCAGTTCAGGTCGGCAGCCTGTGGCTCGCTGCGGCCTCAGTTCAGGTCGGCAGCCTGTGGCTCGATGAGCCCACCGATCTCTGCCAGCTCGGCAGTCAGCGAATCGGCATCGTCGAAGGTGCGCGAGATGACGGTCAGGCGCTTTGCGTAATGACCGATCGGGTACTCCATCGTCATGCCGATGCCGCCGTGCATCTGAATCGACTCCTGGCTGATGGTGCGAGCCGACTGATCGTGATGATCTTGGCCGCGATGACATCACGGTGGCGGGTCCTTCTCGGAGCCGGCTTCCTCGTTGGTGACAGCAAGTCGTGAGTACAGGGCCATGCTGCGCGCATACTCGAGGTCCGCGTAGAGGTCGGCCGCACGGTGCTGCAGGGCTGGTTCGCAACGATCGGGGCGCCGAACTGCTCACGGGTCTTGAGGTACTCGGCGGTCATGGTCAGCGAGGCTTCCATGACACCGACTGCTTCGGCCATGATCGCAGCGTTCGCGGTGTCGAGCACCTCGGCGACGACGGCATGCGCATCGGCGGCGCCGAGGCGCTGGGGCCGGTGCGTTGTCGAACTTCACGCTGGCGCTTCCCTGGCCGTCGGCCTGACGGTGTGTGACGCGGGAGACTCCGGTTGCCGTCGCGGCGACCAGGAACAATCCGAGTTCGCCGTTCCGAGGCTGTGACGATGAACTGGTCGGCGACGTCGCGCCCGAGCACGCCGTTCTTCTCGCCGCTGATCGTGAAGGCACCGTCAGCGCCCGTCGAGGCGGTGGTGGACGGAGTATCGACGCGTAGCGCAGACCGGGCCTCGAGGGCCGCAAATGCGAGGAAGGTCTGGCCCTCGCACACGGAGGGCAGGATCTCCTGCTTCTGCTCTTCGCTGCCGGCGGCGGCGATCGCATTGGCGCCCAGCACTGCTGTGGCCAGGAACGGCTCGAGCACGAGTGAACGGCGAATGCTTCCAAGACCACAGCAACCTCGGCGAAGGTATTTCTGCTCCACCGTAGTTCTCCGGGATTGCCAGGCCGAGCAGGCCCATCTCTGCGAACGCCTCCCACTTCTCGCGGGAGATGCCTCTTCGCTGTGCAGAATGGCTTCGCGGGCCTGGGTGTCGTACTCGCTGCGCAGGTACTTGTTCAGGGTGCTGGCGAGTTCTTGCTGAATGTCGTTGAGTTCAAGATCCATTGTTGTCCTCTTCTTAAGTGTTCTGGGGTTGCGGAGACCTCAGAGACCAAGCAGTGCTTTCGAGATGATTCCGCGCTGCACCTCGGACGAGCCGCCGTAGATGGTGACCTTGCGGGTGTTGAAGTACGCGGGAAGGGCGTCGACTGCTCCGAGCGGAAGGTCCGAGAGTCCCTCGCCCTGAGCACGGTCGGTGACGAAGTCCAGGCCCTGGGGACCGAGGACGTCGACGAGCAGCTCGCTGATGTCTTCCTGCAGCTGTGAGCCCTTGAGCTTGAGCACGGAGGAGCGTGGATCCGGCTTGTCAGATCCGGCGGCCTGAGTCGAGAGGATCCGCAGCTGGGTCATCTCGAGTGCCGTGAGCTCGGCTTCGATCCTAGTCAGGGGGCGGAGAACAGCGGATCGTCGAGCAAGGTGCCGCGTGCCGTCTTCGTCACCGCGGCGTATGCCTTGGCACGGGCCAGGTTGACCTTCGAGCCGCCGATCCGGGCGATGCCTGTTCGCTCATTGCCGAGCAGGAATTTCGCGTAGGTCCATCCTTGTTCTCTTCGCCGACGAGGTTCTCGACGGGAACCTCGACATTGTCGAAGAAGACTTCGTTGACCTCATGGCCGCCGTCGATGAGCTGGATCGGGCGAACCGTGACTCCGGGCGTCTTCATGTCGATGAGCAGGAACGAGATGCCGGCCTGCTTCTTCACATTCGGGTCGGTGCGGACCAGGTTGAACATCCAGTCGCCGTACTGGCCCAGGGTCGTCCAGGTCTTCTGTCCGTTGACGATGTACTTGTCGCCGTCACGTACCGCGGAGGTCTTCAGCGATGCGAGGTCAGAGCCGGCATCGGGTTCGGAGAAGCCCTGTGACCACCAGATGTCGATATTGGCGGTGGCGGGAAGGAAGCGCTCCTTGATCTCCTTTCCTGGCTGCCGAAGGTCGCGATGACCGGGCCGACCATGGAGACGTTGAAGGGCAGCGGCTGTGGAACGCAGGCCAGCTGCATCTCTTCAAGCCAGATGTGGCGCTGTACCGGAGTCCAGTCCTGGCCGCCCCATTCGACGGGCCAGTTGGGTACGGCGTAACCGTGCTGATTGAGGATCCGCTGCGAAGTGACCATGTCCTCCTTGGTCAGCTCCTGGCCGGTGGCGACCTTGAAGCGCAGCTCCTCGGGGATCTCCGTGCGATAGAACTGACGCATCTTCTGAGCGAACTCGCGCTCCTCTGCATTCAGCAAGGTGTCCATGAAAACTCCTGATTGATCGTTCGGTAACTTAGCTCCAATAGTACGGTTCGGTGTTCGGGCTCACAAGTGGGGCGAGCTGACCCGAGGGGCCGGGAGCCAGGCTGCATCTAGTTTCAGGTTCACCAAACATCACGATTGCTTAACATTATTTCAAAAGTGACATACACAAAATACGCTGAGTGGTAAGACATTGATAGGCGCTTGATAGTCTTGGTCGGCGGCCTGAATATTATTCATTGTGTTCCGATGACGACGCACACCTCTTCTTGACTCAGTTGAGACGCTCGGGAACGGAAAGCTGAGATTCTTGGACATGCAGGGATATCCGGCGTCGCATTCAACTTCTTCGCGGGCAGATATTCGGATACGAGTCCGAACTGTCGACTGTGGTCGGTTCGTTCGCTGACCCTGCCTGAGCGGAGTCCTTCTGTTCCGCTTCCGGCGTCGGTCCGACCACAATCATAATCGTCGCCGCTGGGCCAGCCAGCGTTGCATTGATGACTGTGGTCTTACCGACGCCGGCAGGCCCCACTAGAAGGACGCCGCAACAGGCAGGGTCAGCGAACGAACCGACCACAGTCGACAGTTCGGACTCGTATCCGAATATCTGCCGCGAAGAAGTTGAATGCGACGCCGGATATCCCTGCATGTCCAAGAATCTCAGCTTTCCGTTCCCGAGCGTCTCAACTGAGTCAAGAAGAGGTGTGCGTCGTCATCGGAACACCAATGAATAATATTCAGGCCGCCGACCAAGACTATCAAGCGCCTATCAATGTCTTACCACTCAGCGTATTTGTGGTATGTCACTTTTGAAATAATGTTAAGCAATCGTGATGTTGGTGGAACCTGAAACTAGATGCAGCCTGGCTCCGGCCCCTCGGGTCAGCTCGCCCCACTTGTGAGCCCGAACACCGAACCGTACTATTGGAGCTAAGTTACCGAACGATCAATCAGGAGTTTTCATGGACACCTTGCTGAATGCAGAGGAGCGCGAGTTCGCTCAGAAGATGCGTCAGTTCTATCGCACGGAGATCCCCGAGGAGCTGCGCTTCAAGGTCGCCACCGGCCAGGAGCTGACCAAGGAGGACATGGTCACTTCGCAGCGGATCCTCAATCAGCACGGTTACGCCGTACCCAACTGGCCCGTCGAATGGGGCGGCCAGGACTGGACTCCGGTACAGCGCCACATCTGGCTTGAAGAGATGCAGCTGGCCTGCGTTCCACAGCCGCTGCCCTTCAACGTCTCCATGGTCGGCCCGGTCATCGCGACCTTCGGCAGCCAGGAGATCAAGGAGCGCTTCCTTCCCGCCACCGCCAATATCGACATCTGGTGGTCACAGGGCTTCTCCGAACCCGATGCCGGCTCTGACCTCGCATCGCTGAAGACCTCCGCGGTACGTGACGGCGACAAGTACATCGTCAACGGACAGAAGACCTGGACGACCCTGGGCCAGTACGGCGACTGGATGTTCAACCTGGTCCGCACCGACCCGAATGTGAAGAAGCAGGCCGGCATCTCGTTCCTGCTCATCGACATGAAGACGCCCGGAGTCACGGTTCGCCCGATCCAGCTCATCGACGGCGGCCATGAGGTCAACGAAGTCTTCTTCGACAATGTCGAGGTTCCCGTCGAGAACCTCGTCGGCGAAGAGAACAAGGGATGGACCTACGCGAAATTCCTGCTCGGCAATGAGCGAACAGGCATCGCCCGGATCGGCGGCTCGAAGGTCAACCTGGCCCGTGCCAAGGCATACGCCGCGGTGACGAAGACGGCACGCGGCACCTTGCTCGACGATCCGCTGTTCTCCGCCCGCCTGACTAGGATCGAAGCCGAGCTCACGGCACTCGAGATGACCCAGCTGCGGATCCTCTCGACTCAGGCCGCCGGATCTGACAAGCCGGATCCACGCTCCTCCGTGCTCAAGCTCAAGGGCTCACAGCTGCAGGAAGACATCAGCGAGCTGCTCGTCGACGTCCTCGGTCCCCAGGGCCTGGACTTCGTCACCGACCGTGCTCAGGGCGAGGGACTCTCGGACCTTCCGCTCGGAGCAGTCGACGCCCTTCCCGCGTACTTCAACACCCGCAAGGTCACCATCTACGGCGGCTCGTCCGAGGTGCAGCGCGGAATCATCTCGAAAGCACTGCTTGGTCTCTGAGGTCTCCGCAACCCCAGAACACTTAAGAAGAGGACAACAATGGATCTTGAACTCAACGACATTCAGCAAGAACTCGCCAGCACCCTGAACAAGTACCTGCGCAGCGAGTACGACACCCAGGCCCGCGAAGCCATTCTGCACAGCGAAGAGGGCATCTCCCGCGAGAAGTGGGAGGCGTTCGCAGAGATGGGCCTGCTCGGCCTGGCAATCCCGGAGAACTACGGTGGAGCAGAAATGACCTTCGCCGAGGTTGCTGTGGTCTTGGAAGCATTCGGCCGTTCACTCGTGCTCGAGCCGTTCCTGGCCACAGCAGTGCTGGGCGCCAATGCGATCGCCGCCGCCGGCAGCGAAGAGCAGAAGCAGGAGATCCTGCCCTCCGTGTGCGAGGGCCAGACCTTCCTCGCATTTGCGGCCCTCGAGCCCGGTCTGCGCTACGCGGTCGATACTCCGTCCACCACCGCCTCGACGGGCGCTGACGGTGCCTTCACGATCAGCGGCGAGAAGAACGGCGTGCTCGGCGGCGACGTCGCCGACCAGTTCATCGTCACAGCCTCGGAGAACGGCGAACTCGGATTGTTCCTGGTCGCCGCGACGGCAACCGGAGTCTCCCGCGTCACACACCGTCAGGCCGACGGCCAGGGAAGCGCCAGCGTGAAGTTCGACAACGCACCGGCCCAGCGCCTCGGCGCCGCCGATGCGCATGCCGTCGTCGCCGAGGTGCTCGACACCGCGAACGCTGCGATCATGGCCGAAGCAGTCGGTGTCATGGAAGCCTCGCTGACCATGACCGCCGAGTACCTCAAGACCCGTGAGCAGTTCGGCGCCCCGATCGGTGCGAACCAGGCCCTGCAGCACCGTGCGGCCGACCTCTACGCGGACCTCGAGTATGCGCGCAGCATGGCCCTGTACTCACGACTTGCTGTCACCAACGAGGAAGCCGGCTCCGAGAAGGACCGCCACCGTGATGTCATCGCGGCCAAGATCATCATCGATCAGTCGGCTCGCACCATCAGCCAGGAGTCGATTCAGATGCACGGCGGCATCGGCATGACGATGGAGTACCCGATCGGTCATTACGCAAAGCGCCTGACCGTCATCTCGCGCACCTTCGACGATGCCGATTCGCTGACTGCCGAGCTGGCAGAGATCGGTGGGCTCATCGAGCCACAGGCTGCCGACCTGAACTGAGGCCGCAGCGAGCCACAGGCTGCCGACCTGAACTGAGGCCGCAGCGAGCCACAGGCTGCCGACCTGAGCTGAGGCCACAGCGCGACGACGAGCATTCGATGACGTCGGGCGTCGAAGTCTCTGTCGGGCGTCGAAATCTCTGCAGAAGAGAAGGGGCGTTCCGTGTTCTTCCATACCGGAAGCAACGCGGGACGCCCCTTCTTCGTCCTTTCCTGCACTTTTGCCCCAGCAGCATCGACGAACCACCGGACAGTTGGTAAGTCCTGGTCGATCCCAGGGCTGCGATCGACCAGGACTTACCAACCGTTGGGGCCAAAAGTGCCGGCGGGGGCACAGTAGAGCCCTGCCCACCCGTCGGCGCTCGGCGCACGGGCTGCTGAGTACCCGTCGACGTTCGACACACGGGCTGTTGAGCACCCGTCGGCCACCCTCATCACGTTGGCAGGATTCAGTCCACCGGCTGGTCGTAGACGTGGCGGCGAACCCAGGAGTGCATGGTGATCGCCGCAGCCGCGGCCGCGTTCATCGACCGGGTTGAACCGTACTGTGCGATCGACAGCACCGCTGTGCTCGCCTGGTGCGCTTCCTCGCTCAGACCCGGCCCTTCCTGCCCGAAGAGCAGCAGGCTGCGTCGCGGCAGGTCATAGGTCTCCAACGGCACCGAGTCCGGGAAGTTGTCGATTCCGATCAGCGGTACGGAATTGTCGGTGCACCACTGCAGGAGGTCGTCGATGCTCGGGTGGTGGATGATGTGCTGGTACCGGTCGGTGACCATCGCCCCGCGCCGATTCCACCGCCGCCTGCCCACGATGTGCACCGCGGCGGCGTTGAAGGCGTTGGCTGTCCTGACCACCGACCCGATGTTGAGGTCGTGCTGCCAGTTCTCCACACCGACGTGGAACTCGTGCCGCGTCGTGTCGAGATCGGCGACGATCGCGTCGAGCTTCCAGTAACGATATCTGTCGACGACATTGCGACGATCACCGTCACGCAGCAGCTCGGGATCAAAATGCTCAGACACAGGCCAGGGGCCGGTCCACGGACCGACCCCTACCTGTGGCGCGTCTGCCTGCAACGCGCTGTCTTCAGTCACTTCTTGTCATCGGTTTCATCCGCCGACTCGTCAACCTTCGCTGCCTTCGCCGAGGTGTCGTCGGAGTCCGAGGTGTCGTCGGAGTCCGAATCGATCACGTCGTCGGATTTCGCGCCCGAATCAGCGTCGGAGCCCGAGTCCGCGGCAGAGTCCTTAGAATCAGCCTTCTTGCCGGCTGAGCCGACGGAGACCTTCTGCGCACGCTTGCTCATCTTCACGGTCTTGCCGCCGCGTCCTCCGCCGGTGAGCACCGCGCGAACGTAGGCGCTGCTGGCCAAGGAGTGGATGATGAGGGCAACCAGGGCAGCAATGGCTGCGGCGACGAGGCCCTCCCACCATGCGGGTGGGCTGCCGAAGAAGCGTCCGGCAATTCCCAGCGGCGAGGTGAACGGAGTCCACGACAGCACCTTGGCGACCGTTCCCGATGCTCCCACGATGACGGGTGCGATGAAGCCGGCAACGGTGATGACGCCGATGATCGAGACGAAGGTCTTGCGCGCCTTGCTGCCGGACACCGTCGATGCCCAGACGAGGAGCGCGTAGATCGCCCACGCGGTGAACAGCAGCGTCAGTGCGAACCAGCCCAGGCCGGGCAGCATGGCGAATGCCAGTGAGGTCTTGCCTGTGATGGAGAGTCCGAGTTCGGCCACAACGATCGCGACGACAAGGTGGACAGCTGTCAGAGACAACATGCCCGTGATCCGACCCGACGCCGAGCCGCGAGGTGGGATCGTGGCGGCGATGATCTCGGTGATCCGGTTGCGCTTCTCCAGACGCAGGTTCTGATAGAGCGCGGTGCCGAGCGTGGCCACCACGAGCAGTGCGAACACTGCCATGGCCCACAGCAGCGGAGTGGCGACCTCGTCGCCGACCGCCGGCGAGTTCAGCAGAGTGGCCTCAGTCTTCGGTGCCAGCTTCTCCAGCAGCTCCTCGGGCTGTTCGTCCAAGGCGATGATCGTCGGCTGTGCCTGTCCGCTGGGGTCCTGGATGAAGGCCGCGTCGACCTTGCCTTCCTTGACCAGCTTCTCTGCGGTTTGAGCGTCCTTGGCGTCGGTGATCTTCACGCCCAGCTGCTGCTCGTACATGGCAGCCTGCTCACCCACACCGACCATAGCCATGCTCGGAGTACCCGACTTCGAGTCTGATCCAGCGACGACGCCCGAGATGATCGCAGCGAGGATTCCGAGCACGATGACTGCGCCGGTGACCAGGAAGAACGGACTGCGCAATGCGGTCGTGCTCTCCCGGTTCGATACCAGCCAGGCGGCCTGACGCTTGTTCACGTCGACGAACTCGGAGACCAGACCGGTCTCGGGAAGCTCATCGGCCGAGGGCCGGTCCTCGGCAAGTTCGAACGGAACCTCATCGAGTCCGTCGTCGGCCGCCGTTGCGTCAGCATCGCTGGCGTCAGCATCGCTGGCGTCAGCTGTGTCGCTCACATCGGCAGCTTTATCGTCGGCAGCCGCAGCAGGCTTGGCGCCCTGTGCTGAGTCGGCACCTTTTTCGGTCACCGTGACGTCATCGCCGACGGATGTGCCCAGATCATCGATGCTCTCTCCCGCAGTGCCCTTCGACACCTGCGGCTCCGGGGAGTCCCCGTCCTGGCCTTCGTCCTTGCCTGCCATCACAAAGCCTCCTTGTACTGCTCGGCCAATGTCGGGCGAACACTCTCGAAACTCTTCACACCATTCAGTGCTGCCACGGTCTGTGCGGCGGAGCCTGCATCGGCTGCCCGGAAGCTGACGATGTTGTCTGCGGAATCGAGAACCGCAACGTCGCTGATGCCCGCGCGGCTCTCCAATGACTTAGCGGCCGCCTCGGCGTCGTCAAGCTCCACACGGTATTTCACGTCCGAGCGCAGTTCCTGCACGCTGCCGGACACGCTGGTCCGGCCCTGGCTGAGGACGATGACATCGTCGGCATGGGTCTGCGCGGCCTCCCAATTGTCGGTGGCCAGGATGACGGGCACCCCGGAGGCGGCGTGGGCGCGCAGCAGAGACATCACAAGTTCGGTTGACTGTGAGTCGAGCCCGGAGAAGGGGTCGTCGATGACGACGACATCGGGGTCGGCGGCCAGTGTCGCTGCGATGTCGACGCGGGCGATCTCCGTGCCGCTGAGGTTCTTCAGCGGTGCATACCCGCGATCGGCGAGCTCGAGGCGCGAGAGCAGAGTCAGCGCATTGCGCTCTGCGGCCCCGAGGGTGATGCCGTGCAGACGCGCCAGGTAGACGATCTGATCGATCACACGCATGTTCGGGTAGCCGCCGCGCTCGGCGGGCAGATATCCGAAGTTCTGACGATCGCCGAAGTCGAGCTCGAAGTCCTCGAGCTTGACGGTGCCCTCATCGGGCGAGATCAGCCCCATGATGACGCGAACCAGCTCGGTCCGGCCGGCCGAACGGGTTCCGACGATTGCGGTGATCCGGCCTGCCTGCGCGGTGAAACTCACCTCGTCGAGATAAGTTCGCTTTCCCTTGCGCAGGGAAACCTCTTTCAGTGTGAGCACGCGTCATCCTTACTTTTCCTGAAGCAGTACTGTGGGAGTGTCTCATCTATCGTGTTGAATCGACCACGATGTTTCAAACCAGGACCCCGATTACGACAGAATTGCCAGTCGAGTCCCAGCTGGTGATCGACGGGTGGGGATCCGCCCGTGAAGCTCCGACGAACGTCTCAATCCAACCCAAGATCGCTTGTCGTCAACGCCGTGAGATACGGAATGCCTGTTGCCTCGACGCGCTCCTTGGCGCCCGTGTCTCGGTCCATGACGACGGCCACGGCCACCACCTCGGCGCCGGCCTCCTTGAGGGCTTCGACCGCGGTGAGCACGGAACCGCCAGTCGTCGAGGTGTCCTCGACCGCGACGACGCGCTTGCCCTTGACGTCCGGACCCTCAACGCGACGAGACATCCCGTGCTTCTTCGCCTCCTTGCGAACGACGAAGGAGTCCACCGGAGTGCCGCGAACCACTGAGCGGTGCATGACGGCGGTTCCGACCGGATCGGCGCCCATCGTCAGCCCGCCCACGGCGTCGACCTTGTCGAGCAGCCCTTCGGCATCCAGAAGATCGAGCACCACATCACCGATCAGTGGTGCGGAGCGATGGTCGAGAGTGACCCTGCGCAGATCCAGATAGTAGTCAGCTTCCCTGCCAGATGAGAGGGTCACCTTGCCGCGAACAACGGCGAGTTCGTCGATGAGGTCGAGCAACTGTCGGCGGATGTCTGCACTATCGGTCATGCCCCCAAGTCTAAACGGCCAGTGCCGTTGCGCAGACCAGGGCCGTCACACACGCCCAGGGGGCTCTTTTCATCGAGGCCGCCACGGGCCCCCACGCCTCCCATCGGAGGGTCTCCCCCGCCGAGGTGGTCATGAGCTCCGACTGCCCACGCCGAGGTGGTGATGGGGATCACGGCATTCGAATCGAATCCGTACGTGAGGTTTCCACCGAGCGAACGTCTGTACCAATGTCATAAAGAATGGGGCTGAGCTGTACGTTCCGTGAGAATCGGATCTACCATTGAGTACAGATCGATTGAGTACAGATCGACTCGCCAAGCCCGATCATCAGCTACTTCAGAAGGGATGTGAACCTCATGGGTTTCATCGCATATTTGATTCTCGGACTCATTGCCGGCGCCATTGCCAAGGCGATTCTGCCGGGCAAGCAAGGCGGCGGCATCATCGCCACACTCATCATCGGCGTCATCGGAGCCATGCTCGGAGGTTGGATAGGAGGCGCACTCTTCGGAGTCCAGATGGATGCGTTCTTCTCGCTGTCCTCCTGGCTGTGTGCGATCGGCGGCGCGCTGATCGTCCTCATCATCTGGGGCTTCATCACCAGCAAGATGGGCAAGAAGGACAAAGCAGCCTGATCATGATCTGACGCAGGCACGATTCGACCCTTGTCGAGTCACGTCCAGCGTGTGAAGAGGCTCGGAATCCAGCACTGGATTCCGAGCCTCTTCACATTCACCAGCAGTCCTAGCTGTCAGCCACCATCGCTGACGCACCCACCGTCGCCGACGGCTGGGCGCGCGACTACCCCCGGCTGACGACGCGAAGGTCGATGTCGAGCCGTCCGCTGACCTCCACGGCCCCGCGAGCGATGTCGGCCTCGACGACGGAGAAGATCTCATCGACGACCTCGGCGACCGCACGGGTGTGGTCAAGGTGAGCGTCGATCCTCACCTTCACACCGTCACCGCCCCGGGTCACGTCAACGCCCACGGGCTCATCGCCGGTGCGGCGCAGCACCTTGGCCGTGGCGGTGGCGACCAGATCACGCAGTCCCGGTGCCAGGGCTCTGACCCCGGCGATCGAGGTCACGGAGTCAGCCAGCCGGGCCGACTCCACGACCTCTTTACCGCTGCCGTTGACAGAGCCGCTGCCGTTGACAGAGCCATTGCCGCTGTACACGAGATTGGAGTCCTTCGACTCGCCACGATCAGTCAACGTACACATCCTCAGCATTGATATCGATCCGGGCCGCGGGGATCCCCAATTCGGCCAGGACCTCGGCGGATACGGAACGTCGGATCGCCTCGGCGGTGGAGGCGAAGGAGATGCCGGCGCGCATGGCCACCGTCAGCGACACGGTCGCCGCACTCCCTTCCGGATCCCCGGCAGGTTCGACGTCGACGCTGCGAGCTCGGATCCCATCCACCGCATCAACGGCATTGCGCACAATCGAGCGCACCGAAGCGGTCGAGATCGAGAACGGGTGTCCCTGCTGTGTCTGCAGACTGGTCGAGGGCCCCCGGTACAAATCGTCTCTGACCAACTGAAGGATGCGCTCACGCACTCCGGCCGTATCTTCGGGCTCGGGTTGGAACGTGCTCATGTATTCGTCGATGACACCGCGAAGCTGGGCGTCTGACTCCCGCTGGGAATCGGCACTCGTCTGGTCGGGTTCAGCGCCGGAGCCGACATGCTCGTTCACGTCCATCCTTCCATCCCCTCCATGATGGCAGTGCGGGCTCGGTGAATTCGGCCGCGCACACTGCCTTCACTGATGCCCAGAGTTGTCGCCACCTCGGCGTAGCTGAGGCCTTCCATCTGGTGGAGTACCCACGTTACCCGCTGTTCTGATGAGAGCGTCTGGAGAACGTCTGAGAAATGCTGCAGAGCTGTACGCGCCTCGACGGACTTCTCAACCGAAGCCCGCCCATCCGCGTGGATGCTCATATCGTCGGGATCCTGCGCGTCCGAAGGTCTGGCCATCCTCCTGCGCAGCAGGTCGGTGCACTTGTTCGATGCCAGTCGGTAGATCCACGTGCCGAAAGCGGCCGGTTCGGTCAGAGCGCTCATCGATTTCCACGCCTGCACCAGCGTGTCCTGCACGACGTCTTCCGCGTCCTGCCGGTCACCGAGCGTGCGCAGGCAGAATCGCAGGAGCTTCGTCTCATACCGGTCAACCAACGCCTCGAAGGCGTCGATATCGCCCTCTCTCGCGCGCACGACGAGGGTGACGATATCGAAGTGATCATCGTGCCTTGTCATATCCACATCGTATGCGACCGCAATCGCCGTGAGCATGTTCGCCACGTCGGGACGAACCTGTTTCACCGGCAAGAAGATTTTCACCGGCGAGAAGATTCTTTCGCAATCATGCGTGAGGTTTGCCGGTCATGCGCGTCTGTACTCATAACTAGCCTGTTCTCGCAACAGGATCGTCGAAGCGAAAAGGAAGACAGATGCCAGAAGACAAGCAGTCCACCGTTTCCCAGCAGTCCAGGACCGACGATTCGGTTCGCAGCCCTCTCGTGACCGACATGGGCAATACCACGATCGCTGAGAACGTCGTCGCCAAGCTCTCCGGCATTGCCGCCCGTGAGGTCCCCGGCGTGTTCGGGATGGGCAATGCCGCACGCCGCACCTTCGACGCCCTCGCCGAACGCATCCCCGGCTCCCAGACGAATGTCTCCGGAGGAGTCTCCGTCGAGAAGGGTGAGAAGCAGACTGCGATCGACCTCACCATCGTCGTGGAGTACGGAACGTCGATCGTCGACGTCGCCGAGGCGATCCGTCGCAACGTGATCCGTGCCGTCGAGCAGGGCACCGGCCTCCAGGTCGTCGAGGTCAACATCGAGGTCACTGACGTCCATCTCCCCGGCGACGACGATGATCAGCAGAACACCAACGACACCGTCGAACTCAACTGAGACGAAGGACTGACATGTCGAAAACACTCATCGGTCTGCTCGTCGGACTGACGCTGGGCATCGTTGCGTTCTTCGGTGGTTTCCTTGCGTTCCTCATCGTCGCCATCTGCGGCGGGCTCGGACTGGTCATCGGCCTCGTCCTTGACGGACGCCTCGATCTCAGCGCGCTGAGTTCGCGCTCGACGACCCGGAGGTAGCATTGTGGCTTCATCACGTGGTGGCCTCATGATCGCTGACCGAGTCATCGAGAAGACGGCCTCCCAGATCCTCAAGGGTCTACCCGGGGTCGGCGGCGCGAAGTCGGGCCTGTTCGGGTTCGGTTCGAATGCCGACCTCGACAGCCGTCCCAGCGTGGACGTGACCCTCTCGGGTCGCAGCTGCACCCTCGAGGTTCAGCTGGGGCTGGCGTATCCCTCCCCCATCACCGAGGCGACCGAATCGGTCCGTCGTCGCCTGAGTGCAGATGTCGAAGCGCTCACCGGAGTCAGCGTCCGTCAGGTCGACGTCGACGTGAAATGGCTCAAACCCAACGCTTCAGGAACCGGAAGATCAGTGAGGAATCTGCAATGAGCACACGACTGTTTCGGGCACGCCCGGCACGCGTGGTGCCCGCTGTCATCCTCGCGATCCTCATCCTGGCCATCGCCGTCGCCCTCGGCTGGGCGGCCATTGCCGCCATCGTCTCCGACGGGTCTGGGAGCTCGGCGCTGTCGTCCGGATTCTCCGGATTCGCGACTCTCGGAACAATGACGTGGGCCGCGGCGGCGATCATCACCGCTGGTGCCGTCATCGCGGTCCTCGGGCTGATCTTCCTCATCATCGGGATCTCGCCGGGAGCCAAGCGCAACATCGGCTACCGTGCGCAGGCACCAGAGCACATCGAACGCTTCGAGGTGGTTCTGCCGACCTCAGCCTTGTCGAACCTGGCAGCCGCGGCTGCGGACTCCGTCGACGGAGTGTCGAGCGTGCGTGCCGCGTCCAATGCCTCGTCGACGAATGTCACCTTCTCCACCCCGGTACGTGACACTGACGAAATTCGCCACGATGTCGATGCCGCAGTCACTCAGCGCTTCGCCTCGATCGCGTTCGACCGCACACCCACCGTCAAGGTTCGCGCACAGAGGAGACCGGCATGAAACGACTGGCAGCAGGTGCCAATCGCACCGGTCTCATCATCGTCGGGCTGATCTTCCTCGTGGCCGGACTCGCCGTGCTCGCGCTCAGCTTCGGCTTGGCAGCAGCGGTGGCGCCCGGCCTGACCCCCGATGCGAAGCTGCAGCCCATCGCCGCGGTGTTCGCATTGCCGTTCTCCGCTGTCATCGCGCTGGTGGCAGCTCTCATCCTGGCGATCATCGGTGTGCGTTGGCTCGCTGCCCAGGTCCCGCGAAAGGGTTCCGCCAAACCCCTGCGCATGCAGGAAGATGCTCGGAGCGGCGTGACCACGGTGACGGCGAACGTGATTGCCGATGCCGTGGAAGATGACCTCGAAGACACTCCTGAAGTCGTCGATGCGCAGGCCATTCTGCGCGGAACGGCGCGACGACCGGAGCTCGTCCTCCATGTCGATGTCGACGAACGTGCCGACGTCGATGCGGTCGTCGCCGACATCGCAGATCGCGTGACCCGCAACGCCAGTCACGCCCTTGGCGTTCCGCTGTCCGCTGTGGGTGTGGAGATCGGAATCGCCCGGTCACGTCAAAGGAGGCAGCGCAGTGTTCAGCTGTGAATGACAAAGACCCCGGGGCGCGTAATCGCGACATCCCGGGGTCCTCGCAGCACTCCCCTCGAGTACCCGGACGCATCCCCATACGTCCGTTGTGTCCACCCGATCCCCACCGGGCGAACACCATTATTGGATCACACATCGATCCCACTTGTAAAGATTGTTCTGCCCTGCCTGAATCGCGCTTGGCCGTTCCACAGACCCCTGACACCCGATAAAATCCCAGGTCACAGGGTTCACTGAAAATAATTCAAGACTCAACTTCATGCGGCGGGTCGCAATGTCACTGCTGCGACCTCAGTGATCGTCTCGCCTGCTGAGAGAGAAACCGGTCGACCCCCAGCGCACCAGAGAGCGGGGAACGAAGCGAGCGACTCGAGCCGCCAGCCCATAGCTCGCCCCAGGGATCGAGACCACCTTGCCGCGTCGCGCATCGCGCAAGGATGCGGCGACGACCTGCTCCACGCTCAGCCAGATCCACCCGGGCCCCGGTCGGTCGACGCCGAGTCGCTCGTGGAACCTGGTGCGAATGAATCCGGGCAGCACGACGGTGGCCGTCACCGGAGTTCCGCGCAGCTCACCGGCGAGAGCTTCGGTGAAGACCACGGTCGACATCTTCGAGGCCGCATACTGGCCCATCGTCGTCAGCGCCGCCATGGACGAGACGTTGATCAGGCCGCCGCGACCACACTCGCGCATCTGCCTGACCGCGGCCAGAGAGAGTTCGCGCACCGCGCCGGTGAGCACCATATCCTGGTCCTCGAGCTCCGAGATCTCCGACTCGAGCAGACCCTGCTTGAGTCCGTATCCGGCGTTGTTGATGAGCAGATCGATCCGCGAGGTCTCGATCACGGTCCTGACCACGTCGATGCCGGCTCGGGTCGACAGATCGGCCACAACCACCTCGGCGTGGGTGCCGCTGTCGTTTTCGATGCTCGTCGCCAGCTCCTGCAGACGGACCTCATCACGGGCTACGAGGACCAGGTCGTACTGGTCGGCGGCGAGGGCAAGTGCATACCCGCGCCCCAGCCCTGAGCTGGCACCGGTGACGAGTGCGCGCGGCCTCGTCACTTCGCGCCTTGGCCCACGCGCACCGTCAGCGACTGCGCGGCGGTGCCGATCGGCCCGTTGACGTCGCTGAGGACGCTTGTGGTCTCACCGATCCCTGTGGGGCCGAACGCAACCTTCGTCTCGAAGCCGACCCAACCTGGTTCGGGGACTCGGGTGAGGTGGATGGTGAGGTCGACGTTGGGGAAGAACGTCGTCTTCGGGTCTTCTCTCACGGCCAGCCCATTGGCGGTGTCGACGAGTTTCACGAAGGCCGCGGTCGCGGGATCGTCCTCCCCGTCGACGAGCGGATAGGGGGACCTGATCCAGGAACGGGCGGATCCGGGATGGGCGTCGGCGAACTGACCGCCGTCCAGCGAAGCGATGAAGCCTCCGCCCCAGCGGCCGGTGAATGGGACGGCTGGGGCTTCTTCGGGCTCAGGCAGAGTCGGCCATTCGTCGCCGACGACGCTTGCGGTGTCGCCCGGCAGCAGGCGCCAGACTCTGGCGTGGACGCTCGTGCGCTCACCGTGGCGCATGCTGGCCTCGATGAGCTCGATGGTCCGACCAGGCCGGATGACGTTGACGTCGATGGTGAATTCGCCGGAATGGATGACACCGAGTATGTCGAAGCTGACCCGCGAGACCAGCTTGTCAGAAGGCAGCCGGCGTTCGATCTCCGCCAACACCAGCCCTGCGGCCGGGGCCAGATGCTGTTCGCCCGGCTGCCACGCGCCCTGGCTGTGCAGCGTCGAGACGAAGGCCTCCGGTGCCGTGCGCACATAGTAGGAATCGGGGCAGGCGGCACCATCATGGCCGAGATGTTCGTTGAGTGCTTCAGGCATGACCCCAGATTATCGGTATCGGACCGGAGCCGAGGCGATGGGGCCAGCGAGTGCGTCTGCCGGCTTGTTCTGCCCGTTGAGCTTGGGCCTGCGGCCGGGACAGCTTAGGGTGGGAGAGTGAGAATCGCGAGCTGGAATGTGAACTCGATCCGCGCCCGACACGACAGAATCGGTGCTTGGCTGGATCGCTCCGACGTCGACGTCCTGGCCATCCAGGAACTCAAATGCAAGGACGAACAGTTCCCGAAGGATCTGTTCACCTCCCGAGGCTATGAAGTCAGCTTCCACGGCCTCAACCAGTGGAATGGCGTGGCAATCGCTTCTCGAGTGGGCCTCGAGGACCCCGAGATCGGATTCGCGGACATTCCCTCGTTCGGCGACGAAGACCCCGTGGTCGAGGCTCGTGCCCTGTCAGCCACCTGCGGCGGAGTCAGAGTGTATTCGCTCTACGTCCCCAACGGTCGCGAACTCGACCACCCTCACTACACCTATAAGCTCGAATGGTATCGGGCGCTGACTGCCGATATCTCTGCGCAGCTGCGCGATACTCCCGATAAGAAGCTCGTCCTGTGCGGCGACTTCAATGTCGCGCCTCTGGATGAGGACGTCTGGGACATGGCTGAGTTCGACGGCCTCACCCACGTGTCCGAACGAGAGCGCCAGGCCTTCAACACCCTCCTTGACGCGGGGCTCAGCGAGGTCACCAGGCAGTTCACACCTGGCCCAGGGGTCTACACCTTCTGGGATTACCAGAGACTGGCCTTCCCGAAGAAGAAGGGCATGCGCATCGACTTCGAACTCGCCTCACCGTCCTTGGCCGCGCAGGCCACCGGCGCGGAGATCGACCGCGAGGAACGCAAGGGCAAGGGCGCGTCCGATCACGCTCCCGTCATCGTCGACTTCGAGGTGTGAAGCGGCCGCTTCACACCGCCACCTCGCCCCACAGCTTCACCCAGAGTTTCACCCACTGCAGCGCCCTCCGCACCCCGCAGCTTTTCCCACCGCAGCGCCCGCTCAGCTGCACGCCGCTGCCGCCACGGAGATGCTCGGCGCCGATGCAGATCCCTCTCAACGCTGATCCGTATTGACGAAACGTCACTTCAAAGGTGATCCTTAAAGAAAATGTGTCGCTGTTCACCCCCCCGAAACAGCACGCAGGAATCTTTGAACACAAGATTAGTGAAAATCACATAGCAATGACATTGAGTAAGCAGAATTCGATCACGGAGATCGGATAGATTACTTAGTGGTAGATAATCCCCGCATCCCCACTGCAGAGGTCCCCACCCATGTATGATTCCGCTGACCAGAGCGGTCCCGTTTCCCCGACGGCTCCCTCGCCCGGTGAAGGCGTCTTTCCCGGCGAGCGCGCGACGACGGTCCGCTCCTTCGCGACTGGCCTCGCCGACATCGCACCCCAACTGCCCGACGCAGTGTGGAAGAGTCTGTTCCAACAGACGTCTGGCCACCTCCTGGCAGGCCAGGCCGTTCTGCAGGGCGCTGACTCAATGGGATATGACCTCTCGGCAGTCGATGCCGATCACTACTCGGATCTTCCGTCCGCCGACGTTCTGACGCAGATCCGACGTCAGGCACCGGACAGCCCCGAGCTGAGGTTTGCCCACCTGCTGTCATTCATGCGCGACATCAATGCCGACACCCTCGCAATCGCCGCCGGCGCCATGCCCCATCTGGGATCGTTTTCCATTCCCAATGCGCCAGAAGGCACACGTCCATTCGACGTCTCTGACCTCTCAGCGCACCTGAACGAAGACGGCCTGCTGCTCCCAGTTCTGGACCGCACCGGCCACCACACGATTGCTCCTGTCGTGAGGACGATCTTGCGACGCCTCTACGACGCCAGAGATCGACACAGCGAATCACGGTCCCGCCGAGCACTTGGTGCAAGCGCCGCCGAATGGCTTCAGGCCCCGGCCGCATATCATTCCGAGGGCTTCGACGAAGCTCTGCTGCGCGTCGCGGAGGCCGGAGAGTGGAACGCACTGACCGAACTCTGGGCAAACCGGGGCCATGCACTCATGGTCGACCATTTCGACGCCACGCTCGAGGCATTCTCGAAGGTCCCTGAGGCCCAGGCTCACAACTCTGCAGTTTTGGCCGAGGCCCTGGGCGACTGCCTGCAGGTCGACGAAGTCAGACGGCGCCTCGGAGTCAACGACGCCCTGACCGTCCTCAAGGAGGTCAACTTCGAGCATGCGGCAGTCCCGACGCTCGACTCGCAGCTGGAACGGATCAAGGACGGCGACTTCACCGTCGATGACATCATGATCATGGCCATCGCTTCGATGCGGCGCCAGAAGCTGCTCGGCCGGTCGGACCAGGGCCTCCACATCGCCCGAGCGGCCCAGGAACTCATCAACGACACCCGGCATCTCCAGTCGGCAGCAACCCCACTCTGCGAAGCACGATTTCACCTCGAATATGGGATCACCAGCATGTTCGTCGGCGATCTCACAGGCAGTGCCCAACTGCTGCGTCGGTCGATCATCCTCACAGAGCTCGCCTCCGCATCCTCCCCTTATCTCCTACTCCCGGCGCACGCCTACAGCGCCCTGGCACACGCGATGCTCGGAAACGGGCCATCGAGTGACGTGCACCTGCGCCACTTCGACGAGCTCAAGGACCGGGCCCGCTTCACCAGCCCCCACACGCTCACCGCCTACTCTCTGGCTCGCATGATTCGTGCCATGGACGCCCTGGACCTCGACGAGGCAAGTCAGTACTCGACACGTCTGGCCGACCCCGCTCTGGGTCATCACTCGTGGCTCGGAGTCGTTCGGTACAGGTCACTGTTCGGCATTCTGCGCAGCGATGTCGGGATCGAGGGCAAACGGCTGCAGCAGGCAATCGACGCCAACCGCTCATCCCTGCCGGCTGACGGACTCCTGCTGCATACTCTGCAGCTCACTCTGGTCTGCCTCCACCTGGCTCAGGGGCAGACCCACCTCGCCCAAAACGTTCTGCTTGATGCCGAGACCGAATCGCCGTACATCATCCTGGCCAGAGCTCAGCTCCATCTGACCATCGGCGAACACGGGACCGCGGCGCACCTGGCGAACAGAGTTCTGTCTCAGAATCCACTCGATCTGCACGCCAAGGCCGCTGCCCGGGCGGTTCAGGCCGCCGGCCTGTTGGGCAAGGGTGAGCTGGTCGAGTCAGATTCCGCGTTCGTCGATGCGCTCGAATACTGCAGGATCGCTGCCAGCCTCATCCCCGTTGCGATGGTTCCCAAGTCCCTGCGTGATCAGCTGATCGAGCGCAGTTCCAGCGCCGCCGAGTGGGATCTGATCGCACCGGTCTTTCCGACCGGACCCGGAACGGTTGTCGACTCTGGTTCGGCTGACGGACCCGGACCGACCGGCGGACCCGGATCAGTTGCCGACCCAAGCTCGACTGACGGACCCGGATCAGTTGAGGACCTCCGCGTGGGCCAGGCCCGCTTCGGCGACGGTGCCATCGGCGGACCCGGCGGACTCGGTGCCGGGGAGCAACTTCGTCAGCGGCTGCTGAGCCTCGGGGAGACACTTCGCATCCGCGCCGGTCACACCCTGCTCAGCCCCTCGCAGAGGCAACTCCTGGCCCTGCTGGATACCCAGTCGTCGGTGTCCGCCATCGCGGCTGAGCTGAGCCTTGTCGAAGGTACTGTCAAGAACAAACTGTCGAATCTCTACGCGCGCCTCGGAGTCCGCAATCGTCGGGATGCGCTGGCTCGCGGCTACGAATACGGGTACCTCCCCACCGATCGCTGACAGCTGAGTCGTCGCCCAAAGCACAGCACACATCTTCACGCAGAAAGCTTCGCGCGGAAAGCATGGACATCCACCTCGTCTTCTGGTGAAGTTGAAACAGGAGCTAGGAAGGTGACGAGGATGTCAGCAACAGTCCGCGAACTGGTCGACGAAGCCTACGAGAGGCGCGAGTCGACGTGGAGGGCCGCCCTGGAGACGGTCAACGATTGGGTCGAGGCCGCGTGCTCGGGCTCCGCGCTGTTGTCGGGTGAGAGAGTCACTGTCGGCCGCGGACGGATCAAGGACCGACTCCGAGCCGGGGAGAAGCTGCGCCGCAAACTCGCCGATGCCAATGACGAGATCCATGAGGCCGTCGAGGTCGAGAACCAGGTCATCGATGTCGTCGGTGCCCGTGCCGTGTGCCGCACCGAGCGTGAACAGACGGCGCTGTGGGATCTGCTCACCGACAGCAATGACGAATCGAATCTCTCCGTCGCCGAGGTGCGGGACTACTCCGCCCAGCCTAAGCCCTCCGGTTATCGCGGGCGCCATCTCATCATCGAAGTTCCCTTCGACACCGAACCATCCGTGCTCGTTGAGCTGCAGCTGCGCACGATCATGCAGGATGCGTGGTGCGTGCTCGCCGAGGAGCATCTGTTCAAGCCCGGTCAGGCACTGAAATCGGATGCCCAGCAGGAGCGGCTCTCAGTCGTCCTCTCCGGGCTTCTTGCCCAGGCCGATGTGGTTGCCGGCTATATCGCTGACGATGTCGGCGCCTATCTGGGGATGGGGAACGCCTCACCACCTCGGACCGTGACGGATGTCGATGCCGCGGCCGAGGTCCCGTCGATAGAGGTCACCATCCGCGAGCTCAATCATTCCTATGTCCTCGCCGCCGACGAGGTCGGTCGGCACGGGATCATCCGTCTGGAGAACCTGGGACTCACTCCGGAGAACCCCGAGAGATCGGCCTTCCCGAGCCCAGGCGACAAACTGCAGGTGACGATGGACGAGTCGAACACCACCCGCTACTTCATCCCGGTGGCCGTGCAGCGCTGATTCGTCCCGGTGAACGGGATGCGTCCTGAGTCGCCAGACCGACTAGACTTGTTTTCCATGGGTAAGAAGTCGAAGCGATCCAAAGAAGATGTCATTGCCAAACGTCTGGCACGTGCAGAGGCCACGGCTTTCGTTGCGCGTCCGTTCGAGGGTCTGCCGTTCGAGGCGGACCTCATCTGCCTGCGCGAGCTGGTGCCGGCGGCGACCGCCTCGGCGAAGCTGAAAGAGGAGTTCGGTGGTCAGGAGATCACGGTCACCTCTCTGCTGCCCGCCGCGTGGCAGGCCTGGCACCGCGAGGACGGCCAGATCCTGGCCGGCATGCAGGTTCCTGTGTCATCCACCGATGCCTCCCGCGATGTCGCGCACGGCATCCTCGCCGCAGTCGAGGCGCAGCCGGGGACCACGATCGAGGCGACCACCGAACCCGGTCAGGGTCCGCGTCTCCAGGACATCCTCGACACCGACCACCCGTTCGAGATCCGCGTGCTCGAGACCTTCGAATACTGGAAGCTGCCAGAAGCCGAGACGGACTCCGATGTCGCAGCGGCACTCGAACAGGCCAATGACTCCATCTCCCCCACGGAGAAGCTCGCCTCGGTGAAGTCCGCGTACTGGACCGAGATGTCCGGCCGCACCTACGTGCGCTGGGCACGACCAGAGGGCGAGGACGCACTCGTCGACGCTCTCGCCCGTCTTCAGGTCGAGGGCCTCAACGACCTCGGCGGCCCCGGAACCTTCCTGGGCTATTTCCGCGCGCACGGCATCGTCGTGCCCGTCTGGGAACTCGAATTCGGCACACAGGTCGATGACATCGAAGAGCCCATCGGCGAATTCGGCAAGCGCATCGAAGACGCGATGAACACGAGTGAACCTCTCAGCACCGAGGCACGCCGTGCACGCTCGGGCATCATTGCTCGCCAGCTGACCATCCACTGAGTTCCGTCGCCACGGCCACCGGCGAGAGTCCATGCGACTCCGCCGGTGCGTGAGCCGGACAGGAGAAGAGTTTCCATGCCCGAACAGTCGAATCCCGCACACTCGGATGCCTCCTCGGCGACTGCTCCGCGCGCGATCGCTGCCATCATCCCCGCGATGAACGAAGCCGATCGGATTGCAGCGACGGTGCGCAGCGCCAAGCAGATTCCCGGTGTCGACATCATCATGGTCGTCGATGACGGTTCTTCCGATGACACCGGTGCCCGCGCTCGCAGGGCCGGCGCCGAGGTGGTCACTCACCGCAAGAACAAAGGCAAGGCCGCGGCGATGATGACCGGCGCGTTCGCGATCCGCAATCGTGAGATCTCCGATTCGGATCCCGACCAGCACCCGCACCATCGCGCTCTCCTCTTCATCGACGGAGATCTGGAGGATTCAGCACTCAACACGGCCCCGCTCGCCGCGCCGGTTCTCGCCGGTGAAGCCGATATGACGATTGCGATCCTGCCCGCGCAGAAGCGCAAGGGCGGAGGGTTCGGCTTCGTCGTCGGGCTCGCGAAGAAGGGCATCGCCGAACTCAGCGGATTCGAAGCGACTCAGCCGCTGTCGGGCATGCGCTGCCTGAGCCGTGAGGCCTTCGACGCAGCGCTGCCCTTCGCCGCCGGCTGGGGCGTTGAGACAGCCATGACGATCGACGTCGTCAATGCCGGGCTGCGGGTCGAGGAGGTCGAATGCGACCTCTACCATCGAGTCACCGGCAAGGGCCTCAAAGCACAGATGCACCGTGCGGCCCAGTACCGCGACGTCGCGCGTGCGATCTTCGTGCGCAGGCTGCGCGCCAAGAAGCTGCGCGACAAGAAGGAAGCCTCGATATGAGCGCCGATCGCTACGCCTACCTGGGCCCCGAGGCCACATTCACCGAGGCAGCACTCCTGCAGTATCTCGACTCCCACGACCTGCGCTCGAGCGCGTTGACCCAGCCCATGCGCAATGGAACCGCAGCCTTGGAGGCCGTCCTCGACGGCGATTGCCTGGCTGCTGTGGTGCCGATCGAGAACTCCATCGAGGGCGGTGTTCCCGCCACCATCGACGCCCTGACCGATCATGGTCGGCTGCAGATCGTCGCCGAGGTGGTCGTGCCCGTTCGCTTCGTCCTGGCGGTGAAGCCGGGGACCGATCCCAGCACGCTGACTTCGTTCGGGTCCCACCCGCACGGTGAGGCTCAGGTGCGCACGTTCATGGCTGCGAACTTCCCCGATGCCGTCTACCTCCCGACCTCCTCGACTGCCGCGGCCGCACGGGATCTGGCCAACGACGCCGCCGACCATGTGGCAGCCGTATGCCCTGCCATCGCCGCCGAACGCTACGGCCTCGAGATCCTCGCCAACGACATCGGGGAACGCCAGGACGCCGAGACCCGGTTCGTCGTCGTCACCCGTCCCGGCACCATTCCCCCGCCGACGGGGTCGGACAAAACCACGGTGGTAGCCTCACTGCGCTCCGACCGCGCCGGTGCTCTGCTGGAGATGCTCGAACAGTTCTCCAGCCGTGGTGTGAACATGTCGCGCATCGAATCTCGGCCCACTGGTGACGGGCTCGGACTCTACCAATTCTCCATTGACTTGTTGGGCCATGTGCACGAGGCCAGAATGGCCGATGCCCTGCAGGGAGTCCACCGAGTGACCCGCAGTCTGAGCTTCCTCGGCAGCTATCCCAGTGCTTCGAAGACCACGGTGCCCCTCGATCCGACGACCACGGACGACTCATTCGCGGCCGCCTCCGCCTGGCTGGACTCGACGCTGAACGCCTGAAGCCGCTGAGTTCGAGCCGCCGCGATCGTGCCGAGCTTCGCGTAGCCGCCGTGATTGTGCCGAGCTTCGCGTAGCCGCCGTGATTGTGGACTCCCGTTCGAAATCCTTGCTGATATCGAACGGGAGTCCACTTTCAATCCTTGTGCGTGGGGGTTCTGCCGGCCCGGAGAACAGTAGTCTGAGTATGCACGGGTCGCACGGCCCACACATCGACGAAGGAGTCGCCCATGGGAATCACTTCACCGGCCACCGGTTCAGAAGCGACCGGCACCAACAGCGCGCACGGCGGCACCGAGGCTTACGACGCAATCGTCGTCGGGGCCGGCCTGGCGGGACTCGTCGCCGCCTATGAGCTCAGTCTCGCCGGGAACAGAGTGCTCATCCTCGACCAGGAGAATCGGGCCAGCCTCGGCGGTCAGGCCTTCTGGTCCCTCGGTGGACTGTTCCTCGTCGACTCTCCCGAACAGCGCCGACTCGGTGTCCACGACTCGCTCGACCTGGCGCGCCAGGATTGGGCCACCTCGGCGGGCTTCGACCGGGACGAGGATCACTGGCCACGGCAGTGGGCCGAGGCATATCTTGAGTTCGCCGCCGGAGACAAGCGCCGCTACCTGCATGATCTGGGACTGCGCCTGACACCGATCGTCGGGTGGGCAGAAAGAGGCGGGTCCGGTGCCTCCGAACATGGGAACTCCGTGCCGAGGTTCCACCTCACCTGGGGCACCGGCCCCGAGGTGGTCCGGGTCTTCCGCGAACCAGTGGAGCGGGCGGAATCCGCAGGCCTCGTGACGATGGGCTTCCGGCATCGAGTCGATGAGCTGATCGTCGAGGACCGCGGCACCGGTGAGGACGGTGGCCATGGCGACGGCAGCGGTGTCGTCGGGGTTCGCGGACGAACACTTGCCCCCAGCCACACCGGCAGAGGGGTCGCCTCAAACCGCGTGGAGCTCGGAGACTTCGAATTCCGTGCTCCCGCAGTCATCGTCACCAGCGGCGGCATCGGACACAATTTCGAACTCATGCGCCAGTACTGGCCGGTCGAGCGCCTCGGCGAATTTCCGCAGAGGATGCTCGCCGGAGTGCCTGCCCATGTCGACGGTCGCATGCTCTCCATCGCCGAGGACGCGGGTGCGAGGCTGATCAATCGGGACCGGATCTGGGCCTATACGGAGGGCATAGAGAATTGGAATCCGGTCTGGCCGAACCACGGGATCCGCATCATTCCAGGACCCTCGTCACTGTGGTTCGACGCCGAGGGCAATCGCTTCCCCGCACCGAACTATCCCGGGTTCGACACCAACCGGACCATGAAGACCATTATCTCGACCGGCCACGACTACTCGTGGTTCGTGCTCAATGAGTCGATCATCCGCAAGGAGTTCGCACTCTCAGGCTCGGAGCAGAATCCCGACATCACGAAGAAGGACTGGCGCCTGACTCTCGACCGTGCCCGGTCCTCCGATGCGCCCGGCCCGGTCGAAGCGTTCAAACAGTTCGGTCCCGACTTCGTCGTCGCCGACACCACCGAAGAGCTGGTCGCCGGGATGAATGAACGCTCACGGGGCCCCGTCATCGATCATGACCACCTCGTCGAACAGATCGTCGAACGTGATCGCCAGATGGATCACACGTTCTCCAAGGACGCGCAGGTGCAGGCGATCCACAATGCCAGGAACTACCTCGGCGACAAGATCGTGCGGGTGCAGAAACCGCACAAGATCCTCGACCCCGCCCACGGACCACTCATCGCGGTACGTCTGAGTCTGCTCTCACGCAAGACGCTGGGCGGGTTGGAGACGAACCTCGACGCCCAGGTGATCGGGGGAAACGGCACACCGATTTCCGGACTCTACGCCGCCGGTGAGGTCACGGGGTTCGGGGGCGGAGGGATGCACGGCTACAACGCGCTCGAAGGGACGTTCCTGGGCGGGTGCATCTTCTCCGGAATGCGCGCCGGACGGGCCGTGGCAGGAAGCTCGGAGGCCGGCCCGACCGCGGTCTGGTACGAGAGCGATACGTCTGACGGGGATCGAGCGGAGCGCTGACCATGGTGAACACGAACCTCACGGTGCTTGTCACCGGCGGCACCTCCGGCATCGGCGCCGCGCTGGTCAGAGTGCTGGCAGACAGAGGCTGCACGGTCCTGACCACGAGCCGAGACCCTGAGCGGATCGAGAAGTCCGAGCGGGTCCCCGGCGTGCGCTATCTGCAATTGGACCTCGCCGATCCCGACAGCGTCGAGGCTCTTGGAAACGAGGTCGCCGACATCGACGTTCTCGTCAACAACGCCGGCGAGAGTCAGTCCGGTCCTTTCGAGGAGCTTCCGCCCGAGGCCGTCGACCGACTGTTCCGCACGAATGTCTTCGGACCTGTGCGGCTGAGCCAACTCGCCCTGCCCGGCATGCGCAAACGGCGTCGCGGCCGGATCATCATGGTCGGTTCCATGCTCGCCAGCTTCCCCCTGGCGCATCGCAGCTCCTACGTGGCGGCCAAGGCCGCCCTGCGCGGATTCGCCACAGCCGCGCGCCAAGAGCTCTCACCGTTCGGGGTGTGGATCAGCGTCGTCGAGCCCGGGTCCATCGCCACCGGCATCGGCAACCGGCGCACGAAGTACCTCGACCCCGGCTCCGTCTACACCGACGATGTGACCACGATGCTGGAACACCTCGATGACAACGAGCGGCAGGGAATCTCGCCCGAGACCGTCGCCGCAACCATCGTTAAGGCCATCGACACAGCAAGACCCCGCGAGTTCTATGCTGTGGGCAGCAGGTCGCCGCTGCCGTTCCTGCTCAAACGAGCACTTCCGCGGAGCGTGGTGTCGCGGATCATCGCCGGCCAGCACGGGCTCAAGCGGTGAGTTCCCCACGATCCCACGGCCCTGGCTCGCGGCGCTGAGGTCACGCTGAGCTGCTGAGCTGCTGAGCTGCTGAGCTGTTGAGGCTACTCACCGAGAGCTGCTGAGGCTGCTCACCGAGAGCGGAAGTTGACCCGAGAGCTGCTACTGGAATCGTGAGGGCAGGAGGAACTGCGTCGTCGAGATTCCCAGCACCCGCTGCTGACGAGTGAGATTGTAGGTGCGATCGTGCTGGAGGTACTCGACGAGGAACAACTCGGTGCTGTTGCCGCGTTTGAAGAATGTCTTGATCTTCAGCCCCAGCTTCGCAGCGAAGAGCGCCTTGTCCTTGGCGATCGCCTCGATGACGACTGGGTCGTACTCCATGCGCGCGAAGTGAGTGGACACGGCGTCCTTGAGCTTGTACGGGGTCGGATCGCCGATGTTGAACGGACCCGAGGCCGAAGGCACATCGACGCAGGCGATCGCCGCTCGCACGAGGTTGTCGATGTGGGTCAGGGTGAGCTTCTGCCTGCCGCCGCCGGGAAGTCGCAGGACCCCCTTCTTCGCCACTCGGCTCAGATACGGCATGAGCATCGACTCGCCGGGGCCGTAGATCGCAGCCGGCCTGAGGATCGCCGCATCGGGTCGGATCCGCGTCACGAGCTGCTCAGCCAGAGCGTGCGTCCTGGAGTAGGCATCGTGGAAATCGTTCGGGTCTTTGGGGCCGGCCTCTTCCCACAGGTCCGCATGATGCACGTTCGAGGAATAGACCGTCGTCGAGGAGATGTGTACGATCCGAGCCTTGGGGAATGCGTCGAGCACGTTTCTGGTGCCGGTGACCTTCACAGCGTAGAGCTCATCGTCATCGGCATTGACCTTCGAGATGCCCGCGCAGTGGAAGACCGCGGTGGCCTTCTTCGCCAGAGACTCCACCGCACCGTCCGCGGGTTCCGTGATATCCCACTCTTGGAAATTCACACCTAGGATCTCAGGATCGCGCCGCCCCAGGGCATAGACCGTCTCGTCCCTGGTCGCCAGGGCACGGGCGATGGCGCCACCGATGAAGCCGCTGGCTCCGGTCACGATTACCGCCACGTCTGATCCTCCATCATCGTCTGAAGCGTCTCATCCGGTTCATCCGAACAAGTTCACAGTCATAGGAAATCACACTGTCAGTCCCGATGCTGCCACTGAGGTTCTCTCTTGTGCAGAAATGCGTCGATTCCCTCTTGTGCATCGGCTGCGACGGCGTTGTGCGCCATCACCTCCGACATGTGCGCATAGGCGTCTGCCAGAGGCAGATCACGCTGTTCGTAGAACGCTGCTTTGCCTACTGCCACTGTAGCCGACGAGGCTGACGCGACTTTCCGCGCCAGCTCGGCAGTCGCTGTCTCGAGTTCGTCATCGGCAACCACATCGGAGACCAGTCCGAATGTCAGTGCATCGGCCGCACTGAGAAAGTCTCCGGTCAGAAGCATCCGCAGCGCCGTCTTCGCCGGCACTGCCCGAGTCAGCGCCACCATGGGAGTAGAGCAGAACAGGCCGATCTTCACCCCCGGCGTGGCGAATCGGGCCGACTGCGCAGCCACCGCCAGGTCGCAGCTGGCGACAAGCTGGCACCCAGCTGCGGTCGCCACCCCTTGGACCTGCGCGATGACCGGCTGTGGGATCGACTGAATCAGCTGCATGAGTTCAGAACAGACGGCGAAGGTCTCCTGCTGCGACTCCAGCTTCGCCCCGCTGATCTCCTTGAGATTATGGCCGGAGCTGAATACGTGTCCTGCGGTGGACAGGATCACTGCACGGACGTCGGTGCGCTTCCCCACCTCGGCGAGGGTGGCGATGAGGTCATTCATCACGGAGCGCGACAGCGCGTTCCGAGTCTCCGGTTCGTTGATCGAAATCGTCGCGACTGCGTCCTCGGCCAGAGAGAATACAATTGAGTCAGACATAACAGCATTCTGCCAAAATATCGTTGGTCCGGCGCGGAAACCTGACGTGGATTTCCTTCGAGGTCCTCAGTTGGCACCCCTCGTGCAGACGATGCTGACTGACATCGATGCGTTAGTTCCGGTGCGCAGACATGCCACCATACCGAGGGAGACTGCCATGACAACCCTGCTGATGATCATCGGATTCGGTGCCGCAACCAGCGTGGTCGTCGGCCTGGGCCAGAAGCTGCGCCTCCCCTGGCCCGCGCTGATGGTGGTCATCGGCATCGCAGGTGCATTCATTCCCACGTTCGCCGAGATCACCATCGAGCCCGAGCTCATCCTGCCCCTGTTCCTGCCCCCGCTGCTGTTCGCGGCAGCACAGAAGACGTCATGGGCGCTCTTCGCCATCCGCTGGCGCACGATCCTGGGCATGGCAGTCGCCCTGGTCGGCGTGACGGTGGCGGCCGTAGCCGGGACCGCGGTGCTCCTCATTCCCGGAATCACCATCGCCGCTGCGGTGGCGCTGGGAGCCATGCTCGCCCCACCCGACCCCGTCGCCGTCGATGCGGTCGCAGGAACCGTGTCGATACCTCGGCGGATCATGTCGACCTTGCAGAGCGAGGGGCTGTTCAATGATGCCGCGTCACTCGTGATCTTCCAGACCGCGATGGCGGCGGCCATGGCCGACACCGAGGTGGACTTCGGGCAGCTGGCCCTGTCCTTCCTCATCTCTGCGATCATCGCCATCACGGTCGGCCTCGTCGTCGTGTTCATCGTGTGGTGGGTGATGGAGAAGATCGACCATACGATCGCCCGCTCCTCACTCATGCTCATGCTGCCCTTCGGCGTCTACCTCATCGCCGAGCACCTCCATGCCAGCGGTGTCATCGCCGTCGTCGTAGCCGCTCTCGAGGTGCGCCGACGCGACGTCGAGGCCAACTCAGCCGAACGCGTCACCCAGGCCTCGACATGGCAGGTCCTGGAGATGCTCATCACCGGCATCGCCTTCGGCCTCATCGGCCTCGACCTGCGCATGGTCGTCGAATCAGAGCATGCCGACCTGGGTCGAGCGGTGCTTGTGGGGCTGGGCATCGCGCTCATCGTCATTGCCGTGCGGTTCGGCTGGCTGCTCATCGGAACCGTGCTGGAGAACAAGCGCCGGGAGGAGGATCCGGATGCCGCACCACTGAATATCAGGGATGCCACCCTCATGACCTGGGGCGGAATGCGCGGCTTGGCGACGATCGCCCTGGCTCTGTCGATTCCGGCAACCACCGCGACCGGCGAGCCGTTCCCCGGCCGCTCCTACATCCTCGTCGCGGCCGCCGTGATCCTGCTGGTCACCTTGGTGCTGGCCGGGCTCACCTTCCCCACCATCGTCAACGTCCTCGGCATCGACGACGAGGCGGATAAGGAGCGAGCGGACACCGCGGAGATCGCACGCCGCGCGTACAAGGCCGCACTTCTCCAGATCAAGAACGACGACAGCCTGCCCGACGAGGTGGCCGAGCCTCTGCGCGCACGCTTCAAGGTCCTCTACTCGCAGCTGTTGGGGACCTCTGACGACCAGGTCAGCTCGGAGCAGGCGACGACGCTGAAGGAGAACCGCGAGGCGATGGCGAAGGTGCAGACCAAGGCGCTGCAGTCCGCCCGCACGGAGGTGCTCAAGGCCCGACGCGAACGCGGTACCGATCCGGAGATCGCCGACAGGGTGCTGCGCCGCTTCGACCTCCAGTCAGTGCTGCTGAGGTGAGGCAGACCCACTCGCTTTTTCAAAGTTGAGTGGAATAGACTCAACTTTGTTGGTGTTGAACTCTTCGAGAGCAACTGCTGTTCACAGAACAGCTGCGAAGAACATCTGTGAAGGAGATGCGCATGGACGCACAGCTGACAACCAAATCACGCGAGACGGTGCAATCGGCCATCAATGACGTCGTGGCTCGGCGAAACAATCAGATCGAGCCCGCCCACCTGGTCGCTGCCCTGCTGGAACAGCCGGACTCGCTGGCCTCGAACCTGGTGACGAAGGTCGGTGCCGACACACGAACCGTGCTGGCAGCGGTCCGCTCGGCAATCGACGGCCTCCCCACCGTCAGCGGTCAAACCGTGTCCCAGCCGGGGCTGTCACGGGCCGGACTCGAGATGATGAATCTTGCGCAGGAGGAGATGACCAGCCTCGGCGACCAGTTCGTGTCGACAGAGCACCTTCTGCTCGCGGCCGCCGCAGGCAAGGACGGGGCAGGTGACGCCCTGCGCCGCAATGGTGCCGGTCGCGATGCCCTGCTGGCCGCTCTGCCAGAGCTGCGCGGAGGCAAGAAGGTCACCTCGGAGAATCCCGAGGACACGATGCAGTCGCTGGAGAAGTACGGCGTCGACCTCACGGCCACCGCACGCGAGGCCAAACTCGACCCGGTCATCGGACGCGACAAGGAGATCCGCCGGGTCATCCAGGTCCTCTCACGCAGGACGAAGAACAACCCTGTCCTCATCGGCGAGCCCGGCGTCGGCAAGACCGCCGTGGTCGAAGGGCTGGCCCAGCGGATCGTGGCCGGAGACGTGCCCGAATCCCTGCGCAACAAGACGCTGATCAGCCTCGACCTGTCCGCGATGGTCGCCGGCGCGAAGTACCGCGGCGAATTCGAGGAGCGTTTCAAGGCCGTCCTCGAGGAGATCAAGAACGCCGATGGTCAGATCATCACCTTCATCGATGAGCTTCACACCGTCGTCGGTGCCGGCGCCACCGGAGACTCCGCGATGGACGCTGGCAATATGCTCAAGCCGATGCTCGCCCGTGGTGAGCTGCGCCTCGTCGGCGCGACCACGCTCGACGAGTATCGTGAGAACATCGAGAAGGACCCGGCTCTGGAACGCAGGTTCCAGCAGGTCTACGTCGGAGAACCCAGCGTCGAGGACACGGTCGCGATCCTGCGTGGACTCAAGGAACGCTACGAAGCCCACCACAAGGTTTCGATCAACGACGGTGCACTCGTCGCCGCGGCAACGATGTCCAATCGCTACATCACCGGCCGCCAGCTGCCGGACAAGGCTATCGACCTCGTCGACGAAGCCGCATCCCGGCTGCGCATGGAGATCGACTCGGCCCCGGTCGAGATCGATGAGCTCCGCCGCACCGTCGACCGCCTGAAGATGGAGGACATGGCCCTGTCCAAGGAAACGGACACGGCATCGAAGGAGCGCCTCGGCGCCCTGCGTGCCGATCTGGCCGATCGAGAGGAGGAGCTGCACGGACTCGAGGCCACCTGGGAATCCCAGCGTGCCGGCCTCAACCGTGTCGGTGAGCTCAAGACGAAGCTCGACGAGCTGCGCTCCCAGGCGGACCGGGCTCAGCGCGACACCGACCTGGAGACGGCTTCGCGCCTGCTCTACGGGGAGATCCCCGCAGTGCAGAAGGAGATCGACCTCGCCGAGGCGGAGGAGGCGAATGCCGAATCCGAGACCGATCCGATGGTCAGCGACCGTGTCTCGAGCAACGACATCGCCGAGGTCGTCGCGTCCTGGACGGGCATCCCCGCAGGTCGTCTGCTCCAAGGCGAGGTCGAGAAGCTGCTGGGTGCCGAGGATGTGCTCGGCAAGCGTCTCATCGGCCAGAAGAGTGCCGTGAGCACGGTCTCCGATGCGATCCGTCGCTCACGTGCCGGCATCGCCGACCCTGACCGCCCGACGGGCTCGTTCCTGTTCCTCGGCCCCACGGGCGTCGGCAAGACGGAGCTCGCGAAGTCCCTCGCGGACTTCCTCTTCGACGATGAGAAGGCCCTGATCAGGATCGATATGAGTGAGTACGGGGAGAAGCACACTGTCTCACGTCTCGTCGGTGCGCCTCCGGGCTACGTCGGCTATGACGAAGGCGGTCAGCTCACCGAGGCTGTGCGGCGTCGCCCCTACTCCGTCGTCCTCCTCGACGAGGTGGAGAAGGCGCACCCGAGCGTCTTCGACATCCTGCTCCAGGTCCTCGACGACGGTCGCCTCACCGATGGTCAGGGACGCACGGTCGACTTCCGGAACACGATCCTCATCCTGACCTCGAACCTGGGCTCGCAGTTCCTCGTCGACAAATCGCTGAGTGCCCAGGAGCAGAAGGATGCGGTGCTGGGCGTCGTGCATTCGACGTTCAAACCCGAGTTCCTCAACCGCCTCGACGACATTGTGCTCTTCGACGCACTGAGCACAGAGGAACTGTCCTCGATCGTCGACCTGCAGATCCAGCGACTGGCGTCTCGCCTGACCGAGCGGAGGATCACGCTCGAGGTCACCGATGCCGCCGAGGACTGGCTCGCCCTAGAAGGCTACGACCCTGCCTTCGGCGCCCGCCCCCTGCGCAGGCTGGTCCAACGCGAGATCGGAGACAAGTTGGCCCGCGGGCTGCTGTCCGGCGACGTGGCCGACGGCGACGACATCGTCATCGGCCTGCCCGAGGATCCGGAAACCACCGGCCTGGAGCTGCGCCCGAAGCGGTGACGCGCATCGGTGAGGATGTTCAGGTTAGGGAACAGTACATGGGTTGCAACCTGTGTACTGTTCCCTAACCTGAGTCATCCCCGGACCGCTCCTCGCCGCGACCTGTATCAGCGCACACTACGTGCGCAGTCCCAGCACTTGGCCTCCGGAGCGACATTTAAGCGGTCAGCGCGCGGACTTCGCCTTCGCGCGTTCCATGCCGTCGGTCGTCGACGCCCACCAGCGTCCCACCAGCTTGTGGAGCTTTTCGAAGCTGCGGTCGCGGATGAAGATGGCGTCGACGGCGATCATCGTCAGCGAGAACCAGGGCAATCCCATCAGCAGGGCGATTCCCAGGTGGAAGGAGAGGATGCCCACCAGGCCCACGATTCGCGTGTACCGGTTGAACAGCATGAACGGGAACGCGCACTGGAACAGGACCGAGGCCCACGAGACGGCGACGACCATCGGCCCCCAGGCCGTGAGCAGGTCGGAGAGCACCGGCCAGGTTCCGAACTGCTGGGTGTGCAGCGGGTTGTACACCGCGAATCCGTGCTGCCAAGCGGCCCCGCCTGCCTTGTACAGTCCACCCGACATGTAGATCGCACAGACTTGGAAGGCCAGCACGACGATCGCGAGGTTGTTGGCCATGATGAGTGCCCAGCGGTAGCTGCCGCCGTCGGTCTCGGGGAACTCCGGGTTCTGCTGTCTCTTGCGCCTGGCGTCCAGCGACCACCGCCGTGTGGTGTCGGCGAAGAGCATCGCAATCATGAACATGCGATAGGCGTTGTCGCCCTGATCGCCGGCACCGTCGTTGAGCTCGATGAAGCTCACCCACAGGACCAGGTAGAACGGCAGAACGATGCGGGTCCGCCATCCAAGGATAATGACGACGGCGAGAATGGCCAGACCGATGATCATGGCGGTGAACAGCGGCGGGTTGGTCACCGCTCTGTGGAAGAGCGAGAACAGCCAGATGTCTGGGAAGTCGCTCTTGGGTTCGGCGATCTCCCCGTTCCAGGCGCTGCCCACGCCAAAGGCATAGTGCCTGGCATTGAAGTTCGTCAGCAGCAGGCCGAGTCCGGTCACACCGATGAGGATACGAGTCACCGCGAGGCCATATGTCGCGTGATAGCGGCCGGTCAGCATCTCCTCCAGCCAGTTCCAGCCCCGCGAGATACTCCCAAGGACGCGGGAAGAGATCGGAATATGCTCGTTCGAATCCGCTGCCGTCGACGCTGCAGTCTTCGTCGGCGCTGCCTTCCCGGACTTCGATCCGTGCACGCCGATGTCTTCACCCTCGACTTCCTCACCCTTGACGCGGATGTCCTTGTCACTGCTCATCTGCGCACCTCACTTCGTCGGAGGCACAGAAGTACTTCGCGAACTCCTCATCGGACTGGTGTGGTTCGGACACCAGTGCTCGCCAGCCGACCGGAACCGGCTGGACGCTCGGACGTTCGGCACCGTCGTCGTTGCGCTGTGCGAACGGCACAACATTCTGTCTCGACGCCTGGTACTGGACGCGCTGGACGTCCTCACCCCAGATCGCTTTGGCCACCTGAGTCGCATAGGCCGTGGCCAGGTGCTCGCTCTCCAGATATCCGTCCACGGCGCCGTCGGGATCGTCGTACTCTCCCAACTTCGTCGTCAACCGGTCGACGGAATCAGCACCTTTGAAGTAGTCGAGCTTGACGATCGCCTTCTGGTCGTTGGGCAGGTCCTCCCACGATCCCTTGATGTCGGAGGCGACCCCGATGCCCAGTCCCGCCGAGCGTGGGGGGAAGAGCTTGTAGGTCGAATGGTCGAGTTCGACATCGGTGGCGCGCACCCAATCGGTGACCTCTTCTCCACCGTCGGGAGTCTTCACGACCGCGCGAACATCGAAGTAGTAGTCGCCATTGATCGGCTCGGGAGCGAAGACGCTCCACGACTGGCCCCACAACGGAATCATGTACTCGGAGAGGAGGTTCCCCGGGAAGACCTCCCGCGCCGTCGACGACGGAGCTATCCAAAGGAAGCTTGCGAGCAGGTGAAACGCTGTCAGCAGCATGGCCACAACCATCAGCACGCGTTTGACGACCGGCCGCTTGGCGGCCTTCGTCTCAGTCTTGTCTGTGTCCATCTCAGTCCTGGAATCTGGTGCGCCACTTTGCGAAATCCGCCTTGACCAGAACTGGACTGCTCAGGATCTCCCCAGTGGCTAGGGTGCATTCATACAGACTCTAGGGTACGTCAGTGAATCCGGAAGTTCAGCCCGAGCATCCCCGGTGTTTCACGAACCCGACCTGCCAGAACAGCTGAGGGAACGCATGACTGACATCAGCCGGCGCCGACACACGGGCAGCACTGGGCATGACTCCGGGTATGACTCCGGGTATGACCCGAACAATGACGGCGAAATGACTGCTCTCAGCGCAGGCCGCGCAGCCAGTCCTTGACTGCCTCCGTACTCTCCCCCAGCTGCGGGGGCGCGAGATCGTAGCTGGGCGGGGTCTGGGACAGACGGATCGGATTGGCCACCGTCGGGATCACACGTTCCCCGGCCCCCGCCTCGGCGACGGGCTCGAGACCCAGCGAGGTCGCCATGTCGACGCCCTGGGCGATCGTGTTGATCGGAGCGCACGGCAGACCGGCTGCCGTCAGGATGTCGAACCATTCCTGATTCGTCTTCTCACTCAGCGCAGCGATGAGTTCGGGCTCGAGTTCGGCCCGGTTCTCATTGCGGTCGGAGAAGTTCGCGAAGCGTTCATCCTCGGCCCACTCGGGATGGCCCAGCACCCCAGCCAGGGACCGAAACTGGTTGTCGTTGCCCACGGCGATGATGATCTGCCCCTCGGCGGTGGGCATCGGCTGGTAGGGGTACAGGCTCGGGTGAGCGTTGCCCATGGCCTGCGGGACGACACCGCCGGCCACGTACGCCGAGGTCTGGTTCGCCAACCCCGAAAGTGCCGAGGACAGGAGGTTCGTCTCCACCAGCTGCCCTTCACCGGTGTCCTTGCGGTGGGCGAGCGCGGCGAGGATCCCGACGGTCGTGTGCAAGCCGGTGAACACGTCGACGACGGCGACCCCTGCCTTGACCGGGCCCGACTCCTGCGAACCGGTCACGCTCATGAAACCGGACAGTCCCTGGATGAGCAGATCGTAGCCGGGCTGCGGGTTGTCCCTGCCGAATCCAGTCACCGAGGCGTAGATGATGCCCGGATTCTCGACCTTGACGGTGTCGTAGTCGAGCCCGTACTTCGCCAGCCCGCCGGCTTTGAAATTCTCCACCAGAATGTCGGCCCGTCTGGCCAGCTCCTGCGCCAGGCCCAGCTCCTCATCGTCCTTGAAGTCAAGGACCACGGAATGCTTGTTCCGATTCGCCGTGAGGAAATACGTCGCATCATCGCCTCGCCGAGGTGGCGCCCAGTGCCGTGTATCGTCACCGGTCCTGCCCTCGACCTTGATCACTGTGGCCCCGAGGTCGGCAAGCATCATCGTCGCGTAGGGCCCCGCCAGCACACGCGAGAAGTCGGCGACGACCACTCCTGCCAACGGACCGGTCCCGGACCGACCGAACAATTCCTGCAGATCCTGCTGTTCCACGTGCTGCCTCCCATGGCGCGTTCGAACCCTGATATCCAGGCGTCCTGTCTTCCACGCCAGACTATACGGACTCCTCCCGCCGCAGACGGGTCCCGGGAGGTACGGAATCAGTTGACCCCCAAGAGCCGAACCTCGCTACACTCGGGACAAGCCAACTGCTGCCTGCAGCACCGGGGAGAGTTCACTGCGGTGCGAAGCTCAACCGACCACGAGGCTCAACAGTCAGCCAGACTCGAAGGGATGAACGATGACGTTTCACATGCCCGCGGAAACCGCTGCCCATGACCGCATCTGGATGGCGTTCCCATCCTCCGGCTATGCCTTGGGCGACACCGAGGACGAGGCCGAAGCCGCACGCCGCACCTGGGCAGCGGTGGCGCGTGCCGCCAGCGAGTTCACTCCGGTGACCGTCGTCGTCTCGACCTTGCAGACGGACAATGCCCGCCGCCACCTCGGCGAGGGGATCAGCCATCCGATCACTGTGGTCAATGCCGAACTCGACGACGCGTGGATGCGCGATATCGGACCGAGCTTCGTCGTCGACGACAACGGTGCACTGCACGCGGTGGACTGGGTGTTCAACGGCTGGGGTGCCCAGGAGTGGGCAAAGTGGGATCACGATCAGCACATCGGCCGCTTCGTCGCGAACCAGGCAGGCGTCCCGATCGTGGATTCCCAGCTGCGCAATGAGGGCGGCGGCATCCACGTCGACGGGCAGGGCACCGTGTTGGCCACGCGCAGCGTGCAGCTGGATCCGGGCCGCAATCCCGACCTGACCGAGGCCGAGGTGGAGGCCGAATTCGCCCGTACCATCGGGGCGAAGAAGGTCATCTGGCTCGACCACGGCCTCTACCGCGACAACCAGACCTTCGGCACGCGCGGCCATGTCGACATCGTCGCGGCCATGCCCAGCCCGGGCGTCATCCTCATCCACGATCAGCGCAATCCCGAGCACCCGGACTTCGAATTCTCTCAGCACCTCAAGACCCGATTCACCGCCGAGACCACTGCCGAAGGCCAGCCCTTCGACGTCGTGCCGATCCCGGCCCCCGAGGTGCTGCGCGATGATGACGACTGGGTCGACTACTCCTACGTCAACCATTTGGTCACCAATGACGGGGTCATCGCCTGCACCTTCGACGATCCGATGGACGCCGAAGCGGTGGCCGTGCTCGAGAAGGTGTACCCAGGGCGCAAGGTCGTCGGCGTCGATGCACGCGAACTCTACGCCCGCGGCGGTGGGATCCACTGCATCACCCAGCAGCAGCCCACGGTGAACTGAACGGCGAAGAACTGTATCTTCTCCACAAATCTGAGACGATATCCTTTCACTGTGGAACCATCGGCAGTATAAGGTGGTGAACCAGGGCACAGTGCCGATGCGCACGATCGTCGATCATCGTCGGTCTGCGCACTCACACGTGTTGCATGCAGCCACGGCAAGCTGAGAAGGAGAGCAGGAAAATGAAGAAGCGATTGATTCTCCTGGCAGGTCTGGGAGTCGGTTACGTGCTCGGATCACGCACCGGACGTCAGAGCTACGAAAAGCTCAAGGCCCAGGCACAGGATCTCTGGGCCGACCCGCGAGTGCAGGACACCGTCGAGAAGGCCAACCAGTCGATCCGCGAGAAGTCACCGGCCGTCGCCGATGCCGTGCAGACAGCAGCCGACAAGGTCAACTCCGCCGCAGGAGCCGGTGCAGCAGGCACCGGTGCCGCCGGAGCCGGCGCAGCCTCCACTGGCAGCAAGTCCGCTGGGACCCCAGGTGCCACGTCCACGGGCACCCCTGAGGTTAAGGACGATGTCATGGCAGACCCCATGCGCGATCTCGATGACGAAGGCCCATCCGGACTCTCCGAAGACGCCTGAGGCTCTTCGAGGACAACGCTCCCGCACACTGATCAGTGTGCGGGAGCGTTGTCATATCCGGCGCAGTTCAGAGCAGCGAGATCGTGGCAGTTCAGAGCAGCGAGCTCGTGAGCCTGGCGACGTTCTCCACATACTTGTGCAGCAGAGGCCGATCGTTCCAGCGTTCGGCGTCGAGCTCGACGGAGTTCGGCGCGTACCGCTGCGCTTCGAGGTCGTACATCCGCTGGGTGAACTCCTTGTCGACGATGAACATGGTGACCTCCATGTTCATCGCGAACGATCGTTCATCCATGTTCGAGGATCCGATGATCGAGACTTCATCGTCGATCATGAGGAACTTCGAATGCAGAACGGTCGGGGCGTGGTACAGGAAGATCCGGACACCAGCTCGCACCAGATCGGCGTAGTAGGACTGCTGGGCCCGTTGCGTCACCCAATGGTCGCTCGTCTCCCCCACATACAGACGCACGTCGACTCCGGACCGGGCCTCTGTCGTGAGCGCGTGCATGAGCGATTCGTCGGGCACGAAGTACGGTGAGCAGACGACGACGCTGCGGTTCGCGTTGTAGATGAGGTGGTTGAACAGACGCAGATTGTTCTCGTCTTCGAACCCTGGCCCCGAGGGCACCACCTGCGCCTGGATGCCGCCGTTCTGCGGTGCCCGCAGTTCCCCCTGCGAGGCTTCGTCGAAGAGTTCCCCCGTCTCCGAATACCAATCCGTGATGAAGACCGCATCGAGTTCATCGACGACTGGGCCGGTGCACTTCAGCGACAGGTCCATCCATTGGAAGCCCTTCCGCAGGTTGCGTCGCTTGTTGTAGGACCGGTCGATGATGTTCTGCGACCCGGTGTAGGCGACCTCGCCGTCGACGACGAGGATCTTCCGGTGGTTGCGCAGGTCGGGTCGCTGGTATTCGCCCTTCCAGGGACGGATCGGCAGAGCTCGGCGCCACGCCACTCCCGATGAGTTGAGCCGCTTGACCAACTCCGAGTAGCCGGGATATCCCAGTGAGCCCAGATGGTCGATGAGGATTCTCACCTCCACCCCGCGCTCGTGCGCGGCCAGCAGCGATTCGAAGAGCCGCCTCGTCGTGTCATCGATGGCGACGATGTAGAACTCGAAGTGGACGAACCGGGTGGCCGCATCGATCTGGTCGGCCATCGCCTCCATGCACGCATGGTTGTCGATCTGCAGGTCGAAGGCGTTGCCGTGCGTCATCGGCAGCGCGCCCAGATCGAAGTTCAGCTGTGCTGCAGTGCTCAGCGGTTCGGGCATGTGGGCGGAGTCGCCGATGATCGCCCGATCATCGGTCTGGTCCCGGAAGATGTCGTTGACGAGCACCTGTTTGTCCCGCCGCCTCTTCGGCAGCTTCGCTGAGCCGAGCAGCAGGAACGCGAGGATTCCGACGTAGGGGATGAGGAAGATTGCGAGCAGCCAGCCGAGCGCGACAGATGGTCTGCGGTTGTGCGGAATCCAGCCCAGCGCAACGATGCGGATGATCAAGTCGATGGCCAGAAGTGTGAATATCAGCCAGTTCGGCCACGCCTGATCGATTGAAAAGAAAAGATAGTTCTCCAATCCGGTCATGTCCTTACTCTTCCGGTCTGCGGGCCGTCAACGCCGGGAGCCGCGCTCAGACTCCCAGGCATCAGAGCTCAAGCTGTCTTGAGAAGTTCGCCGTCGGTCTCGTCTGGCACCATCGTATCCTGCCGCATGATTCCCAAGGAGATCGCCCCAGCGGCCCACCCCGCCTCCGCCGAGGACAACAGTCACAGTCATAATGGAAGGCGACGACCAGACACAGAGGCGAAGGTGCTGACAGTGATTCGAGATATCTCCCCCGAGGGGTCCGACCGTTCGGACCTCGCCGATTCCTCCAGCCGCGGGCCCGATGTGCCCGACCCCTCGGCCGTGCCGATCAAGCCCGCCGTCAGCGTGCTCATGATCCGCGACGGTGCCACCGGCCTCGAGGTCTTCGTCCAGCATCGGGTGTCGACGATGGACTTCGCCGCCGGCGTCGTCGTCTTCCCCGGCGGCCGCGTCGATCCCATCGATGAGCGGACCGCGGCCTCCATCGCGGTTCCCGATCCGCAGAGTCATCAGGCAGCGTGGGAGGACTCCACCATCGCCGAGGTGGCCGATGGCTGGCGCATTCTGCTCGCCACCGCTGTGCGTGAGGTCGAAGAGGAGACAGGAGCCGTGCTCGACCCGGCAGGGCTGAAGCCGTGGGCGAACTGGGTGACCCCGGCGGGGCGCCCGAAGCGATTCGACACCTACTTCTACGCGCTCTCGGCCGGCGACCTTGAGTCGGCCCATCATCAGACCACCGAGGCGCATTCGAGTGAATGGATGTCGGTGGCCCAGATCCTGACCGCCGAAGCCGAGGAGCGTCTGAAGCTGATGCGCCCGACACTCGTGCTCATGCGCGAGCTCGACACGTTCGACACCGTCGCCGAGGTGGTCGGATCCGACCGGAGCATCGACCCGGTCCGCCCGGAGTTCCCCGGCAGGCACGGCTGAGCCGCGCCGGCCAGTCACGGCTGAACCGCGAAGGGCCGTCAGCTGAGCCGTTCGCACATCACAACTGCGTCGCTGCGCCTCAGCCCTTCGACCGTTTGGCCATGCGCGCCAGCCGTTCCGTGACGACCTCGCGCTGCTCGTCGGTGCCGATCAGGGAAGCCAGCGCGTCCTGCTCCGCATCGAGGCCCGTGGCCAGGTCGGCCTCATAGGAAAGGTCGACGAGCTTCTTCGCCCACACGAGTGCCGAGCGTGATTTCCCCGCGATGTCGGCGGCAAGTTCGAGAGCTCGCTCTACCGGGTCATCGGCCAGCTCTTCGACGAGACCGATCCGCAGCGCCTCCTCGGCGCCGATGGCCTCGCCTGTGGCGATGAGCTTCTTCGCCGTTCCGGGCCCGACCAGGCGCGGCAGCAGCTGAGTTCCGCACATGTCCGGGATGATCCCCCATTTGATCTCCATCAGCGAAAGCTGGACGTCGGGTCCGGCGATGCGGATGTCCGTGCCCAGTGCGATCTGCATCCCGCCGCCGAGCGCCGGACCCCTGAGCCCGGCGATGACCGGAACCTCGATCAGGGACCACACGTGCACGGCCTTCTGCGCCAGTGCCCGAGCGGACCCGAGCCGCTCACCCACGTCGACGGCGCCTGCTGTCGATGACTCGGACCCCGCACCCGCCTCGGCGGAGGTCGTCGCGGTGCCTTCCTCCGCGAGCCTGGACATCTCGGTGAAGTCCAGGCCAGCACTGAACGCCCGTCCGCGGCCGGAGAGCACGACGGCCCTGACCTCAGTCGATTCCCTGAGCGTGAGGCCGACCTCGACGAGGTCCTCGAACACCTCTCTGGTCAGTGAATTGAGCTTCTCGGCGCGGTCGATCTCCACATGGGCGACGCCCCGGTTGATCGTATAGGTGACGTTCGAATGTGCTGCGTGGAGCATGAAGTCCTCCGGTTCCAAAGCTGAACGAATGATCAGCTGCGTTTCTTGAACCCTATCGAAGCCCCGGTCAACGTCAAGATCAGAACGGCGAACAATGAGGTCATGCACATGACGACCACGCCCGGCCACGCGAAATCGGTGAACAGAACCGCCGATAGCCAGGCGCCCAGGCTGGTGCCCAGATAGTAGACGGTGAGGTAGATGGCCGCCGATCGGGTGGAGTCGACCCCGGGCCGTGAGGCGCTGGCTGACGCGGATGCGCCCGTGTGGCCGAGGAAGAAGCCGCCGGTGAGCAGGGACATGCCGATGACGATCACCGGCAGATTGTCGACGAGAGTGAGTCCGGCGCCGACAAGTGCTGTGACCATCCCGATCAATGTCAACGAGGTGCGCGAGAGCCTCGTGGCCAACCGACCGTAATACGTGGTGACGACGGTGCCGACGAGATAGATGAGGAAGAACAGTGCGACCGCGCCTTCACTCAGTCGCCAGGGATCATGCTGCAGCCGAGTGCCGAGCATCGTGAAGGACCCGCCGAAGACGATCATGCACAGAAAGCCGGTGAGGTAGATCCGCCACAGCCCCGATCTCAGCGGAATGATCGCCCGCCGAGGTGGCTGTGCGGTGTCCGCAGTCGCCGAGGAACCCGTATCGGTCGCCGACTCCTGCTCGGTCGCCGACGGTTCCGGCGCGGTCGCCGACGGTTCCGGCGCGGTCGCCGACGATTCGCGGGCGGCGATCACTCGTGAGGTGGTGAAGAGATCGTGGCGGAGCAGCCAGACCACGATGAGCCCGAAGACTAGAGAGACTGCCGCGGTGAACGCCAGGCCGCCGTGCCAGCCGAGGCCCTCCGCAGCAAGACCGGTCAGAAGCCGGGAGGAGAGTCCGCCGATCGTGTTGCCGGCGATGTAGACGCCGATCGCGCCGGGCAGCGCCTTCGCCGGCAGCCGCAGCGACAGATAGGCCATTGCGGTGGCAGGCACCGAGGCGATCGCCACGCCTTGGAGGAAGCGGACGGCGATGAGCAGTTCGGGGCTCGGCATGAACGGCAGGATGAGCGCGAGGAGCGCGGCCAGGACCACGCCGCCGGCGATCTGCCTGGCATGCCCGATGCGCGGGGCGAGCATGGAGAACGGGATGAGGAAGACGGCCATGGCAACGTTGGTGGCGGAGACCGTCAGGCTCGCTGTGGGAGCGTCGATGCCGTAGGCGCCGCGGATGGCGGGGAGCAGTCCCTGCGTCTCATAGAGCACGAGGAAGACCGAGACTCCGGCCAAGAACACCGCGACGATGGTTCGCCGAGTACTCGTCGCGCTCGGCTCACCAGTACTCATAGACCCAACGCTATGCCGATACTGGGGAAAACCCCAATGCGCGAACACTCACGTGTTTCCTAGGCTGTACTCAGGTCCCCCACCTGACGCCCATCCCCCGGTTCTCCGCGGCACGTCGATCACATCACGTCGACCGCTCCACGGAGAGCGGCGACGCAAGAGAAGGAGAACACCGTGTCCGTGTCGCCTCTGGTCCCCGAACTGCCCTCCATCGACCCCTTCGACTCCCTCAATTCCCTTGATTCCCTTGAACGTCCGGGTTCCGTGAAACGACCGAACTCCGACAATGAGGCTGAGCACAACCATCCCAACCGCTCCTTCTTCGTCACCTGGCTCCTGTCGCTCCTGCTGGGATTCCTCGGTGCCGACCGCCTCTACACGGGACGTTTCCTCACCGGCGGGCTCAAGCTGGTCAGCCTCGGCGGACTGGGCCTGTGGTGGATCATCGACCTCGTCATCGTCATGGCCGGCGGACTTCGCTACGACAACCGTCCCCTCAGCGGTTACGACTCCTGGAAGGAAGTCGCGTGGATTGCCACGGGGTTCCTCCTCATCATCGGCTACTCCCTCCAGCTCGATGAACTGGTCCAGGTGCTGCTCACACGACTGTTCTGAGCCAGACGGGCGGAAATTTAGCCCACCCTTTCCTGAATTCCCCGTGTTCTCGGTCTAGGCTCGCATCAAGCACAGGCCGAAGAAGTTCAAGGAAAGGTCGGTACCCCATGGTCAGCCAGCTCGGAGGAGACTCAACAGGAAAGCGCGTGGCTCAGGCCGCTGCCGCCGTCTCAGCGCTCGGCCTCGGCGCCCTCGCCGCCTGGGATGTGACCCAGAAGAAGCATTCGATCCTGCGCAACTATCCGGTCGCCGGTCACGCACGGTATCTGCTCGAGTCGATTCGCCCAGAGATCCAGCAGTACTTCATCGAGCGGAACTGGGATGGCCGTCCGTACAATCGCAACACTCGCGCAATAATCTACGAACGCGCCAAAGGCAAGCACTCCGAAAGCGCCTTCGGCACTGAACGCGATGTCAATCGCACGGGCTACGAGGCCCTCATGCATTCCACGGTTCCGATCACGAGCTCCCCGACTCCCCCGCGGATCCGTGTCGGCGGTGCGGAATGCACACAGCCCTATGACATCTCGCTCCTCAACGTCTCGGCCATGAGCTTCGGATCGCTGAGTGACAATGCGGTGCGCTCGCTCAACAAGGGCGCCGCCCTGGGTGGGTTCGCCCAGGACACCGGAGAAGGGTCGATCACGCCCTACCACCAGGAGTTCGGCGGCGACCTGATCTGGGAGATCGGCACCGGCTACTTCGGCTGCCGAACCCCCGAGGGCGAATTCGCTCCAGACGTCTTCGCGCAGAAGGCACGGGACCCACAGGTCAAGATGGTCTCACTCAAGCTTTCCCAGGGTGCCAAGCCCGGCCTCGGCGGCGTCCTGCCCGGCCCGAAGGTCACCGAAGAGATCTCAGAGATCCGCGGCATCCCCGTCGGCAAGACCTGTGTCAGCCCACCCAACCACACCGTGTTCTCGACGCCGATCGAGCTACTGCAGTTCATCGAGCAGATGCGAAAGCTCTCCGGCGGCAAGCCTGCCGGTTTCAAGCTCTGTGTGGGTTCGCGCACCGAATTCCTCGGTATCTGCAAGGCAATGGTCGAGACCGGCATCACTCCCGACTTCATCATCGTCGACGGCTCTGAAGGCGGCACGGGAGCGGCACCCCTCGAATTCGAGAACCACGTCGGCCTGCCCCTGACGCAGGGCCTGATGATCGTGCACAACGCGCTCATGGGTGCGGGACTGCGTGATCGCATCAAGATCGGTGCGGCAGGGAAGATCGCGGCCGGTTCCGACATCGTCAAGCGACTCATCCAGGGTGCCGACTTCACGATGGCAGCTCGTGCCATGATGATGGCCGTCGGCTGCATTCAGGCTCAGGTCTGCCACACAGGCAAGTGCCCCGTCGGCGTGGCCACGCAGGATCCTCGTCGAGCTCGCGCCATCGATGTTCCCGACAAGTCGACTCGCGTGAAGAACTACCACGACGGCACTGTCACCGAGGCCGTGCGCCTGATGGCTTCGATGGGTGTGGCCCATCCGGATGAGTTGGAACCGACGATGCTGCGTCGCAATGTCTCGGAGTCTGAGTCCTGGTCCTACGCTCGGCTCTACGAATGGCTCAAGCCCGGCGAACTGCTCAACGGCGCTCCCGATGACTGGGCTGCCGATTGGGAGACGGCACAGGCCGACTCCTTCGCCATCCCGCACGGCCGCAGCCGCTGAGACATACCTCGAGCCTCGGCAGAGCTGTATTCAACTGAGACACCAGGAGATCTCCATGGCAACCCTCGTTCTTCTCCATTCCGCGCTGGGCAAGACTCCCGGCATCGAAACGATCGCCGATCGCTACAGAGCCGCCGGGCACACCGTGCTCGCTCCCGATGTCTACGAGGGACGCACATTCACCACCGCCGAGGCCGGGGTCGGCCACTCGCAGGACGTCGGGTTCTCTCAGCTCGTCGATCGGGCTGCCGCGGCCTGTGCTGACCTGACTGGTGAGATCGTCTTCGCCGGGCTCTCCCTCGGTGCCGGCATCGCCCAGCAGATGGGCAAGAACGACGCGCGGGCACGAGGCGCGCTCCTCTTCCACGGCGGCGGCTTCCCCAAGCCCACGCGATGGCAGAGGAATGTGCCCGTGCAGATCCATTTCTCCGTCGACGACACCTGGCGCGATGCCGGCAACCAGACGAACCTCCTAGAATCAGCCGCCCGAGCGGGCGCTCAGGCGGAGTGCTTCCTCTACCCGGGCGGGAGTCATCTCTTCAGCGATCCGCTGGTCGCTGACTACCGAGAGGACAGCGCACGGCTGCTCCTCGACCGCAGTCTGGCGTTCCTCAACAGGCTCTGACTCAGAGTCTGACGCCGGGTCTGGCTCAGGTTCCGGCTCCGGATCTGACTCCGGAACTGACTCCCGATGCTCGTTCCTACCTCAACGAACCCCCAAGCCACCAAACCAATCGCCCACCAATCCCATCTCTCACCCAACAATCGTCGAAGGCAGACCGCGGCGCCGAGAGCCGACCGCACCGGCCAAGGCCGACTCCCTGAAGTCGCCCGACGGCGCTCCGGTCTGCTCTCGACGATTTCGGGCTATCGGTGGAGGGGGCCTGTGGGCGTCTTGGCGTTTTTTTGTATAGTTTCATTGCGTTTGGTGTGTTTTGATGCAATTATCGTTAAATGGTTCAGGTTTATATCAAGCAGGACCTGCTCAGATTCGGCTTGACCGATGACGATGTCCGCCGAGCGCAGCAGTGTTGCCTGCGAAGAATTCGGCGTGGGCACTATGCCGTGGTCCGCCCTTGCAGTTCACCGCAACATGCCGTTCTGCACTCGCCTGGTGCTGCCGAGCCGATCTCTTATCCCAAGACTTTTGGCGACATCCGAGACCGGAGCGAAAACCTCAAGCCATTGATTCGTTCGCGACTGTTCGAGCTCCGCTCCGATGATGTCTACTCGCACATCTCTGCTGCACTGATTCACGGCATTCGCCCGCCGTTCCCGGCAACCGACCAGGCCGAGATCATCGGCACCGGATACCACGAGAACTTCTCTACTTTGCGCATCTATGACCGCACGGTTCCCTTGGCGGACCGGGCCACCGTCGGCGATTTTCCGGCCACAGGTCTGTCGCGCACACTTTCCGACATCGCTCATGACTACCCGTTGGAGGTTTCGGTTCCGATGATTTCCGACGGCCTTCGGATCGGCAACATCAGCAAGCCCGAGCTTCTCGATCAGATGAAGATTCGGCGAAGAGGGTGCAGAGTTGCGAAACAGGGCCTCGAGCTGTCCGATCCGCTGCACGAATCCCAGGGCGAGTCACTCTGTGCAGTGAAGTTCCACAGATTCTCGATTGCAGAGATGCTTCCGCAGGTAGCGGTGCACGATCGCACTGGGAAGTTTCTCGGCAGGTGCGACTTCAAGCACGCACGACTTCCGCTGATCGTGGAGTTCCACGGCCTGGGCAAGTACTACCTCAATGAGAATGGACCGGATCGAGCAAGCAAGGACAACCACGCTCGGCACATGCGGCTTACCAATGCCGGGTTCGCGGTATTCAATTTGGTCTGGGCCGACCTCTTCCGCAGCGACATGTTTTCTGCCATCAAGAAACACATTGCCGAAAGCCGACCACACCGTTGAGGGCCGACTCCCTGAAGTCGCCCGCCGCCGCTGGAGTCGGCTCTCAACGTCAGAGTCTGCTCTCGGCGGTGGGGTCGGCTCGCGGCGACGGCTCAGTTGAATGTGTTGGGCTTGCCGTTGGCGCCTCAGCCCATCACCAGTCCATTGTCGACGACGAGGTTCTGGCCCGTCACCGCGCGTGAGGCCGGTGATGCGAAGAACACCACCGCCGAGGCGAATTCCTCCGGAGTCGTCACGTGACCCAGCGGAGTCTGGGCCGCGATCTGGTCGAAGACCTCTTCCGGAGTCGCCGAGGAGGCATCGGTCGTGCGCAGCAGCCCACCGGAGACCATATTCACTCTGACTCCCGCTGGCCCGAGGTCCTTGGCGAAGGTCCTCGTCAAGGACAGCAGGGCTGCCTTCGCCGCGGTGTAGTCGTGGTAAGGCACAACGGGGTTCTGCACGAGGTTGGATCCGATGTTGATGACCCGCCCCGAGCCGATCTCGCGGAATCCGCTCATTGCCGCCTGGACGGTGTTGAGGGCGGCACCGACGGCACCTCGGAACTGGTCGGTGAAGTCGGAAAAGTCGATCTCATCGGCCGGCTGCCGCTCCTCGCCGTTGAAGGAGAAGTCGACAAGAGCGTTGTTGACCACCGTCGACACGGGCGCCCCGAACTCGGCGTGCGCGGCTGCGAGCATGGCGTCGACTGCGCGGGAGTCGGTGACATCGGCCTCGATGGCCACTGCACGACCACCGCGAGCACGGATGGCCTCGGCGAGCTCCTCCGCGGCCTCGGCAGAGTAGCGATAGTTGATGACGAGCGCCGATCCCTCATGGGCAAAGGCTTTCGCGATGGATGATCCGACCCCGCGGCCGGCCCCGGTGACGAGGACGATCTGCTGGTCCAAGGGCATGGCCGATGTCGTGAATGCCTGGGCGTTGCTCATCGCGATTCTCCTTCGAATGCTGGGCGGTCCTCGGTGGTGCCGAGGTCATATCCGGTCGTGATCTCACCCTACCCGCGCGCTGGGGCACCGATGCCATTCTCGGGTGCGTCTTCACCGGTCGCCGGGGGTGTTGCGGCGCTCAAACGTGATTACCTGGCCGATCCTCCTTAGACTGAGCACACGACCATCGTTGTCCATCCCCAGGAAGTCCCTCATGAGCGAGCTCGGCGCCAGCATCTCAATCGGAGTCCTCGCAGCACTCGTCGTTCTCATCATCTACCTGATCGCGTCGCGAATCGGACGATGGCAGCCGGCTCCGCAGCGTCGACCCCAGGGCGGACAGGCGTCTCAGCAGCCTGGGTACGGCCCCGGTGGCTACGGTCAGCAGGGCCACGCGCCCGGCGCGCGACCGCGAGGCGGCTCCTACGACCAGTCGACGCGTGCCTACAATCAGCCGACGCAGGCCTACGATCAGACGACCCGCGCCTATCCTCAGCAGCCCGAACGCGTCTACGGTATGAGCGAGGACGAGACTCGTGTGCTGCCTGCGACCGGGGCCGACACCGATTCGCGGGCCACTAAGGCTGAGCTCAGAGACAACATCGGCCAGTCGGGGCAGATGGTCGAGACGAACCGTCGCGCGGCCACCTCCTCCAACGGTGACACGCTGGCGGTGTTCACGTATATCTTCGGCGCTGCCCTCATCGCCGTCATCGCGTTCGTGTTCTTCAACAATCTCCTCCTCCCCGCTACGGTCGGCGCACTGGCCGGTGCGATCATCTGTGTGGCGTTGGCATCGACCTACACGCTGAAGTCCCTCGAATTCTGGCCGGACAATTCGACGATCACCATCATCAATCTCCTCGTGGCCCTGGCTGCCTCCGTCGCCATGTTCATCGGCGCCGAGCAGACCGAACGCGACGGATTCACGTTGGGCCGCATCACCGATTCCTTCGCCGCACTGCCCTTCAGCGAAGGATTCACCGGCTTCGCCACCGCCATCGCCGATCGCGTCGTCGAATTCTTCCGCGAATTCGGGTTCATGGGCTTCATCTTCCTGATCCTCATGGGCGTCGGCTGCATCATCGTCTTCACTCTGGCGGCCAAGTCACTCATCGACGTCATGGACTGGCGCATCTTCGTCCAGTTCGGACGCTTCGTCACCGACCGCCCCATGTCCCATTCGCGTGCCGTTCGCTTCCAGTCTTCGAAGGTTTCGCACACCGTGACGTCGATCATTCTGGCCGGGATCGCGGTCCTCTGCGCGACCGGAATGGCCTATGACGGATTCACCTGGTTCACTCGCTGAGAAACAATTCAGCCTGAGGGATATAAGATAGTCTCCGGACTTCCCCGTCGTGGCGCGCTTCAGGAGTGCGTCGCATCGGCCTTCAGCAGACGACGACGAACGACCCGCAAAGGGATGAGAACCTCAATTGGCGAATGGCAACGCAACATTCCGGCACTCGAACGTGGCGCTTCTCGGCCTGACTGAGATCCTCGCCCCGAACGAAGTGACCTCTCAAGAATTCGACGAACGCCTCGCCGATACCCTCTCCATGCTCAACCTGCCGACCGGGCTGCTGCAGCGCGTCGCGGGAGTCTACGCGCGACGCAACTGGGATCAGCCGAATCAGTTCGCCGACGGTGCGATCGCCGCTGGCAAGAAGGCTCTCGCCGACTCGGGGGTCTCCCCCGACTCGATCGGACTGATGGTCAACACCTCGGTCACGCGCGAGCACCTCGAGCCCTCTGTGGCCGTCGGCGTGCACGCCGGCATCGGCCTGGGCTCCCAGGCGATGAACTTCGATATCGCCAACGCCTGCCTGGGCTTCGTCAACGGAATGACCCTGGCCGCGAACATGATCGACGCCGGTCAGATCGAATACGCCCTCGTCGTCGCCGGCGAGGATGCCTCCCGCGTCCAAGAGGCCACACTGCGCCGCCTGACCCGCCCTGGCATCAGCCGCGAGGAGTACCTCAACGAGTTCGCCTCCCTGACACTGGGATCCGGCGCCTCCGCCGCCGTCCTCGGGCCAGCCGACAAACACCCGGAAGGCCACCGCATCCTCGGCGGCATCACCCGCGCCGCGACCCAGCATCACGAACTGTGCGTGGGCGATCACAACGGAATGTTCACCGACACCAAGGGTCTGCTGGCCGGCGGCATGGAACTCGTCGTCGCCGCGTGGGAAGAAGCCCACGAGGACGGCTGGAACTGGCGCGAGATGGATCGCTACGTCATGCACCAGGTCTCCGACGTGCACGTCAACTCGATCACGAAGGCCGCGAACCTCGATCCCGATCGAATTCCGGTCACCTATCCCGAACTCGGCAATGTGGGGCCGGCCTCCCTGCCGATCACGCTCAGCCGCGAGGCATCACACCTCAAACCCGGCGACCGCATCCTGTGCATGGGAGTCGGGTCGGGACTCAACACCGCAATGACCGAAATCGAGTGGTAGAGGTTCAATGAGATTTCCTGCACGGCCGGCTCAGGCTCCCCCGAAGCTGCCCGAGTGGGACCCCGCCTGGTCCCGAATCGTCGAGGCCAAGACACCCGACGGGCCGCATTCCTTCCACGTCCTCGACACCCTCGAGGTGCTGCGCGCCGAAGGCCTCGAACCCAGCGGCACGATCCTTGCCCTGCACGGCAATCCGACCTGGTCATACCTGTGGCGACACCTCGCCCAGGCAACGGTGGACGCTGCCCGTTCCGGCGGACGCGTGTGGCGCCTCATCGCCCCCGACCAGCTCGACATGGGCTTCTCGGAGCGGCTGGCGCATGAATCGCTTCCGACTCCCCACGGCGCCGAGGTGCGCCGGATGTCCCAGCGCATCGATGACTTCGACGCCGTCGTCACGTCTCTTCTCGCCGAGGTGACCGGCAGTTCTGCACCCAACGACGCAGCCGCGTCGGCCGAACATCCGATCGTGACGATCGGACATGACTGGGGCGGCGTCCTGTCTCTTGGGTGGGCGGCACGCAACACCGATCTCGTCTCCGCCTCGATCAGCCTCAACACGGCCGTCCACCAACCCGAGGATGCCCCGATACCGGCACCTCTGCGGGCAACCTTGGCCGGACCCATGCTGCCGACTGCCACCGTGGTCACCGACGGATTCCTGCGGGTGACGATGAGCCTCGGCGATCTCGATCCAGAGATCAAGGACGCCTTCCGTTCCCCGTATGCGAACGCCTCACAGCGACACGGGATCGGCGGCTTCGTCGCCGACATCCCCGTCAACGAGAACCACCCGTCCTACTCGGAGCTGCAGCGCGTGGGCGCCGATATCGCAGCCTACGAGCACCCTGCCCTCCTGGTGCGGGGACCGAAGGACCCGGTCTTCCTCGAACGCTATCTGCGTGACCTGCGTCAGCGCCTTCCCCAGGCCGACGTGCACCGCTTCGAACTGGGATCCCACTTGGTCAGCGAGGACTACGACGTGGCCGGCGTCGTCACCGACTGGCTGAATACACTGTTCCCCGTCGACGATGCTGGAGCAATCGCCGCCTCCGGCACATCCGCTGCCGAGAACACGACTGCGGCAGCCCCTGCGCGTGGAGTCACCGCGATCCTCGACGCACGCCACGACGACGAATCCATTGCCTCGGTGGACTTCGCACAGAATCCGGCGCAACAGATCACCTGGCGTCATCTCTGGCATGTGACGACGAGCATCGCAGGCGGGCTGCTCGAACTCGGCGTGCGCCCCGGCGATCGGGTCTCCATGCTCGTGCCTCCCGGCAACAACCTCACTGCAGCCCTCTACGCGTGTCTGAAGATCGGTGCCGTCGCGGTCGTCGCCGATGCCGGACTGGGGCCGAAGGGCATGACCCGGGCGACCACCTCGGCGGATCCGCAGTGGATCATCGGGGAACTGCCTGGACTCGGCCTCGCCCGTGCCTTCAACTGGCCCGGCCGGCGCATCTCCGTGTCTCCTCTGGGACCGGTGCAGGCCAAACTGTTCAAGGTCGAGACCAGCCTGACCGCGCTTTCGCGCACCACACACCACGCGCAGCTGCCCACCCCGGCAGCCACCGACGATGCCGTGATCCTCTTCACCTCCGGGTCGACGGGACCGGCCAAGGGCGTGCGCTACACCCACGGCGACATCTCCGCCCTTGCAGCAGTCCTGACCCGAGTCTTCGACGTGCACGAAGGCACCGGCCTGGTCGCCGGCTTCCCGCCCTTCGCTCTCCTGGGACCGGCCATCGGGGCCACCTCGGTGACTCCGGACATGTCCGTGACCAAACCGAAGACACTGACGGCCAGCGCCATCTCCGATGCGATCATCGCCGGTCATTCCACGATGGTCTTCGCCTCACCCGCGGCGTACAAGAATGTCGCCGCCACCGCCTCTGACCTGGATGAAGAGCAGAAGGCCGCATGCGCACGGGTCGAGCTCGTACTCTCGGCTGGGGCTCCCGTACCGCTGGATCTGATGGATTCCATCGCCGAGGTGTTCCCGAACGCGAGCATCCACTCGCCGTATGGGATGACCGAGGGTCTCCTCCTCACCGACATCGACCGCGCCGGTGTCACCGCGGCAGCTGCCACGTCCAATCTCGGCGTGTGCGTGGGCCGACCCATCGACGGCGTCGAATTGGCTCTGGCCCCGATCGACGACTCAGGTGCCTCCGCAGACGTGCTCGAACAGGGTACTGCCGCGCAGGGCCGCTTGGGTGAATTCGTTGTCAGCGCCGCCCACATCAAGTCCGGCTACGACAACCTCTGGGCCACCACCGCAGCCTCGGCGCGGGATGACCTCGACGGTCGGACCTGGCACCGGACGAACGACATCGGTCACATCGACGCCGAGGGGCGAGTCTGGCTCGAAGGCCGCCTGCAGCATGTGGTCACCACACCTCGCGGGCCGGTGGGCCCCGGTGGTCTCGAGGCGCTCATCGATTCCGACGAGCAGGTCAGCCGCAGTTCGATCGTGGGCATCGGCCCGACCGGGACACAGTCTCTGGTGGCTGTCCTCGATGCCGAAGGGACCTATCTCTCCCCTGGCCTGGCACCGTTGGACCTGACGTCGAGACTGCGGGAGCTGGTTGCCGAGGTTCTCGGACACGACCTCACCGCGGTGCTCGTCGCTCCCACGTTCCCGACCGACATCCGCCACAATTCGAAGATCGACCGATCCCGGTTGGCCACCTGGGCCGATCACGTCCTATCCGGCGGTTCGGTGCGGACCAAGGTCTGAATCCCGACTGTCTGAGGAGTCCTCATGAAGATCACCGTCACCGGGGCCTCCGGGCTTCTGGGTTCGTCCGTCGCTCGCGCACTGGTGGCAGGCGGCCACGAGGTCACGACTCTGCAGCGTCGCCCCTCCTCGGTGGCTGGCGTCCATGATGTCATCGGGTCGGTCACCGATCCGAGCAGTGTCGCCGAAGCCCTCACCGGCACCGAGGCTGTTGTGCACTTGGCTGCGAAGGTGTCGATGATGGGCGACCCCAGTGAGTTCGAAGCCGTGAACATCGGCGGCACGCGCACTCTCGTCGATGCCGCTGTGGCCGCAGGTGTGCAGCGGCTGATCCACATCTCCTCCCCCTCGGTAGCGCACACCGGGGACTCGATCATCGGCGAGGGCGCGGGCCCGGCCTCCCCCGAACTGGCGCACGGTGAGTACGCGCGAACGAAGGCCGCCGGAGAACTCATCGCCCTGGACGCCGACTCCGAGGACTTCAAGGTCCTCGTCCTGCGCCCACACCTCATGTGGGGGCCAGGCGACACCCAACTGACGGAACGCGTCATCGATCGCGCGCGGGCCGGCCGGATGCCGGTGCTGGGGTCGGGTGCACCACTTGTCGATGCCCTATTCGTCGACAATGCGGTCGAGGCGATCGTCGCCGCCGTCGACGCCGTCGCGTCCACGCACGGTGAGTCGCTGGTGGTGACGAACGGTCAGCCGCGCCCCATCGGGGAGCTGATGTCACGCATCGCCATCGCCGGCGGCGCCGGGGTGCCGAAGCTGCGTGTTCCCGTGGGTCCCGCGCTGGCGGCCGGTTCGGTCGTGGAGAAGTTGTGGGATCTGGGCGAGCATGATGATGAGCCACCCCTGACGAGGTTCTTGGCCGAGCAGCTCTCAACGGCGCACTGGTTCGACCAGCGCCGCACCCAGGAAGTCCTCTGGTGGAAGCCGCGGGTCAGCATCGAGGAGGGGCTAGCGCTCCTCGCCGCTCACTACGCGAAGTAGGCAACACTCAGCGCTTCGAGTCGGGTTCTTCGGACGCGGGTTCGTCGCCGAAGGGATCATCATCCGAGGCACCATCGGTGTCTGCCGACTCTGCGTCTTCCAGAGCATCGACGGAGATTCCCGGCTCTCCGGTCGGAGGGCTCTCCAGGGATGAACCTGTGGCCCCTTCGTCGTACTCGTCGGGGGCCAGGGTCTCCGGCTCGTCCACAGTCTTGGGCTCGTCAGGAGTCCCAGGCTCATCCTGTGCGACGTCACTCGCCTTCTGCTGGTCCCGCGAATCGTCGCCGTCCTCCGGCTCTGCCTCGATCGAGGACTCATCGGCCTCCGGTGCCGTGTCGTCCTCGCCCGCCGAGCGCATCGGAGGGGCCGATGCCACAGGAGTGTCATCGGCTGGCTGCGCAGCTGGCACAGCGGTGTGACCTTCAGTCTTCGACTCGTTCGACTCGGCGGCCTTGAAGTCACCCTTCGTCCCGGTGTCCTTGTCTTCTGTCTCCGGCGGCGCGACGGTGTTGCCGTCTTCGGTGTCGCCGTCTTCGGTGTCGCCAGCTTCGGTGTCCCCCGCCTCGGTGTTGCCGGCTTCGGTGTCATCGAGACTCACACCCGCCTCGGCGGCCAATTGGGAGCGACGTTCAGCGCGTGCCTTCGCACGCTCCTCCTCACTCATCGCCGGCTTCGCCGGAGCGCCACCTTTATTGCTGGGCTTGACGAGCTCCCAGATCAGGAGAACGACGACCATCGTGATTCCGACGGTGGCGCCCATCAGCAGCGAACCCCACGGACGCGGCATCGAGAAGAGGCCGGCGAAGGCGTTGATGCCGAAAAGAGCGCCGATGCCGATGATCAGAGCAACAAGATATCTCATGTTCCCATTGTGCCTTGTCTGCGAACGCAATCAGGTGATGTCGGCACAATACCTATCGTGATGAGTGCGAGTTCGCACGAATTCTGAGCGGCGAGCAGCGACGATGACCTGCCAGCCGTCCTGCGCGAGCGCTGCGGCTGTGGCCGCGCCGATTCCGGACGAAGCTCGGGAGGCGCTCTCACAGCCAGGAAACGCTGTCGTCATAGCCCTTCAACGACTCGCGCGCAACCATCGGGGACCACCAAATCGACCCGCCCCACCCCTGTGCGGATCTGTGCCATGGGTCACAATGGAACCATGAACACGATCGCACAGGACCAATCCCCCAGCTACGACGATGTCATCGCACGCATCGATGCCGATCCTGAAGAATTCTGGCTCGACCAGGCTAAGAGACACATCGACTGGGTCACCGAACCGACTCACGCCGTCGACAACGCGAACGCCCCCATCTACCGCTGGTTCCCCGACGGCGAGCTCAATGTGTGCTTCAACGCCGTCGACCGCCATGTGGCGGCCGGACGCGGAGATCAGGCGGCCATCATCTATGACTCGCCTGTCACCGACACGATTCGCACGATCACGTACTCAGAACTCCTCGGCGAGGTCTCCCGTTTCGCCAGGGCGCTGTCCGACAAGGGCGTGGTCAAGGGCGATCGGGTCATCATCTACATGCCGATGGTCCCCGAGGCCGCTGTCGCCATGCTCGCCTGTGCCCGCATCGGAGCGATCCACTCGGTGGTCTTCGGCGGATTCGCCCCCAACGAGCTGGCTGTTCGCATCGACGACACCTCTCCGAAGGCCGTCATCTCCACCTCATGCGGGGTCGAGAAGAGCCGCATCCTCGAGTACAAGCCCATGGTTGACGAGGCGATCGACATCGCAGAGAACAAACCTGAGTTCACCGTCATCGTCCAACGCCACGAGCACCGCTGCGATATGGGCGAGAACGATCTCGACTACGCCGAACTGCTCGCGAACACCCCCGAGGGCATTGATCCGGTCACCGTCAAGGCCACCGATGAACTCTACGTCCTCTACACCTCCGGCACGACGGGCAAACCGAAGGGCATCGTGCGTGATTCCGGAGGCTACGCGGTGGCATCTGCGTTCTCGATGCCCAATGTCTTCGGACTCAATCCCGGCGACACGATGTTCACCGCATCCGACGTCGGCTGGGTCGTCGGCCACACCTATATCGTCTACGCGCCACTGCTGGCCGGAGTCACTTCGGTCCTGTTCGAGGGCAAACCGATCGGCACTCCCGACGCGGGCACCTTCTTCCGCATCATCGAAGACCACGGGGTCAACGTTCACTTCACGGCGCCGACGGCCATGCGCGTGGTCCGCAAGGAAGATCCGAACGGCGAGCTCATCAAGAAGTACGACCTCTCCAGCCTGCGGGCCTCATTCCTCGCCGGTGAACGCCTCGACCCGGACACCTATGAGTGGACGACGAAGATCCTCGCCGAGGCGACCGGTCGGGACATTCCCGTCGTCGACAACTGGTGGCAGACGGAGACCGGCTGGCCGATCGCGGCCAATCCGCTCGGACTTACTCAGTTCCCCCTCAAAGCCGGGTCTCCGACGAAGCCGGTGCCGGGCTTCCAGGTCGAAGTCCTCGATCCAACCGGTAAGCCGATGCCGGCCGGCGAGGAGGGCCTCATCGTCATGAAGCTGCCCCTGCCACCGGGAACGATGGCCACTGTCTGGGGCGATGACTCCAGATTCGTTTCCTCGTATCTGTCCGCGTTCGACGGCTACTACCTCACCGGCGACTCGGGGTACATCGACGAAGACGGATACGTCTTCGTCATGGGCCGCACCGACGATGTCATCAACGTCGCCGGCCACCGCCTGTCCACGGGCATGATCGAGGCCGTCATCGCCTCCCATCCTGCGGTCACGGAGACCGCCGTGATCGGCGTTCACGATGACACGAAGGGACAGAATCCGCGCGCACTGGTCGTTCTCGGTGATTCCGCCGAGGCGACCGATCCGGATGCGGTCATCGCCGAACTCGTGGCGCTGGTGCGCAAGGAGATTGGCCCCGTCGCTGCCTTCAGACAGGTGGATATCGTCTCTGCCCTGCCGAAGACTCGGTCGGGGAAGATCCTGCGCAAGACGATGCGCGAGATCGCCGACGGAGTCGACTCCCCGGCCGTGCCCTCGACGATTGAGGACCCTGCAGTGCTCGAGGCATTGGAGTCAGTGCTCCAGCGCGGCTGAGCACCGACTGCTCTGCGTCCTTGAGCGTTCAGGACCGGGCACCGCGCTTGTAGCCTGCTGCGAATCCGTGGTCGAAGGCAGCCCCGACCATCCTGCCCATGCCTCGGCGTCGGCTGCCAGCACGGTGGTCATGTCCACGGTGGTTATGACCTCTGTGGTCATGCCCACGGTGGTCGGTGCCGTGTGTGCCTGGTCCACACTCTTCGTGACCGCGGTGGTGGACGAAGCGGCCTTCGTCTGCACTGTCTTCGCCCCATTCCTCGGGTGAGTCCCAGCCACCACGCGAGGCCCACTCACGACGCTGGCCCCGGTCGCGGCGAGGACCGAATCCGTGTCCGAATCCGTGTCCGAACTTAGGTCCGAACCTGGGTCCGAACCTGGGTCCGAACTCGGGTCCGAACTCGGGTCCGAAGCCGCGCCGGCGGGCGAATTCTCCGCGATCATTCCATTCCTCACCCGCGCCCCCTGCATGCCCGCCGAGCGCGTCAACGATTTTGCCGAGATTCTCTGTCAGAGATTCGAGCTCCTCATCCGACAGCGCTTCGTCGACCACGGCATCGACCTGTTCACAGGTCGTCTGACCGCGGCTTCCGAACTCCCCCGCCGCAGCCGCAGCAAAGACCTTTCGGCGCAGCAGGCGGCTCGCCTGCCTGAGAAGGTCCGTCAACTCCGGGGTCTCGTCACGCATTTCGGAATGGCCACCCTCGGCAGGGCCTGCCTCGTCGAATTCGTTTCCATCGTTCATATTCATGCTCTCCTCGCTGGGAATCTCACTTCGATCGTCTGCACGGTCGTCGCGACCTTCTTGGCCGCTGTTGGCGTTGGTGTTCTGTTCGCTGTTGTTGTGCGAGTTCATGTCGTCTCCTTTGCTTGTCATCTGACATGTACATGTAGCTTGACATGCATTTAGGGTGCATGTCAATCAACATGTAAAATCGGAGTATGAGCAATCAGGGAGACAGCGATCAAGGAGACGGCGATCAGGGCGCGGACAATGCCAGTCAGAGGATCGCCGAGGCGCTGACGCGCTTGCAGTGGAGGCGCGGCCCCGGCGGCGGCTCGCGCGGATTCGGACCACCAGGCGGTGCGGCTGGCTTCGGTGGCCATCCCGGGTTCGGCGGTCCCGGACGGGGCGACTTCCCGTTCGGTCGCGGCCGCCATCCCCAAAGCAGCGGGGATGAGCGCCCCCCACAGGGCCCACCCGATCGACACGAAGAGGACGCACGCAGGGACGGGCGTCGCCACGGCAGTGAACACGGTCGGCACGAGGACGAACACGACTGGAAAGGGAGATTCGGCGCCCACTTCGGCGGGCGAGCGCAGCTGCGACTGCTTATCGCCCTTGCTCAGGCCGGCCGATCACTTGGCGTCAGTGCGATCGGCGAGTCCATCGGCGTCGACCAGCCTCGCGCCTCCCGCCTCGTGTCACAGGGCGTCGAACTGGGGCTGCTCCAACGTGAAGCCGATCCCGATGATGCCCGTCGCACTCTCATTGCGCTGACGGAGAAGGGTCGAGTGATCTCGAACAGGTTCCGGGGAGCCCAACGTGAGAGTGTCGACCTGGCCCTTGACGGGTTCACCGATGAGGAGCGTGCGCTCCTGGCTCAGCTGCTCTCACGCTTGGCAGATGCCTGGCCTCGGTGAGGAGCTTTTCGCTTCAGCTTTCGGCGAGAGCCTTGAGCCTCTCAAGCGACGCCAAGAGATTCTCGGACGTCGTCGACTGCGCACGCGGCAGTCGCTGAGGGTCTCTCAATTCGGTCCAGTCATAGGTTTGGCGAACCAGGCTTGAGCGTTCTCCCGTCGCTTCGATCTCCCACGTCCACTTCTGGCCGAACGGTTCACCACCGACTTCGGAGGGCTTCCAGGCGATGAGCCTGCCCTCCTCGAAGGCGACGATATGGTTCTCTCGATCCACGCCTTTGGTCAAAGTAGTGATGAAGGATCCGCCGGCGCTGGTCGGCCGCTGCCCCTGGGCGGCCGTGCCCAGATTGTCGTTGCCGTCCCATTCGGGCTGGCGGACAGGGTCCGCGATGAGCTTGAAGACCTCCGAGGCGGGTGCTGCGATCTCGATTTCCGCACTGACCACCTTGAGCGCTGGGTCGATCGTGTCGAAGATCTTCGCGTCGATGGCGGCAACTGACTCAGTGGGAGCAGCTGAGTTGGATGTCGGTTCGGTCATGGGGTTCCGCCTCTTCGCTGGTGTCCGGTTCCGACGGCAGGTTCGCCCCGCCGTCATGCAGTCGCCGTCAGGATACACAGCTTTTTGCTCCGTCCAGGTATTTCTGTGCCGGTGGACCCGGACCTGGCACTCAGTCCTCGAGTGCCTGTTCCTGACGTTCGGCGCGCAGCTCCGCGGTGCTGAAACGAGTGAAGAGCCGCGAGGAATCGCTGGACAGCGACAGCAGCACTGCGACCTGCATGGCGATCGTCGTCAGCGCGTACATGTTGGTCGCGAGGTCGCGGTCTCCCGTGAAGTAGTTCGTCATCGACACGATCACGGACACCGTGGAAAGAGTCAGGATCCACAGTCGAGCCCGATTGCTGCCGCGGAAAACGGAGATGCTCGCGATCACCTGCAGGCAGCCGATGAGGAGGCTGAGTCCGATGAGAACTCCTGCCACGATCTGTGTTGCGGTTTCATCGGCGAGAGTTTCGATGTCCTCGCTGTAGTCAACGACCTCGGTGCGCAGTCCATCCCAGTCGAGCACTGTGCCCAGCACATCCCACGCCTGAAAGATGAGCAGGACCAGGACGAGGGCGGCACCGACGACCGTCTGCAGCGGCCGCTTGTGCCACAGTGTCTTCGTCACTTCTCTGACCGACCGAGCGTCGGAATAGATCTGAGTCGCATCGAGGGCGAGTTCGAGTCGGTCAGGAGTATCTGTTTCGTCGGCGGCCACCTCGGTGACTTCGATGATCGGGAGATCCCCGTCCGTGATGATCGCGTCCCCACCGCCGTTGCGTGAGTGATAACCAGTCGAGAAGTCCTGAATATGCTGGACGACGATCGCCTCATCGGCCGAAGCCACCGTGTCTACGATGTAGTCACGTTCAACATCGGTGTTCTCTTCGATCTTGTGGGTGAACTGCAGTGTGAACAGAGAGATCCCGACGCTCTTGTCATAGGTGCCCGCCGCCAACCAGTCCGCCTGATGCCCACCGGGCAGCATCCAGCCGGCGGGGCACTTCCAGAACCGCACATGGTGGCGCTGGCCGGGGTCGCCGTCGACCTCCTGCTGATAGGCGAAGTCCTGGCGCCTGCCGAACAGCAGCAGGGGCGACACCGGCGCCTTGGGATAGCTTCGCCGCGTCAGAGTGGACCTGATGATCTCCCAGGTTGAAGCTGGGGTGATGCCATCGGCAAGAATCCAGCCCGCAGCCTTCATCGCGTGATGGATCTGCGTTTCATCACCGCGCCATGCGAGGTTGACCGGGTCACCGAGCAGTCCGTCCGAGGTCCGAGCCCGACCGATGAAATAGTTCGGGACGTAGATCTGAGAGAGGATGCGATGCAGCCGTGGAAGCGCCAGGTACGAGACCACTCCCCAGAACACGAGGAGGGTCAGCACCTGCCACCACCCGAGCGAGAACCCCTCGAGCAGGATCAGCATCGCCAACCACGTTGACGAAGCACCCCCGAAGAGGAAGAAGAGGTAATCGAGAACCCCGGTGACGGTGAAACGGTGGCGCCGGAATGCGAACGGCTGCCTCTGTCGTCGCTGCAAAGAGGCATCCGAGCGGTCGGGCCCAGGTTCGGGCGTCGTTGTTCCGGAGGTCATGGGACAAGTCTAATGATCGCGGCGGCGATTCAGGGTCGCAGTCGCCGTCGCCGCAACCTCAAGATTTTCGTCGGTGCTGAGTTCGGCAATGAAATCATCGACCTCGGCACCTGGAATCTCGATGAGGACCTGCAGCACCCGGAATCGCATAGTCGCCTCTGGCGACCGGGCATGCCGACGCAGATCCGACATGATCCGCGTCGCGACCTCAGCACGCTCCCCTTCTTCCGGGGCGTCGTTGACGAAGGCGGCGAGTGCCTCGGCGGCCTCGATGTCTTTGGGGCCCTCCATCGCGATTTCGAGCAGATCCGCGACTGCAGCGAGATCCCCCATCTGCCCCAGAATGAGTGCGGCGCCGCTGCGCACTTGAAAGTCAGTGTCGCCGAGGCCGGAGTGCAGTGCCTCGGTGATGGTCGCCTCAGCGACGGGCCCGAGCTCGTCCTTCGCTGTATTGCGACGAATCTCGTCGAGCGCCTGAAGCGCGTTGCGACGGACGTCGACGGAGAGGTCGTCCATTCCCTTCGCCAGATAGCGGACCGCTTCGGGCCCCGACTGGGCCAGGGCCCAGCGCATGGCCCCGGCAGCGTTGAGCACTGGTTCGTTGAGAACGGCTGCCGACAGGGACTCCACGGGCACAGTTCCGTCGACGCCGCTTCCCAGTGCCGCCTTATGCCGCTGGATGACGTCGCCGGATTCCAGGGAGCGCAGGAGATCGATGGTCAGCAGCAGTGCCTCCCCATCGGCATGGTGGAGACGGTCGATGCGCTCGAGATGGGAGAGCAGCTCCTGTTCGGCTGCGATGCGTCGCCTCGATGTCTCGACCAGCTCGCGAATCAGACGACTCGGATCGAATGCAGGATCATCGAGGAGAGTCCCGATCTCTGCCAACGACATTCCGAGCTTGCGCAGCCCTTCGATGTGGAAGATGCGTCCGATATCGGCTGCGGAATACTCCCGGTACCCGCTCGAGGTGCGCCCACTGGGATCGATGAGCCCCAAGGATTCATAGTGCCGCAGCATGCGGGCGCTCACGCCTGACCGTTTGGCCACCTCGCCGATCAGCATCAGCACCCCTCTCCCGCCTCCACTATAGACAGGTCACGCTGCCGCGGATGCGCCATCAGCGCATCCAGTTCATGAGAAAGGAGCCCGAGGTGTCGCACGCAGCACTGCGCAAGCTTGCCCCGCCCGGCAGTGCCGCCTCGGTCGACCCTTCCCAAAATCGACCTATGCTGACGCCTCGGACCCCAGTGCGACCACGCGCTTGGCTTCACCCAAGGCGTGAGCGAAGCCGGCGTCCGGGTCGGTGAACATGTCCCGAGTCGCCATGGCGTGTGTCCGCACTGTTTCTTCCTCTGCCTGCAGTCTTCCATCGAGCACTGACACGAGATCCGCACCCAGAGAGACAATGGCTCGGCTGAGACTCTTCTGCGTCTCAATGTCACCCCTCCCAAGCTGTGTGACCAGGGACAATGCCAACCGCTCTCGATCATCACCGGGGACAAGTGTCGCTGCAGCCCTCCATGCACTGCGGGCCACCTCGGTGTCGGCATGAGCGATCAGACTGTCTCCGATAGTTCCCGGGTCCATGGCCTCCCAGCCGCGGGGATCACCGATCTTCGACAATGTGTGCAGTGCCTGACCCTGGGCCTGCGGCACATCGGAGCTCAGCTCGGCGATGAGCAGCGGCACAGTCGCCTCGGCGGGCATCCGAGTGATTGCCCAGGTGAGCATGTCACGGACAAAGAAGTCCGGTTCGATTCTGCACCGCTGAATGAGAACGCCGAGGTGACGGTCCTCGGCAGTGGTTCCGACGGACAGCGCCGCCTGCAGTCGCTGCTGCGGGTTCGACGACGCCAAGGCTGCGATGACGGGCTCCTGGCCCTCATCGGTCTGCGTGGTGCTGTGTGGATTGGTCATTGGTCCCACCTCCTTGAAACCAGTGAAGTCCCTGACACAGTGTCAAGGTCAAGGTCATGGCGAAATGAAAGACCAACATCTCGAGAACTGCCCCGGCGATCAGTCGACGGCAGCAGGACAGCAGGACTGCGAGCTGAAGCAACCCGGCCGCGCAGCTGCTCACTCGCCGTTGGACCAGTGCCCGCGGGATGCCGGGGCACTGCTCGGTGCGCCGCCCCCGCCCGAGCCCGCGTCTGAATTTTCGCCCGACCTGTCGGTGCCGGCGCCTACAAGGACCACTGCGGCGACGACTGCGATGACAACGACCACCATGATGACTACCGCGATCACACCCACCAGGCAACCGAAGAGTCGAGATCTTGGGTTGCGTCGTCTCACGAAGATCATGATCCGATCTTAGACAACACGCTGGTCGGTTCGTCCATAGGAAATGTCGCAGAGTTGGAACATGAAGCATCGCCGCCGACGCACAAAAAATTCTCTTGCGTGACCTTTCTGTGACAAAAGGAACGGCGTGGATACATGCATCCCTCAGTTTGTTGCATTATCGTTATATTCATGGCTGGAACGACTCGACACCGCAAGGGCTCTCGGTCCGTGCTTCGTGGTGCCCTGATCGGTTTCGGGGCAGCGGTGGCGGCCTTGGTCCTTGCCGCCGTCGTCATCATCAACTCACCTGTCTCTTTCGGCTCGACTAAGATCAGGCAGATGCAGATGGCTTCAGTGAATCAACTGACCGAACAACAGATCGACAATGCCCGACTGATCATCGGCATCGGCCGCGGCGGCGACTTCGATGATCGTGCAATCAGAATCGCTCTCATGACCGCGCTCCAGGAATCCTCGCTGCGGAACCTCGACTCGGGTGACCGCGACTCGATCGGTCTGTTCCAGCAGCGCCCTTCGCAGGGTTGGGGTGAACCGGAGCGCCTCAACGACCCCATCTTTGCCACGAAGTCCTTCTACGGAATCAACCCGGACATCGAAAACCCGGGGCTCGTGCAGATCGAAGATTGGCACACGATGCCCCCCACCGAGGCGGCACAGGCCGTCCAACGGTCCGCTTTGCCTGACGCCTATGAGCAGTGGGAGTCTCTGGCCGACGACCTCATCGGCAGTCAGGACGACGTCGATGCGCTGAGCTGAACGGTGAGTTCGCCGCAGAATTTCCGGTAATCTCTATCCATGGCCTCCACTTCAGATTCCACCCCGGTCAATGCCGCAGTCAAGCAGCTCCTGCGCAACCCCGAGGGCAATCTGGAAGCCATCTCAGAGACCGCCGACCTATTCAAGGCACTGGCCACACCGTCGAGGCTGAAGATGTTGTTGGTTCTCGCCCACGGTGAGGCGACAGTGACGCGCATCGTTGAGTCCACCGAGCTTTCGCAGCCGCTGGTCTCCCAGCACCTGAAGTTCCTGCGCGGCCTCCACCTCGTGGGAGTCAACCGAATCGGCCGCGAAGCCTACTACTCGCTCAAGGACGACCACGTCGCTCATATCATCCTCGACGCGCTGGCCCACACCGTCGAAGGTCACGAGCACTGAACGCATCAGTCGTCGGGCCTCGCCCGGCATCATCGTCGTCTGCGCAGCGCCTCCATGCCACCACCGACTACCCAGACGATCACAACGACCAGCACCGCACCGATCCACTGTGCCGGCTGCAGCCGTTCTCCGGCGATGACCGAGCCCAGGACCACCGCCGACAGCGGTTGGAGCAACATGAGAGCGGCGGTCCGCGACACCGACACCAGCGGGCTCGAGATGCTCAGCAGCACCCATGACAGAGCCTGGCCGAAGACGGCCAGCGCCACCATCCACGCCCACCCGTCCCAGCCCAGGTCGAAGTCGAGCCCGCCGAGTGCGACACCGGCGATCGCCGTCATCACTCCCGCAGCAATGGTGCCCACCGCAACGGGGGCGACCAAGAAGGTCGGTGCCGCCTTCCGACTGTGGTGGATGCCGAAGATGTAGACGCCGTAGAGAATTCCGGAGAGCACTCCGAAGATCGCACCGCGCTCCGGGTTCGCCGCTCCCTCATCGGCGCCGAAGACGCCTCCGGTCAGCAGCATGCCGATGATCATGATGGGAATGCACATGATGAACAGCCACCCTGGCCGCGTTCCTCCGAAGACCCATACCAGTGCCGGGAAGACGATGACCTGGACGCTGATGAGGACAGTGGAGACGCCGACTCCAGCATCGAGGACGCTCTGGGCCCACAGCACGTAGTCGATGCCCAGTGCCGCACCCGAGACGCCTGCGACGATGAGTGCCCTGGACGGCAAGAGCCCATGGCGTCGGAGCTCGAGGATCACCAAGGGTGCCAAGACGATGACAGCGATCCAGCAGCGCAGAAATGCCGCGGTCGGGGCACTCGCCTCGGCAAGGATGACGAACAGACCGGCCGAGCCCAGGAGCAGTGCAGACACGATGATGCCCAGTGTCGGCGGCCCTGAGGGCGACGGTTCTGAGGCGGCTGGTGATCCCGAGGACGCAGGCGGCTGTACGGGCGGCTCCTCGCCATGGGCCGCGGCCGAGTTCGGAGTCATCTCATGAAGTCGAGGATCCGGTCGAGCGCCTCGGCGGTCTTGTCCGCACCGACAGCCAGCGACAGCCGAACCGAGCGCGACCCGTTGAGGGAGTCGAAGTCATCACCCGGAGCCAAGGCGACTCCGGTAGCGTCGAGAAGCGCCTGACACCAATCGGTCGCAGTCACGATGTCGTCACTCGACCTCTGCAGGATCTCGTCGATGCGGGCATACATGTAGAACGCCCCATCGGGCGGGGCCATATCGGAGAACCCCAGGTCAGCAGTGGCGTCGAGAACGTGCTTGCGAGCACGGGCGAAGGATTCGACCGCCGCCTCGCATTCGGCATAGGACTCTTCCGTGAAGGCCGCCACGGCCGCATACTGGGCGGGAACCGGGGCACACAGCGACAGATTTCCGGTCACGTTCTGCGCAGCGTGAGTGAGCTCTTCGGGCAGGATCGCCCAGCCGAGTCGCCACCCGGTCATCGCCCAGTACTTCGAGAACGAAGAGATGACGATGGCATTGTCATCATGGGCCAACGCGGTCTCACCACGCGTGCCGATGTAGCTGATGCCGTGATAGATCTCGTCGGAGATCACCTGCACACCGTGTTCGGCGCACCAGGAGATGAGTTCGCCGAGGTGCTCGCCTGAGATCATCGTCCCCGTCGGATTCGCCGGCGAGGCGAGCATGAGTCCCCTGAGTGGTGCCATCGCATGTGCCTGCTCGAGGAGTTCGACGGTCGGTTGGAAGCCATGGTCTCCACCGCAGTCGAGTTCGACGATCTCGCAGTTCAATGCGGCGAGGATGTTCTTGTATGCGCCGTAGCCCGGGCGAGCGAGTGCGACGCGGTCACCTGCGTCGAAGCAGGTCAGGAAGGCCGTTTGGAAAGCACCGGAGGAACCCGTGGTGATGGCGATGCGTTCCGTGGGCACCTCAACGCCGTACCAGTCGCGGTAGTGCCCAGCGATGGCCGTGCGCAGTTCAGGGATGCCGAAGATCGGGGAGTAGCCGAGGTTCGTGCCGTCGGTGACCACCTCGGCGGCTCTCCTGCGCACCGGCCCCGGTGCACCCTGGGTCGGTTCGCCCAGGCACATGGCGATGGTGTCTTGGCCCTGGCGCGACATCTCCTGGACCTTGGCCACGATATTCATGGCGGCGAAGGGCTGGACGAGTCCGGCCCGGTCAGAGACGCGGGGTGCGCTCGTCTGAGTGCTCATGGTCATCGGTCACTTCCTCTCGCGCGGGACGCGTCCCATGAGGTAGAACTCGGGGTTGGGCATCATTCCGCCCACGTGTGCCATGCGGTTGGACAGGCCGAAGAATCCGGTGATGGCACCGATGTCCCAGGCGTCCTCGTCGTCGAATCCGTGTTCGGCCAGGGCCGCGAAGTCAGCGTCGGACAGCGCCCAGGGCTGTGTGCAGACCGTCATCGCGAAGTCGAGCATCGCCATCTGACGGTCGGTGATGTCGGCCTGCCTGTAGTTGACTGCCACCTGGTCTGCGACCAGGGGCTTCTTCTCCATGATCCGCAGCACGGCTCCGTGGGCGACGACGCAGTAGAGGCAGTTGTTGACCGCCGAGGTGGCCGTGACGATCATCTCCCGGTCTCCTTTGCTCAGGTTCCCGGTCTCCTTCTCCATCAGAGCGTCGTAGTAGGCGAAGAATGCGCGGAACTCGTCCGGCCGCCGGGCCAGGGAGAGGAACACGTTGGGCACGAAGCCCGATTTCTCTGACACGGCCAGGATGGTTTCGCGGATATCGTCTTCGACATCGTCGATGTCAGCGTAGGGGTATCGCATACTGCTCATGCTAACCGTCGAAGCAGTTCCTGTGTGCCGCGGGTCACGCGCAGGGCTGGGATGCTGTTGTGCTGAAGGCTAGGGTGAAGAGCAGACAGTAGGCGACGACCAGAAGGAGTGTCAATCATGAGCGATGAGAATACCGGTTCGACAGGTGAGGTCCAGCTCGACAACGGAGTCTTCCGCGTGACCAGGTGGACGATCCAGCCTGATGGAGTCATCCCGATGCACAGACATGAGTATGAGTACGTCGTCATTCCGATGGTCACCGATGCGATGCACGTGCGGAACTCGGATGGAAAGTCGATCGTCGCCGACCTCGAAGCAGGAGTCAGCTACACACGCGCCGCAGGGTCCGAACATGAGGTCTCGAATCCCAACGGGACCGACGACATCGTCTTCGTCGAGGTCGAACGCCTCTGACTGCCCCTTCATGAGGCCGACCGTCCCTGATTGAGCCCTAAGTGGTCATTTTGGACGCATCGCGCTGCTCACGACCGCACCATTTCGACCACCTAAGCGATGTCGGATGCGCGCGTCGCCGTTGGTGTCTGCGCCGCAGCGGGTCTGCGCCGTTGATGCCTGTGCCGCAGCGGGCCCGCATCGCCGCGGTCGGACGAATGCGCGGACAGGCAAACGCTCAGACTGGCACGTCCCAGGTATGGACGGGGTCGCCGGAGGCCTGGTTCGCCACGTAGGCGTCCATCATCTGCTTGAGTCCTTCGCGGCGCTCCGGTGAGTCCGGCGCGCTGTTCGGGGCCAAGCGGTCAAGCATCTTCAGCTGCCAGGTCGCACCGTTGGTCCGCCTCTCGGCCCGACCTTCGATGATCGACATGTATTCATCGATGACGTCCTTGTCGATGCCCAATCGGCTCAGTCCCCTGCGCGCCTGCGGAATGAGAACATCGAGCACGAGGTCCGCGACATCGATGTGGCCGATCTTCGGCCAGGTCACGCGCGCATGGATGCCGTCCTTGGCGCAGGCGAAGAAGTTCTCCTCCGCCTCACTGAAGGACATCCGCGACCACACGGGGCGGTTCTCTCCGACGAGGAATTCGGCCAGACCGTAGTAGAAAGCGGCATCGGCGACCATGTCGACGGGCGTCGGGCCGGCTGGGAGCAGTCGGTTCTCCACGCGGATGTGGGCTCCGGAGTCCGAGGAATCGTAGATGGGTCGGTTCCAGCGCCACACGGTGCCGTTGTGCAGGTTGAGTTCGTAGAGCTTCGGAGCATCGGCCGAGCTGAACTCGACGAAGTCCTTGATCTCGGGCAGCAGCGGTGGGAAGTAGCGAACGTTCTCTTCGAAGAGGTCGAAGACGCTGGTGATCCAGCGCTCCCCGAACCAGACTCGGGGCCGAACTCCCTGATTGACGAGTTCCGGGGTGCGCGTATCGATGGACTGGGTGAACACCGGGATCCGGGATTCGTGCCAGAGTTTGCGACCGACGAACAGTGGGGAGTTCGCACTCATCGCGACCTGGGCTGCTGCGATCGCCTGGGAAGCGTTCCACGCCTCGGCGAACTTGTTGGGTGCGACCTGCAGGTGCAGCTGCATCGAGGTGCAGGATGCTTCCGGGGCGATATCGGAGAATTCGTGCTTGTACTTCTCCTCGCCGTCGAGTTCGATGCGGACGTACTCACCCCGAGCATCGACGATCGAGTTGCTCAGCGCCTCGTAGCGATTCTCTTCGGTGATCCATGTCTCTTCGGTGAGGAACTGGGTGCTCAGGGTCGGCAGAGTCCCGATCGATGCGACCTTCAGCCCTTCCGCCTCGGCGGCCTTCTGGGCCTTGCCCAGCCGGTGCGCCACGCCCGCTTCCAGAGTCTTCAGTCCACGCCCGGCCACTTGCAGCACCGGGTGGTTGAGTTCGAGGTTGAACCCGCCGATCTCCGACTGGTACTCATCATCGAGGCGCTCGAGGACCTTCGTGTTGTTCAGGCTCGGCTGGTTGTCGGAGTCGATGAGGTTGAGTTCGAGCTCCAGACCAATCGTGCCCGCGGACTTGAACTCCGCATGGCGCAGATACGTGTCGAAGAGCTCGAGGTTCTCCGCGAGCTTCTCCCGATACAGCGTGCGTTCTTCCGGCGTGTACCGCTTGGAATTGACTGCCTCACCCATGGGTCAAGCAAACCACAGACTGACCCGGTCTGCGCGTGTACGAAGTCCGACTTTTCTCGGCCCGGATAAGGCTGAGTCACGTCGCATCATGCGGACGCCGCAACCGCCCTTGCCGGCCACATCGTAGAATCGGCGCATGACCACCTCACTGTCCTCAGATCTCCAGTCCGCTGACCTCGTATCGAAGGCCACCGACCGCCTCCCCCTCATCCTCGATGACATCAGACGCGTCATCACGAAGGAGACGCCGTCGCACGACAAAGCAGCCGTGGCCGCGGGTGCCCAGGATTTCGTCGAACTGCTGCGCGAACGCCTCGGGGCCACCGCCGAGGTCATCACCGTCGATGACACCGCCCATGTGCGCCTGCGCTTCGGCTCGGGCCCGGCCCGCGTCGTCCTTCTCAACCATCAGGACACGGTGTGGCCGCACGGGACCTTGGACCGCAAGCCCTTCTCCACCGACGAGGGGACTCTGCGCGGGCCGGGCAGCTTCGACATGCTCACCGGGGCGATCATGAGCATCCACGCGAGCGCGATTCTGCGCGAGCACCTCGGCGAGGGGGCCCTTGAAGGACTGTCGATTCTGGTCACCGGTGATGAGGAGATCGGGTCGATCTCCTCATCCGATCTCATTCGCGCCGAGGCGGCCGAGGCGAAGGCCGTGTATGTGATGGAGGCGAGCGCCGGCGGTGCGCTCAAGCTCGAGCGCAAGGGCACGAGCAACTACGTCCTCGTCTTCAAAGGCAAGGCCTCTCACGCCGGGCTCGAACCGGAGAAGGGGATCAATGCGGGCATGGCGCTGGCCCTGCACCTGCCCCTTGTCGCAGATCTTGCCGATGCTTCAGCGGGCACCTCTGTGGTCCCGACCGTGATCAGTGCGGGCACCACCTCGAACACGGTTCCCGCCGAGGCGCGCGTTGATGTGGATGTACGTGCACGCACGGCCGCCGAACTCGATCGAGTCGATGCAGCCATGCGTGAACTCGCCACCCGCCCGCAGCTGGAAGGATCGTCGATCGAGGTCATCGGCGGAATCAACCGTCCGCCGTTCGAACGTGAGCAGTCGGCTGAACTCTTCGATCGTGCCACTGCTCTGGCTGCTGAACTCGGCCTGCCCGCTCCGGAGGGCGTGTCCGTGGGCGGCGCTTCGGACGGCAACTTCACCGCCGGTGACGGCATTGCGACACTTGACGGCCTGGGTGCCGTGGGCGATGGTGCGCATGCCGAGCACGAGCACGCGGTCATCGCTGAGATCGCCCCGCGCACAGCCCTGCTCGCGGCCCTCATCGCCGATCAGCTGCAGGCCGAATCCACTGGTCAGCTGCAGGGCTGAGACGCGCCTTCGGCCGCAGGGCTGAAGCGAGCCTCAGCGCGCAGCGCTGATTCGGTCGATCACCTGACCGGATAGCCCGCGACCCGCATGTCCTCCGGGTTCTTCGTGCTGAAGAGCCAGTCGCGGAAATGCGGGTCGGGAACGATCTCGTCATGAGCACTGAGGTGATCGTCGCCGACGAGGTAGTAATGGTAGTCGAAGCGGTCGAGGATGCGCATCAGCTGCTCGGGCTGCGCCCGGTCATCGAGGACCTCGCACAGGATGTCCGGCTGCAGTGTGCCCAACAGTTCCCGACCGTTGCCGAGGACGTCGTTCTCCGCACCTTCCACATCGATCTTCACAGTCACCTGCGGACGGCCGGGCGGCAGATCCGGGAGGAGCTCGTCGAGCGAGGTGAAGCGCACCTGCGCACCGGAGTCGAAGTCCATGCCAGTCCCATAGAACGACGGCAATGCCGATCCCCCGTCGCCAGTGGGCACCTGCATCGTGGTGCCGGGCTTGCCGACGCCCGTCGGATGAACAGTCACCCGATCGCCGAGGTGGTTGCGCGCTACGTTCTTCTCCAACCCGGTGACGACGGCGGGGATGATCTCGAACGAGTGGGCAACGGCAGTCTGATTCGCGGCCAGCACCGCCATCGTGAAGACCCCGGTGTAGGCGCCGATGTCGAGGAACACGTCCGCGTCGCGGGAGAGTTCGACCATGAGGTCGAGCGCGAAGGCGTCCTCTGCCTCCGTCCGGCGGCCTTTGCCCCAGTAGAATTCCTTGGCGATCTCGCAGCGGAACGGATCGACGAGGTAGAAGCCTGCGCCTCCGGCACGACCGCGGACCTCGGTGAGTCCGATCGGTGCGGGCAGCCTGCCGACCTTGATGCCGTTGATGTGGGGCGCCACCGTCCTCAGCATCGGGTGGAGATACGGCTGCGCAAGTGCAGCCTTGACTGGCAGTTTGAGTCCGAACCACTTCTGCTTCCGGCCTTTGAGCGACCGCAGGTAGTCGTTCACGTAGCTCTCCCTTAAGTTGAGCGGGATCTTTGACTCACAGTACCAATGTCGGGCGCACGCGCTCCAGCGGCAGACCGGCGCGTGAGACGGGTGTAGCGTGCCGCAGATGGCCACAAGGAATCCTGTCGATACTCCAATGCCCGCCGAGGCGGTCCTGCCAGTGGTTATAGGCTGGGTCATAGGATCATCAGCCCCGAACACAAAGAAGGTGCATGGCGCATGAAACTCAAGTCGATCACTCTCCACCAGGTATCCATTCCCCTCGTCACCCCCTTCGAGACCTCATTCATGCGGGAGACGGAGAAGGACTGCTACCTCGTCGAGGCCACCTTCGACACCCCGAAGGGTGAGATCACGGGCTGGGGTGAGTCGGTCGCGATGATCTCCCCGCTCTACTCTTCTGAGTACGTGGCTTCGGGCATCGATGTGACGAAGCGGTGGCTGGCTCCGATCCTCTTCGACGTCGACGATCTGACTGCGGAGACCGTGTCCTGGCATCTGCGACACGTGATCGGTCACCCGATGGCGAAGTCGGCGCTGGAGATGGCGGTCATCGAGGCCCAGCTCAAGCTCAACGACCAGTCCTTCAAGACCTACCTGGGCGGCGTCGTCGACTCCGTCCCCTCCGGAGTCTCCGTGGGCATCCAGGACTCTGTCGAAGAGACGGTCAGAGTCATCGGCGGATATCTGGACGGGGGATATGCCCGCATCAAACTCAAGATCAAGCCGGGTAAGGATATTGCCCCGATCGCCGCGGTGCGCAAGGCCTTCGGCGATGACTTCGGCTTCCAGGTCGATGCCAACGCCGCCTACACCCTCGTCGATGCCTCCCACCTGCGCAGGCTCGACGAGTACGGCCTCCTCCTCATCGAACAGCCCTTGGGCGAGGCCGACATCCGCCAGCACGGCGAGCTCGCGAAGCTGATGGAGACCCCGATGTGTCTGGACGAGTCGATCGACTCCGCTGAAGCCGCCGCCGATGCCATCTCCATGGGTGCGGCAGCCGTCATCAACATCAAGCCTGGGCGGGTGGGCGGCTTCATCGAAGCGAAGAAGATCCATGATCTCTGCGCCGCTCATGGTGTAGCAGTCTGGCACGGCGGAATGGTCGAGACCGGTTTGGGCCGTGCCGCCAATGCCGCACTGGCATCACTGCCCGGCTTCACCTTGCCCGGAGACATCTCCGGATCGAATCGCTTCTTCCACGAGGACATCACCGAAGAGATCGTCATGTACGACGGCAAGGTCGACGTGCCCACAGGCGTCGGCTTCGGCGTGTCGATCGACCCCGCGAGGCTCGAGAAGTTCCGCACCGACTCGCTGCAGATCCTGCCGCAGAGCTGAGCCGCGGCGGCTGACGGCCTCAGGTGTGGGTGTGCGTCTCCTGGGCCGCGTCCTTCGCCGAAAGAGCCCTTCGCCGAAAGAGCCCATCGCCGAATAGGCAAACGGTTGGTAACTCCCGGTCGACGAGAGCGAGATTTTCGACCAGGACTTACCAACTGTCGTGCGCCAGCCCCTACTGTCCCAGACCCACGACTCCGATCATCACAGGGACGATGATGCCCTCGTCCAGTCGGGAGTCGAGGTAATCGCAGATGGCCGAATCCGTGCCGGGCAGCAATGCAACCCGTCCATGGTTCGGCACCTGACATCGCGGGGCAGGGAGTCTCCAATCAGCTCGAGGCCATCCACGCGAAGACTTCGCTTCCGCCCTCTGCGAAGTGAACCCTGCGGGCAAAGCCACAGAACGAGCTGAGCCTCCTCCCGGGGACGGCCTCAGGTGTGGGTGTGCGTCTCTTGGGCCGCGTCCTTCGCCCTGTCGAACTGGAACGTCGAGTGTTCGATCGCGACCTTGAAGTGCTCAGCCAGGCACTCCTGGAGCGCGGTGAGTATTCGCGGGGCATGACCGTCGTAGAAGCATTCGTCGGCGAGGACCACGTGGGCGGTGAGCACAGGGAGGTTCGAATCGATGCGCGTCACGTGAAGGTCGTGGACCTCTTGGACGTGCTCGACTCCTTCAATGTGCATCTTGACCTTGTCGAGGTCGAGTTCCCTGGGGGCGACTTCAAGCAAGATCGATCCGGTCTCCTTCAGGATGGAGAAGGCTCTGGGGACGATCAGCGCGGCGATGAACAGAGCCGCCACGGCATCGGCGCGGGTCCAGTCGAAGAGCCAGATGGAGACGGCGGCAAGGATGACGGCGACGGACCCCAACGCATCGGCGATGACCTCGAGAAACGCGGCCTTGAGGTTGAGCGACTGCTCTTTGGAGGAACTGAGGATGATGATCGACACGATATTGCCGAGAAGTCCGACGACACCGAAGAACAACAGTTCCGGGCCCGGCACCTCCGGAGGGACGAAGAAGCGACGGATGCCCTCGATGAGGCTGTAGACGCCGAGTCCCAGCAGCAGAGTCGCCTGCGCTCCGGCAGCAAGCACCTCGGCTCGGCGAAACCCCCAGGTCTTCTGACCCTTCGGCGGCCTGCGGACCAGGGTGGCGGCGAAGAGTGCGATCCCGATGCCGATGAGGTCGACGGAATTATGTCCGGTGTCTATCAGCAGCGCCAGACTGCCCGTCATGATCGAGCCGATCACCTGGAAGACGAAGATCACCAGGACGATGCCGAATACGATCGCCAAGCGTCGACGCGATCCTGAACCGTGCGAGTGGTCATGTGCCATGGGAACCTCCTACACAATCACATTAACATATGCGCATGTCTTTATGAATGTGTGTGTCATCACGAGAGCCCAGGGCGTGCCGGTGCCCGCCGCCCATCCCGCTCCAACTTCCAATTGCCGCCGAGGCGGGCCGGGCAGCGGACGCGTACGCAGACGCAGAATGCGTGCGTGCCCGGCAGCAACTGCCGAGCACGCACGCATCAATTCTGCACTGAGCCCGAGATCACCCCCGGGCAGTGGGAGTGCCGATCAGGGCACAGACTATTTCTTGTCGGGACCGCCTGAGCCGTCCGAGTCGCCGTCACGGCCGTCACGTCGGCGCAGCGCCTCGGCGATATAGGACTGCACGTCGATTCCGGTGGCCTTCTTCACGTCATCGCCGATGTGGGTGAGGTCGAGCTCACCGTTTTCGTCGAGGTAGTCCTTCGGGTCGAAGTTCCCACCCGACCATGCGCTGGGATCACCCAAACCAGTGGCCTTCGAACCTCCGCGATCCGAGCGATCTCCGCGAGCTGAGCGATCCCCGCGACCCGGATGGCCGCCGTGGCCCTCGGAGATCTCACCTTCGACGACCTGATCGCTGTCGTCGGCTCCACCGCCTGCAGAACCCGACCCGGCGAAGTCACCAGCGTCGTCGAACGCGGTCGAGCCATCGCGGCCCCAGCCTGTCGCAGACTTCGATCCACCCTGGTTCTGGGCCTTGCTGACCAGATCGCTGAGGTCGATGCCGGTGGTGCCGCGCACGACCTCGAGTACCTGAGCGAGGTTGTTCGACACCGAGTTCGCAAGCTTGGACTCACCATCGGTGGACACGATCGAAAGGTCCTTGATGTTCGCGTAGGGCGCGACGAGCTCGCCGGCGATGGTCGGCAGAACCTCGAGGACCTTCGACAGGACGGCGGCATCGTTGAACTTCTTGTAGGCCTCGGCCTGAGCCTGGAGGGCCCCAGCCTCTGCCTCACCGCGAGCCCTGATCGCATCGGCCTGAGCCTCACCCTCGAGGCGAATGGCCTCAGCGTCCTTCGAGCGACGATGCAACTCGGCGGCTGCCTCGGCTCGACCCTGAGCTTCGACGTCGTAGGCTCGCGCGTCGGCCTCTGCCTGCTGGCGGTACCGCTCCGCATCGGCCGGACGCCTGACCTCGGCATCGAGCTGTTCGGCACGCAGCTCTGCGGCTTCCTTCGCGACGATTCGGTCGCGCTCGAGCAGCTTCTGCTTCTCCGCCGCATTCGCCAGCGGACCGGCGTTGTCGGCACCCGCCTGACGCTGATCGGCTTCTTCCTTCAGCGCCGCACGCCGCAGCGCGAGCTGCTGCTGCTGTTCGGCGATGGCCTGATCTGTCAGAGCCTGCTGCTTCTGGGTCGACTCGTTCTGCAACGCTTCCTCGACCGAGGAGGCACGACTGGCGTTCGCCTCGGCGATGGCGGCATTCTTCGCGACCTCGGCCGCCTGTGGGCGACCCCAGTCCTTCAGGTAGCTGCCCTCGTCCTCGACCGCAGAGATCTGGAAGGTGTCGATGACCAGACCCTGGTTGTTCATCGAGTGCGCGGATTCCTCCTGCACCTGCGAAGCGAAGGAAGCGCGATCCTGAATGATCTGCTCAACGGTCAGCGTACCGACGACGGCGCGCAGGGTACCGGAGAGGATCTCTGTGCTGTAGGGCTCGATCTGATCCTGCTGATCGAGGAAGCGCTGTGCTGCCTTGCGCACGTCCTCCTCGGTGCCGCCCACCTTGACCTGCGCAACTCCGTGCAGGCGCAATGCGATGCCGTTCATCGAGATCCCGTCGATCGCGACTGCGATCTGACGTGAGGACAGCGACAGGATGAATGCCTTCTGCACGATCGGATAGACGACTGAGCGCCCACCGATGATGATGCGACCGGTGCCACCCGAACTGCTGGCATTGCGGCCGGTGATGATGAGGGCCTCAGACGGGGAGGCGATCTTGATCGAGCGCATGATCACGAAGAACGCGATCAGGGCGATGATGACTATGACACCGATGACTACGGCGCCCAGGATGAAATCCACTTGAGCCTTTCCGAGATTCTGGATTGGAAGGGACCAGGCGCAGTGAGACCACAGCGCCCGGTGTGTTCATCCTATGCGAATCTGCATGTCCTGGACAGACCCGCCGAGGCTATGCGAGGTTCACTTGCCCCATTCGCCGGGAGGACCGAGGAACAGCAGTCCGCTGAAGATGATGATGACGAAGATGATTCCCGCACCGATGGCCAGGAGTGGTGAGCGGATCGCCCAGGAGGTGAGCTTCTCGAACCAGCTCCGCGGGGTACGACCATTTGCACCCAGCCCCCAGTCACCCTCCAGTGCTCCGGTCTTTTCCACGGATCTTTCGAAGGGAATCGTGGCGTAGGGAATGATGGCCGAGGCCAGGCCCGAGGCGATGCGCTTCTTGCTCCACGTCTGCGAGGTGCCGACGCCGATGACGGCGATGACGAAGCAGATGAAGACGAACCCGTGTATGCCGCCGCCGATGCGCACCCCAATCTCGGTGATATGGGTGTACTTGAGGATCATGCCGATGATGAGCAGTGTCCAAGTGATGGTCTCTGCAATGGCGAAGGTCTTGAAGAAGAGTTTGGGAGTCACGAACCAATTCTGCCTGACCAAGATGAGCGGGTGCTGAAGACTGTGAATGGGCACGCGGGCCGGTGAACTTTTTCAGTCACCGGCCCGCGTGGCATTCGGGGGATGCTCAGGCCTTGCGGCGGCGAGCTCCCATTGTCATGATCACGCCGAGCACCATAAGTGCGCCGGCCGAGATCACCAGAGGCAGGGCCTCATTGCCTGTGCGCGGCAGGTCTCCGCCGCCATCACCGGCACCCGGGCCGTCGCCGTCCTCGGCGAGGACCTCGAAGGAACCGGACAGCGGGTCACCGCCGTCGCAGTCGACCGTGACGTCGTACTTGCCGACGTAGGTTGCGGCCTTGGACTCGTCGAGACCGCGTACGCCGAACTTGGCCACGGAATCGGCATCTGCCGTCGCGGTCTGCTCGAATGTCTCGATCTCGCCGTTCTGCGGCTCCACGGTCATCGTGGCGGTCGTGTCTGGGGTGCAGCCGGCGGCCGCCACCTGGACGCCCTCCTCACCGACGAAGTCCGCCTGGTCGATCGTCTTCGGATCGATGCTCAGACTCCGCTCGCCCGGGGCATCCGTCGGATCATCTGTCGGCGTCTCGGTAGGAGTCTCCGTCGGAGGATCCGTCGGAGGGGTGGTCGGCGGATCGGTCGGGTCCGGCGCATCGCTGAGATCGTATGCGAGTGTGTGCACCGAATAGCCGATGGCCGGCGCGAAGATGTCGAGAGACTCTTGGCTCACGTTCTCGATCGTGTCCGTGGGCTGATGGTAGTTCGTGTCGTGCTTGTCACCAACGGTTCCGCCGAACCATTCGGCTTCCTGCTCCGTCTTCGTTCCATCCGCGCCGGAGAACAGGCCGCTGGATGGAATGCCGTTGTCGATGAAGGCCTGGTAGTCCGAACGGCCTGAGAAGTCGGTTCCGACGTTGGGCTGATCATTGTCGGCGAAGTAGTCGGTGAAGATCTTCTCAAGTTCCGCCGATCCTTCGGGCACGTTGACTCCGTCCGGGATCGGCACATCGGAGCCGTCCGAATCCAGGGTGCCGACGATGTAGTTGTCGGACCCGATCATGTCGAAGTTCATGTAGGACTTGACCTTCGAGAGCTCGGCATCGCCGAGGCTTTCGACGTAGTGGGTCGAACCGACAAGTCCGACCTCTTCCGCGGCCCACCAGCCGAAGCGGATGGCGTTGTCGGCCTCGGTCGGCTGCTCGGCCAGAGCCTCGGCGCTGGCCAACAGTGCAGCTGAGCCGGACCCGTTGTCGTTGGCTCCCGGACCTTCGCGGACACCGTCGAGGTGAGCCCCGAACATCTGGACGTTGTCGTGGTCGCCGGCCTTGGTCTCGGCGACGACGTTCCAGGTCGTCGAGGTGGTGTATTCGGTTTCGAGGGTGAAGTCCGCCAGCAGCGGCTCTTCCTCGGAGGCACCTTCGATCTTGGTCAGCAGATCGTTGCCGACGTTGTAGCTGACGCCGACCGTGGGCGCTCCGTTCTCGATACGTTCGCCGAGGGTGGCGTTGAGTGCCTCATCGGGGGCAGAGCTGTCGTTGTTGTAGAGGATGACCGCTGCGGCTCCGGCATCCGTGGCCGCCTGGGTCTTCTCTCCGAAGGAACAGGTGCCGCGGGCGACGAGGACGAGTGCGCCCTCGGCGCTGTCATCGAAGTCGCTGGCCTCGCAGCCCAGCTGACCGCCGTCCAGGTCGCTGTAGTCCTCGTCGAGCGGCAGCGCCACCGACAGATCGGTCAGCGGTTCTTCGGTGCCCTCGGTGTAGCTGGCCGGGGTGACCTCGACCTCCTCGCCGTCAACACTGACAGCAACCTCGCCGAACGTCTGATCGTCGACCTCGAAGGCCTGTCGTTCGACGTCGAAGGCACCGGTTGCCTCAAGCGTCTGTTCGACGTATTCGACCGACTCCTCATAACCGGGAGTCCCCAACGCGCGGAACCCCTCATCGGCGTGGGAGGTCGAGATATCGGAGATCTTCTGCAGATGATTCATCACGGCGTCGCCGGTGACGCCCATATCGGTGTGCTCGGTCGGCCCCGCGTTCCCAGCCGCCAGTGCCGGGCTGAATCCGCCGAGAGCCAGACCGGTGGCGGCGGTGACCGCCAACCATGTTTTGGTACGCAACTTCATGGAGTTCCTTTCGCTCCTCAGGTGCCAGACGAACCATGATTGCTTTTCGCACACGTTCGCGAACGGGCATCTCTGACCGCGTCCGGTCATCGACCGAACGTCACCCACGGGGTTAATCGCAGCACACGAATAGCTGAGCGCTTACCGGTTGCCACCGCTGCTGTCAGAAGTTCGCAACAGCAGCGGTGGCAACCGGTCGAGCTCAAGGGGAAGCTTGATTCTCACGTTTCGCAATGTCTTCGCCATTGGTAACGAAATACATACATCTATAACGAAACGGTGACACAACTCACATTGAGCTTTAATCTAGTCCATCCCCTGGACCTTTGAGGTAACGAATTGATAACAACCAATACTTCGTCGATTGCGCAAGTATTGAATTCAAATGCCTACACCAAGTAGAATCTGACCAGTGATGAACAACGAACCAACAACCCCCGACGCTGTCCATGAGCCCGACCGCCGGACGATCAGACGTTGGCAGCGATACCTTGCGAATGAGCGGCTCGAGGAGCGCGTCTACCGCAATCTGGCCGAGCGTCGCACCGGCGAAGATCGGGAGATACTCCTCGCTCTGGCCACCGCCGAATCCCGGCATCAGGAACATTGGATCGACCTCCTCGGTGAGCATGCGCAGAAGAAGCGGGCCCCCGATCTGGTCACCCTGAGCCTCGCGTTCCTGGGTCGGATGTTCGGGTCGGTCTTCGTCCTCGCTCTGGCGCAGCAGTCGGAGACGAGTTCACCCTATGACGACGACGAGGCAGCATCGGCAGAGATGGCCGCCGACGAGCGGATCCACGCCGAGGTTGTGCGCGCTCTCGCCGCCCGCTCCCGGGCCCGCCTGTCGGGCAACTTCCGGGCCGCAGTCTTCGGCGCCAATGACGGGCTCGTGTCCAACCTCGCACTCGTCCTCGGTGTCGGCGCTGCCGGGGTGGGCAACCACGTCATTCTGCTCACCGGCGTCTCCGGGCTGCTCGCCGGGGCTCTGTCCATGGCGGCCGGGGAGTACATTTCCGTGCGGTCCCAGCGCGAGCTGCTCGATGCGTCGACCCCGGACCCTGAATCGCGCCACGCGCTGGCCGACCTCAACATCGACGCCAACGAGCTCGCTCTCGTCTTCCGCGCCAGGGGCATGGACTCCCCCGAAGCCGATGCTCGAGCACATCGGACGATCGCCGCAGCCAAGAACAAGAACGCGGCTCCTCAGCTGCCCAGCATCGACTCCGGGGTCGACCGCGACGAGCTGGGCACCGGCTTGGGGGCATCGCTGTCGAGCTTCGCCTTCTTCTCCTCGGGCGCCCTCATCCCGATCCTGCCCTACATCTTCGGCATGTCCGGCCTGCCCGCCGTGTTCCTCTCTGCCGGCCTCGTCGGCATCGCACTCCTCTTCACCGGCGGCACCGTCGGCCTGCTCTCCGGAACCGCTCCGGGACCACGCGCCCTGAGACAGCTCGCGGTGGGATTCGGTGCAGCAGCCGTGACATACACCCTCGGCCTCCTGTTCGGCGTCAGCGCAGGCTGACCACGGCTTCTGCTGCGCACAGGCTGAACGCAGCAACCTCTCGGCGCAGGTTTTTCGAGAACTTAGACTGTCTGTATGACCGATACTCTCGTCCTGATCGACCCGGCCGCGTCCACCGTCGAGGTCGCCGATCTCGGTGCCCCGCAGCTCCCTGTCACGGACCTGTCGGCCCATCGTGGCGACGGCATCTTCGAGACCGTACTCGTGCGCATCGGCGACGGCGTGACCGTGGTGTCTCGTGATCGCCATTTCACACGCTTCTGCTCATCCGCCTCGGCGCTGGGCCTGCCCGATCCGGAACCGGAGCTGTGGGACTGCGGCCTCGACACCGTGATCGCCGAGGTGCGCGCGGCCGATCCGAGCCTCACCGAGTTCGGGGTCCGCTACGCGCTTTCACGCGGAACCCAGAACTCAGACGGAAGCCAGAGCGCCCGGGGGTGGGCCTTCAACGTTCCCGTCGACGAGAAGATCACGCGAGCACGCACACAGGGCATCTCCGCTGTCAGCCTCGATCGCGGCTACGACGCCTATCTGGGAAGCAAGGCACCTTGGCTGCTCATCGGGGCGAAGACCCTGTCCTATGCGGTCAACCAGGCCGCCGGAAGATACGCGGCGGAGCAGGGCGCAGACGAGGCACTGTTCGTCTCCCACGATGGAGTCGTCCTCGAGGGACCGACGTCCAACCTCATCATTCGCCGAGGCGACCGCCTCCTCACGCCGAATCCGGAAGCAGGTCTGCTCTCGGGCACGACCCAGCGCCTGATCTTCGACCATGCGGGAGAGCTCGGGCTCAGTGCCGAATATGCGGACTTCGGTCTGAGCGACGTGGTCGAGGCCGATGGCGCTTGGTATGTGTCGTCGATGCGCACGGCCGTGTCACTCAATCAGCTGGACGGGAACCCGATCCCACGAGACGAGGACCTGACGGCGGAGCTTCAGAGACTGATCATGGCTGGCTGACGCCGTCGGCCGAATCCGCTGCCGACCGCCTCGGTGCGTGCCGGTTCACCGCGGAACGACCTGCTTCCGGTCGGCTCGAGTCGGGACGGCCGGTCTCGGAACGATTCGATGCGGAACGAGGAGACGGCACGACCACCGTCAGAACCAGCGCGAGGATGCATGCCCCGCAGCCGGCGAACCACAGGATCCAGAAGATGTCGGCGAGCAGCGGGAAGAGCCCCAGAACGAAGCTCAGCGCGCCGAAGGCGAACAGCCCGGTGATGACCGCGACTTTCCATCTGCTGAGCATTCAAGCTCCTCTCGTGCACTGAAGCTTCAATCTATCGCCCGCATGCGCGCGCCACATCCCTCGAAAGTATGAAGTTCTGCCTCCTGCGTATGAATGGGTCTCCTGCGCTAGTGTGGTCACGTACGGATTCGCACCCCAGCGACATCTGCGCGGCGCATCATCGCCGCAGGCACAACGTCTAACGAAAGGACACGAGCATGGGAAAGCTCGCATGGCAGGTCATCGGCGTCGGAGCGCCCATCGTGGCAGCATTCGCGGCTCGAAAGGCGTTGACCTTCACTTGGGAGAAGGCGACCAAACGACCAGCACCGAACAACCCCGTCGATGACGAGATCTCGATGTCCGAGGCTCTGGCCTGGACCATCGTCTCCGGCGTCGGCGTCGCAGTGGCACAGCTCGTCGTGCAGCGCATCGCCGCCAGCACCGTGCGCAACAGCTTCGGCGACGACGCTCTGCCCAAGAAGTTCCGTAAGCAGATCGAAGAAGACGTCGATTGACCAGTCGGCTTCATCGAATAATCAGCACCGCTGACTATTCGCTCTGTTGACAAGGCTGACTATTCGCCCTGTTGACAGGGCTGACTATTCGCCCTGTTGATCGGTCGGAATCGCTGGCCTTTCAGCCGTAGAGCGAGTCGATGATCCCGGCCAGATCCGCAACGGCGATCTGGCCGGGTGCCGACGCCTCCCCCAGCTGCGCGAACGTTGCGCAGCTTCCGAAATCTGCGCCCATGACCCGACTGGTTCTGCCCAGCTGGCCCATCGAGATTCCGAGCACGGGAATCTCAAGAGTCTCCTCGGCGAGCGCAGTGGCCCGCAGGAGCTCCGCAACATCCGCACGGGTCACCGGCATCATCGCTATCTTCGCCACTTCTGCCGCGGCCGCAGCCATCCTGGTGAATGTGGTTGCCAATGCCTCTGCCGAGTCCGTTGCGGCGAAGTTGTGGTGTGAGGCCACCACCGACAGGCCCTGGTCATGTGCCAAGTCGATGAGTTCTGCCGCACCTCGGCGATCGATTTCGACATCGAGTGCCCACGTGACACCCGCAGTCCCACCCGTTGCCTCGGATCTCCCGGACTTTTCAGGCAGCCCGGTGATGACAGCTCTGAGGATCTCTGTGTAGACGTCTTCGCTGACCTCGGCGCTGCCGCCCTCGAACCCCGTCCGCAGTGTGATGAGAACCGGCAGCCCAGCCGTACTCACGTGTACTGCCAAGCCCAGGACCGCCTCGGCGAGCCTCTGGGGATAAATCGCGACGGCCCCCTGGCTGGTCTGGTCCGCGACAGAGTCGATCACGGAGTCTATGCGCCATTCGATGACGTCGACGAGTGCGGTATCGGCGATGGCCCCGCACTGCCGTGCGATGTCCTCGGCCGAGGTTGCCTGGACGGGAACGATGATGGCCGGACGCTGCGGATCTGCGGCATGATTGAGGAACGGCAATTGCTTCATGGCCCAAGCCTAGATGCTTGAGCCGGCGCACCAGCGAAGAGGAACACCACGTGGAGACCAGGGACCAGCTCACCATCACCGCTCGAGACGGATTTCCGCTCGCGATCCAGGTCAGCGGCCCACCGGAGGCACCTGCCCTGCTCCTTCTCCAGGGACAGTCGAACTCTCACGAATGGTGGGACGAACTGCGCCCGGACTTCGAACCTCAGTTTCGCACCGTCACCTTCGACTACCGCGGCACCGGCGGCAGCCGCGGTGAACTCAGTGAACTCTCGACTGCTAGCTTCGCCGCCGACGCCGCCGAGGTTCTCGACCATGTGGGCATCACCCGCGCTGCCGTCTACGGGACGTCGATGGGCGGGCGAGTCGCTCAGATGCTGGCTGTGGACTTCCCTGATCGCGTCGGTGCGCTGGTTCTGGGGTGCACGACACCCGGAGGGCCGAATTCCGTGAGACGACCTCGGGAGGTGGGCCAGAACCTGGCACGACTGCACGGTCGTGAACATTCGCAGTACCTGTTCTCACTGTTCTACACCCCGAATTGGACCGTGGCCCCGAGGTACAGCAAACTCCTCGGCGATGACACGATGACTACCCAGGAGTCCGCGGCACATCTGCGCATCAGTGCCCGTCACAATGCGTGGGAGCGCCTGCCGGAGATCACTGCACCGACGCTCATCGTCCACGGCGACGACGACCTCATGAATCCCGTCGCCAACGCCCACCTGCTGCATGAGCGCATACCGAACTCCCGTATCCGCATCTGCCCTGGAGGTCGGCATGGCTTCTTCGAAGAGTTCGCCGAGGTGGTCAACCCTGAGATCCTCGGGTTCCTGAGCGTCGCGTCGTGAACACCTCTTCCTGAATATTCCGTGATACCAGGCCGCCTCCCCTTGGAGAGCTGACAGTCTCTTTTGGCATCAACAACCCGCATTGTGTAACAAATCGAATAAGGCCATACCTATATGCCTCAAGACCGGTTTGTAACAATCAAGTAACGCATGAGTTTACATCGCCCCAGGTCAGAGCGTCCGTCAAGTTCGCCACTCCGTGTTCTATCGACAAAACTACTACCGAAGATCCTGAACAAAACTACAATAGGGAGTGAGATATCCGTGTGCGGTGAGGCGAGTGAGCGATCGACCCAGTTCGGATCGACCACCACCGCATCGCAAAACGGGGGTGAAGCCTCTCGTTCTTGCGGAAGTTCAAGAATGTAAGGAGGAATCACGTGAGCGTAGTCAAAGCGTCAAACGTGTACAAGGTCTTCGGCAAGCGCCAGAAGGAAGTCGTCAAGCGTCTCGAAGAAGGTGCAGATCGCGACGAACTCACAAAGCTCGGCACAGCAGCGGTCATCGATGCCAGCTTTGAGGTCGAAGCGGGTGAGATCTTCGTCGTCATGGGACTCTCCGGTTCCGGCAAGTCCACTCTGATCCGTACACTCAACGGGCTGTGGGCTCCGACCACGGGGTCAGTCGAAGTTCTGGGCACAGACATCGCCAAGATCGATGCGGCAGCTTTGCGCAAGGTACGCAGCGAACACATCTCAATGGTCTTCCAACACTTTGCACTGCTCCCGCACCGGACGGTTCGCGACAACGCCTCCTATGCACTTGAAATCCGGGGGACGGAGAAGGCCAAACGCGACGAAGTCGCGGACCGCTGGCTTAAAGCCGTCGGCCTCGAAGGCTGGGGAGACAAGTACCCCGAGCAGCTCTCCGGCGGCATGCAGCAGCGTGTGGGTCTGGCACGTGCACTCGCTGCCGAAACCGACATCCTGCTCATGGACGAGGCATTTTCTGCACTGGATCCGCTCATCCGACGCGAGATGCAGGAGCAGCTCGTGGAGCTGCAGGGCGAACTCAAGAAGACCATCATCTTCATCACCCACGATCTCAACGAGGCAATGTTCCTCGGTGACCGGATCGCAGTCATGCGCAACGGGCGCATCGTCCAAGTCGGCACACCAGAAGAGATCCTCACCGATCCCGCCAATGACTACGTCGCACAGTTCGTCCACGACGTCGATCGTGCCCGTGTCCTGACGGCAAGCAACGTGATGGAAAAGGCACGACAGGTCGTGACCAACCAGAACGGGCCTCGTGTCGCTCTGCGCAACATGCGTGAGAGCAACGCGTCGGCGATCTACGTCACCGACCGCCACCGCAAATTCCTCGGTGTCGTCAGCGATCGCGACTGCATCGACCATCTCCGCAATGGCGGGAAGACTCTGGACGAGATCATCCAACCAATGACGACATCAGCCTCACCCGAGGATCTGCTCATCGAGCTGTTCCTACCGTCATCGGAGACCCCTCTTCCTGTACCAGTGACGAATGACGACGGGCATCTCGTCGGGGTCGTCCCTCGAGCGACCCTGCTCGCCGCCTTGGGCAACCAGAACGGAGACGGAGAGCAGACCCCCGATGACGACAGCCTGGAGTGGACTCCACCAGTGGACACTGGACTCATCGACCAAATCCTCGCCGAGACAGATGATGCGTCAGAAGCCGGTGCAGCAAGTGGGAGGGGCGATCTCTAATGGAGAACATCAGAATCCCGGTGGGAGCGTGGGTCGATACCCTCTTCGATTGGCTCAAAGAGAACGTCTCGTGGTTCTTCGACTTCGTCACCTTCCTCTTCAACTTCCTCATCGACACGCTGACAAATGTGCTTGTCGACCTCCATCCGTTCGTCATCATCGTCCTGCTTGCACTTATCGGCTGGCTCCTGCGGTCCTGGCAGATGGCGATCGGCACACTGATCACACTCTTCTTCATCATGACGATGGACCAATGGGTGCCGGCGATGCAGACCCTGGCACTGGTCATCATCGCGGCAGTCATTGCGATCGTCATCGCGGTTCCGGTCGGCATCCTGGCCGCCAGGAACGACAGGGCATCCTCCGCCATCCGGCCCGTGCTCGACTTCATGCAGACGATGCCTTCATTCGTCTACCTCATCCCGGCTGTGACCTTCTTCGGCATCGGCGTGGTGCCCGGACTCGTATCAACCGTCATCTTTGCGCTGCCTCCCGGTGTGAGATTCACCGAACTTGGAATCCGCGGAGTCGACTCGGAGACGGTCGAAGCCGGTCAATCCTTCGGAGCCACACCGGGTCAGATTCTCCGAGGCGTCCAACTGCCTCTGGCCACGCCGACGATCATGGCCGGCATCAACCAGGTCATCATGCTCGCCCTGGCTATGGCCGTCATCGCCGGGTTCGTCGGTGCCGACGGTTTGGGCAAGAACGTCGTCGAGGCCGTCGCCACTCAGAACCTGCCCCTTGGCGTCGAGGCCGGACTCGGTGTCGTCATCATCGCGGTCTACCTCGATCGAGTGACCGCGGCTTTGGGCACTGCGAAGGACTTTCCGACTTCGCTTGTCGCCATGATGCGCAAGCGCAAGGCGAAGACCAAGGCCGTCGCTGCGCAAGCCTGAACGAACCAAGCCATCGCGGACAGAAGATGTTGAATACAAGAGAATAGGAACACGAAATGAAAAATAGATTCCTCACCACATTCGTCGCCGGAGTAGCAGCTCTCGGCCTGGCCCTGACCGGTTGTTCGCAGGAAGCTGCGAAGGACGACGGAGGCGGCGGAGACAAGGGCGATATCAAGCTCGGCTACGTCACCGGCTGGACAGATGGCCAGAGCGTCTCGCTGCTGTTGGAGAACCAGCTCAGCAAGCTCGGTTACAACGTCGAGACCGAAACCTTCAGTGACGCTGCTGTCCTTTATGCCGGAGTCGCCAACGGAGATGTCGACATGTACCCCTCGTCGTGGCCTGAGGTCACGCACAAGCAGTACATGGACGAGTACGGCGACAAGCTCGAAGACGTCGGCGCGTACTACGACAACGCTGTGCTCACCATTGCGGTGCCGAAGTACATGAAGGACATCAACTCGATCGAAGACCTCAAGGGCAAGGGCAAAGACTTCGACGGGAAGATCATCGGCATCGAGCCCGGCGCCGGTCTGACCAAGGCGACGAAGGGAATGATCCCCAAGTACGGCTTGGACAAGGAGTACGAACTCGTCACCTCCTCGACCGCAGCCATGCTCACCGAGCTCGGCAACGCCACCGACGCCGAAGAAGATATCGTCGTCACCCTGTGGCGTCCGTTCTGGGCGAACAATGCCTACCCTGTCAAGGACCTCAAGGACCCCGAGGGTGCCATGGGCGATCCTGAGAAGCTTCACTTCACAGCCACCAAGGGCTTCAGCGACGAATTCTCCGAGGCTGCTGACTACATCAGCAAGATCAAGCTCGATGATGCTCAGTACGGTGACCTCGAAGACATGGTCGTCAACAAATACAAGGACAAGGGCGACAAGGCCATCACAGAATGGCTGAAGGCGAACCCAGACGCCTACGAGGGTGAGATCACCGACGAAGAGAAGTGATCCAACCCATGCAAAAGACCCTTCGGCTCATCCACATGAGCCGGAGGGTCTTTCGCTGAATGGTGAATGAGCTCAGCGCCGTGATTCTCACAGCGCACTATGGCCCGGCCGCAATAGTGCGCTACGTTTGCACTAACAGGGAGGAGATGCGTGACGATGAGTTCGCACGAGTTCCATGCCGAGGATGATTCTTCTCAAGCTACGACGGGCACTCCTGTCGGCCCCATCACCGTCACCAGCAACGGGCGATCCATCACTCGAGTCACTTGGCGAGAAACGGACACAGAATCCGGCCAGCTCGACGACACCGGTCTGGGTACTGCTGGCCCCGACGTTGACCACACTGACCCGCTTCTCGGCGAAGCACTGCGACAGCTTCGCGCCTACTTCGACGGAACCTTGACCACCTTCGATCTGCCCCTGGACCTGGGACAGATCTCGGCGACTGCGCGGACAGTGCTCACCACTCTCGACGAGACGGTTGAGCCCGGCACCACCGTCACCTACGGCGAGCTTGCCCGGCGCAGCGGGACGGGGATCCCCGCACGGGCAATCGGCAGCATCATGGGCCTGAATCCACTCCCGCTGGTCATCCCCTGCCATCGAGTCGTGGCCAGCGACGGTTTGGGCGGCTATTCCGGCGGTCGTCGTGGCGAGGGGTTGGCCACCAAGCGCTGGCTGCTCGAGTTCGAGGATGCACTCCCCCGCCCATTGTTCTGAACCGATTCAGCCCTCGAAGAGGCTCTGCCCGATGTACTCTCCCTCTGTGATGCCTGGCGGAATCGCCCACACCGTCGACCCGATCGGCGTGGTCCACTCATTGAGCAGATCCACCTCGGCGAGGCGGCGTTGGATCGGCAGGAACTGCCGGTCGATGTCGGCCTGAAACGAAGCGAACAGCAGTCCGGCCCCCTCCCCCGCGCCCGTCTCATAGTTGAACGTTCGCCGATGGATCTGAGTCTCCGGGCCCAGCCCATCTCGAGCCCTGGCCACATGCGAAGCCGCCGAGATCTTCGTCAGGCCGCGCTTGTCGACCGCGGCGAAGTCGGGAGCATCGAACTCGTCAGTTCCTGACAGCGGTGCACCCTGTTCGAGGGTCCGTCCCGTCGCGAACTCGCGTGCCGGCCGGTCAGCCTTGTCCCAGGTGTCCAGGTTCATCGCGATATCGCGCAACACCAGAGTCGTTCCCCCGCGCATCCACTCAGGCAGATGCGCGCCGAGGTCGTCCGGCGGTTCCCCGCGCGCGGAGTACACCGCATCCTTCCGGCCGGTGCCCTGTCCCCAGATGATGCGCGCGAAGTCTTCGGATCCCGATCCGGGATTGGCTGTCCCATCCAACTGTCCGAAGAGGTTCCGCTGGGTCTTCCCTACTGCTTTGCTGCCGTAGGAACGGCGGAACCCATCCCTCTGCCAGGCCACCTCGGCGAAGGTCCGGGAATCCTTCCACAGCATCCTTCGGGCATGTGCCAAGGTCAGCGGATCGTCACCGCAGATCTGGAGGAGCAGATCCCCTGTGCACAGGTCCGGATCGAGATCATCGATCGGAAACTTCTCCAGCGGACCCAACCAGCTCGGTACGGAGTTCTGCCCCGCCAGCTTCACGAGGCCGCGGCCGAATCCGAACGTGATGGTCAGTCGCGCCGGATCGTGGGCGAGTTCGGGTTCGGAGTCGGCCAGTGGGCCGCTGCCCTGCGTCAGGGCGGCGGCATCTGCAGTGAGCAGGCGCAGCCAGCGGACCACCTCGGCGGCGTTGATTCCGGGTTTCAGCGTCAATGCGAGGAAGTGCGCATGAGCCTGCGGAGGAGTCTCCACCCCGGACTGGTGAGGGGCGTAGAACGGTTCAGTGACCGGGCCGTTGGCTCCGCTGAGATCCCGGGACGGCGCGGCCGCGGAACGGCCGCCAGCTCCGGAGCGTCCCCCACCGAAGCCTGCGACGGCGCCGACCACTCCCGTCCCTCCGGCCGCGGCCGCCGATGCGATGAGGCGTCGGCGGCTGAAGCCGTGAGAATCAGAAGATGCATCTCTGGACTCGGGCTCAGTGGTCACTGCTGTCCCCGTGATCCATGTCCTTATGGTCGGCGCCGTCGCCTTCGTCATCGGCCTCGCCAGGGGCGTAGTTCTCCTGCGCACCCGAATAGTCCTTGGCGATGGCGGTCACCGGGAAGCTCTGCTGATCGGCGGTGACGAGCTCCAACGAGATCTCTTCGCCCGGTTTGATCGGCTTCGCCAACCCCATGACCATGATGTGATCGCCACCGGGCTTGAGGCTCAGGGACTTACCCGCAGGGATCGTGAAGCCGCCCTTCTTCTCCTGCATCGACATTCCTCCCGAGTTGTCTTCGAGAGTCTCGTGGAGTTGGACCTGGTCGGCGTCATCGTATTTCGCGGCGACGAGGTTGATGTCCTTGTCGCTGTTGTTCTTGAGTTCTCCGAATACAGCGGTCATGCCGTCGTCGGCGGCCTTGACCCAGGCGTTGTCGAGGCTCAGAGAGTCGACGCTGATCTGGGAGCTGCTCGCCTCTTCAGGCTCGCTCGCCTGGCTCTGGTTGCAAGCGCTGAGGCCGATCATGAAGGCAACTGACATGGTGGCCATCAGGGTGGTGTTCATTCGCATTTCGTCTGCACTTTCAGCTTGTCGGTGCAGCCGGGCACAGGTCGCGACTTGCGTCGACGCGGACGCGATCGGGCGCCGAGGCGATCGGGCGCGATCAGTCGCATGGACCCGATCGGGCACACGGTACGGCGCGTCTGCGACGGTGCATGGCTGTCACCAATGATGTGTGAGTCGGCGGGGTTTCCGCCGATGGTGAGATTTTGAGTTCAGACGAGAGCGGGCGGTCCGCGTCGGTAGTTCGGGCCGACGACGGCAGAGGTGATGGCCCGTGTCAGATTGAACTCGCCCTGGACGAGTCGGGTCGGGAATTCGGCCAGTACGCCGACCGCCTCGGCGAGTGACCGGAGCGCGGTGGCGACCGGCCCCAGCGCCAGCTGCAGGATGGTGAGGATGATGTCTTCGCCGCGCTTGAGGGCCACTGCGGTGACGATGACCGCGGCGATGTGAGCGAGCACCATGGCCAGGCTCGCACTCGAGCCGTCGCCGGCCATGTGCGACATCGGATGGGACATCGACCCAGCCTGGCCCAAGTCGAGGGCACCGGTCCCGTGGTTCATATGCTGGTGGCCCATGGCCGTTCCGGTCGTCGTTGCACCGGTGGCGGCGGGTGCGGCGGTGAACCAACCCATCGACAGGTGCATGAGGACCTGGCCCAAGCCGAGCAGTGATCCCAATGCCAGATATCCGAGTCGACGACCAGCGAGGATCGTTGCGGCCCATAAGGCGAAGACGAAGACGATCACGATGCCGACGAACGAGGTCGTGCCACCGGCGCCGACGTGCATCAGCACGGCCAGCAGAGTCGTCATGAGCGCGGCGAAGAGAGCACGAACCGACTTGTTCGACCCGGTCATGACTCTCCTCTCCTTGGGACGCTCACACGGATGACCTCATAGCTGAGCCTCAGGAGACTCAAAACTTCTACTCAGTGTAGAACTAATAGGGCCAATGGCGCCAGAGAGGTTACATCCTCAGCCAGGTGTCAGCGGTCTTCTTGATCATGGCTCCAGCTTCTTCGGCCGAGTCCAGCCAGGTCACCGGTTGGCCTTCGGGGTCGATCACCGCGTCGGAGAGGACGATGACGTCGAAGTTGCAGACGAGAGCGGCCATCGCGGAGGCACGAACCGATCCCGGCAGATCGCCGGCGCCGGTGCCGTCGGAAGCGTCTGCGTCATCCGCACCATCCGTGCTGCCTACGCCGTCCGGAGCATCCGCGCCGTCCGGAACATCTGCGTCGACCGGGGCATCTGCATCTTCGGAATTCGCGACTGTGCTCACGTCCCCACCGGCGATGACGATGCGGTCAATGCCCATGTCGTGGAGGCCGGGAGCCAGGTCTCGGATGCCGTCGAAGACGTCAGGCTTCTCCGAACGCAGCACGAGGTCTTCTTCGTCGGGCACGAAGATGGAGAGTTCCTCATCGTCGACGTCAACGAGTTCGTCCTTCGTTGAGGCGAAGATGAGCACACCGCCGACCGTGCGAGTGCGGCCGACGATGTCGACTAAGATCTCGGCGTTCTCGTCGGAGGTGTAACTGGCGTCATCGGTGTCAATGAGGAGCAGGGCATCCATGTCACCTATCGTGCCAGATTCTCAGGCTGGATGCTCATGTCCGCGTTCAGCAGCAGGTAGTCAGCGGGCATTCCCACGCCCAGCAGACTGTGCTGGTCATCGGCGCTGAGTCCCAGTGCCCGCAGCGGCACCAGACTCGCGGCCTGGACGGCTTCAAGCGGGCTCATACCCATCTCAGCCACCGCTCTCATCACCGCATAGTCCATGGTCAGCGTGGACCCGGCGATGGAGCCCGTCGCACCGTCCTCGCCCAGCAGTCGGGCCACGGAATCCTCCACCTTCACCGGCAGCGCTCCGAGCATGTAGTCCCCGTCGGCCATCCCCGTCGCGGCCATGGCATCTGTGATCAGCGCGATCCGCCCAGGAGCCAAGGTCGCCAGCATTCGCGCCGGCGGTGCCGCCACGTGCACTCCGTCGTTGATGAGTTCCAGCGTGACGTGTCCTGCCTCGATTGCGGCGAGGATCGGGCCCGGTGCCCTGTGGTGGATTCCGGGCATTGCGTTGAACGTGTGGGTGAGGATGCTCGCGCCCGCGTCGAAGGCACGGGCCGCTTCCTCGTACCCGGCCGCGGTGTGCCCGATGGCCACGCTCACCCCCGCCGAGGTGAACCGTGAGATCGCGTCGAGCGCACCGGGCAGTTCGGGGGCGATCGTGATCTGGGCCAGCGTTCCGTCAGCAGCCCTAAGGATCGATTCGACCGCCTCGGGGGTGGGTGCTGTGAGCACTTCGGGTGCGTGCGCACCCTTGAAGTCAGGGGACAGGAACGGGCCTTCGGCATGGAGACCGAGCACAGCAGGAGTGTCACGGCAGAGCCCGGCCCCGGCGGTCAAGGAGTGACAGAGCCCCTCGACCGTGTCCGAGACGTAGGAGAGGGCGAGCGCCCGGGTTCCGTGCCGGTGATGGACGGCGAGCACTTCGCTGAGTCCGACCTCTCCGTCTTCGGCGCTGGAGCCTCCGGCCCCGTGACAGTGGATGTCGACATAGGCGGGGGCCAGGTAGGCTCCTCCTGCGTCGCTGATCTGCACCCTCGCCGAGGTGGCCAGGTCCTGCCAGCCCGAACCTCGCCCGCGTGCAATGACATCTCCCCCAGCCTCGGCGAGCCAGTCATCGGCGGTTCCCAAGGCGAAACCGGCCGGATCACCGTCGAGGATGATGGCATTGTGGATGATCGTGTCCGCGAGCTCGTCGGCAGGCTGCTTACTCATCGGCCCTCCTGATGCATCGGTGCGAGTTCGATCTCGTACCCGGCTTGGACCAACTCGGTGGCAGCAACCGCCTCGAGCTGGGAATCGGTGATGATCGCCTGGAAGACTTCGGTGCCGCCGACCGAGGCGAAGGATCGTCTGCCGTACTTCGAGGAGTCAGCGACGACGATGGCCCGCTCGGCGCGTTCGGCCATGAGTCGGTTGACGTAGGCTTCGTCCTCGTTGGCTGTCATACCCCCGGCCGAAGCGGAGATCGCGTGGACGCCGACGAACGCGAGGTCGAGCCAGATGCTGCGCAGCACGGAGTCGACGAAGGATCCGACGAGTTCGAAGCTCGACGTGTTGATGACTCCCCCGCACACGATGACCTTGATGCCCGGGTGGATGGCGAGTCTGTTGGCGATGTCGACCGCATTGGTGACGATGGTGAGGTCGTGGAGGAGGTCGTCGCGTCGGCTCAGGGCATCGGCGACCATGAACGTGGTCGTGCCGCCGGAGAGTCCGATGACGGATCCGGGGGTGATCCGGTCGACCGCCGCTCGCGCGATTGCCGCCTTCGCCTCTGCAGAGGCTGCTTCCTTGTAGCGCAGCGACAGGTCGTAGTCGACGGCACGCCTGGTGGCTCCGCCATGGGTGCGTTCGACGAGCCTGCGCTGTTCGAGTAGGTCGAGGTCACGACGGATCGTGGCCAGAGAGACCTTCAGCTCCTGGCTGAGAGCCTCCACGCCGACAGTTGTCTCCCGGTCGAGTTTCGACAGGATGGAGTCGAGGCGGTCCTCACGCGTGCTCATAGAGTCAGTCTCTGTCCTTGCCGAGGGGATTGCAAAGGAGGCTGATCAGGCGGGCAGCCTCGGCTGCGAAGACCTCACGCGCGGGTCCGAGGTATTTCCGTGAGTCGACCATGTCCGGGTGGGCCTCCAGGGTCGTCCGCACAGAGCCTGAGAAGACCTTGTTGAGGTGGGTGGAGATGTTGATCTTGGCCATGCCCGCGGCAACGGCCCGACGGATCTCATCATCGGCGACGCCCGAGGAACCGTGCAGAACCAGGGGCACCGGCAGTCCGGCGGCCAGCTCGGCGATGAGTTCGAGGTCGAGGCGGCTGGTCCGCTCGACCTTCGCGTGCGAGGTGCCAACAGCCACGGCGAGCGCGTCGACTCCAGTTTCCGTCACGAACTCGGCTGCCGCGCTAGGGTCAGTGCGCACACCGGGTGCGTGTGCACCGTCCTTTCCGCCGATCTCACCCAGCTCCGCCTCGACGCTGATTCCGCGTCCGTGGGCACGACGGACCACGTTGGCGGTGATCGCACAGTTCTCCGCGAAGCTCAGGTGCGCTCCGTCGAACATCACGGAGTCGAAGCCGAGTTCCAGAGCCTCGGTCACAAGGTCGACGTCGGTCGCGTGATCGAGGTGGACGGCGATGGGGACCCGCGCGGATTCTGCAATCGCCATCGCGGCGCGGGCGATCGGAGCCAGGCTGCCGTGGTATTTCACGCAGTTCTCGGAGATCTGCATGATGACGGGCGCCTCCGCCTGTTCGGCGCCAGCCGCGATCGCCTCGGCGGATTCCAGGTGGATGACGTTGAATGCTCCGATGGCGGCGTCCGTCCCGGTCAGCAGGTCGGTCGTAGCGGCCCTGGTCATGTCTGCTCCTTCGTGATGACGACGTCGTGTCTCAGTTTCTGCCAATCGGGGTGGATCTGCCCCGCTTGGGGCATGAGCACCGCAGAGGCGGAGAGTGCGACCGCCTCCGTGAGGATCGTGCGAACGTCTTCGTCAGGCAGCCGAGCCGCCTCATCACTCTGCGAGTTCGCGGCCAGGCACCGGGCCAGGGCCGCCACAGAGGCGTCGCCGGCTCCCGTGGGATTGCCCTGCAGGACCCTCTCCAGACGCGCGCTCGAGCGCGGGCCGGTCCGGTCGACGAGGACCATCCCGTCCTCCCCACGGGAGACAAGGACATTGCTGGCTCCGGCACGAACCAGTTCCCCCGCCGAGGCGATCAGATCCTCGTGTTCGAACAGGTCCTTGTGTTCGAACAGTTCGTTCAGTTCCTCCGCATTCGGCTTCACCCAGTCGGCACCGGCCCGAGCCGCCCGGAGCAGTCCGGGCCCTGAGGTGTCGACGATGACGCTGACTCCGGCGGCATGCGCTGCTCTCACCAGCTTGGCGTGAAAGTCTTCGGGACAGTCTGCCGGAGTGGAGCCGGAGAGAACGAGCACGGTCACTGCCGGCTCGGACAGCCGTCGATCGATTGTCTCCGACAGCGCATCCCACACCTCGGGCGGGTGCTTCGCGGCTGTCTCGTTGAGCACGGTGGCACGTCCGGACCCTTCGACGACGGCATAGCTGCGTCGAAGCCTGCTCGGAGTCGGAGTGAGATCCCAGACCGGGCCGAGGGCAGGCGAGGCTTCGACGCCTGCTGCGCTGTCGGCCTCGGGTCGGTACTCGCCTGCCACTGGGCCCTGCACATATGCTCCGATCCCGGTGTCGGCCAGGATACGGGCCACGTTGATTCCCTTGCCGCCGAGTCTGCCGACTGCGGGATCGATCCGGTGCGAACGTCCCAGGTCCAGCTGTGAGGCGGTGATGGTGATGTCCCAGGCGGGGCTGAGCGTCACGGTGATCACGCGCGGCTCGTCCGCGGGCTGCACCTCTGCGCGCCCGATGCTCATGCCGGATCCCTCGTCAGCAGGCCAGCACCGATGAGCCCGGCGACGGGGCCCAAGCCAGCTCGGCGGATACTCGGCATCTGGTGGAAGTCCAGCCGGGACCGCAGCGCGGCCTCCACTCCGTCGAGGAGCTCATCGGCCCCACTCAAGCCGCCTCCCAGGATGATCGTCTCCGGTGCGACGACCGCCGCGATCTGTGCACACACGGCACCGAGCCCGTCGACCGCCTCGGCGAACACCTGTCGTGCAATCGGATCACCGGCATGCACGGCGTCGAGGACGTCCAAGGATCCTGCGACCGCGGTCCCGCTGCGCTGCGAATACCGCTTCGCGATCGACGACGCCGAGGCGATGTGCTCGATCGGCCCGCGGAACAGCCCCTCGGCGGTATCGACGGAGACCTCGGTGAATCCCACCTCTCCCGCATAGCCGCCGGCGGAGATCAGCCGACCGCCGACGCGGATGGCTGCCGCGATGCCCGTGCCGATGGTGATCATCACAGCGTCGTCGGGTGTGTCCTCGACCAGCTCGAATTCGGCCCGTCCGGCTGATCGCACATCGTGTGAGAGCCTGACCTCCAGATTCAGGCTCTCGCTCAACAGCGATCGGAACGGCACATTGCGCCACCCGAGGTTTGCGGAATGGATTCCGGTCCCGCCGGCCTCGTCGACGATTCCGGGGATGACCACGGCCGCCTCGGCGATGGGGTGTCCTTCGTGGTCCGCGGCGAAGGTCGAACGGAAGTCCGCGATGACGGCCATGACCTCCGACGCCGCGCTCTGCGTACATTCCGGGGTGGGGGCGGTCAGCGCATCGACGAGCCGACCAGCGGAGTCGAACAGCGCAGCCTTCATCCCGGTACCTCCGACGTCGACGGCCAGCGCCACTGGACCGGGACCCAGGCTCAGCCCTTCGGCAACGCGGAGGATCTCTGCGCGCGCCGTCATCCGCCCAGGACCACCGACCGTGTCAGTGAGCGCGGATTGTCGGGGTCGACGCCGAGGCGGCGGGCCCTGATGAGTGCGAGTGCGTGCAGCCGCACGAGCTCGGCCAACGGATCGCGGTCGGATTCGACGAATCTGGCCCCCGTGGCCTCGACCTGCTCGCGCAGCCCTGCCGGAGCATCACCGAGCTGCCAGGTCACGCGCCCCTTCGCGGCGATGGCGATGGGTCCGTGGCGGTACTCCATCGACGAGTACGATTCGGTCCAGGTCTGCGCGGATTCACGCAGCTTCAGCGCGGCCTCGTTGGCCAGACCCCACGTCCATCCCAGACCCAGGAAACTGAACTGCTCGGCGTCGATGAGTTCATCATCAAGGAGGCTGTCGGCGAACTCGGAGAAGTCGGGGGAGATTCCCGCAAGGACGGCCCTCGCATCCCCTATCGCGGTCTCCAGCTGGCTTCCCTGATCCAACCAGGAGCGCATGGCTGCGATGGCTGAGGTACCGAACCTCGTCTGCACGACAGATCGCTCATCGGCGAAATCAAGGGCGATGACGTCCGTGGCACGCTGAGCGATCGGCGATCCGTCGCTGCCGACGATGGCAGTGACCGGTGTGCGATCGCCGAGACGCTCGAGGGCGTCGACGAGCTCTGTGGTGGTGCCGGACCGGGAGATCGCGATGATGCGGTCGTAGCTCCGATGCGTGGGGTACTCGCTGGCGGTGAAGGCATCGGTCTCGCCCCTACCCAGCGTCTCCCGCAGGGAGGCGAACACCTGCCCGCCGAACCACGAGGACCCGCAGCCGATGACCGCGATCCGCTCCCCGTCCTGCGGCAGCGCCGAGGCCGGAGCCTCGAGGTTCAGAACCCGCTCCCATGTCTCTGGCTGGCTTCGCAGTTCCTGTGCCATGAACTCGCCGCGACCCGACATCGATCATCCTCCTGATTGTATTGACGATTAATCAATCATCATCATGGCATATTTATCTCTTGACAGATAGTATTCAAGTGCGCTTGTGTGTAACGTGCACCACAATCACGCGCCGCACTCCGGCGCGGCATATTCTCAAGCCAGTCTGACGAAGGAGCAGCAACATGGCTTTTCTCACCGACCTCAAACGAGCACCCCGACTCGTCATCATCGTCGCGTTCGCCGCGATCGCACTCGGCATCACCTACGGCTACGACATCTCCAACATCGCCGGTGCGCTGCTCTTCCTCGAGACCGACCTCGGCCTGAATAACGCCGAATTGGGCGGACTCGCCACTGCCGTCGTCATCGGCCAGATCGTCGGTGCCCTCTTCGGCGGCTCCCTGTCGAACTCGATCGGGCGGAAGAAGACGATGTTCGTCATCGCCGGCGGCTATATCCTCTTCTCCGTGATCTCCGGCCTTGCCCCCGGCTACCTGACTCTGCTGCTGGCGCGCCTGCTCCTGGGCGTCTCGATCGGCGTCGCCCTGGCTGTGGTGCCCGTCTTCATCGCCGAGTCGTCACCGACAAATGTTCGCGGCGGACTGCTCGTGGCCTACCAGGTCACCACGGTCGTCGGCATCGTCGCCGGCTACCTTGTGTGTTGGGGCCTTGCCCTCATCGAATCCTGGAGACTGATGCTCGGACTGGCGGCGCTGCCTGCGATCATCGTTCTGATCCTGCTGCTGCGAACTCGAGAGACTCCGCATTGGCTCATGCTCAAAGGGCGGGAGGACGAGGCCGCGAGCGCACTGCGCGCACTCGAACCCGACCGCGACATCGACCACGAGATCGCTCTGATCCGCGGCGAGCTCACCCAGGACAGCGGCCGGCTGGTCGACATGTTCCGCGGGCACCTGCTCAGGGCCACGATGTTCGTCATCGGCCTGGGTTTCTTCATCCAGATCACCGGCATCAACGCCACCATCTACTATGCTCCTTCGATCTTCGAGTCGATGGGGTTCGAGGGATACGGGTCGTTGTTGGGCCTGCCCGCCGTCGTCCAGACCTTCGCTCTCGTGGCGGTCATCGTGTCGATGTTCATCGTCGACCGCCTCGGCCGCCGCCCGGTGCTCTTGACCGGTATCGGCATCATGATCGTGTCGACGCTGGTACTGGTGCTCGTCTTCAGCCTCGGCGGAGAGGCAGGAAGCACCCAGTGGGGAACCGTCCTCGGCGTCATCGGCATCATCGCCTTCACCATGGGCTACACCTTCGGCTTCGGCTCCCTCGTGTGGGTCTACGCGGGTGAGACCTTCCCCTCGAAGTACCGAGCCTTGGGTGCTTCGCTGATGCTGACCTCCGACCTCGTCGCCAACGCGATCGTGGCGCAGTTCTTCCCGGACCTGCTCGACCTCATCGGCGGTGCCGGAGTCTTCCTCGTCTTCGGTGTGCTGGCCGCGCTGGCGTTCCTCTTCGTCTTCCGCTTCGCTCCGGAGACCAAGGGCCGCGACCTGACCGAGATCTCAGCGTATTGGGCCAATGGAGCAAAGTGGCCGACCGGTCTCAAACAGGTGTGACCGGCCCGCGTTGGTGCGACGTCTGGGCGCGAGCCGCGTCTCACCCCAGAGTGCGGACACGTTGGGCGTCGATATCGAGGACGTGCCTGTCGAGGAACGCCAGGACCGTGCGATACCAGACCTCGGCATTGCCGCGACCGGCCACCCAGTGTCCTTCGTCGGGGAAGTACAGAAAGCGATGCTGTGTGTGCCCCTCCGCGTCCAGCGGTGTCTTCGACCGGGACAGCAGGTCGTACCAGAGTTCCTGCCCCTGCCCGATGGGCACCCGGTAGTCCTTGTCACCGTGGATGACGAGCATCGGCACCTCGATCCGGTCGGCGAACAGGTGCGGCGAGTACGTCCCCGACTGCTTCCGCATGGCCACGTCCCAAGAGGCGTTGTCCGTGGTCCGCCCCATCGACGTCGTGTTCCACAGGGAGGCGTGCGTGATGATGCATCTGAACCGTTCGCTGGTGTGCCCGGCCACCCAGTTCGCCATGTACCCGCCGTAGGATCCGCCGGCCAGAGCGGTGCGCTCGGCATCGATGTCGGGGCGTTCGATGGCCGCGTCCGTGAGTGCGAGGATGTCCGTGAAGGGTGCCCCGCCCAGTTCCTGCTGACCGCGGTCGACCATCGACTGGCCGTAGCCGGTGGAGATCGCCGGATCCGGCAGCAGCACCGCATATCCGGCGGCCGCGAACGGTCCCGGGTTCCACCGATACGTCCAGGAGTTCCAGGATCCCCAGGGCCCGCCGTGGGCGAATACGACGAGTGGGAACGGACCTTCCCCGTCGGGCAGAGCCAACCAGGCTCGCACCTCGGTGCCGTCGTCACCGACGGCGGCCACCTCGGTGAGGGTGCCTGCCCCGTCGATGACGTTCGCCGGGTTGGCGAGCTCGCTGATCTGGCCCGAGATCAGGTCGATGGCGATGGGCAGTGGTGCGACATCGATCGCCGAGGCGGTCGCCACGACCGTGATTCCCTGCACCTGCAGTCCTGCAAAGGCATATTTCTGCCCCGGACCGCCCACCAGCCGCCGAGGCTGTTCGTCGTTGACATCACCGATGAAGACACTGCCGCGTCCGTGGTCGTCAGCGGTTGCCACGATCGTCGAATCGTCGGCCCAGACGGGGTCGAACCAGTGATCGGCTTCGGGCCAGACTGTCTCCAATGACCCTGTGTCGAGGTTGAGGAGCATGAGCGTCGCGGACAGGTTCGTCTTCGACGTCCAGAACTGCTCGCGGGTGACCAGGGCATGGGTTCCGTCGGGGCTGATCGCGTCGATGCCGAAACCGTGGTCGGCGGCAGCCTCGACCAGCAGTCGAGGTGCACTATGTTTGTGCAGGTCGATCTGCCAGATCTCGCTGGCCTCGAGCTGACCCGGGATCGGCTTCTCGACCTGGACGAGTACGAACTGCGCTTCCTCATCAACGGCCCAGTCGACGAGCCGTCCAGACGGCAGCGGCAGGTAGCGAAAAGTGAGTCCGGGGGAAGCGGCTGTGGTCGAATCTTCGCTGAAGCTGGTGGCCCCGGCGGCCGGGGTTGCGGACATGGCACCGTCGGACGTGGTCGTCTCGGATTCAGCAGCGCCCCGTGTGGCGTCGGGGGTGAGGTCCTCGTCGAATTCGTCGGTGATCTCGCTCAGGTCTGCGACCGCAAGGGTCTCCTGTCCCGGGCCCAGGTCATGATCCCAGTGGCGGATGGGGAAACCCGTGTGGAGGATTCCGCTGACCTTCGATTTTCTGCGTTCCTGACTGTATTCCTGGTGTTCGGGCTCGTTCGCGGCCCAGGTGTGGACGGGGAACTGCACGATCATGGAGTGGCCTTTGACCTCGATTCGGGAGAATCCCCCGTCGTGATCGGCGAGCTTGCGTGCTTCCCCGGTCTCCGGCAGGGCCCAGAGGCTGGGGCTTTCGGCATCCTTGCCGTCTTCGCCGGTGCGCTTGGCCGCGAAGTAGACGGTGCCCGAGTCGCTGATCGCGGCCGGGCCGATGGACTGATCGCCGCGGGTGATTCGGCGCGGTCGTTCACCGCTGATATCTGCCAGGTGGGAGAGGTAGCTGCTGCCCTCGGCGTTGAGGAAGGAATACTGGGCGATGACACGGCCGGTCTGGTTCGCCAGGAGGCCTTGCAGACGGCGGGCATCGAGGAGAGCAGTCACAGCGTCGTTGATCGTCATAGAACCATCCTAGGATCATCGCCGATGTTCGGGCCTGCAGACTTCTATTTGAATCTCGGCGCGGGAACCTTCTCCCCGTCGATGGTGACCGTGGGCAGCATCTGCTTGAACTCCTCTGCCGCGTCCGCGTCCGTTTCGAGAGCGCGCATCTCGACGCCGATGTCGACGAGGCGCCCATTTGTCTGGTATCCGATCCGGGTCCCGTACATGACTGTCGGCTCCTGGTTGATCGCGAAGATCTCCGTCGGGCCGAGCACACCTTGGTAAGACCAGTAGGATCCGGCCGCGAGGCTGCCCGTGCGCTGGGAGAGCACCGAGGAGTCCGGCTCCGCGAACGTGTACTTCTTCTTCGCATCGACGATCGACTGCGGAGACTCGTCGTAGCCCTTGCTGCAGGTGATGAGGATCGTGTCGCTGTCGGCGACGGAGGTGCCGCGGGAGAAGGAGTGGAAATCGTCGCTGGCCGATCCCTGAGTCCAGTCATCTGTCATCGCAACGCTGACGTCGACGGGGCATTCGGCGCCGAGGTTGACCGAGACTTCCTTCATCCCCTCGGGGATTCCGTCATCAGGGGGTGCCGTGGTGGGGTTCTCGCCGGCCTTCTTCTGCACTGCCACACGGACGGGACCGGAATCCCGTTCTGCGGTGCGGATCTGCAGAGCCGAGCAGCCGCTGAGAGCAAGGCTGATCAGTGCCGCTCCTGCCACGACTGTTCGCACCTTCGCAGCGTGTGTCATCACCGTTCATCCCTCGACCGCAGATCACGGCGGCTGCGTGGCTGCTGTCCCGAATCAGGCTGCTGTGTCTGAGGCGGCTGCGCCGGAGGCTGCTGAGGCTGCTGCTGCCAGGCCTGCACCGGCCCCGACTGGGGTCCAGGTTGGGACCCTGACTGCGGCGCTGCCTGTGGGTCCCCGAGTGACCGGCCCACGCCTGGGCCGGGCTTGAACTGGGAGTGCTGACCAGAGTCCGGTCGGAAACCGCCGCCCAGGGATTCTCCGGTCGACCGGTGGACGAGGTTGCCGTCGACTCGCTCGAGGCGTCGCTTCGAGGTTCGTCGCGGTGTGCCCAGGATCCGTCCCTGAAGCTCCGCCTCGTTAGGCTGCCGGGGAGGCAGGAAGCCGGGAGTCTGCCCCGAGTCGGGAAGCTGCACCGGCTGGACCGGATGAGATCCGGCCGCGGCATGCCCGACCTGATCGGCCATCGGCGGCACCGTCACCTGAGCGGCATCGCCGAGGACCGGCAACACCATACGCACCGAGGTGCCCACACCTTCTTGGCTGAACAGCTGCACCGAGCCGCCGTGACGGGTCACAATCGCCCGCACCAGTGACAGTCCCATGCCGGAACCGGCCACTGCACGAACGCGCGAGCCGCGTGAGAGTTCGTCCCACACCTGCTCCTGCTCCGTCAGCGGAATGCCGCTGCCGGTGTCGGCCACCTCGACGACGACCCAGCGGTGGCTGTCGATGATCTGCTCATTGGCACGCAGTTCGACGACTTCGGCCTGAGAGGAGTATTTGAGCGCATTGCCCAGCAGGTTGAGGATCGCTGTGAGCAGCAGATCTTCCTCACCGGCGATGTCGGGCAGACGCCAGGGTGCACGGGCGACCGTGGCCACGATCATGCGATCTTCTGCGCCGGGTGCCGTCGATGCATCCTCGACGGCCTGGTGGATGAGCCGATCGAGATCGACTCGGGAGTATTCGATGATGCGCGTCTCGACGTCGGCGAGTTTGCGCAGGTCGGCCAGCAGGCGTGCGACCCGGCGCGAGGAGATGTCTACCTGTTTGGCTGAGGATTCGACTTCGGTGATCGAGCCGCCCTCACGGACAACGTCGCGGATGCTCGCGGCCGATGTGCGCAGCGCGGTCAGCGGATTCTTCAGCTCGTGGTCCAGTCGGATGAGCATCCGATTGCGTTTGGCCAGGGAGTCCTCACTCGCCGCTGTCTCGATCGACTCCTTCAGTGCGGCCTCACGTCTGCGCAGATACCTCCAGGCGAAGAAGGCGCCGACGGCCAAGCCTGCCAGCACGAGGAAAAGCAGGAGCAGGAACAGCCAGATCTGGATCTCGATGACCAGAAAGTTCGTCATGGTGACCTCTGACCATCTTCGCCTCGGACCTCACCGACGAATCTGTAGCCCCGACCCTGCACGGTGGCGATCCACCGAGGTTCGGCGGCGTCCTCCCCGAGGACTCGGCGCAGTTCGGCCACACGGGAATCCACCGCACGTGTGCCCACGGCCTCTTCGAAGCCCCACAGGATCTCAAGCAGACGGGACCGTTCGATGAGTTCGTCCTTGTGGACCATGAGGTATTCCAGCAGGGTGAAGCCCTTGGGGGTGATGACAAGTTCGCGATTGCCCATCCATGCGCGCCTGCCCACACGATCGACGCGCAGGCCGAAGCTCGAAACCAGCACCGGAGCAGTGGCCAGGGGCGGTCCGTCTGTCCGGGTCCGACGCAGCACTGCGCGGATGCGCGCCACGAGCTCATGTGGGTCAAAGGGCTTGTTGAGGTAGTCGTCGGCGCCCTCTTCGAGCGCCATCGCCCGCTCGACGGCCTCTCCGACTTGGGTCAGCAGCAGAACCGGGACCCAGTTCTCCTCCTGGCGCAGTCGTCGCAGAACCTGTCTGCCATCGGCACCGGGCATGAGCACGTCAAGGACGCAGACATCGGGATTGTGCCGGTGGATCTCATCGAGGGCCAACAGGCCATCGCTGGCGGCGAGCACCCGAAAACCGGAGCGTTCGAGGAAGGGGACAACGGCGCCGAGGACATCGGGTTCGTCGTCGGCGACCAGCACCAAGGGCTGGGGTTCGTGCTGAGTGTCAGCCGTCATTGTGGTCCGTTCCACTTCCTCTTCTGCGTTCCCACGCGGCTTCCCTGGCTTCTGCCCGATCGACCGCCTCGGCGAGCTCATCTCGGTACAGCATAGAACGTCGCAGGTGCTTGGTGCGATAACCGGCTCGTCCGACCATGTGCGTGGCAACGGGAATCGTGACGAGTTGGAACGAGATGACGATCGCCAACGTCGTCACCGTCGACCATGCAGGGTACTGGATCGCAATCGCGACAGCCACCATCAGCAGCCCCAGGATCTGGGGCTTTGCGCTCGCGTGCATGCGTGAGAGGAGATCGCCGAAGCGCAGCAGACCCAGCGCGGCAGCCAGCGACAGCACCCCGCCGAGGAGGATGAGCACCGCAGAGATGATGTCGAGGATCATCGGCGTCCCCCTTCGTCTTCATCCGGTTCAGGTCCGGTGCGCTCACCGTCGTCGGAGTCCTCGGGTCCCGAGTCGGGTCCCGTACCCATCCCCTCAGCATCCGGGTCGGCGTCGGGGTCGGCGCTGGGGTCGGCGCTGGGGGCAGCGCCGGGGTCGGTTCCTTGGTCGAGTCCCACGGTCACAGGCTCTTCGTCTTCCTGCACGGTGATCGCATCGGGCCCGTCGGCGACATCGGATATTCCGCGGGCCACGTCATCGGGCCACTCCTCGCCGACCGGGGATTGTGCCTGCTGGCGGGCCCCGGTGCCGCTGTTCCCCTCGGTGTCATCGACTGATTCCTTGGGCATGTGCCAGTCCGAGCTGGAGAAGTCACTGAGTGAGCCCACCTCGGCGCCGGGGGTCATGGAATCGGACTTGGACACGTACCGGGAGACGCTGACGGAGCCCACGAATCCGAGCATCGCCAGCACGATGAGCACAGGCAGGAGATCCGTGCGACCGGACAGGGCCATGAACCCGCCCAAACCGCACATGATGGAGGCCAGCACAACGTCGGTGGCGATCATGCGATCGAGGATCGAAGGCCCTCGAACGATGCGGTAGAGGGCGATGATCGCCGATGTGGCCAGCAGCACCGAGGCTGCGACGATGAGGGTGTCGAGGACGATCTGGCTCATCAGGCACCTCCGCGTTCATCGGCCATCGGATCGGGGTTGACCTTCAGTGCGGCGAGGTCACGGTGGGAGCCGAGGGCTTTGATGAGCAGCTCTTCGATATGGTAGACGAGCTCTTTGGCGGCGAGGACCTTCTCCTCGGAATCGCAGTCGAGGACGTGCAGATAGAGGACGCCCAGCGCCCGGTCGCTGTCGACGATGATCGATCCGGGGATGAGGCTGGCAGTGTCGGCTACGAGTGTCATCAGAAGGTCCGAACTCGTGCGCAGGTCGCAGGCGATGACCGATCCGGCGCCCACCGCGCGCGGCCGGAATGCGTACCAAGCCACCTCGACAGAGGCGATGATGAGCGAATAGAGGAACCACAGTCCGTAGCTGAGGGCGTGGATGATGTTGAACCTGCCGGAGAGCACCACCGGCGGCAGGTAGAACACGCGGGTCACGACGAAGGCGAGGATGATGCCGGTGATGATGTGCATGAGCGACACCGCATCCCAGAGCATCACCCACAACAGGACGAGGAAGAACACCAGAACGAGCTGTTGGACGAAGCTCCTGCGTTTCGTCATCCGAGGCCGGTTGGGACTCACAGGCCATCACCCCCGAGCACATCGCTCACGTAGCTGACCGGCGACTGCAGGTTCTCCGCAGCACGGTTCGCCATTCCCCACAGCGGGGCCGCGAAGACGGTGAGGACGATGGAGGCTATGACGACCACGGTGGTGGCGGCGAACATCGATCCCGGAACGCCGATCTGTGATTTCCAGGGCTTGCCCGCGAGCTTGGCCTTCTTGCGTTCGGCGAACTCTGCGACGAGCTCTTCGTTCGGCTCCTCCGCATCCGCGGGGTCCCGCCAGAAGGCCAGGTTGAAGGTACGCCCGATGACGTAGAGGGTCAGCAGGCTGGTCACCGTGCCGGCGACGATGAGGCTGACAGCGAGCCAGTCGTGGTCGGAGAAGCCGGCGGCGAAGAGGCCGACCTTGCCGATGAACCCGGAGAACGGCGGGATGCCGGAGAGGTTGAGGGCAGGGATGAAGAAGATGATCGACAGCGCCGGTGAGAGCACCATGAGCCCACCCAAGGACCTGGTCGAGGTCGACCCACCTCGCATTTCCACCATTCCTATGGCCAGGAACAGCGCGGTCTGGACGATGATGTGGTGGACCGTGTAGTAGATTGCGGCAGCGAGTCCGACAGTGGTCCCCAGAGCCACACCGAAGAGCATGTAGCCGATGTGGGAGACGAGGGTGAAGGACACGATCCTCTTGATCTCCGACTGGGCGATCGCGCCTAAGATTCCGACCACCATCGTCAATGCTGCCGCTATCAGGAGAGGCACTCGCAGAGAGGACTCGGAGAACAGCAGCGTCTCGGTGCGGATGATCGCATAGATGCCGACCTTCGTCAGCAGCCCCGCGAACACAGCCGTGACCGGGGCCGGAGCGGTCGGATAGGAGTCGGGCAGCCAGAAGGACAGGGGAAAGATCGCGGCCTTGATGCCGAAGCCGATGAGCAGGAGGACATGCAGGATCATCTGCACATCCGGCGGCAGTTCGCTCAGCCGCTCGGACAGCTGCGCCATGTTCACTGTTCCGGTCGCCGAGTAGATGACGCCGATCGCTGCCAGGAAGATGATCGAGGACACGAGCGAGACGACGACGTAGGTCACGCCCGCCCGAATCCGCTCGGCCGTGGCACCCAGCGTCAGCAGCACATAGGAGGCGACGAGGAACATCTCGAAGCCGACGTAGAGGTTGAAGAGGTCACCGGCGAGGAAGGCGTTGGCGACGCCCGCGCACAGCACCAGATAGCTGGGGTTGAACACGGAGATCGGGGTCTCGTCCGAATCGTCGTTGGCGTCCTGGCTGAGCGCGTAGATGAGCACGCACAAGGTGACCAGGGAGGATACGACGAGCATGAGCGAGGAGAGCCTGTCGGCGACGAGCACGATCCCTGCGGGCGGCTCCCACCCGCCGATCGCCACGACCTGCGGGCCGTGGGCGTCGACGCCGAAGAGCATGATGAGGGAGATGATCATGACCGCGCTGAGGATCAGGATCGACACGATGTTCTGCGCCCGCGAGTGCTTCGACAGCACCAGCGCCAGGCCTGCACCGAGGAGGGGCAGGAGGACGGGCAGCGGCACAAGCACGGGAAGGAGATCTATCATTTCTTCTCCTCCGTCTCGGTTCCTTCGGAACCTCTGCCGTCCTTGTTCGCCGAGGTGGTCCCGGTCCTGCCCATGCCCTCGCTGCTCTTCGCCCTGTCCGTGCCGACCTCGCCGTCTTCACGTTCGTGGGGCTTGCCGTCGTCGTCGAGGTCGATGGCGCCGGTGATCGGGCTTTCGGCCTCATCACCGAACTCGGTGTCGTCGTAGTCAGTGCTCGCCTCCGCCTCGGAGTCGATCATCTTCGTGATCGCCACCCGCAGGTCGGCGGTGTCGTCCTGCAGCGAGTCGGCGCGAACCAATCGCCAGGAGCGATAGATCATGGCCAGCAGGAACGCTGTGACCGCGAACGTGATGACGATGGCTGTGAGGATGAGCGCCTGTGGCAGCGGATCCGACATGCCCTCCGTGGACAGGTTCTTCCCGTCAGTCAGTGGCGGGGCTCCCCTGCCTGCGGTGAGGATGATGAGGAGGTTGACTCCGTTGCCCAGGAGGATGAAGCCCAGCAGCACGCGGGTCAGGGAGCGTTCGAGCATGAGGTAGATGCCACAGGCGAAGAGGAATCCCATCGCCAGCACCATGATGAAGGGCACAGTCATAGCCGTCCCCCTTCCGCGCCGTTGTCCACGTCGAGGTGGTTGACACGGTCGAGGATCGAGGAGACCGCGTCGTGCTCAGCCTCGGCGCTGAAGTTCTCCGAGAGGTTGTACGACTGGTTGAGTCGGTTGGTCAGCACCATCTCGTCGCGCTCCTGGTGCAGGTCCACCTCGGCGCCCAAGGATCTGAGGATGTCGAGCATGAGGCCGACGACGATGAGGTAGACGCCGATGTCGAAGAACGTCGAGGTTCCGAACGACAGATGTCCGAGCACCGGAATGTCGCCCTCGAGATAGACGGACTTGAACACGGTGTCGCCCCAGATCCAACCGCCGACGCCGGTGAGCACGGCCATGATCATTCCGGTTCCCAGCAGGCCCGAGGGGGTGAAGCGGGCCGCCTCGGCGAGTTCGAATTTGCCTCCGGCGAGGTAGCGCACGACCAGTGCCAGACCGGCCACGAGACCACCGGCGAAGCCGCCGCCGGGTTCGTTGTGACCGGCGAAGAGGAGGTAGAGGGAGAAGATGAGGACAGCGTGGAAGACCAGGCGGGCGGTCACCTCGAGGATGATGGATCGGTTGCGTGGGGCCAGTGTGCGTCCGGCGATGAGCCAGGAGACTCGCCGCTGTGTCACGTCCTCGCGCTGAGTGTCGTGGAAGTTGCCGATCTCCTCGGCCACCGGCTGGAAGCGCACCCGGCCCTGCAGCTCGGTGCCGTCACGGCGGGAGACGAAGCGGTGGAGGTGTCCTTCACGACCGCGGACGAAGATCAGTCCGGCGATGCCGGTGCCGGCGGCGACGAGGACCGAGATCTCACCGAGGGTGTCCCAGACGCGGATGTCGACGAGAGTCACGTTGACGATGTTCTTCCCGTGGCCGAGTTCGTAGGCGAGCTGACCGAAGTCCACGGAGACTGGGTCGCTGATGCGCACACCGGCGGCGATGAGCACGACCACCATCATGGTCACGCCGACTGCGGCGCCGATGATGGCGCGCCAGGCCGGGGTGAAGCGGCCGGTGCTCTGACCGATCCGAGCCGGGAGTCGGCGCAGGACGAGGACGAAGACGACGATGGTGATGGTCTCGACGAGAACCTGGGTCAGGGCCAGGTCCGGGGCGCCGACGAAGGCGAAGTAGGCGACCATCGCATAGCCCGAGATTCCGGTGACGACCACGGCGGTGAAACGTTTCTTAGCGCGGGTGGCTGCGACTGCGACGATGATGAGGACCGCTGCGATGATGAGGTCGAGCGGGGTGTCGAAGAGTTGGAAATCGATGTTCCAGGTGTCGTTCGAGATCACGGCCAGACCGATGCCTGCCACGAGGACGAGGTAGATCACGCTCTGGTAGAACGGCAGCGAACCGCGCTGGGTGCGGGAGGTGACCCACAGGGCCAGCCTCTCCATCCAGTTGATCAGCTTGCTGTACAGGTCGTGGAAGTCCAGGCCCGAAGGCAGCGTCGACTGGACCTTGGCAAACGAGTCGCGGAGGAAGAAGAGGCCAAGACCGACGGCGATCGTGATCGCGGACAGGGCCAGTGCAGGTTCGAGCCCGTGCCATAGGGCCAGGTGGTAGTCGCCGTCGCCGGGGTCGATGACCGGCAGCATCGAGGTCCAGGCTCCGAAGTAGCCGTCGAGGAGCCCGGCGGCCGGTCCCAACACCACGGTGAGCGCGGTGAGCATGACCGGGGAGATGATCAGCGTGATCTTCTCATCGCGGCGGGCGATGTCGTCGACGCCCGCTTTGCTCGAGAACGCGCCCCAGACGAAGCGCGCCGAGTAGGCCACGGTGAGCATCGATCCGATCATGACGCCGATCAGCGCAATGATCGATGCCTTGTCCCCAGAAGCCAGCAGGGTCGAATAGACCGCTTCCTTGGCTACAAAGCCCAGCAGCGGCGGCAGGCCGGACATCGAGGCCGCGGCAATCGTGGCGCAGACGGCGACGACGGGGAATGCCTTCCAGCCACCGGAGAGCTTCGTCAGGTCACGCGTGCCGGCACGATGGTCGATGATGCCCACGCACAGGAACAGACAGGCCTTGAAGAGGGCGTGTGCGATGAGCATCGCCAGCGCGGCTTTTGTGATGTCGGGTGTGCCGAAGGAGGCCATCGTCGTGAGGAACCCGAGCTGGGAGACCGTGCCGAAGGCAAGCAGGAGTTTGAGGTCGGTCTGCTTCAGGGCCTGCCAGCCGCCGATGAACATCGTGAGCAGTCCCAGCGTGAGCAGGGTCTCCGACCATCCGGGCAGTGCGTGGTAGCCCGGTGCCAGACGCAGGATGAGGTAGATCCCGGCCTTGACCATCGCCGCTGCGTGCAGGTAGGCGCTGACCGGGGTCGGTGCTGCCATGGCGCCGGGGAGCCAGAAGTGGAAGGGCAGCAGCGCGGACTTCGAGACCGCACCGACGAGGATGAGGATCACGGCCGTGACGATGACGGGCCCGGTGTCCAGACCGAGACTGGCGCGCTCCATGAGCGTGGAAATCTGGCCTGTTCCGGTCGCGGCCATGAGCAGGATCATGCCCACGAGCATGGCCAGTCCGCCGGCCGTGGTGACGATGAGGGCCTGCAGTGCGGCCTGGCGGGAGCGACGGCGGGATTGGCTGTGGCCGATGAGGAGGTAGGAGAAGACCGTGGTGCCTTCCCAGAACAGGTAGAGCATGAGGAGCTCATCGGCGATGACGAGTCCGTACATCATTCCGGCGAAGGCCATGAATACTGCGGCGAACCGGGCCAGGCCGGGCTCATCGGGTGGGAAGTAGCGGGCACAGTAGACGAAGACGAGGGCACCGACGCCTGTGACCAGAAGACTCATGATCCAGGAGAGTTCGTCGAGGCGGAAGATCCCCTCGAGGCCGAGTGCCGGCAGCCAGTTCATGCTCTCGACCAAGGGCGAACCTGCAGACCCGAAGATGTCGGGGACCTTGGCCAGGCTGAAGATCAGCGCGGCGAACGGCACCAGCGCAAGGAAGAAGAACCCGTTGCGACCGAGGCGCCTGACCAGTGGGTACGCAATGACAGCAGCCCCGAAAAAGGCTCCTGTCATGACTATCACCGGCGGACACCTCCGTCATTTATACGATTTGCCAGAATGTAGTGCTCAACAGTATTTTCTCACGACACCCTGCCTATCTCCCAATCAATGGGGCCGTTCGCAGCAGTCATTATGAACACATTCTGTTCAGATTCCACGCCCATTCCACATAGGTTCTGCGCGAACCCTGCGCGAATCAAACCGTTCACCGCCCGCGAAGTCGACTTCGCGACGGCCCGGGGTTTGGTCAGCTTCGCAACCGCCCGGGGGGCTTAGTCAGCTTTGCAACGGCCCGAGGGCTGAGGGCTGGAACCTGCGTCAGCTGCGGAGTTGGCTGCTCGTGACGAGGAAGCCGGTCTCATCCAGGCCGGTGCCGTCACAGCCGATGAGCAGTTCTGCTCCGATGCTGTCGACGAGGCCGGCCACCTTGTTGCGCATTCGCCGGAAACGACGGGTCTGGACCGGCTGGTAGCGCTTCGACTCGGTATCCATCCAGTGCACGTGGTACTCGATCAGCGGCATCGCAAGATGCTTGCCGATGATCGGCGGCACCCAGTCAGACTCCGATACTCGAATCTCAATCATGCCTGCCTTCTCGCTGATCTCCCCGAGAGGGACGAGGAGCGAATAGCCGTCGAGGATGACCGGCGCCGAAGGATCGAAGAGCGGATCGTCGATCGTGGCCTGAGCCAGGACAGCCTCGTCGGGTGTCGGCAGCGCCTGCTGGAAGGCATGCGGAGCGTGCTTGCGGACGAGCGACAGCGCCACGTCGGGCTCGAGCCAATAGGACGAGTAGAGATAGAGGTCGATCTTCGCCTCCGGGTCGGGCACGATGACCCGAGTCGGCAGGCCCGGTTCGTCCGCGAGGCGGACACCGGTGTGCAGGCGTGATGCGACGCCCAGGATGAGGCTGAGCATCCGCTCCTCCTCCCGGTCGGGCAGCCCTTCCGGGAACGCCTCATGGAGTCCGTCTGCGTCGCTGAACCAGACAGGCGGCGGGACCGGCTCCCGGTCTCGGGGGCAGTCGATGACTACCGCGTGATGAGCCCAGTCGGGAACCTCGAGCGCGGCGATCGCGGCAGCATCGAGGTCGACTCCCTCACTCAGACGTGAGTGTCGGCTCAGCTTCAGCTGACCTCTTTCATCCAGGCGGGGCGCGAGGTCGGGAAGCCTGTTGTGCACGAGCGCGAGCACATCGGAGACCTCGACCCCTTCGTCGAGGAGAAGCAGATGGAAGCCGCGCAGGTCCGCCGAGACATCCGTGTCACTGACACGCTCGGCGGCCTCACGCTGCATCCGCAGCTCTCGGCGAGTGGTCACATGTCCCTCCGATAGAAGTTGAGGTGAGAACGGGAGGCCGTGGGGCCCTGCTGCCCCTGATAGCGATTGCCGGTGGCCTGCGAACCGTAGGGGTTGAGCGCAGCCGAACTGAGGCGGAAGAAGCAGAGCTGACCGATCTTCATTCCCGGCCACAGGGTGATGGGCAGAGTCGCGACATTCGAAAGCTCGAGCGTCACATGACCGTTGAACCCGGGATCGATGAAGCCTGCCGTGGAGTGGGTCAGCAGCCCAAGGCGCCCCAGCGACGACTTGCCCTCCAGCCGCGCGGCCACATCGTCGGGCAGGGTGACGAGCTCGTGCGTTGAGGCGAGCACGAATTCGCCCGGGTGCAGCACGAACGGCTCTCCCGGCGCGGCCTCGACGAAGCGGGTGAGCTCGGGCTGATCGAGACTCGGGTCGATGACCGGGTATTTGTGGTTGTCGAACAGACGGAAGTAGCGATCCAGGCACACGTCAACGCTGGCTGGCTGGATCAGCGAAGGGTCATAGGGGTCGAGGGCGATGCGTCCGGAGTCGAGCTCGGCGCGGATGTCGCGATCGGAAAGGAGAGTCACGTAACCGATGGTAGTCGCCCAGGGCTCAGGAGTGCAGTGAGCAGCACTCACGAAGGGGCGAAATTGCTCACAGCCTCCGCGACACACCGGAGTTTGGTAACGACTCGATAACGATCAGTGGTGTTTTTGCTGGTTTTCTCCCGTGTGTCTCCCCACAGCCGTTCGTGAATGCCTTAGAGTTAGGAGCTGTACGAACCCGCGCACGATGGTGCCTTCCTCTTCTTAAGCCAAGGAATGCCGGGAGTCCATCGTCTTTCGTGGGTTGACAACGAACGAAAGGCATTACTGTGAAGACCTCGCGTCTTGTGCTTGCCCCCGCAGTAGCCGTTGCATTGACAGGTCTTGCTGGCGCTCCCGCGTTCGCAGCGACAGCGTCCGCTCCGGTGCCGGCAGGCCCGCTCTGTGCACATGAAGATGCACAGCAGTCAACCGACCCAGATTCCAAGGTTCCCGACAGCTCGGACCCGCAGGCGACACTGTCTGATGCACAGGTCACCCGGGCCGATATCGCGGATCGCAAAAAGGGCATCGGATTCTCCGGTACCGGATTCACCCCCGACAGCAAGGCGACCGTCACGGTCGTCGGCACCGACGGGTCCAAGTACTCGCCGGAGACCAAGCTGACCGTCGACGAAAAGGGCAAGGTGTCCGGCACCTACTTCTTCTCCGTCACGGACAACGCCAAGGTTCCCTCTGGCGAATACTCGCTCTACCTCACCGATGAGAAGACCGAGAAGGACTCCTCGAAGGTCTCCTTCGAGGTCGTGGCCAGTGACTCGGACATCGACGAGGACGCCAAGGGCTCCGATTGCTCACCCGCAACAGGAGCGGCCCCAGATCCGTCCGAGACCGCGACCGATGAGCCATCCGAGACATCGACTCCGACCGAGACCAAGTCGGAAGAGCCGAGCGAAGAGCCCACGGAAACCAAGGAAGCTTCGAAGCCCGCTGCTCCGAAGCCGACTGAGACCGAGACGAAGGCTCCGGAACCGACGGAGACCGAAACTCAGGCTCCCGAGCCGACGGAGACGGAATCCGAGACTCCCGAGCCGACGGAGACCGACGACAAGTCGGAGGCCCCTGCTCCTACCGAGACCGAGTCCGGAGCTCCGGAGTCCGAAGCTCCGGAATCGGACGCTCCAGAGTCCGAAGCTCCGAAGTCGGACGCTCCGAAGGCAGAACCGTCGGAGACGACCGCTCCGGCCAGCCCCGGCACCGATGACGGTGAGAAGAAGGCCGCGGCAACCGCGACCCAGGCGCTCATCATCGACCCGACCGAGATCAGCTCCGAGGACTTCCTCAATGAGGGCATCAAGCTCGGCATCACCGGCGCACAGCCAGGTGAGAAGATCACGATCACGGTCGAGCATGCTCAGGGCAAGGTCGATCGCTACACGATGACCAAGGAAGCCGACTCCGAGGGCAAAGCGACCTTCGGCGTGCAGGCGAAGGTCAAGGCCGTGCTGGGAACGTACAACGTCACAGCCCAGGCCGACAGCTTCGACAAGGCACAGGGCGGCAGCTTCACCGTCGTCACCAACGGCACCTCGGTCGATGAGGGCGGGCAGAACGGCAGCGACAGCGACAGTGACCTGCCCCGCACCGGTGCCGAGATGACCGGACTGGCGCTCGGAGTCGGACTCCTCGTCGTCGGTGCCGCAGCCGTCGTCATCACTCGTCGGCGGATGACCGCCTCCGACGATCCTGCGGAGTTCTAAGATCCGTTGAACGATGAATTGTCCCTAGCGGGGCTGCACCTCGGCAGACACCAGATCGATCTCGGTCGTCTCCGAGCAGGGACAATGCTCGGTCTCATGGGCAGCACGGACAGCACCACTGAGGTGGTGCTGTCCGTTGCTGCGCGCTCCGACGTCGCTCCTCCGCCGCAGTTCCCGACCGGGCTCCGGTCGGGTCTCACACGTGTGCGCAGGTGGGTCAGAGCATATCTTCGCGAAGCCGATGCCGGATCTGGGGAGGCGGCATTGGCTCTGGCGTGCACGGAGTTCGGGGTCAACCCTGACGTCCTGAGGCGCCGGTTCGGCGAACTTGATGCCGGCGAGCGTGCGAGACTCGGCCTGGCCGTGGCCTGGGCGAGCGGCTTGCCGTGGTTGACCTTCATCGACCCCTTCGCATCCGTCCCCGGACATGTGCGCGCTGGCCTGCGCGGTCGTCTGGCCGATCTCGCCGCAGCGCACGGCCGCGGGATCGTCTTCACCTCGAATACGCTGACCGACTTCACCGTCGCCGAGGCGGGCGTGGCCGATATCGAAAAAGGCGAGCTCGTCTCGCTCGGCACTTTGGAACAGGTCGTCACGGAGCCCAGAGGCTCCCTGCCGGCCGAACTCAGCAGGGTCAACGTCTATTCCGGGTTGGCACGCAAGGGCTGGCTGTCGATCGGCCACTCTGCGGTGAAGGCTCGGACCGAACTCGACGGGAAGGTCTTCGTCACTCTCGGGTGGCGCAGTGCTCTCCTGTCGTTGGACGAACACGACCCGGCCTTCACCTCGGCGACGGTGTTCGAAGCCGTCGTCATCGGACTGCGCGATCACGGTTCCTGCCTGCAGGCGAAGCTGTCGCCGGTGGACACCGAGATGGGACTCGCTCTCGACGTGGACCTGGCCGACCTGGCTGGCGTGTCCGGCAGCGAGAGCGGATTCGGCGTGCTCCACCCCAGCCTCGGCGACTCGATCGCTGCCCTGCGTGCCAACGTCAAGGTCGGCACTCATGTCTTCGTCGAGGTCGACACTCAGGCACTGCACGCGTACTCGGTGGAATAGACCCCACCGGCACGCGTCCGACTCCCCTTCCCGCGCGTCCTCGCCGTTCATAGAGCCGAGTAGCGGGCAATTGGCATTACACTGAAATTCCTTCATCCCCCACCGATTCAGGAGAAGCAATGCGAACTTCGCGCAGGCTTCTGATTTCGGCGCTCCTGGTCATAGTCCTCACCGTGGCAGCAGTTCCCCTCCTCAACCTCACCGTCTACACTCCTGCCCGCGCCGCTGAAGCCTATATCTCCGCGATCGAGGACGCCGACGCGGAGCGTGCGTTCTCCTATCTCGCCTCCCCCACCCCGTCGTCGACTCTGGCGCTCAATCATGATGTGCTCTCTGCCGCCCCTGACCTGCCGCGCGATGCCGAGGCGACGACGGTATCGATGGACGGCGCCCATGCGAAGGTCTCGCTGAGCTATGTTCTGTCCTCGCAGACGCAGACCGTGGATCTGTCGATGGTGAAGCTGCCGGCGACTGCCGGGCTGTTCGACCGGTGGGCAATCGAACAGGAGGAGTGGCCGACCCTCGACCTGCAGGTCGAAGGGTCGTCAACGGCCACGGTCAACGGCTACGGAGTCGCCGCCGGAACGATTCCCGTGCTGTTCCCCGCGACCTATCTCGTCGGCTTCGATGCGACCTACCTCAAGTCGAAGCCCGAACGCGCCGAGGTGATCGCCCCGACCGACACCGCCCAGATCGCGCTCTCGCCCGAGCCCACGGCGAAGCTGGAGCAGTCGGTCGGTGAGCAGGTCACCGAGCATCTGGCGAAATGTGTGAAGTCGAAGACCCTCTACCCCTCGGACTGCGTGTTCGGCTACGAGACGGACAACGAGATCCTCGGCGATGTGAAGTGGTCGCTGGCTCGCGAACCAGAGGTCAGCCTGGCCGCCTCGGGCAACGATCTCGAGCTCACCCCGTCGACTGTCGAGGTGCGCATCCAGGGACGCTATCGCGACATCGTCACGGCGGCCGAGCACGACTTCGATGAGACGCTCTCCTTCGACTTGGGAGGCTCCGTCGTCGTCAAGTCCTCGCAGGTCCGCTTCGATCCGCGCCGCCTCGGCGACGTGACCGTGAAATAGCAGAAGCGCCGCGATCGCCGTCGCGACTGAGCCCCGCGTCATTGTGGACTTGCGTGCGAGAAGTTCGCGATTTTCGAACGCAAGTCCACAATGACGAGCAGACTGCGACGGGCCTCAGGCCCCGCGGAGGTCGAGGGTGAGTTCGGTCGGAGCGGTAGCGACGAGGTCGACGGGGATGCCCCAGTCCTGCTGGTAGAGATGGCACGCGGCGTGCAGGGGGATCTCTCCGCCTGGTTCGCCGTCGCACGCGGCGGCTCGTGCGGTCACGTGCAGGACCCCTGACTCGAGTTCGGGGTTGATGACGATGTCGCGCTTCAGTCCTTCTGCACCGCCGTCACCGGAGACGATCAGTTCAGGCGGTGTCGACGAGACCTGCAGATACGTGGGGTCTCCCCACCGGTCATCAAGTTTCTGACCTGCTGGAACAGTGAAGCTCACGGACACTGCCACTGGGCCTGAGGAGATCTCGGTCGAGGGACGCTTGCTGGTCAGCGCACCCTCGTCGACTCTCTGAGCGTCCTTGGGCAGCTTCACTCTGGTCAGGGCGTGCGAGGCGGATTCGACGATGAGGAGCTCGGCCGGCGCAGAACCATCGGCTTCGGCGGACTCAGCGGAGCCGGCAGCTTCGAGGACGAAGATGTCGGATGGTTCGCGCAGGCCGCGGGCCAGGGTCGAGACCTCGTTCGTGGTGAAGTCATAGCGGCGGATCGCCCCGTTGTAGGTGTCGGCGATTGCGATCGATCCGTCCGGCAGGCTCCGCACTCCCAGAGGGTGCTGCAGTCTGGCCTCTGCGGCGGGACCGTCACGGAAGCCGAAGTCGAAGAGCCCTTCACCGATGAGCGTGGACACGGCTCCGGAGTTGGGGTCGAGCCGCCGGATCGCCGAGGTCTCCGAGTCGGCGATGAGCACGTCGCCATCGGAGGTGAGGTCGAGGCCCGATGTCTGCGCGAACCATGCGCTGTCCGCATCACCATCGGCCAGGCCCTCGTTCATGGTGCCCGAGAGCAGGCGGATCGACCCGGCTTCGGGGTTGAACGACCAGATGGTGTGATTGCCCGCCATCGCCACCACAACCTCGGCGGTGGAGGGGACGTAGAGGACATCCCACGGTGAGGACAGCTTCACGTCGAGGGCGGGGCCGTCGTAGCGGCCGAGTTCGCCGTGGGTGCCGACCACGTTGTCGATCGCGCCGACCATGTGCTGTGCTCCGGTGCCGGCGATCGTCGTCACGGTTTCGGTCTCGAGGTTGATGCCGCGCAGGGTGTGGTTGACGGTGTCGGCGACGACGAGATGGTAGCCGGCCTTCGCTGCCACGTCCCCGGGAAGGACGGTGATGCCGCCGGGTTCGCTGAAGGACGCCTGGGCGAAATCGCCATCGCCCGCGCCGCGTTCGCCGGTGCCGATGCGCCGGATGATGTCCTGGCCCGAAGAGTCGTATTCGACGAGGCTGTGGTGTCCCGAATCGGCGACGAGGAGATTGCCCGATGTCAGTGCGGTGACCTTGCCGGGGTAGAACAGCTCGGTCTCCGGTGCTGGCGGCGGCACGTAAGGTCCGTCGCCGGAGTGCAGTGTGCCCTTCGCCGAGTGCTCCTCGATGAGTCCTTCGATGATCTCACCGAGGCCGGCACCGTGACCTTCGCCCGACAGGGTCGCGACCAGGTAGCCCTCTGGGTCGATGACGGCCAGCGTGGGCCAGGCACGGGCGGTGTATGCCTGCCAGGTGACGAGGTCGGGATCGTCGAGGACGAGGTGTTCGACCTGGTAGCGTTCGACTGCCTGATCAACGGCTTCGACGGTGCGTTCGAACTCGAACTTCGGCGAGTGGACGCCGATGATGACGAGCTCTTGTGCGTACTTCTCCTCGAGCGGACGCAGCTCGTCGAGCACGTGGAGGCAGTTGATGCAGCAGAAGGTCCAGAAATCGAGCAGGATCACCTTGCCGCGCAGATCGGCCAGGCTCAGCTCCTTGCCGCCGGAGTTCATCCACCTGCGGCCGATGAGCTCGGGTGCGCGCACCTTGACCTGGTGGGACTGCGCGGCGGCAGGCGCCGCGGACGCTTGGGATTCCTGCGGACTGGTGTTCATAGCTCCATCTTCACAGATTCACCGCCGCGGCGGGAGGCCCGGTGTCATCATGTGACCAATGCCCCAGTCCTCGAACGTGATGGTCACCTGCGGACGTCTCAGGTGTGGTCGCGGATTGTCTCAGGTGTGGTCGCGGCTTGCCTCAGGTGTGGTCGCGGCTTGCCTCAGGATCAGTCGCGGGCGCCGAACACACTGGAACCGACGCGGACCATGGTCGCACCCTCGGCGATTGCGAGCTCGAAGTCGTTGCTCATGCCCATGGACAGCTCATTGGCGTCGGGCGACATGGCTCCCGAGGCGATGAGCTTCTCGCTGAGTTCTCGCAGGTCGGCATAGCTGGGACGGATCTCTTCCGGTGTGCGTCCGGGCAGACCGATCGTCATCAGACCGCGCAGCCTCATCCGTGTGTGAGCTTGCAGTGCCGCGATGAGCGCCTCCGTCTCCTCGGGCGCGATCCCGGACTTAGAGTCTTCCCGGGAGGTGTTGACCTGGACGAAGAAATCCACAGTCTGGTCGAGGACCTCAAGACGGTTGTTGATCTTCGTCGCCACTTCCAGATTGTCGACGGACTGGATGCAGTGCGCATGGCGCAGGGTGTGATTGACCTTATTCTTCTGCAGAGGGCCGATGAGATGGGCCTCGTGATCGAGATCAGCGAGGTCATCAGCCTTGCCGACCAGTTCCTGGACCTTGTTCTCCCCGATGAGGGTGAATCCATGTTCGAGGGCCACTCGGATCTTCGCGGCCGGTTGAGTCTTGGTCGCGAGCAGGACCTTCACATCAGCACTCGTCCGACCGCTCGCCTCGGCGGCGGTTGCCGCACGTGTGGCCACCTCATCGAGGTTGCCTCTGATGGAGGCGATGGCAGTCGGCGAAAGCGCTTCAGGAGTGTTCTGAGGTTCGGACGTATTCTGTGGTTCAGGAGTGTCTGGGGAACTCATGCTTCCAGTCTTCCACGTACCCGCTGAAGTTGCAGGTCGCCGGCGAAGCGGCGCGGAAGCCGGAGTTCGGCGCGGAGTTCGGCGCGGAACTTGCATGTCGTGGGCACGGCGCCCTGGTGCACGGCAAACGGTTGGCAAGTTCTCCTCGAGATTCGTTCCTTGGGTTCAAGGGTTCGTGGGTCGAAGAGAACTTACCAACCGTTGGTGTCTGTCCGGCGAGACGGGGCTGCCAGCTGCCGCGCTCATCACTGCAGCTAGTTGCAGCGGCGCTCATCGCAGCCGTGTTTCGTCAGATTCTCCCGCTCGTCCTTATTCGGGCAGGCCCTCGGCCTTGGCATCGATGTTCTTGATCAGCGCCGAGGTGTCGAGCCCTTCGAGGCCCGCGTCGACGAGCTTCTGCAACTGAGCGTGGACGAGCTGCGCTGCAGGCAGGTCGAGGCCCTGAGTCTCCGCGCCTGCGAGCGCGAGGCCGACGTCTTTGTGCATGAGAGCCGCGGCGAATCCGGGCTTGAAGGAGTTGTTCGAAGCCGCGGTCTCTGTCACGCCCGGCACCGGATACCAAGTGCGCAGAGGCCAGGAATCTCCGGAGGAGACCGTCGCGATGTCATAGAAGACCTTGGGGTCGAGACCGAAGCGATCAGCGAGCACGGCCCCTTCGACGACGCCCTGCAGGCTGATCGAGAGCATCATGTTGTTGACGATCTTGGCGGCCTGACCGGCTGCTTCGCCACCGGCGTGGAACATGTTGCCGGCCATCGGCTCGATGAACGTCTTCGCTTCGGCCACGTCCTCCTCGGTGCCGCCGAGCATGAACGTCAGCGTGCCTGCCTCGGCACCGGTGACGCCGCCGGACACGGGACCGTCGACGAAGCGGAAACCGGCCTTAGCCGCTTCTGCATGCAGTGCGCGGGCGGAATCGAAGTCGATCGTTGAAGAGTCCACGAGGAGTGTCTTGGTGTCTGCGTGGGCCAACACGCCGTCGGCCTCGAGGTACACGGCCCGGGCGTGCTCCCCCTTGGGCAGCATCGTGAACACGATATCGGCTCCGGCGACCGCCTCGGCGATGGACTTCACAGGATTCACCCCGTGCTTGGCTGCCTCTTCGACGGCGATCTCGACGAGATCGAAGCCATTCACGGTGTGACCGGCTTTGACCAGGTTCGCTGTCATCGGACGACCCATGTTTCCCAGGCCGACCCATCCAATTGTCGACATAAAATGCCTCCTCGCATCATGTTCTTCAGGTGGTGCAGTGTTCCCATTCACATTACGCCAGTCACTCGGCCAACACCTGTCGCGCAGAATCACATATTCCGCACCAGATATGTGCGTGCACGCAGATAGGATGGAACCATTATGGCTTCATATGCACCAGGCGGATCCGGTTCGCAGATCTCTCCCGAAGATCTGCTGACGCTGCTTGCCGTGGCTCGACTGGGCAAGTTCACGGCCGCTGCGCACAGCCTGGGCCTCAACCACACGACGGTCTCCCGACGCATCGCGGCCCTGGAGAAGGCCTACGGCGAGCGTATGCTCGTGGCCTCACCCGACGGCTGGGAGCTCAGCGCTGCCGGACGTCACCTGCTTCCCGTGGCCGAGGACATCGAGTCCGCCCTGGGACGCATCGACGCCCACGCCAGCTCCACTCTGTCGGGGACGATCCGTTTGGCCTGCCCGCAGGCCTTCGCTCTTGAATTCGCGGTCCCGGCCCTGACCCAGCTGCAGCGCAGCCATCCCGGTCTGCAGTTCGAACTCATCACTGCCACGCAGCGGGCCCGGCAGTACCGCTCGGGTGTCGATATCGAGGTCGTCGTCGGCAGGCCGGACGCACCACGCAGCGTCGCAAAGCATATCCGCGACTATCGGCTCCAGCTCTACGCCTCCCGTGAGTACCTGGGGTCTCACACGATGCCGACGACGCTTGATGATCTTGCCGAGCACCGGCTCATCTACTACATCGAGAACTCGCTGCAGGTCGATGACCTCGACGAGGCTGGCAATGCGCTGCCGCGCGGCAAGGGGTTCTTCCGCTCCACCTCGGTGCATGCGCACGTGCTCGCCACATCGAACGGAGTCGGGATCGGCATCCTGCCCGACTTCCTCGCCGTGGGCAACAGCCGCCTCGTACAGGTGCTGCCCGAGGAATTCTCGAAGCCGGTCTCCTACTGGGCCTCGGTCCGCCACGAGTCCCTGCGCAACGCAGGAGTCCGCAGCGTCCTCGAGGTCCTCTGAGTCCGATCCGGACCATCTATCCATCAGGCGGCGACCGGCGCTGTACGTCTGCCCTCAGGCGGCGGACCAGCCGCCGTCGACACTGTGTGCGCTGCCGTTGATGACGGCGGCAGCATCGCTGGCCAGGAACAGTGCCAGAGCGGCGATGTCGCCGGGATCTGCAAGCTTCGGCACGGCAGAATGTCCGAGGAAGACCTGTTCGAGGACCTCGTCCTCGGTGATGCCGTTCGTCTTCGCCTGATCGGCGATCTGACCCTTGACCATCGGTGTCATCACATACCCGGGATTGATCGCGTTGCAGGTCACACCGTGTGGACCCGCTTCCAATGCGGTCGTCTTCGTCAATCCCATGAGCCCGTGCTTGGCCGCCACATAGGCTGATTTGTTCGCCGAGGCCCGCAGCCCGTGGATCGAGGAGAGGTTGATGACCCTGCCCCAGCCTTTGGCGTGCATCGCGGGCAGCGCTGCCTTAGTCAGCACGAACGGCGCTTCGAGCATCAGCGTGTTGATGAGTCGCCATTCCTCGAGCGGGAATTCCGTGATCGGGTGGATCCGCTGGATGCCGGCGTTGTTGACGAGGATGTCGACGTCAAGGTCGACTCCATCCAGAGCCGAGGTGTCCGCGAGGTTGACCGTCCACGCCTCTCCTCCGATGTCGCTGGCTACGGCTTCCGCAGATTCCGCGTTGACGTCGGCGACGATGACGTGTGCTCCGGCTGCGGCGAAGGCTTCGCTCATCGCCTTGCCGAGGCCGGAGGCTCCCCCAGTGACCAGGGCGCGCTTCTTGTTGAGATCGACCATTGCAGTCCCTTCGATCGTTGTGCTTCGCCAATATTGACAGCTGTTGTGCTGTCCGCTGTTGTGTTGTCCGCTGTCATGCAATCGGGCGGTGCCGACGATCATCGACACCGCCCGATTACCGAACTCACTGTTGTGCGTACGAGTGCTGAGGTGTGAGTATCAGCGCTTCACCGCGTGGCGACGGTCCTTGTCCGCCTGGTCCAGGGAGCGCAGATCGATTCCCTTCGTCTCCTTGGTGAAATAGAGGGCGACCATCGAAATGGCGGCGGCCACCAGCAGGTAGATCGCGATCGGAACCGAGGAGTCCGTCCACTTCAGCAGCGCGGTGGCGATGATCGGCGCGAAGGATCCGGCGACGATGGCCGTGACCTGGTAGCCGGTCGACACGCCCGAGTTGCGCATTCGGGTCGGGAACATCTCCGACATGATCGCCGGCTGGCCGGCGTACATGAGTGCGTGGAAGACGAGTCCGATGAGCAGCGCGAGGAAGATGACGAAGCCGTTGCCGGTGTCGTACATCGGGAAGGCGAAGAATCCCCAGGTGGCAGTCAGTGCGATGCCGATGCCATAGGGAAGCTTACGGCCGACCCTGTCCGTCGCCGCTCCGACCATCGGCACGATGACTGCGTGGATGGCGTGCGCGGCGAGCAGCGCCCCGAGGATCTCTGCCTGCTGCACGCCGACGGCGATCGAGAGGTAAGTGATCGAGAAGGTCACCACGAGATAGTAGTGGATGTTCTCGACGAAGCGCAGCCCCATCGCGGCGAAGACCTCACGCGGGTAGCGCTTGAACACGGCCTTGATGCCGTAGTCCACGCCTTCCTCGATCTCCTCGGCCTGGACCTCGTCGAAAATCGGTGCATCCGAGACCCGCGTGCGGATGTAGTAGCCGATGAGCACAATGACGGCCGAGAGCCAGAAGGCCACACGCCATCCCCAGGTGATGAAGTGCTCTTCGGTCAGTGTCGCCGTGAGGGTGAGCAGCACGCCGGTCGCCAACAGATTGCCCAGCGGCACACCAGACTGTGGGAAGGACGCCCAGAAACCACGTTCCTTGTTCGGCGAGTGCTCGGCGACCAGCAGGACCGCACCGCCCCATTCTCCGCCGACGGCGAAGCCCTGAATGAGGCGCAGCAGCACCAGCAGAACCGGCGCGAGATAGCCGATGGTGTCGAAGGTCGGCAGGCAGCCCATGAGGAAGGTGGCCGCACCGACGAGGATGATCGAGACCTGGAGCAGCTTCTTACGTCCGTACTTGTCACCGAAGTGGCCGAAGATGATGCCGCCGAAGGGCCGCGCAATGAAGCCCACGGCATAGGTGGCGAAGCCTGCCAGAATCGCGTTCAGCGGATCGTCCGTGGGCGGGAACAGGATGTGGAAGACCAATGTGGCGGCTGTTCCATAGAGAAAGAACTCGTACCACTCGACGACGGTTCCTGCCATCGAAGCGGCGACGACCCTGCGCAGCTGTGCGCGAATCGTCTTCCTCTCGGCGTTGTTCGAAGAACTCATGACTCTCCTTGTTTTCCACGATCCGCATCACCGTTGAATGCGCGGATCGACTCGCTGTGGCGTCTCGGCCCGTACGGAGGTGAGCCTGCAAGCCCCTGCAATGCGGCTTCAGGTCCACGCCATCGGCGCGGGTTACGTGACGCTGTGGATAAATATGATTCATGCAACAGTCTGCGCCATCCAGCAGGCGAATGGGTGCAGAAAGGGCTCGAATCCGGGAATTATCTGTGCACATTCCCGCACACGAGGTGTGCAGTCATCTGCTTCTCTGACCACTGTTCGCGTCGCGCTGGGCCATGTTGGCGAGCATGTCGTTGTAGGCGCGAAGTTCCGCGTCGTCGGTGCGCGCTTCGCTGCGGTCGATGCGCTTAGCCTCTCGATCCGAGGACTTCGACCATTGGAAGGCCACCATGATTGCAATGAACAAGGTAGGGAATTCGCCGATGCCCCAGGCGATCCCTCCGCCCGTCTGTTGGTCTTCGATCGCCGAATAGCCCCAGTCGGCGCCGATGTTGCCGAACCAGTCGCCCTCAATGAGGACTTCGGAACTCATGATCGAGATCCCGAAGAACGCGTGGAAGGCCATCGTGATGAGCAGCATGAGCAGGCGCAGCGGATATCCCGGGCGCTCCACGCCGGGATCGATGCCGATGAGGGCCTGCGCGAACAGATAGCCCGCGCCGAGGAAGTGGATGATCATCAGCTCGTGGCCGAGGTGCCATTCGAGCGCGTACTTCATCACGCCCGAATAGTAGAAGATGACGAGGGAACCGGCGAAATTCACGCTGGCGAAGATCGGGTTCGCGAAGAAGCGCATATACGGGGTGTGGACGAGCCAGAGCACCCACTCGCGGATCCCGCGCGAACCGTCCGTGCGAGCTTTCGTTCCACGCATGAGCATCGTGATGGGTGCGCCGAGAACCATCGGCAGGGGCACCACCATGATCAGGAGCATGTGCTGGATCATGTGTCCGGAGAACTGGATCTCACCGTAGACCCTGGCGCCGCCGGAGGTGACGTAGACGAGGAAGATCATGCCGAGTAGCCAGCAGATCAGACGATGGACCGGCCAGGAATCACCTCGGCGCCGGAGATTGACGAAGCCGACGATGTAGGCCGTGGCCAGACCGACGGCCACGACGACCCACAGCGGGTCAAGGGACCATTCCGTGAAGTATCGGGCAAAGCTCGGCGGCGGAGGAAGCGGCTCGCCGGTGAGGATCTCAGCCGGGGACGGGTCACCCACCGGCTCCTGTGAAACCGGGGGTTGGGACCGCGACAGAGCGACCGCAAGACCCATCGTGGCGCCGAAGATGACGAACTCGACGATGATGAGCCGCCAGAATTCCATGGTCGCCGAGGCTGCGGTGCCCAGACGGCGAATGACGAACTGACGGTGCCAGAACCCGATGAGACCGAGCAGAATCGTCGCGAAGGCCTTCGCCACGATCACCTGCCCGTAGGGAGTCATGACGTCAGCAAGGCTGTGGACGCGCAACAGCGAGTTCACCACACCGGAGAAGGCAACGAGGGCGAAGGCGATGAGTGCGAACGAGGAATAGCGTTCGATCGTGGTGCGCAGCTGGTTGGAGCGGGCAAGGTCCGAGCCCAGGAGGGCGATGACGAAGAGGCCGCCCAGCCAGATGGTGACGCCCAGCAGGTGCAGACCGATGCTGTTGACGGCTTGGGTGTGTCCGGAGGCCTCAGCGGAGTGTCCCATCAGTGCCAGCGGGATCATCACGCCGACGCCGAGCACGCCTGCCCCCGCGATGCCGAGGTAGTTGCGTGTGCCGAAGCACAGGGTCGAGGCGACGGCGATGAGGACGACGATGAGTGTCCAGAGCTGACCGAAGGCGATCTGGGTCAGGAACACGCCAAGCTGATTGGAGAAGTCCAGATAGGCCTGTGCGCCGACAGTGTCGGCAAAGGTGAGGACGAGGACGGCCACTGCAGAGATCGTCCAGACCACCGATGCCACCTCGGCGATCTTCAGGGCCTTCTCCCAGAGCGCATTGAACGGGAGCTCATCGGCGGTGCCCGACTTCGCGGCTGCGGGACTCGTCTTCCTGTTCCGGCTGCGCCCCTGGGTGCGGGGCAGGATGAGGAGGGCGAACATCAGCGCGCCCAAAGTCAGTGCCATCGAAATGTTGAAGACGAATTTCGCGGCCGGCAGACCGAATCGCACGTAGGGGCCGGGGTCGTTGAGGAGTGTTGCCTCCGCCGCTCCGGTGAAGAGCATCGCGGCCATACCAACACCGAGTCCGCCGATGACGACGAGGGGAACGGCCGCGCGAGACGTGAATCGGGTGACCGATTCGAAGACTTGAGTGCTCACTGGTGGCAGACCGCCGCTTCATTCATAGTTCAAGGATATCGCCGGAGTCTGAGGCCGAGCCAACTGCGAGACCCGGACGTGGTCGAGATCTCGGCGAGGAGACAAGAAATGACCCGGACCAAAAGGTCCGGGTCATTTCACGCTGATGCGCGAGGCTCAGTTAGGGCTGCCAGCGGCAGCTTTCAGCTTCGAACCAGCGGACAGCTTCACGGAGTAGCCGGCCTTGATCTGGATCTCTTCACCGGTCTGCGGGTTGCGTCCCTTGCGAGCGGCACGTTCGGTGCGCTCGACAGACAGCCATCCGGGGATGGTGAGCTTTTCGCCCTTGCCGACGACGTCTGAGAAGACATCGAAGACACCGTCAAGAACGTCCGAGACCTGCTTCTGGGTCAGTCCGGAATTCTCTGCAACTTCTGCTACGAGCTCACTGCGGTTCTTAGCCATAAAAGTGTCCTCCTTAGGACAAGTCGGTCGGTTACCGGTCCGTTTTTCCGATAACGAACTTCCTCGAGATTACCAGCTTGACTTCGTGATGCCGGGCAACTCGCCGTTATGTGCCATTTCGCGGAAGCGAACACGGGAGAGACCGAACTTGCGGAGGTAGCCGCGTGGACGGCCATCCACCTGGTCGCGGTTGCGCACACGCACTGGTGAGGCATCGCGAGGAAGCTTCTGCAGTCCGAGGCGTGCTTCTTCACGCTGCTCGTCGGTGCTGTCTGGGTGTGTCAGCTGGCGCTTGAGCGTCGCACGACGCTCCGCGTAGCGCTCAACAATGACGCGACGCTGCTTGTCGCGTGCGATCTTTGACTTCTTAGCCATATGCGCTCAGCGCTCCTCTCGGAAATCGACGTGCTTGCGAACAACTGGATCGTACTTCTTGAGTACCATGCGATCCGGGTTGTTGCGGCGGTTCTTGCGGGTCACATAGGTGAACCCGGAGCCAGCGGTCGACTTGAGCTTGATAATGGGACGAATGTCCTGTGCTTTAGCCATCAGAGCTTCACTCCCTTGGCAATGAGTTCGCCGACGACGGCGTCAATTCCGCGCACGTCGATCACCTTGATGCCCTTGGCGGACAGGTTAAGGGTGATGCTGCGACGCAGAGACGGAACGTAGTAGCGCTTTTTCTGAATATTCGGGTTGAAACGACGCTTGGTGGTTCGTTTCGAGTGGGACACATTGTGTCCGAAACCAGGGACGGCCCCGGTTACTTGGCAGTTTGCTGCCATGACTCTCCTCCAGTTCACAAGTTACCGACTCTCGAAACAAGCAGGGCTGCGTGGGATCCACGCTCGCTTGCGCCGATGTCGGAAGACATCAACAAATTTTCACGAATGCTGCTCGGCCGGACTGATGTCCGACCGCTGACCAGGCTGTTGCCCGGCACGAGGCGTTCGCAATGAAAATTGTGTACGCCAAAACAGGTTTGCCCGTTCGGGCGAGATGTCTCACCAGCGCTGAAGCCGTAGCCTGTGAGAGATTGGCCGAAGCTGGAGTGCAGCGGTGGGTGAGCACCATGTTGGCCTTAGCAGATCAATCAGTGATCGAACTGCTACGACACAACAGATAACAATCTTAGAGAGAAACAGGCCTTCAGAGCAAATTCACTGAAACAGCGTCGCAGAACCTCGTTGGACGTGTTGCCACTGAGGGCCTCAGAACGCACTGCGCCCGGATTCGCGGGCCCAACGCCGCTTCCCACCTGACGCTCATCTCGCACGCATCTTCGCGCGCGCCATCCGCGCACCATCCAGCAGACAACGCATCCTGCTCTGGCTCGTGTTGAACACGTGCCGATGACGTGCCAAGGTAAGAAGATGATTGCCACCACATCTGGCACTCAGGAGGACCGATGAGCGACGTTCCACCGAGGCCGCGAATCCGTCCAGCGACCAGTGATGACTGGCAGAAGGGCCAACCGGATCGCGCCGGTGTGACCCCGTCGCCGGGCCACGAGTCCACCCAGAGTGCTGCCGACTTCGACAACTCGACCTATTACGAATACCTCGAGAAGCACACTGGCGATGTACCCGTATCGAAAAGTCGCACGCGCAATGTCTTCGCCCCCGCAGGGGCTTCCCCGTTCCGGGAACAATCTCAGAACTCCCCCGGAGCATCACTGACAGGACAACGGGGGCAAACCGGTACCCGCGGGCAGACAGAGGGCCCCGGCCACAAGAGCGACCAGCCCGCACATTCGACACACTCCGAACATGGCTCCGATGGTCCGGCCTCCGGGCAGATTCCGCTCCAGCCGGCTCCGGCCCCGAAGAAGGGCAACGGAGCCAAGATCACCGTCGTCATCATCGCTATCGTCATGATCCTCGCGCTCCTGGCCTTCTTCGGAGTGCGCTGGCTGGCACCGTCGACGGGAACGGTGCCCGTCGACTTCGGCGGCGATGAGACCGGATCCGCCCCTCCCTCTCCTTCCGAGACTCTGGTGCAGCCGACAGCGAGTCCGCAGGAAGCACTGTCGACCTACACGCAGGAGGGCACTGAGAAGGCCGATGACCTCGAGGGGAAGTGGGTCACGCAGATCAGTGCGAAAGACGTCGGCTTGGAGGCCGACGGTAAGACGTGGAGTGCACAGGACATCGTCGACGAGTTCGAGGCCAACCGCGTCAAGTACCCGGGTGCGATCCTCGTCCACAGCGGCGACTGGGATTCCTACAAGGACGACAACTACTGGGTAACCGTCATCGACACCCCCTACAGCGATCCCGAACCCGCACTCGATCAGTGCCGCTCCTGGGGTTTGGACCGCAACCACTGCCTGGCCAAACGTCTGGTCACCCACGGAAGCCCCACCGACAACAGCGCCTACCTCGACAAGTAGGTTCGGGTTCGCCCTCCCCGCGACATCAACAACGCGCCGGGGTTCGGGCGCAGCGCCGGAGTTCGGGCGCAGCGCCGAGACAACGACGGAACTCCGGGGCACCTGTGCGCACATAGGTGTCCCGGAGCTCCGTCGTTGTCTCGAAGTCAGGGCGACTCGACAGTGACTTCTGCTGGGGAAGTCTGAGCCAGCCTCAGGCCAGCAGCAGCGTCGGATCCTCGAGTCCGCGACCGACATCGGCGAGGAACTTCGAAATGATCTCGCCATCGACGACACGATGGTCAGCGCTCACCGACAGCGTCGTTATGTCACGCGGAACGATCTCGTCGCCGACGACCCATGGCTTCTTCCTGATCTGCCCGAAGGCCAGGATCGCGGCCTCGCCTGGGTTGATGATCGGAGTACCCGCATCGACGCCGAAGACGCCGACGTTCGTGATGGTGATCGTTCCACCCGACTGGTCGGCCGGAGGCGTCTTGCCCGAACGAGCCAGCGCAGTCAGATCCTGAATGCCCTGCGCCAGGTCGGTCAGGCCCATCGCGTGTGAATCCTTGATGTTCGGCACGATCAGACCACGCGGGGTGGCTGCGGCGATGCCGAGGTTGACGTACTTCTTGACGACGATCTCTTCGCCCTCGAGGCACGAGTTGATCCGCGGGTTGCGGGCAACAGCCCAGGCCACAGCCTTGGCCACGAGCAGCAAGGGAGACACCTTGATGTCCTCGCCCAGGAACTTCGTGGACTTGAGCTTGCGCACGAAGGCCATCGTCTCGGTCACGTCGACGTCGAGGAACTCGGTGACGTGGGGCATCGTGAACGCGGATTCGACCATGGCCTTGGCCATCATCTTCGCCACGCCCTTGAACGGGATCCGCTCTTCGAGTCCGTCATTGGAGCCGGCCCCCGCCGAGGCGGTTGCGGACCCGACGCTCGAGCCTGTCGCTGCGGTGGTTGCCGCGCCGGTGCCGCTGGCCGCGGCCTTGACGTCGTCTCGGGTGACTTCACCGCGAGAACCGGTCGGAACGACCGCAGCCAGGTCGATGCCGAGATCCTTTGCGAGCTTGCGCACTGGAGGCTTGGCCAGTGGTTTGTTCGCCGAGGCGGTTGCCGGTGCCGTGGATTCAACTGGTGCCGCTGCAACTGGAGCAGCAGGAGCCGCTGGCACTGCAGGAGCCGCCGGCGCAGCGGGCGCCGGAGCCGCTGGAGCTTCTGGTGCGGCGGCCGAGCTTGTCGGCGCCGGAACGCCTGCACCCTTGCGGGGACGGCGTTTCGACGACGCTGCTTTGGCACCGTAGCCGACCAGGGTGGCGCCGCCTTCAGTTTCGCCTGCGCTTTCGGTCGAGGCCTGTGCATCTCCTGCTGCAGGTGACGATGCTCCTGCGGACTCGGAGGTGCCGGCAGGATCGCCGCCGCCGAAGCGGATAATCGGTGTTCCGACCTCGATGGTCTGGCCCTCATCGACCAGCAGAGCCTCGACCGGTCCGGCCTGCGGACTGGGCAGCTCGACCAGAGATTTGGCCGTTTCGATCTCGACGAGGATCTGGTTGACGGTGACTGTGTCGCCGACGGCGACCTTCCACGACACGAGGTCGGCCTCTGTCAGACCCTCACCGACATCAGGAAGAGAAAATTCAAAAGACATATCAACTCTCCTTGAGTCAGTAGGCCAGTGCCTGGTCGACACCATCGAAGATGCGATCCAGGTCAGGCAGATAGTGCTCTTCCATCCGCGAGCCGGGGTACGGCGTGTGATAGCCACCGACTCGGATGACCGGAGCCTCGAGGTTGAAGAAGCAGCGCTCAGACAGGCGTGCGGCGATCTCGGAGCCGAGCCCCAGGAACTTCGGCGCCTCGTGCGCTACGACCAGCCGACCGGTCTTCTGCACGGACTTCTCAATCGTTGCGAAGTCGATCGGGCTCAGGCTGCGCAGGTCGATGAGCTCGACGCTCTTACCTTCGTCGGCCGCGGCTGCGACGACGTCCTTGGCCGTGGGCATCAGCGGGCCGTAGGCCACCAGAGTGACGTCGGTGCCCTCGGAGACGACACGGGCGTCGTGCATTCCCAGGCTGCCTCGGTTCGCGGTGTCGACGTCGCCGCGCAGCCAGTAGCGGCGCTTGGGTTCGAAGAACATGACCGGGTCATCGCTCTTGATCGCTTCCTGCATCATCCAGTAGGCGTCGTGGGCGTTCGACGGTGAGACCAGGCGCAGTCCCGCGTGGTGAGCGAAGACCGTCTCGGGACTCTCCGAGTGGTGCTCGGGCGAGCCGATGCCGCCGCCGTAGGGCACGCGGATGACGATCGGCATTCTCTCTTTGCCCAGGGTGCGGTTGTAGAGCTTGGCCACCTGGGTCACGATCTGGTCGTAGGCAGGGAAGATGAATGCGTCGAACTGGATTTCGATGACCGGGCGGTAGCCGCGCAGCGTCATGCCGATCGAGGTTCCCACGATTCCGGATTCGGCCAGCGGCGCATCGATGACCCGCTGCGGACCGAAGTCCTTCTGCAGACCTTCGGTGACGCGGAAGACGCCGCCGAGCTTTCCGATGTCCTCACCGATGAGGACGACCTTCGGGTCGTCCTCCATGGCTTTGCGCATTCCGGCTGTGATGGCCTTTGACAGGGGAAGTTTCTCCATCAGGCCTCACCTGCATCGGCGAATGAGGCCTGATATGCGAGGAATTCCGCACGTTCCTCATCGACGAGGGGGTGAGGTTCGGAGGTGACATGGGCGAACATCTCGACGGGATCGGGATCTTCCATGGTCATGCAGTTGTGGCGGATGCGCGCGGCGAGAGTATCGGCCTCGGCGTCCACCTCGGCGAAGAATTCGTCTGCGGTCTCGGTGTGGTTGTCGAGGTAGGCCTTGAGCCGCTTGAGCGGGTCGCGATCCTCCCAAATCTCTTCCTCTGCCCGATCACGGTACTTCGTCGGGTCATCGGCTGTGGTGTGGGCACCGCGACGGTAGGTGAAGGCTTCGATGAGCATTGGGCCGTTTCCTGCGCGGACCGAGTCCAGGCTTGCTCGGGCCACCGCGTACATCGCGATGATGTCGTTGCCGTCGACGCGCAGGCCGGGAACGCCGAATCCCTCTCCGCGCTTGCACAGTGGTGCCGCGGACTGGACGTGGGTGGGTTCGGAGATCGCCCACTGGTTGTTTTGGCAGAAGAACAGTACGGGTGCGTGGAAGGCTCCAGCGAAGGTCAGCGCCTCTGAGACGTCGCCCTGCGAAGTGGCTCCGTCCCCGAAGCAGGCGATGGCCACGGTGTCGCGTTCCAGGTCACCGGTGCCGACATCGCCGTCCATGGACACGCCCATGGCGTAGCCGGTGGCGTGCAGCGTCTGCGAACCGATGACGATCGTGTACGTGTGGAAACGGTGTTCCTGAGGGTCCCAGCCGCCGTGGTCCTGGCCGCGGAACATGCCGAGGAGGGTTTCGGGTTCGACACCGCGGGTGTAGGCGAGGCCGTGTTCGCGATAAGTGGGGAATACGAAGTCTTGGGGGCGAGCCGCCCGTCCCATTCCGATCTGGGCTGCTTCCTGACCGAACATCGGCGCCCAGAGGCCGAGCTGTCCTTGGCGCTGCAGGGCCGCACCCTCAGCATCGATGCGACGCACCAGGACCATATCCCGGTAGAAGCCGCGCAGATCCTCATCGGTGAGTTCTGCCGCGAAGGCGTCATATTCACCGGATTCGACGCGATTGCCGTCTTCGGTGAGCATCTGGATCATCCGAGGTTCCGATGACTGACTGTGGGCAGTCCCGGTTCCCACTGAAATGTTGGAGGTCATTCCAGTTCTCCTTTGTTCAAGGTCCAAGCGCACCGGAGGTGACCAGTGGTGGACGGTGTCCTGAGGACGGGACCTCTGGTGTGAGTTCTCGCCCTCGAGTGATGTGATTCACAGGTGATACCACGATACCGAATCCACCGACCGCATGCCACATCGGCAACGTGCGTCGAGCGCCAATTGTTATGGTCGGGTTCAGCCTAGGATGCGAATTTCGGGCGTGTGGTTCACGTCCAAAGGCTTCCATGTCGAGTTGTCGATGGTCGCAGAGTTGCTCCAACGTCCGACAAACGCACGTCCGAGCACTTCAGAGCCTTACCGCGCCGAGGTGGGGCTCCGGTTTCGCCGAGGAGGTCCCCGGGCCCCGTGCCCACCCTTCGTCGCCGCTGGCCCCATCCCATCCAGCGGCATCTTCATCTGCGTTTCCCCTGGTAGTCCCTCGTCTGCTTGAGATCCCCGGTGAAGAATCCCGAGTTCTTCGCGGTGAATCGGTTGAGACCGGCATGACCGCCCGCGAGCATCAGCCCGATCGAGGCGGTGTAGGCGGCCGAAGAATGCGCTGCCCCGGCGGAGGAGAACAGTTCGTCGAGTTCGGCATCGGTCTTGCCCTTCAGGTTCGGAGCCTGGCGAAGCTGCTCGGGATCGTAGTCGACTGTGATCGTCGACCAATGGTCTTTTGCTGGATTCTCATTGCCGTCGAGGTCGGGAACCAGGTCCTGTTCGTGCTCGATCGAGAGAACGTCGATGCCCTCGTCAACCGGGAAGTCTGAAATCGGTGCGCCCACGGTCACGAGCGCGGTGACATTCACATCGGCCAAGAACGCCGGGTCGGCTGCCAGGGAACCGGCAGTGATTCCACCCTGCGAATACCCCACCAGCATGACCTCGGCATCAGAACCGATATTCGCATCGGCGATGGCCTGGCGGACCATCTCCGCCATGACGGTGTCGTTGCCTGCCATCGCCTGCACGTTCGCCGTAAGATCGGTGGTGTTCTGCCCGGGCTCGGGCGACCAGTCGGTCGTTGCGGGAACGTAGACGATATAGCGGGTAGTGCCGTCGGGCGAGGTGATCTCTTCGATCCGCACCTGCCCGGAGTCGGCGCCGCGGTGGCGGTCTGCCTCTCTGCCGTAGAGGTCCTCAATGTCGCGCGGCGGTTCGTCATCGGCCGGAGTGATTCCCTTGGCCCTCCACACCTCCACGTCCGAGGGCAGGAGCAGGCCGAACATGTTCGCACCTCCCAGGATCCACGCCGTCATCGATGACGAGTCGTGTGGCCACAGCGCGTGGTCGCCCTCGGCGGCCAGCACCATCGGCGGCAACCCCATGAAGCCGACGACGATTCCAGGCAGCACATGTTCGATGATGGCCCCGGAGACATCGGAGTTCTCGAACACAAGGGCCACGAAGGCTTCCTTGGCCGCCGCCTTCGTCTGCGCCAAGTCGATGCCGAAATGTTTGGCCACGACATCGTCGAGACCTGTGGCGTCGAGTAATCTCACCCCCAGGTAGATCGGTGCCCCGACCGCGATGCCGATCGGGATGGATATGGGCAGAGTGATTGCGATGACGCGACCGGTGACGTAACCGAAATAGTCGAGAAGTCCGCCGAATGTGTCGCTGATGCCCTTCTCAGCCTGCCTGTAGGCGAGGGCTGCAGCCCTGACGGCGAGGACGGTTGCTTCGAGTTCGATGAGCACGCGCGCCGACTGGTGGAGGTAGACGATCCGGGCGGCGTCGAGATTGAGCGCCGTGAGCGGAGCGGGGACCTGCGTCAGGAGCGTGGCCAGGTCGAAGTCGGCCAGCGTTCCTTCCGCGGTCAGATCACCGATGGTGCCGCAGATGCGCTGCAGATCGTCGCCGCTGGAATCTGCCCGGTCATCGATCTTCAGCTGCGGACCGCCAGCGGTTCGGGTCGCGATCACGGCCGGCGGCCAGTCGTCGTCTGGAGCCGAGTCAGAGTCGCCGCAAGCAGGACTCGCACAGCATTGGCTTCGAGGCTGCTGTCGGTCCCCACGGTGACCGTGTCACCATCGCGCTCCAGCGTCGGTCGGGCCCAGGAACCGTCAACCCTGTGCAGGAACTCCATCCCGGCGACTTTGGCCTCGCTCAGATAGGTCAGAGTGAGCACACAGTCCTTCTCAACCAGAGAGCACAGCTCCTCGGTGACCCGACCGAGCTCGGGAGGGTCGAGGCGCCTGAGGAGTTCGAAGCCTTCGAACTCCTCGAACCCCTCGCCATGCAGCACCAGAATGGCCAGGCAGATGTCATCACACAGGGACACCTCGAGATGGATAGTCTCATCCCCGGAGCTGATGACAATGGTGATCCGGGAACGGGTGAGATTGAGCTCGGCCGTGAACCCGGTCAGCCAGGCAGTGAGCACATCGGGCCCACGTTTTGAGTCCCTGCCCGCGGATTCCCCCAGCATCACCGTTTCCGTGATCCCCCTTCCGACGTCCGGAATCACGCCCATATCACTCACCCCCGCCGAGGTGGTTTCGGCAGACTCCGCGCGTGGCCTCAGCTCGTGGGGCCAGAGAGTTCTCAACCGCTCGGGAAGCCCCATGATCCGTGCGATGTCGACAGCAAACCACGTGCTGCCCGACCCGACGGCAGACCCGCCCGGCCCCGCGGCAGGCCTACCCACCCGTGCCGCTGCCTTCGCCCTGCCTCTCATATCTGGATCCGACCTCCCACTGAGACGACCTGCAGGTGCAGGTCGTAGGCTTCGGCGAGCTTGTCGGCCCTCTCCGCGAGGGTGCTGATCGAGTCCGAACATGTCAGCAGACGATCGGCGAGCATCCGTCCCGCCGGGGAGTCCCACCCTTCTACCTGCCGACAGGTCTGCGCCAGGCTGCGCAGCTCGTCTGCCCGCTGCCTCCACCCGTCCCTGTTGAGTGCCAGCTCGTCCGTGATCACTGCCGTCCTCCCTCCGAATCGGTGTCGGCTCTCACCCTACGAATCGGCATCGTCCACCGGAAGAGCCTCAGTTCGTCCTGTGGAAACGGGTCGACGCTCCACAGGGTTCCGGCGTCGAAGTCACGACCGAATCCACAGGGTCAGGAGCACGAGTCGCACTGCGGATCTCGGACCTCGGCACGGCCGCCTGGTGGTCGGTTCCGCGTCCTTGTCCGGCTCATGAGAAAATGGGGCCATGCCGACTGTTTCGCTTGCTGACATCTCGCCCGCCATTGCTCTCGGACCACTCGATGGCCGTTACCGCAAAGACACCGCTGACCTCGTCGATCACCTCTCCGAGGCGGCCCTGAACCGCAACCGGATCACCGTCGAGGTCGAGTGGTTCATCCATCTCGCGCAGAACTCCGTGATCGAGGGCGTGCGTTGCCTCACGGAGGATGAGGTCACCGGGCTGCGTGCCTTCGCCCAGAACTTCGATGCCGAGACGATCGCCACCCTCGCCGCCCATGAGGCCGTCACGGTTCACGACGTCAAGGCCGTCGAGTACACAATCAAAGAAGCGCTAGTCGACCTCGGCGCCGAGGACCTCAGCGAGCTCGTCCACTTCTGCTGCACCTCGGAGGACATCAACAACCTGTCTTGGGCTCTCGGCATCAAGGGCGCCACCGTCGATGTGTGGCTGCCCCGTGCGAAGGCGCTCATCGACTCATTGGCAGATACCGCCTCGGCGCTGGCCGAGGTCCCGATGCTCTCCCACACCCACGGCCAGCCGGCGACGCCGACGACGATGGGCAAGGAGCTCGCGGTGTTCATCCACCGCCTGCGCCGCCAATACGAGCGGATCGAAGTGAACGAGTTCCTCGGCAAGATCAACGGCGCGACCGGCACCTACTCGGCCCACCTGGCCGCCGTGCCCGGCGCGGATTGGCCGAAGCTGGCCAAGACCTTCGTCGAAGGCAGCCTGGGACTGACGTTCAACCCGTTGACCACGCAGATCGAATCCCACGACTGGGATGCGGAGCTCTTCGCCGATATCGCACGGTTCAACCGCATCGCCCATAACCTGGCGACGGACATGTGGACCTACATCTCGATGAACTACTTCAAGCAGATCCCCGTCGCCGGCTCCACCGGATCCTCGACGATGCCGCACAAGGTCAACCCGATTCGCTTTGAGAACGCCGAAGCGAACCTCGAACTCTCCTGCGCGCTGCTTGACTCGCTCGCGTCGACCCTGGTGACCTCGCGGATGCAGCGAGACCTCACGGACTCGACCTCGCAGCGCAACATCGGAGTGGCCTACGGGCACTCGGTCCTGGCGCTGAACAACCTGGTCAAGGGCCTCGAACGGCTCGCGATCAACGAAGAGGCCCTGGCCGCCGACCTCGACTCCAACTGGGAGGTCCTCGGAGAGGCAATCCAGTCGGCCATGCGCGCCGCCGGGCTGCAGGGCGTACCTGGAATGGACAGCCCCTATGAGAAACTCAAGGAACTCACCCGGGGCAAGCGCATCGATCAGGCCGATCTGCAGTCCTTCGTCGCGGGTCTCGGACTGCCCGAGGCAGAGACCGAACTGCTGACCGCACTGACTCCGGCCACCTACGTGGGCGTCGCCGCGCAGCTGGCCGAATCAGAGGTCGCCGACTGGAAAGCCCGCACACAGGGCTGATCCCGATGCATAGAACTTACTGTTACCGAACAGTAGATAATATGGTCGATCTTCACTAACGTTGTGCTCATGACGAGCACAATGATGAGTTCCGTGCGCATCCCGGTTCCCGGCAGCCCGCACACCGCTGCCGCCGGTGACAGCAGTCCCGACGGCAGCGAATCCGACCGACAGAGCTGCATCGTCGGCACGCTGCTGATGCCTCGGGAAACCCCGGTCGGGCTCCTCACGATCCATTCCGCCACGGCGACGCCGGCCCGCTTCTACACGAATTTCGCCGACTATGCGGTCACACGCGGCCTGGCCGTGCTCACCTACGATGTGCGAGGCGTTGCGGCCTCTGGTCCAGCACGGGAGCACACCCGGCTGCGGATGCGCGATTGGATGCAGCAGGACGCGAATGCCGTCTCCGCCTGGGCCGCGAACGAATTCCCTGAGCTGCCGAAGGTTGCTCTCGGGCACAGCCTCGGCGGGCATGCCCTGCTGCTGGGAAACGCCGCCGAAGATCTGCACGGAATCGTCACCGTGGGCACCTCACGAGCGGCACTGCACGATATCAACCCACTGGCCGAACGGCTGAGGGTCGGTCTCATCCTCCGGGTGCTCGGCCCCCTGATCAGTCCCCTCGTCGGCTACGCACCAGGCAGACGTCTCGGCCTCGGCGAAGACATCCCCACCGCAGCCATGCTCGAATGGGGCCGGTGGGTGCGCATGTCCGAGTACTTCTTCGACGATCCGACGCTGGGAGCCTCCACTCGGATGGCCCGCCTGCGCACCCCGGTGCTCGCAATCGGGACCAGCGACGACAACTGGGCATCACCGGCGCAGGTCGACGCACTCCTCGACCATGCCCGCCTCGCCGAGGTGGAACGACGCACGTTCTCACCGCAGGAACTCGAGGTCTCCCGAATCGGTCATCACGGCCTGCTGAGACGCTCGGTCGCCAAGAGAGCCTGGCCCGAGATCATCTCGTGGCTGCTGGAGCGCCTCCCCCAGAACTGACCTCACGCCGGGACGAGATCCTTGTCGCGATCGACCTCCGCCAAAGGCCTGCCTGCCATATTGCGCGCCAGGAACAGCGTCGGAACGCCTGCCACCACGACGATGACGGTTGCATAGATCGCCGGAGCCAGCGTCAGACCGGTGGAGGACATCAGTGCGGTCGCAATCAGCGGCGAGAGTCCGCCGAAGAGGACCGTGGCCACGTTGTAGCCGATGGCCATTCCGGAGAACCGGCTGGTGCCGGTGAACTGCTCGGGAACCATGGCCGCCGCCACAGCGCTCCAGCCGGCTGCCGGCACGGCAAGGAATGCCACGCCGAAGATCGCGACCCCGGAGTTCCCGTCGGCCAGCAGCGCGTACGCGGGGATGGTGGTGAGGATGAAGACGGCCATCAGCACGGCCAAAGTCCTCTTCCGTCCGAACCGGTCCGAGGCGATGCCGAAGAACGGGGTGATGACGATCGCGACGACGGCGGCGATCGTGCCCAGTGCCAGGGACCCGGAGTTCTCCACCTGCGAGACCTCTTCGATATAGGTCGGCACGTAGGTGATATTGAGGAAGTAGCTGACCGAACCGATCGAGGAGATGAGGAACGCGACGAGGATCGCGCGGGGCTGCTGGAGGAAGGCGATGAGCAGCGGGGAGCGACCACGCGAGACGACGGGATCGTCACCCTTCGCCTGCAGCTGCTTCGTCTGCAGCTGTTTCGCCTTCTCCGCTGCCTGCAGACGTTTGAAGGTGTCGGTCTCCTCCATCATCCGACGCAGCGGGATCATCAGTGCAGCGAGCAGCGCACCGAGGATGAACAGGACTCGCCAACCCCAGGAGCTCATCGCCTCGGCCGAAAGGGTGCTTGCCAGCAGCGCTCCCGACCCAACCGCGAGCAGAGCCCCGACCTCACTGTTGGCCGCCGCCCAGCTGGCCGCGAGTCCGCGCCGCTTGCTGCCGGCCGACTCCATCAGGAAGACCATGATGCCGGTGTATTCGGCACCCACGGAGAAGCCGGACAGGCAGCGGAAGAACACCATGCCGACGCCTGCCCAGATGCCGATCGTGTCGTACCCGGGCATGACGGCGATGCCGAGCATCGCGACGGCCATGAGCACAGCGGAGACAACCAGTGCGGACTTACGGCCGACTCTGTCACCGAGGTGTCCGAAGACCATGGCGCCGAGCGGCCGGAATAGGAACCCGGCAGCTCCGACGCCAAGGGTGAGCAGCAGCGAGTCGGGCCGATCGCCGAAGAACTCTTTGGTCAGGATGGTCGCGACGTAGAAGAAGATCGAGAAGTCGTACCACTCGACGATGGTGCCGAAGGCCGCAACCATCATCGATCGACGGCGCCCCTTGTCCTTCTCCGGACTGTTGGAGGCTGCGGGGTCCGACTGGGCCTGCGATTCGAAATCTGACATCGAGGATTCCATTTCTTAGGGAATGCTGCGGCACTCTCCCAATGACTCCGGATAGGGCAAGCCATCGAGACTTTCCTGCCACTTTACTGCTGGTGAGCGCCTGCGGGCAGGTCAGCGGGAAATTCTCAGCTCGCGCGTGAGTCCGGCCCGAACAGGGAGTCGGTGAATCGGTTTCCGAACATCGCCTGCGGATCCAACTGGATCCGCAGCTCACAGAAGTCCTCGAAACGCGGATAGAGCTCACGCAGATCGCCGGCGCCCAGACTGTGGATCTTGCCCCAGTGCGGGCGGCCCCCATGGCTCCTGCAGATCCCTTCGACGACACGGAAATACTCGGCGAAGTCTTCCTTCACGAACCGGTGCACGGCGATGTACATCGTCTCTCGCCCGTAGGCCGTCGACAGTGGAACGTCATCGGCCGCCGCCGATCGGACCTCGATCGGAAATGAGATCGTCCACCCTCTCGACTCGATGGCGGCTCGGATCTCCCGGATCACCTCGGCGCCGGATGCGAAGGGGACCGCGTACTCCATCTCGTTGAACCGCACCCGCCGAGGTGTCACGAAGACGTCGTGTCCCGGTGCCCGGTACGTCCGGTCTGAGACCGCGGATTGGGCGAGCCGATTGATGTGCGGCACCAGTTTGGGCACTGCGGCGCCGAGCTCGACGGCAAGACGCAGGGCACCGTTCTCTACGACTTCCTTGTCGAGAAGGTTGAGTATCCGGTTGCGCACCCCTGCCTCGGCGAGGTGGCCCGGGCCGATCTCACCCAGACCGACTCTGGTGTTCGTCTTGGTCAGAGCGGTATCTGTGTGTGGGAACCAGTAGAACTCGAAATGGTCGGCCGCACGCATCCGCGGCTCAAGGTCGGCCAGCAGTTCGTCGACATCCGTCACGAGTTCCTCGGCGATGAGGTCGAAGGCCGGCACGCACTGCAGCTCGATCTCCGTGACGATGCCCAGCACGCCGAGCCCGACGCGGGCCAGATCGAAGATCTCCGGCTCACTCGTCGGGGACAGGTTGCGGACGGCACCGTCGGGGCCCATCAGCGAGAGACCGGTGACGGTTCCGGCGAATCCGGTGAAGCCGAGCCCGGTCCCGTGTGTGCTCGTCGAGATCGCTCCGGCGAGCGCCTGCGGGTTGACGTCGCCCTGGTTGGCCAGGGCCAGTCCGAACGGCGCGAGCAGAGCTGGGATATCACGCAGCCGGGTGCCGGCGTGGAAGCGCACCCGCCCGCTCGCCTCGTCGACGGTGATGATTCCGCTGAGGTGGTCAAGGTTGATCATGACGTCGTCACCTGCGGCGACGGGGGTGAATGAGTGCCCGGCACCGACAGGTCGGACACGGTGACCGGCAGCGGCCGCGGATGTCAGGATCTCGGCCAGCGCCCCCGCCGAGGTGGGCCGGAGGAAGGTGTGCGGATGGGCGTGGACGTGGCCTGACCAGTTCCGGAACAGCCTTCGAGCAGTCTTCACGCGCCCGCTCACAGCGCCCACCCCTGTCCGCGGTAGGTCGACCAGGTGTCGATGACCTGCGAACCGGAGACGACGAGGAATTCGTTGAAGTGCTCGGCGAGTTCACCGGCCTTCGCATGCCGGAACCAGACCAGGTCGCCGATGCGAAGGTCCTCGGTGCCGGGACCGGTGAGCGGGGTCTGGACTTCACCCGCGCCTTCGAGGCCCGCGTAGTCAAGCCCCTGCGGCCAGGCGATCGTCGGGACACGGTCCGCTCCGGGCACGCCGGAGGCGATGAAACCGCCCTTGAACACCGTGACCCAGCCGGGTCCTGGCCGGCGCACCACAGGGGTGGCGAAGTACGCGGCCGGCTCATGGTGGAAGTGGGTGTAGCCGTCGAAGAATCCCGGGGAGAAGAGCCCTGAGCCGGCGGCCAGTTCTGTCAGCGTGCCTTCGGCGGCACTGGATTCGAAGGACCCGGTGCCGCCGCCGTTGACGAATTCGAGCTCGGTCAGCGCGCGCACTGCGTCGATGATGCCTGAGCGCCTCACCCTCAGCTCTGCGATCGAGCGCCTCTGCATGGCGCGCACCATCACCTGCCTGGCCGTTGCCCCAGCGTCGGCGGTCCCGGCGATCTGTCCTTCATAGGACATCAGCCCGACGAGGTCGATACCCGGGCGAGCGATGACGTGTTCGGCAAGATCGACCGCAGAGGCCGAATCTCGGATCGGCGAGCGCCTGGCCCCGATGTGGATCCGACTGCCGAGCACCCCCTCGCCGAGGCGGTAGGCCGCATCGATATCGAGACACACGCGGACCGTCTGTGCGTCGTCGCCAGCAGCCGCAGCCGCACGGGCACTGTCAATGATGTCGAGGTGGGTGGGACAGTCGATCATCAAGGTGATGTTCTGCGTGGCCCCCGCCTCGGCGAACATCTGGGAGAGGCTGCGCCGGTCCACGGTGGGATAGCCGACGAGGATGTCACGGACTCCGCGGGCGTGCAGGGCCAACGCCTCCGGCAGAGAATAGGCGAAGACACCCGAGTAGCCCTGATGGGCGAGCGCGCGGTCGATCGCAGCGGGAGTCCGCAGCGACTTCGTGGCGACGCGGATCGGCAGGCCCTGAGCGCGCTGGGCCAAGGCGGTGACATTCGCGTCGAACGCCTCCAGATCGATCACAGCGACGGGGTCCTCGACCCCCTTCAGTGCGTGACGCAGTTCACGTGAGACCATGAAGATACTGTAGCGTAAGTTAGTGGTTCCACAGGCCGCATTCCACCCATTCGCTGACGACACGGAGGCATGATGCACACGAACGCCACCAGCACCGCCACCCCCTCGGACCAAATCACCCATGTCACCGATCGGCTCCGCGAATTCCTCGACAGTGATCCCTACGCCGAGGCGTCAGGCAGCGGCGATCCCATGGTCAGCCCCGACCCGTTCACCGGCCTCGAACTCCCCCGCTTCTCCATCAACACCCCGGCTGATATCGAACGGGCCTATGCCACTGCGCGCATCGCCGGCGAGGCCTGGGCCGCACGGTCCCCCGAGCACCGCGCCCGAGTGCTGCTGCGCCTGCATTCTGCATTGCGCCGACACGAGGATCTCCTCCTCGACATCATCCAATACGAGACCGGCAAGGCCCGCATCCACGCCTATGACGAGATTCTCGATACTTACAATGTGTGCCGTCACTATGGCGTGACCGCTCCCGCCCGTCTGCGGCCGGAGCGCCGCCGCGGTGCCGTTCCCGTCCTCACACGCACAGAGGTCACCCGCACGCCCCTGGGCGTCGTCGGGTTCATCACCCCCTGGAACTATCCGCTGACTTTGGGCGCGACCGACCTGCTTGCGGCTCTGGCCGCCGGCAATGCGGTGGTGCACAAACCTGACAGCCAGACAACCCTGACGGCCATCATCATGCGTCGTCTGGCCATTGCCTGCGGCCTGCCCGCGGAGGCCTGGCAGCTGGTTCCCGGACCCAGCAAAGAGGTGGGCCCTGCCCTGATGGCCGGTGCCGATGGGATCTCCTTCACCGGCTCGACCGCTGCGGGACGCTCCATTGCCGCCGAGGCTGCTCGACGTCTGCTTCCGACCGCCCTTGAACTCGGCGGAAAGAACCCGATGCTCATCCTCTCCGATGCCGAGCTTCCCTCGGCCGTGGATGGGGCGGTGCGCGGGTGCTTCTCCTCGGCCGGCCAGCTGTGCCTGTCCATCGAGCGCATCTATGTCCATGAGGATCTCTACCCCGAGTTCTGTGCCCATTTCGCCGAGGCGACCCGGAACCTCGAACTGCGCGCCGACTACGCGTATGGGCCGGGAATGGGGTCGTTGGCTGGGCCGAAGCAGCTTGCCCGGGTCAGCGAGCACGTCGAACAGGCACGAGCCAGCGGAGCTCGGATCATCGCAGGAGGCCACCCGGTCCCGGAGCTCGGCCCGTATTTCTACTCGCCGACCGTGCTCACCGATGTCACCGAGGACGCCGAGCTGTTTGCTGAGGAGACCTTCGGGCCTGTCGTCGCCGTGTATCCGGTGGCCAGCGATGCGGAGGCGATCAAACGAGCCAACGCTTCCGAATACGGCCTCAATGCCAGCGTCTACTCCCAGTCCCGCGGGATCGAAACAGCTCGACAACTCGATTCCGGGATGGTCAATGTCAATGAGGCATACGTAGCCGCCTGGGGGTCGATCGATTCCCCTGCCGGCGGCGTCAAGGCTTCAGGAATGGGCCATCGACATGGCGTTGAGGGTCTCTACCAGTTCACGCACACGCACAGCATCGCCGAGCAGAACCTGATTCCCATCGCCCCATTCGGCCCGATCGATCAGTCCCGTTTCGCTCGCACCCTGACGACGGCCTTCGAAGTCATGCGCGCGCTGCGGATGAAGTGAGATTCTTCCGCAGCGCAGATAGGGTGAGGTCCTTCCTCAGTTGAGCTCTGTGAAGAACTTCTTCGCAACCGGCACAGCCGCCTCGGCGCCGAATCCGCCGTCCTCGACGAGGACGGCCACGGCCACGTCGCCCTGATACCCGGCGAACCAGGAATGGGTGCGCAGAGGGGTCTCGCCACCGTATTCGGCGGTGCCGGTCTTGCCGTGGACCGGTTCGCCGGGGACGCCCTGCAGCGCATCGGCGGTCCCGTCGGTCACTGCGCGGCGCATGAGCTTCTGCATCGTCGTGGCCGCATCGGCGTCGATCGCCTGTCCGCTCTCGGTCTCGCTGTCCCTGCCGTCCTCGCTATCACCAGAGGCGACGAGGAGCGGATCGACCGTGTCTCCCGCGGCCACGGAGGCGGCCATCACCGCCACGGCGAGAGGGCTGGAGTTGACCTTGCCCTGGCCGATCATCTGCGCCGCGTGCGTCACCGCGTCATCGTCGCTGGGAACGGTCGCCATCTTCGCCTCGATTCCGAGATCGATGTCGTCCATGCCCAGGCTCGATGCCGCATTCGCCACGTCCGAGGCCGAGACCTTCTCCGCGGCATCGACGAATGCGGTGTTGCAGGATTCGGCGAAGTCATCTTCGAAGGCCACCTCGCCCAGGACATGGTCTTCGGCGTTCTTGAAGCTCTTTCCATCAACCGTCGTGGTCTTCGGACAGTCGAGGGTCGTCTTCGCATCGACTCCTGACTCCAGAAGGGCGAGACCCGAGGCGACCTTGAACACCGAGCCGGGCGCGTACTGCCCGGTCAGCGCCCGGTCCCAGGCGGCACCTTCGGGATCCTGGTTGGCCACAGCGATGATGTGACCGTCGCTGGGCCGGATCGCCACGAGAGCCGTGGGCTTCTTGCCCGTCGCGGCCGCTGTGTCTGCGGCCTCCTGCACGCCGACATTGAGTGTCGTGGTGATGTCCTCGCCGTCATGATCGGGGAATTCGTGGACCAGCACGGGCTCGGCGGCCTTGCCTTCGTCGGAATCGCTGCCTTCGCCGGCGCCTTCGTCGCCGCCGTCCTTCTCGGCGTCCGCGATGTAGATCGCTTCGCTGCCCGGCCCGCTCAGCTCTTCGTCGAAGGCCTTCTGCAGTCCGCTTTTGCCCACGATGGACTCGCCGGTGAGCTCTCCATCCGAGGCCTCGACCTCCTCGGCGCTGGCGGCCCCGGCCGTTCCCAGCGTCGGACCCGCGAAGCCCTTATTCCGGCTCAGCGGCTGAGTGTGCGAGTTGAAGACGGTGCCGGGAAGGGAGTGAATCGTGTCCTTGACCTGTCTGTAGTCGCTCTCGCGCAAGGTGATGACGGGAACGAACTGCTCGGGTTCGGCCTTGTCGATGCGCTCCTTTAGCGCCTTGAGATCGATGTCGAGTTCGTCCTGAAGCGTGGTGAGAGTGTCCTGGCCACCTTTGCTGTTGCCGCCGGCTTCGTCGAGTTTGGCCGGGTGGATGCCGATATCGACGACGGGCCCCTCGGCCATCAGCTCTTTCTCGTCCTCACCGAGGATCGCACCACGTGCGCCGGGACTCTTCTGCGAGACGAGAACTCGTCCGTTGTCGAGGTCCGGGTGAAGCACCGTGGGGGTGAGCTCGGCTGACCAGAGCAGACCCTTCTTGTGCAGAGGAAGCTCGGAGCTGTATTCCCAGGGCTCTCCATCCTGGTTCGTCCATGTCCACTTCAGTTTCGCGATCACGTCGTCACCGTGCTTCTCGGTGCCGGTGAGCTCGACCGAGCGCTTCTTCATGCTCTGAGCGACAGTTCCGAGGACCAGTTCGTGCAGCTTCTTCGCCGTCTTCTCATCCGACCAGACACTCGATTCGATGGTCCCGCTGTTGAGGTCGGCGGTGGCGTCTTCGGCTGCCGTCTTTGCCTTGAGCGGCAATGTGAAGAAGGCGAAGGTGCCCGCGCAGGCCAGCAGCACGACGACGATTGCGATCGCCAGCCAGGTTGTGGACTTCTTTGTCATAGGTCAATCATCGATGCAGTCACTCGGGAAGTCCACATGCCGGGGGGCGCGAGCGCATGAGTGGACGAGCGGGTGGGGTACGAGCGGGTGGGGTACGAGCGGGTGGGGTACGAGTCCGGGTCTCGGGGATGGTGAGGATAGAGGTCCGGGCGTCGAGGGGTGGCGGGGATGGGGGTCCGGGTGTCGAGGGGGTGGTTCAGGCGTCCTCGGTGACGACGGTGTATTCGAGCACCGGCCGGCCAGCCGCTCCGTACCGGGGTCGGCGGGCGAGCATGCCCGCGTCGGCCATGGCCTCCAAGTACCGACGTGCGGTCACTCGGGAGACTCCGAGACCAACGGCGACCTCGGCGGCGGACTGTCCGGGTTTGGCGTCGAGGACGGACTTCACTTCGGTCTGCACGGCATCCGGGACGCCCTTGGCAGTCGCAGTCACCGTGTGGGTGCGCAGTGCTGCGATTGCGGTGTCGACGTCGGTCTGGGTGACCTCGCCCTCGGTGCTGTCCCCGCCAAGGCTGTTGCGGAAGGAGGAGTATGCCTCAAGTTTGGATTTGAAGACCGGGAAGGTGAACGGCTTGATGATGTATTGGGCAACACCGTAGGACAGTGCCTCCTGCACGATCTGCATGTCCCGGGCCGCGGTGACGGCGATGATGTCGACGTCGACGCGATGACCGCGGATGGCCCGGCAGACCTGCAGTCCGTGGCCGTCGGGGAGGTTCATGTCGAGGAGGACGAGGTTGATGCAGTCCGCATTGAGACCGTAGATCTTTCCGGTCAGAGCAGCCATCGCCTGAGTGGCGTTCTTCGCCACGCCCGCCAGGTGATAGCCGTCGATGCGCTCGATGTACTTCGCGTGGGCTCGGGCGGCGACTGCCTCGTCCTCAACCACGAGCACACCGATGCTCGACTCAGGCTCAGTTGTATCTGACATGCCGCCAGTCTAACCGTCGCGATTGCGGGTCTGCCGCTGTTCGTGTTACAGCCTGGGCACATCCGTGACACAGGACTGGAACGCTGTCAATCCTCAGGCGCGTTCGAAGATTGCGGCGATGCCCTGACCTCCGCCGATGCACATGGTCTCGAGTCCGTAGCGGGCGTCGCGGCGCTCCATCTCGCGCAGCATCGTCGCCAGGATCCGACCGCCGGTCGCACCGACCGGGTGGCCCAGGGAGATTCCGGAGCCGTTGACGTTGAGGCGGTCGAAGTCGTCCTTGCCGAAGCCCCATTCGCGGGTCACGGACAGCGCCTGGGCGGCGAAGGCCTCGTTGAGTTCGATGAGGTCGATGTCGGCCAAGCTCAGCCCGGCCTTCTCGAGTGCCTTGGCGGTGGCCGGGACGGGGCCGATGCCCATGGTCTTCGGCGGCACGCCGGCCACTGCCCAGCTGACCAGGCGGCCGAGCGGCTTGAGCCCCTGTGCCTCGGCGGCAGCGCGGGTGGTGACGATGCTCGCGGCAGCTCCGTCGTTCTGTCCCGAAGCGTTTCCTGCGGTGACCGTCGCCTGGTCATCACCCTTGCCCAGGATGGGACGCAGTTTGGCGAGCTTGTCGATGCTGGTGTCGGGACGGATGTGCTCATCGGCGTCGACCTGATGCTCGGCGACTTTGCGGGTGCCGGGGATCGTCACCGGCACGATCTCCTCGGCGAAGCGACCGTCCTTGGCAGCTGCGGCTGCACGCTGGTGTGAGTTGTATGCGAGTTCGTCCTGCTCTTCGCGGCCGATCGAGTACTCGCGGCGCAGGTTCTCTGCGGTCTCGAGCATGCCTCCGGGTACCGGGTAGTTCTTTCCGCCCGGAGTGGTGCGGCCGCGGCCCAGGGAGTCGGTGAATTCGGCGTTGCCGCCGCGGACTCCCCAGCGGATGGTGTCGTTGTAGAAGGGTGCGTGGGACATCGATTCGACACCGCCGGCGATGACGAAGTCTCCGTTGCCGGAGCCGACGACCATCGAGGCGTCGATGACCGCCTGCAGTCCGGAACCGCAGCGGCGGTCGACCTGCTTGCCGGGCACGGTCACGGGAAGGCCCGCGTCGAGTGCGGTGACACGGCCGATGCAGGGAGCCTCGGAGGTGGAGTAGCCCTGTCCCATGATGACGTCGGCGACGAGTTCGGGATCGAGTCCGGTCCTGGCGATGAGTTCGCGGACGACGGTGGCGGAGAGCTCGTGGGCGGGGATGTCGCGGAACTGTCCTCCGAATCCTCCGATCGCGGTGCGCAGCGGTTCGCAAACGACGATGTCCTGGTCCATAGTTCCTCCACTCGTATTCGCTTCAGCCGATGACGCGTGGTCGTCGGCCCGGCATTCCTGCACAGCCTAAGCCGGATCCACGCGATGTCGCGGAAATGTTTCATTCATTGGGACGTCGCCCACCACAGGCGACCGCCCGCTGAGCAGCTCAGGCTGCCGACCGCCTGCGAAGTCGGCTCGAACTGCCGGGCCGCCGAGCAGCTCAGTCGCGGTCGTCGCGGTCGCCGCGCACGATCTGGATCGGCCCCGTGGGCGGATTTCCCGTCGGCGGCTGGTTCGATGCCGCAATCCGCGCGGAGGGGAGCCCGGATGTCTGGCCGAGCGCACCGGGATCGACGTACCCATCGTCGGGCAGCCACACCGTGAGCACAGCACCCTGGAAATCGTCGCAGTCCTCGCCTCGGCCCTGCACGTCCACGGCCCCGCCGAGGCGGCGGATCGCCTGAACGACCAGTGACAGTCCGACCCCACGGGTGCCGGTCTCCTGCCGGCCGAGTCCCTTGTCGGTCTCGACGCCGTCGTGCTTGGTCGACCAGCCCCGTTCGAAGATCGCGTCGACGTGTTCTTCGTCGATGCCCGGACCATCGTCGCTGACCTCGATCGTGAAGCCGCCTGCCCCGCCTGTCCCGCTCAGGTGCACATGCACCCGCTTGTGCTCAGGCAGCACGTCCTGCCTGCTCAGGGCGTCGAATGCATTGTCGATGAGGTTGCCGAGGATGGTCGCCAGGTCACGGTCGTCCCCGCCGAGGCGGCCCGAGAGTCCCGCCGTGTCCACCGTCATGTCGATGCCCACCTCGGCGGCTTGGGCGATCTTCGACAGCAGCAGTGCGGAGAGCACGGGGTGGTCGAAGCTCATCTGGCCATCGCCGGTGACCCGGTTGAGGTCATCGAGGTCCTTGGCCGCGAATTCGATCGCCTCGTCGACATGTCCGGTCTCCAGCAGGGAGACGACCATATGGAGCCGGTTCGCGTATTCATGGGTCTGTGCGCGCAGTGAGTCGGAGAACGATCGGACGGAGACGAGTTCGCCGGAGAGTTCGGCGAGTTCGGTGTGGTCGCGCATCGTCACGACCCAGGTGTCGCTGGCGGCATCGGTGGGCTGCTGGTTGACGACGAGCACCCGATCGTCGGTGTAATGGATCTCATCGCGGGCCCACCGACCAGACGAGAGCAGATCGATGAGGGCATCGGGCAGATGGAGGTCGCGCAGCGCGATGCCGCCGATCGGCGAGGTCGCCCCGACCGGGTCGTCGGTGCCTGGGATCTCCTCACCCGTGGAGCCCTCGCCGGCAGAGGGAAGCCCCAGGAGTTCGCGTGCATCGGCGTTGATGAGGACGATGCCCGTCGAACGGTCGACGAGCAGCAGGCCTTCAGACACGGCCTTGAGCACCGAAGAGTAGAACTCGAGCATGTTGCGCAGCTCCGTGGCCCCGTAGTCGCCGGTGACTCGGCGCAGGCCGCGGGAGGTCGCCCAGGAGGCGGCGATGCCCAGGACCAGAGTCGTAATGGCGATGCCGATGAGCCAGTTGCTCTGGGCCAAGAAGCCCTCCCGCACCGAATCGGCGGAGTTGCCGACGATGACGGCACCGACGACGGTGTCGGGACCGACGCCATCGACGCCGAGGTGCTTTGCGAAGACCGGACTGATGACGTACATCGTGCCCCCGCCGGGGCCGCCGTCGTCGAGGAAGCGGACGATGGACTCACCGTCGGAGACCTTCGAACCATCGACTGCCGCGGCGAGCTGATCGATGGAGCCATCGGGCACATCGCCCGAGGTGGAGGACACGATATTCGCTTCGTTGCGCTCCTGCCGGTTCGACGAACCCAGGGACGGAGGAGTGACAAGGTAGTCGATGGGGACGACTGCGGCCACATCGAAGTCGTATTCGCTCACGACATTGTCGAGCATCGTCTCGACGTTCTCATGCGAGTCCTGGTCGATGAAATCGGCCGGACTGGTCTCACCGGACCCGACGAGGCTCAGCGAGATAGACATATTGTCAGCCGCAGAGCGCAGCAGGTCCTGTTCGCGCTTCTGGTTCAGCTGGGAGAGCTGGATGTAGAGGAGACTCGTTGTCAGCACCATGATGCCCACGAGCATGATCGAGTTCGCGAACATGATGCGCCCGGCCACGCCGAGCTTCATTCGTCGGCTCACACGTCCCACTGATTTTGTCAGTCCTCCTGACAATTTGGCACGCTGATCCTTGGGCATGGCTCCATTCTGCCACCCACTGCGCCGAGGCCGGGGCTGATCAGTCTCCGAGGCTGGGGTCGATCAGCTTCCGAGGCTGGGGCTGATCAGATCCCGAGGCTGATGGGCCCGGCCGGGACGGCGGAGCATACGAGCACCTCGTCAGCGGTGATCCGCGCGGCGGGCTCCACTGGGTAGATGACCGACCCGGCGGCCAAGGACACGGCGCAGGTTCCGCACGAGCCGCCCCGGCAGGAGCTGTCGGCACGCAGTCCGCGCGCTTCCAGTGCTTCGAGCAGGGTCCCCTGCTGCGGCTCCCAGAGGAAGCTGGTCCCCGAATTCTCCAGAGTCACCTCGGCGGGCGGACACTGGGCGATGGCCTCACTCATACCGGTGTGTGGGGAGGCGAAGATCTCCTGGTGCACTGCCGGAACTCCGGCCTCGGCGCTGGCCTCGAGCACTGCGCGGGTGAAATCGGCGGGTCCGCAGACCATGACGTTGTCGCAGCCTGCCAGCCAGTCGACGAGGTCCGAGTGACCCGGCCTGCCCTGGCTCGCGGTGTCACGATGGTGGGCCTCGACCGGGACCGTCCGAGACGCGGCCCGCTTCTGCAGGCGGTCCCAGAGACAGGCCGTCCGGTGGTCGCGGTCGACGTGGACGAGCCTGATCTTGTCCGTGCCTGACAACTCCGCCCCGCGCATCAGTCCGAGGCTCGGCGTGATGCCGATGCCCGCTGTGACCAGCGCGGTCGTGCCGCCGAAGACCCGCTCGGCGGTCATCGTTCCGTGCGGACCGGAGGCGAGGATGGACTGTCCGGCGGCGAGTTCTGCGACCGCTCGGGAGCCCTTGCCCTGGGTGCGCACCGCGATAGAGACGATGTCATCGGACACGTCCGTGATCGTATAGGTTCGCCAGAACGGTTCGACCAGTTCGAGGTGGACGCGCAGGCTGGTGCCGGGTTCGTCGAATTCGCGGATCCAGCCCTGATCATCGCGCAGTGAGACCTCGACGATGTCGTTGCAGATCTGCTGGCTGCCCAACACTGTCATGAAGCGCGGAGTCCGCGCGGTCTTGACGAGCTCGCGCGGGGCTTCGCCTTCGATCTCGCTCTCATCACCGGTACTGACCAGGCCGGATTCGAGGATGCGGCCGTAGATGCCGCAGTGCAGGTGTCCGCATGCCGAGGCCAAGACCCGGGGGACGTTGACGTCGACCTCGGTGGTGGCGGGGTTGACCGTGGTCGCCGGGCAGCGTTCGATCGCCTGGGTGATGGCCAGGCGCACCCCGCCGAGGCGGACGATCTTGCCGATGAGCGCGAATTCCTCGAAGGGAGCGAGTCCCTCGACGAGCACATTGCCGCGGAAGCGCAGCGGGTCGAGTTCGGTTTCGTCCGGCGCCAGGGCCGCCTGCCCCTCGGCGGTCTGGGAGATCGCGGCGACCGTGGCCGGGTTGATGATCGAGATTCCCGAGGCCTGCGAGTCGAACATCCCCTGATCCGCGACGCTCAGCGCGCGAGGGAAGTCACCCTGCGGGGGTATGCGGGCAGAGAGGAAGTCCGCCGAGGCGGCCCTTGAGTCCCGGTCATCCGTGCGGAAGGTCGTGGACTCCTGGGTCGGGGACGTCAGGGTCACGGTCGCCGAAGACCCTTCAGGCACCTCGGCGAGATCGAGTGCCACCTGCCATTTCTGCAGGTCGGTGTTGTTCTTGAGCACGGTGAACGCGGAGTATCTGTGCCAGCTGTCGTCGGGGACGTCGAGGCTGCCGTTGGTGAACGCCGCGACCCGGTCGCCGATGATGCCTCGCTCGGTGCGCACATCCGCCTCGGAGATCTCTTCGGCGGGGAACCCCTTGACGGGGAATCGATACAGTCTGGCAACACGCATGATTCGATTGTAGGAGCTTGGCGACGCCCGGGGCCCACGGTGAGACCAATTGCACAATGGCCGAGGCTCTCCATGTCAGAGCGCGCGGGGGGCCGGCCACTTGACACATACCCTAAGGGGGTATATAGTATCGTCATGACTGAGCATCATGGATATACCCCGCAGAAGGACGCCCTTGCGAAGCGGATGAAACGGATCGAAGGTCAGGTCCGTGGGATCGGAAAGATGATCGATGACGACAAGTACTGCATCGACATCCTGACCCAGGTCTCCGCAGCAACGGCCGCGCTGCACGCGGTCTCCATCAACCTCTTAGAAGAGCACATCGCTCATTGCGTGGTCGACGCCGCCGCTTCCGGCGACGACGAGGCAGCACGCAAGAAGATCGAAGAGGCTTCAGCCGCTATCGCCCGGCTCATCAAGAGCTGAGGCGACATCATCGGCATACCTGCCGGTTGACGCGCGAAGACAGGAGACACATCATGACGACAACCACCATCAAGGTCACCGGAATGACCTGCGGCCACTGCGTGGGCGCCGTGCAGGAGGAGCTCGGAGCACTGCCCGGAGTCACCGACGTCACCGTCGAGCTCAATGCCGGCGGGGTCTCCCCCGTGACCATCACCTCCGAAAGGGACCTCGACGACGGCGCGATCAGCGCCGCCGTCGATGAAGCCGGCTATGAGGTGAAGTGATGTCACGCGAGGTCGATCTCGACATCACGGGAATGACCTGCGCATCGTGCTCGGCGCGCATCGAGAAGAAGCTGACACGCTTGGACGGAGTCAGCGCGGAGGTCAACCTCCCCCTCAATTCCGCCCACGTGGTCGTCGAATCCGAGCTCACCGACGCGGACCTCACTGCCGCCGTCGAGAAGGCCGGATACGGCGCCACAGTCAAGACCACCTCGGCGAGCGGGCCTGAGATCGTCGACTACGATCCCAGGCATCTGCGACCTCGGTTCCTCGGATCCCTGCTTCTCGCAGTACCGATCGTGGCCGTGTCCATGGTCATGAGCTGGCACTTCCCCGGCTGGCAGTGGATCGTCGCGATCCTCGCCCTGCCCGTGGTGACCTGGGGCGCGTGGCCATTCCACTCGGCAGCGTTCAAGGCCGCACGGGGCAGGTCCACGACCATGGACACCCTCGTCAGCGTCGGAATCATCGTCGCCAGCCTCTACTCATACATCACCTTGGGTCGGGCGGTGGCCGCGGGCCACGGCTGGCAGATCCCCGGCGACTATCACGTGTGGTTCGAAGCCGCGGCCGCGATCACAGTGTTCCTGCTCATCGGCAAGCTCACCGAGGACCGGGCGAAGAACCGCGCCACCGCCGCTCTCAAGGCACTGCTGGGACTGGGTGCCAAATCCGCGAGCGTGCTGCGCGATCGCAGCGACGGCGCTCGGGAGGAAGTCCAGGTCCCGATCGACGAGCTCACCGTCGACGATGTCTTCATCGTCCGTCCGGGCGAGAAGATCGCCACCGACGGTGAGGTGATCGCCGGCCACTCCGCAATCGACCAGGCGATGCTCACCGGCGAATCCGTTCCCGTCGAGGTCGGACTCGGCGACTCGGTCACCGGCGCCACGATCAACACCTCGGGTGCGCTCGAGGTCCGAGCCACCCGAGTCGGATCCGATACGACCCTGGCCGCCATGGCCGATCTGGTCAGCCGTGCGCAGACGGGCAAACCGGCCGTCGCGCGCCTGGCCGACCGGATCTCCGCGGTGTTCGTGCCGATCGTCTTCGCGATCAGCGCCCTCACGCTCCTGGCCTGGGGACTGATCACCGGCAACTGGGCGATGGGCCTGCACGCCGCGCTCACCGTCCTCATCATCGCCTGCCCCTGTGCGCTGGGTCTGGCCACGCCGACTGCTCTGGCCGTCTCGTCCGGGCGCGGTTCCCAACTGGGCATCCTCGTCTCCGGGCCCGAAGCACTCGAGTCGAGTCGTTCGATCGACACGGTCGTCCTCGACAAGACGGGCACCCTGACCACGGGCGTCATGTCCCTGCAGGCGACGCAGCTCAGTGACGAGGACTTCACGGCTCTGGCTCGACTGGAGTCACAGAGCGAGCATCCCGTGGCCCGCGCGATCGTCGAGTCCGCCAGCACGCGGCAATGGTCCGACACGGATTCGCGGGTCGAGGCTCAGCCGCTCGCGCAGGCGAGCGCGCGTCCGGAACGATCGGCCGCCTCGGCGGTGGATGATTTCGAGAACATTCCCGGCGGCGGACTGCAGGCCACGATCGACGGCGCCGAGGTGATCGCTGGGCGCCCGGATCTGCTCCGAGAGCGCGGGATCGACGTCTCGTTCTCGGCTGTGGATGTGCCCACCGGCGCCACGATCGTCGCCCTGGCCATCGACTCTCACTTCCGGGGACTGACCTTCGTCTCGGACGAGATCAAGGCCGGTGCCGCCGAGGCGATCTCCGAACTGCACTCGCTCGGCATCAACACCGTCCTCCTCACCGGGGACAATGCCCAAGCCGCCGAGGTGGTCGCGGGCAAGCTCTCCATCACCGAGATCCGTGCCGATGTCCGCCCCGAAGGCAAGATCGCCGTGGTCAATGAGCTGCAGGCTCAGGGGCAGGCGGTGGCCATGGTCGGTGACGGCATCAACGACGCCGCGGCCCTGGCCGGTGCCGACCTGGGCATCGCGATGGGATCGGGCACCGACGCGGCGATGGCGGCTTCGGACATCACCATGGTGCGTTCGGATCCGCGTCAGATCCCGCAGGCGATCCGCCTGTCCCGGAAGACTCTGGGCCTGATCAAGGGCAACCTGTTCTGGGCCTTCGCCTACAACACGGCTGCCGTTCCGATCGCTGCGTTCGGACTGCTGAGCCCGATGATCGCCGGTGCCGCGATGGCGTTCTCCTCGGTCTTCGTCGTCCTCAACAGCCTGCGCCTGCTGAGGTTCAGGTAGGACGCGGGTGAGGACCCTCACCGCGGTTCACCCCGGCGTGGGCCCTCCCACGGTTCGCCCCGGCGGGGCCCACGCGTCAGCCCTGGATGCGTGAGGGCCGGTCGCCCCATTCCTGGTTGCGGAGTTCGAACTTCTGGATCTTTCCGGTCGAGGTCTTGGGCAGTGCCTCGACGACTTCGACCTCGCGTGGGGCCTTGTACTTCGCGATCTGCGTGCGCACATGGTCGATGACCTCTGCCTCGGTGACCGGCTGTCCCTCACGCACGATGATGAATGCCTTCGGCCGTTCGCCCCATTTGTCGTCGGGGACTCCGATGACGGCGACTTCGAGGACTCCCGGGTGCGAGGAGATCGCCTGCTCGATCTCGACGGTCGAGATGTTCTCTCCGCCGGAGACGATGATGTCCTTCGACCGATCACGCAGTTCGATGTAGCCGTCCTCGTGCATCACGCCCAGGTCACCGGAGTGGAACCAGCCACCCTGGAAGGCCTTCACGGTGGCATCTTCATCGCGGAAATAGCCCTTCATCACGTTGTTGCCGCGCATGACGATCTCTCCGATCGTCTGTCCGTCGGCTGGAACGTCGACGAGCTCGTCACCTGACTCGAGGGCGACGATGCGCGCCTGATCGGCCTGGACCATGCCGACTCCCTGCCGTGCGCGGAGCCTGGCCCGGGACTTGTCATCCAGTGAATCCCACGAATCCTGCCACTCGCACACCGTGTACGGGCCGTAGGTCTCCGTGAGGCCGTAGACGTGCACGATCTCGAAGTTCAGTGCCTCCATCTGCCAGATGAGAGTCGGGCTCGGTGCGGCGCCTGCCATCGTTGCCGTCACTGCCCGGTCGAGGGAATGCGCCCGCTCGGCGTTGATGACCGTGCTCATCACGGTCGGGGCACCGTTGAGGTGGGTGACCGTGTGACGATCGATGAGATCCCAGATCACGTCTCCGCGCACCTCGCGCAGGCACACCTGGGTGCCGCCGGCTGCAGTCAGCGCCCAACCCGTGCACCAGCCGTTGCAGTGGAACATGGGCAGCGTCCACAGGTACACGCTCTTCTCGTCGTGTTCGGAGTGGATGACCTCGCCGAGAGCGTTGAGATAGGCGCCCCGGTGCGTGTACATCACACCCTTGGGCCGTCCTGTCGTGCCGGAGGTGTAGTTGATCGACAGCGTCGCGCGCTCGTCCTCGACGCTCCAACTGAGCGCCTCGGTGTCAGCTTCGGCGCCGGACAGGAACTCGTCCAGGCCGGTCACGACGGGTGAGGACGAATCCGGGCGGACCGCCTCGGCGGAGGAATCGATCGTCGTGTCCTCGACGTCTACGATGCGCTCGACGGTGTCGAGGCCGTCGATGACGGGGGCGACGCTGGGCCACAGCTGCGCATCCACGACCAGCAGCTTCGCCTGGCTGTGGTTGCAGATGTAGCGGACCTCCTCGGGGGCCAGCCGGGTGTTGATCGGCACCAGCACGGCACCGACCAGCGGCACGGCGAACTCGGCGATGAGTGCCTCTGGAAGGTTGGGCATGAGGTAGGCGACTCGGTCGCCGGGCTTGATGCCCGCTGCGCGCAGAGCATGCGCCCGGGTCTCCACGGCCGCGGCGAATTCGCGGTAGGTCATCTCCTGGTCGTTGTAGACCACGGCGCGCTTGTCGGGAAAGACGTCGGCCGAGCGGCGCAGGAAGGACAACGGCGTCAGTTCTGTGTTCCAGGTCTCCATGGAAAAAGCCTACGTCACCGAGGTGGGCCTCAGCCGACAGGGGTTATGTCTGCTGGCAGGGGTTAAGGGAGGACCGCTGTGCTCATTTGAGGATCGGGTAGGTCTGATCGTCATTCTGAGTGTCATTGCGCATCACCCAATTGAGAATGCAGGCGCAGGCGCTGACCAGGACGAACGCGGCACCGGCATAGACGAAGGCGAATCCGAATGCGGTCGGGTCCTGCCAGGCGCGGGTGACGATGATCGACAGGACCAGAACGACGATGCCGCAGACGAGCCCCACTTTGAACGCATCCTTGTAGGACACGGTGCTGGTGGACTTCTTCTCAGACTTCGATGCTGCCATGCCCCCAGCGTACCGACCTCAGCTGAGAATCTGTGCACCGAGGTCGCTCGGCAGCCCGGAGACGAGGTGGGCAATCGACCGTTCCTGATTCGCCCGAAACGGGACTCAGGTGGACTACCCGAGCAGAACAAGCAAAAATGTCTACGTGCCCACCCCCATTCGGCGCCCCTCTGCTGAGGTTTCGCGCGCGCTCAGCCCGAACCAGGTCACCCCTGGTCAGAAGTCGCGCCCGCGCTCAATCTGCAGAACAGTGATCGCAACCGTCCTTGCGACGCTCACACTGGCGGGCATGACCGCATGCGGTCCGGACAGGGGATTGCGGGTCGAACCTGAAGGTAAGGCATCCCCCTCATTGTTCGAACCTGCCAACAAAGATTCGGGTCCACCCGACGATCCCTTCTCGCTCAAGGAGATCCGCAAGCTCATCATGGACGCTTCGGGAGTCGCAGTGACGGGGAAGGCGACAGAGTCTGCGCAGGTCGTCGCCGACTGCAAGGAATGTCTCAAATTCTCAACACCCTTCCTCAGTGACGATAAGAGGTTCCAACTCGTCACCGTGGCCAATCCGCAGCAGAAGAGCGAGATCGTTGCGGGCGCCGTCATCAGCGAAAAGGACGGCGAACCACGCCTTGAACTGATCGCCACCGGCAACCAGCTGAAACTCAGCCCAGGTAAGAATGGGACACTGGTAGTGCAGGAGGCGATGTACGCCGATGGTGACGATGCCTGCTGCCCTTCGGGTTGGTCGGTGCAGGTCTTCCGCCTGCATGAAGGTAGGTTTGAACCGGGTCAACGCTTCACGCGGCTTAATGGAGAAACGTAATGCATATTGTTCTGGTTGAGGATGACGAGGTCATCCGGGAGACAACCCAGATCGGCCTGGAACGGTTCGATTACACGGTGTCGGCATTCGCCGACGGTCGTGAGGGGTACGAGTTCGTCGCTGCACATGGTGCCGACGTTCTGCTCCTCGACCTCATGCTGCCCACAATGAACGGCGCATCCATCTGCCGGGCCGTGCGCGAGCGGTCCACCATTCCCATCATCATCATCTCCGCACGCTCGGATGCGATCGACATCGTCCAGGCACTCGAAGCCGGAGCCGACGACTATCTCACCAAGCCTTTCGACATGCAGGTGCTCAACGCCCGCATCCGCGCCGTCGTCCGCCGCTTCATCACCACCGGCACCGACAAACTCGGCTACTCCCCGACCACCGAAATGGACGAGGAGCACGAAACCGTGATCGGCCCCGGCGGCATGATCACCGGGGACGGAATCCCCGAGGTGCTCGGAGCCAGTCCCGGCATGGACACCCGCGAACGCCTCAAGGCCCAGCTGGAGTCCGATGACACGTTCCTGGGCGCGGGCGGAAAATTCACCTCGGGGGACTTGAATGACAGCGGCAACGAACAGATGATCGGCGGCGATGTCACCGTCCCTCCCCGCCCTGACAGCTCACCGGCCATGCAGTCGGGCTCCAGCCAGGGCGGCTACACGGGTACGGGCGCGAACAACAACGGCAGCGCCGAGTCTGACCGCGAGCTCGGCCCGTTCCGGACGCGGCTGGGTTCCCTGGTCCTCGACACCGGTCGCCTGACCGTGGAGATCGACGGCGAGGAAGTCCACCTCACCCCCACCGAGCTGCGAGTCCTCCTGCTCCTGACCGAACAGCCCGAGCACGTCTACTCCCGTGAGAAGATCGCCTTCACCGTGTGGGGCTATGAATGGGCCGGCGACTCCCGTGTCGTCGACGTCCACATCCAGCGCCTGCGGAAGAAGATCGGCGCCAACATGATCGAGACCGTCCGCGGATTCGGATACCGCTTCGCGGGCTGATCCCATGTCACTGCGCTGGAAGATCTCCCTTCTCATCGTTGCCTCGGTCATCATCGCCGTGCTCTCCTGCTCCATCGTGCTGCGCCAGTCCGCGGCCCGTGCCGAGGATGACCGCATGCGCTCAACCGTGACCGAGCAGCTCGCGAACTCCGTCGCCATCTTCTCCGAGACCGGAGTGCTCACCCTCAACGCCCGCATCGATGACCCTGCTCTGCCCAAGGATGCACGCGCCCAGGCGCTCAAGGGCCAGAGCGTGACGATGCGCTCCGAGGTTGATGGTGAGGAGATCGTGTGGGCGGCCGCCCCGATGGAGGTCGGCACCCACACCGTGGTGATCTCCGTGCGCGCTTCGACCAAGGACAGTCAGGAGCTCATCGGCCGCATCGACCAGGCTCTGCTGGTGGGAATGGTCGGCTCCTCGCTGGTCGTCGGCGGTGTCGGCTCCATCGTGGCAGGGCGCATCTCACGCAGGCTGACTCTGGGCGCCCAGGCCGCGCGGAAGATCGCGGCCGGAGATACGAGCATCAGGATCGCCGATGTCGTCGACGACACGGACCAGGAGGTCGCGGCCTTCGCCTCGGCGGTCGACACAGCCGTGACACGGCTGACTGAGCGCATCGACTCCGAGCAGCGCTTCACTGCGGACCTGGCGCACGAGATGCGGACTCCGCTGACCGGCCTCGTCAACGCGGCCAACCTGCTCGAAGAGGATTCGCGTCCTGCCGAGCTCGTCAAGGATCGGGTGAAGCGCATGCAGGTTCTCGTCGAAGACCTGCTCGAAGTCTCGCGCCTCGATGCGGGTCGAGCGAACCCCGAGTTCACCCGCGTCAACATCGACCAGACGGTCCAGTCGCTGTTGGGCACGATGACGGCCTCCGGTGCTCTGGGCGGTCACGAGATCGACACCCAGTACGCGGCACTGAATTCGACGCTGGTCACCGATGTCCGGCGGTTCGAACGCATCATCACCAACCTGCTCGTCAATGCGATCAAGCACGGCGGGGATCCGATCCGCCTGGAGACGAGCACCCGGAGCATCACGATCACCGACTCCGGTTCCGGCTACCCACCCGACATCGTCAACACCGGGCCGACCCGCTTCGTCTCCGCCGGTGGCGGCGGCATGGGCCTGGGACTCGTCATCGCACAGGGGCAGGCCCGTCTGCTGGGCATTCGCCTGATCTTCAGCAATGATCCGATCACCGGTGGTGCACGCACCGAGGCGGTCTTCCCGGACCCCGAGGCACAGGACTTAGCGCTCCAGCAGTATCTCGAATCTGCCTGAGGTTTCAGCAGGGCTGCTTCGCATGGCCCACGGCACCCATTGGCCACTGTTGGACAGCTTCTGGAAGGCAGCAGTCGGTGCGTGGTTGCGTGGTTACGCAGTCGCGTCATTGTGGAGTTGCATGCGATTTCGTGGGAAATTTCGAACGCGAGCCAACAATGGCGGTACGCACAATGGCGGTTGCCCAGACCGCGTGGGCCTCGTCCCCGCTGGAATCGCGGTCCTCATCCTCGCAGTGCACGTGAGTATCGCCTGCGGTAGATGATCTGGGCGAGGCGGACGAAGGGCTCCCCGAGGCGCCAGATTCCCATTCCCGCTCGTGAGACGGAGCGCAGCACAAGGAAGACTCGATCATCGTCAGCGTGGATGAGGATGAATGACTCCTCGCCCGTGATCGGGTATCCAGGTTTCGTCGCGTAGGTGAAGCCACGTCTTGCTTCAGCCTCGAAGACCTCGATGACGCGGGCCGGCTCGGGCAGGCGGAACGGCCCGAGCCGCACGAAGATCGTCGGCTCCTGTCCGGCCCGGACCCGCGGGAGGCCCGCGCCGACGCTCGTACCGGCGGCCCTGCCGGCAGCACCCGCAGCGCAGCTGCTGCCGACGTTCAGGGGGTCTGTGTCGTCCTCCGGAGCCTGCACACCGATGTCGAACCCGCTGCGGATCTTCACCTCCCAATGCAGGAGCTCCTCCGCGCAGCGATCGAAAGTCTCGCGGCCATGACCGACGAAGTGGGCCGACTCGAAGTGTCGGTAGCCTGCCGGCCGGTCGACCCACCGGGGTGAGAGCGGCTGAGTCAGTGGTTCATCCGTGGAGGGTGCCATACCCCCAACCTAACCGAATCCCGGACACACCATCGCCATGCCGCTACCGAATCCCGGACACACCGGTGCCAAATGCGAGGCGAACAAGTAAGGTGCCAAGTACTGACATTCCTTCAATCGAATGTCCGCTAAGAACACGCAAGACGCTCGCCACGCACGACCATCACGCGCGACCGTCACGGATCAAAGGAGAACCAAGAATGCGCACACTCAATGGAATCGATGAGATCACGTCACTCGTCGGCACCGAGTTGGGCTCGTCCGAGTGGACGACGATCGACCAGGCCGCGATCAACACCTTCGCCGATGTCACCGACGATCACCAGTGGATCCACATCGACGAACAGCGCGCGGCAGAGGGCCCCTACGGTTCGACGATCGTCCACGGCTTCTTCACCCTGTCCCTGATCCCGAAGTTCTCGAGCGAGATCTTCACCATCGAGGGCGTCTCCATCCGCGTCAACTACGGCCTCAACAAGGTCCGCTTCGCTCAGCCGGTCCCGGTGGGCTCTCGCCTGCGCGGCACCGTCAGCGTCAACGAGGTCATTCCCGGAGACAAGGGCACCCAGGTCATCCTCAAGCACGTCATCGAGATCGAAGGCGAAGAGCGTCCTGCGTGCATCGCCGAGGTGGTCACCCTCCTCGTCGAGTGAGGCTACGCCACCTGCGCCGAGGCACGGGTTGCATGTCGAAAAACACACGCTTGCACCCGTGTATTGACACTCAATCCGTTTCTCGGGTGCCGGTTGCCGGTGACCGTATGCCGTGCTCAGCTGGGGCGGTAGGCGTCGAGCATCTGCGCGACGCGGATGTAGCCCAGGTGAGAGTAGGCCTGCGGGTGATTGCCCAGGTGCATCTCCGCGACCGGATCGTATTCCTCGGCCAGCAGTCCGGTGGGCCCCAGCAGGTTGTCCAGCTGACGGAACAGGTCCCAGGCGTCGTCGATGCGTCCGACCTTGATGAAGGCCTCGATGAGCCAGGTCGTGCAGATGTGGAAGCCGCCCTCAAGACCGGGCAGCCCATCGTCGTAGCGGTAGCGGAAGACCGTCGGACCCACTCGCAGCTCGCGCTCGATGGCATCGACGGTCGAGACGAAGCGCGGGTCGTCGGCCGGCAGCAGACCGGAGAGCCCCACGAACAGGCACGCCGAGTCGAGGTCGGTCTCACCGTAGGCAACGGTGAAGGCCCCGACCTCTTCGTTGTACCCGTTCTCGAGCACATCGTGGGCGATCTCCTCGCGCAGCTGCCGCCAGGCGCCGGGAAGTTCGCGGCCGAAGCGCTCGGCGATCTGCAGCGCCCGATCGACGGTCACCCAGCACATCACACGCGTGTAGACGTTGTGCTTCGGCGGACGCCTGGCCTCCCAGATCCCGTGATCGGCTTCGAACCACCGTTTGCTCACGGCTTCGACCATCTGACACGTCAGTGTCCAATACGAATCCGGAAGATCGCCGAGGTGTTCGCTGAGTTCGTTGAGGAGCTCGGTGACCGGGCCGAAGACGTCGAGTTGGACCTGGTGTTCGGCCGCGTTGCCCACCCGAACCGGACGGGATCCCGCGTATCCGGGCAGGTGGGCCAGCACCGCCTCGGTGGTCAGTGCGGAACCGTCGACGGCGTAGAGCGGGTGGAGCTGCTCGGGGGACACTGTACGGGCCAGGATTCCAGTCAGCCAGGACAGGAATCCTTCGGCTTCACCGGTGGACCCGAGGGAGAGCAGCGCGCGCACGGTCATCGATCCGTCGCGCAGCCAGGTGTAGCGGTAGTCCCAGTTGCGCACGCCGCCGATGCCCTCGGGCAGGGAGGTCGTCGGTGCCGCAAGCACCCCTCCGGTCGGTTCGTGGCACAGGGCGCGCAGGGTCACCGCCGAGCGGATGACCTCTTCGCGGTGGTGGCTGGGGATGTTGAGGGTGTCGACCCAGTTGGTCCAGAAGCTCAGGGCGCGCTGGCGCACATGGTGCTCACCGCCGGTGGCCATGTAGCGGGCATCGCCGGTGCCGGTGCCGCAGGCCAGAACGAGGACCACGACGCCGCCCGGCATGTCAGAGGGCACGACAACCGCCTCGGCGGTGTGTGACTGTCCGGTCTCACTGATCTCGAAGTCGACACCGGGCGCGATCAGGGAGATGGGCTCGGAGGTGCCGAGCAGTTGTACGCCGTCGTGGCTGCGGATCATGCGCGTCGGAACGGTGGCGTAGTCCAGTCGTGGGGCGAAGCGGATCCGGGCCGCGGTGTCGCCGGTGAGCACGCGCACGACGATGGTGTCGTCGCTGTTGGCGTCGACCGGGGCGAGGTAGTCGATGCAGTTCAGGCCCGGCCAGCGGGTCTCCAGGAGCGTGGAGTGGGTGAGGTAGCGCTGTGTCAGCGGGGCGGTGCCGGCTTCGGTGTCGACGGCGAAGAATCCGGCAGCCTCGGCGCCGAGGATTTCGGAGAACATCGACGAGGAATGCGGCAGCGGGTGCGGCATCCAGCAGATGCTGCCGAAAGGGTCGACCAGTGCCGTCGACTGCCCGTTGCCCAGCAGACTGTGCCGGTGGATCGGGGTCGCGCGTCTGCCGAACAGCCAGGATTTGCGCAGCTCGTAGATCGCGGCGAGGACGACGGAGACCTCCTCCGGAGAGCTGATCGGGAAGTCCGCGTGCGTCTCTGCAGAGTCGCGGCCCACCTTGAGCCCCAGGTCAGCCTCCCCTAGCGTTTCGAGGGCGAATTCGTCCGCGGTGTCATCGCCGATGAACACGACCACCTGTGCCCCGGTCTGCTCCCGAAGACGCTGCAGAGCCTCGGCCTTCGAAGAGGGGACGACCGAGAGGTCGATGACCTGCTTGCCCCGAGTCGGAAAGATCGCGTGAGTGTCAACGAGTTCATCCACTGCGGATTCGACCTTGTGGCGTTCTGCCTCGTCGAGCCCGCGCAGGTGGACGGCCGCACCGGTGGTCTTGTGTTCGATGATCGTCGTCGGCAGCGTCTGGAACAGGTCTCGCCGGAGGCCGTCGAGAGCCGTGCGCTGCTCCGGATCGAGGCTGTCGATGGCGACAGTGTCCGTCTCTCCGCCGTGGGAGCCGAAGAGGTGGACCTCCCGGGGCAGCCGTGACATCGCCGCGAGATCGCGGAGGCTGCGACCGGAGATCACCCCCGCCGAGGTGGACGGGAGCAGAGCGAGCGCGCGCAGTGAGTCGACCGAGGAGTCCAGCGGGAAGGCCTGGCCGGGGAGGTCGACGATCGGCGCGATGGTGCCGTCGTAGTCGGTGGCGATGAGGAGTGAGGGTGAACGGGAGACTTCGAAGAGTCGGCGGAAGAGCTCCGGGGAGAGTTCGCGGCTGGCTTCGGCCAGGTCGCCCAGGAGTCCCGAGGAGCTGACGGAGGCGGCGATGGGTGTAAGTGGGGAAAGATTCTCGTAGTCGTGCTCGACGGTACTCATCTCACCTCGGTCTTCTCGAGTTCGGCTGGGGGCGTCGGGTGACGTGGTCTTCGGCGGCTGCCCGGCGAATGTCAGTTCTTGTCGTCGGGAGTGTCGGGAGAGTCTGGTGTGTCGGATGCGTCGGGGGTGTCGGATGCGTCTGGATCATCAGTCTCGGCTGCGGGGAGGCCCTCGACGAATGTCTCGTTGCCGGCTGCGATCTGCTTGGCTTTGCTGATGCGCGAGTAGCCGCCGATGATGAAGATGACGCCGGCGATGAGCGTGGCCACACCGGTGAAGCCGAGGATCCACAGCGCACCGAATCCGTCTCCGAAGATGAGGATCACGCCGAGCAGCACATGGCAGGCCGCCGCGATGAGGAAGTCCGAGGCCATCGGGTGGGACTTGAGCTGACGGTAGTTGTACAGCTCGATGAGTCCGTGGAGCAGGGCCCAGATGCTCATTGCCGCGCGCAGTTCCGCGGGTTGGTCTGCAAGGAACAGAAACACGATCGCGGGGATCGTGATGACAGCTTGGCCGTAGACCGCGGTGCGCACGCTCAGCGGCGAGCGGAGTGCTTGGTAGACAAGGGCCAGGGCGAACAGCACGAGGTAGCTGATGGACAGGATGTCGACGATGTCGACGCCCATCGACAGGTGTTTGGGGCTTGCCGCATCACGTGGCCAGAAGACCGTCGCGAAGCCGAAGGCGACGCCGAGGATTCCGCGGACGACCATCGGAGCACCGAGCGCTTTCGACTCGGAGATGGCCTGGGGCAGTGCTTCAGGTCGCGGTTGCGTGGGCTCGGTGCGCGGTTCGTCGGTACTCATCACACCACCAGTTTAGGTCTCTCACCTGAGTCTGTCTGGCACCGGGCACCACACTGGCAATTCATGTCTTTACGTAATTACGTATATTCTGTATTATGATGCTATGAGTACCCCGTCGAAGGATGATTCAATGAGCACAGTCGAGGCCCGCCTGGCAGAGCTCGAGCGCAAGGTCGCCGACCTGGAGAATGCCGCGGTCTTACCTGCTGCTTCTGCCGAGGCTGCTGTTGACCCTGCCCCAAGCCGACGACCGGCCCGAGCTGCCGAGGACGATACCTTCTGGGCCCTCAACGGCCTCCTCGACCATGCGGGAGACGAAGGTGGTGTCGTCTACACCGGTCACATCACCCCACCCGGCGCCGAGTCCCCGGTTTCCTGGCAGATGGGTCTGCCCTCCGCTGCACTTGAAGACCTCAACTTCGCCGAGGCGGCCCCTGCCCTGGCAGCACTGGGCCACCCAGTCCGACTTGAGCTCCTGCAAGCGGTCTACGAGGGCACGACCACTGTGTCCCAGCTCGGCCAGGACGACCGATTCGGCACAACCGGCCAGATCTACCACCACGTCCACGCCCTCGCCGGAGCCGGCTGGCTCGAGAATTCTCGGCGCGGGCATTGGAGGGTCCCTGGTCAGAAGATCATCCCCCTGCTCACGCTCATCCTCATCGGCACCCACTGACACCGCACTGACCTTGGAACAGGACAGCAAATGGATACCAGTACCAACGCCTCGCACACGAGCACCCCTCCCCCGCACCCGACGACAGCCACACCTCAGCGACGGCTGACTGCAATCATCGCCGCTGTGATCACTGCGGCCCTCCTCATGGTCATCACACCGTTCCCCCGCGGATTCCAAGGTCAGGCCACCGGCAATGCCGGTCTGGTCAAACAGGTCGAGGAGACCCTCGGCAGCGCGCACTGGCACCATGTTGCGGCCGCGAAGGTCAACGGAGATGAGATCACCTGGGGCGGGGTCGGTGCGGACGAGAATTCCGAGTTCGAGATTGGGTCGATCACGAAGACCTTCACCGCTGCGCTCTTCGCCGACGCCATCGAGCGGGGTGAGATCGACGAGGGTACCCGACTTGGCGATGTGTGGCCCGATCTCGAAGGTGATGTCGCCGAGGTGACTCTGACCTCGATCGCCACGCAGCGTTCGGGTCTGCCCAAGCAGGAACCGGCGCTGAGCTTCGGAGACGGCCTTGCGAGACTACTTTCGAGATACCTCCACACAGACCCCTATCGCGGGACTGCGAGGGACCTCGTCGGCTCGCTCAAGGATGTAGACGTGGGCGAGAAAGAGCCGGAGTACTCGAACTTCGCCTTCGGGATCCTCGGCCAGGCCCTAGCGACGGTCACCGGATCCAGTTACGGAGAGCTCGTTCGCGACCGGATCACCGAGCCCTTGGGTATGGACAGCACATACGTGCCCGAATCGGCGCAGGAACTGCCCCACGGGTACACAGCCTCCGGGCTCAGTGCCGCCCCCTGGACACTGGGCGGGACGGCCCCGTCGGGTGCCGCCAGGTCGACAGTGCACGATATGAGCATCTGGCTGCGAGCGACGATGGACGGGACGGCTCCAGGCGCCGAGGCGATCGAACCTCGCGCAGACTATGACGAGAGCGACCGCATCGGCTGGGCCTGGTTCACAACGAAGGATCGCAGTCCGAATCTCACTTGGCACAACGGCGGCACCGGCGGTTACCGGTCCTACCTCGGTTTCGACCCCGAGTCGCACGAGGGGATCGTCGTCCTCGTCGACTCGGCGAACTGGGTCGACGATGCCGCTGATCTGATCTCGTCGGCAGGAGACCGATCATGAATCCCGAACTCTTCTCTCAGATCGCCAGCGCAGTCGTCGTCGCATGGGGATCCTTCGCCGCCATCCGGGCATCTCGAGCGACAACCCGAACAATGCTGCTGAGCAATCTTCTCGTTGCCGTCGCCATGCTGCTGCTCGTCCGGCTTATCGCGAACTTCGGCGGTTGGAGCTCGTGGTTTATCTACGTCTAGATGCTCAGCCTCGGCGGTTATGTCATCGCGGTGTATCTGGCGGCAACAGCTTGGCCGAACCTCTCGTGGCGGGCAGCGAATGAGAGGACGCGCCGGTCGGAGATGACCAATCTCAGCGTCTCGAGCGTCCTTACGCTCGCCGTCTCCGCTGCCTTAGTGGTTCCGGGACTGCTGCTGAGCTAGGACCATCGGCCACGGACAGTACCGAGTTCGCACAAGGGTTCGCTCGCAAGAGGTGAGGTCCGCTGGGTTCAGGAGCTGCCGGAGATCGTCAGCTTCCCGCCGCTCTCAGACACCGAATATTCGGGGAGGGGCTCGCTAGCGGGACCTCCGGTCACCTCACCTGAAGTCGTCGAGAACCTCGAGGAATGACACGGGCACACGATCTCCTTTTCGGTCACGGTGCGAACCTGGCAGCCCTGGTGTGTGCAGACGGAAGAGAAGGCGTAGAACTCGCCCTCCTTTGGCTGGGTGATGACATAGGTTTCATCGACGACGGTGCCGGATCCGACCGGAACCTCGCTAGCCTCAACGGTGGCATCTGCGCCAGAGTTCGACTGTGAATCGTCCGGCTCCTCCGAGGTGCACGCCGAGGCGAGCCCTGCAGAGGACCCGACGACTGCGACGCCGCCCACCACACTCGCTGACTTGATGATCGTGCGCCTGTTCGTTTCCACTGTGCTCCTCAGTTTCCTGCCCATAGGCTGCTGCTCGGTTGTTCGGCTTCAAGGGTAGCGCGAGGAGATGACGCAGCAATGCCAATGGACGGACCTTGCGTGTTTCCTTGGCTGCGACGCTCTGTCTTCAACCTGCCAGCCATCCCAGTGAGTCCAGTCGCGTACAACACTCAACAAGAAAATCCCCGAACACACGACACACATCTTCGGCAGTACCCCACACCACGGAACTGAATATAAAAAAAGGGGCTACCCCGCAACACACGAGACAACCCCAACACAACCCCACACCACACATGAAAACACACAAGGCCATGAATACGAGTCAGGGGTCACCCCACCAAACATGGAATGACCCCTCACCACACACAAGAAGGCCACCCCGTCAACGACAGGATGGCCTCCCCTTTTAAAGAATATTGCGGCAGTCACTTACTCTCCCACAACCACCAAGTTGCAGTACCATCAGCGCGAATGGGCTTAGCTACCGGGATCGGAACGGTTAACCGGGCGTTTCCCCACCACTATCACCACCGCAAAACCACACGAACCACCACCACCCCAAGCAACCAAATGCTCAAAGAGTGTAGTAGCAGTCCAAGAACCGTACAGCGAACGCGAACACCATCATGCAACATGACCCGTTAAGCCTTATAAAACCCGTAAACGTTACTCCCACACACCAACCAACAAAATGGTTGTATGAGTGATCGGCGTATTAGTACCAGTCAACTCCACACCTCACAGTGCTTCCATACCCGGCCTATCAAACCCATAATCTATAGGACACCTCACCCCCAACAAGTGGGGTTGGAAATCTCATCTCGAAGCAGGCTTCCCGCTTAGATGCTTTCAGCGGTTATCCTTCCCGAACGTAGCCAACCAGCCATGCACCTGGCGGTACAACTGGCACACCAGAGGTTCGTCCGTCCCGGTCCTCTCGTACTAAGGACAGGCCTCCACAAATTTCCTACGCACGCAGCGGATAGGGACCGAACTGTCTCACGACGTTCTAAACCCAGCTCGCGTACCGCTTTAATGGGCGAACAGCCCAACCCTTGGGACCGACTACAGCCCCAGGATGCGACGAGCCGACATCGAGGTGCCAAACCATGCCGTCGATATGGACTCTTGGGCAAGATCAGCCTGTTATCCCCGAGGTACCTTTTATCCGTTGAGCGACCACGCTTCCACAAGCCATGGCCGGGTCACTAGTCCCAGCTTTCGCTCCTGCTCGACACGTCCGTCTCACAGTCAAGCTCCCTTGTGCACTTACACTCGACACCTGATTGCCAACCAGGCTGAGGGAACCTTTGGGCGCCTCCGTTACTCTTTAGGAGGCAACCGCCCCAGTTAAACTACCCATCAGGCACTGTCCCTGAACCCGATCAGGGTCCGAAGTTAAGAAATCCAGTATAGTCAGAGTGGTATTTCACTTGACGACTCCACCCCAACTAGCGTCGAGGTCTCACAGTCTCCCACCTATCCTACACAAACCACACCGAATCCCAATACCAAACTATAGTGAAGGTCTCGGGGTCTTTCCGTCCTGCTGCGCGTAACGAGCATCTTTACTCGTAATGCAATTTCGCCGAGTTCGTGGTTGAGACAGCAGAGAAGTCGTTACGCCATTCGTGCAGGTCGGAACTTACCCGACAAGGAATTTCGCTACCTTAGGATGGTTATAGTTACCACCGCCGTTTACTGGGGCTTAAATTCTCCGCTTCACCCCTAAAGGGTTAACGAGTCCTCTTAACCTTCCAGCACCGGGCAGGCGTCAGTCCGTATACATCGACTTACATCTTCGCACGGACCTGTGTTTTTAATAAACAGTCGCTTCTCTCTGGCCTCTGCGACCACCACCAGCACATCACCAAGCACGTTGGCTTCACCAGGATGGTCCCCCTTCTCCCGAAGTTACGGGGGCATTTTGCCGAGTTCCTTAACCACGATTCTCTCGATCACCTTAGTATTCTCTACCTGACCACCTGTGTCGGTTATAGGGTACGGGCAACACACAACCTCACGCCGATGCTTTTCTCGGCAGCATAGGATCACCAGATCACCCCACCAAAATGGGGCGCCCATCAGCTCTCACACTACGTGTGGGGACGGATTTACCTACCCCCACGTGCTACGACCTTAGACCACGACTACCATCGCGTGGCCTGGCTACCTTCCTGCGTCACACCTCGCGCTTACCGACTCCACACTCAGGTCCTTACCAACTCGCCAACATCACATCCGAAGACGCAAAGGACGAGCCAGAAAGTTAGTATCATGTGTTTTGGTATTGACGGTTGAGCGTCGGTACCAGAATATCAACTGGTTGTCCATCGACTACGCCTGTCGGCCTCGCCTTAGGTCCCGACTTACCCAGGGCGGATTAGCCTAGCCCTGGAACCCTTGGTCATCCGGTGGACGGGTTTCTCACCCGTCTTTCGCTACTCATGCCTGCATTCTCACTCGTACCGGCTCCACCACTCGTTCACACGGCGACTTCACTGCCAGCACGACGCTCCCCTACCCAACACCCCACCATTACGGCTATAAAGGGATGCTGCCACAACTTCGGCGGTGTACTTAGCCCCGCTACATTATCGGCGCTCAATCACTTGACCAGTGAGCTATTACGCACTCTTTCAAGGATGGCTGCTTCTAAGCCAACCTCCTGGTTGTCTTCGCAACTGAACATCCTTTCCCACTTAGCACACGCTTAGGGGCCTTAGTTGATGGTCTGGGCTGTTTCCCTCTCGACAATGAAGCTTATCCCCCACTGTCTCACTGCCACGCTGAACCTTACCGGCATTCGGAGTTTAGTTGACGTCAGTAACCCGGTGGGGCCCATCAGCCATCCAGTAGCTCTACCTCCGGCAAGAACCACGCAACGCTGCACCTAAATGCATTTCGGGGAGAACCAGCTATCACAGAGTTTGATTGGCCTTTCACCCCTAACCACAGGTCATCCCCTCCATTTTCAACTGAAGTGGGTGCGGGCCTCCACGCGCTCTTACACACGCTTCACCCTGCCCATGGCTAGATCACTCCGCTTCGGGTCTAGGACACGCGACTGGGACGCCCTATTCGGACTCGCTTTCGCTACGACTACCCCTCTCGGGTTAACCTCGCCACGCACCGCTAACTCGCAGGCTCATTCTTCAAAAGGCACGCCATCACCCCAACAAAGGAGGCTCTGACGGATTGTAAGCACATGGTTTCAGGTACTATTTCACTCCCCTCCCGGGGTACTTTTCACCATTCCCTCACGGTACTATCCGCTATCGGTCATCAGGAAGTATTTAGCCTTACCAGGTGGTCCTGGCAGATTCACACGACATTCCACGAGTACCGTGCTACTCGGGTGTATGCACAACGTCGGGGTCACATGTTTCGTCTACGGGACTCTCACCCACTCCGGTACTGTTTCCCACCAGCTTCGACTACACGCAACACACATCAACGTCCCCACCATGCTGGATGAGACACGCATACCCCACAACACCACGTCAGCAACACCAGCACGCTTGACACTGACACGGTTTAGGCTCTTCCAGTTTCGCTCGCCACTACTCCCGGAATCATATTTTATTTTCTCTTCCTACGGGTACTGAGATGTTTCACTTCCCCGCGTTCCCCCCACACACCCTATATATTCAGATGCGGGTCACCACACTCTCATGTGGCGGGGTTTCCCCATTCGGACACCCTCGGATCACAGCCCGTTTATCGGCTCCCCGAGGCTTATCGCAGATTTCCACGTCCTTCATCGGCTCCTGATGCCAAGGCATCCACCATGCGCTCTTACACACTCATACCAACCAACTGTGTTGGTTGATGATTGTGTGCGCGAAAAAAACACTTTCGGATTTCACAAGAAAAATCACATTACATAACAACACAACAAAGTTGTGTTGTTGATGCTCGCGTCCACTATACGATTCTCAAACCACTACCAAACACCACCCACACCCACCCTGCATAGCAGCGCACGTATGGTCTGGGTCGGTCCGTTGATTGAAACCACCACACCACACACCACACACAACCCAAAAGGTTACGCGTCCGTGTGGGGCCTGTGATTCCAGGACCCAATAACGTATTCATTCATATCCACCCACCAACACGCTCACACGAGGCACATACCCCGGTCACCGCTGTATGGACGAGCCAGATAGGGATGTTCCACCCTTGAGCTACCCAACCAGACACACAATCGGTGTCTGCTGTCGGGGTTCTGATGTGTGCTCCTTAGAAAGGAGGTGATCCAGCCGCACCTTCCGGTACGGCTACCTTGTTACGACTTAGTCCCAATTGCCAGTCCCACCTTAGACGGCCCCCTCCCCACAAGGGGGTTGGGCCACCGGCTTCGGGTGTTACCGACTTTCGTGACTTGACGGGCGGTGTGTACAAGGCCCGGGAACGTATTCACCGCAGCGTTGCTGATCTGCGATTACTAGCGACTCCGACTTCACGTAGTCGAATTGCAGACTACGATCCGAACTGAGACTGGCTTTAAGGGATTCGCTAAAACCTCGCGGTCTCGCATCTCTCTGTACCAGCCATTGTAGCATGCGTGAAGCCCAAGACATAAAGGGCATGATGATTTGACGTCATCCCCACCTTCCTCCGAGTTGACCCCGGCAGTCTCCTATGAGTTCCCACCATCACGTGCTGGCAACATAGAACGAGGGTTGCGCTCGTTGCGGGACTTAACCCAACATCTCACGACACGAGCTGACGACAACCATGCACCACCTGTACACCAGCCCCAAAGGGGAAAGACTGTTTCCAGCCCGGTCTGGTGTATGTCAAGCCTTGGTAAGGTTCTTCGCGTTGCATCGAATTAATCCGCATGCTCCGCCGCTTGTGCGGGCCCCCGTCAATTCCTTTGAGTTTTAGCCTTGCGACCGTACTCCCCAGGCGGGGCACTTAATGCGTTAGCTACGGCGCGGAGAACGTGGAATGTCCCCCACACCTAGTGCCCAACGTTTACGGCATGGACTACCAGGGTATCTAATCCTGTTCGCTCCCCATGCTTTCGCTCCTCAGTGTCAGTTACAGCCCAGAGTCCCGCCTTCGCCACCGGTGTTCCTCCTGATATCTGCGCATTTCACCGCTACACCAGGAATTCCAGACTCCCCTACTGCACTCTAGTCAGCCCGTACCCACTGCACGCGCAACGTTAAGCGTTGCGTTTCCACAGCAGACGTGACCAACCACCTACGAGCTCTTTACGCCCAATAATTCCGGACAACGCTTGTACCCTACGTATTACCGCGGCTGCTGGCACGTAGTTAGCCGGTACTTCTTCTGCAGGTACCGTCACCCCCAAGGGGGCTTCTTCCCTGCTGAAAGCGGTTTACAACCCGAAGGCCGTCATCCCGCACGCTGCGTCGCTGCATCAGGGTTTCCCCCATTGTGCAATATTCCCCACTGCTGCCTCCCGTAGGAGTCTGGGCCGTGTCTCAGTCCCAGTGTGGCCGGTCGCCCTCTCAGGCCGGCTACCCGTCGTCGTCTTGGTGAGCCATTACCTCACCAACAAACTGATAGGCCGCGAGCCCATCCCCAACCGAAAAAACTTTCCACAACCAAAGATGCCTTCGGTTGTCATATCCGGTATTAGACCCAGTTTCCCGGGCTTATCCCGAAGTCGGGGGCAGGTTACTCACGTGTTACTCACCCGTTCGCCACTCATCCACCCACAGCAAGCTGCGGGCTTCAGCGTTCGACTTGCATGTGTTAAGCACGCAGCCAGCGTTCGTCCTGAGCCAGGATCAAACTCTCCATAAAAAAATTATGTTACGAATGAATCCCAGCAAGACAGCCAACACTACGGTCACGGGGTGACCGCGGTCAGCTTAAAAAAATCATGTTCACACACGCTGGCGTCACCACCCCGGCGAGGGGGCCGTGACTTGTGTGTGAACATGTGATTGTCTTACCAGAAATAATGTTTCTGGCATCACTATCTGTTCAAACAAATACGCTATTGGATTCTCAAACCACACACACTCACCCGTCACCACACACCATCAATTAATGGAGGCGTACACCGGGGGTGTCAGTTTCAATTTTTTGTTGTCACCCTATCCTGTGAACAACCTGCTCAAACTGTGTTTGTGCTGGTCATACCGGGTGAAAACTGTTCTCGAGGAGTTCGTTTTCTGCGGGGCAACGAGATACAACTCTAGACCAGGCCGACCGGTGGGTGCAACTCGAAACCGGAAAACTCAGAGTGACGCCCACCACACATCGCCACACCGCCTTGAGAGTGTCAGGGAAGGCCTGCCGTTGCCTGTGGTCAGAGTCGTCGTCGGAGGCTATCGCGTGCCTAAAGCACGTGCTCCTCTATACCCGTGGGCTCCGCGTACGAAGTTCGGCCGAGTCAGCACCGTCCACTAGGCTGGAGCGCATGACCTCGGCACCCACAACCTCCCCGCTCGATGTCCTCCACGATGTCTTCGGCTATGACGAGTTTCGGGGTCAGCAGCAAGCGGTCGTCGATCAGATCGTGGGCGGTGGTGACGCGGTCGTCCTCATGCCCACCGGCGGCGGAAAGTCTCTCTGCTATCAGATACCGAGCCTCGTCAGGCCCGGCGCTGGCGTCGTGATCTCTCCGCTGATCGCGCTCATGGCCGATCAGGTCGCTGCCCTGGAGAATCTCGGTGTGCGGGCGGCTTACCTCAACTCGACCCTCGACTTCGAGGAAGCGCAGAACGTCGAGCGCGCACTCCTGGACGGTGAACTCGATCTGCTCTACCTGGCACCTGAACGCCTCGTCCTGCCGCGCACAATGGCGCTGCTCGAACGTGCACAGGTCGCTTTGTTCGCAATCGACGAAGCCCACTGTGTTTCACAGTGGGGCCACGACTTCCGCAGCGACTACCTGGGCCTGGGAGTGCTGGCCGAACGATTCCCTGACGTTCCACGCATCGCACTCACCGCCACGGCCACCCCCGCCACGCATGCCGAACTCACCGAGCGTCTTCACCTGGGCGAGGCCCGGCATTTCGTCGCCAGCTTCGACCGCCCGAACATCACCTATCGCATCGAACCGAAGCAATCTGGCCGCTCTCAGCTCATCAACTTCATCACCACCGAACACTCTGGTGACTCGGGCATCGTCTACTGTCTGTCCCGGCGCGGTGTCGAGCAGCTCTCCGAGGCGCTCGTGGCCAGGGGCATCAACGCCCTGCCCTATCACGCAGGACTGCCATCCGAAGTACGCGCCGATCATCAGGCCAGGTTCCTCCGCGAGGACGGCTTGGTCATGGTCGCGACGATCGCCTTCGGCATGGGCATCGACAAACCCGATGTCCGCTTCGTCGCCCACCTCGACCTTCCACGCAGCGTCGAAGGCTACTACCAGGAGACCGGTCGCGCCGGCCGTGACGGACTGCCGGCCGATGCGTGGATGGTCTACGGTCTCGGCGATGTCGTCTCCCAACGCCGGCTCATCGAGTCAGGCGACGGCGATCGCGCCTACCAACGGCGCGCGATGTCGCACCTCGACTCAATGTTGGCTCTGTGCGAGACCGTCGACTGCCGTCGTATGCAGCTGCTGCGCTACTTCGACGAGGAATCGGGACCCTGCGGAAACTGCGATACCTGCATCACTCCGCCGGTGACCTGGGACGCAACGGTGGCCGTGCAGAAACTCCTCTCGGCAGTCATCCGCCTCGACCGTGAACGCGGCCAGAAGTTCGGCTCAGGCCAGGTCATCGACGTCCTGCGCGGCAACGACAATGAGCGCTCCCGCGCGGCCGATCACGAAACCCTCACCGTCTGGGGAATCGGCGAAGACCTCAGCGAAACGCAGTGGAAGACTGTGGTCCGCCAGGTCCTCGCCCGCGGTCTCCTGGAGTCCCACGGCGATTACGGCGTGCTCGTCGTCGGTGAGGACGCCGGCCCGGTTCTGCGCAGCGAAGTGGAAGTGTCTCTGCGAGTGGACCCCGTCAAGAAGTCCGGTTCCAAGAAGGCAGGCGCCAAGCGCCGAGGCGGCCCCGAGATCGAACTCGGGACCGCGGACACAGCCCTGTTCGAAGCCCTGCGTTCCTGGCGTGCCGATCAAGCCAAAGAGCAGGGCGTCCCCGCCTACGTCGTATTCCCCGATGCCACGCTGTACGGAATCGTCGAAGCCAAGCCGAACTCGATCAACGAACTCGGCCAGGTCAGCGGCGTGGGCCTGAAGAAACTCGACCGTTATGGACCCGGTGTTCTTGAGGTCCTGGAGTCCAGCACCGGCTGATCCCCGTCACCGCCAGACGGTTATCGGCTTACCGCCAGACAGCTATTGGCACCTGAGATCAGCCCTGCTCTGCGGTGTATGCCTCGGGACCCTGTTCGGCTGCGGCAGGATCCATCCACATGAATTCGAGAATATTGCCATCCGGGTCGGCCATGCTGATGGAATACATGAATCCGTAGTCCTGTGGTTCCTTGTTCTCCGAGCCACCACCGTCGAGGACCTTCGCCCGCGTGGCATCAACATCTTCACGTGACTCGCGGCTCAATGCGGTGAGCACCTGCGCGGTCGAATGCGGATCGGCGATCGGCTTATCGGTGAAGGTCGCGAGATACTCCCTCGTCAGCACCATGAAGAAGATGCTCTCGTCCCATTTCAGACAGGCTGCATTCTCATCGGTGAACTCGGGGACGACTTCGGCCCCCAGAGAGGCATAGAACTCTTTCGACCTGTTGAGGTCGGTGGTCGGAAAATTGACGAAGATCTGGTTCATGACTGCTCCTGGGCAGTTGGAGTCCAGCTATGGAGTCTAAATCTTCGTCTTCGGCCACAGGGAAGTCAATGGTCCGACGAGACTCGCCTAAACGCCTTGACGTGGTGTTCAGCTGTCGTGGCGCTCAGTTCTTCTTCGTCACGGTGACGTCGATGGGCGTGGGGTTTGTGAAGATGTCGAAGACGGGGCAGTGAGCGTCGACGGTCTCCTGCAGCTCCTGGTAGGCCTCGTCACTATCGGGTCCCGTGATCTCCACGTTGACGCGAACCGTTGAGAATCCCGGTCGCACGGTGTCAGCGGCACCGAAGAGTCCCTGCACATCGAGGTCGCCCTCTGCGCTGACGTCGAGGTTTTCGATCGTCAGTCCCAGGTTATGGGCGTAGAGGCGGTAGACGACGATCTGGCAGGAGATGAGCGCACCGAGCGCATACTCGACAGGGTTCGGTGCCACATCGTCGCCGGCCAGCGGGGTCGGCTCATCGACAGTGAAGGTGTGCTTACCTGCGGTGATGACCGAGGACACCGAGCCCTGAGCACTGCCCTTGGCGGAGAAGCTCAGCTCTGCGTTCTTCGCCGAGGCGGCGATCCGTTCGTTCCACGCATGTCCTGCCGCGGTGAGGCGCTCGGCCCGATCCTCGGCGCTGATCGCGACGGTCGCACCAGTGGTGGAGTCTGCGGTGCTGTCGGCTGTGACGGTCATGGGACGTCTCCTTCGATTGAGTGATCCCCAGACTAGGAAGCCCAACCGATCTCCCGGTTCGCCCTTGTCAGATTCCGACTCAGACCGTCATACCCCCGCCATACGGTGACGCATATCGACACGTCGACTCGCAAGGACGAACGAACTAGAAGGGCCAGATGAGAGGGACGTAGAGGACGGCGATCCCCAGATAGACGACCATCAGCGGCAGTCCCAGTTTCCAGTAATCGCCGAAATGATAACCACCGGCCCGCATGACGATGAGGTTGCCGGCAGTCGCCACCGGGGTGATGAAGGAGGCTGCGCCGCATACAGCCAGGCCCATCATGAAGGGTTGGACGCTCGCCCCGGTGCTCCCGGCTATAGCGACCGCGATCGGCAGCATGACCAACACTGTGGCCAGGTTCGACATGAATTGTCCGAGCACCATTGAGATCACGCAGATGACGAGAAGTGCCAGATACGGCGACGCCGCACCGAGGTTGTTGAGGACGAGATTTGCGACGATGTCGGCGGAACCGGTGTCGACGAATGCTCGGGACAGGGGAATCATTCCTCCGACCAGGATGACAATGCTCCACGGAACGGCCCTGTACACCGTCGGCAGTCTCACCACCTTCGTGACGATCAGGGCCCCGGCCGCGAGCATGGTGGCGATCGCGGTCGGCACCACCCCGGTGACCAGCAGCAGGATCATCGCCGCGAAGATGAAGAGGGTGCGCTTGTACTTCCGGCTCAGCGGCACAGCACGCTGCAGAGACTGCGGCGGAGTCACCGCGATGACATCCTGCGAAGCCGCATACCGTTCGAGTGCCGCCCACGGTCCCTGCACGAGCACGGCGTCACCCGCCCGCAGCTCGAACCTCTCTTCCGCTTCCTCGGTCTCCTCCGACTCGCGCACCAACGGACCGGCGTGATCCCCACGACGAACGCCGAGAACGACGAGTCCGTCATCTGGTGTGGTCATGCCGGGCAGCACATGACGGCCGATCAGGGATGAGTGGGGAGCGACGAGCACCTCGGCGACACCCTCTTCGACGGTGTACAGCGCGCCAGTGCTCACATCCATTCGATAGTCCTCGCGCAGGCGCTTCGCATGGGCGGTCGGATCCGGTGCGGCAATCGACTCCGGACTTCTGTCGGGAAGCAGCCGATCGCCGGCGAGGAGGACGATGAGAATCGTGATGACCACCAGGGGAATGCCTGCCAGGGCGAATTCGAAATAGCCGAACTGGCGTCCTCCGTGGTCGCTGGCTGCCTGTGAGACGACGATATTCACCGGCGACGCGGTGAGAGTGAGCACCGAGCCGCCGCTGGCGAGGAAGGCGAGCGGAATGAGCATCTTCGACGGCAGCATTCCCGCCTTCTTCGTCACGATGACGACCACGGGGAGCAGGGCACCGACCGTTCCGCTGACACTGATGAATGCCCCGAGCATCCCAGCGGCGACGCCGATGATGAGAACCAGACGTGTTCTGCTGGTGCCGGCTCGGTTGACCACGAAGTTCGCGAGCCAGGCGGTGATGCCCGAAGCCTCGAGCGATTCGATGACGATAAACAGCGAGACGATGAAGACGACGGTCGGGTCAGCGAAGCCCTCGAACGCCTCGGGCAGGCTGCGCACGCCGGTGGCCCACAGTGCGAGGACCACACCTCCGGCGACGACCGCAAGCGGCACCTTTGAGGAGATGAAGGCGATCATCGCCGCACCTAGGATGATGAAGATCCAGGTAGCCGGTTCCACGCTCACAGCATAGCCAGTGCTCAACAGCAGAGACTCTTCGTCTCAGAAACCGTGTCTATTCGCTTCAGGGGCGGTGATGCCCGAACACAAGGCTGGTCTGAGTATGGGCGATCGTGGGATCCGAGAGATGCTCTGCGATGAAGGAGTTCAACCCGGTCGGATGGGCGGTGGCAATGTGCACAAGCAGGTCGCGCTCCCCCGAGACTTGGAAGACGTCGAGGGTCTCTGGTGCCAGGAGCAGTCCAGCGATGACGTCACTCATCTTCGACCTCCCGACCGGGGACATCCGCACCGAGATCATTCCGAACACGTGCAGGCCAAGCGCTTCGAAATCGATCTGGGCATGAAATCCTCGAATGATTCCCCGCAACCTCAGAGCACCGACGCGCCCCGAACATGTGGACGGTGCCAATCCCACTCGGCCGGCGAGATCCTTGTTGGAGATCCGGGCATCGGAACTGAGCTCGCGCAGAATCGCCAGGTCCACCTCGGCGAAGTGGACATTGTTCGCTTCAGAACGATGATCGACGATCAGATCCGAATTCACCACAAGAACCTCTCACATCTTCCGTCTTCTGTTCGGATAGATTCGATGATATCCGTGATCTGAGTATTCTGTGAGGAGATCCGCCACCAGCAGCACCGGCCCCATGCCCGCTCCGACGAAGGTGACCAATGACGAGCCCCGAACACAGCGCCCCACGTGATCGCATCCACTGCGAACGCCTCGATGCCGAGGATCCCCTGCGCGAACTCAAGGACGAGTTCGTCCTTCCCTCCGACACGATCTACCTCGACGGGAACTCACTCGGCGCACGGACGAAGGGTGCGGCCGAGCGCGCTCAGGAGGTCATCGCCGACGAATGGGGCACCGGGCTCATCCGCTCCTGGAACACCGCCGGGTGGTTCGATCTGCCGGCGACGCTGGGCGAGAAGGTTGCGGGCATCATCGGCGGAGGGACCGGCAGCACCGTCGTCACGGACACCACCTCGATCAACCTGTTCAAAGCCGCCTCGGCCGCACTGAAGATGCAGGCCGCAGATGCGCCCGAACGTCGGGTCATCCTCACTCAGCGGGAGAACTTCCCCACCGACATCTACATGCTGCAGGGCCTGGCCGAGCAGCTGGATGCCGGATACGAGGTGCGTCTCGTCGAGGACGCCGAGGTGACCGCTGGGTTCCCGAACACGATGACCGACGAGGTGGCCCTCGTCGTCCTCACCCACGTGAACTACCGCACCGGCCGGCTCTTCGACATGGCCACAACCAACTCGGCGGTCCATGACGGCGGCGCCATGGTGATCTGGGACCTGTGCCATTCGGCGGGCGCCCTGGAGATCGACCTGGCCGGATCGGGCGCGGACATGGCCATCGGGTGCACCTACAAGTTCCTCAACGGCGGGCCGGGCTCTCCCGCTTTCATCTGGGTCTCCGAGGCACTGCAGAACCGCTTCACGCAGCCGCTCTCGGGCTGGTGGGGGCATGCGAGGCCCTTCGAGATGTCGCCGGACTATGCTCCGGCCGAAGGTATCCGCCGGTATCTGACCGGCACGCAGGGCGTCATCTCACTGGCGGTGGCAGAGCTGGGCCTCGACATCGCCAACAAGGTCGATATGGCCGCATTGCGGCAGAAGTCCCTGCAGCTGTCCGACCTCTTCATCGAACTCGTCGAATCTCGCCTGGCCGATCACCCGGTCGAGCTCGTCACCCCACGCGAGCACGACCATCGGGGCTCACAGGTCTCGATCACCCACCCCGAGGGCTTCGCAATCATGAGTGCGCTCATCGAGCGCGGAATCATCGGCGACTACCGGGAGCCGGAAGTCCTGCGGTTCGGACTGACTCCGCTCTACCTCGGCTTCACCGACGTCTGGGACACAGTCGAGGCCCTGCGCGACATCCTCGACAACCGGATCTGGGACGCCCCTGCGCACAAGGTCCGCGGCGCCGTCACCTGAGGCTCGGAGCTCGGTCCGCCCCGCTCCTCCCCTGAACTTCGGCCTGATACAAGCGCGGTCAGCCGACCGGGCGCCCGCGTCCGGCCACCGCATATGCGCCGATTCCCACTGCACCGATCGCCAGGACCGCGCCGCCGATCGTCACGGCCTGCGGGATCGTCGCAATCGTGCCGAGCACGCCGACGGTCACACCGGAGAACGTCTGCATTCCGGGCCCGAACATCGAATAGGAGCCGATGACGCGTCCGCGGATCTCGGGCGGCGCCTCGAGTTGGATGATGGCCATCTCGGTCGACTCGGCGGTGATCTTACAGACCCCCGCAAGCACGAGGACGGTCAGCGCCAGCCACAGGTGCGAGGTCAGCGCGAAGACGATCGAGCTGGCACCGAGTCCAGCTGCGGCGACCGCTGCCGCCGCCGGGGTCGGTCGCACCCAACCCGTCGCCTCGAGGAAGAAGCCGCCGAGCACACCTCCGGCGCCGAGCGCGAAGAGCAGCAGCCCGTACGTGAAGTCACTGTCTCCGCCGGGGCCTGTCAGGAGGCCGCCGAAGACCGGCATCGCCGTCTGCAGCACGGCGCCGATCGTGATCGAGGCCAGTGCGGCCAGCAGCAGCATGCCGATGATCGAGCGGTTGTGTCGAACGTCGATGAGCACTCGCAGGGACTGCACCAGAGTCGTACGCGTCTTGTTCGGACTCCCGCTCCTGATGTGCCCGGTGAAGGGTGTGCGCATGAGGAAGATCGTCAGCGGCAGGTAGAAGATGATGTTGATGAAGATGCCCCAGGTCGGTCCGAACGACAGCAGGAGCGCCGAGCCGACGACGGGTCCGAACAGGATTCCGAGACTGCGGAAGGTCGCATTCATCCGCACGGCGCTCGGCAGCTCCCTGCGGTCGACGAAGTCATGCAGCATCATCTGCTCGGCCGGTCCCCACAGGCATCCGGCGAGGCCGTGGATGACGAGCAGCACGCACGCCTGCCACAGCTGGAGCGAATCGGTGAGAAAGAGGATGCCCCAACACAGGGACACGACCATGAACATGACCTGTCCGATCTGGATCAGGCGCCGGCAGTCGAATCGTTCGGCCAGGGATCCTGCGTAGACCGAGAGCAGGAGGAACGGCAGCCAATGGCTGATGAGCTGGAACCCCACGAGCGCCGGGGACTCGAACTTCTGCCACAGCACCCAGTACGTGATGACGTGCTCGATGTTGTCGCCCATCATCGCCAGACCCGTTCCCACCAGGTACGGAGCCGTCGCCCAGCTGCGCAGCACGCCGAAGCGGCGGGGACTAGGGGTGTTCTCGGCCGAACCGTCTCGTGTCTCGTTCACCCGCCCATTCTGGCACCACGTACACATGCGCCCCTTCCGCTTCCGTACCGTGGAACACGATTCCTATCCGCCGAGGCGGCTCTGCCCTTGATCGGGCATGTCCCCTTGGAGGAGAATCGAGATGATCGAGGAGGATCACATGTCCACAGCCACCGCTGCCGGAGACACATCGCTCGCATCCAATCGTCCGAGGACCGCGCTCATCGTCGTCGATGTCCAAAACGGCGTCTTCGCCGAGAACTGGCATGCCGACGAGGTGATCGGAACGATCTCCGATCTCGTTCAGCGCGCCCGCGACACCGAGGCCGAAGTCATCTGGGTCAGACACTCTTCACGGGAACTGCCACCGGATTCGCCGCAATGGCAGATCGTCGACGCGCTCACGCCTGCCGAGGGCGAAGCGATCGTCGAGAAGACCCATGGCAACACCTTCGAGGACACGGACTTCGAAGAGGTCCTGGCGGCCAAGGACATCGGGCACCTCGTCGTCACAGGTGCGCAGTCCGACGCCTGCATCCGGTCGACGATCCACGGCGGATTCGCCCGCGGATACGACGTCACTTTGGTCTCTGACGCCCACACGACCGAGGACCTCATTGACTGGGGTGCCCCGCCGCCAGACATGGTCGTCTCCCACACGAATCTCTACTGGGGCTTCGAATCGGGCCCCGGACGCAGTGCCCGAGTGCAGGGATCAGCAGAGGTCGACTTCACTGCGCCGTAACTTCGTCGAGGCCGGGCAGCCGGTGCACGATCCGCGCGGTTTCCTGACATCATGGGTTCATGAGTGAAGACACCCGCAGCATCGAACTGACCAGACTCGCCGAGAACCACTACCGGGCCACCGCACCGAGTGGGGCGAGCATAGAATTCGGCCGAGGTGAGGGCCTGATGACACCCGTGGAGCTGCTGCTCGCGGCCGTCGCCGGATGTTCGTCCATCGATGTCGACACTGTGACCAGCAGGCACACGGAGCCGACGCGCTTCGACGTCTCGGCCGCGGCCGACAAGATCGACGAGGACGGTGCCTCCCGAGTGGACAACGTCCACCTCGACTTCGACCTCGCCTTTCCCGACGACGAGGAGGGTCGCAAGGCCGACTCGCGCATCGAGAGGCTCGTCGGCCTCTCCCATGACAAGTACTGCACGGTCTCCCGCACGGTCGAGCACCCGACTAACGTCGACTTCAGCATCCGCCGCGACTGACCACCGGCGTCAGCGCCGGGTGACACAAACGGCACGGATGATCTCGAACATCAGTTCTGCGACAGGATCGTTGAGGCGATCGCCTCGCCAAGTGATGAAGTCGATCCCCGACCTCCCAGATCGGGAGTGAGAATGCTCGCGTCCCCACTGTTCAGCACCGATTCGATTCCCTCGAGGACGTCCGCGCTTGCCTCGGTTTCGCCGAAGTGGTCGAGCATCATCGCGCCCGACCAGATCTGACCGATCGGGTTGGCGATGCCCTGACCCGCAATATCCGGAGCCGAGCCGTGCACCGGTTCGAACAGACTCGGGAAGGTTCCTTCAGGGTTGATGTTCGCGCTCGGCGCGACCCCGATGGTTCCTGTGCAGGCCGGTCCCAGATCAGAGAGGATGTCGCCGAAGAGGTTGCTCGCGACGACGACGTCGAAATGATTCGGTTTGAGGACGAAGTTGGCGGTAAGGATGTCGATGTGGAACTGATCTTGCTTCACCTCGGGGTAATTCTTAGCCATGATCTTCACACGCTCGTCCCAGTAGGGCATTGTGATGGAGATTCCGTTGCTCTTCGTCGCCGAGGTGAGGTGTTGATTCGGACGGGAATCGGCCAGATCGAAAGCGAACTTGAGCACCCTGTCGACTCCTGTCCGAGTCATCACGGTCTCCTGAACAACGATTTCCCGGTCGGTGCCCTCGAACATCTTTCCGCCGATCGACGAGTACTCGCCCTCAGTGTTCTCCCGCACCACGTAGAAGTCGACGTCACCTGGGCCGTAGCCGACCAGCGGGCTCTTCACACCGGGCAGCAGGCGGCACGGCCTGAGGTTTATGTACTGGTCGAAAGACCTCCTGAACTGCAGCAGGCTGCCCCATAGAGAGATGTGGTCGGGCACGACGTTCGGCCAACCGACGGCCCCGAAGAAGATCGCGTCGAAGCCGCGCAGACTGTCGAACCAATTCTCGGGCAGCATCGTTCCATGAGCCTGGTAGTAGTCGGCACTCGCGAAGTCGAAATCGACGAATTCGAGATCGATACCGTGTTTCTGTGAGACTGCCTGCAACACCCGACGCCCCTCGGGAACCACTTCCTGCCCGATCCCGTCGCCGGGGATGACTGCGATCGCCTTCTGTAAGCTCATTGAGCACCTGCTTCCGTTCTCTGACTGTCCGTGGGATTGGTTGGGCTCTGAGTCTCCGATTCGGGATGATGACAGGCCGCTCGAGTCCCGTCTGCCATCGTACGCAGTAGCGGAATCTCGGTGGCACAGCGTTCGGTGGCCTTCCAGCACCGGGTTCGGAACCGGCACCCGCTCGGAGGGTTCAGAGGGCTGGGCACATCACCGCTGAGGGTGATCCGCTCTCTGCTCCGCTCGACGATCGGATCGGGGATCGGGACTGCAGACAGCAGCGCCTTGGTATACGGATGCTCGGGTGCTGCGAACAGCCTGCCCGTCGGCGCGGTCTCGACGATCCTACCGAGATACATCACGGCCACCTCGTCGCTTAGGTATCTCACGACGGAGAGGTCGTGGGCGATGAACACGTAGGTGAGTCCGAGCAGGTCTTGGAGTTCCTTGAGCTGGTTGAGGACGCCAGCCTGCACACTGACGTCGAGAGCGCTGACCGGTTCATCGAGCACGATCACCTCGGGTTCGACGGCGAGCGCTCGGGCGATGCCGATGCGCTGCCTCTGACCACCGGAGAATTCGTGCGGGTAACGCTGGACGAACTCGGGACGTAGGCCCACCATCTCCATAAGTTCCTGCGCCCGTTCCGAGCGTCGACCCGTCGACAACCCGTGGATCTCGAGGGCTTCGATGATGGCGCTGCCGATCGTCAGTCGCGGGTTGAGGGAGGCATAGGGGTCCTGGAACACCATCTGTACGCGTCGCCGCAGCGAGCGCAGGTCTTGACCGGAAGCCGATTCGACGGATCGGCCGTCCAAGCGGATGCTGCCGCTGTCGATGTCGTGGAGCCGGACGATCGAGCGTCCAAGCGTGGACTTTCCGCAGCCGGACTCACCGACGATGCCGAGCGTCTTTCCCTTCGGCACCTCGAGGCTGACCCCCGAGAGCGCATGGACCGTGCCGGTGCGTCTCCGGAAGAGACCCGAGCGAACCGGGTACTCCTTGACCACATCGATGGCTTCGAGTGTGCTGCTCATGAGGATGCCTCCTGTTGAACGGCGGCGACCTCGTCGATCCTCAGGCAGGCCGCCACATGGCGATCGGTGATGAATCGTTCGGGAATGGGCGTTCGATCACATGTGCCGAGCATCGCGTACCGACACCTGGGCGCGAACCGACAGCCTGGCGGAAGCTCTGTCGGATCCGGAGGAGCCCCGGGGATCGAATACAGGCGCGAATTGCCAGAATTGCCGTCGAGTCGGGGCATCGCGGCCAGCAGATCCAAGGTGTACGGGTGGGAAGGACGGTAGAAGACATCCTCGACGTCGGCCTCCTCCACCTTCTTCCCCGAGTACATCACGAGGACCCTGTCGGCGAGCCCTGCGACCACGCCCAGATCGTGAGTGATGAGCAGCAGGGCCGAGTTGGTCCGTGTCTGAACCCGACGCAGCACGTCGAGCACCTGCGCTTGGACAGTGACGTCGAGGGCTGTCGTCGGCTCGTCGGCGATGAGCACATCCGGATCGTTGGCGATGCTCATGGCGATCATGATGCGCTGGCGCATTCCCCCGGAGAATTCGTGGGGGAACTGGTCGACACGCTGCTCGGGGGTGGGAATGCCGACGATGTCGAGGAGTTCGATAGCCCTGGCCCGCATCTCCTGGCGGCTTCGGCCCGACGAATGGACTCGCACTGCCTCCATGAGCTGATTGCCCACTGACTTCACTGGATTGAGTGCGGCGAGCGCGTCCTGGAACACCATGGAGATCCGTCGACCGCGCAGCTCCCGCAGCTGTTCGTCGGTTTTGGTCAGCAGTTCCTCTCCGCGGAACCTGATCGATCCGGTCACAGTAGCTGTGCGCGGAAGCAGTCCCATGATCGCCATCGAGGTGATGGATTTTCCTGAACCGGATTCGCCGACCACGCCGAGGGTCTCGTTCGCATTCAGTTCGAAGCTCAGCCCCTCCACCGAGGTGGCTGGACCATTGTCCGTGGAGAAGACGACGCTGAGGTTGTCGACCGTGAGCAGCGGCTGTTGGTTGAGTGTCATCGCGGGCCTCATCGTTTCGTCTGTGGATCGAGGGCGTCACGGAGCCCGTCGCCGATGAAGTTCACCGACAGCACCGTGATCAGTATGAGCAGGCCGGGGTAGAGCAGCAGATGCACCTGCGGGGTGCCGAGCAGACCGGCGGCCTGGCTGAGCATGTTGCCCCAGCTCGAGTCCGGGGGTTGGACTCCGAAACCGAGAAAGCTCAGGGTCGATTCCGTGATGATCGCCGCCGCTACTGCGAGGGAGACATTCACGGCGATGACTCCGGCGAGGTTGGGGATCATATGCCTCACGATCACTCGCATCGAAGAGGCTCCGAGAACGATCGCCGCATCGACGAACTCCTTCTCCCGCAGTGAGAGCACCTGGGATCTTGCGACACGTGCGATGACGGTCCAGCCCAGTGCGCTCAGGGCCAGTACGATTGTCGCCGATGTGCTGCCGAATCCCTGGAGCACGAGAGCGAGGATCGCGATCGGAGGGACGACGAGGAAGAGATCGACGAGGCGCATGATGAGTTCGTCCACCCAGCCGCCGAAGTATCCGGCCAGGGAACCGAGGAGGACCCCCACAATGGTTGAGAGCACGCCCACACCAAGGCCGACCGACATCGAGATCCGCCCGGCATAGAGCAGTTGGCTGAGGAAGTCTCGACCCAGCTCGTCCGTACCCAGCCAATGCACCGCACTCGGACCAGTGGACCCGGTGATGAGGTCCTGGTGATTCTCCTGGAAGGGGGCTAACCACGGAGCACCGAAACAGGCGATGACGAGCATCGCCAGCACCACGAGTCCGCTGACGGCGAGCCTATGCCGGAAGAACCGGCGTCGGAAGAGAGTCCACTGACCGACGAATGATCTGGTGGTCTTGGTGGACTCGGCCACTGATTGTGCTCTCATGACAACTTCACTCTCGGGTCGAGGTAGGCATAGCTGAGATCCGCCAGAAGATTGAAGACAACGATGGTGATGGCGACGAGCATCATCCACGGCAACAGCAGCTGGGCATCGCCGGCGAGCAGGGAATCGAGCAGGAGCTTGCCCATCCCTGGGATCGAGAAGATCTGTTCGGTGACGACGAGCCCGCCGAGGAGGATGCCCGCATCGAGGAACACCACGGTGACGAAGGGTGCCAGGGAGTTACGGAGGGCATGGTTGATGACAACCTGACGCTTCGGCACCCCTTTTGCCCGCGCCGTGCGCACATAATCACTGGTGAGCGAATCAAGCATCGAAGCTCGCCCATATCTGCTCCAACTGGCGACGAGAGTGATCGTCATCGTCACCACGGGAAGGGCGAGGTGGCGTAGGTAATCCCCGAGATCGGAACGGCCTACCGAGTGAAGTCCCACGAAGTACAGCGGCGGGTCGGCCAGATTCCATATCTGTACCGGCCACACCCCGAATATCTGGATGAGCAGGAGCCCGAACCAGAATGCGGGGAGGGCAATTCCGATGTAGGACACTCCGGTGAACACATAGTCGGCTGCGCTGTACTGTTTGACCGCCGAATACGTTCCCACCGCTATCGCTATGACCGCACCGAGGAGAACTCCCCAGAAGATGAGCTGGACGGTCGGTCCGGCGGCGCCGGCTATCATGTCGAGAACGTCACGGCCCGTGCGGGTGCTGGTCCCCCAGTCCCCTGTCACAAAGCCCTTGAACCAGAGGAGATACTGCTCCGGGATAGGTTTGTCGAGACCCAGTCGTTCGGTCTCTCGGGCGATCGCTGTCTGATCCTGGTTCAGCCGGAGCTTGCTCAGCGGGTCGAAGGCTCGACGGACAGCCCAAAAGAGCAGGAACGAGGCGATGAGGATGACCGGGATCGAGTAGGCCAGTCGGCGCAGCGCATAAGTGATCATGATGATTCCCGGGCCTCTCCGGATCCAGGACAGTCGAGTGCGATGCCGACACTGATCTTTGTGGCTTCACAAATAGCTGAGCTGTCAATCAAGGGTCCACTCCTCCAGGTTCCAGAAGGGTCCTTCTGCGGGGTTGATCTCGACCTGCCCATTGACCCTGTTGCTGGTCATGACGATGTTCGGCACCGTGTCGATGGGGATTCCGGGAACAGCCTCAGCGATGAGCTTTTCGGCTGCATGGGACTTCGTGATCCGTTCCTTGTCGTCCGTCGTGCGGGCAACGGTGTTGAGGAGTCCGTCAGCTCCCGGGATGTTCGCCCGGGTGAAGTTGATGCCTGAGAATCCATTGTCGTCACCGGGGATGGCGTCCGACCTGAATGAGGAGCCGAGATCGGGCTCGGGTACGGTGTCGATGATCGTCCATAGTCCGACCTCGAAGTCCCCCTTCGGCGCGACGCTTGAAAACAGATCGGCGCCTGCGACGTTGGCGATCTTCATGGAGAAACCGGCTTCACTTGCCTGCTTCTGGAGAATCTGTTCGGCCAATTCGCGTCGCTGGTTCCCTGACTGCGTGGTGATGCGGAACTCAGCGGGTTTTCCGTTCTTTTCCCAGATTCCCTCTTCGTTCCTGCGCCACCCGTCATCCGTCATGAGTTTCTCAACCTTCTCCAGGTCTCTGGTGTATCGGGAGAAGTCTTCCCGGGCGTAGATGTCGTTAAGTGGAGTGAGGAAGCTTTGTTGCACCTGCTCGACCCCGATCTGTCCGTAGAGTCGCTCAACGATCGCGGGCCTGTCGATCGAATGGGCGAAGGCTTGTCGCACCGCCAAGCTGTCGAAGGGAAAAGCCGCATTGTTGATCCACAGGGCCTCCAGGTTTCCAGAATCGGTGTCGACATCGATGTTCGTGTTCGGGACGCCAGCCTTGATCTGACTCATCGCGTCGAGTTGCGGCGTCGGAAACAGCGCCTGGACCTGACCGCTCTTGAGCGCGAGGAAGGCAGCCGCGGTGTCGGTGATGAACTGGAAGGTGACCTTCTTGAGTTTCGGCTTCTCGCCCCAGTAATTGTCATTGGGCACCAGTGTCACTGAGACCCCTTTGACCCAGGACTCGATCCTCCAGGGACCGCCGGAGAAGTCATAGCCGTCCTTCATCATCTCGGCGCGGTCCTCGCTCTTGAGGATGTGACTGGGCAGGACAGAGTAGTCGCCGCTGAAGAGCTTCTTCCATGAGCCGGTCGAGGTCTTGAGCGTGACGACTGCGGTCCTCTCGTTCGGAGCGCCGATAGATTCGATGAGCGAGTACCCGCTCTTGTCGAAGATGTCATCGCCGTCCCGGATCTGGAGGCCGGTGTACACGAAGTCTTCACCGGTGATGGGTTCTCCATCGGACCACTGAGCTTCGGGATTGATGCGATAGGTGATCGTCTGCTTCCCGCCCTCTGCGATGGCTACTCTCGGCTCACCGGTCAGCAGATCAGAGGGGACCAGCTCCCAGGAACCATCGGTCTTCCGGGACTCGAAGGCGCGTGGAAGAGTGGGGATCCGCATCGTGTAGGAGCCCCAGATGTTTGCGGCACATGTAGCGATCCAGTCTGCGCAGTCGGGTTCCTGTTCGGCACCGATGACGATCTGCTCGTCGTCCGAGATGTTCTGGTCGAGGCCGCCGTCGCCAGTCGAGCACGCGGTGAGACCGAGCGCGAACGCGAGGCCTGCGGCCGCCGCTGTACGAAGACGTCTCCTGCCTCGCGGTCGGGTGAAACTCGTCATTGAAGTTCCTTTCCACCATGGCCCCACTGCTTACAGTGCCATGTCGTAGCAACAGATTAATCCCGAATCGAAGAGATAGCAATAGTGTTAGTCAATATCAGTGACTATCTATTGGGCAAACGATCTTCTTGTTCATCCCGACTGCGGTTATCCTTGAGGACACACACGACGATGGGAGAACCTTGACGAATCCCGGCACATCCGAGGACGGCACACGATCGACATCCGATACCCCGGTCCGCACTAGGCGCAAACGCGATTCGCTCAACCGCACCGTCATTCTCGACGCCGCAAAGGTGATTTCTGAGCGCGACGGCCTCGATGGACTGACATTCCAATCACTCGGAGCCGAACTCGGGGCTCACCCGACATCGATGTACCGTCATTTCAAGGACAAGGACGAATTGGTCCTCGCGCTTATCGATTCCCTGCGCGACCGTTCCTATCTCGGTGCTCTTGTGCCCACCGGGGACTGGAGAGAGAATCTGCGGATTGCCGCACGTGTCGTCCACGAACACTATTTGCGCTATCCTCAACTCGCTTCGCAGATGGCGGCTAGAACCACTCGCCTGCCTCGCGAGTTCAGCAATATGGAATACACGCTCAAAGCGTTCTTCGATGCTGGATTCAATAATGAAGACGCGCTCAAATACCAACGCGTCTTCGGCAACTACGTGCGCGCGCTTTCAAGCATCGAAGCGACCTCCCACTGCCTGCCGGAGCAGGTGCAGCGAGAGGACGAGCTGGCGTGGAGAATACAGTTCGAACGCCTCGACCCCGAAGACTATCCCGCCATCACTGCGGCCGGCCAACCTCCTCTGGGCATCGGGGATGCCAGTACGTTCGACGCCGGTCTCGAAGTGCTCATCAGGGGTCTAGAAGCACTTGCGGAGAGTGCTCCCGGCGCCGGAAACAGATAGCGGACGCGGTCGAGGGACTCAGCCAAGACGAACGGCGCCTGAGTTCCAGTCACGCCCCAGGAATATCGAAATCCGTCGCATGGAGGAACTCGACACAGCGATCAGAGCGTGGCGGACCACCTCACTGAGGACTCGGTGAGCGTAACGAACCACAGCTCACGCTCCAACCATTCGTGTTCGATGGCCAGACCCGCAGGTGTATGACCGGCATCGAACCACTCGATGGAGACGTCTCCCCCGCTCGCCCGCAGTTGTTCGACGTACTTCCTCGCTTGTGCCGGGGGAGTGCGAGAGTCACGCGCTCCCTGAAACAGCACGACTGACCCTTGAACCTGATCCACGTAGCTCGTGGACGAGAGCTTCGCACAGGCCTCCTCGAAGCTCAGTTCACCGTTGGACAGCACCTTTTCCCACACGGGCCTGAGTGCGGCGTTCATCTCCTCAAATGCAGTGGCCCAATCGGCCATCGCCACCACGGCGAATCCTCCAGCGAAGTACTCGGGCAGTCGGCCCATTGACAACAGCGTCAGGTGACCGCCGTAGGAGGCCCCGGTGACGAACGTCGATACCGGATCCGCCACGCCAAGTCCCCGCAGGCGGTCCATCACCGCCTGTATATCTGCGATCTCGCGGTCGCCGTATCCGATCCAGAAGCCTTCTCTGAAATCTCTGCCGAATGTCACCGAACCTCGATAATTGAGCGAAGCGAAGGCGAAGCCCTCTGCCAGCCAGGCCTGCGCCTCGGGAGCGTAGTGGTCGGTGGTGACCAGATTGGGCCCGCCGTGTATGGACAGGATAGTGCCCCGCACCTCACCAGCCGGGATCGCCCACCATAACTGAACAGATGTGCCATCGGCGCTGTTGACCAGTTCAGAGTTGAATGGCACGCCTGCGGGCAGCTGGGGTGCATCGATGACGGAAATCGATTCGCCGTGGTGATCGATTCTGATGAGCGCTGGAGGAGTGTTCCATGACTGCTCGAATACAAATACTCCGCCAGCTTGATCGAGGTAGGACTGCGCGCTGTAGGCGAATTCTGCGGCCACATCGGGGTCAGCGTAGCTGCCGGTGCCCTCACGCACGACGGAGATGCCCCCGGTGTCGGTGTCGAGGAGGAGGAGGCGATGAATCCCCGCGTCGACGTGGAGCAGGAGGATCTGCGAATGTTCCGGGGCCCAGTCGAGCGCGAGCACTTCGCCAGCCAACTCGGTCAGGGGATAGTCTGTCCGGTCTCCAGTGGACGGTGACCACAGCGCCGGCCTGGCGAAGCCGCTCTTTTCGGTGCTCAGCAGCAATCGATCGTCTCCCAACAGCGGAGAGAAGCGCACGGCCCGGACTGGCCCGCCTTCGCCCATATCGTCGCACACGGCGATCTCCTCACCGGAGTGTGCGTCGACGATGGTCACAGCTGTCCGACGCCAACCCGGATTGTGATTCGTCGAGTCAGCGGAGAAGAGATTTGCATCGGCGGAGACGTGCCCGTACCAGGCTTCGTTCTGTGAGGACCAGATGACCTCCGCCTCGCCCCAGGGCTGCGCGGGAATCGACAGCAGGTGAAAGCCCTCATCGTCGACGATGGTGGCGAGAAGCGTCGACCCGTCGGCGGCGAACTCCATTCCTCTGATGACGTAGGGATCACGGTCTGGAGTCAGATGAACGCTTTCGACACCGTCGACTGATCGGGCCAGGAGCCCGCCGACCTCGGAACCTCCGTCATCATCGAGGGAGATGACCCAGCGAGCATCGGGTGACAGGTAGGACTCGAAGCTCACGTTAATGGGAAGGATATCGGACAGCACTGGATCAGCGCTCCCTGCCTCTGGCGCGAGCAGACGCCCCTCGACCCCATGGCGATGGTTTTCGATAACAAGGCCAGTGTGCGGGTTCCCCATCACCGGTCTTACCGTGTGCATATACGGCGTGTTGAAGCGCATCTCCCAGTTCGGTGTCTTGCGTCCATTGGTCGATGCGGTGGAGTCGGTTTGAGCGGTCATTGCTTCTCCCCTTTGGTCATAGTGGCGTGATTCTCAGTGATAGCTGCGTGGTTCTGAGTCAAAGATGTGCGAGTCAGATCTGCAGCCCAGTTGTCTCGGGGACGCATCGGCTAGGTGTCCGTCTGCCCGCGAATGCGCCGAATAAGCCCAGCGACGAGGTCAGCCCTTTCGATGATCGATTCGAGATTCGCCCATTCGTGTTCGGCATGGGCACCGTTTCCCAGCGGCCCGAGTCCGTCGAGGGTGGGCGTGCCGAGTGCCGCTGTGAAGTTGCCATCGGATGCACCCCCGACCTCGACACCATCGAGCGGGGTCTGCCCGAGTTTCGCGGCGACCTCTCGGGCGAGGAGATAGAGCGCCTCGGCGTGCTCACGCTCAAGGGGCGGCCTGTTGATTCCCCCGACCAGGGCCAGTGCGACCTCGGGATTGCGCGGGAGAATCGACCGGAAAGCGGCGTCGACGCGTTCGAGTTCACTGAGGGACCAGGCACGGACGTCGAAGGCCACCTCGGCGAGCTCCGGGATGGTGTTCACGGCAGTACCGGCAGTGGCGAATGTCGGCGACACCGTCGTGCCGAGCGACTCATCCGAGTGGAGCGCGAGCCGCTGGAGGACCTCCGCCATCTCTGCGAGGGCATTGGCGCCCTTTTCAGGCTCGAGGCCCGCGTGTGCTGCCCGCCCCTTGATCCCGACGCGGTAGATTCCGGCGCCCCGGCGAGCGATCTTCACCGCCCCATCGAGGCTCGGCTCGAGGATGAGCACGGCACGTGAGCGCGCCGCCGCCTCCTCGATGAGCCTTCGGGAGGTGATCGATCCGGTTTCTTCATCGCCCGTGATCAGGAGAGAGACGTCATCGCATCCGCTCCACCGCTCGGCGGCCAGCCTTTCGAGACTGCCGACGGCCGCCACGAGCCCCGACTTCATGTCGAAGACGCCGGGGCCGCGAGCGCGCCCGCTATCGACCGTGAAAGGCATCCGGTCCAGAGTGCCCACTGGCCATACGGTATCGACGTGGCCCAGCAGAAGTATTCCCCCCGGATCGGCGGCCTCGAAGTACAAATGGTCGACGCCGTCGATCTCTCGGATCTCGCCCTGTCGATCGAGTGCCGCACCGGCCCAGTGCCTGATGAGGGAGAAGCATTCGGCGATTCCTTCCCGGTGCCCGGTGGGAGATTCCACTTCGACCAAGGTCCGCAGGCGTGCGTGGACGAGCTCGGATTCTGTACTCTTCTCGTCTTCGCAGCGGCCGTGAGTGCTGTTCACGAGCTTCGCCGTCCGTCCGTGGCAGTAAGCGGATGAAAGAATTCCGTGAGTTCGGCGATGACGAATTCTGGAGTCTCTTCTGCCAAGTAGTGATCGGATTGTGCCGCTGCACCTTCAACTGCGGCGGCATACCCCTTCCACACTTCGACGACATCGAAGTTCATACCGACGTATCCCTGCTCTCCCCACAGAGTGAGCAGCGGCATCCTCAGGCTCAGGTCGCGATCACGGTCGGCGCGATCATGGTCGAGATCGATGGTAGCCGCGGACTGATAGTCGGCCGTCGACGCTTCAACACCTCCGGGGCTCGTGAAGCACCGTGCATATTCCTGATACGCGTCCGGATCGATCTGGCGACCTCCGGCGTTGCGGCCTTCGAATCGACTGCGCAGCCAGGTGAGAGGGTCTGCCCTGATGAGAGCTTCGGGCATCCCGTTCTCCAGGGCGAGGAAGAACCAGTGGAAATAGGAGCTCGCCATAGCGCGGTTCACGTTGTCGAACATATGCAGAGTCGGCACGATGTCAAGCACGGCCAAGCGTTCGACGGCTTCCGGATGGTCGAGCCCCAAGCGATGAGCGACGCGTCCTCCTCGGTCATGCCCGACAACGGAGTACTTCTCGAAACCGAGCGACATCATCAGGGCATGCTGGTCGGCAGCCATTTCCCGCTTGGAATAGGTGCTGCGGTCGTTCGTCTGCTCCGGCTTGTCAGAGTCGCCGTACCCGCGCAGATCCCCAAGGACGACAGTGTGGTGCTTCGCCAGCGCCGGTGCCACCAGATGCCACATGTGCTTCGTCTGGGGATATCCGTGCAATAACAGCACCGGGGGGCCGGAGCCGGCAATCAATCCGCTGACTCGCACACCTGAGCGCGAATTGCCGATCGGATCGAATCCTTCGAGCATGATGCATGCGCCTTCCGTCTTTGGAAAAACCTTTAGTCAATTCCTTAGACTATCTCAATTGCGCATGAGCAGGAAGAGGTCAGGGCAGGTGAAGATAGGGAGCCGGCAACGCTGAACTGCACTGGAGCACCACCGAGCCCGAGGGCTTCCAGAAACCAAGCCTCAGCTCTCGGCCAGTCGCTCCCGTTCGATGTCGATATCGAAGTCCGCAGCCGGCCACTGGGGGTCAATGTTCCGCAGCGCACTCAGCAGGAGCTGCTGGATCGCCAGTCGCGCGTACCATTTGCGGTCAGCGGGGACGACGTACCAAGGAGCCGCCTCAGTTGAGGTGCGCTCGAACACCGCCTGATAAGCCTTCATGTAATCGGGCCACAGGAGGCGTTCGTCGACGTCACCCGGGTTGTACTTCCAGTACTTGTCGGGGCGGTCCAGGCGGTCCATCAGCCGGTCCTTCTGCTCATCCGGGGAGATATTGAGCATGACCTTGATGATGAGCACACCCGCCTCGGCGAGCTCTGCTTCGAAGTCATTGATGGCGGCGTAGCGACGCTCGATCTCTTCGTCATCGGCAAGCTCGCGGACTTTGCCGATGAGCACATCCTCGTAGTGGGAGCGATCGAAGACGCCGATCATGCCGGGCCCGGGCACGCGCGGCCGGATGCGCCATAGGAAATCGTGGGAGAGCTCCTCCTTCGTCGGCGCCTTGAACGCGGCGAGCTCCACGCCCTGTGGATCGACCGATCCGACGACGTGGCGCACGATTCCGCCCTTGCCTGCCGTGTCCATCGCTTGGAGGACGAGGAGAACCGCTGGCCCTGACTCCTCATCATGATGGGTCGCGAAGAGTCGTTCCTGAAGATCGTCGAGTTCGGGGATGCAGGTTTTGAGGTCCTTGCGTCCGGATTTCTTGTTGCCTTCGTAGCCGGGGGTCGAACGCGGATCAACATCATCGAGCCGAAACCCTTCGCCTGCCCGCAGCAGCGGCTCCGGATCCTCGGTCCAACTCTGCATCGTCTTCTCGCTCATGAGTTCATCTTTGCAGGCAGGAGGGTCAGCGTCTATATCTGTGGTGATCTCCGAGGGCTCTGCGCCTTCAGTCGGGTTTCCGGAACACCGAAGGCAGCCTCTTCATCTTCCGTTCGGTCTCCCGATACGACCACTGCCGCATCGGCTGCGGTACCCGCCACTGCAGCCTCCAGGCCAGCATTCGGAAGGTGAACGCGAGCCCGGCGATGATCAGCGACACCGCGTTACCCAGGATTCCTGTCGCATCGGCGATGAGCGTGACACCGGCTCCGAAGAGGGCGGGGATCAGGTAGAGGTCGGTGCCGGTGAAGATCGCCGGATCCTCACTGGCGACGGCATCGCGCATGAGTCCGCCGCCGCAGGCCGTGAGCGCCCCCATGAGCAGTGCTGCCGGGTAGGTCGCACCGGCACCGAGGGCGATCGTCGTGCCGGTGACGCTGAAGATCGCGAGTCCGATCGCGTCGAAGGTCACGATCCAGATTCGGGCCCGCGAGACATGCTTGCCGATGAGGTAGATGAGCAGTGTGGCGATGAGGGGCGGGGCCAAGTAGATCGGCTGACCGAGCGCGTTCGGCACTCGATCGAGGAGGACGTCGCGGATCATGCCCCCACCGATGCCGGTCATCGTCCCGAGAACCAGGCCCCCGGTGATGTCGAAGCCACGCCTGGCAGCCAGGAGGACTCCGGAGACTGCGAAGACGAAGGTACCGGTGAGGTCGAGCGCGAGAAAGACTGCTTCCTGTACGTCCACGACTTACTCCCCTTCCGGCCTGTCAACGGCGCACCCATCGCCGATCGGCGTGTGGTCAGCATTGGCCGACGCCGGTTCTCCAACCTCGGCGCCTGGTCACCACTGTAGTATCAGTGCGCCGAGGTGGAGCGTGCCGTCCTCGTCCGTGCAGGAATCGGAATCAGCTGAGCTGGAAGTTGTCCGGGTTCTTGTATTCTTCGATCTCGACGCTCGGGTTGCCCTGTCCCTTGAGCAGCTTCGAGATCGGGCACCTGGCATGGGCTCGCCCGGCATACTTCTCCGCGTCTGCCTCAGAGACGCCGTCGATGGAGATGTAAGCCCGAGGTACAAAGTAGAATCCACCGGTGGACTCACCGTGCAGGTCGACCTCGACGCGGACACGGGACTGTGCTTCAACGTCGTTGACCGCCAGCACCACTTTGAGGGTTTCGCCGAGGCAGGTGCTCCACGCCATCGCGAGGAACTGCTCGGGGTTGCTGCCCTGATCGGCGTGAGAGGTGGGGGCCGTCGACAGTGTCATACCATCTTCGACTCGCACTTCACCCGAGGTCCCGCCGAGGTTCTCGACCTTGGCCGTATAGATGGGAGCGCTTGCGCTTCTTGGTTCGTCCGAGTCTCCGCTTGGCGCCTGCGGCTCGGCGTATCCTGGGTTCTCAGTCATTGCACTATGCTACGTCAGCTTGACGGCAAGTTCACTGACAATTTCGTGAACGAGACGCGGCACAGGAGCGAATCGTCTCCCTGGCTGACCCATCCGGAACGCGCTGCGCTCCGAATATCTGTACATGAGAAGACCATATCGCGCCGCCCTCGCTGGGATCGTCGCCACCCTTGTCCTGTTCGGTGCCGCCGACCTGATCGCCCGCGCGTTCGGTCCACCGGCGGCACCCCTGCTGGCATTGGGGCAGACGATCATTCCGCTGGCACCGACTGGTCTCGTCAAACCCGTCATCGACCTCTTCGGCACCAATGACAAGCTCTTCCTCATTCTCACCACAGGCCTCGGCGCGCTGGTGCTCGGAGGGCTCATCGGATGGCTGGCTTCTCACCGGCTCCGTCTGGCGACGGCGCTGCTGTGTGTGGCCGGGCTGGTTCCCATCATCGTCATTCTCATCCGCCCCGAGTCCAGCGTCGTCGACATCATCCCGACTCTCATCGGGCTCGCCCTGGGCATGGTCGTCTTCCGCCTCCTGATGAGCTTTGGAATGAGCCGCACTGAGAAAGGGACGGCTCCCGCAGCTCCCCGGAGGTTCCCTGCAGCTGCCCGTCCCAATGGTTCGTCTGCACCCGAACCTTCCTCATCCGACTCGACCGAGACGCCTGCTTCAGAGCCGTCTCGTCGCCGTTTCTTCATCATCACCGGCATCATCGGGACAGCGGGTGCCGCTGCGATGGCGGCTGGACAGACCGTGGCCGCATTGACTCTGGATGCGGGAGCCGCGGTGGCTAAACTGGTGCTCCCGAAGCCGGCGACGACAGCCCCACCGATCCCCACCTCGGCGCATCCCGACGTCAAGGGCCTCGCACCCTTCGTCACAGACCCCAAGGATTTCTATCGCATCGATACGGCGCTGGCTCCTCCGGTCATCGATCCCGAGGAATGGTCGCTGAGAATCCATGGCATGGTCGAGTCGGAGGTGACCTTGTCAATGGACGATCTGCTCGACCTTCCCCTCGACGAGCACCACATCACGCTCACCTGCGTCTCCAACCCCGTCGGGGGTGACCTGGTCGGCAACGCCACCTGGTTGGGCTACCCGGTGCGTGAGCTGCTGCGCCGGGCGAACCCGAACAAGGACGCAGACATGGTCCTTTCCCATTCGATCGACGGGTTTTCGGCCTCGACGCCGATCGAAGCCCTCACCGATGACCGGGACTCCCTGCTGGCCGTTGGAATGAACGGCAGTCCGCTTCCTCCCGAACATGGCTTCCCCGCCCGCCTCGTCGTTCCCGGACTCTACGGTTTCGTCTCGGCCACCAAGTGGGTCACCGAACTCGAAGTCACTCGTTTCGATGAGAAGACCGCCTATTGGACTGATCGGGGGTGGGATGCCAAGGCGCCCATCCTCGTCGCGTCGAGGGTAGAAGTGCCGAAGCCGTTGGCCAAGGTGCCTGCCGGTGATGTGGCCGTCGCTGGCACGGCATGGGCGCAGCGCAGCGGCATCAAGCGAGTCGATGTGAAACTCGACGATGGGGAATGGACCTCGGCAGAACTCGGCGATGAGGTCAATATCGATACCTGGCGTCAGTGGAAGACGGGTTTCAGCGACGTCGATTCCGGATTGCATACCGTCACGGTCCGTGCGATCGATCAGGACGGAAACGTCCAGACCCCGAAGCGCAGGAAGTCCATTCCCAACTCCGCGACAGGTCACCATCACATCCAGTTCAGTGTCGAGTAGAGCGATCCTCAGTCACGCACCGGACCACACTGTCACGGCCCCAGACTCCCCATTCAGGCGGAGACTGGGGCCGACCTGCGCAGGTCCGAAGATATCGCAGAGGGCTCCGTGAAAAAGAAGTCAAAAGAATCTTTGAATTTCACCCATCCAGAACCAGACGGGCTGCGAATAACAAGTACACAGCGAGCAATGAAGGCAACTTCAAAGCTGTGCGCTGATACGCACCACCGTTGATGCATTACCTCAATTAGGAGAAGAACGATGAAAACGCTGCTTCGCACTCGCACCACCACCATCCTGGCCGCCGGCGCGATCGGTCTTATGGCTCTGAGCGGCTGCTCGGACACGGGCTCCGACTCCGAATCCGGTGATACCGAGACCGAGTCCAGTGATACGGCGGAAAGCCCTGCCGCATCAGAAGAGTCGGGCGACGACGCCATGGCCGGCGGGGATCTCGTCGGACCGGACTGTGCCGCCTACGCCGAGGCCAATCCCAAGGGCGGCGGATCGGTCGAAGGAATGGCACAGGATCCTGTCGCCACAGCGGCATCGAACAACCCGATGCTCAAGACCCTGACCAAGGCCGTTTCGGGCAAGCTCAATCCCGACGTCGACCTCGTCGACACTCTCAATGGAGACGAGTTCACCGTCATCGCACCCACCGATGATGCCTTCGGCGACGTACCCAAGGACGACCTGGATGCGCTGGCCAAGGATTCGGACATGCTGACCAAGGTTCTCACCTATCACGTCATCCCAGGAAAGCTGGCCCCCGACGAGATCGCCGGTGAGCACGAGACCGTCGAAGGTTCGAAGGTGACGATCTCCGGCGAAGGAGACGACCTCAAGTTCGACGATGCCGGCCTGGTCTGCGGTGGCGTAGCCACCTCGAATGCCACCGTGTACATGGTCGACAGTGTGATGATGCCCTCTAAGTGACACCAGAGCTTGACGAGGCAGTGGCCAAGGACCGATTTCGTTATCTCGGATCGGCCCTTGGCCACCACCTTTTTCATACGATATGTGGACAACTTTCATACGATGTGTGGACAACCGAAGAACAGAAGCCGATCAGATGACATGATTGGGTAATGAGTTCAGATGATCCTTCGGCTCCAGGCCATGGACCCCCGGGAAATGATGCCCGAGCGTCAGACGGCACCGTCACCACAGCAGCAGACCCCAGCAGCGACCAGCTGCTGCGTATCGCCACCGGTGACAGGTCCGCTTTCGAGGAACTCTTCGTGGCACAATCCCGGATCCTCATGGCCGTGATCCTGCGGATCGTGAGAAGTCAGTCGCTCGCCGAGGAGGTGCTCCAGGAATGCTTCACCGAAGTGTGGACCCGGTGCTCCGGGTTCGACCCACAACGCGGGACAGGCAGGGCATGGCTGATCACGCTGTGCCGCAGGAGAGCCATCGACTGCGTCCGCAGTGTTCAGGCCCAACAGGATCGCGACTACGCCGATGGCCTGAGAGCGTCGGCGGAAGAGGGCGAGCAGGTCGAACAGACGGTCATCGATCGATCCGAGTCGGACAGAACCGTCACAGCGCTGAAGATCCTTCCCCCGGACCAAGCACAACCCATCGTCATGGCCTTCTACCAAGGCCTGACCCACGCTGAGATCTCAGAGAATCTCAAGATGCCCCTCGGCACCATCAAGTCACGAATCAGAGACGGAATGAAGAAGCTGCGAGAAGAGTTGGAGGCAAGCCGATGAACACCGATCGCGACTATCTTGCTGCCGGCCTGGCCCTGGGTGGACTCAGCGAAGCTGAGCTTGCCGAAGCGCAGGCTCTCGCAGACACCGATGTTGATTTCCGGTCCGAGGTCGCCGAGTATGAGGACACCATGGCGCTCATGGCCGAATCCGATGCAGTAGCGTCTGAAACCTCAGCCCCTGATGCCCCTGGACCCATCAGTGCAGCCACCCGGAACGCAATTCTCGCCATCCCGAGCACACATGCTCAAGAGGATGTTGCCGCGCAACCACAGAGCCTGGAACAGGCTGGTTCTGAACAGCAGCAGACTCAGCCCTCAGCACCGACTCAGCTCAACGCCCCGGCTCAGCCCGCACAGCAGGCAGGCAATCATTCGTCCTCGGACGCACCACCGCCTGCCGACCTGGCCGAGCACCGTCGGAAGCGCCGACCCTGGGTGCCGATGGCTGCCGCCGCTGCCGCTGTCATCGTCGCCGCCGGCGTCGGAGTGAATTCCTGGCAGAAGCAGAACGAGCTGGAAGATGATCTGGCAGCTGCTCAGCAACAGCTCGACGACTCCGCTCGTCTCATGGAAGCCGGCGATCTGAAAACCAGCACTGCAGAGCTGCCCGAGGGCGGATCGGTCACTGTGGCCTCGTCCGAGAAGGAACAGCTCATTCGCTTCAGTCCTCGCGACGTCGAAGTCTCTCCTGCAGGAAAATCCCTGCAGATGTGGGTGATCGGCAACGAGGGCCCCGAGAGTGTGGGGCTGATGACGAAAGCACCGGTGACCATAGCCGATGAGCCTTTCGCCGAAGGAAGTCTGTTCGGCGTCACTGTGGAGCCCAAGGGCGGTTCGGACCAGCCGACCACCGATCCGATCGTGGCCATCGGCCTGTAGACAATGGCCATTGTCGAGATGTCTGGAGGCATCGGGGAGCGAACATGACCGGCCACGCCTCCACCCCGCGCCGGAGACTGCACGCACCAGATCCCCACAGCGGCGGATACCCCAACACGCCTCGACTGTCTAAGCTGGAGGGATGACAGAGCACGAGACATCGTTGGCGCCCACCAAGGGCGATGTGTACATCGTCATCGCCTTGGCCGCCCTGTCGATCGTGTTCGCAGTGCTCTATTCGGCAACTGGCCAATGGCCCTTCAAGGCTCCACTGTGGGTCCTGTTCCTGTGCTCGATCCTCCTCACTGCTCCTTTGCTGTTCAGAAGACGATACCCGAGCCAAGTCGCTTGGACGCAGGCCGCTGTATTCGTCACTTCACAGATCCTCGGGACCATGGAGCCCCAGGCTGCGCAGTTCATTCTATTCATGGGCATGTACTCCATCGGCGCCTGGCAGACCAATCGCAGAGCGGCATTCCTCTCTCGCGTCTTCCTCTGCTTGGGCATATTGATCTACATGGTCTTCATGATGCTCTCCCAAGTCGGTGCGGTGGGCGAAATGACAGTCCTTCAATTCGCAGCGGCTTCGGGAGTCAACCTTCTCGTCAACGTCGCATTCTTCGGCGCTGCTTGGCTCTTCGGCAACCGGGCGTGGAAGCAGCGACAGCTCATGTCTGAACTCCGGACAGCCAATGAAGAGGTCCGCACCCAAGAGCGGCAGCTGACCAGTCAAGCACTCGATCTTGAGCGGGTGCGCATCGCTCGTGAACTCCACGATGGCATCGCCCACCACATCACCGGCGTCGGCATCCACGCCGCAGCCGCCCGCCGCAGCCTCGAGAAGAACCCCGACAAGGCCCGAGAATCCCTCAAGACCATCGAGTCCTCCACCCGAGAAACCGTCGATGAACTGCGCGCGCTCGTCTACACGCTCCGGGACACGGACGACGCGAGCACCGGTGAGCACAATACGAAGGGCAACCCGGGCCTCGGCGACATTCCCGAACTCATCGACGCCTCACGTCGATCGGGACAGAAGATCGACGTTGTCACGATCGGTGAACCGAGACCTCTGACGCCGATCACGGAGATGTCGATCTATCGTGTGATCCAAGAGTCCCTGACCAACTGTCGCCGCTACGCGGGATCGCACGCCGAGGTGGATGTCCGCCTGCGGTACGGCACCACCGATCTCGAAGTCGAGATCAGCGACACCCGTTCTCCCGGTGCGCTTCGCGAGGAAGCGCACCGCGAATCCGAACCTCCGGCGAAGCAGGCAGGCCTGGGCCTCGGCATCGTCGGCATGCGCGAACGGATGAGCGCCTTGGGCGGCTCCCTCGAAGCCGGCCCGAAGTCCCGTGGCGGCTGGCTCGTACGGGCACAGATTCCCTACCCTCGGAAAGTCGCCGAGGCCGACGCCGCCGCACCTGCTGCTCTCGAGACCGAGACCGCCACCGATACCGGCATGGATACAGACGATCTCCCAACTGCTTCCTCCATCACCGACTCCACAGCAAAGGCCTGAACCGTGATCCGAGTCCTCCTCGTCGACGACCAGTCGATGGTCCGCACCGGCTTCCGCACGATCCTCGAGAGCGAGGACGGCATCGTCGTCGTCGGGGAGGCTGAAAACGGTCAGGTCGCGATCGACCGTGCGCTCGATCTCGCGCCCGATGTCATCTGCATGGACGTCCAGATGCCCGTCATGGACGGGCTCGAATCCACCGCGGAGATCGTGCGCCGAGGAGCGGCCGGCGCTGTCCTCATGCTCACCACCTTCGACCGCGACGACTTCCTGTTCCAGGCGCTGGCCGCTGGTGCCAGCGGATTCCTGCTCAAGACCGCCGAGGCGGAGCAGCTCATCGACGCGGTCACCGCACTGGCGGGCGGCGATGGACTCCTGTCCCCCGAGGTGACCCGACGCGTCATCGCACGCTCCGTCCGCAGCCCCGAAACCACCACCTCGGCGGCTCCCGAACTGGAGCTGCTCACCGACCGGGAACTCGAAGTCCTCCACCTCGTGGCCAAGGGGCTGAGCAACGCCGAAATCGCAGGAACGCTCTTCGTTGGTGAGGCCACCGTCAAGACACATGTGTCCAACCTGCTGACCAAGCTCGACATCCGCGACCGCATCCACGTCGTCATCTTCGCCTACGAGAACGGACTCGTCGGGAGCTGAAAGGTCTCACTCCCAGTGTCAGAGTTTCCCAGTGTCAGACTTCGGCCTCCCCCATACTGCCGATGCCGAAATAGCCCGAACGACGGATTCGCATCGGCGCGGCACCGCATAGGTTTGAGTCATGATCACCTTGGACTCGATTTCTCGCAGCTTCGGCGACAAGCAGGTTCTCCACGACCTGTCCTTCAGCATCGGCTCGGGCAGGATGACAGGTTTCGTGGGCTCCAACGGATCCGGCAAGACGACGACCATGCGCATCATCCTCGGGGTGCTCGCTGCCGACTCCGGTCGCATCACCGTCGACGGCGAAACCATCACCGCCGCACATCGCAGCGCGATCGGGTACATGCCCGAGGAGCGTGGCCTCTACCCGAAGATGCCGATCATCGATCAGCTCATCTACCTCGCCCGCTTCCACGGTCTCAGCCGCCATTCGGCCCGTCGCCGCGGACTAGAACTCCTTGAGCAGCTTGACCTGGGCGGCAGCCCCAGCGACAACCTCGAAGCCGTCAGTCTGGGCAACCAGCAGAAGGTCCAGATCGCTGCCGCGCTCATCCACCGCCCGCGCGCCCTCGTGCTCGACGAACCCTTCTCCGGACTCGACCCGGTCGCCGTCGAACGCACCCTCGAGGTCCTGGGTGACTTCGCCGACACCGGTGCGCCTGTCCTCTTCTCCAGCCACCAGCTCGACCTGGTCGAACGCCTCGTCGACGACCTCGTCATCATCGACGGCGGCCGGCTTGTTGCGGGCGGCACCGCCGATGAGCTGCGGCGTCAGCGCAGCACACCTGAGTGGATTCTGGAGACCGATTCGGACATGGGTTGGGTGCGCGAGATCCCCGACATCAGGGTCGTCGAATTCGACGGCAACTGGGTGCGCTTCGCCGCACCGAACCCGGATATCGCCGAGGCGGTCCTGCACCGGGCCATCACCGTGTCCTCAGTGAAGTCTTTCGCCCCGCACACCGTCGCCCTCAACCGACTCTTCCAGGAGGTCACGCAGGCATGAGCACCCAACAGGATTCGAACTCCGTCGACACGAGCTCTCCCGCCACGAACGCTCCCAAGAAATCCGGATTGGCGACGACAGCACAGACACAGCGTGCCAGCTTCACCACCGCCATCGGTCTCGTCATCGAACGAGAGGTCATGGTCCGCCTGAAGTCCAAGGCCTTCATGGTCTCGACACTGCTGAGCATCGTCCTCTTCGGCGCGCTTGTGGCAGTCTCCGGGTCGCTGCCCTCACTGTTCTCCTCCACTGACAAGGTGGCGGCCACCTCGGCGGGGGCGCAGGCTGTTGAGGGAATCGACGGGATCGAACTCGTCTCCGTCGACAGCACGGATGAGGCGAAGGCACTGGTGACCTCCGAAGAGGTCGCGGCCGCCGTCGTCGAAGACCCTGCGTCCCCTGTCGGCGTCACCGTCATCGCCGAACGCTCCGCACCCGAGTCGCTGACCGGCGCTCTCAGCCAAGTGCCCACCGTTGAACTCCTCGACCCTGACGCCCCGGATCCGGGGCTCACGTACCTGATCGGGTTGGGCCTCGGGCTCGTGTTCTTCATGTCGGCGGTGACCTTCGGGACAACCATCGCCTCCTCGGTGGTGGAGGAGAAGCAGTCCCGGATCGTCGAAATTCTGCTCGCCTCCACCTCGGCGAAGGTGCTGATGTTCGGCAAGGTCCTGGCGTGTTCGATCCTCGCCTTCGCACAGATCGGCCTGACTGCGCTCTCAGTCCTCATCGGGGCCGCCATCGGCGGGAACGATCTGGTCCTCGGCAAGGTCACGGAGCCGATCGCCTGGTTCATCCCACTCTTCATCGTCGGCTTCGTCATGATCGCCTCCCTCTACGCCGCGGCCGCTTCGATGGTCTCCCGGACGGAGGACCTGGGTTCGACGTCCAGCCCGATCATGATGCTCATCTTCCTGCCCTATATGGCAGTCATCCTCTTCTCGTCCAACGAGACGGTGATGGCGGTGATGTCCTACATTCCGTTCTCCGCGGCGGTCGCGGTCCCGATGCGCGTCTTCCTCGGCACCATCGAATGGTGGGAGCCGCTCGTCTCCCTGCTCATCCTCGCGGTCACCACGATCCTGGCTCTGCTGCTGGCGACCCGGATCTTCGAACGTTCCATCCTGCAGTCGGGGCCGAAGGTGTCGTGGAAGCAGGCACTGAGCAGGTCGAAGGGCTGAGTGGGGGCGCCCTGCCTGCAGATACCCGAACCTGCAAATGCGCGGTGCAGGTGGAGTGGTCTTGCAGGTTCGGGTAGCCGATGAGCTCGAGGGATCGAATGCTCTGGCCGAAGTCGCCAAGCGACTTGGACGGATAGTCGAGTTCAACTGACGCAGGCACAACCGAGTGCGCTGCGGCACAGCAGACAGGAGGGAATGTCTCGCAGCGACCGTCAAGGCGCATAAGCCGTATTAATGCGTGCGCCGTCGCAGTGTCAGCGAACCGACGATGATCGCGCCGAGAATCCAACAACCGATGAAGATGATGCGCAGCCAGATGTAGCCGGAATCCTCATCGCCGCTCGCGACTGCCGTGAGCGCGTCGATCGCGTGTGAGAGCAGCAGCCAATCGCCGATGGTCTCGAGCACCTGGGGCAGCTGATCACGGGGCAGGAAGATGCCGCCGAGGAGAATTTGGGGGAAAACGAGCGCCGGCATGAACTGCACAACCTGGAATTCGGTGCGGGCGAAGGCACTTGCGAGCAGCCCCAGCGACGTACCCAGCAGCGCATCAGCGATCGCGACGACGAAGAGCATCCACACCGACCCCTCGATCTCGAGACCGCACACCAGCGTGGCATAGGCGACGGCGACCGCAGTCTGGACCACAGCGAGGATCCCGAAGGCGAGTGTGTAGCCGAGGATGAAGTCACCTCGGCCCAAGGGCATCGACAGCAGTCGCTCGAGCGTGCCGCTGCGGCGTTCGCGCAGAGTGGAGATGCTAGTGACGAGGAACATCACGATGAAGGGAAAGAGCGCGAGCATCGCCGGGCCGATTGTCGCGAACACATTGGTCTCATCGAAGATCCAGGCCACGAGCCCGATGAGGAGGCTGGGTACGATGAGGAGCAGAGCAATGGTGCGCGGATCGTTGCGGATCTGAAGCAGTACGCGTCCGGCTGTGGCCAGGGTTCGCTTCGGAGTCATTGTGGCCCCTTCTTCCGCACGCCCAGACTCTTCCCGTCGGCAAGCAGATGTGTGGGAGACCGAGGTCTCGACCGCGAGGCACTACGGCCACCGCGACCGCCGATCGAGTAACTCGGTCCAGCGTCGTGGGTCTCGATGATCCGCAGAAACGCGTCTTCGGCCGTGTCGGCACCAGTGGTCGTCAGAAGCTGTTCGGGGGTCGTGTCCGCGATGAGATCGCCCTCACGCATGAGCAGGAGTCGATCGCAGCGAGTCGCCTCGTCCATCACGTGACTCGAGACGAGGAGAGTCATACCATCCTCGGCGAGTCTGCGGAAGATGGCCCACAGATCCCCGCGCAGGACCGGGTCGAGGCCGACAGTGGGTTCATCGAGTACGAGCAGGTCCGGCGAGCCGAGCATCGCTGCTGCCAGTGAGACCCGGCTGGCCTGCCCGCCGGAGAGGGACCTGGCCAGACGATCGGCCTGCTCGGACAGATCCGTGCAATCGATGACCCTTTCGACATCTGAACGAGGAGCTCCTTGAACGCGAGCGAAGTAGCGGAGGTTCTGCCGCACGGACAGATCGTCATAGATGCTGGCCTGCTGAGTCATGTAGCCGACTCGGTGCCGAAGCGACGCGCTCCCCGCGCTCTGACCGAAGACATTCACCGATCCGCCGGCCAGGATCTGCACCCCGACGACGGCCCGCAAAAGAGTCGTCTTGCCGCTGCCGCTCGGTCCGAGCAGACCGACGATCGCTCCACCGGGCACAGTGAGGTCGAGACCGTCGATGACCATCGTTGAGCCCCGAGAAATTCGCAGACCGCGCGTCTCGATCGCATTATTCATCATATGATGAATTAGACGCCTCTACCTCACCCACGTCAAGGGCCATCTTCGTTGTCAGCGCTCTGTCCGGAGTCCCTCGATATGACCCTGCACCGCGGGAACGACGTGCGCGATGACTTCCTCGATCGGGCTGGAGGTCAGTGGTTCGACCATGACGACATGCCTGAGAATGAGCACCCCGGCGATCTGGGAGAGCACCATCGAGGCCCGCTGCTGCGCCGGCACGGCCTCGATGCCCAAATCCTCGAGGCGCTGGGCAATCGCGGACATGAGTTCGCGCAACAGGAACTGACGGACGAGTTTTCCGGCCGACGATCCGTTGACGACCGAGCGCAGAATCGTCACGCCCACAGGTTTGACCTTCGGGTCCTCCCACGCGAGCAGCACCGTGCGGACGATCGAAGCACCGAGTTCGGGAAGGGGAGCGTCGAGGGCCGCAGCGATGATCTTGTCGGGCCGGACAGGGAGCTTGACGACGTCAGCGAACAGGGCAGCTTTCGTGTCGAAATAGTGATGAACGAGCGCAGGATCGACTTCGGCGCGGCGGGCAATGCCGCGCATGCTCGCCGTCTCGTATCCCTTTTCGGAGAATTCGGCGGCGGCCGCCTCGGCGATCATCGCCCGTGTGTCCTTGCTCTGCCCTTTCCGCGGACGCCCCCTGCGACGGGGCGCGGATTCTGACTCGACCATGCTCCTCAGCTTAACCGGGAGGACTCACACATCCAGCCGGGCATGATGATGCCATTTGTCACCGATGTGAAAACCTTGCAACTGGCTCGCTGACGCCCGACGACCCTTGCGCACGCCCACGTCTGCGTGATTGCGTTAATCATATGAATCCGCCGCAGCTGTCTCTGCCGCTGTCCACCGACCGACTGCACCTACGCCCGTATCGGGACTCCGACGCCGAGGCTCTGCTGCCCATCTACTCCCGCGAAGACGTCGCGCGGTTCCTTCTCTGCGAGCCGTGGACCGCCGAGGTGGCGCGGACCGAGGTCTCCAAACGCATCCCGAGAACCGGACTGGACACCGAGGCTCGCGCACTCGCACTGGTCATCGAAACCGCGGACGGGCTCGAGGGCGTCCAAGGCTCGGTCGTCATCGGCGACATTGCGATCTGGTTCGACGGAGAGACATCGGAGAAGGCCGAGATCGGCTGGGTACTCAACCCGGCGGCAGGCGGGCACGGATTCGCCACCGAAGCCGCCATCGCCATGCTCAATGCCGCCTTCGCCCACGACGGCCTCCATCGAGTCGTCGCTCAGATGGATGCCCGAAACACCGCCTCGGCGAGGATGGCCTCACGCATCGGCATGCGACAGGAGGCTCACCTGCGGCAGGACTGGTGGTCAAAGGGCGAATGGACGGACACGCTCATCTTCGGCATGCTGCGCAGCGACCGGCAGCAAATATGAGGATTCGCCCCTCGATACTGGCCCACGTCAAGTGACCCGTATTACGAAAGGTCTGGCAAACAATCCGAAGACCTCGTCAAAGGTTCACGAAACGGGCCTCTGTTTGGTCAGAACCACCTCGACGAGGGCCATAGCGTGGTAGTAGCGGTATCAGCAAACGTCGCATCGAAAGGTTCTCACGGTTCCCATGTACAGGCAGTCGTCGAAATTGGCCAACGTCCTCTATGACATTCGGGGACCCGTCCTCGAAGAGGCCGAGGCGATGGAGGCCAAGGGCCACACCATCCTCAAGCTCAACATCGGCAACCCCGCCCCCTTCGGATTCGAAGCCCCCGAAGCGATCGTCCATGACATGGTCAAGCAGCTTCCCGTTGCGCAGGGCTATTCCGATTCGCGCGGAATCCTCTCCGGGCGCCGGGCCGTGGTCCAGTATTACGAGACCCGCGGCATCCACAATCTGGACACCTCCGAGGTGTTCCTGGGCAACGGAGTCAGCGAACTCATCACCCTGTCCCTGCAGGCACTGTGCAACCCCGGCGACGAGATCCTCGTTCCCAGCCCTGACTACCCCCTGTGGACGGCATCGGTCGCACTCTCCGGCGGCACGCCCAAGCACTACCTGTGCGACGAAGCCACCGCCTGGCAGCCCGACCTCGAGGATCTCGAATCGAAGATCACCGAGAACACCCGCGGCATCGTCGTCATCAATCCGAACAACCCCACCGGCGCCGTCTATTCGCGCGAGACCCTGAAGAAGATCGTCGACATCGCACGTCGTCACGGCCTCATCATCTTTGCCGACGAGATCTACGAGAAGATCACCTACGACGATGTCGAAATGGTCAATATGGCCACGCTCACCGGCGACGATGTGCTGTGCCTGACCTACTCCGGTCTGTCGAAGGCCTACCGGATCGCCGGATACCGCGCCGGCTGGCTGGCCATCACCGGACCGCTGTCCGAGGCGAAGAGCTACCTCGAGGGGATCAAGCTCCTGGCCAATATGCGCATGTGTGCGAACGTTCCCGCTCAGCACGCGATCCAGGCTGCCCTGGGAGGAAAGCAGTCGATCGAGGACCTCGTCCTCCCGCAGGGTCGCCTGGGTGCTCAGATGAACCTCGCCCACAAGGGACTGAACTCCATCGACGGCGTCTCGGCACACAAGGCCGACGGCGCGCTCTACATGTTCGCCAAGCTCGACGTCGAGAAGTTCGATATCGTCGACGACGAACAGTTCGCGCTCGATCTGCTGCGCGAGCAGAAGATCCTCGTCTCCCACGGCTCGGCCTTCAACTGGTCACGCCCGGACCACTTCCGGCTCGTCACCCTGCCCTCCGTCGAGGTGCTGGACGAATCGATCAACCGCCTCGGCGAGTTCCTCTCCGGGTACCAGCAGAAGGCGAGCAGCACCTGCGAACTGCCGACCGTCAAGGAGATGTCCCCCGCAGCGGGGTGAAGCTGCCGGGGCACGTGGTCTGGTAAACCAGGGCTGAGATAATGGCCCCATGACGGAGCGCGCAGCAGGACCAGAGACAGCAGCAGTGGAATCCGTCGCACGGGCGATCAGCCTGATCGCGCGCGGCAACCCCGTCGATCGCAGCTCCTTGGAATCAGAACTCGGGCGGCAGTCGGGCCTCATCGACTCGCTGCTCGATCTGTCCACCACCATGGTTCGCTGGCGACAGAAGGACCATGAGCGCGCCGCCCTGCTCGAAAGCGCCTCGGAGCTCATCCAGGTCAGAGACACCAAGCGCCTTCTGCAGAAGCTCGTCGACAGAGCCAAGTCGCTGATCGGCTGCGACATCGCCTACCTCTCCGAATACAACCCCGAAACCGACGAGCTCAACGTCAGAGCCAGCCGCGGAGCGATCTCGCTCCAACTCCCAGCGCTCAGGGTGCCGCCGGGAGTCGGACTTGCGGGCCGGGTCGTCCGCGACCGAGCCGCCCACTGGACCTCGGACTACGACCTGACTCAGCTGCCTCATGAGCGGCGCGTCGACTCAGCGGTCAAAGCAGAAGGCATGGAGTCGCTCCTCGGCGTGCCGATGGTCGTCGACGGTGAAGTACTCGGCGCCCTGTTCGCGGCGAATCGCTACCCCCATGACTTCGGAGCGGATGAGATCACTCTGCTCTCCGCCCTGGCAGACCACGCTTCGGTGATTCTCAAGACCGCACGGCTTATGGGCGAACTCGCCGAGGCGGCGGCACTGTCTGCTGCCGCAGAAGAGTTGGCTGCGGCCAAGGCGAACACCTTGCAGCGACTCGTCGAGATCGAAGAGCAGCTGACCCAGTTGGTGTTGCAGGGCCACGGAGCACCAGCCGTCACCAACGTCATCGCCGAAACTCTCCGCGCCGAGGTGCTCATCGTCGACAGCTGGAGGTTGGACTCCCCCGATTTCCCAGCCGACGAGGGCTTCCTCGCCGACGTCGACATGAGTCGAGAAGACATTCTTGCGGCCATAGACATCAGTCGCCGCACCGGGCGGAGCATTCAGATTGCTCACGCCAAGCGACTCATCGCCGCCTCGGTGGCGTCGAACAGACGTCAGCACAGCGGACTGTTCGTGCGCTTCCACAACGACCCGAAAGACGGCGACCACAGCATCGTCGCTCAGGCCGCACAGTCCTTGGCCCTCATCCAGATGAACGAGCAGTCACGCGCCGACGCCGAGAACCGTGTGCGTGGCGAACTGGCCGTCGATCTGATCGCCGACACCAGAAGTCTGGACGAGCTGCGAGCGCGAGCGCGCTCCAGCAACTTCACCCTCCTCGGCCCTTGGCAGCTGATAGTGGTCCAAGCCGGCCCCAACAACTTCGACCGCATCGGCTCGTACCTGGCTCGGATCGAGCCGCGGATTCTCATGACCCAGCGCTCCCCTGGGCTGACAGTGCTGCTGCCCCGTTCGGCTCATCGAACCCGGACACAGCTGGAGGAGCTGCTCACAGCCTCAGAAGCCCTGCGCAACTGCCTGGTCGTCGTCTCCGACACCGGTTTTCAGCGCTCGGAGCTGCGCACCGCAGAGGACGAGCTGTGGTCGTGCGTGCGTGTCCTCAATTCGCTTTCGATCACCAGCGGCGTCGCACCCGCCGAGGACTTCGCCCCCTACACAGCCATGTTCGGCTCGGCCCCCGAACACGTCGGACAGTTCATGGAGCGCATGCTCGGCCCCCTCCGACGATGGGACCGGAGACAATCGGCCGATCTGGTCACCACACTGCGCACATACTTCGAACACAGCAGCAGCATCAGCCGCACCGCCGCCGCTCTCTCGGTTCACGTCAACACCGTCAAGCTGCGCCTGGAGCGCATCTACACGGTACTCGACAACGACTGGCGTGCACCCGAATATGCGTTCCGCCTCCACGTCGCACTCCGTCTGGATCAGCTCCAGCAGAAGATCTGAATGCACCCAGGCACGAGCCACCCACCCTGGCCGATCCAGCCAGTGGCTGGAGACATCAATGGCCATAACGGCCATAGGTGATCGAGCCCCGAAGTGTTTGACTGAACTCTGCGCGGAATTACTCTGCGCGAACGGTCTGACCGGCTCAGCTCGGCCGCTTTCGGCAGCCGCAGTCGGCAGATACAGACTCGAAGAAGACTCGACAGGAGACACACAATGGCAGAGAACAGTCGTATCGCCGACTTCCGCAATATGTCGGTCAACGATCGTCGCACGGCAGTAGCCGAGGCAACCGGGCTCGACACCGAGGTGTTCGCCCAGATCGATGCGACTGCATTCGGCCCCGAACAGGCCGCGAACCTGAGCGAGAACGTCTTCGGCGTCTTCTCCCTGCCCTTGGGAACCGCCACCAACTTCACGATCAACGGCACCGATGTCCTCGTACCCATGGCCACCGAAGAGGCTTCGGTCATCGCCGCTGCCAGCAACGCCGCCCGGATAGCGCGCACCCAGGGTGGGTTCTTCACCAGCTCGACCCAGCCGATCATGCAGGCGCAGATCCAGCTCATCAATGTGGCAGACCCCCATGCCGCCCGGTCTCGCATCTTCGAACGCCAGGACGAGATCATCGACCTGGCCAATGCACAGGATCCGAAGCTCGTCGAGGTCGGCGGAGGCGTCAAGGGCCTCGATGTTCGCCTCGTCGAGGCGAAGTCGGCAACCTACGTCGTCGTCCACCTCCACGTCGACGTCCGCGACGCCATGGGCGCGAACGCGGTGAATACCATGGCAGAGGCCGTCTCAAGCAGTCTCGCGGCGATCGCCGAAGGTGATGCACTCCTACGGATCCTGACGAACAAGGCCGATCTGCGTCTGAGCCGAGCACGCGCCGTCTTCGACAAGGAGCTGCTGGGAGGCGCCGAGGTCGTCGACAACATCCTCCACGCCTATGAGTTGGCCGCAGCCGACCCGTACCGAGCCGCCACCCACAACAAAGGCATCATGAACGGCATCTCCGCCGTCGTCCTGGCCACCGGCAATGACACTCGCGCTGTGGAAGCCGGCGCCCATTCGCATGCCCTCATCGACGGTCGTTACACCTCACTGTCCACGTTCGAAAAGAATGCCGAGGGCAACCTCGTCGGCAACCTCGAGATGCCGATGCCCGTCGGCCTCGTGGGTGGTGCCACGAAGGTCCACCCTGCGGCCCGAACCGCACTCCGGATCGCCGAGGTGAGCACGGCGAAGGATCTGGCCGAGATCATCGTCGCCGCAGGTCTGGCGCAGAATCTCGCGGCCCTGCGAGTCCTTGCCACCGAAGGTGTGCAGCGCGGCCACATGTCGCTGCATGCGAAGAACCTCGCCGTGTCTGCCGGCGCCACTGCCGAGGAATCCAAGGCCATCGTGAAGAGGCTCATCGAAGAGAAGGCCTTCCGCTTCGACCGAGTGCAGGCCATCCTCGCCGAGCTTCGCTCAGGTGGATCGAAATGATGGACTCACTCCCTCAGGTATTCACCCGAGACACCCTGCCGACTCAGGTCAGGGTCTACGAGGTCAGCGCACGAGACGGTCTCCAAGCCGAATCAGTCACCCTGCCCGCCGGGGTGCGCGCACAGCTCATCTCCCGACTGGCAGGTGCCGGTCTGAGAACCATCGAAGCAGGCAGCTTCGTGTCTCCGCGGGCCGTTCCGCAGATGGCCGACACCCGCTCAGTGCTCGACGAGCTCGACCTCGACTCGGACCTCTCCTATCCGGTCCTCGTTCCCAACCGACGCGGACTCGACGATGCCAGGGCGGCTGGGGCCAAGGACGTCGCCGTCTTCGTCAGTGTCACGGAGTCGTTCTCTCGGGCCAACCTCGGCGACAGCCTCGAGGTGACCACGGCACGCAACCTTGATGTGGCAGCGGCGGCCACCTCGGCGGGGATGCACGCCCGCGGGTATCTGTCCATGGTCTTCGGCGACCCCTGGGAAGGTCCAGTGGATCCGCAGCGCGTGGTCACCGCGGCTGCGCAGCTGCTGGAGGCCGGCTGCTCGTCGATCTCGCTCGGAGATACGATCGGCACTGCAACACCTGGGCACGTGACTGCTGTCCTGCAGGCACTGATCGAAAGCGGCGTCCCCGTCGATGCGATCGCGCTGCACACTCACAACACCTACGGTCAGGCGCTGGCCAACGTCTTCGCCGCCCTCCAGCTCGGAGTGAGTGAGTTCGACGCTTCTGCCGGTGGAGTCGGAGGCTGCCCGTTCGCGGGTTCGGCGACCGGTAACCTGGCAACCGAGGATCTCCTGTGGATGCTTCAGGGCCTGGGAATCTCGACCGGAGTCGACATCCGCGCGGTCGCAGAGACTAGCCAGTGGTTGGGTCAGCAGCTCGGCAAGCCACTGGCCTCGGCCACCTCGGCGGCCATCGTCAATCAGTAGCACCACCATTCATCAACAGACCGTTCATCAACAGAAGGTAGGCGAAGATGCCACAGCTGCTCGAAGTCTGGAATGACACCGTCGACTCGAAACACCTTATCGGCAGCATTGCCATCGGGATCGGGGTGGCGGTACCGGCGTTCCTCATCTCCGACCACTTCTTCACGACCACCGGCGATCCGGAACTGGGGCATTCCTATGCCCTCCTGATCGGGATCGTGGGCTGCATCATCGGTGCCGTGATCTCCGGAATACTGTTCAAGCCCAAGCGAGTGATCACCGAATCAGAGGCTGACACGCGCAATCGGCAGGAGGTCATCGACGAAGTCGTCGAAGAGTACGGAGACCTGGGTGACCCTCGCGATCTCAAACCGGCAGTGCAGGAAGAGATCCGAGCGCTCGGGCTCTTCGACGCCCTGATCGAGAATCATGAGAACCGAGCGAAGGGTGCACAGCTGTGAGCGCGGACCTCATCGAACCGATCCTGTGGGCAATCGGCATGGCCCTGCTGGCTGCAGTGCTCTTCACCGGAATCGGCCTCATCTCAGGCACCGACGAGACAGCGATCGTCGCACCCCTGGCACTGCTCGTCATCCTCATCGGTGTGCCGCCGGCCGGTGTCATCGCCTTCTTCCTCGCAGCGATCATCGCCAAGCACATCTCTCACGCCGTGCCCACGACGCTGCTGGGGATACCCGGCGACACCACTGCAGTGCCGATGCTGCGTGAGGCACAGTTGCTGCGTTCTCTCGGAGTGCCTCATATCGCCCTGCAGAAGGCCATCTCGGGTGGCGTCATCGCGGTGATCATCGCGATTCCGCTGTCGATTCTCTTCGCCCTGGTACTGACTCCGTTCGCTGAGGCCATCGGTGCCGCAGCACCGTGGATCTTCATCGCGGCGGCCATTCTCGTCGCGTATACCTCGAAGGGAAAGCTGGCGGCAGTTCTCGCGTTGATCCCCTTCGTCCTCATCATCGTCGGGTTGCAGGCATTCATCCTCGAACAGAAGGATGCGACGTTCACGACCTCCTTCTTCCTGGGCATCGCGACCGGCCCGCTCATCTACGATCTGTTCTCCGCCCTGTCCCCCGCAGGCCGTCGATCGATGACGCAGACAGGCAAGCGGGAATTCGACCTTGCTCCCGATGTCCGGCCCGCCGGTGGCGCGAAGCTGCCGAACCCATTCAAGGTCCTGGACCGGCAGCAGTTGGCCTACACCAGCGGATCGGCCGTCATCACCAGCGCAACCTTCGTCTTCTCACCCGTCGCCATGGCCGTGCTCATGGGTGAGATCACCGGCAGCCGGATCAAGAACGGCTTCCATCGGCTGACAACGGTCGTATCCGTGAGGAACGGAACCACCGAGTCGACCTATATCGCCGAGACCCTGATCCCGCTGATCGCCATCGGGCTTCCGCTCTCACCCATGGCCGCGGGCCCGGCCGCGCCCCTGTTCAACGCGCCGCCCGTCTACACCCTCGATGCAGAGACCGGCGAGACGAACAACCTGCACGACCTGCTGTCGACCGGTGAGTTCGCGCTCTTCTCGGTCATCGCCGCGGTCATCGCCATTGCAGTCGCCTATCCGTTCGTGATGAGAAACGCCCACCGGGCTGCTACCTGGGTGATGAAATCGGTCTCCCACGAGGCGATCATCGCAGGCTTCGCCGCACTCATCTGTGTCATCTGCCTCTACGAAGGCGGGCTGCTCGCACTCGGTGTGACCATCACCGTGGGCCTGGTCGGCGGCCTGTTCAATCGCATGATCGGCATGCACGCCGGCGTCCAGTTCATGGGCTACTACGTCGCCGTCCTCACCGTTCCGGCGGTCTTGGCACTGTGACGCGAAAGGTCCGGAAACGTCACAGAAATTCATAGTCTAGTAATCGGATGGACTTAGTGGGTATTGTTGGCATCGATCGAATTGCTCAACAATCTTCGGCATGCTGAAAGGTCACCACTATGCGCCAACTCATCGTCCTCGGACTCGTCGGTCTCCTTGCCCAACTCATCGACGGCTCCCTCGGCATGGCCTATGGGGTGACGTCGACGACCCTGCTGCTCGCGGCCGGGATCGCCCCGGCAACCGCCTCGGCGGCGGTGCACTTCTCCGAGATCGGCACCTCGCTGGTGTCCGGAATCTCGCACCACAAGTTCGGCAATGTCGACTGGAAGACGGTCTCGATCCTCGCGGTTCCCGGCTTCATCGGTGCCTTCGCCGGCGCCACGTTCCTCGCCGGCCTCAGCGGTGACGCGGCCACCCCATGGATCTCGGGCATTCTGCTGCTCCTCGGCGTCTATGTGATCTGGCGATTCCTCGCCCTGGGCGGCCGCCGCCCCACCTTCAAGGGACGCCCGGGCCCGAAGCTCCTCGTCCCCGTCGGTCTCATCGGCGGTGCACTCGACTCCATCGGCGGAGGCGGCTGGGGGCCAGTCGGAACCACCACGCTCCTGTCCTCTGGCCGGCTCGAGCCGCGCAAGGTCGTCGGCTCGATCGACACCAGCGAATTCGTCGTCGCGGTCGGCGGCTCGCTCGGGTTCCTGTTCGCCCTCGGCTCCTCGGGCATCGAGTGGTCCATCGCGGCCGCCCTGCTGATCGGCGGAATCATCGCCGCCCCCTTCGCCGCCTGGCTGGTCAAGATCCTGCCTGCTCGGGTCCTCGCCATCGCAGCCGGTGGAATCATCATCCTCACCAACGCACGCACCATCGCCCTGGCGCTCGGCGCCTCGACCGCCACCGTCTCGACCATCCTCGTGGTACTCGCGGCCGTCTGGATCGCCCTCATCGTTCAGGCTGTACGGAACGAGCGCAGAACTCGGCGCGCAGAAGCCGCCCAGGAGGCCGAGGTCGAGGTCGCCGCGGGCAGCTGAAGCTGAACCCGCTGTTACTATGACGGCATGCGGGTCACCACGAAATCCGACTATGCGCTGCGCGCCCTGATCGAGATCGCCAACGTCAGCGACGGTGGACCCATCAGCGCCGACGAACTGGGAAAGCGACAGGGCATCCCCAAGGGATTCCTCCAGGCAATCCTCGCCGACCTGCGCAGAGTCGAGATCGTGGCCTCCGTCCGCGGCAAATCCGGGGGCTGGAAACTGACGAAGCCGGCGAGCGCCACCACCATCGCCGATGTCATCCGGGCCGTCGACGGTCCCCTGGTCTCGATCTACGGGCAGCGCCCGGAAGTCGTCGAGTACGACGATGCCGCCGAGTCACTCCAGCAGGTGTGGATCGCGGCCAGGTTCGCCCTGCGCGACGTCCTCGAACAGGTGACCATCGAGGCGCTGGCCTCGAAGTCCCTGCCCGCCGAGGTGACCGAGAGGGTCGCGATCGAAGACGCCTGGCAGCCGCACTGAGCAGTCACAACCGCAAAACGATCGTCACCGCCACTGCGCGGTGACGATCCCGACGTCGGCGACCACCTCGGCGATGGCGGCATTGTGGGCGGCGACGATCGGGTCATGCCGCGAGACCTTCCGACTCGACTCCGCCGTCCGAGCACGGGATACGAGGAGCACGTCGCGGCGGCAGGCGTCCATCGGCATCGGGATGATCTCGACCGTCGGGTCCTCCGGCACCGAGGAATCAGGGATCACCGCGACCGCCAACCCAGCGGCGATCATACGGATGATCGCCGCATAGTCATCCATCCTCATCCCCACCCGGGGCTCGAAGCCAGCGGCGACACAGAACGATCTGACCACCTCGTCGATGGCGTCACCGGGATCGATGCTGAATGCCCAGGTCTGGGACACGAGTGAGGTGAGGTCGGGCATGCCGTGGGTGTCAAGGGCGATCGGGCCCACGGACTTCGGCACGCAGAGGAAGAGCTGCTCCGAATACAGGTGCCTCGCGGTCAGGGTCGAGGGAATCCAGGTTCTGTCGATGTCGGTCGAGACGAGCAGCGCCAGATCGAGGTCTCCGGCCTCCAGCCTGGCGACGAGCTTCGCATGCTCATCCATGGTCACGTCGAGGGCAGCAGTGGTCGTCTCTGCCGGGGCCGGGTTCGCGGCGGCCATCTCGTCATGGGCCCGCCAGCGCGGTCGCCTCTGCAGCTGGTTGTGCAGCTTCGGGATCACTCGCGCACCGACCGTCGGCACGGCCCCGATCCTGACCGGGACGGCCTGGGCCTCGCGCCACAGTGCCACCTCGTCACCGAGGCGGTCGCAGAGTCCCAGGATCTCGATCGCACGGGAGACGACGAGGTTGCCCACGACCGTCGGATGCGATCCGCGCGGACTCCTCTCGAGCAGCGTCGACCCCAGGGTCCTCTCCAGATTGCGCAGATGATGGTTGACCGTGGGCTGGCTCCACCCCAGTGTGGTCGCCGCTGCTGCGACCGAGCCGGCCTCGGCGATCGCACGCAGCGCCGAGAGCCCTCTGGTATCAAGAGTTTCCATCATTCTCCGGCCTCGTGATCAATAGTGTGTATTCATCAGTTTAGGAAACTTGGTATTCTCCCGGCAAGGGCCCGTTGCCTAATCTGGATTCATGACCGTGCACCAAGACTCCCCCATGACATCCGCCTCAGATCAGTCGGCATTCCCGGGAACCGCGAAGACCTACGCGCCCTATGCCGATGCGCTGCAGGCGGCGGCCCAGCGTGACTCGCTGTTCCTGTCAACCCCCGGACACGGCGGCACCACCACGGGAATCTCTGCAGGTCAGGCCGAGTTCTTCGGCGAGCACACCCTCTCCCTGGACATCCCCCCGCTCTTCGACGGCATCGACCTCGGTGTCGATACCCCGAAGGACGAAGCACTGCAGCTGGCCGCCGAGGCCTGGGGCGCGCGGCGCACCTGGTTCCTCACCAACGGCTCCTCGCAGGGCAACCGCATGGCAGCACTGGCGATCGGCACCCTGGGTACGGGTGTCGTCACCCAGCGCAGCGCCCATTCGAGCTTCATCGACGGCATCGTGCTGGCCGGCCTGAACCCCGGCTTCGTCTCTCCCAACGTCGATGAGGTCAACGGCATCGCCCACGGAGTCACCCCAGACTCGCTGCGCCATGCCATCGCAGCCCATCCCGAGAAAGTCTCTGCCGTCTACCTGGTGACCCCCAGCTACTTCGGTGCGGTCGCCGATGTCAGGGCACTGGCCGAGGTTGCCCATGAAGCCGGCGCCGCCCTCATCATCGACGCCGCATGGGGCGCCCACTTCGGATTCCATCCTGATCTGCCGGAATCCCCGGTCACGCTGGGCGCCGACATCGTCATCATGAGCACCCACAAGCTCGCCGGGTCGTTCACCCAGTCAGCCCTGCTCCACCTCGGCGACACCGAGTTCGCAAACAGGCTCGAACCGGCCCTGGCCCGTGCCTTCATGATGACGGCCTCGACCAGCGAGAATGCCCACCTGATGGCATCGATCGATATCGCCCGCCGGGATCTTGTGAACTCACGTGTCGCGATCACCGATTCGCTGGAGAACATCCGCCAGATCCGTGCCCGGATCGAGGGCTCCGAGCACTATCACCTGCTCTCCGGGGATTTCATGAACCATGCCGATGTCGTCGACATCGACCCCTTCCGCCTGCCCATCGACATCACCTCGACGGGACTCGACGGCCATGCCGTGCGCAAGCGCCTGACCGAGGAATTCGACATTTTCGCCGAGATGGCGACGGCCACGACGATCGTCGCCCTCATCGGCATCGGCAAGTCCCCCGATCTCAGCCGACTCTTCGATGCCCTGGACCAGATGCGCCTCGAACACGAGAATGACAGGCCTGCAGACGCCATGACGGCTTCGGCCGGACTCCCGGCGCTGCCGAGCCCCGGAAAGCTGGTGGCCCTGCCGCGTGGTGCGTACTTCGCGGATTCCGAGCTCGTCCCCGCCGCCGAGGCTGTCGGCCGAACCAGCGTCAGCTCGCTGGCCGCGTACCCACCCGGAATCCCGAATGTCCTCCCCGGTGAGGAGATCACCGCGGAGACCGTCGAGTTCCTGCAGGCCGTGGCTGCGAGCCCGTCGGGACACGTCCGCGGCGGAGTCGATCCGAAGCTGAGCACGTTCCGAGTGCTCAAGGACTGACTTGCAGTCTGACGCTTCTCCATTGCCGTCAGCTTGTCTATTGCCTCCGGTCGGATCCTTTCATCGACCCCATGAGACTGGTTGATTGTTCAAATAGCGATACTGGATGCAAAAAGCCGACTTGTCGGCTACAGTCACCGCTGAGGATAGATTTCACACGGATTGTGCTTCCCTTATTCTCGCTGCTGGACCAGATGCAGTCTGCAAAGACGAGCTGCAGACTGCATGACGCTACCGAATGATTCAGGGACCGGATGGACGTGCACGCACATCAGCCAGGGGAAGAACTCGCCGATTTCACGGAGAGCGAGCTCCTCTCGCTCATCGAGGCCGGAACTGCCGGCGCCTACTCCGAGGTCTACCGCCGCTACCGCGATGACGCCGTAGCAAGAGCATCATCTTCTCTGCCCGACGCGAAGGCCAGACAGGTCACAGATGATGCTTTCCTCAGTGTGCTCAGGTCCCTGCTCAACAGGTCCTCCGACACAGCCGAGGGTCTCCGCTCAATGGTGGACGCCGAGATCGACGGACATCTCGCGAATCTGACGACGTCAGCGAGTGGTTCGGACGCAGAAGCTCCAGAGGCCGCGCTTGTCTCACAGGCGCTGTCGAACCTGCCCGATAACTGGCAGCGGATCCTGTGGTTGCGCGAAGTCGAACGGCTCTCACCCGAGGCTGTTGCCGAGCAGCTGAATATCAAAGCATCGACAGTCGACAGGCTGGCCGGTCGCGCCCGTCAAGGCCTGCAGGACGAATGGCAGCAGGTCCGCCCCACGGACGGCAAGGCAACCGCCGATCACCGAGCCGCGCTCATTCCTGCGCTTCTGACCTCGCCGATCGTCATCGAGCGACTCTCTTCCACCCTGGCACAGGCAATTCCAGAACCAGCTCCCGCTGTTGCCGAAACCGCTGCCCCCGAAACTTCCGTCCTCGAAATATCTGCTGCCAAAGGACCTGGAACCGAGACAGCTGCAGCTGCAGACGAATCAGCCGCAGAGCCGACGCCGGCACCAACCATCGCTGCAGGTGCAGGTGCGACATTGGCACCCGAAGCAGACGATGAGTCCGCCTCTCTCACCGCGTTCGGTGCGCCATCCGCAGCCGCTCAGACCTCGACCCAAACGCCTGCACCAGCTGGCTTCAGCATGCCGAAACCCGTTCTGATCCCGGTGGTCGCCGCGTGCATAGGCCTCCTGGGAACACTCGTCGGCGTGGCCATAGTGCCGCAGCAAGCTGGACAGACGGGGCTTCATTCCGGCAACGCAGGCACTGCAGCCTCACCTGAAGACTCCTCCTCAAAGGAGGACTCCTCTTCGAAGAGGGACGACAAGAGCAGCAACTCCCAGTCTCCAGAGGACACGAACTCGGACAAGACAGAGCAGGAGTCGGGATCCGAGAGTTCGAAGGCATCTGATTCCGACAGGGACGAGGATGAGAAGTCATCCCGGACCCCAGGGCACGATGACAGCCGCTCGGACGAGAGTCCATCAACCGAGGACAATCCCGGCGACAAGGGCGACAGTAACGATCGCCCGTCAGCAGAAGAACCCGACGAACCAAGCCCATCGGATTCTGAAAAGCCAGCCCCAGAGTCACCTTCGGAACCGACACCACCACCATCCGACGACCCCGAAACACCTTCGGACCCACCGCCGTCGGATGAGCCGACTGAGGAGCCAAGCGAGGAACCAAGCGAGGAACCGTCCGAAGAGCCGTCAGAAGAGCCAACTGATGAGCCAACCGAGGAACCATCTGATGAGTCGCCTGAGGAGCCGTCCTCGCCAGGCTCCGAAAACCCCACCCCTGATCCGACACAGAACGGCACCTCGAACTGAGCGCAGGCTCTTCAGCGAAGTGAGCGCTGGACACTGTGACATTCCTCAGGCTGACTGCACCTCCAAATGGGCTGACTGCACCCCAAATTGAAGCATCAGCTGACGCGCATCGCCCGTTCGCACACCCAAAGCCCCTCCGCCTGGGGCTGCTCCTAATAACCACAGGTTCGCCTGAGGTAAATACCCCGGTCGCTTTCAGCAGTCCCATAGAATATCTATCCGAACGACAATTCATCGTGATATGGATCACCAAATTTGTTGACATGGGTGTTTAATCGAGTGAGGATGTTCAGCATTGTCGAAAACCGAACGCCCTGGAACCCCAGGTTCGACGGGCGGTAGAAAATCGAATTGCATCTGAAACGAGGAACCACTGATGTCAGAAGGCCAAGCAACCCCCATGCCGGATGGGATAAAGCCGTCTCGCCGGGAGCGGAAGGCACTCAAGAAAAAGCGTCTGGAGGCCGACCACTGCATCGTCATCGAGCAGAAGTCCATTCGCACCGCAATCGGCGGAACCACAGTCGGCAACTTCATGGAGTGGTTCGACTTCGGTGTCTACGGCTACCTCGCCGTCACCATGACCGCCGTCTTCACTGAGGGCATGGACAGGCAGATGGGACTCCTGGTCACCCTGTTCGGTTTCGCAGTGTCCTTCCTCGTCCGCCCCCTCGGCGGCATGATTCTGGGACCGCTGGGCGACAAGATCGGGCGCCAGAAGGTCCTCTTCTTCACCATGGCCACGATGGCCACCGCCACCGCACTCATCGGCGTACTGCCCACCGCAGCTCAGATCGGCCTGTGGGTCATCATCCCTCTCTACCTGCTCAAGATGATCCAGGGCTTCTCCACCGGCGGCGAATACGCCGGTGCCACCACGTACGTCTCCGAATTCGCTCCTGACAAGTCACGTGGATTCTGGGCTTCCTGGCTCGATGTCGGCTCCTACCTCGGCTTCGCAGCGGGCGCGGGCACCGTCGCCATCACAACCGTCATCTCAACTAGCGTCGCAGGTGAGACCGCCATGGCTGACGGCGGCTGGAGGATCCCGTTCCTCATCGCAATCCCCCTCGGCGCCGTCGCCATCTGGTTCCGACTGAAGATTCCAGAGACCCCCAGCTTCGAAGCCTCGGTTGCCGAGGGTCTCGATGTGAAGGTCAAGGACGATAAGTACGCTCGCCATGGTCTGATCGGCGTCGTCCGTCACTTCTGGAGAGAGATCCTCATCGGCATCGCCATCGTCGCCGGTTCGCAGACGGTGGGCTACGCTCTCACGAGCTTCATGCCGACCTATCTCGAGGAGACTGTCAAGGTCTCGAACGTCCAAGCAGCCGCGGCCACTATTCCGGTGCTCGTGATCATGTCCCTATGCCTTCCGCTCATCGGCAGGCTCTCGGACCGACTCGGACGCAAGTTCGTCTTCATTGTCGCGGCAGCTGCCACGATCGTGCTCATCGTTCCGGCGTTCGCCATCATGCAGATCGGTGAGATGTGGGCGATCACGATCGCCTTGTTCATGGTTGCGGTTCCGGCAGCCTTCTACATCGCCTGCCTGGCGTCGACGCTTCCTGCCCTGTTCCCGACGGCCTCGCGCTACGGTGCAATGGGCCTGACGTTCAACCTCGGAGTCTCCCTGTTCGGCGGCACCACACCGTTGGTCAGCCAGGCGCTCATCGACGCCACCGGCAACTCGTACATGCCCGCCTTCTACATCATGTTCTTCTCCATCGTTGCTCTCGTTGCCGTGCTGCTCATGAAGGAATCTGCACACCGGCCGTTGCCGGGGTCGTTCCCGACGGTCAACACGCACGAGGAAGCAGTCGAACTCGCGCGCACCCAGGATGACAACCCCGACCTCGATATGGACACCATGCCGATCCCGGTCGTGGCTAAGCTCTAGCCCAAGACCGAGCTATAGCCCGAGTCTGCGGTCGAGCGTCTAACCCCAGTCCTGGCCAGCACCGAGGCGGCCGGTCCCGATGCGGGGACGGCCGCCTCGTCGTATGCCTGCGCCTGGCTGACCTGAGCAGCTAGCGTTCTACCGCGCGTTTGAAATAGAAGAGGTTGTCGACGACGAGGGCCCGTGCCTCGTCAGAGCGGCCCGCCTCGATGAGTCCGACGAGGTCGACGATCTGCTGAGCCGACTCGCTGTCGACGACCGAGGCGATCGAGTGCGCCGCGAAGACTCGCGACTGGTCGCGCAGGCGCAGGCTGATCTCTGCAGCTCTCCTGCCGAGCCCGTATTCGAGAAGGTGTTCATGGAACATGCGATCAGCAGTCATGAATCCGATCGTGTCATCCCGGGCAGCAGCGGCCAGAGCGTCCTCGGCATTCCTGCGCAGATCACCGAGTGCGGCCTCGCACGATGTCGGATCCTCCACAGCACGGGAGCACAGCGCTTCCACTGCCGGATCGGCAAGCAGCGCTCTGATCCGGATGATCTCCTCCAGGTCTTCTCGCGTCACCGGAACCAGACGGAAGCCGCGATTCGGCACGGCCTCGACGGTTCCCTCTGTCACGAGAGACATCATGGCCTCCCTGACCGGGCTCAACGAGATCCCCAACTGCTTGGCCAGTCCCGCCGCCGAGTAGATCGTGTCCTCGGCGAGATCACCGGTTGTGATCGCATGACGGATGACGATAAGCGCGTGCTCCCGCAGCGAGGGAGCCGACTCGGGTCGCACCGGGGCAGGCGCCGGTGCGGGCCTCGGAGTCGGTCGCTTCGCAGCAGGGGCGGGGGACTCGCTTCTGATCAAGATTCTCCTTCGATGGCTATTGACAGCATAACCACAACGACTCACGATTGAGTGAAGTAATCGGTTATCGACTACTCTCATTTCGATCGAGTCGGGATGAGCTCGTCGACACCATGGTGTGGTTCCTGCGAAGTGACCACAGTCGTTCCTGCGAAGAAGGAGGAACCATGTCCCACGATCCTCTGCTCCAGCCCTTCACCTTGGGCCCGGTGCAGCTCAAAAACCGCATCGTCTCCACCGCGCATGAGCCGGCCTACACCGAACTCGGCATGCCCAAGGACCGCTATCGTCTCTACCACCGGGAAAAGGCCCGCGGCGGGGTGGGGCTGACGATGACAGCCGGCTCGGCCATCGTTTCGAAGGACTCCCCCGCCGCTTTCGGCAATGTCGACCTCTCCACCGACGAGGTGATTCCCTGGCTGGCCGCGATCGCAGATGACTGCCACGCCGAGGGGACCGCAGTGATGATCCAGCTCACCCACCTCGGCCCGCGCAACTCGAACTTCACCGCCGATTGGCTGCCTCTCATCTCCTCGGGCCGCCACCGCGAACCCACCCACCGGTCATTCACCAAGGCCATGGAGGACTTCGACATCGAGCGGGTGGTCGAGGACTTCGCGGCGGCCACGGCTCGAGTCAAGGCAGCAGGATTCGACGGTCTGGAGTTCCTCCACTCCGGCCACCTCGTCGACTACTTCTTCGCCTCGCGGTTCAATGAGCGCGAGGATGAGTACAACGGGGATCTGACAGCCCGGATGCGCTTCCCGCTCCAAATCATCGACGCGATGCGCGGCGCTTCGGAGGGACTCGCCCTCGGCGTCCGCATGTCAGTCCTCGAACAGCTCGAGGACGGCATCACCGAAGAGGCCTCCATCGCGGTGCTCAAGGAGTATGCCGCCCATGGCGTCGACTTCCTCAACCTCAACGTCGGAAGCATCAGCTCCGACAAAGAACTCGCCGAGGCGATCCCGGGCATGGGCACCCCCTCGGCGCCCTGGCTCGAGACCTGCCGACGCATCCGCGAAGCGATCGACGTCCCCGTTCTCCACGCCGCCCGGATCGCCGATGCACCCACGGCCCGGTTTGCGATCGAGGACGGCTGCCTCGACCTCGTGGGTATGACCCGGGCGCAGCTGGCTGACCCCTATCTGGTGAAGAAGATCGAGGAGAAGCGGGAGGATGACATCCGCCCGTGCGTGGGAGCGAACATGTGCCTCGACAGCATCTACACCTCAGGCGCTGCAACCTGCATCCACAATCCCGCCAGCGGGCGCGAGGCCGATCTGCCACAGGAGATCACCCGCGACGTCGAGTCCGGCCCGAAGCACATCGTCATCGTCGGCGCCGGACCCGCCGGCCTCGAAGCCGCACGGGTCGCTGCAGTGCGCGGGCATCGGGTCACCCTGCTCGAGGCCGACTCTGCCGTGGGAGGCCAGGTGAAGATCGCCGCTCGCTCACAGCGGCGCCGCGATCTCATCGGCATCATCGACTGGCGCGAGCAGCAGTGCCGCAAGCACGGCGTCGACATCCGCGTGGACACCTTCGCCGAGGCGGGCGAGATCCTCGCGCTCTCACCTGATGTCGTCATCGTCGCCACCGGCGGTGTCCCAGATGCCGGCTACCCCTTCCGTGAGGAGGGGCCCTCGTTCGACGTCTGGGACGTCATGGATGACAGCCTGCGCAACAAGTCCCGTGTCCTCGTCTTCGACGACCATGGCTTCTACCCTGCCCTCGACGCCGTCGAACACCTGGCCCGCAACGGTCAGGAGGTGACCTATGTCAGCCCCGAACGCACCATCGGCGTCGACGTCGGATCGATGAATTCCCCCGCCTATCTGCAGGTGTTCTCAGAATTCGGAGTCACCGTCCACCTCGGGGAGCGGCTCGCGGCGAAGCCGAAGATCGCGGGCAAGTTGGTCACCGCACGACTGCGCAATGACTACTCGGGCATCGAGACCGAGCTCGAGACCGACGCCGTGGTCGTCGATTTCGGAACCACACCCAATGACGATGTCTACTTCGAGCTCAAACCGCAGTCGAGCAATCACGGTGAGATCGACATCGATTCTTGGATTCACGGTCGAACCCAGCCGCATCGCGAAAGCGGAGCAGTCACCTACCCCACCCCCGGATCGGCTTCCCCGGGCCCCGCCGCCGAGGCGAGCTCTCCCTTCGCGCTGTACCGGATCGGTGATGCGGTCGCCTCACGCAACGTCCATGCCGCGGTCCTCGAAGGACTGCGAGTGGGAATGGGGCTGTAGCGCCGCCTCCTTCGCACTCAGCTCTGCGACACTCAGTGACTCTGCGACACTCAGTGACAGGGAGCCATGGCAAGCCCGTCTGCCGATAGACTTTTTTCGGCAGATCATTGTTAGCTGAGTCACATAAAGGTAGATTGAACATACCTTTACGCATCGATGGAGAGAGCGAACGTGGGCAAATACATCGCCAGGCGCATATTTCTCATGGTTCCCATCGTCCTCGGCGTTGCCACACTCTCGTTCGTACTCATGCAGCTCGCTCCCGGCGATCCTGCCGCTGCCTACCTCGGTGACAAAGCCACTCCGGAGGCGGTTGCCCAGCTGCGGCACGCATGGGGACTCGATCAGCCGTTCCTCATTCAGTACTTCCAGTTCCTCGGCGGTCTGGTCATCGGAGATTTCGGCCCGTCATTCATCTTCCAGACCTCCGTGCTCGAGCTGCTCAAGCTGCGCATGCCTGCAACCCTCATGCTCATGCTCGTCTCGGTCATCTTCGCCGTCGCCATCTCCATCCCGATCTCGCTGTGGGTGGCAGCGACCAAGAGCCCAACAGCGGCGATCGTCTCCCGGATCTTCACCGCCACGGTCCAGGGGATGCCTGCATTCTTCGTCGGCACCCTGTTGATCCTGGTTCTCGGCGTGAATACGGGACTGTTCCCTGTCGGCGGATATGGGCGCAACCTCGGCGAGCATCTCTATTCTCTGGTGCTGCCCGGGATCGCGGTCGCACTCACAATCTGCCCCGTCCTCATCCGCAGCCTGACCGCGGCGCTCAACGATTCGCTGTCGGCCGAGTACACGAACTTCGCAATGTCCAAGGGCCTGAGCCGGTCGAAGACGGTGACGAACTACGCGTTCCGCAATGCAGGAATCACGGGGATCTCGATCCTCGGCATCCAGGTCGGGCATCTTGTCGGCGGTGCTCTCATCGTCGAGAACGTGTTCGCGATCCCGGGCGCCGGTTCGCTGCTCATGCAGTCGGTGCTGGCCCGTGACTACAACGTCGTCCAGGCGCTGACCGTCGTCTTCGGCGTGCTCGTCGTCCTCGTCTATCTGCTCACCGACATCATCTACAGCGTCGTCGATCCGCGCGTACGGCTGGGAGGCTGAGCATGTCCGTCGAACCTCTTGCGTCCCAGACCACACCACAGGCCCGCTTCACGTTGCCGCTGCCGGCGTTCCTGCGGCGGCACAATCTGCAGCTGTGGACCGGTCTGGCCATTATGGGGATCATCGTCGCGATCCTGGCAATCGGGCCGCTGCTCGTCACTGCCGATCCGAATCGACAGGACCTCCTCAACGCCTTCGGCCCGTCCTCTCTCGCCCACCCTATGGGCACGGATCAGCTGGGTCGCGACATCCTGTCCCGCTTTCTCAACGGCGGACGAGTCGATCTCATGGTCGCCGTCATCGCCGTCATCGTGCCGTTCATCCTGGGCACCGCGCTGGGGGCCTTGGCGGGATATTTCGGCAGGTGGGTCGATGTCGTCATCATGCGCCTGGCCGATATCGTCTCGGCCTTCCCCTTCTACGTCCTCGTCATCGTGCTCGTGTTCGTCATGGGCAACGGCATGGCCAGCATCTTCGTCGCCATCAGCCTCGTGTCCTGGGTCGCCTACGCCCGCATCGTCCGCGGTGAGGTCCTTGTGCTGCGAGAGGCGGAGTTCATCTCCGCCTGTCGCGCCAGCGGACTCTCCACTCCGCGCATTCTCGCCCGACACGTCATCCCGAACACCGTCAGCCAGGGAATCATCTACGGCATGAGTGACATCGTCCTCAACATCGGCGTCGTCGTCACCCTCAGCTTCTTCGGCATGGGCATCGTCCCGCCGACAGCTGACTGGGGCCAGATGATGAATGACGGCCAACAGTACATGGGCACCGGCAACTACGGACTCATCCTCTGGCCCGGCTTCGCCGTCGTCCTCGTATCCCTGGCGTTGGCGCTCATCGGTGACGGCCTGACCAACATCCTGAAGCCGAAGAGGTGAACCATATGAGTCCCGAATCCGCGACGTCTCAGCCTAGTCAGTCACAGCCCGGGCAGGCCCTGCCACTGCTCGAGGTCGACTCGCTCACCGTCGACATCGACGGGGAGGTCGGCAAGCACCGGATCCTCGACGATGTTTCGATCACCCTTGAGCCGGGAGAGCCGATGGGCCTCGTCGGCGAATCGGGGTCAGGGAAGTCGATGACCCTGCGCACGATTCTCGGGATGCTGCCGCCGGCGGCCACTGTCGTCGAAGGGGAAGTCAGATTCCGGGGGAGGAACATCCTCACCTCGGGCAGCGGCCGAGGCTACGACCAGAAGGTGCGCGGCACCGGAATCTCGATGGTGTTCCAGGAGCCGGCGATCGCGCTCAATCCCGTGATGAAGGTCGGACGCCAGATCACCGATGCCATCGCCGAGCACAAGGGCCTGTCGAAGCGTGCGTCTCATGACCTCGCGATCGAGCTCATGGACCGAGTCGGCATTGCGAACCCGGAACGCCGTGTCTCGGACTACCCGTTCCAACTCTCCGGGGGCATGCGACAACGCGTGATGATCGCGGCCGCTCTCGCGCAGGAGCCGGAGATACTCCTCTGCGACGAACCTACGACGGCATTGGATGTCACGATCCAGGCTCAGGTGCTCGATCTGTTTCGCACAATGCAGCAGGAAAAGGGTCTGGGTCTGCTCTACGTCACCCATGATCTCGCCGTCGTCGCGCAGCTGTGCACGAGCATCAGCGTGATGAAGAGCGGAAAGATCATCGAGCACGGGAATCTGCAGAGAATCTTCGACGAGCCGCAGGAGGACTACACACGCAAACTCCTGTCGGCGACTCCACGCATCGACGATGGAGTGCAGCTGGAGAGGGCGACATGACCACACGACTGCTGGCACAGGGCGATGACGACTCCCGCCGAGGCACAGGTACCCGGCCGGTCTCACCATCAGGTACCCGGCCGGTCTCACCATCAGGTACCCGGCCGGTCTCACCTTCGGGCTCCGGGCTCAGAGCCGAGAACATCACCGTGACCTTCGGTCGGGGCGAGCGAGCATTCACTGCCGTCGATGACGTGAGCATCGACGTCGCCCCGGGTGAGATCGTCGGCCTCGTCGGAGAATCCGGCTCCGGAAAATCCACCGTCTCCCGCGTCATCTGCGGGCTACAGCGCGATTATTCGGGCACAGTCTCCTTCAACGGCCAGGAGCTCGAGCCGAAACGCAGCGCGAAGCAGTGGCGGGTCGTCCAAATGGTGTTCCAGGATCCCTTCGCCTCCCTTGATCCCCGGTACACGGTGCGCAGCACCCTGTCCGAGGTGATCAGGCACCATAAGCTCGCCTCGGGAGCAGCCCTGAAGCGCAGGTGCGCCGAACTCATGGACATGGTGCGCCTGCCGGTCGAATTCCTCGACAGGACTCCCACCGCCATGTCCGGTGGTCAGCGCCAACGCGTGGCCATCGCCCGAGCACTCGCGGTCCAGCCCGAGGTGATCGTGGCCGACGAGGCGGTGTCCGCCCTTGATGTCAGCGTGCAGGCAGAGATCATCGCTCTCTTCGCTCGGCTGCGTGAAGAGCTGGGGCTGTCGATCCTCTTCATCTCCCATGACCTGGCGGTGGTGAAAAGCCTGTGCGAGCGTGTCTGCGTCATCCACAACGGAGTCCTCGTCGAGAGCAATTCGACAGCCGAGATCTTCCACAACCCTCGTGAGGACTACACGAAGACCTTGCTCCAAGCCATCCCCCGGTTCGACAGTGCCTTCCTCGATCGGGCTCCGAAACGGCGAACCACCTCGGCGAGCGAAGGAGGCCGTTGATGTTCGGCAAGCGCACGTCCAGATTCCTCGCCGTCGTCGCCACGTCGCTGCTGATCCTCACCGGCTGCGGATCGGGCAATGAGGAGGCGCCTGCCAACGGGGGCGACCTCATCTTCGCTCGCGGCAAAGACGCCACCACCCTGCTGCCGCCGACCACAACGCAGAATGCCGATATCTGGACTCTGCAGCAGGTGTACGAGACGCTGACGCTGAATAAACCCGACGGGACCGGAGTCGTTCCGGGTCTCGCGACGGACTGGAAGGAGTCGAAGGACAAGCTCTCGTGGACGTTCGATCTGCGGGAGAACGTGAAGTTCCACAGCGGCAAGGAGCTCACGGCCGATGACGTCGTCTTCTCGCTCAACTACGCGCGGGACGCAAGCGACGACGCCAATCTCTGGGCCGGAGAATTCACCCTCATCGACGACGTCAAAAAGGTCGATGACTCCACGGTCAAGATTGAGCTGTCCAAACCATGGGGACCGCTGCCCAGCTATATGGCGCTGTTCGCCGCCGCAATCTACCCGAAGGACTTCGGCGGTCACGATGCCGAATACATGGCAACCCATGCCGACGGCACGGGCCCCTTCAAGGTCGACTCCTGGTCGAAGGGGCAGAGCCTCAAACTCGTGCGCAACGACGACTACTGGGAAGAGGGTGTGCCGAATCTGCACTCGGTGACGTTCAATGTGGTCTCCGAGGACAACACCCGCAGACTCCAGCTCCAGGGCGGTCAGGCCCACATCGATGAGGAGCCTGCCCCCTTGAGCATGAGCACCATGGACCGGTCACAGGATGTCTCGGCCACCGCCTTCGAATCGACGAAGATCCTCTACTTCAATCTCAACAACACCGTCAAGGGCCTCGACGACCCGAGGGTGCGCCGGGCGATGTCCTATGCGGTCGACCGGAAGTCCGTCGTCGATGTCGTCTATGCCGGCTACGCGGATCCGGCAAGCTCCTTCATCTCCCCCGGCCTGACCGGTCACGCCGAGGGCATCACCGGCGGCGAGTACAACATGGACAAGGCCAAGAAGCTCATGGCCGAATCCGATCATGCGGAAGGGCTGGAGATCACCATCCAGATCCCTTCCGGCGTGGCCGATCGCGAACTGCTCGCACAGATCGCCCAGCAGTCCTGGGAGGACCTCGGGATCACGGTCCATGTGCAGAAACTCGACGATGCGACCCTGGTGACCAACCGCACCAATGGCGACTTCGAAGTCCAGGTCGGCTATGCCACCTCCGACGTCTCCGACACCTCGCAGATGATCAACTTCCTCGCAGTCACCGACGACTCCGGCATCCGCTCCGGTTACGGCGATCCCGACGTCAAGAAATGGTCGACGCAGGCTCTGGCCGAACCCGATCCGGACAAGCAGAACGAGCTCTACGCGAAGATCCAGCAGAAGGTCGCCGACGATGCCCCGATCATCCCGGTCGCCTACCAGAAGGCGCTGTACGGAATCAGCAGCGACGTCGTCGACTTCAGACCCTATGTGCTGGGAACCTACGGGCTGCGGGAGACCAAACTCACGCAGTAGATCTCACGACTGCGCGCAGAGAACTCAGTGCTCGAGGATGATCTTTCCGGTCGTCGCCCGGGATTCGAGTGCCGTGAAGGCATCGGCCACCTCGGCGATGGAATAGCGGGCGCCGATGCTCACCTTGAGGTCTCCGCTGCGGATCCACGCGAAGATCTCATCTGTACGACCGCGGATCTCATCTGCGGTGCGGACGTGGTCGGCGACGGTGGGGCGGGTGAGGAAGAGCGAGCCCGAGGTGTTGAGCGTGTTGACGTCGACCGGATCGACCGGGCCGCTGGCGTTGCCGACGACGACGATCGTGCCCCGGGTGCGCACGGCCTTGAGATCACCGTCGAAGGTGGTCTTGCCGACGCCGTCATAGATGACGGTGGCGCCGATACCGTCGGTGACCTCCAGGGTCTTATCGGCGAAGTCGTCGTAGCCGAAGACATGGCTCGCTCCGTTCGCTCGGGCGATCTCGGCCTTCTCCTCTGACGAGGTCGTGCCGATCACCGTCGCGCCCTTGAGCACGGCGACCTGAGTGAGCAGCTGGCCGAGACCCCCGGCCGCCGCGTGGACCACAACGACGTCGCCCGAGGTCACCGCGTGTGTGTCCGTGGTCAGGTAGTGCGCGGTGATGCCCTGCATGAGAGCGGCCACTCCGGTCTCATCGTCGATGTCATCGGGGATCGGAACCGCTTTGGCCGCCTGGACGAGGGCGAACTGCGAGAAGCTTCCCTGCCCACCGGCCATCCAGCCCACGCGCGTTCCGACCTCGAACCCCGTGACACCGTCACCGGTGGAGACGACTCGGCCGACCCCCTCGACTCCGGCGCGAAAGGGCGTGGGCAGGGCCGCGCGACGTTGGACGACATCGAGGAAGTTGACCCCCGAGACACTCAGTTCGACGAGGATCAGGCCCTCGGCGAGTACCAGTTCCTCGTTGTCCACCTGCGCATAAGCCTCCGGACCGCCGTGCTGCTCAACCTTGACGAATGTCATCATTGCCCCCTTGAAGTCGATGTCTGGGTCTACTCGCGGAGCTTTCGTCCGCATACGCATCCGGACTATAGTCCGTATATGAGCGAGCATACCGGAACGCCGTCCGCTTTTGGAGGAGCCCTTCTTCCCATGGCGACTCCAGAGCAGCCGCTGCGCGCCGACGCACAGCGGAATCGACGTCGAATCCTCGACTCTGCCACGCAGCTCCTGGCTGATGAGGGCGTCGGTGGACTGACCATGGATGAGCTGGCCAAGCGGGCTCAGGTCGGCAAGGGCACGCTGTATCGGAACTTCACCGACAAAGCGGGAATCGCCTCGGCCCTGCTCGACGATCGCGTCCGAGACATGCACTCGCGGATGCTGCAGGGGCCACCTCCGCTGGGGCCGGGCGCACCCGGCGACGAGCGCCTGGCAGCCTTCACCGAGGCATATATGAGACACATCTCGGGCAACCTCGACCTCGTCCTCCTCACCGAGGCATCGAGCCCCCGGGGACGTTTCGACAGAGTGGGCTACCCTTTCTGGTGTCGACACGTCGAAATCCTCGTCGCCGAGGTGCGCAGAGAAGACCACGCCGAGGATGCACGGCTGCACGCCGAGGCGATCATGTCCGTGCTCTCGGCTGCTCAGCTGGAGCAGTGGATCCGCATTGAGGGTCACATCCTCGAAGAGCTCATCCCCCGAGTACAGAAGATCGTCGTCAGCATCGCCGTCGGCTGAGCTCAGTCACCGCTCCACAACGAGGTCACTCAAAGGCGTCGAACAGCAGGGCAGAAACTTCCCGGCCGCGATCTCCTTGGGGCGGATGCCTCCTGCGTGGTTCATCTCGACCTCGCCGCTGACCAGGACTGACTTGCAGGTTCCACACATCCCCTCTTCGCATGAAGACGGGAAGACCATACCGGCCTCGACTGCTGCGTCTAAAACCGTGGTCTCAGGATCGCATTCGACGTGCTTGCCGCTGCCCGTGAAGTCGATGCCGAATCTCCTCAGCGGAGACGAGCCGCACCCGGGCGGTGGACCAACAGCCTCCGCTGCCCGTCCCGGGGCCGTTCCGGTCGACGCCTCGGCTTCCGCGAACTGGGCCCGCTTGGCCAACCGTTCGGCTGGTGAGGTCGCGAAGACGAAGGACTCCTCGTGCACCCGGCTCCCCAGCACGCCGAGCTCGTCGAGCATCACTCGAACTGCGGCCATGTAGTCGCCGGGACCGCAGACAAAGGTCTCACGATCTGCCACCTCGGGAACCACCTCGGCCAGTGCCTCGCGGGTGATGCGACCACGGCGACCGGCCCACACCTCGGCGGCGGAGTCTCTCGAGCACATCGTCACCACGCTCACGCCGGGGACCTCGGCCAGCTGCTCGAGTTCGGGTCGGAAGATGATATCGGCCGGGGTGGCCGCGTTGTGGATGAGCACGATGTCGGTCGGGGCACCGGCAGAACGCGCCAGCAGGGACCTCACCATTGACATGATCGGGGAGAGGCCCGAGCCGCCGGAGACGAACAGGTGCTTCGCGGCCGGATGGAAACTGGTGCTGAACAGACCGTACGGACCGTCGACGTGGACTCGGTCGCCGACCCGGAGCACGTCGTGCAGGTAGGTCGAGACCGCGCCGCCGTCCACGCGTTTGACGGTGAGGGTGAATGTGTTCGTCCCGAACGGCGCCGACGCGATCGAATAGCAGCGCTCACACTCGAGTTCGGGGATGCGCACCGTCACGTACTGCCCGGGTTCGAAGTCGATCCGAGCCATCCAGGGGGCGAAGAGCTCGAAACTTCTGACGTTGTGCGTGACCTCGGTGATGGACACGCATTCGACCATCCCGGTCAGTTCCGCGTCGGCTTCGGGTGCTGCCGCAGCATAGCCGGGGGACGTCGCGTCAAAGCCGGGGGCCGCCGTGTCAAAGCCGGCGTTCAGTGTCTCCTGGTAGATCGTCATCAGCTCTGCCCTCCCTGGCCAGCCAGCCGCACGTCGGTCTGCGCCCTGTGGGCCTGCAGCCGTTCGATGTACCACGTGCAGAATTCTTCGAGGTCGCTCTCCGTAGGAGCATAGGGTCCCGGAATGTAGGCCGGCGACGAAATCCCGCGGTGGGCCTTCGCGCACAGCGCCGCATCCTGCTCGTTCGTCTTCACCCACACAGTCGTGAGATTCTCAACGTCATAGTCGACGCCTTCGACCGCATCCTCATGGACCAGCCAGGTCGAGCGCACCCGCGTGGTGTCGGGCCCCAGAGGGATGAGGGAGAAGGTGACCGCGTGGTCGCCCATGAAGTGGAACCAGGCGTTGGGCTGAGTGTGCATCGATAGTCGCCCCAGCTCAGGGGTATCGAGTTCACCGAGGAGTTTCGCCGAGGCGGCCCCGCCGTCCATCGTGTACGACTCCCCCTTTCCGTCGAGAGCCGCCCGTTCGATTCGGAAGCCGGTGGCTCGGCCGCTGAGCTCTGCGATGAGCTGCGTGGGCAGGTTGTTGCGTTCGCTGTTGACCCGCAGCCTCTCCTCGGCGTCGAGGTAGCGCTGGTAGGCGGGCTTGAGCCGTTTGGGGATCTCGTCCGGGGCGTAGCCGTAGGTGGGGAAGAATGTGCAGGTCAGCTCCGGGTGCCCGGCCTCGCAGTGATAGCACTCGCGGTTGTTCTCCATGACGAGCTTCCAATTGGCGTGCTCGATGAGATCGACCTGAGCGGCGACCTTGGTCTTGTTCAGGGCGTGCGGTTGGATGTAGGGCGAGATACGCTCGGCCACCTCGGCGAAGTCCTCCGGAGGATTCTGCGCCAGGCAGATGAAGACCAGGCCAGCGACGACGCGGACGTTGACCGAGCGCAGGGAGAAGCAGGTCCGGTCGAAGCCGGGAGCCTGGACACCTGCGGACATGAGGTCGCCCTCGGGCGAGTAGGTCCACTGGTGGTAGCTGCAGACGATGTTGCCCACGGACCCGTTGGTCTCGGACAGGAGGCGAGCGCCTCGGTGGCGGCAGACGTTGTGGTGGGCGCGGATCACCTCGTCGTCGTCGCGGATGATGATGACCGAATAGTCGCCGATGTCGATGGTGACGAAGTCGCCGGGCTCGGGCACCTCGGCAGCTGCCGCTGCGAAGATCCATGTCGCGGCGAATACCGCGTCGATGTCCCTGCGATAGAACTCATCGGAGAGATAGAAGGGGGCCTCAAGACAGTAGCCGGGTCGACGCTCGTCGATGAGCCTGTCTGGATTGTCTGTTCGGGGATCGACTTCGGGTGCCAAAGTCATCGGTGTCACCGCCTCGCTGCGATTGCTGTTGCCTAAGGCCAGTGTCCGCCGGAAAACCTGCGAAAAAAAGCGAATCTTTTTCCACTGGATCGTGCAACAATATTGCATGATCGATCAGCGTCTCCAGGTGCTCCGAGTTCTCTCAGAGGTCGGAACTCTCACCGAGGCAGCGCACCGCCTCGGCTACACCCCTTCCGCCGTGTCTCATCAGCTGCGATCCCTGTCCAAGGACCTCGGTCTGCCCATCCTCGAACAGCGTGGAAGAGGCCTCATCCTGACCCCTGTGGGCCAGCTCCTGCTCGAACGGACGCAGGAGCTCTTCACCCGGTGGGAGGAGATTCGCGGCGAACTCGCCCAGGCCGATTCGGGCAGCCCCCTGCGGCAGAGGCGACTGCGCCTGTGCGGCTTCTCGACGGCTGCGGCGGCGCTGCTGCCACCGGCTGCGGAGAAGGTGAACGAGCTTTTCCCCGATTCTCAGATCACCATCATCGAGGCCGAGCCGGAGGAGTGCTTCGAACTCCTCGTCACCGAGCAGGCCGATATCGCAGTCGTCGTGGCCACGGACCCGCTGCCGCCGCGCAGCGACATCCGGTTCGAGCAGAATGCGCTGGTCAGCGACCGGCTCGATCTCCTCGTCCGCAGCGATCACCGCTTAGCCACACGCTCGGCGGTGTCACTGAGTGAGGCTGCTGAGGAGAGTTGGATCCTCGATCGCCCGGGTTCGCCCTACTACCGGCTGGTGCGAACAGCCTGCGCGGCAGCCGGCTTCTTTCCCGAGAACGCCCATCAATCGCGGGAGTGGGAGACCGGGGCGGCCCTGGTCTCGGCCGGACTGGGGGTGGCGCTCATCCCCCGCCTGGCCAGACTGCCCGATGGCTACGATGTGGCCCGCGTACCCTTGCGCGGAGATCCGGTACCTTCCCGAAAGATCCTCACCGGGGTACGTAGCGGGTCTGCCGGCCAGCCGATCATCGCCGCCGCGCTCGAGATCCTCCACGAGGTCGCAGCCTCGGTGGCTCACCGCGGAGTGTGAACGGGCAAAGCGTTGCCCCGGGCGGCGCCAGGCCCTGGCAGCCAGTCTGGGCATCCGGAAGAGCATTCACACCTCAGCCGAGGGTGGCATAAAGTCAGTTGCATGGACGAAGTGAAGAACCTCGACGCCGAAGCCGTCTTCGCCGCGCTGTCCCCCGCCGAGGCGGTCGCCGCCCTGCGTGCAGCGTTGGCGAACGATTTCGACCCCGCCGATGACATCCCGCGCACGATCACCGACATCTCTGCCGGGAACATGATCTTCATGCCCTCGGAGATCGGCGACTGGGTCGGGGTCAAACTCGCCGGCGTCTCCGTCGGCAATCCCGAACGCGGCCTCCCCCGAATCATGGCCCAGTACCTCATGTACGACAGCGCAACCCTCGAGCTGCGAACCGTCATCGATGGTGCAGCGCTGACGACCCTGCGCACCCCGGCGGTCTCCGTCGCTGCGATCGAACCTGCCCTGACCAGGTTCACTCAGCCGGTCAATGTCGTGGTCTTCGGCGCCGGCCCGCAGGGTGTGGGGCATGCGGACACGATCGCCGATGTCCTCGATGTCGAGCTCGCCGATGTGGCCTTCGTCGTCCGCTCCCCCGATCAGGTCACCTCCGATGTCCGTGACCGCGGCAGGGTGCTGCAAGCGCAGACCGCCGAGGTGGACTCAGCACTGCGCGCCGCCGACATCATCGTCACCGCCACCACCGCGAGCGAACCCCTGTTCTCATCAGACCTCGTCAGACCCGGTGCCGTGGTCATGGCGTGCGGATCCCACGATCCCCATTCGCGTGAGCTGCCAGCTGAGCTCTTCACCTCGGCGATGGTCGTGGTCGAAGACCTCAGCACGGTGCTGCGGGAGGGCGGGGACGTCGTCCTCGCGATCTCCGATGGGGCGCTGGATGCGGATTCGCTCGTGACGATGAAGCGCTTCAGCAACGGCGAGGTCAGCGCCGAGGCGGGTCAGACGGTCATCTTCAAGGGCTCCGGCATGTCGTGGGAGGACCTGGCTGTGGCCACGGAACTGGCAGGCATGGCATGAGCACGTCTGACGAGGGCGCCGGGGGGTCCACCGGCGCTACAGGGTCCACTGGGTCAGCAGGGAAATCGGGCGAACTTCGCCGCAGCATCGGACTGACCGAGCTCGTCTTCATCGGCCTGGTGTTCATCGGGCCGGCGGCTGCGGTCGGCGTCTTCGGCACGCTCGACGCGAACTCGGGCGGTGCGGTTGCGCTCGTCTATATCGTGGCCACGATCGTCATGTCGTTCACTGCGGTCAGCTATATGCGGATGTCGCGGGAGATTCCGCGGGCAGGAACGGTGTTCGCCTACGCCTCGGCGGGGATCGGTCCGCGTGCGGGATTCACCGCCGGATGGATGATCCTCCTCGACTACCTGTTCATTCCGTCCGTGGCGTATCTGTTCACGGGCATCGCTCTGAATTCGATCTTTCCGAGCATTTCCGTGTGGCTGTTCACCGGCATCGCCGTCATTCTCACCACCGGCCTCAACCTTGCCGGCGTGAAGATCGCCTCGCGGGTGATCACGCTCGTGGTGGTCATCGAAGTGCTCGTGCTCGGGTTGGTCCTTGTTCTCGGCGTCATCTATCTGGCGGCCAACGGGCCCAGCCGAGATTGGCTGTCCCCACTGACGGGCGTGGGCGCGTTCTCGATCACTGCGGTTCTGGCCGCGGTGTCCGTGGCTGTCCTGTCCTATCTCGGCTTCGATTCTCTGGCGACGTTCGCCGAGGAGGCTAAGGGCGGGCCGAAGATCGTCGGGCGCGCCACCTTGGTGTGCCTTGTTCTTGCAGGCGTCTTCTTCGTGGCGCAGACCTGGGTGGGCAGTCTGCTCTCGCCGGTATCTCCTGCCGAGCTGCAGGCCAACCCTGAGCTGGAGGGCGCAGCGTATTACGATGCCGTCGATGCCACCCTCGGGACCTGGGTGCACTGGCTGCTGGCCCTTGCCAAGGCCGTCGGTGCGGCGTTCTCCGCCATGATCGGACAGGCCGCTGGTTCACGCATCCTGATGGACATGGGCCGCAACGGTCAGGTGCCGAAATTCCTTGGCCAGGTGTCGCCGCGGACCGGTGTTCCGTGGAAGGGCATCCTCGTCGCGGCCGCCGGCAACGTCATCGTCGCCGGCTGGGCAACGACCCGCGCGGACGGTCTCGACCAACTCACGTCAATCGTCAACGTCGGCGCTCTGAGCGCGTTCATCTTCGTACAGGCCTCAGTGGTCGGCTACTTCCTCGTCAGACGCAAGGGTTCCGAGGCGCCGAGCTGGTTCTCACATGGGGCGATTCCGATCATCGGCGCCGTCCTGCTCGCCATCGTCCTCGTCAGCGCGAATCCGCTGGCCCTGATCATCGGTGCGGTGTGGCTGGCTATCGGTATCGTCGTGTACCTGGTGCGCAACCGCCGACGGGTCTGACTGCGGGGTCGGGCGTGACTGCTGGTCGGAGTCTGACTGCCGGGCCCAGCTTCGACCGGGCATGGTCACGGTCAGTCTTGGAGCCGGGTTGTGCCATCGATCCCACCTGAGGTGTTGAGCTGCTTGGCATAGCAGTAGTCGGCGCCAAGACCGTGCGATGAGCACCAGGACAGCGCCTCCTCTGGATCGTCGTACCCGATTCCCACGACCGTGACCCAGAAGTCGTCTTCTTTGAAGCTGGCAAAATCACCAGACCACACCAGCTGCACGCGAGGGAACTCCTCCCGCAGCTCTTGGTGTTCGGCGAGGATGTCCTTCTCCTTCCAGGTCTTCCCTTCGGCCTCAAGACCCAGCTTCTTCGAACTCAGCTGCGGCACCCATTTCCCGTTGAGGTCGGCCTTGACGCTGGGTCTGTCGCTTTCGATCAGTTGCTCAAGTGCCTTCGCAGGGGCATCCGACAGCGCTGGTGATTCCGAGGGATCAGGACTCTCTGAGGGACCTTGGCTTGATGAGGCCTCGCTTCCCGGGCTCTTCGCCTCCGATGAGGCGGGTGCGGCGACCGTGTCACCGTCGGAGTCATTGCCGAACAGAGTGGCTGCGCCCCATCCGATTCCGAGAGCGACAACGACGATGAGAACCACGCCCATCGCGATAAGCCCTCTCCGGCTGCGGGACTTCCCGGCCGGTGCGGCGGCATCAGGCCCTTGCGCATATTGGGCATTGGAGTTCCGTGCCGGTACCTGTTGGTGCTGTGGATGCTGTGGATACTGGCCCTGTGAGGCCTGCGCCGAAGCGGATTCGCTCTGCGGGCGCTTCGGCCTGGGGTACGGGGGCGCGGTGGGAACCGCAGGGGGCCTTTCGCCCCAACCGTTGTTGGCGCGCTCTTCCGGCTGACCCCAGCCGGTATTGGCCTGTTGGTTCCAGCCCGATTCCGACTGCTGATTCCACCCTGTGTTGGGCTGCTGCGGAGGGTTCGGCCCGTGTCCTTGCTGACCGTTGCCGTTCCACGCAGGGTCGCGGCCACTCCCGGGTGGAGGTGGATTCTCACTCATCAGCGGCTCTCGATCCTTCTTTGCGAAATGAGTCCTTTAGGACAACTTCCATGGTTTCACAAGCCTAATATAGGATTGCCACTACAAAATGAATATGCGGTCGCATATTGGCTTATATCCAAATACACACCCCTCGCCTGCCTCGAAGCAGACCCACCCGGATGAAGGACCACTCATGAGCGACTCATCTCACGACGCCAAAGACAACGGAGCCGCAGAAGAGTCGGACAGCACTGCCGCTGACGAGTCGGACAGCACTGCCGCAGAAGAGCCGAAGAGCACAGAGACTTCGCCCGACACGAAGAAGCCCGAGCTCTCCCCTGCTGCCCCTTCTGCGGCGTCTGGCTCGGAGGTTCCCTCCCCTGCCGCCGGGTTTGACTCGTACAACGACGATCCGGACTCCACAGCGCGATTCGCTCCTGGCTGGAACCAGAACAACCAGCAGCAGCCCCACCTCTATGATTCAGAACCGCAGACGCAATCCCCACCTCCATTCCCATCTCCAGGGATGGGATCACCCCACCCGAGCCAGGACTCCCCTGCCTCTAGCCAGGGCTCGCCATATCCTGTGTACGGCGCGCCCTATGGGCAGCAGCATCCCGACCCGAACTCGTACTACTCTCACTCGGGCAGCCAGTCGAATGGGCACCCGGGAAGCCAACCGAGTGGATACCCCGGCAGCCAACCGGGTGGGCACATGGGCAACCAGCCCGGCGGCCACCTCGGCGGCCAGCCGCAAGGAGTTCCCTATCCTCAGCCTCCCCAATACCCTCAGTCTCATATGTCTCCGTCGACGGCGAAGTACCTGTCTGCGTTGGGCCAGGGAGCCACATGGCGCAGCGCCCTGATCCCGCCGGGGCTGGCGCTGCTGGCTGGAATCATTGTCTCGATCATCATCTCGGCGCTGCTCACCTCAATGAGCGACTTCACCGCTCTCGCTGAAGAGACCGGTTTCAACACCGACGGAATCACCTATGCGCTGCCCTTCGTCCTGCTGGCAATGTCCCTGTTCGGTTCTGCGGTGTTCCGCTTCAGCGTGCAGGCCGGAGACATGGGTCAGGCGTCGGGCAGCCTCTTCGCCTCGGGAGCACCGCTGCTCATCACCATCATCGTCATCGGTGTGCTGTGGTGGTTCACGAAGCGCAGCGAGCTGAAATCACCGTCACCCAATCGCGGCGTCACCTGGATCCGCATCGGGATCACGACCTTGTCGATGGCTTTCGTTCTGCTTCTTCTCGAACTGATCTTTGCGGCGCGCTTCTCCATCACGGAAAGCGGCGGCGTGGTCGATCTCGAGTTCTCCGCCGTGACCGTCCGTTCGTTCTTCCTGCCACTGCTCGCCGTCCTCATCACCAGCATCTGCGCAAGGATCGCCGGGCACTTCAAGGGCAGCGAGGCCATCGGGGCTCCCTTCCTGCGGTGGCTCGCCCCGCCCATTCTCGTGACGTGGATCCACCTCATCGTGACCACCCTTGCCCTGTCGATCGTCGCAGTCTTCATCATTCCGCTGTCCTTTGACATGCCCTGGCAGACGATTCCAGCGCTCTTCATCAATGTGGGTCTGATCCTCACCATGCTTGTCCACCTCGGCGGAGTCAGCGCCTCGGCTCAGGGAGACATGATGGGCTACGACTCCGGCGGGTTCTCGGAGTCACTGACCATCTTCAGCCGCGAGGCACCCGGGCAACTGTGGATCGGGCTGCTTGCGGTCGTGGCCGCCGTCCTAGTCGCAACCCTTGTCGCCACCGTGACTCGCCGTCCCTATTGGACAGTCGCCGGCGAGGACAAGGCGCAATGGACCACTGCGTGGAAGATTCCACTGGCATTCTGCGCTACCTGGGGACTGCTCTCCGTGCTGGCCGTCCCGCTGCGCATCCGTCTGGAGGGGTCGGCCGCGGCTGCGTCGATGTTCGACGGCTTCGGCACCGCCCGCGCCGGTGTCGGCCCCCTGGCCTGGTCGTTCCTCCTCTTCGCCCTCTGGGGCGTTGTCATCGAGGTTCTATCGAGGACCCTCGGCCCGCGGCTTGTCCTGACCGTTCCGGCCGTCGCGAAATTCTTCGCTGGACGGGCCGTCCACCCACACTGGGGGCAGGCGCTGGGTATGAGCGAACCACGCCATCCCCTCATCCATCCAGACGCCGTCGCTGGCCGTGGTGCCAGAGCCGGTATGACAGCTGCCGGCGCTGGTGCCGTTGCCGGGGCCGCCGCTTTGGCCTACCCAAGCGTCCCGCAGTCAGGGCCCTCAGCACACGCGGAACCTAGCGCGTATCCGCCTGCAGCGGAACCTGGCGAGCATCCCCCTGCAGGTGCCGCCTATCCGATGCCCGCTCCCCCGAACGGCGCCTATGCCGGGGCCGGCTCGCCCCCGCCTCCAGGAGCCGCACCTGCCCAACCCTTCAACAAGAAGAAGGCGACTCTGGTCGGCGTGATCAGCGGCTCGGCGGTACTCGCGATCGTCGCGGCACTCATCGTCGTCACGCAGGTCAACGGGAACACGTTCAGCCCCGAGGCAGCCGTTGAGAAGTATTTCTCCGAACTCTCCGATGGCGATGCCGAGGGGGCGTTGAAGATGGCCGATGTCGACGTGCCAACCGAGCAGCGGCAGCTGCTGACGAACGACGTCCTTGGTGCCGCAAAGGCCCTGCCGAAGGACGTCACCGTCGAAGATGCCGATGTCAACGGGAACTCGGCGACGGTGACCGCGACCTACGACGTCGGAGGAAGCAAGGGCACGACGAACTTCTCTCTGCACAAGGCGGGCAAGAAGGCACTGTTCTTCGACGACTGGAGGCTGCAGGCGCCCGAGCTCTTCTACCTCTCCGTCGAGACTCCCGGTCTGAGCAAGGTCAAGATCAACGGCATCGATATCGAGACCAGCGAATCCGGCCTCGCCCTTCCCGCTTTCCCGGGAATGTACACCATCGGACTCTCCGAAGAGACCGACCTGGTATCTGCAGACGAGATCGAGGCCCGAGCATTCTTCGCCGAGGAAGGCGACATGGAAGGGTACGAGCCAGCGCTGCTCGCGGCCCAGCCCACCGATGCCTTCCGCACCGAGGTGAACAAGCAGGTCAAGACGCTCATCGACAGCTGCGCCAAGAAGACCGTCGCCCAGCCCGATGGTTGCCCCTTCGGCTCCTACAGTGCTGAGAGCTACGACGCGACGAACATCAAATGGTCGATCTCCTCGTATCCGACGGCCAGCGTGGGCGGTCCGTCGGGCGAAGGCTACTTCGACCCTGAGGAATCCACCGGGCCCAACGGAGGCCCCGCCTGGCCGATCTCGACAGAGACGACAGGTGAGGCGTTTGTGACAGGAAAGTACGACTCGTTCTTCGATGAATCGGACACCTTTGACGACACGGTGACGTTCTCGGTCGACGGCACCGCCGAGATCGTCGACGGCAAGGTCGTGATCAACATCGACGGTGACCCGTACGGCTTCTGATCAGCGCCGGGTCGCTCCGGTCAGGGCTGGGTCGCTCTGCTCAAGGCTGGATCGTCGACAGCAGGTTCAGCCCCTCAGCCACATAGTGTTCGCGCTCCTCGCTAGGTACCATGGCCCCTCCGGTCACCCAGACCAAGTGAGTGGCATCGGCATAGCCCGGCCCCTCGCCGAGGTAGCCGATCGTTCGCCACGGAACGGTCAGTCCCGCCGTCGCCGAAGGCTCGACATCGAGTCCTTCGGTCTGATGGAACACACCGGCGCCTGCCTTGATGACCTCGTCGGAGACCGTGGCGAATCCGGAGATCAGAGGGCTGATCACTGGTCCGATGAAACGGGAAGGTCGCGCCACGGCCAGACCGTCGGCGGCTGTGGCCCCGCTGAGGCCGATGTCCTGGACGCAGATCTCGCGGTGCAGACCGGTACGAACGCCGAGGAACATGGCGGGAGCTTGGCTCGGCTCCACGAAGATGCAGTGCACGTCGTCACCGAAGACTTGTTTGAGTCCATAGGTCACGCCGCCGGGGCCGCCGCCGATTCCGCACGGTAAGTACACGACGAGAGGGTGTTCAGCGTCGACGCTCACTTGTGCGGCTTCGAACTGGTCTCTGAGACGCAGAGCGGCCACCGAGTACCCGGCGAAGAGACTGCGTGAGTCTTCGTCGTCGACGAAGTGAGTGAGCGGTGCCCCTTCGGCAGACGCTCTGCCGGCCGACACTGCCTCGACGAAGTCTCCAGAGTGCTCGATGACGTCGACACCATGACTGCGCAAGAGCTCCTTCTTCCACTCTCGAGCGTCGGCCGACATGTGCACCGAGGCGGCGAAGCCGAGTGCCGCGCTGAGAATGCCGATCGACAGTCCCAGGTTTCCGGTGGAACCGACGACGATCCGGTGAGTTCCGGCGAGCGCGCGAAACTCCTCGGCGCTGTAGGTGGCGGGATCGTTCGGGTTCAGTCCGTGGCCGGCGGCGACCACCTCGGCGTATTCGAGTACCTCGTGGAAACCTCCACGCGCTTTGATCGATCCGCTGATCGGAAGAGCGTCGTCGCGTTTGATCCACAGCCTGCCGGGCAGTTCGGTACCGAAGCGCTCGTTGAGATCCGCCTGCGCAGCATCGGCAGGGACGAGAGCAGATTCGATGATCCCTTCGGCGGCAGCAGTCTCCGGGAAGGCTTCGGCGAACCACGGCGCGAACCGTTCGAAACGCTGTGCTGCGCGGTCCATGAGGCCAGGATCAACCTTCATGTCTCGCAGAACCACCTCGGCGAGGGACAGATCATGACGGGTCCAAGTCGTCGGCGCGCCTGCCGCCAATGCCCGGACGACCGGGTCATCGGCATCGAACTCAGAATCGGAATCTGTGTGTGGGGTCATGCCTTCACGCTCCGCTTCGTGACTGGAGATGGTTCTTCATTTCAGCCTAACCTCTCCGGTCGAGACCCCGGTGAGTCAGCCTGATGATCTGGGGGTCAGTCCTTATGGATGTCCTTCGCGCCCTCCAGCACGTCCGCGAGTTCACCAAGCCATTTCGTGTAGCCGTCGTAGGTATAGGCCCGCTTGTCGTCCCAGGTACCGAGCTGATCATGTCCGACCGGAAGCAGGCTCTTGAAGATGGGGTTGTTCTCGTAATCGGCCGAGGCATCGTGGATGAGCATGACATCAGACGGATAGTCGCTGATCTTCTCCCATGAGACTTCAGCCCAGCTGCTGTCTGCTCCCGAATCAGGGCCCACGAGGTGAAGCCCATCCTCGGCGAGCATCGACGCGACTCCGAGTTCTTTGGCGGTGTAGATGATCTCGCGGCTGAAGTTCGCCAGGAGAACTGTCAGCTCTTCTTTGTCGGCGGCGATGTCCCGGATGCGCTGTCGAGCGTCTTCAAACCCCTGACGCTGCTCCGCGATCGCTCCGGTTTCAGTGTCTTTCCCCAGCGCCTGTGCAATCGCGGCGTACTGAGCGAACATGTCATCCGGGGTTCCCCCGGAGAGCTTGACCGGAACGAATGGGGCCAGCGAACCTACCTGCTCCGTGAGCTTGTCTTCCCACCAAGTCCAGCCGTCACCCTTCTCGTTGCCGTAGGCGATGATGATATCGGGGTCGGTCGCCGCGAGTGCCTCGAGATCGAGTTCCATATCGGTGCCGACGACCTGGACTCCCGTCTGATCGAAGGATTTTCCGGGTGACTCATTCTGGCCGAAGCCGTAGACCGCCACCGGCTTGATTCCATAGGGAGCCAGCGCCGCAGCAGAGTAGAAGTCCATTGCGATCCGTTCGACCGGCCGATCCAGTGTGATGGTGACATCGTCATAGCCTTCCGGGGAGTAGGAGAATCCAGAATCACCGGACGTCGCGGCAGCCTCGCCGTCCGGGTTGCTGCATGCGACAAGGGCGAATGGGACGAGTGCAGACAGTGCGAGCAGTTGGCGGCGGCGCATGGGTGACCTTCCGGGTTTGTCAGAGATGAAGTCTTCGTCGACTGTGGCGTTGCTGTCGGTGTGGCATAGCTGTCAGCGAGGCGTTGCCGTCGCAGGTGAAGAAGTGGATGTCGAATGAAGTTCAGAGCGCATTTCGTGCGGATCGCTCATCGTTGACCTCCAGTGAACGAGGCAAACACCGTCCAGCCGTGAACACATTAGCATTATTTGGAGAGGCTACCCTTACCAATATGGCGTAGACTCGTTGATGAAGGTCGTACACTCACGCTGCAGACAGCTTCGCCCTGCAGTCGTCCATACCGTGCTCTCCGTTGCAACGGGGACCGAAGGAGCATCCGTGCCACAAGCACCCATTGCCGCTTTTGAAGCCACTGTCATCAAGATTGAGGATCTCAACCCTGTGTTCCGTCGCATCACCTTCGGCGGCCCGGGTCTGGATGATTTCGGGGTCAGCGGCCATCCGCGCGACCTGCGGTTCAAGCTCATCATCCCTTCTGCGGGCAAGACGGAACCCGAGTTCGATCTTCTCCGATTCCTCGATGAACAGGATCCGGAGTCCGGCCTCTCCTGGTATCAGGCGTGGCTGCAGATCGACCCGGCGATCCGAGGTGCCATGCGCACCTACACCGTGCGCGAGTGGCGCGAAGATGTTCGCGAACTCGTCGTCGATATGGTTCTCCACGTCGATGGCCAGGGGCATTCGGGTCCAGCCGCCGCGTGGGCCCAATCCGCGCAGCTCGGCCACCGCCTGCACATCATCGGGCCGTCCCGCCACGCAGAAGGCCCTACCGCAGGGATCGAATTCGCGCCCGGAGATGCAGACAACATCTTGCTCGCCGGCGACGAGACAGCAGTCCCTGCCATCGCCTCGATCCTCGAGTCCATCAAGGATTCCGGGGCGCAGGGCAAAGCATTCCTCGAAGTCCCGACAGCCGAGGATGTTCTCGACCTCGACGCTCCCGTGGGATTCGAGATCGAATGGCTGCCCCGCGGCGACGCCGATCACGGGGAACTGCTCGAACCGGCCGTCCGTGACGCTGTCCGTGTCGAGGACACAGCTCTCGCCGAAAAGAAGGTCCTCGCTGAGTTGATCGCATCGGGCGGCACTTCAGACGTTAAATCGCGTGGCGTTTCGGACACAGGCACAGCAAGCACTTGGCCGGTCGAACTCGAGGACATCAACATCGACGAGGCGATCCTCTGGGACGTACCGACTGCCCTGACTCAGGCGGCCCAAGGCAGCTCGAGCAATACCCAAAAGGATTCTCGTCCGTTCTACGCCTGGATTGCCGGCGAGGCCGGGCCCGTCAAGCGACTGCGTCGCTACCTCGTTCAGGAAGTCGGTGTCGATCGTCATCAGATCGCCTTCATGGGCTACTGGCGGCAGGGCAAAGCCGAGGGCTGAGCAGCCGAATCGATCAGTCGAGTGATTGCTCGGTCCGCAGCGGGCACTTCGCGGAAGAGCGAAGCATCTGCGGGACAATTGCGAATGCCGCGCCGATGAGGCACATGACCCCGCCGACGGCCGCCAGCGGCGGTGGGACTTCGCCCAGGGCGAGCCATGCCAGAACAACGACGATCGCGGGAACGAGCAGGCTCGAGGAGCTCAGTACCCCAGCGGGCAGAAAGCGAATCGCATAACCCCACAGGTTGAAAGCGATCGCAGTCGGTACGACGCCGAGATAGATGACCTGAATGGTGATGTCCACTGGCGCGTGAGCCACCTCGGTGATCAAGGCAGGAGTGAAGATCAGGCACGCGATCGTTCCAGCCACGATTCCGGTCCACGTGACAGTCACCGAATCGTCACGTGACAAAAAATGCTTCTGCAGCAGAACACTTGCTGCGTAGAGGATGGCGGCTGCCAGACTGAGCAGAAGACCGCCGATCGTGACGACTCCCGAGAAGCTCGCAATCGTGATCAGAACGATGCCTGCCAGGGACACCGCGATTCCGATGATGAGCTTCGCAGGAAGGCCCTCGCCGAGGAACAGTCCCGCAAATATCGCGACGATCAACGGTGCGATGTTCACGATCATGGCGGCTGTTCCCGCATCGATCGAACGCTCTGCGGCGTTGAGAATCACCGTGTATCCGGCAAACCATGCAACTCCCCAGATGAGAGTGATCATCCAAGTCAGCTTAGTGGTCGGAAACTTCGGCCGCCGGAAGAGCATCCACGCAGAGAGCACGACCGCGGCCGCGCCCATTCTCAGCAACGACATCGGCCCCGGTGTGTAGTGAGCAGCCGCATCGCGGATGACCACGAAGGATGAGGCCCAGAAGATCATCGTCAACAGCGCCGCGATCCACGGCATGGCCCGGGGAGACCTCGCCGCCTGTTGCTGTGCGGGAGTTGCCGCCGTCTGAGCCTGAGCGCTGTCTCCGCTGGCCGAGTTGTTCTTCATGACCTCGATTATTCTTGTCTGGACCATCGAAGAAAAGCGCACATCATTGCACATCTGTACGTATTCTTCGTACAGTTGTGCAATGAGCACTGTCATTCAGCTCCAGTCCCTGAAATCGGTCGCCGCCACAGGTTCGGTACGCTCAGCGGCACAGCACCTCGGACTTTCCCCTTCGGCCGTCAGCCACCATCTCAAGCTGCTCGAACAGGACATGGGCCTCACCCTGTTCCAGAGGCACGGCCGGGGCCTGTGTCTGACCGAGACCGGCTCGGCCCTGATGGGAGAAGTCGATGGCGTCCTCGAGTCGTCAAGCCGCCTGCAGCAGCGCGTGATGGATCTGAAGGACAGCCGAGTCGACCGCCTTTCGATCGGATACTTCAGCACCGCGGGCAACCGTTGGATGCCGGAGCTGGTCCTTTTCCTCGAGCACAGATTCCCACACATGGCAGTCCAGCTCAATCTGGATGAGGGTGCGTGGCACGAAGACCGATCCGACATCCAGATCATTATCACCGAGACCAAAGATCCGGCGTTCCCGCCCGAGATCAACAGCAGTTTTCTCCTTGAGGATCCGTACGTCGTCGCCGTACCAGCGGATCACGAGCTCGCCACGCGCAAAGAGGTCTCGTTGGCAGAGATTGAGAGCTACTCGTGGATCGACAACGACAAGGGCGAGGGGCCGTGCAGAACAATCCTCTTCGATGCCTGCGCTCGGGCCGGCGTTCAGGTGCACTTCAAACATGAGGCGCATACCTTCGTTGCCGCACTCCACATGGTCAGCCGCGGTCTGGGCATCACCTTGCTGCCGCGCCTCGGCATCGACCAACTGCCAGAAGGAGTGGCCATCATTCCCCTGGCCGCGCCCGAGCCGATTCGCTATGTCCACGCACTCAGCGATTTGGGCCATCCGCAGCAAAGCGTCATCAACGATGCGATCACTGCACTTCGTGAGCTCGCCAGCGATGAAGCCGTCGCACTGGCGTGAATTCGAACTAACCAGTCCGATGATCGCCAGCGGATCACCCAGAAATTCTGCAGAATCGCCTTTCTCGCAGCCCGCCGAAATTCGGTATACAGCTTAGTAGCTACGTGGCATCCCAAGAACGTGCGAGCCAAGGTAATTGAGCACCATTTCCTGACTCACGGGCGCAATTTTCATCAAACGAACCTCACGCAGATACCTACCCACATGGTATTCCTCGGAATAGCCCATTCCACCGTGGACTTGAACAGCCCGATCTGCTGCGTCAACACCCGCCTCAGCACAGAGGTACTTCGCGGTATTCGCTTCACGCCCGCTGGACAGGCCTTGGTCATAGGTCCACGTAGCTTTCCTTAGGGCAAGCTCGGCAGCGTCAAGCTTCGCCAAGGAATCTGCCAAGGGGAACTGAAGCCCCTGATTCATACCGATAGGCCGGTCGAAGACGACTCGCTCATTTGCGTATTTGACCGCCTTAGCGAGCGCGGCACGACCGATCCCCAGAGCCTCCGCCGCAATAAGCATTCGCTCCGGATTGAGTCCATCCAGAAGATACTTGAATCCCTTCCCCTCTTCACCCACTCGATGCGAGTCTGGGATGACGAGATCCTCGATGACAAGTTCGTTGGAGGACACAGCATTGCGCCCGATCTTCCTGATCGGATTGATCTGAACATGGTCTCTATCCAGATCGGTGAAAAATAGTGTCATGCCGTCCGTCGGATTCTCGACGTCCTCGCGTTTCGTAGTGCGCGCCAACAAGAGAATCTTGTCTGATTCCATGGCTTTCGAAATCCAGACTTTGCGGCCCGACACGACGTACTCGTCCCCACGTCGTTTCGCGAAAGTGGTCACTCTGGTCGTATCAAGTCCCGCATCAGGCTCCGTCACACCGAAGCACACATGTATCTTGCCCTCAGCGATTTGAGGCAGATTGGCTCTTTTGAGTTCCTCGCTGCCGTGCTTGATGACTGGATGCAGACCGAAGATCGTCATATGTATTGAACTTGCCGCATTCATTGCACCTCCTGCAGCAGCAACTGACTCCAGCAGCAACGTCGCCTCAGTGATACCGAGGCCGTGCCCGCCGTACTCGGTCGGCGTCGTCAACCCCAGCCACCCCTTCTCCGCCAACAGGTTGTAGAACTCAGTCGGAAACTCATGGTTGGCATCCTTATCAGCCCAGTACTCGTCGTCGAACCGACCAACGATCTCCTGGGCGGCTTCGCGCACCATCAGCTGATCATCGGTCAAGGCGAAATCCGCCATCGTCATCTCCTCGATTAGTTCGCTGCCATACAGTCGAGCAAGTCGACGTATGCGATTGCTGTATACGAATCGTGCTCGGCGCCTAGATTCGAACCTCTCATCCGGGCCTCCGTGCATTTCGCGGCGCATTGTGCTCCACTACTCATTTTTTGGTAGGACCAATATAGAATGTAACCGAGGATACCGTCAGACTCAAGAGAGACCCTATGAACACGACCGAGACATCCAGATTTGTCGCCGAGCTACGATCACGAATTCTCGACGGCACCCTGCCCGCGGGGACCAGGCTCGACGCGGAACGCGAACTCGCTGTGCACTACGAAATCAGCCGCAGCACAATCCGCGCTGGCCTACAGGCGTTAGCCTCCGAAGGGATGATCCAGCGAAAGATCGGTAGAAACGGCGGCAGCTTCGTCACCACCCCGAAAGGAGACTCAATAACGAGTTCTCTACAGCTGGTCATCGGTACCGGAGGAATTGCGGAGCGTGATCTGTTGGAAACTCGACTAGCCATTGAGCCCCAATGCGCCGAACTCGCTGCAACCCGGATGAGCAGGGAGGAGCTTGACAAGCTCTCGGAAATCCAATCAGAGATGACCGCGGCAATTCGCCCAGTGGGCAACCCAACCGATCGAACAGCGTTCCTGCGGGCCAACGCAGACTTCCATCTTCATATAGCCCTGGGAAGCCACAATCAGGCCCTATCCGCAATCATCAAAGGACTCATCGGCCCCATCGAAGCGCTCACCGACGACCCCCACCTTCTCGGGCCAGGTCAACTTCGGGAGCTAGTACAGGCCCATGAACACATCTTCTCTGCGGTGAAGTCCCGTGACGGCTTCCGCGCAGCAGACGTAATGCGTAAGCACCTACGGGCTCATATCCAACTGTCCTCCGAGCGCCGAAGCCACTGACCACCCGAATACCAGCCAGCGAGAATACTCTTGTTGGCTGGTCGCTTTTCGTCTACAGTGTTCGTTGATACGTACGACTCGTGCGCATATACCAATGGAGGTGTAATGAAGTCACGTACGCGGGCCATGGCGGCACTGGTATCCGTCCTCATTCTTGCGTCAACGGCACTGAGCTCTTGTGTCCCGGCGGCAACTACAGAGAAGACAACCCTGTCACTGGCCGACAGCTATGCGCCCACCCATATTTTCGCGGACTCCGGGGTCAGCGTCTTCATGGACGAAGTCTCACACCGAGGCACCGGTTCTAGCGGCGCTTCAAAGGAGACGGTGGACTTCTCGTATTACCCGGCAGGACAAATGGGAACTCCGCGAGACCTGGTGTCTCTCAACCGCTCGGGAGTTCTGGACATCACACCTGCCTCGGCGGCATATCTCTCCGATCAGCTTCCGTTGTCCAGTGTCTCCGATCTGCCAGGTATGGTTGAGGATTCCTGCGTGGGCGCACAAGCACTTTTCGACATGATGTCCCCGGGAGGAATCCTCTATGAAGAGGAATATGCGCCGCGCGGCTTGCGTCCTCTCTGGGTGTCTGTACTTCCAAGCTACGAGATTCTGACGGTCAGCCGCCAGATCAATTCTCCTTCGGACCTCCGCGGGCTCAACATCAGAACTTCCGGCGGAGCGCTCGACGCGACACTCTCTGACCTCGGCGCGGCAGCCGTCAGCATGCCTGCGTCCGAAGCGTATGAAGCGCTGTCCCGGAAAACAGTGGACGGTGTGGCTTTCCCCTTCATCAGCGTGCTTCCGTACAAGTTGCAGGAAGTTCTCGGCCACTCGACGACGGGGCTGAATATCGGTGCATTCGCGATCCCATATGTCATCAGCGAAGAAACATGGACCGATCTTGACCCTGCTCTACAGAATCGAATCGAAAAAGCTGGCCACGATGCCCAGAACAGCCTGTGCCGGGCGGTGAATAGCGAGACTCCAGCAGCAATCGACACGATCGGCAAGGACGGCGTCGACTTCAATAGACCGGATGCTCAAGGAATGAAGGAGTTCGAAGACAAGCTGGCGCCTGTGCGCAAGCAGTGGGCCGAGAACATGGATTCGATCGGCAAGCCGGGTTCACAGGTGCTCTCCGATTACGAAGCCCTCATCGCGCGATACGAAGGGAACTCGAAATGAATCGTGACCACAGCTCGGCGATGCAGAGGACGATCAACACCATCAAGGTCATCAGCGTGACACTTGCCGGTGTGGCGATCGTAGCCATGGCACTGGTCATGCTGACCGAAACCTTGATGCGCTATGTCTTCACCAATCCTCTTGGCTGGAATATCAGCGCAGTTGAGCGGATCTTCATGCCTATGTCCGTCTTTCTTGCGCTGCCGTGGCTATATCTGACCGCAGGGCACGTCACTGCTGAGCTCATCTACGACAGGCTTCCAGTCGCATGGCGCACTGGTGCCCGAATTATCGGTCATCTACTACTCCTCCTCATTGCTGCGGCGCTTACCTACGGAGGAATGGTGACGGTTGTCGATTCTTTCACTCTCGGCGATGCCCCGCCACCGGGTTCAAGCGAGATTCCGATTCCGACATGGATATGGCAGCTAAGTCAGCCAGTGGGCACTGCGGCCCTGTTCGTTGTCGCTATCCTCGAGACCCCCAACGTCATTTCAGATTCACCATCAACCAATGCCTCCGCTACCGAGGGTGAAGACTCATGATCGCCATCACTATCAGTCTCATTCTCCTGGTTCTCATCCTCAGCAAGGTCCCTATTCCTTTCGCGATCCTCGGCGCTGCTGGCATCGGTCTGCTGTGGTTGGGCGGTGGCGAGAACCTAATCGGAGTCTTCGAAGTCATACCAATGAGCTCGGTCGGCAGCAATTCACTCGCTGCGATCCCGCTCTTCATCCTCATGGCCCATCTCGTTCTCAAGAGTGGGGTCTTGGACACTCTGTTCAATTCGGCGAGCACACTGATCGGCCGTATTCGCGGAGGAACCGGTATCGCAGCGGTGCTGGCGGGCGCAGGATTCGCAGCGGTGTCTGGATCTTCAACAGCCGCGGCTGCCACACTTGCCCACACTTCTACAGGAACAATGCTCAAGCAGGGGTACAGTGCCAGACTTGCCAGTGGAACGGTCGCAAGCGCAGGCACACTTGCCGCGATGATTCCGCCGAGTATCCTGCTGGTCTTCTACGCCATTACCGCTGAAACCAGCGTCGGCAAGACCCTGCTCGCAGGTGTCGTCCCCGGCATACTCATGAGCTTGGGACTGGCAATCACAGTCTGGGTGATGGGGTTGCGTGGGCATGCTCCTGCAACCGATCCCACTTCATGGAGGGCCAAGCTCGTGGCCTTGAAGGGTCTACTGCCGATTGCCTTCCTCTTCGCCGTGGTCGTAGGGACGGTCTTTCTCGGGATCGCTACCGCCACCGAAGCCGCAGCCCTCGGATGCTTAGGCGGGTTCCTCCTCATGGTGTGGATGAAGACAGCAACCTGGTCAAACCTGAAGTCCGCTGTTGTGGGCAGTGTCTCCAGCAGTGCGATGATCCTCTCCATCGTCTTCGCGGCACATGTGTTCGGGATCTTCCTTACACAAACTCAGGTCGCTCCGACGGTTGTGGAATTTGTCCAGGGTCTAGCGATCGCCCCGATCCTCATCATCGTCATCTTTGCTTTCATATATCTAGTGCTCGGTTTCTTCATGGACCAGATGGCAATCATCGCTCTGACAGTTCCGGTGACGCTTCCAGTCGTCGAAGCACTCGGCTTCGACCCGATTTGGTTCGGCGTGATCGTCATTCTTCTTGCAGAGATCGGGCTGATCACTCCGCCCCTGGGACTCAACGCGTTTGTTGTGTCTCGCGCAGCTGCAATCAGAGTCGAGACAGTTTTCATGGGCTCGGTTCCCTTCATCATCGCAATGCTCATCGTCACGACTCTGATATTCGTGTTTCCCGATCTGTCATTGTTTCTGACAACAAGCGTGAAATGAGGATATTGCCAGTGAACAACGCTCCAACTCGATCAACTCCGGAGACGTCTGATCAGTCAGCCTCTAGCGGCCCTGTCTTGGACGGCTTGAAGGTTCTTGAAATGGGAACGGTCATCATGGCGCCATATGCAGGAAAGATTCTTACCGATCTTGGCGCCACGGTGATCAAAGCCGAGCAACCGGGCGGGGACATCGGCAGAAGAATCGGCCTTGGCGGGGGTTCCGGAGACAGCGTGTTGTCAATGAACCTCAATGCTTCAAAGCACAGTATTGAGATAGATGCCGGAGACGAATCAGATCAGCCGGCCCTCGAACACCTGCTCAGTTGGTCAGATGTCATCATCACCAATCTGCTTCCTCGTCGACGTCGTCGCTATGGGCTGAATTGGGAGAATGTCCACCGACTGAACCCTCGAGCTATTCTTTGCACGGCACAAGGTTTCTCTTCTCATACCGACAGGGGAGATCGACCAGCCTATGACGACATCATCCAAGCAGGGTCTGGTGTCGCAGATACATACCGCTTGCGGGATGGAAGGCCAAGCTATTCTCCCTATGTCGTGGCCGACAAAGTCTGCGGAATGACCATGGTCCAAGCTGTCTTGGCGGCTCTGTTCAAGACGCAGGCAAGCGGAAAGGGCACGTGGGTCGATGTTCCGATGGTCGAAACAATGGCGGCGTTCACGTTGGTCGAACACCTTGGTGGCCAGACTTACTCCCCGCCCCGCGGAGATGTCGGATGGTCGCGTGTGCTCTCCCCCGAACACAGGCCTCATCAGGCTCTCGACGGGTACATGTGTGTCATGCCCTATACAGATAAGAACTGGTCTGACTTTTGCAAGATAATCGACCGGCCCGACTATCTGAACCACCCAGATCTACTTTCAAATCAAGCAAGAACTCGTAACCCGCGAGTCTATGAGTCTGTTCTCGCCGAGTATGCCGCGACACGTACATGTACGCAGATCCGGGAAGAATGCGAACCCTACTCAATCCCTGTTCAAAAGGTCATGAGGGTCGAGGACATACCAACTGACGAATACCTGGGGGCCTCGTCAATGTTCTCGCGTGCTTCACATTCAAAGGAAGGCGACTTCGTCCACGTAGGATCACCACTCACTTTCGTCGACCATCCACGCCCCCCGGTAAAAGAGACATCGGCAATCGATGCTGATCGCGCCGAGGTGTTCAAAATGATCGGCTATTCGAATTGACTCTGTACGCTGTTTCTCACATCACTATCCGGTAAGAGAGAGTCCATGACATCGACACATCGTACGGTGAATCGTATTGTTCGAATTCTTGAGTCGGTCGCCCGATCAGAAGCCACAGCAGTGAGCCTGGCGACTCTCGCACGTGAACTCGAAGCTCCCAAGAGCAGCGTCTACGGTTTCGTAAGAGGATTATGTGCGGAAGGATATCTCGATGAAGTCCACGACGGCTACGTCCTCGGCACCGGCGTCGCGCATGTCCTCGGTCCAGCAGAGAACTCGGTTGTGCTGCTCATTGAGGATGTACTTGAAGAGATATCAGCTCGTACCGGTGAGACCGTGACCGTTGCTGTTCGTGTTGCCAGTTCCGTTGTCTACGTTCACAGTCTGCCCGCCGACTATGAAGTCTGCTATGTCCCGCAACTCAAGGTCAGACGCCCCCTCTTACCGACCTCTTCAGGGAAGCTGTTTTTCGCATTGCAACCGAAACCTGGAGACGAGGAACTACTCGCTGGATTCGAGCCCGACCAACGGTCCAATTTGCAGGCAGAACTGCCTGGAATCAGGTCCTCCGGAACCGCGCTCAATCGTGGAGAGACCGTACCCGACGTGGCAGCTACCGCAGTAGGAGTATTCGTCGACTCGGTGCTCACTGCAGCGATCACAATCGCTGGCCCATTCACCCGAACTGAACCACACCTCCAGCACTACGGAGAAATTGCGCGTGAGCTGCTCAACGGCGCGGGATTCGGACAACCCTAAACCTATGGTCGTCTAATTCCACATGAAGTACGACCAGACAACAGCTACCTAGAAGATCAGCCGAAGCCGGATTCCTCTCTGGAACTTTGCTCTGTCTCACGGGGAATTCTTCTTTCCCACAAAGCTACTCGACAATATCCGACCTCCAACGGGATGAAAACCATATGTCTCGTGAATGCGGAGCTCACCCCCAGCTCACTCATTCGTTGAAGAGTGTGTCGATGACTTCTTGAGCCACGAACCTCGCATGCAATACCGGTCGCCTGGCCGGATCAATCGACGCAGGAGGCACCCACGCAGGACGCCCATCCTTGAGCATCACTGTCTCCCACTCCGACCGATCCAAAAGATGATGATGGGCAGAACAACTCAACATCATATTATTGACATCAGTCTTACCGTCTTGTGCCCACTCGACAATATGGTGAGCATCGCACCACCCCGGCGGAGCATCACACCCGGGGAACGTACACCCCTGATCACGAGCAGTGAGAACCGCGATCTGCTTCGCGTTCGCGAACCGATTCTCTGTCACCACCTGCATCGTCTTCGCCTTGTCAGAGATGAGTTCGAAGAACACAGCCCCATTCAAACCGTTCCGGACAAGTTCGCTGATCGGGACCGGATTCTCAGTCCCCGTCGCCCCGACACCAGTACCGTTGGCAAGGTCTTCAGCCTTGGCCGTGACCACCAGAGCGTAGGGCGAGCCTTGACCGGTCCGCGTCATATCGATGCGCCCAATGAGAGTCGCGAAGCGTTCGTAGATCCACTCCTGGGCAGACAGTCGCTGCCCTGTCATGTCAACGAGCGTTCCGTCTTCGAGGACACCAGACTCCACACCGGTTCCACCCGCACGTGAACTGCCCTCAACGCTCTTCGCGATCTTGGTTCTCTGCGTCAGCAGCCCATTGAGGACACCACCCGTGACCGGGTCCAGAAGACCACAGATCTCCCAATCACCATTATCACGAGCATGCATAGTCACCTTGTACATGGTCCGATCCGTGGCATCTGTTGGTTCTTGACCATCGGGATCGATATGGGCCAGGATCCGAGCGAAGATCGCCCGCAGGTCATGAACCCGCACGCTCGGTGCCTTGTCGACGAGAGTCGATTCAGCATAATCACGATTGTCCTGGCTGGTGAACGTGGGCAGCTTCGTCAAACAGTCTTTGATGACCCTGGCCTGATCGGCCGAGAGTCTGCCCTCGTTGAAGGCATCAGCAACCATGGGAAACAGTGGTGGCTGCGCTTGCCCGGTCAGAGTGACTCGCCCGCCGAGGCTCTTGGCCATATCGGTCCGACGGTTCGCCTCCCGGGCGGTGATATTCAGCCTGTCTTGGATGAGGGCCTTCGTTGTCTTCGCACCGTAATCAGACGGTGCTCCGACTCGTTCACACACTGCCAGAGCCAGAGTCGATAGGGCCTCGTTGACTCGGCCCAGTGCTTCGAGTCCGTCGATGAGCTTGATCGCATCGGCTGGCCCCATCGGCCGGTCAAAGGTCCGCAGCCCGTCCTTGAGTCCACTGAGCGCGGTGAGACTGGTCGTGACTTCGGGCGCGAAACGCGACAGATCCGTCCACTCTTCACTCGAGAGCAGAGGATGAGGACTCGGGCTGCTGGGACCAGGGGCCGAACTGTCAGCCGAAGCATCGACGGCCGGAGCCGTATTGTCTGTATCGCCATCAGTGGCGTCCGCACCATCGACCCGCGACCCGTCCTGATCGCTCGGCTCGTCCGTGGGTACCGCAGCCAGGGATTCAAACTTCTTTGCAAGCGGGTGGCCGGTGAGGTCGAGGTTGGAGTCTTTGAGCTGGTCGAACAGAGACTGCTGCCCCACTGCCGAAGAGGACGGCTCTCCCCCAGAAGACGAAGCATCGGCGGCACCTGAACCCGTCGCGGCATCACTGGGACCGGGGCGTGGGTCACGCTCTTCCGGGTTACCTGGGGTGCGGTCGGGGGTGAGAGTCATGGTACTGAAGTCCATTCGCCAACATCGTCGTTGCTCTTCCCTCAATTATACATTCATTTCACCCAATTGCACCCTTAGTTTCGATTTTAGTTCGTTCATTCTTTCATTCTTATATCAATTGATGACCCAGAAACTTGGCGCTACCCACGACACCCCAGGTCAGAGAACAGAACGACAAGCGATCCCCGATAGACAACCGATCCCCGCTGGCCGGACCTCCGCAAAGACTGAGCACACAAAAATGAGTCGCGACATCGTGTGATCACGATGTCGCGACTCGACGCCGAAAGCTGGCCGCCTCAGCTCAATGCAGCCCCCTCAGATCGCGCTGAGCATCTTCCCTGGATTGAGGATCCCCTGCGGGTCAAGAGCATTCTTCACAGCGATCTGGATCCGCCTCGAGCCCTCATCAAGCTCGTTATTGAGCCAATCACGTTTGAGGAAGCCCACGCCATGTTCACCGGTGATCGTGCCGCCCAGCTCGAGGCCGATGCGCATGATCTCGCCGAAGATCTCCTGCGCCTTGGCAGTCTGGTCCACGTCGCCGGCGTCGAAGAACACTGAGGGGTGAGTATTGCCGTCACCAGCATGGGCCACCAGGGCGATCATCAGGCCCGATGACTCCTGCAACTCCTTCAGCCGGTCGCAGAACTCGGGCATCGCCACGCGTGGCAAACACACATCGTCGAGCAGCTGGCCTCCTCCGTGAGCATTGGCGAACTTCTCGTAGGCGGGCTGGATCATCCGTCGTGCAGCAATGAGCGCCGCCGAGTCGCTCGGATCGTCGGAGTACGCGACGTCGAGTGCACCACAGGCTTCGGCCACCTCGGCGAACTGGGCCATTACTGTTTCGGAATCCGCAGGATTCTGGTCGACCTGCATGATGAGCATCGATCCGGCTTCTCCGTCGAGGCCGAAGTCGCCGAACTCGTTGAGCATCTTCAGGCTCGACGAATCGAGGAACTCCAGCAGGCTCGGCACACCGCCGGCGGCCATGAAGTCCGCCACGGTCTGGAGGCCGGAGCGCTCGTCGGGGAAGGTCGCGACGGCGGTGAATGGATCGGGCAGCTTCGGGATCAGGCGCAGGGTCGCCTCGACGACGATGCCCAGCGTGCCCTCGGAGCCGACGAACAGATGGCGCATGTCGAGCCCGGCGACGCCCTTGGCCGTCTGCGGGCCCAGCTTCGTGAGCGTGCCATCGGCCAGAACTACCGTGAGGCTGCGAACGTAATCCCTGGTCACGCCGTATTTCACGCAGCACAGGCCACCCGCGTTGGTGGCGATGTTGCCGCCGATCGACGACAACGCGACCGACCCCGGATCGGGTGGGTAGGACAGGCCGTAGGGTGCGAGGTGATCCTTGAGGTCCTGATTGATGATGCCAGGCTGGACGGTGACGAGCCGTTCGGCCTCATCGACGGACACGACGTCCTTCATGCGCGAGACGTTGAGCAAGATCGCCCCTGGTGAGCCGTTCGCTCCACCTGAGATCCCCGACCGAGCACCCTGCGGGACGACGGGGACGCCGTGCTCTGTTGCAAAACGCATAACCACCTGAACATCGGTCGCCGAGGTGGCCCTGACCAGAGCGATCGCCCCTTCGTGGGGGCAGAACAGAGCTTCGTCGCGAGCGTGAGCTTCGATGACGTCGGGATCCGTCGTCAGCGCCCCCGTGCTCAACCGTGCTGCGAGCGCATCGAGTTCAGCCGCACCGACTGCGGTCTGGTCCTGTACTGTCATGGCGTCCTTCCGAACGGAACGGCCGGGGTGGTCACGACCGCCTCGGCGACTGTCTTCTGGTGACGATCGGGCACGTGTCCGCCCCTACTTCGCCATCTCCGGATTCACCTTATCGGGCGCGGGAGCGGCCTTGAGGATGAGGGTGACGATTCCGGCGGCGACCATGGCGGCGCCGACGACCCACATGCCCGCGTTCTGGGTTCCCGTGAGCTCCGCGAGTCCGCCGGTGATGTAGGGCGCGAAGAATCCGGCGGAGTTGCCCAGCGAATTGATCAGCGCGAGACCTGCGGCAGCTCCGGCACCGGCAAGGAAGGTCTGCGGCAGCGGCCAGAAGGTCGGGAGCGCGGCACAGATGGCCATGCAGGTGATGGTCACGGCGATCATCGTGGTGAATGGCGAGCTCAGGTACAGAGCGATCGGAATAGTCACTCCGCCGATGAAGAGCGGGATCGCTACGTGCCAGACACGCTCATTGGTCCTGTCGCCGTGACGGGACCAGAAGTACATGGCCAGCGCACCGAAGACGTACGGAATCGCGGTGATGAAGCCGATCTCCACGATCGAGTATTCGACGCCGAAGGTCTCCTGGAAGCCGGAGATGATGGTCGGCAGGAAGAAGCTCATCGCGTAGAGGCCGTAGACCATGCCGAAGTAGACGAAGGACAGCGCCCACACGCGCGGCTGGAGAAGGGAACGGCGGACCGGGTAGTGAAAGTTGTCAGCCTTGTCCTTCTCCTCTGCGTCCATCTTCGACTGCAGCCAGTTCCGCTCCTCGGAAGTCAGCCATTTGGCGTCGCGTGGGTGGTCGGTGAGGTAGAAGATGCACATGATGCCGAGCAGGACCGCAGGCACACCCTCGACGATGAACATGAAGCGCCAGCCGGCGAAGTTCGCGAAGATCGAGTTGCCGCTCGAGATCAGCCACGAGGACAGTGGGGAGCCGATGACGCTGGACATCGGGATCGCGAGCATGAACAGCGCGGTGGCCCGCGCCCGCATCGATGATGGGAACCAGTACGTGAGGTAGAGGATGACGCCCGGGAAGAATCCCGCCTCGGCGACTCCGAGGAGGAAGCGCAGGAGATAGAGCCATCCGTGGCTGGGCACAAACGCCATCGCCGCGGCCACGATGCCCCAACTGATGAGAATGCGCGCGAGCCAGATCCGAGCGCCGAACCTGTGCAGCGCAAGGTTCGAGGGCACCTCGAGGAGGAGGTAGCCGAAGAAGAAGATGCCCGCCGCGAAACCGAACTGAGTGGCCGTCATCGCGAGGTCTTCGTTCATGCCACCAGGGCCCGCGATGCCGAGATTGGTGCGGTCGAGATAGTTGATGAAGTACATCGCGATGATAAACGGAATCAGCCGAACCGTGACCTTCCTCAGGGTCCGCTTCTCCATTGCTGAATCGCTCGGCTGTTGCTGGCTCACAGGTGGGTTCACCTCGGATGACATGTGATCTCCCTCGATCAGGCTGAAGCCGCGGTGACGGCTCTCGGCACACTACGTCGAACACATTACGTCAGCTTTCGCTCAGGATCCTAGAGGTCGGTCCCAAAGTACCGAATACCGGGACACAGGTGCTGACGACTGGCGGGCCTAGGATTGACCCAAGAACCGGAGGAGGACTCACTATGCAGCCGATGACGGAGCTCGCGGCAGAGTCGCTGCGTGACTACTACTTGAAGTTCGCACGCTATGAGGCGAGCGGCACTTCACCGACCTACGCTGCGTGGGCGCGAGGCGTAGCGGAGGACGAGGAGATCATCGAACTGCTCCTCGAACTTCCCAAGCAGAAGCGCCAGGCCAACCTTCTGTTCGCTGCTGCCCGCCACCTCGGCGCCGGTGACGACCACCTCATGGCCGACGACCGCGGTTCCGCGAGCCTACGCACCTGGCTGAAGGAGAACTGGCCGGCTACACGGGCGCTCATGTCTGCGCGGTCGACTCAGACCAATGAAGCCGGACGCTGTGCCGTGATCCTGCCAGCGCTGGCCCGGATCACCGCGCCCCTGTCGCTCATCGAGGTCGGCGCCTCGGCGGGCCTGTGCCTCTACCCCGATCGTTACAGCTACATGTACACCACAGGGTCAGGGCCGCTGGCCCTTCACCCCGAGGATGGCCCGAGCACTGTCGAACTCGCCTGCGAAATGACGAATGCAACGCCGCCCAAGCGGATCCCCGAGGTCGCGTGGCGAGCCGGAATCGATCTCAATCCCATCGACATCGCCGACGATGACCAGCAGGAATGGCTGTGCTCCCTGGTCTGGCCGGAGAACGGACTGCGCCGGGATCGACTGACTGCCGCGGCCGCCCTTGTGTCCGCTGACCCGCCGAGGCTGGTGCCGGGCGATCTGCTCGAGACCGTCGAATCCGTGCTGGCCGAGGCTCCCGCGCAGACGCAGAAAGTCGTATTCCACAGCGCAGTGCTCGCCTATGTCGAACCGGCCGAACGCGAAGGCTTCGCCGCTCTCATGCGATCGCGTGATGATGTCGCGTGGATCAGCAATGAGGGAGGCGGAGTGCTGCCCGGTATAGGGGCTCAGCTCGACCGCGAACCGGACGGACGATTCGTGCTCGCTGTCAACGGACAGGCGATTGCACTGACCGGGCCGCACGGGCAGAGCTTCGAGGGACTGGAATGACGAAGTTGTCCGTCAGGCAATCGAAGAGCTGGCCGTATACAGCTTGCACATCCGCAGTGAAAACACCGCGCTGACGAGCTCTGCTACGCACAGCGGATCTTTCAGCGAGCGTCCCGTGAGTTCGTGCACACGGCGGAGTCGATAGCGGACAGTGTTGGAGTGGCAGTACAGCTGCTCGGCGGCGCGCTCGGCCGAGCCCTCATTGTCGAAATAGGCAACGAGCGTGTCGAGCATCATGGACCGGTCCGCGGCAGGCAGTTCCAAAACCCCACTGAGCACCTCATAGGCCAGCCGGCGGCCCTCGTTCGGCTCACAGGCGAGGAGCGCGGCCAAAGGACTCGAATTGAACTCACGCACCTCTGTCTGACCTGGTCGCAATGTCGACAGAGCTGTACGTGCCAGCTGCAGAGCACGCGGCGTCTCAGGCAACGCCCTGTATGGCGGGCTCACTCCTGCACGTACCGCAATGCTTGTCAGAACACCCAGGGCGGCTTCGTGCTGCTCGGAGTGCAGTGACACAATCCCGAGCTGCAGCGTCGGCGTCAGCTGCCACCCAGAGACAATGCCCTGGTCCGCAAGCTTCCGTTCCACGTCGGCCAGATCTCCGCCTGCCTGGTTACGTTTGTCGACGGCAACCACGATGAGATCCGCGCCCGGGGCCAGGCCGAGCAATGTGGCCATCTCCCAGGAGCTGCAATCCGGACTCGGCCGTCCTGCGAGCAGCGACTCGACCAGAGCCGAGCGTCGGCGCCCCTCTTCGGCAAGAAGCTCAGCCGACGCCGCCCGATAGGAAGCAGTCAACGCCGATGCGTGCGCATCCGCGACTGACCACAACCGAGTTGCCACCGCGAAAATGGCTTCCGGGGCTTCACAATCGCCACCAGGCCTCGCCGCCTCGACCAACGCGTCCCACAGAACGCCGAAACTCAGATGGTTCGCCTGCAGGATCTCGGCCAGAGGGACCCCCTGCTGGGCCCGACGTCTGCCCGTCTCATGGGGTGCCGTCATCTGCAACGCATCGTGACATTGGTTCATCGCGTTGACCGCGGCCCTCAGGTTGTCCTCGATCGATCTATGAAGGTCCTTCTGAAGAAGCGGATCTGCGCGCTCGTAAAGCGGAATTCGCTCGAGAATCATGTCGTGGGCATCCCTGACAATGCGCGGCATCTGAGAACCAGCCCAATACACGAGTTGATCGGCATCCGACATCGTCAGCGTTCCCGCTGGCCGGCTCATCTCTGAAAGGTGCAACCCTGTACCCATTCCTCAACCTCGCGTCCAACCGATGTGTACCGATAGTACAAGTTTCAAGCTAGTCATGCACGCATGATCTCTGGTTACCGTCATTTTCGACCCAAGGACAATTCACCTTGATTTCCCCTGGAAAAACGCCGTTATCTGTGTACGTACTTTCCGTGGCGGAGAATACACCGGAAGGACGGTCACGAAAACAACTCGCTTCAGGTGAATAGATCAATGAAGAAGATCAACTATGACGCAGAACCTGAGATCTCCTGTCGCTATCCGGCAATTGTTGCACATCACAACCAGGCTTGTTCTTCTTGTCAAAGTTGAATGGAACTCTCAAAATCTATGGACACGGCCTGAGCGTTTCGGAAGTATGTCCTGTGGGTAACGCTCGTTGGTGCATATGCCGACATCTGAGGGAGCGGTCCAAACAACGAGCGGTACTTTGGAGGTAAATTCGTGTCTCACCACGTGCAATCACGTCCCCACGATGGTCATCGAAAGAGAAAGACGGCCCTCAGGCGAATTCTGCCTGGCCTGGCTGTCGGAGTCGCGGGAACATTGTTGGCATCGACCGCGGTATCGGCACAGGACGTCAAAGCCGATGAGCCGACGGAAGCCGGAGCCAGTGTCGCAGGCATGACTCTAGACTCGAAGGAACTTGTCTCACTGGGTAAGTCCAAGGCCGCATCCGAATCGGATCCGGGCCCGAACCGCGAAGCCTTCAACGGCGCCATCGGCGCCGACGAGGTCGTCGATTTCGGTGCGGGCTACGAGATCCCGCTCGATGATTTCCTCAGCTTCGGTGAAGCCGGCGCCATCCACAGCGAATCCACCGCTGCCGACTCCAAGAACGGCAAGTCCGTCACCGGAATCGTCGGCGCCGACGGTGGACTCACGCTCGACGGCAAAGACAGCGACTTCGGCACCGCGAGCGTCGACCTCCTTTCGCTGGTCGATGCCACCGGAAAGTCTGATGTCACCGACGGACTCATCGACCAGGCAGACCTGAACTTCGGTCTCGGCGGCGCCTGGGTCGAAGCAGTTGACGGCGAGCTCCAGGATCCAGACGGTGTGGGCGGATACGGACAGTACCGCGTCGGTGACGCAAAGCTCAACCTCCACTCCCCCGCCATCGAAGATGCCGGCGACGGAGTGTCGGACGCTGCAGGTCAGATGGAAGACGAAGTGGCCGACAAGGTCAACGACGCGCTCGGACTCGGCAAAGCCCTCCCGGGAATGAAGGTCGACACGACCGTCACCTCCAACATCGAGGAAGACGTTCTCGATGCGATCCTGCGTGAACCGATCAAGACCGATGACGGACTCGCCACGATCGACCTTGGAAAAGGCTCGGTGGAGGTCGACCTCGCCCGCCTCGGCGGCAACGACGACGGCGTGACCGATCGTCCGGTCGGAATCAACAACCAGGACCCGAACTCCGAGCTGATCGACGATGAGACATACCCGCTCATCGCCAGCAGCATCCACGACGCCATTGAGAAGGTCATCGACGTCGCAGTGGACACAGCGATCGAATCGCTGCGCAGCGCGAAAGTCAACGTTGATATCACCGCCCTCGATGGAACCACCGCCGGATGGGACATGGACCTCACCGGAAAGGTCAGCAACTACGACTGCAAACCTTCGGGTGCAACGGGATCGGTGTCCTGCACAACGATCGACGCCGTGATGAACTCGATGAAGACCGTCACAGGCCCGATCTATGACAAACTCTCGGACCCATCAGGCCTGCTGTACAAGGCGTTCACCACGATCAAGACCGACATGATGACAGTCCCGATCCGCGCGGCGGTTGATCCATTCCTCGAGCTGCTGGCAGATAACCTCGTTTCGCTGCAGATCAACCACCAGGAGACGACTGAGTGCAAGACCGCGGACGGTGAAAAGGTCGTCAGCGGCGTGGACGTCTCCGCCCTGAGCCTCGGCGTTGCCGGTGGCAAGTCACGGATGGGCTTCGGCAACGCCGGAGTCCGCACCGACCCTTGTGGCGAGTCAGCTGACGCCGTCAAGCCGGGACCGGTCGAGCCGCACAGCGACAGGTCGATGTTCGACCCACGCAATCTGTTCCCTGGCTTGTGAGACTTCTGACAGCTGCTGATCGCGATGCCAGCCATCGCAGTCGACAAAGATGCAGCACACGCGTTCACGAACACAGCGAATGCATGACGCTCATCGCAAGATGAGCACCCGAGTGGTGGCGACACATTTCATGTGCCGCCACCACTCCCATTTGTCCATCAGATACCGCCGGGAAAGACGAGCTGAACAACCTTGAGCAGACATGCCTACACGTACCGACGACTGTTGCAGATCGTGGCAGGAGGACTATGTCTCATCCTCTTCGTCTCGGCGTGCACTCGAGGTGACACCTCACCCAAAGATGCGAAGACCGCGGATTCCTCTGCAGTCGCCTCCAGCAGCTGCAAAAAGCCCGCGAAGAAGGTCTCGCAGACCCTATCCAGTGGAGCGACCTGGACGATGTGCTGGGGCGTCCATCCCGATTTCGGCCTCAGTCTCTCCGAAGTCTTCATCGCGCCCCCCGGCAAGGACCCGATCAGAATCATCGATTCCGCCTCCATCGCTCAACTGGAAGTCCCGTACGACACCGGAAAGCGCAATACATCGGATATCACTGCGGCCGGCTTCGGCGGCCGCAAGATGAAGACGCTGAAGGCCGATGCCTGTGCGGGAGACCTGAACTCGATGGAGATCCCGAAGATCGGCGACGGCAAGTACGGAGAAAGCGAGACACGCAATGTCCTGTGCACCGAGGTCATCGACAACGGACTCGCCTATCATTCGAGTGATCTCGTAGCACCAGCCTCCGACCGGAAGAACGCCTTGCGACTGTCGACGGTTTCGCGGGTGGGCTGGTACGAGTACGTCTCTCAGTACACATTCGGCTCGGATGGATCCATCGACGTGCAGCTCGGGGCAACCGGCGACCTCTCGCCTGCCGACTACACGGACAAGGACCACGGTTGGGACGTCGGAGACGATGAACATGCGGCAAGTCATTCGCATAACGCCGTCTGGAAGGTCCGCTGGGGTCTCGGAGGCGAAGGCGGAATGAAGGCGCAGCAGTTCGACGCCACGCCGACGGGCGAATCCGGACCGGAATCACCGATCATGACCGGAACGCTCAAGAATATCGAGCACCCGGCTCTCGCACGATGGAAGGACCGCCGTTGGTGGCGAGTCCTCAACCCCGATGTACTCAACGACGACGGCCATCCCATCTCCTATGAGATCGATACCGGAAAGTCGGACTCGTTCGAGTTCGTCGATGACGTCGAACATGCCCACTCCCACGCGGAAGAGCCCGGGTACGACGTCGGGTTCACGAACTTCAACGAATGCGAACAGTATGCGACGAACAATCGAGGCGATTGCGGCCGTGGCGTCCCTGAGTTCGTCGATGACGGCAAGGGTCAGAAGCTCGACGACGTCGTGTCGTGGGTCGCTGTCGGGTTCCATCATGTCCCCCGCGATGAAGAGCAGTCGCCCATGGAGATGCACTGGCAGGGGTTCAAACTGCTCCCTCGTGATCTCACCGCGCAACGATTCGACATTCCCGAAGGGCATGAAGAAGTGAATGGTGTTCCCGACTCCGAATGGAATCAGGAACCGACGAATTGATTAGCTACTGTTTAGTAGGTAATGGAGAATTTGCCGCTTGGGGCCTGGTGAATTGGCCGGGGGAAATCGTCTTGAGGGACGAGATTAGTATTGCGCGGGAATTGCGTTACAAGGTAGGCTGATTTTGCTGACTTAGCATATTAGCTACTTGGCAATCGCATGAAAGTACCTCAGAGCGGAAATGCGATAACTCCTGAGCGCACGCAGCTTCCCGTGCGCTCAGGAGTCATAATGTTTATCAACTACATCAGATTTACACTGATAATGTGGCATGGCCAGAACTACGAAAGACCCTGACCGCCGAGGCGGGCCCGCATTCTGGCACTGGCATCGTTGAGTCCCACAATCTCTACGTGCTTTCCATAGTGCTCGTACTTGTCGGTCACAGAGTCCAATGCGGCGATCGTCGAAGCATCCCAGAGATGGGACTGGTGCATGTCGATAACGACGTACTCAGGGTCTTCGGCGTAGTCGAACATCGTGTACAGGTCGTTGGAGGATGCAAAGAACAGTTCACCGTTGACGGTGTAGCGGGCACTCGGACGTCCGTCAGATTCCACGATCTCACGGTTGACGCTGACGAAGTGCGCCACCCGATTGGCGAAGGCGACCATGGCCACGAGCACGCCGAGAATCACTCCGATCGCCAGGTTGTTCGTCCATACAGTCGCAACGACGGTGACCACCATGACGGTGGTCTCTGACTTCGGCATCCGCTTGAGAGTGCTGGGGCGGATGGAGTGCCAGTCGAAGGTCGCCCAGCACACGAAGATCATGACCGCCACCAGTGCGGCCATGGGGATCAGCGCAACGATGTCGCCGAGGACGACGACGAGGATGAGCAGGAAGACACCGGCGCAGAACGTCGAGATCCGTGTCCGAGCCCCCGAGGCACGCACGTTGATCATGGTCTGACCGATCATCGCGCAGCCGCCCATGCCGCCGAAGAACCCGGTGGCGATGTTGGCCACGCCCTGCGCCCAGGACTCTCGAGTCTTGTTCGAACGGGTATCGGTGACATCGTCGACGAGTTTGGCCGTCATCAGTGATTCGAGCAGACCGACCAAGGCCATCGCCACCGCGTAGGGGGCGATGATCTTCAGCGTCTCAAGTGTCAGCGGCACCTGCGGAACAAGGAGGGTCGGCAGCGATTCAGGCAGTTGGCCCTTGTCACCCACATTGGGAACATCCCAGGCCAAGACCACGACGAGAAGGGTCAGGACGACGATGGCGACCAGGGGCGCCGGCACGATGGACGTGAACTTCGGGAGGACGAAGACGATGATGAGGCCGAGCAGGCACAGTGGGTAGACCAGCCACGGGACGTCGAAGAGTTCGGGTACCTGGGCCATGAAGATGAGAATGGCCAGGGCGTTGACGAATCCGACCATGACTTGTCGCGGGATGAATCGCATGAGGCGGGCGACCCCGACAAGTGCCAGAATCACCTGGATCAGACCTGCCAGGATGACGGTGGCGATGAAGTAGTCGGTGCCGTGCGAGGCCACCAAGGGTGCGATGACGAGCGCCACTGCACCGGTCGCCGCGGAGATCATTGCCGGGCGTCCGCCGAGGATCGCCACGGTCACGGCCATCGTGAATGACGCGAAGAGTCCGACGCGCGGGTCCACACCGGCGATGACGGAGAAGGCGATCGCTTCGGGGATGAGCGCCAGTCCGACTACAAGCCCGCCCAGAATCTCGGTCTTGAGCCAACCGGGCCGCTTCAGCGTCCGGAGCACACTTTGGCGCTCCTCCGGTGTCGGAGTATGCCGTGCACTGTCTGGGGGCAGGGTGGTGGACACAGGGGGCTCCTACAGGCAGGAAGAAGACGGGAAATGAGTTGGCACCGGGAGTCGTCACGAACCTTCACGGCACGTCAGAGTTCGGAACCAACATTAACGTTGCGTTAAGGTTGGTGCAAACCAGTTCCTGCGGCTGGCACGGGACTGGAGCGAGACCACAGCGGGACCGCAGCGAGAACACGGCGAGTCTGGCACAAGTCAGCAGCGAGACCGGAGGCGACGAAAGGGTGCACGGCATGCACATCGGTGAGATGACGGAGAAGTCGGGGCTGTCCTCACGGACTCTGCGACATTACGAAGACATCGGGCTCATTCCTGCCACGGGCAGGACCGAGGGTGGTTTCCGCGTCTACACCGACGAGGACTTCCGTCGCCTGATGACGATCCGGCGGATGAAGGCCCTCAGCTATTCCACCACCGAGATGGGCGAGCTGCTGGCCCACCTGGACATCCTGGAGGGCGACTCTCCCGAGGAACAACGAGTTGAGGCTCGGCGAAAGCTGCTGGCACTGCTCGACGATGCCGATGCCAGACGTGAGAAACTCGCCCGCCAGGTCGAACGCGCCGACGAGTTCCTCGGCATCCTCCGTCATCGCCTCGGCTGAGGAACGACTGCTCGCGACTGCCCCAACGGCGCCGACCCCGACTCACTCACGTATCCGGCGTCCACCCCAGCTTCGGTCCGATCTCGGTGGCGAGCTGGTGCAGGATGTGCATCCAATCCTCGAGTTCGAACTCGAAGGGCAGCTCGAAGAGGTAGTCATCGGACTGCCCGAATGCCGGATCGCTGAGCAGCCGATCGACGATCTCCTCGTTCGACCCCAGCACATCGGTGGCGATGATCGTGTTCTTGCCGTGGACCTTCTTCGTCCGCGGAGTCCTGGCCTCCGCATAGTCGCGATACTTCCTCACCTGATGAGGGCTGGCACCATCGGTGGGGACGATGACCCGGGCGATGCTGACTCGGCCTTCGCCGCCCGAACCCTCAGCTCCGGCGCCACCGGTCCTGGCCTTGCGGAAGGTCTCGATCTGGTTGGCCTGGTTGAGCGAGAAGTCCTCGATCCCGTCCTCGGCGGACGAGATGTTGCTCATCAGCCAGTTGAGCCCGGCACCTCCGGCCCAGGTGGCTGATTTCAGAGAACCACCGCCATACCAGAGCCTGTCCGAGAGCCCTGGTGAGTACGGTTCGACACGTTCGGAATCGATGTCTCCCCCGAATCCCTGATACTCGGGCCTCTCTCGCACTGGAGCTCCGGCGAGGAAGTCCCTCAACCGCTCGATGCGGCGGTAGCTGAAATCATTGCCGCGCCAGCCCTCGTCGAAGACCAGATCGTTGACCTCCTCGGCGAATGCAGGAGGATGCACACTCAGCCCGGGAAGCACTCGCCCTCCGGAGAGCACTTCGGCGACAGCGAGGTCTTCGGCCAGGCGGTAGGGGTTCTCATGTCCGACGGGAATCACTGCGCTCCCCAAACCGATGCGCTCCGTACACTGGGCCAGCGCGGCAAAGTACACCGCCGGAGACGGCAGACCGTACTGCATATGCCGGGTGCGCACCCAGCCGCTGTCGAGGCCCAGCTCCTCTGCAAACCTGAAGAGTTCGATGCCCTCCTGCAACCCCCGTGCCGGGTCGCTGCGATCAAAGGGAACCAGATGGATGAAGCCCAGGTGATCGAGTGGCCGTGTCGTCTGTGTGCTCACGATATCTCCCCATGACGTCTCACTGAGGCGCCTACCTCCGGTAGTTGAATTCTCAATTCATACCAGCATCACCTGAACATCGGCCGTCATACCGACGCATTGGCAAGCTCGCATCCTCATCTCCGTGGCGGCGCTGCGGTTCACGCCCACCCGACAACGAGGCGGGCCGCCTCGGCGGGGATCATCGGGTCCACTCCGGTCAGGTCAGCGAATCGGCGCAGGCGGTTGGCCACCGTATTGCGATGGCAGAACAGCTCGGCGGCACTCGCCCCGATGCTCCCCGAGCGCAGGTAGGTGTGCACGGCCTCGACGAGGCGCTCACGTTCGCCCTCTCCGCAGACGGCGAGCGCCCGTTCGACGTCGGTGACGATGGAGTTCCCCGCCGCGTTCAGCGCCTGAGCAGCCAATCTGGCCCAGCCGCGCTCCCAGGTCATCGCCCCCACCTCGGCGACGGTGAGCACCTGCGCCAGATCCCTAGCTGTCAGCGCTGACCTGCGCAGGGACCCGATTCCCCGGGTATTGACCAGGCCCACCCGCGCCTCGGCGAGCCGACGTTCGACCGTCTCCAATCGCGACCCGGAGAGCTCGGATGACCCGGCGAAGGCAATGAGGACATCGCCGAGGTGGTGCGTGAACATGGTCCCGCCCGCGCGCTCATGATCAGACACGAGAACCCGCAGCGCCGAGGTGTCCTCACCGCGCGCGGCCACGACGAGCAGCGGACCGTCCGGGTCGAGGCCCAGCGCCGAGGCGATCGTGGCCAGGCGTTCGTCCGTCGGGTTGAGATCATCGAAGAGTCCCGCGATGAGCCCCTGCCGGACGGAGGATTCCTCCTCGCGCATCCGCTCCCGCTCAGCCGTGTAGGCATGCTGGACCTGGGAGACGTATTCGTCGACGGTGGAGAGCACGATCCCGGTGTGCCGGATGACGAGTTCCGCATCATCCTGCGTCGCGACCCTGGTCAGTGCCTCCCACAAGACGTTGAAGTCGTGCCTGATCGCCGTCATCAGCGCCTCCAGCGGAATCCCGGCACGAGCGCGAGAGACCCCGACCTCCGTGGACACCGCAACCGGGCCGTCGAAACCGCCGGCGCGCAGGCCTTCGACGAGAGACTGGAACGAGACGAGCCCGGTCCGTCTCAGCTCCGAGACCGGAATCGGGGCGGGATCGTAGCCTGGCACCCTGACGACTCGGGACATGAACCGTTCGGTGAGCTGCTCGAGATCGAGGGCGTCGAGGAGTTCGATCCAGCGCTGACGGTCACCGGTCAGCGGCTGATCCTTGAGCTGTCTCTCGTGTGTTGGCGGCATAGTCCTAGACTATGTGCGGAAGGCTGTGCAGATGCACAATCAGCAACCGGGATCTCGGGGCAAAAGATACTCGAAATCGTGCGATCTCACTCTGTAGTGTTCTAAGTTACAGGTTGAATGCCCTAGCCGACCATGCCCTGCAACCCAGCCCTGCCACCCAGTCCTGCATTCGATGGAGAGAAACATGAGCCACACCGACCCCACAGCTGCGGCGGAATACTCCGCAACTCATGAACTCAGCGTCAAAGACGCCAACAAGGTCGCGCTCGGCGCCCTCCTTGGCACCGCGCTCGAATGGTACGACTTCTTCCTCTTCAGCGCGGCTGCGGCACTGGTCTTCAACGTGCAGTACTTCACCAGCGAGAACGCCACTGCCGCTGCGTTGGCATCCTTCGCAACCTTCGGCGTCGGTCTCGCCGCCCGTCCCATCGGCGGACTCATCTTCGGCCGCATCGGCGATAAGCTCGGCCGCCGTCAAGTCCTCATGGTCACGATCGTGGGCATCGGCATCGTCACCGGCCTCATCGGCGCGCTCCCGACCTACGCCGCGATCGGCTTCGCGGCACCTGTCCTGCTCGTGCTCCTGCGCATCCTGCAGGGACTCTTCGTCGGCGGCGAGTGGTCTGGCGCTATGACGCTCGTCGTCGAGAACGCCCCGCTTCACCTGCGCGCACGCTACGCCGCAATCCCGCAGATCGGATCGCCCATCGGCACGATCCTGTCCTCGGGCGGCTTCTTCATCATGACCCTGATCCTGTCGGCGGACAGCTTCAGCGCCTGGGGCTGGCGCATTCCGTTCCTCGCCGCCATCCCACTCCTCCTCGTCGCCGTCTACATCCGCAGCCGCCTCGAAGAATCCCCGGTCTTCCGCCAGCTCGAGGAGTCCGACGAACTCGAGAAGAGTCCCGTGCGCACCACCTTCCGCGACAGCTGGAAGCAGATCATCGTCGGCATGGCCGCGGCCCTCCTCGGCGTCGGCGGCTTCTACCTCGTCACCGCATTCTGCGTCTGGTACGGCGTGAACGTCCTCGGCTACGACGATTCGCTTCTGCTGTTGGGCAGCATGGTCGCCGCCGCTGTCGAGATCTTCGCCCTCATCTGGGGCGGAGCGCTCGGAACGAAGTTCGGGGCCAGCAAGGTCATCCTGTGGGGCGGCATCGCCTCGGCGGTGGTCTCGGCTCCTGCCTTCCTCATGTTCGCATCCGGGAACCCGGTTCTCGTCGTCCTCGCCATGACCTTGGCGGTCGGCACGCTGTCACTGCCCTACGCCGCCTCGGGCACAGTCATGACCGGCCTGTTCCCCGCCAGCACCCGCTACACCGGTGTCGCCCTGGCACAGAACGTCGCCGGCATGATCTCCGGATTCATTCCGCTGCTCGCTACCGGGTTCGTCGCCGCGGCGTCCGATCATTGGTGGCCGGCCGCCGCGATGCTGGCCTTCCTGTCCCTGTTCACGGCCTTCGCCGGAGCCATCGCACCGCGCCTGAGCGTCGACCTGCCCGGCTTCAAGCACTGAGGACAGACGGCGCAGCACCAACACTCCCACCACCAGCACCCATCTGCACTCACCTTCACGAAAGGGCCCACACGCATGTCCCGCTCGGCCGGTCACCTCATCGTCAACTCCCTGGAGAACGCCGGAATCGAGCGGATCTACGCGGTCCCCGGCGAAAGCTACCTCGACGTCCTCGACGGACTCTACGACTCTCCCATCGAGACCGTCGTGTGCCGGCAGGAGGGCGGCGCAGGGTTCATGGCTCTGTCCGAATCACGGCTGACGGGGCGACCCGGAATCGCCATGGTCACCCGTGGTCCGGGTGCCGCGAACGCGATGATCTCCGTGCACACCGCCTACCAGGACGCCACCGCGCTCGTCCTCTTCGTCGGACTCGTGCCCATCGCGGACCGGGCCCGGGAATCGTTCCAGGAATTCAGCCTGGCTGAATGGTTCTCCTCCACCGCGAAGAAGGTCATCATCGTCGACGACGAGCACCGTGCCGGTGACCTCACTGCCGATGCCCTGCGCATCGCCGCATCCGGTCGCCCCGGCCCCGTCGTCGTGGGTCTGCCCGAGGACGTCCTTGTCCGCCTGACCGACTCACCAGCAACGACACCCGCTCCGATCGCCGAACCTCAGCCCTCGGCCACCGACCTCGAATCGCTCAGCGCCCGCTTGGCCGCCGCGCAGAAACCGGCGTTCGTCCTCGGTGGGGACGGGTGGCACGAAGGCCACGGCCGCGCACTGCTCGACCTGGCCGCCTCGGCGGGAATCCCGGTCTTCTGCGATTGGCGCGCCTACGACGCCGTCCCCCACACCGGACCCGCGTGGGCCGGATGGTTGGGGTATGGCCGCACCGAGGCGGTCGCAGCCGGATACGGTGATGCCGACCTCCTCGTCTTCGTCGGCGCCACCCGATCCGATGTCGCCAGCGACGGCTACACCCGCGGTTTCGACGCGGAGACTGTCATCGTGGGGCTCGACCCGGAGGCAACCCAGCATGCCGGGCGCATCGACCAGCAGATCCTGGCCTCCCCACGCAGCTTCGTCACGGCTCTGAGCTCGATCGATGCCTCAGACCTGCGCGGAGAACGCGCCGATGCGTGGATGGAGTCGCGTTCAGCCGTGCAGTCCCAGGTCGCCGAGCACAGGCCCGACGCCGAGGTTGCCGGTGCTCGTCCTGGGGTCGATCTCGGGGTTGCGTTCGGGATCCTCGACGACCGCCTCGGCGGCTCTGCGGTTCTGACATACGGAGCCGGCAATGCCACGATCTGGGGCCACAGGTTCATCCGGCACCTTGAGCCGGCGAGCCTCGTGGGCGCCCGCAACGGAGCCATGGGCCTTGCCGTTCCCGGTGCGGTCGCTGCCTCGCTCGTCTTCCCAGAGCGTCGCGCGGTCGCGATCTGCGGTGACGGTGACTTCCTCATGAACGGGCAGGAGCTGGCCACGGCCTTCGCTCATGGGGCGAAGCCGCTGGTCATCGTCGTCGACAACGGCGTGTACGGCACAATCGTCGCGCACCAGGTCAACCACTATCCCGGGCGCCCCTCGGGCACCCGCATGGTCAACCCCGACTTCGCAGTGTGGATGTCCTCATTCGGCGGGCACGGCGAACGGGTCGAGCGGACCGAGGACTTCGAGGCCGCGCTCGACCGAGCCCTGGCTGCAGACGGTCCGGCGCTCGTCCATGTCCTCATCGACTCCGAGCTCATGCCCCCGGCCGCCGACGAGATCTCGGTCTGACGATTCCCCGGCCATCCACGACAGTCCCCACAATCCCGCAAAGGACAAACCATGACGCAGACTCCCCACTCGCAGACTCCAACTTCCTCACCAGCGACGACGCAGACCGACCGGGACGACGACTTCCTCGCCGACTGGTCGGTGCATTCGCGCTTCGGAGCCGTCGAGGGCACGAACGGTGTGGATCGTCAGGCGGCGAGCGCGGCCGACGGTGAGCAGCGCAGATGGTTCGCCGAGCTGCTGGAAAAGCACGGCTTCAGCGTGCACCGGGATGCGATCGGCAATCAGTTCGGTCTGCTCGAACTCGTTCCCGGCGCCCCGTATGTCCTCACCGGATCGCACATGGATTCGCAGCCGACCGCCGGCCGCTTCGACGGGGCGTATGGCGTCATGTCCTCGGCCCACGCCTGCTTCGCCGTCGCCGACGAACTTCGCGCCGACCCTACAAGGGCCAAGTACAACCTCGCCGTCATCAACTGGTTCAACGAAGAGGGATCGCGCTTCAAACCGTCGATGATGGGCAGCAATGTCTTCACCGGCAAGGCCGAGCTCGAGGCGGCACTGGCCACCACCGACCCTCATGGTGTCACCGTCGCCGAGGCGCTCGATGCGATCGGTGAGCGGGGCGACTTCACCGCGCCGGAGATCGCAGCCTATGCCGAAATCCATGTCCAGCAGGGCCGCAGCATGGAGGAGGACGGAGTCACGATCGGCCTCGTCAACGCCACGTGGGCTGCTCATAAGTTCGAGTTCCGCGTCACCGGCGAGCAGGCCCACAGCGGTTCGACGCTGATGAGCGATCGTCGCGATGCACTGCTGGGTGCCGCCCGCCTCGTCGTCGCTGCGCGTGAACTCGTCGACGAATTCGAACCCGGGGCGCTGCACACGGCGTGCGGTGAGCTCAACGTCTACCCCAACTCCCCGGTCGTCGTCGCCAGTGAGGTCGGCCTGCTGCTCGACCTGCGCTCCCCCAGCGCCGAGGTGATCGCCGCCGCCCACGAGTCCCTCATGTCCACGGTCGCCCAGGTCCGCGAAGAGGTCGGTGTCGAGATCGAGATCGTCGCCGAACACAGCTGGGATCAGAACCCGTACTCCGAGGACGGGGTCGAGCTGGCACGGTCAGCGGCCGAGGACCTGGGACTCACCTCGGCGCGGGTGATGACCGTGGCCGGACACGACTCGACGAACATGAAGGACACCGTGCCCACGGTGATGCTCTTCGTGCCCAGCGTCGGCGGCGTCTCGCACAGCCTGCAGGAGTTCACGAAGGACGGGGACCTCGTGTCCGGCCTGCATCACCTCACCGAGGTGGTGCGACGGCTGGCCGCTGGCGCGCTGGGGTGAGCTGAGCTCGCAGCGGCCGGGACACATAGGTGCGTCAATTGACGGGCTCGACGTCCTGGTTCTCGTCGACGAGCTCTTCGGCCAGCGTCTCCCACTTGTCATAGGCGTCGGGATGCCCTGAGCCCTGGACCGCCTGGGCCGCGGCACCGGGATCCATCGTCTCCCACCCCGCGATGTGTAGCAGCCCCGGGTTCGAGCACTCAGGATTGACTCCGTAGAAGGACTTCGAGGCGTACACCGCATCGGTGATCTGCTCGTGGGTCCCCCAACCGTATGACGGCCGCTGTTGGAACAGTCCGGCAGAGTCTTTGTCGCCGCTGTCGAGATTCCGCAGACTCGATTCCTGCAGCGCGGTCATGACTGCGATCTTCTGCGCCTGCGCCGAGAGATCAGAGCCCTTGCCGACGGCGATGATGGTGCGAGCATTGTCGATCTTCTCCTGCGAGAGCTGACTGGTGTCCTGGGGCCTGGCGCCTTCACCGCCATCAGGGGCCTTGCTCGTAGGAGGAAGGGTCTCCGCAGGCACTGCGGTCGCCGCGGACGCGCCGCTGGCGAGGAGGCCTGCGGAAAGTGCTGTCACCGCTAATGCTCGTGCAAGTTTCATCGGTTCTGATTCTCCTGAAATCGGCTCAATAGAGCAATGGGCATTGTGTTGAGCGGTAGGTCCGCGCACAATATCCTCACTCGAGAAACACACGGCCCTCTGAAAACTCGCCCCCGCTCCAGCCTCTCGAAGAGACAATGTCGCCTGCAACGAACACGGAGCCAACGGCTGTTGAATTGTGCTGGTCCCGCGGCGTGTCGAAGCCGCACTGCGGTCGACGCACTGCGGCCGAGGCCGAGGCAGTACTCTTGGCCCATGGACTCGACCCTGCCTGAGGAAGCTGCTCACTCAGTCGAGTCCTATCTGCGAGTCGCCGACCGACTGCTGCCGGGTGCGGTCACCGCATGCGCAGTCGGTGGGTCCATCGCCCTTGATGCCTACCGACCGGGCCGCAGCGATATCGATGTCATCGCTGTCCTCAGCGATGAGTGGAAAGACCACCGCAGCCTCATGGTCCGCTTGAGGTTTCTGCATCTCTCTCAGGTGCCCCGTCTGACCGTCCGTGCTGCACGCTGTATGGGGTTCAGCGCATGCTGCAACACCGTGTTCGTCTGGCAGTCCGAGATCACCCGTGCGGTGACCGAGATCCACCCGGTCGCGTCTCACGTAGGCGAGGTCTTCGACTCTCAGGGCGCGTTCGACGTCAATCCGGTGATCTGGAAGGAACTCGTCGACGGCGGCATCTCCGTCCGCGGCGGCCCGGTCTCGGATTGGAGTCTCGACTCCGAGCTGGGTGAACTCCGTAACTGGGTGGCGCGCAACGTCCGCGAGTATTGGGTTCCGCTTGCTGAAAGCGCCCGCAGAGGTCGACGCACCTTGTCAGCTGGAACTGTGGAGTGGTGCCTGCTGGGGCCGGCGCGAATGCACCACACCCTTCTGACCGGGGAGATCATCAGCAAGGAACGTGCCGGACGACACGCGCTCGAGGCTTTCCCTGACCACTCGGCGATCATCGAGGTTGCCCTCGCCCGGCTGCGAAGCGAGCCGCTTCCGACAACCCCACCTCGTGATCAGTGGCGTGCGCTGACTGCGTCGGCGATGAGGTCGATCATCGCCGACTCCCCAGCGAACGACCTCATTTGATGTCATCGACGTCCTGGTTGTCATCGACGAGCTGCGCGGCAACGGGTTCCCACTTCGCGTATTCGTCAGGGAAAGCCGAGGACTGCACGTCCTGCGCTGCCTGACCCGGGTCGATGTTCTCCCAGTTGTCGATCTGAGTCAGACCCGGATTGGGACTGTCGGGGTTGACTCCATAGAACGACTTCGAGGCGAAGACGGGATCCTCCACCTGCTCGGCCGATCCCCAGTTCATCGAGGGACGCTGCTGGAACGCTCCGACGGAGTCACGATCCCCGCCGTCGAGATTCTGCAGGCTCGACTCCTGCAGTGCGGTCATCACGGCGATCTTCTGGGCCTTCTTCGACAAGTCTGCGCCCTTACCGACGCCGATGATGGTGCGAGCATTGTCGATCTGCTCGGAGCTGAGCTCACCCGGATCGTCGATGCCCACGGCTGTGCCGTCGCCCTGGTCCTGGCCGGCGCCCCAGGCGTTCTCGCTCGACTGGTCGACGGCCCCTGAAATCGGACCTGCCGCGGCCGAGCTCGCCGCCCCCAAGGAGAGACCCCCTGCGATGACGGCAGCGGACAGTGCAGTCACCGCAAATTTGCGCACGCTTTTCATCTGTTCTCACTTTCGTGTTGGATCGGGCGAGCTGCCCGGACGGCGTCCTGATCGGATTCGGCACACATCTGCTTCCTGCTTTCGGCACAGGGATGTTCCGGTAATCGCCTCACACCACACTGTCGGACGCAGGAAGGCGGTTCAATGCCGAGACGCTCATAGGTGGCTTAGGTTCGCCGCAACGAATCGGAAGGGACTGGTGAGCATCAGCTCAGAATTCGCTGGATGCTCTGCGGCAGCATGCGGCGCCCGCACGCACCCGTGACCAGGGTCTCGGCCCGCCCATCGGGCCACGCGAAGGTGCGGGTCAGACTCCATTCAGGCGCGCGTCGCCCTACCTCACAACCTCGCGTGAAGTGTTGTCGATACGGCGGGTCCAACCGCGACCGTCGAGGTATTCGAGCAGGGGAATGACGACGCGCCGCGTGGTGCCCAGAGCCTTCCTGGCCGCACTCGTCGTGAACGGCTGGTCCAGTCCCGCAAGCAGCCGCATCGCCTGTGCCGGTGTCCGTGGTGACACAACCACACCGTCGCCGAGGCGCAGGAGCCGTCCCGCGGACTCGGCGACAGCAAGCTCCCGCACTCCCAGTCGGAGTTCTCGCAGGTCATCGGCCTCGGGAGCCGCAAAGGGATTGGCCGCCAAGCGTCGTTCCACCTCGGCGACGCTCGCCTCGGCCGGACCCAGACCAGCGGTGTGACCGGGCGGGCGGACCATGCCCTTGACCGTATCGAGGCCGGAGCGAGAGGCGATGGCAGCGACGAGGTCCTGACCGCCGCCGTCAGGCAATGGAGGGTCGACGCGGCGCAGCTCTTCGGCCAGTGCCTTCTCGGGAACACCAGCAGCCAGAGGCTCTGCCGCCAGCTTCGCTTTCACGATGGTCCCCGCGTCCTCGACCCACTTCTCGAGTGTCGGCCGGTGGGCGAGCCATCCTCCAGCGATCTCTTCAACGCCCTCAACGCCCTCGACGGCGTCGGGAATCGTCAATCCGAAACGCACAAGTCGGGCCCGTTCGACGGCTCCCCGGCGGGCCACCTCGGCGAGGATGTCTCCGGTCTCCGGACGATCGGTCAGCTCGAGGGCTCGCCTGGTGCCGGCACCTCGGCGGTTCAGTTCCGGTGGGTCGACGTCGAGGATCACGACTCCCGCGAAGACATTGCGGCTGCCGGGGCTGCGCAGCACGATCCGGTCCGTGACCTGCAGCGGCAGCGGACGCTCGAGTGTGAGGCGGGCGTGGTCGCCGTCGAAGGGCCTCATGTGCACCGGGACCGCTGCGGTACCGATGTGGAGCATGAGTCCGTGCACGCCCTCGTCGAGCAGCTGGCCCATGGTTCGGCGAACGTCGATGATCTCGACGATCGGCCATGCATCGTCGATGATGAGAGCGTCACCGCGGTGGATATCATCGGCTGTGACCTCGCGCAGATTCACGGCGACACGGGCACTGGGGGCGACCACCTCGGCGGAGGAGTTCCGGCTCTGCAGACCACGGACGGCCGTCACCTCGTCCGAGGTCTCCCCGACGAGGCGCAGGCGATCACCGGTGTGCAGCGTTCCGGCCGTGAGCGTGCCGGTGACCACGGTGCCGGCGCCCTTGATCGTGAAGGCGCGGTCGACCCACAGCCGCAGTCGGGCCTCGGAGTCGGGGGCAGGAGCCTCGGCGGTGACGGCATCGAGCGTCGCGACGAGTTCGTCGAGACCGTCCCCGGTGGTCGCGGAGACGGTGAGCACCGGAGCATCAGCCAGCGGTGTGCCCCGCAGTTCGGCTCTGATCTGAGCCTCTGTCGCTGCGAGCGACTCGGGGGCGAGGTCCGCGCGGGTGATGACGACGAGGCCGCGGGTGATGCCCAGCGCGGTGATCGCGTCCCGGTGGTCACTCGACTGGGCCTGCCACCCCTTGTCCGCTGCGACGACGAGGCACACGATGGGGGCCGGGCCGACGCCTGCGAGCATGTTCGCGAGGAACTTCTCATGCCCAGGAACGTCGACGAAAGCGAGCTCCCTCCCGGACGGCAGAGTGGTCCAGGCGAAGCCGAGGTCGATCGTCAGACCCCGTTTCCTCTCCTCTGCCCAGCGGTCCGGTTCCATGCCGGTCAGGGCGTTGACGAGGGTGGACTTCCCATGATCGACGTGGCCGGCGGTTGCGAGAACGTACATCTCAGTCATGGTTCGTGAGGTCCGGATCATCGCCGAAACCCGCACCTTGGTCGCCGAGGTGGTTCCGTGTGTTCCCACGAGCCCGGTTCACGGCCTCGCCGATTCGATCGTCATCGGCTTCGGGGACGCAGCGCAGATCGATGAGGCATCGTCCCTGGTGAACTCGAGCGACGACTGCCGGATCGCCGAGGCGCAGCGGGCGGGCGAGCTCCTCGGGCAGTTCGACGGCCCAGCCGGGAAGGGGAACGCCGGGGGCTCCCCCGCCGCCGACGCGCCCGTCGTGGGCGACAACAGTCCCGGAGACCAGGCCGGCCAGGCATTCGGAGCGTTCCCTGAGTCGATCGACGCCGATGTGCAGGGCCTGACGGACCGGATTCTCGGTGTTCGCGACCGTGGCCTCGATCGCGGCGAGTGTGAGTTTGTCGGTGCGCACCGCCCTGGCCAGGGGGTGCTTCGCGATGCGCTGCACGGCATCGCTGCGGCCGAGGATGAGTCCGGCCTGCGGGCCGCCGAGGAGTTTGTCGCCGCTGACGATGACGACATCGGCTCCGGCGGCGAGCGCACTGGCGATGTCAGGTTCGTCGGGCAGGCAGGAGTCAGGTTCGAAGAGTCCGCTGCCCAGATCGGCGATGAGTGGGAGGTCATGTTCGTCGGCGAGTTCACGCAGCGCAGCGATCTCGACGGAGGCGGTGAAGCCTTCGACTCGGAAATTGCTCGTGTGGACCTTGAGCAGACTCGCAGTCTGGCCGTTGATGGCCCGGGCGTAGTCGTCGAGATGGGTGCGGTTCGTCATGCCGACTTCCCGGATCCGAAAACCGGTCGTCGCCATGAGATCGGGCAGGCGGAAGCCAGCACCGATCTCGATGAGCTCCCCGCGACTGACGATGATCTCGCCTGCCACCGTCGCGTCGCTCGTACCGGCAGAACCGCCGTTTCCTGACATCTTGTCACCGCGCAGTGCAGTGACGGCGAGCAGCAGCGCCGCGGCACCGTTGTTGACGACCAGCGCGTCCTCGGCCCCCGGGCAGGCACGCAGAAGCGCCCGCTTCGCGCCAGTCCCTCGCTTGCTGCGCTTACCGGAGTCCAGATCCATCTCCACGTCGACATAGCCGGTCGCATTGGCCACGGCCCGCCGGGCTGCGGCAGACAGTGGGGCGCGGCCGAGGTTGGTGTGGACGATGATTCCGGTGGCGTTGAGCACCGGAGTCAGTGAGGAGGCCGAACGGGAACTCAGGTGTTCGATGACGGTGGGGACCACCTCGGCGACGGGGATCTCACCGGCGCGAGCGGCGGCCTGAGCTTCGAAGATGATCGCCCTGATCGTCGACTGGCTCAGTCTCTCACCTGCGGTGATGACCTCAGGGAGGGCGAGGAGATGATCGGTGCGCGGAATGCGGCGCCGAGGATCCGTGTCGGCCAAGACTGCGTTCTCCTTCACTGCGGTCGGGTCCTGCTGCGGACGCGAGCTCCGAGCTTACAGGTGCGGCGACGATGCTGGTGGCGGAGGCGGACGGGAATCGAACCCGCCAGACCGAGATACTCGGTCTCACCGGTTTTGAAGACCGGGGAGCCCACCAGGACTCGGACGCCTCCGGATCGAACTCTACCCGGTGGCCGCAGGGCACCGCGACGTGGACACGACGGCGTTCACGCAGCCGAAGACTCGTCTGCGGTGAACACCGAAAAGGTCATTCGATCCCCAGACCGGCGAAGGCGTTGCGGAAGATCCTCAGCTCACTTAGACCGGGCAGCTTCTGCACGCGCTTGTCCAACTTGTCGAGCTCATCCGTCTGGTCGCTGAACAGGTGCGTCATGACGTGCTTGACCTCGGCATCGTCCATCATCCCCGATCCCACCGGCTTCCACAGCTTCCCCAACGCCATCCGCACGAAGGACTGAGCACGAGAATTGCCTTCAAGTCTTTCGCGGGCCTGGGTTGTGTAGAAAGCGACGTGGCGGGTCTCCTGCTTGGCGATGCGCTCAAGCAGCGGTGAGAGCACAGGGTGGTCCTGCATCGCCGACATCCTCCGATATCCGGCCGTGGCCGAAAGCTCGTTCGCCGCACCCCAGGCCATGTGGACCGCAACGAAGTCCGTGCCCACCATGTTTGCGAGGATCGACTGCTTGGCAGGTCCGAGGGCGAGCTTCCAGCCCAAGCTCGCCCTTTTGGCTTTGACCTCGTCGTAGTCGACGTGGATTCCATGCTTCTCGAGCACGGCTGCCAGAGCCTCACCGTGCCAGAACTCCTCACGATTCCACATGGTCATGAACGCTGCAGTGGCATCTTCCCGATGTGAGGGAGTGACCAGGAGCTCACGGACGAAGCAGGTGGTGTGGTACTCGACGTCGCACATATAGCGCACGGAGCGAAGGGTGTCCCTGTCCAGAGGCATGTCGTCGAAGACGTCGAAGTCGAGGTCTGACCATGTCACCGCTTCCGAGGTCTCGGCATAGTTGTCGAAGTCAAACGCCATTTTCTCTCCTAGTCCTTGCGTCGGTTCTGCGGTTGGTTCCCAGCGCTGCCCGAATCTGATTCACCGATGGTTTCGAGGTCAGGGGCACGTATCGTCCGATATTCGCATCCGATTCGATGAGCCCTCTCCTATCGGCTCCTGCGGCGAAGATGCTCGTCAGTGCCCGGGCCTCATCAGGGTCCGGCACACCGACGACACGCAGCGGAGCCCAGGGCCGTGCGAGGTGGAGTCGGGCGGTGACGGCTTCGCGCCGCGAGCGGGTGATACGGGCGATAGCCTCGGTGCGGAAGAACCTGATGATCTCATCTCGCCTCTTCACGACTTCCGACAGCACGCTGGCGGCCTCGCCCTGCAGTCGCGGCAGCAGCGCATTCTCAGCCACCTGCAGAGCTCCTTCCTGGATAGCGAGTCGTGCCATGTGACCTGCGGTCAGCGGTTCCTTGACGATTCCGCCCACGACGGGAGCGAGGATCGGAAGCCCCCGCTCCACCCAGGAACCGCGCAGCCTCATTGTCAGCGTGGGTCGTGGTCGAGGGAGCGACGAGGTCGGAGCCGCTTCGAGAAGGTCGCGCAGCGCTCGCGCCAGCCAGTACCGCTCATATCCCCACGCGGTGATGAATGCCGTGATCCTGGCTTCGTTGGCTGTCCAGGACGCGAGTACGGCACGCGTTTCGGCCAGCGCAGAATTTTCGAGTCGCCACAGAAATGAGAGATCTCGAGCAGTGTCCTCGGCCAGATCGACCGAGTCGATAGTGACCGGGATGCGACCGCGGGCGCCAGCGAGGTACTCCGGGACGTCGAAGTCCGTGCGCAGGACGGTCGGATGCTCGGCCTGGGAGAACAGTCTGCCATCGACGTGGCCCGGGGGATGTTCCACGTCCGGCACACTCCCACCTCCGGGGCCTCGGTCAACGTCCGTCACATCGCGCATCGCATTGTTCGTCACCATTCGAGCACCTTCCATCGTTTCTTCAGGGCCAATCCGTAGAGTCCGAGATCCGGGGTGACGGCGACCGGGTAGCCGACGAGCTCGAGCCACGCCGCGTCGGCGAGTGAGTCGCCGTAGCCGGCCGACGTCGACAGGTCCGCACCGATCCCCTCAGAATACTTCTGCAGCCAGTTCGCGCGAGCCTCATCGACAAGAGGCGGAGTCGCGAGAAAGCCCGAGAGCACTCCATCGTCCGTGACATCCATGCGCGTCGCCACGACCTCGTCGAACAGATCCGCAAGCGGTTCGACGAGCACATCGAGAGCACCTGTGAGAAGCACTGTCCTGTGACCGGCTGCGCGATGCGATTCGATGAGCTCCTTGGCCTGCGGACGGATCGAATCCCGGATTCTCTGTCCCAGGCCGTCGGCGATGACCTTGCGCAGCTCGTCGAGGCGAAAGCCCCGGTAGCGACGATTGACCATGCGGATGAGTTCTGACCGATCCCGTGATTCCGCACGCAGCAGCCCGGGAACGATGCCGGCGATCTCCGCCATGGCAGCTGGCCAGCGGTAGACCGGTGTGGTCGCGCGGACTACGGAGACGTACTGTCCAACGATATTCGCCGAGATGACAGTCCCGTCGAGGTCGAAGACGGCCAATGCGTCAGGGGCGGAACGTATCGGTTCCGGGACACGGTGGTCTGTTTCGGGTTGGGCACGACTGCGCGTGTAGCTGCGGGTCAGTGCGGTGATTGCCGGCAGGTGGGTGTCTTTGAAATAGCGTTGCCAGTCGATCTCAGTGACGTCGAAGCCACGATCAGATGGATAGTCAGCCGGCAGCCGGGACTGCAATCGTCTCGTCGCTGTGTCGTCGAAGATCATCTCCGTCGTCGTGTACTGCCGATAGAGATCGGCGAACTTGTGCAGCGACTTCAGCCCGGAGTCGACACGGGCGAGACGGGAGGCCAGAGCTCGGGTGCGACGGGACGAAGGGAGCCTGTCGATGATTCGCCGACCGGCTCGGGTTCCGAGTTCCTTCAGCCGGATCTTCCCGTCGACGAGATCGGAGTTCGGGAACCTCCATTCGGGCACGTGAGTGGGCGCGCCTTCGCGATCGGGGATCGGACGATCGAGGAAGTACTCTCGAACCGTCCTGACCATCTGGTGGAAGGGCAAGGGGTTGCTCGTCCCTGAGACGACGTGATAGTAGGCAGCGCCCGATTCCTCTGAGCTCGAGCTGCCGTCCTGCGTACCGCCCTCATCGCGGTCGTCGGCGCCGAGGGTCGCCAGAGCGAGAATCACGTTGACAACGTGGTCGACGGGGATGATGTCAAGCACAGAATCAGCGTGCCCGGGGAATTCCGACAGTTTCCCGTTCGCGTAGGCCATGATGAGAGGGTCGGCAACTTTGAATCCGTCGATCCAGCCCGGGGCCGGCAGTCTGAGCGCCGATTCGATGATCGAGGGACGGACGAACGAGACCCGATGCCCTTTCTCGGCCCACTCCTCTTCGCCTACCCGTTCCGCCATGGCCTTGGTCAAGGTGTAGATATCGGTCCACCCGAGGGATTCGGCCCTCATGCGACCGAATTCGACAAGCCGATCTGAGACGTAGCTCTGTCTGGCGGCCTCTGCGGAGGCTGCGACCGCCTTGGGTCCGATCCGTGCGCTTTGTGTGCGAGCGGTGCGGATGAACCTGCGCAGTGACTCCGGGTCGCGGGATTCGGCTTCGACGCGTTCTCTCGCCAGTTGAGACGAGCGGAGCTCGGCCCGCCGGTCGACGTCGTGGTTGAGGCGCTGTTCCTGGGAGACGCCCTTCGAAATCCCTCTGACATAGGCGGTCGAGACATGGATGACGTGCGGATCCTGCTTCGACTCCTGCAGCGCATCGTAGAGTCGCTCGACTCCGCCGACGTTCGTGCGGAAAGCCTCGTCGATCGGGGCGTCGAACGACACGCTCGAAGCGGAATGGATGACAACGTCGTAGTGCTCGATCAGTGGCGGCAGGTCGACCATGTCCCCTTCGAGAACCTCGACCCGGCGGCTGAGCGCCTCTCGGACCGCTGCGATGCCGACCCGGTCAGTCCAAGCGGCGAAGACCGGTTTGCCGAGCAGCCGTTGTACACGGTCGCGTCCCGATTGCGCTCCACGTGCACGCACGAGGACGGTGATGGTGACATGCGGCAAGCTCTCGAGCATCGCCTGAAGAAGAGCTTGGCCGAGGAACCCCGTGGCACCGGTCAGGAGGAAGCGGCTCGGTTTCATTGTGCGGCCTATCGGTTCGAGTGACGAGTTTCTGGTTGATCATGCGTCCCGACTTCGCGGAACGAGAATGATTCGACGCCGTCCGGCTTTTGGATTGGATCCATGTATCGTAACCGTATGAATGTGGCTCTTATCACTGGCGGAAGCTCTGGAATCGGCGCTGCCTTCGCCCGCGCCTTCGCCCGTCGGGGTCTTGATCTGGTGCTCGTCGCCCGAGATCGCTCAAACCTCGACACCTTTGCCGAGCAGATCCGCGGCGAGTTCGGTGTAGGGGTCGAGGCCATTGTCGCCGACCTCTCTGACCGACACGACCAGGCGCTGGTGGCTGCGCGGGTCGAGGACCCGGGCGCCGAACCCACAATCGACGTCGTCGTCAACAACGCCGGGTTCTCGGTGCGCGCGAGTCTGCTGGAGAAGGAACTCGAGGAGCACGATCGAGGCTTCGAAGTGATGCAGCGAGCCGTGCTCGTCATCGGCGGCGCCGCAGCACGGGCAATGGCCCGACACAGGCGAGGATGGATCATCAATGTCTGCTCGGTGAGCTCGGGCCTCACACAGAACAATTACACGGCCATCAAGGCATGGACGCAGAACTACTCCGAGGCACTGTCACTACAGACAGCAGGAATGGGAGTGAACGTCACCGCACTCGTGCCCGGTTGGGTGCGCACTGAGTTCCATGCTCGTGCGGGCATCGCCGGATCGTCGATTCCCGACTTCCTGTGGCTGGACCCGGACCTGCTCGTGGAAGAGTGCCTCAAAGACGTCGCCCGGGGGAAGACCATCAGCGTCCCCGGGCTGCGGTGGAAGATCATCGTGGCGGCGCTGCGAGCCGCCCCTCGCCCGGCCGTTCATCGTCTCTCCTCGCTGCTCACCTCCCGACGGAACGGCGAGGTCCTCGCGGATGGGCCCGGCGATGGATCCGGTGCCAAGGGTGGATCCACGACCTCCTGACTCACGAGCTCGACTCGCCCTCCGGTCGCCTTCGACACCTGGCCGTAAAATTTTCATCACCGATCTCCCATCCGAAACGGGCGTCGGCTCCGAATAGCCGTCGATGAACGCAAAAAACCTCCACCCACAGGTGACGAAGAAGTACCGCTCGGGCCTCCGCGCGTCCCTGCGCTTCGTGCTTCAACGTGTCCTGTTCCGCGGTGTGCTGCGCTCCACCATCAGCCCCTCGGTGAGGCTCGATCCCAGCGTACGTGCGCTCAACGGCGGGTACCTGCTCGTCGCCAATCACACCTCTCACCTGGACGCGCCGATCATCGCGCAGAGCATGCCGCGGAAGCAGGCACGATTCCTGGCCACCGGAGTCGCCCACGACTACTTCTTCACCGTCTGGTACCGAAGGCTCTTTGTGCGATGGCTCTTCAACGCCTTCCCGGTCCATCGCGGCGGTTCGCACGGCAGTTCGAACACTCCTCGCGCACTGCTGCGCGCCGGAGTGCCCGTCCTGCTCTTCCCCGAGGGCGGGCGACAGACCGATGGCGTCGTCGCTGACTTCAAGGTCGGCGCGATCCGACTCGCCGCCGACGCTGCGGTTCCGATCGTGCCGACTGCGATAATCGGAGGCTTCGAAGCCATGCCCAAGGGCAGCGGTTGGCCGCGGCCGGGCCGACCTCCCGTCCGTGTGGTCTTCGGCGAAGCACTCACTCCCGAGTCCGGCGAGTCACTCGCCTCGCTGACTTCTCGGGTGCAGACCCGCGTCGCGAATCTCTATGCTGCCGGCGCCACCGACATCGGCGTTCCCAGTACCCACCGCCGAGGCGACGACTCATCTGCCCGCGCGGACGGTTCCGGTCCACCTCGATCAGATCAACGACACGACGGACGCTCTGTCACCGACGGACGCAATGTCACCGATGAAGGGATGAAGAATTGAACACGCCTCTGAGAGTGGACGACGTCAGGCGACATCGCTGGTGGGGATGGGGCGCCGAGGGCGTTGAATTCGTCTGGGAGACCAAACCGGACTTCGCGGAGATCGCCAAGGAGAAGGTCGGTCTCGATCTGTGGAACGCGCCGCGACCGGGCACCCCGAACCTCAGCGATCACGAGGTACCGGAAACGCGCGTTGCGTCGAGCCTCGTCGAGGCACTGACCGCTGCCGTGGGTCCTGACAACGTCAGCGTCGACGACGAGCTGCGAGTCATCCACTCCTTCGGCCGCTCCCTGCCCGATCTCTATCGCGTGCGGAACGAAAGGATGACCCGCCTCGTCGATGTTGTCGTCCATCCCGGCTGCGAAGAGGAGATCGCCGCTGTACTCGATCTCGTCCTCGACCACGATCTCGTGCTCATCCCCTATGGCGGCGGCTCGTGCATCTCCGGTTCCGTCACGCCGGATCCGAGCGAAGAGCGCCCCATCATCTCGCTCAATCTTGGTCGGATGAGGAGAGTCATCGACGTCGACGAGCAATCGGGCCTCGCCCGCGTCGAAGCCGGAGCCTACGGGCCCGACCTCGAGGAACAGCTCAATCTTCGGGGCTGGACGATGGGCCATTTCCCGGACTCATTCAGCTATTCGACGCTCGGAGGCTGGGCCGCCACCCGCTCGTCCGGGATGCAGTCGGACAGATACGGCGATATCGAAGACATCGTACGCGGACTGCGCATGATCCATCCGCGCGGAGTCCTGATCAGCAAGCCCATTCCGGGCCGTGATTCGGGGCCATCAGTCCATGAGATGGCTCTGGGCAGCGAAGGCCGCCTCGGAGTCATCTCAGAGTGTACGGTTCAGGTCCATCGCAACCCCGAGGTCCGCGAGGTCGTCGGCTACCTCTACCGTGATTGGGCGCATGGGGTCGAGAGCATGCACGACATCGCTCGCTCGGAGGTCACCCCCAGCTTCACCCGCCTCTCGGACGGTCCGGAGACGCGATTCAGTCTTGCCATGGTCTCCCAGGCGACGACTGCGAAGGCGAAGGCGACTGCTCGTGTCCAGGATGCCCTGTTCGCCTATCTGCGCGCGAAGGGATGGGACACAACGGAGGGAATGTGCCTGTCCTATGTCTGCTTCGAAGGATCGAAGGCGACCGTCGCGCGCGAACGGGCCGAGGTGAAGAAGATCGTCAAACGGCACGGTGGGATCGACCTTGGAACCGGCCCCGGAGCAGTCTACGACCAGAAGAAATTCGATACCCCATATCTGCGTGACTTCCTCCTCAATTACAAGGTCTTCGGTGATGTGTGCGAGACAGGGGTGACCTGGGCGAATCTCAAGAACGTCCATGCGCGGGTCAATGAGCGGTTTCGGCTGATCCGGAGTCAGCAGGACGGCCCGGGCTTCATGTTCTGCCACATGTCTCACAGCTACCATGCAGGAGCCTGCCTGTACTTCACCTTCGCCGTGCCCTATGCCCGCGAGGACACGGCACTCAGGGAATACCAGACAGTCAAGGATGCCGTGCAACAGGAGTTCATCGACTCCGGCGGCGGGCTCTCCCACCATCACGCGGTGGGCACCGAGCACCGACCGTGGATCGTCGACGACATCACGGAGCCCGGGGCCTTCATGGTCGATTCGCTGTTCCGCGCAACCGACCCGGGCAGGAACCTCAACCCGGGTAAGATCCTCGGCGAGTTCAATTCGACGCGGTAATTGATCGGAGTGGTCCTGCGAAGTGCGGCAGTGTCACCACATCAGCGGTGACACCACTACTCGATCAGCTCTTGTCACCATGTCTAGCGGCGAAATACACTTTGCCGATGATCACCACCCCCGCCGAGGTTGTCGATGCCGGCTCCCACGACTGGGCACAGCATGTCTGATTTCGCATGGGATCCTGACACCTATCTCGAAGTCATGGCCGAGGAGATCCCCGACTACCCGCGTCTGCAGCAGGAACTGGTCGCGGCCGTCGTCGAGGTCGTCCCGCAGACGATCCTCGACCTCGGGGTGGGCAGCGGACTGACGGCACGACGGGTCGCCGAGGCGCTTCCGCAGACTCATATTCTCGGCATCGACGAGAGCGAGGAGATGCTGATCGGGGCGTCTCGCGTCCTCGCCCCGGATCGCACGACGCTGGCTTACGGGCGACTTCAGGATCCGCTGCCGGAGGGCCCCTTCGACCTCGTCATGTCGACACTTGCCGTGCACCACCTCGACGGCGCGGGCAAGGCCGATCTGTTCTCGCGGATCGAACAAGTCCTTGTTCCTGGCGGCCGGTTCGTTCTCGCAGATCTCGTCGTTCCGCCCGATCCGGCTGATGTGATCACTCCGATCGACGGGGTCATCGACACCCCCAGTCCGCTGGCCGAACAACTCGAGTGGCTGAGCGAGGCAGGGCTGACACCCCGCGTGACCTGGCAGCATCGGGATCTTGCGGTGGTCGCCGCAGACAAGATTGGACAAAGACACCGACGGGACTGAGCACACTTCCGGTCAGTCTCCCTCGGATGACCCGCTTCCTTGACACGCTTCCAATACACTCGTATGGTGCATACAATACGAACGTATTGGGGAGTGGTTGTGTTCCGTATTCTCGAGCTCGTGGGCCTGCTTGCACCGGCGGCAGGAGTCGTTCTGCTTGTCATCTATCGACGCCGAGCCACCGTCGGCGCCGGATGGGGAATTGCTGGCTGTGTCGTGGCGCTGCTCGCGTCTGGGGTCGGTATTGCTGATACGCGCCTGGCTGCGATCGGGAGTCTTGGAGGAGCCACTTTCGTTGAGCAGCTTCACGGGTGGACACTCGGACGGTTCGGTCTGCTCACGCTCGCTGTGGCTCTGCTGCTCATCGGAGCAGCAGCGGGACGCAAGCAGACTGCTCACAGTACTTCCTACGGTGTCGGCTCAGCCAGGCCCACGGCAAGCAGAACAGTGACGATGCTGGTGATCACCGGGTTGGCACTGTCCACCATCGGCATCGTCATGCAGTTCGTGCCGATCGACCTCGGCAACGACCATGAAGGACTGACCGAGATCATCGGTTTGCTGATGGAGACGGTGGAATTCGCCCTTATAGGAGCGGGGGTGCTTGCTCTAAGTTTTGCCATCGTCACCGACAGACCGCGTTCCGATTCCCTGCCCGATCCTGACGACTGGCTCAAGCGTTCAGCTCTCGGGGTCCATCGCCTGTATCGTCAGTTCCATGAACGACGCGGATGAGCACAGCGGTCCGATCATCAGCGAGTCCGCCCAACACCTGATTGATACGATGATCGATCTCGTCTCCGAAGGAGGATTCGAGGCACTCAGCGTGCGGACAGTGGCGACTCGAACCGGGGTATCGATCGGCGCGGTACAACATCACTTCCCCACTAAGTCACAGATGCTCGTCGGTGCCATGAGGGAGATCTCACGGCGCGAAATCAAGAGATTCGAGCGGGCGACCGCCGACAAGAACCCCACCTCTCGGCGTAATGCTCTGCTCGACATGCTCTTGCCCTCGAACCCCGATGACCCGGCGGCTCGAGTCTGGCTCCAACTCTCCGCCCGAGCAAGCGTGGACCCTGCGGTCAAGGAGATAAACTCCGCCATGTGGGGCCGCCTGCGGTCCGAGCTGGCCGATGCACTGCGTCCGCAGATCGCTCAACCTGAGGAAGCGATGCTTCGGGCGACCGAACTGCTGGCATTGTGCGACGGTCTCGCAGTGGCAATCCTCGCCGAGGAAGGAGCGGTCACCTCCACAACCGCTCGCACAATCGTGGAAGGCCATATTGCAGGACTGTTGCCGTCCGCGAACTGACGCGTGGTCTGCCGTCTCTGTGAGGCCTCCGACGAGGAGGAGAATATCGCCGAGGTGGCCCGTAGAACCGAGCGTGACCTCGGTGTTAGTCTCGCGGTATGACTGCGACTCGGGAACGTCTGACCTCATTCGCCCACGGCGGAGGCTGTGCCTGCAAGATCCCGCCCGGCGAGCTCGAAGAGGCGGTCAAGGGCCTGACCGGCCAGTGTGGTGCCGATGTCCTCGTCGGCCTCGACGACGGTGACGATGCCTCTGCCGTCCGGGTCCGCGACGACCTCGCGGTGCTCTCGACCGCTGACTTCTTCACCCCTGTCGTCGACGATGCCTACGACTGGGGTCGGATAGCCGCGGCGAACGCCCTGTCCGACATCTACGCGATGGGCGGGACGCCGATCACGGCGATCAACCTCGTCGGCTGGCCGCGCGAGAAGCTGCCGATGGAACTGCTCACCGAGGTCCTTCGCGGAGGCCTCGACGTCGCCGCGCAGGCGAAGTGCCCCGTCGCCGGTGGCCATTCGATCGACGATCCCGAACCGAAGTACGGTATGGCCGTGACCGGTATCGCCCATCCCGATGAGCTCATGCGCAATGACGCCGCCGAGGCGGGCCTGCCCTTGACATTGACGAAGCCCATCGGTGTGGGCATCCTCAACAACCGACACAAGCAGACCGGCGAATACTTCGCCGAGGCCGTGGCCACAATGACCTCGCTCAACGACGAAGCGGCACGTGCGGCACTGGCCGCAGGCGTGCGCGCAGCCACCGATGTCACTGGCTTCGGACTGCTCGGCCACCTGTTCAAGATGTGCCGTGCTTCAGGCGTCGGTGCGGTCATCGACGCGGCTGCTGTTCCCCGCCTCGGCGGAGTCGATGAGTCGATCGCGGACGGGTACGTCTCCGGCGGTACTCGCCGCAACCTCGACTGGGTGCGTCCCAGCCTCACCGCCGACGACTCAGTGAGCGAGGATGACCTGCTCCTCCTCGCTGACGCACAGACCTCTGGCGGACTGCTCGTCGTCGGTGAGATTCCAGGTCAGCCGATCATCGGGGAGATCGTCGTCGGCTCGGGCGTCCACGTGCGGTGACCCGTTGGGCACCCCTCACCGTTAGCGCCATAAGCACCCTGTGCAACAGGTGGTTTAGTCACTGGCAGGGCGGGGTGCGCGGGTACCTGTATGCCGTGACGGCAAGGGTAGGAGATGGGGGCTGCGGGCACGGCGCACCTTCAAATCGTGGCAGACCCCTCCACTTCTTCCGCTCAGGAGGGCGTGACGTCCTCATCGCGGAAGCGCCGGAATCCGCTGGTGAAGAGCCAATAGAAGACTCCGGTCAAAAGCGCGCCGAGGATAACCTCCCACCAGCCAAATGAGCCGTGGCCCCAGCCGATCAGGTGCATGATGTACCGGACGACGGGGACGAGTACAGTCACGACCGCAGCTTCTTTGAGGCTGCGCCGGTCGTTGAGCAGCTCCTTGAATGCGTCCTTCATAGACCTCTCACGTTACTGCACATGCTGTATTTTGCAATACGCATTGCCGAAAGTCCTGAGCATTCCTCACCGGTGATGACACAACACACCGTTGCGCCAGGTGGTGGCGCGGCTCCAGGTGAGGGGTTCCATCCACTGACTCCGGCAGTCCGCGAAGAGCCTACACCCCGGTCGTGATCGAGTCGCCTGTGATGCCGCGGGCTCGGCGCTCTTCGAGGCGAGCGCGCTGCGGTTCGACGACGTGGCGCGGATCCTTCGTCGAGTCGATTCCAGCTTCGAGGACCCCGAAGCGCGTGTACGCCGAGGCGGCTGCGAGTGCTGTACCGGACACGACCGAAAGCGCACGCAGCGCTGTTCGAGTCTTCCAACCCGCACCCTTCCCAAGCTTCTTCGCGAACACCCTGGCACCCACCTCCGCGACGGCTGTTCCGATCGCACCGGCGATGAGCAGCTTCTCCGCCCGGTGGAGCTTGTGGCCGGGTTCGCCCTCTTCGAGTGGTTCCACCTCGGCGGGGTGCATGCCCTTCTTCATCCGATCCATCGTGATCGCCTCGCCGGCGGCACCGACCAGCGCGAGCAGGCGCGCCGGCCCGGTCTCCCGCACGGGAGCCAGAGCCATCGCAGTGCCTCCGGCGGCCACGGCAGCCGAGGACACGAAGACGTAGGAGAGACCGTTGCGGCCAGCGGCGTTCCAGGTGGGGACCGCGGTGTCGCCGAGGAGCGCTCCGGTGTACGCGGCCAGAGGAGTGGCGAAGAGTGCCGACTCGAGCGCGGCAGGAGTCTCGAAAGCATGCAGAACACGACGCAGCGGACCCAGCGGAAGCCGCAGACCGGTCAGCCGGTCGACCTCGATCGCGGCAAGTACTCCCGAGCCGACGCCGAATCCGGACAGGATCCAGGTGCCCAGGCTCATGGGCGAGCTGACTTTGAACACGCGCATCATGTTGAGGAAGCGTTCGGGCCGGCCGAGGTCGGCCACGAGTGCCGCTCCCCCGACACCGGTTGCGGTGATCGCCGTCAGCCTGGTGGCGATGCGCAGCCCCGGGCGGTCGCTGAACTGGGCGCCGAGCCCAAGCAGCGAAGAGCCTCCGGCGAGTCCGCCGAGGAACAGGTAGAGCGCGATCTCATCGCCCCATGGTGGAGCCTTGACGATCGGCCTGCCGTAGTAGGAGGAGAATTCGACATCCTCGACCATCGGCATCTCACGGTTGCCGTCGGCCCCACGGTTCTTCCAACCCTGACCGCCACCGCGGCCACCACCAGGTCCACCAGAGCCGCCGCGGCCACCACCGGGGCGACCACCTCGGCGACGCTTCTTCCGTCCGCGATCCAGCTCAGGTGGGCGGTAGGAATCGTATTCGGATGTGCTCAACGCCGGCTCCCGAGAAACGCGAGTCCGGTGGCAGCGACCATGCCGAGTGCGGCCATACCCGCCTTGGCATACATCTGGGGCAGGTCCTTCGTCGGCACCCGCGGATCCGGCGGCAGACCATAGACCTCTGGCTCGTCGAGGATGAGGAAGACAGATCCGGTTCCGCCGACGCCGTCGTTCGGGTTGGCGCCGTAGAGACGGGCCTCGGTCATGCCCTTCGCGTGGAGGTCGGCGACGCGGGTGTGGGCCTTGTCGACCATGTCCTCGTGGTCGCCGAACTTGATCGACTCGGTCGGGCAGGTCTGCGCACAGGCCGGTTCTTGGCCATCGACGAGGCGGTCGTAGCAGAGCGTGCACTTGTTCGCCGTGTTCTTGTCCGGCACGTCCATATCCGCGGCCTTGCGGTCGTCGCGGTCGGTGGGCGTGTTGATCGTGCCGTCGTCGCGGCGTTCGATGACGCCGAAGGGGCAGCCAGCCACGCAGGTGCCGCAGCCGTTGCAGACATCGTTCTGCACGACGACGGTGTCGAATTCCGTGCGAAAGAGCGCTCCGGTGGGGCACACGTCGAGGCAGCCGGCGTGGGTGCAGTGCTTGCACACGTCCGAGGACATCAGCCAGCGGAAGTCCGCGGTGTCCGGCGGCGTCGTGTCGAGTTTGGCGATGTCCTCCGGGTCGCTCGGGTTCAGGGCTCCGGGTGCCAGCAGGTCGATGCCCATCGGCGGTGTCGACGGCAGACCGCCACCCGAGGCACCGGCCCCATTTGACCCGGACTCTGCGGCACCGAGGGCTCCGTCCAAAGGCTGCCCACCCGCGGACTCGTTCGAACGGGGACGGATCGTCGGCATGCCGAGGTTGACGAGTTTCCGTCCAGATTCACGGGCGGCTTCGATCCGCTCGGAGTCCTGTTCGATGAAGGCCACGTGTCGCCACGTGTTGGCGCCAAGGCTGCCCGTGTTGTCGTACGAGGAGCCGAGGAGTTCGAAGGTCCCGTCCTGCGGGTTGTTGTTCCACTCCTTGCAGGCGACCTCGCAGGCCTTGCAGCCTATGCAGATCGACGTATCGGTGAAGAACCCTTTGCGCTCGTGCGCGGAACCGTGCCAGTGCCCGTCCGCAACGGCGTCGTTCTCGACAGTCGAAGTCGACATCAGTCCTCCTCCTCGTTTCCTCTATTGTCCACGGTTGTCGAGTCAGCAGCCTCGTCGCCTCGGCCGCTGAAGCCACGTGCACCCTCGCCGAGGTTACCCTTCTGAGCGCTGTCCGCATCCTTGCCGATGTAGCCACGGTCCGGATCCCCGTCGGTCGGATCCCCGTCGTCCGCGCGGTTCGCGTCAACGGTCTCAGTCGGGTTCTGGTCCACGCTGTCAGTGGGATTCTGGTCCACGCTGTCAGTGGGTCGGAGATCGACACGACCCGAGCGATCGTCGGCACTGTCGGTCGCTTCGTCTCCGAAGGTGCGCCCAGGGGTGACACCGACGGCCGAATCTCCGCCGCGATGCGGATGTCCACCCTTGCTGGCAGCGGAGTCCGCGGCCAAGGACTCGGCCACGACATCCTCGGAGACGGTGACGAGCTGGTTGCCCGATTCGGGGCTCAGTCCCGCCTCGCGCTGGTACTTCTCGACGAAGTCGACGAGTTCGGGACCGCGCGGACGCCTGCCCGGCATGATCGTTCCGGCCACGTACTTGCTGTTCTGGATGAACACGTTGGGATCCATCGTGACACCCAGCAGGTCGTTCGCGGAGTCGCCTTCGACGGTGGCGTCCCCGCCGACGCCCCAGTGATAGGGCAGGCCGATCTGGTGGATGGTCTTCCCGCCGATCGTCAACGGCGTCATCCTCTTAGTCACGAGCACGCGGGCCTCGATGGCAGCCCGTGGGGAGACCAGAGTCGCCCAGCCGTAGGGCTCAAGACCCACCTCGGCGGCGAGCTCCGGTGAGATCTCGCAGAACATCTCGGGCTGCAGTTCTGACAGGTACGGCAGCCACCGGGACATGCCACCGGCGGTGTGGTGTTCTGTCAGGCGGTAGGTCGTGAACACGTAGGGGTAAATCTCGGTGCCGGGATTGCCGGCTCCTGGCGCGGACAGGTTGTCCTCACGGCGCATGACCAGGCGCGTCGGTGAGCTCTGCTGATCGTAGAGCGGATTGTCAACCGTCGATTCCTGCGGTTCGTAGTGTGTGGGCATCGGTCCGTCGACCATGCCGCTGGGCGCGAACAGCCACCCCTTGCCGTCGGCCTGCATGATGAACGGATCATCGCCGTCGAGGTTGGCGGGACCGCCGTGGGCCTGATCCGATCGGGCCGAGGGTGCTCGGTCGATCGGGAAGTCGGGCACATCCTTGCCCGTCCACTTGCCGGACTCCTCGTCCCACCAGACGAATTTCTTTCGCTCCGACCAAGGTGTGCCATCCGGTGCTGCCGAGGCACGGTTGTAGAGGATGCGCCGGTTCGCCGGCCACGCCCAGGCCCATTCGGCGGCGGTCTCGTCCTGTTCAGCGCGGGGTTTGCGCCGGGCGGCCATGTTCTGCCCGCCTGCGTAGATGCCCGCGTAGATCCAGCAGCCACCGGCGGTGGTGCCGTCGTCGGTCATCTGGTTGAAGTTGTCGAGCGGCTGCCCGTCCTTCTCTCCGCCGACGTGGTAGCCGTTGATCTCGGCCAGCACCGATTCGGGGTCGACCTCGCCCTCCTCGTCGACCGGGTAGTCCCAGGTCATGTCGAGGAGCGGACGGTCGCGAGGATCCTCGGAGTCCTTCAGCTTCTCGCGCACTCGCTTACCGAGTTCGAAGAAGAAGTCGAGTTCGCTCTGTGCGTCGCCGGGCGGGTTGACGGCCTTGTGCCGCCACTGCACGAGGCGCTGCGTCTGCGTGAAGGTGCCGGCCTTCTCCGTGTGGTTGGCGGCGGGCATGAAGAACATCTCGGTCTCGATGTCCTCGGTCTTGAGCTCACCGCTGGCGATCTCCGGACCGTCCTTCCACCAGGTGGCGGACTCGATGAGCCGGAAGTCGCGGACCACCATCCACTTCAGGTGGCTCATCGCCATGCGCTGCATCCGACCGTTGGCTGATCCCACGGCCGGGTTCTGACCCAACAGGAAGTAGCCGTCGACACCGTCATTGAGCATACGGACCTGGGTCTGATAGGTGCCGTGGGCGCCGTTGATCTTCGGCAGATAGTCGTAGGCGAAGTTGTTCTCCTTCGTCGCCGCATCGCCCCACCAAGCCTTGAGCAGGTTGGTGGCGTAGCTGCGCCCGTTGGCCCAATAGCCCTTGTGGGTCTCCGGGGTACCGACGGCGGCGACGTAGTCGTCGAAGGTCTCGTGGACTCCGGCACTTGGCATAGGCAGGTAGCCGGGCAGCAGATTGAACAGGGTCGGGATGTCGGTCGAGCCCTGGATCGTGGCGTGCCCGCGCAGTGCCATGATGCCGCCGCCGGGTCGGCCCATATTGCCCAGCAGGAGTTGGAGGATCGAGGCGGTGCGGATGAACTGCGCGCCCAGGGAGTGCTGGGTCCAACCCACCGCGTAGGCGAAGCAGGTCGTGCGTTCGCGCCCGGAGTTCTGGGTCACGGACTCGACCAGATATTCGAAGTCGGCGGGTTTGATGCCGCAGTTCTCGGCCACCATCTCGGGCGTGTACCGGGAGTAGTGACGCTTGAGAATCTGGAACACCGACCTGGGGTCGCTCAGGCTCTCATCCCTGACCGCACGACCTGCTTCGTCGGTCTGGTAGGACCAGGTCGAGTTGTCGTAGGAGTTCGTGTCCGGGTCGAATCCGGAGAACAGACCGTCCAGGTCCTCCGTGTCCTGATAGTTCTCGCTGATGAGGTTCGCGGCGTTCGTGTACGCACGCACGTACTCGTCGAAGTGCAGACCTTCGGTCAGGACACGGTTGATGAGCGCACCGAGTAGGACGATGTCGGAGCCGGCCCGGATCGGGACGTGCTTATCGGCAATCGCGGTGGTGCGCGTGAAACGAGGATCGACGTGGATGACACGTGCACCGCGGGCCTTGGCCTCGGTCACCCATTGGAAGCCCACTGGATGGCACTCGGCCATATTGGATCCCTGGATGATGATGCAGTCGGCATTCGCCATATCCTGGACGGGTTGTGTGGCGCCGCCTCGCCCAAACGAGGTTCCCAAACTGGGAACCGTGGCGGAGTGTCAAATACGCGCCTGGTTCTCGATCTGTATCGCGCCCGCCGCGGTGTAGAGCTTCTTCGCGAGGTAGTTCTCCTCGTTGTCGATGGTCGCGCCGCCGAGGCTGGCGATCCCCATCGTGCGACGCAGAGGGTGGCCCTTGTCGTCGAAGTCCTCCCAGTGTTTGCGGCGGGCTTCGATGAAGCGGTCGGCGACCATGTCGATGGCGGTGCCCAGATCGAGCTTCTGCCAGTCCTTGGCTCGTGGTGCTCGGTAGAGGACGTCGGTGATGCGTCCGTTGGCGTTGACCAGCTGCTCGCTGGCCGCGCCCTTGGGGCAGAGACGTCCGCGGGAGATCGGTGAGTCCGGGTCGCCTTCGATCTGGATGACCTTGTCATCCTTGACGAAGACCTTCTGACCACAGCCGACGGCGCAGTACGGGCAGACCGACTGCACAACCCTGTCCGCGGTGGCATTGCGTGAGGTGGTGTCGCGCGTCTTCTGGGACACCACTGATTCGCCGCGCCCCGACGCATCGGAGGATCGCAGCTGCCGGATCACCGGCCACTCGAGAGGACTGAACCGAGCCATGGCTCAACCCTAGCCCTTCTCGGTGGCCGATGGTGACCAAATCGCCCACGATCATCCGCAGTGTTTCACGAGGTGAGATGCGGTGATCTCATTCGCCGAGGTGGTCCTCAGTCGGTGATCCTGTGTGCCAGGAGCACACTGTCGTCGAGTTCAGCAGGCTGACCGTCGGGGCCCTCGACCTCACGGGTGCGCAGTTCGGCGAGTTCGATCTCCCAACGGACGGGGCTGCCGCCGATGAGCAGGGCGAAATCGCCGTTCGCGGTCACCGGTTCATGATGATGACCGAGGCCGTGGCCAAGTTCCTCGTCAAGGTTCTCCGCCCACGGCGGCATCTCGGCGTGGGAGATGAGCAGCAGTCGGCCATCGGGTGCGACGTGCTCGGCGACCTTTCCGACGAGCTCCTCACGTGTGTCGGGCAACCGGGTGTGGAGGAAGCAGCCGATGACAAGGTCGTAGCCGCCTCGGCGAGGGTGCTCTTCGTCGGAATTCGCACCTGAGGGATCCCAGGTGGAGACGTCAGCGACCTCGAAGGATGCGGTGGCACCCTTCGCTGCGGCTGCTTCCGCGGCCCGGTCGACGGCTGTCTGCGACAGGTCGATTCCGATGGCATCCCAGCCGTGTTCGGCCAGCCAGATGGCGTCGGCGCCCTCACCGCAGCCGACGTCGAGGACACGACCGGGGGTGAGGCCGCCGACTGCCGCGACGAGCGCCTCGTTGGGATTGCCCGACCAGATGGCTTCGCCGGTTCCGGCATATCGCTCTTCCCAGGCCGCAACGGAGTCGGGGACTCCTGTATTCACGGCCTGTTGGGGTTCGGTCACTGTTGGGGTCCGGATTCTGGGGAGACTTCGGTCGCCTCCGACTCCACTGCGGCGTCCGATCCTTCGGCTGCCTCGACGCCGGCTTCCTGCTTGGCCAGTTCCTCGCGGACCTCGTTCATGTCGAGTTCCTTGACCGCGGTGATGACCTGTTCGAGCTGAGGCGCGGCGAGCGCGCCCGGCTGGGCGAAGACGACGATGCCCTCGCGGAAGGCGACGAGGGTCGGGATGGAGGAGATCGCGAAGAGTCCCGCGAGTTCCTGCTGCGCCTCAGTGTCGACCTTTCCGAAGACCACGTCCGAGTACTGTTCGGAGGCCTCTTCGTATACGGGGGCGAACTGCTTGCAGGGGCCGCACCAGTCGGCCCAGAAGTCGAGAAGAAGGATCGAGCTGTCGGTGATGGTTGACTCGAAGTTGTCTTTGGTGATTTCGATCGTAGACATTCGGGCAGTCTAAACGCCGACTATGAATACTGTCTGGACACTTTCGCAGTCTGGACAGCGACGCGGGTCCAGGGCCCGTTCACGACGCACACCAGTCACCTCGGTTCGTCGAACTCGCGTGTGGACCCGATCTCGCGAAGCTCAGTCCACGAGGTCGACGATCGGCTGATCTGCGGTGATGGCTGAGAAGACAGCATCGGCGGCAGATGATTTCACGACGCGGTTCTGATTGTCCGGTGCCGGCTGCCAGGGCATGATCGCAAAGGTGATCGAGTCCTTGGGCACTGAAGACACGGTCGCGGCCAGCGAGCCGAGGGAGGAGACCGAATCGAGTTCGTCATCGACGCGCAGCGAAGAGGTGACCGCGTCAAGGAAACTGTAGAGCCGGTCGGGCCTCGACAATGTGTGGGAGCTCTTCGCTCGGTCGATGATGGAGTCCATGACCATCTGCTGATTGCCCATGCGCGAGATGTCGCTGCCGTCTCCGACGGCGTGCCGGGTCCGCGCTAGGGCGAGAGCATCCGTGCCGCCCAGGGTCTGCTCCCCTGCGGGCAGGTCGAGGTTCGCCTTGTCGTCGTGCAGGGGTTCGTCGAGATCAACAGTGATCCCATCCAGTGCGTCGACGATTGTGGCGAAGCCGTCGAAATTGACTTCGACGAAGTGATCGACGCGAACTCCCGTGAGCTCTTCGGCCGCAGAGACCGAGCATGCAGGACCCTGGTTGAGTGCCGAATTGATCATTCCGCGCTGAGCCGGCGAAGCACCGGACCCGGTGTCTTCGCAGGCGGGCATGTCCATCATCGTGTCGCGCGGAATCTGGACGGCATCGATGCGAGAGGAGTCATCGGAGACATGGGCGAGAATCATCGCGTCACTGCGCGCACCATCGCCGGAGCCGTAGTCATTCGTGTCCAACGCCCTGGTATCGGAGCCGAGAATGAGGACGTTCAGTTCATCCGTGATCTTCTCGGGCGCCTCACCGTCCCCTGCGCGCAGGGCTGAGGAGGTGATGTTCCCCTTGAGGTTGTGAACAACGGCGACAATCGTGACCGGGACTCCGATGACGAGGACCGCGAGTATGGCGACGATGGTGCGGCGACGTCGGTACTTCATGGCAAGGCGGCGCTGTCGTCGTGGACCGACTTCGGTATACGGCATAAAACTTCAATTCGCGATCGGCGATGGATTGCATACAATCCTAAACATAATTTCTCTGAACTTTCTGTCACCGATGGGCGACACATTCTGTTAGAGTTGAATTGTTCCTGTACGAAACTGTGCGGAACGTGTGGTGCCGCGAGCGTAGGTAGATTCGCTTGGTGCCGTGCTGTTGCCTGTTGGCGCGTGTCTACCATCCGCGCCTCTCTAATTTTCTGACTTTTCAATCCAGCCGTTCTTCGGCTTCCGTCCAGCACCTTCGAGTGCCCTACCGAGACCGCACTTCCCGCTTTCGCCTGAGATGAGGATTCTTCACTTCAGCACGAATCTCGGAACTTCGGTTTCTCCACATTTTTCTGCCGGACCTGCGTTCAATGCGCAGATCATCCGACAGGAAGTCACATCTTCAGACGATCAGCTGATCGGCAATGTCGTTCAGTTCAGGTCTCTGACAATGTGAACAGCCGGGCCCTCAAAGGGTCCGACCATCCAGACCGCTCCGGCGGTCACCAGTTTAAAATAAGGATACAAAGATTATGGCTACAGGTACCGTGAAATGGTTCAACTCGGAAAAAGGTTTCGGATTCATCCAGCCTGACGATGGTTCAGCAGACGTCTTCACTCACTTCTCCGCGATCGAATCGACCGGCTACCGTGAGCTCGCCGAGGGCCAGAATGTTGAATTCGACTCGGAAATGGGCTCCAAGGGTCTTCAGGCCACAAGCGTTCGTCCCCTCTGAGACTTCCGTAACTTTCCGGTCCCGGCCGGATCGCGATTGATTCGTCAATAGCGAGCACCTGCCGGGAACGCAGTTGCACTGAGTTACACCAAAAGCGTGTGTTCGCGTTTGGAGTTTGTGTTTTCACTTGCTCCGAATGCGGCCACACGCTTTTCGGCGTCCGCAGGCTTTAAGCGGTGTCGACGTCAGGCGCAGCCTCTAGGCCCTCGGCAATCGTTTCGGAGATGGCCAATTCGCCACGGCCGAACATTCCAGACAGATGTGCCAGGGTCTCAGGGAATCTGTCGAGGTAGTCGAAGAAGACGAAGCCTTCCATCCTCGCTCGACGCAGACCAAGCTGCATGCAGTTGCGGATTCCGGCAGTCGGCAGATCACGCTCATATCCCGTGGCCACTGCTCCGCAGAGCACGATCCGGCCCTGATCGGCGAGGTTGTCGATGGCAGCCCCAAGCAGCTCGCCGTACACCTCGGCGCGCCTACAGGAAGAGCCTCATCATCAGGACGCAGCGCCGATTCCGAGTGGGAACGTCGGCTGACGTCAGTTCTCACCCGAAACTGGCCGCCGAGCAAATGACGGCGCCAGACGTCCCAGCAGCTCGGTCAGCTGCTCCTGCTCTGCGGAAGCGAAGACGTCACCCAGAAGGGTGGCGGCCTTCTCCTCGGCGACCTTGACGGCATCTTGGTAGAGCGCGGCGCCGACGTCGGTCAGGCAGACGAGTGAGATCCTCGCATCGTGCGGGTCGGAGTCCCGGGACAGATATCCGAGCTTTTCCAGCGGTGCGACCAAGCGGGCGATTCCAGATGGAGTGATTCCCAGGCTCTCTGCCAATTCGACTCGGCGCAGTCGTCGACCCGGCGCAGAGCTTAGGCTCTGCAGGACTGTCAGGTCGTTGAGGGAGAGGCCTTGGACCTCAAGCTTTCGCCGGATCTCGGTATCGGCCCGGACAAGACGCATGCACAGTTCCAGCACGAAGAACAACCTTTCATTGTTAACTCACTGAGTCCTCAATGATATGTCATGTAAAAGCATTTCAAAACCTGGCATGAGTGTATTGAGCGTCTTGAGCGTCTCGCGGGCAATGAACTGAGGTTCGCCGAGCCATTGTCGAACATCTTCAGCAGATGCAGGCGCGGCTCTCCGAGAGTAGCGTTGGAATCCTCGAGGTCCCCACACAGAACAGGTGATGCCACTATGACTCATCCGACCGACCTGCACCCCACCACCGTCGTCTTCGACCTGGGCAACGTCCTCATCGGCTGGGATCAGACCGGACCTCTTGCCGATCGGATGACCCGGTACGAGTGGAATGATTTTGCCGCCGAGGCGGACTTCGGCATGCTGAATACGCTGGCTGATCGCGGGGTGCCGATCACAGAGGTGATCGCACGGGCGGCCGAATCCGATCCCAGTCACGGCGAAATCATCGCCGCCTACTATGACCGCTTCGACCTGTCCCTGACCGGTCCGATTCAGGGAATGGCCGAGGTCGTCGCCGAGCTCAGGGCCTCCGACGTCAGGCTGCTGGGTCTCTCGAATTGGTCGGCCGAGACCTTCCACCATGCGCCGAAGGTCGCGCCGGCGATCAACGAACTCGAAGATATCGTGGTCTCGGGGCGGGAGAAGCTGATCAAACCCGACCCTGAGATCTTCCATGTACTGAGCCGACGCTTCGACCTTGTCCCCGAACGAACGGTCTTCGTCGATGACCTGCCGGCTAACATCGATGCCGCCGAACAGCTCGGCTTCATCGGCCTGCTCTTCACCGATGCCCGGCAGCTGCGAGACGACCTCATAGGCCTCGGACTCCTCTCCTCCCCTGCTGCCGCTGAAAGCTGAGGACGGGTCGTTCCCGTTCACACTCGAACTCGAGGAGCACAAGACTTCTGAGCGAATCGAATCCGAGCTCAAAAACCTCGGTCTGGAGTCCAAACACGTCTCGAAGACGGGCCTCGTCACTGTCATCGAGAACGGTCAGGGCCCGACAGTCCTCGCCCGGGCCGACATCGATCGGAACTGCTGCCGCGATCTCCGCCGACGCCTTCGACTGCACCATCGAAGACCTCTTCACGCCCTGAACCGAGCCCAGATCAATGCGGCTGCCTCAGGCGGTGGCCGACCGCACCACGCGTGCCGGTGATCCGACCACGACGGTTCCTCCACGCACGTCCTTGGTCACGACCGAGGCCGCCGCAACCACGGCGTTGTCGCCGATGGTCACGCCGGGAAGAATGGTCACATTCGAACCGATCCAGACGTTGCGCCCGATGACGATGGGTGCCGGGTGCATGTCGGCACGACGATCCGGGTTGATGTCGTGGTTGAGGGTCGCCAGAACCGTGTTGTGGCCGATGAGGCTGTCGTCGCCGATGGTGATTCCACCCTGGTCTTGGAAGCTGCATCCGGAATTGATGAAGACCCGTCGACCTATCGTCGTATTCTTCCCGAAGTCGGTGTGAAACGGCGGGAACATCGTGACTGTCTTGTCCACTGGTTTCCCAATCAGCGCAGTCAGCAGCTGCCGAACCTCGTCTGGCTCGTGATACGAACCGTTGAGCTCGGCGGTGATGCGCAGCGCCTCTTGGCTGCTGCGGTGCATGACCGCGTGCAGGGGCGAATCGCCGACGATTGTCTCACCGTTATTGAGTGCTTTGACCAGATCTTTGAGTTCCACACTGACCAACCTTTCGCGTTTCTCGCTTTCCTGCATTTTCGGCGGGAATGATGCTCAGGGTTTGAGCAGAACTTTGATCGCCTCACGCTTGTCCATTGCGGCATATGCCTCGGCGGCCCGATCCAGTGTCATCGTCTGGTCGAAGACCTTGCCAGGATCGATGGTGCGGCTCCAGATGAGGTCGATGAGTTCGGGCAGGAATCGACGCACCGGAGCCGGGCCGCCATGCAGATGGACAAGACCGAAGAAGAGTTCACCGCCGGGCAGTTCGACATCGTGCGAAACGCCCACATATCCCACGTGGCCTCCGGGACGTGTGGAGCGGATCGCCTGCATCATCGATTCCTGTGAGCCGACAGCTTCGATGGTGCTGTCGGTGCCGAGTCCGTCGGTGAGCTCCTTGACCTTGGCCACACCGTCATCGCCGCGTTCTTCGACGATATGGGTCGCGCCGAATTCACGTGCGAGTTTCTGCCGGTCCTTGTGGCGGCTCATGGCGATGATCGTCTCGGCGCCCATCTGCTTCGCGGCGAGGATCCCCATCAGGCCGACTGCGCCGTCGCCGATGACGGCGACAGATCTGCCGGGTCCAACCTCGGCAGCGTCAGCTGCGAACCAGCCGGTGCCCAGCACGTCCGAGGCGGCCAGGAGCGATGGGATGAGGTCCTCATCGGGCTGCCCGGGTGTGGCGACGAGAGTGCCGTCGGCATGCGGAATACGAGCGTATTCGGCCTGAGTGCCGATGCCGCCGTCAACGAATTCCCCGTTCACGCACCTGGACTGGTAGCCGGCGGTGCAGATCGGGCAGGTGTTGTCGGAGATGACGAAGGATCCGACGACGAAGTCTCCGAGTTTGACCGTGTTGACCTGGTCTCCGATCTGTTCGACGATGCCGACGTATTCGTGGCCCATGAGCTGCTGATCCGGGGTGTCGGCACCGCGGTAGGGCCAGAGGTCGGACCCGCAGACACAGGCAGCCACGATCTTGATGACCGCGTCAGTGGGTTCCTGAATCTCAGGGTCGACTCGTTCTTCGACTCGAACGTCGCCGGGGCCGTGCATGATGATTCCGCGCATAGGTGTCTCCTTGAATTGTGGTGGTGTTGAATTGTGGTGGTGTTGAATTGTGGTGGTGTCAGAGCCGATGTCGGCGCTGGGTACTGTCAGCCCGGGTCAGGGGCGGTGGTAATCCTCGTCGGCCACGTGTTCGAGCCAGGCTGTGTGACCACCGGATGCGAAGCGGACCCGGGCGACGACCATCGACTGTCCGGGAGGGTTCTTCACGGTCGGAGTGGTGGGGAGGATCGTGTGCGACATGAGTCATTTCCTTTCGGCAGCCGATGCATCGCCTGCAGGAGGCGCAGAATCGAACTGCGTCTTGTTCCAAGAGGCAAGCAGTTGAAGTTTCTGATGGGACTCCGAACCGGGTTCGGCCGTGTAGATGTAGAGGGCGAGTCCCTCCTCGGCGGTGACGCTCAGCTCCTCGTAGGCCAGGTTCAGTTCGCCGACTTCCGGATGGTTGAAGCGCTTCGTGCCCGAGCCATGCGTGCGCACGTCGTGAGCGGCCCACAGTTCTCGGAAGGTCTCGCTCTGGGTGGAGAGCTCACCGACGAGATCCTGGATGCCGCGGTGGTGCGGATCCTTCCCGGCCGCATTGCGGATGATCGCCACACACATCTGGGCGAACATATCCCAGTCCGGGTAGAAGTCCCGCGAAGCCGGGTCGAGGAATTGGAATCGCGCGAGGTTGGGGGTGCGACCACCGTCGCCGATGACCGGGGAGTAGAACGCTCTGCCGAGTTCGTTGATGGCGACGATGTCCTGGACATCATTGCGGACGAAAGCGACGGAATCCTTGATCGACTCGAGCACCCAGTGCAATGTTTCGTGGGGCGGCTTGGCCGGTGAAGTCGGCCGCCGGTGCCTGCCCGAGGTGGGAATGCCGTCAGCTGCCCGTGCGAGGTCGACGAGGTGGCCCCGTTCCGTCTCATTGAGCATCAGTGCCGAGGCGAGCGCGTCCAGTACGGACGCCGATGCCCCGCAGATCGCTCCACGTTCGAGCTTCGAGTAGTACTCCACACTCAACCCGGCGAGAGTGGCGACCTCGCTGCGACGCAGCCCGGGCACCCTCCGGTTGCCGTAGGACGGGAGCCCGACTTGATCGGGCGTGATCTTCGCCCGGCGCGACATCAGGAACTCGCGTACCTCTGCTCGGTTGTCCATGTCATCAAGACTAGACTCGCCTCGAGCCGAGAGGGATACCCTGTCAAGGCACCCCTCGCCAGGACTTCCCCCGACGTCTCACGATGGCATCCATTCGACTTCGTGATGGTGCTTTTCAGGCCGCCTCGGAGTTCTTCCCGAGCGAGAACTCGTCCTTCATCGCTGTCAACGTCCCGTGGATGTTCAGTCTCTGGAAGTCTGCGAAGAGTCTGCCGCTGGTGAGTACACGGTCGACGATCGCCGCGAACCAGTCGGGCCATGCTGTGCGGTCGTCGTTCCAGGTCTCGGTGACTCGTGTGCGCCCGTCGATGTCCTCGAACTCATAGATCCAGGTGGCGATGCCGGCACGGAGCTTCGGTGAGCCGGCACCGATCTTGCGTACCTTGAAGGCGAACCGTTCACCCGGATCCGAGGCTGTGACGACGCATTCGGTGACCCACCCCGCCCGGCCCCGATGATTGCTTCCCTCGAAGACTTCGCCGACCTGCAGCGGCCGAGAGTCTGCCGGCGTGTGTGCGCCGATGTTCTCCGGACTCCAACGCGGCATCTGCGTCGGATCGGCCACCTGCTCCCACAGGGTGAGTGCGTCGACGTCGATGATCATGGCGTCGCTGACCTGCATTGTGCGCTTCATCTGATCTCCTTCCTCGCTTACGTCCACCCTACTGTCGCGAGCGTGGAGTACCCTGAAATCCATGCCACCGAACGCGACTTCCCGCTTGAGATTCCGTGAGATGTCAACGGACGATCTCGACGAAATGGCGGACCTCCTCGGCGACCCCCGGGTCATGGAGTACTACCCGCACCCCAAGAATCGCACTGAAGCCGCTGGGTGGATCGATTGGAACGTGCGCAACTATGCCGAATACTGTCACGGGCTCTGGGTCATAGAGACGCATGCCGGCGAATTCATCGGAGACTGCGGCCTTACCTGGCAGAAGGTCGATGATACACGCGGCCTGGAACTCGGATACCACGTGAAGAGTTCAGCCCAGAAGTTCGGCTATGCCACAGAGGCGGCCATTGCCTGTCGCGACTACGCCGGTTCACATGCGCTGGCGTCTCGTTTGGTCTCGATCATCCACCAGGACAACAGATCCTCCCAGCGGGTGGCTGAGAAGGTCGGCATGAGACTCGATCGATCACTGCGCCACGCATCGCCGGTCCACCTCGTCTTTACCATGGAGCTGTGAGGGCGCCGGTTGAGTGCCACGCTGCCCCAGGAGAGCCTTTTCATGAGCAACCGTCTGATCCCGCAGGGCCTGGACGACGGCGGCAACGGCGGGGCGGCGCATCGAGTCGGGCCGCAGCACCATCCAATAGGGAAGCCGTTCCGACAGGGTCTCCGGTAAGAGTCGGACCAGGTCGGCATGCAGGTCACCCATGAAACAGGGCAGGAAGCCGATCCCCGCACTGGCGCGTGTGGCTTCCACGTGGACGAAAACATTGGTCGAGGACAATCCGTCTTTCATCGTGGGGACCAGGCGACGCGGGGCGTCGAGGTCGTCGACTTGGAGCATGGAGTCTACGAAGTAGACCAGTCGATGTTCAACCAATTCCTCGACCGTTGCCGGTGTGCCCTGTTCAGCCAGATAGTCCTTTGAGGCATACATGCCCAATTCGTAGTCGCCGAGTTTGAACGCTTCAGCGCGGTGCACCTGCGGCTCGCCCACCACGACTTCGATATCCAACCCGGATCGCTGCTGCAGAGCCTGGCGGGTCACGGTCACGATCTCCACGCTGAGTCCGGGATGTCGACTCCGCAGTTTTGCCACGGCCGGGGCCGCCACGTAGGCGCTGAAGCCGTCCGTGGCTGTCATTCGGACCACTCCGGTGATCGGGTCGGGGGCACGGCCTGGTTCGCCGAGGCTGCGCACCGCATCCTCCACCTGTTCCGCCACCCGCACTGCCTCTGCACCCAATTCGGTGAGTTCCCAACCGCCGGACGCTCGAGACAGGACACGTCCGCCCAAGGCTTTCTCCAGAGCCGCGATGCGACGCGAGATGGTCGTGTGATTCAGCCCCAACGTCGCCGCCGCAGTCGTGAACTTGGCTGATCGGGACACCGTGAGCAGCACAAGCAGGTCGTTCGGCTTCATGTCCATATCTGCAATATTAGGCAGAGAGGACTCCGAAATGGGTCGAAGAGCCGCAACGTCTGTGCATGAATGCTCACCACCCACGCAGAACGATCGGACTCAACTGTTCAGAATCGGTACTGTTCAGAATCGGTCAAAGGGACCTGCGTATTGGAATGTTCCGCCCTGACCGTCATAGTCCGAGAGTGTGCGGATCTGGAAGTAGTCGCCCCACTCGGACTCCGGTGAGCAGACTGCAGTCGCCGAGGCTGGGACGAAACCGAAGCGCGCGTAATAGGCAGGCTCTCCGAGCAGGGCGACAACTGTCTCACCTCGTGCATCTGCAGCACCGAGTACCGCATGCATCAGGGCGGAACCGACACCTCTTCCCTGCTGCCCGGGTTGGACACTGACCGGTCCGATGCCAAGAGCTGGGGAGGAATCGATGTGAGCACGCGTGGCCAGAACGTGCCCGATGATCACGTCGTCTTCTACGGCGACGAGAGAGAACTCGGGGATCCACGCGGCGTCGTCTCGAAGCCACGAGATCAGGGTCGCTTCCCCAGGATCTCCGCCCGGCTCCACCGGTGGAGCGCTGTGCTCTGCGCCGCGAAATGCGGCCGCAGTCACGGCGCGGATGGCTTCGATGTCGCCGGAACGTTCCCGTCTGATCAGCATGGAAGTCAGGCTACCGTGCACCGATGCGCACTCGGACACTCAACGCCTTGTCTCGTATCGAGTCAGGAGAACACCGTTGGGAAACGACTGTGTTCCCACCAGATTCACATTCACCCAGCTGTCCAGGTGTGTGAAGAACGGCGTACCACCGCCCACCAGGACGGGGTAGGTGACAAGAATGTACTCATCGATCAGTCCGGCCCGCATGGCCGCGGAAGCAAGCGTGGCGCCCACGATGTCCATGGGACCACCACCGTCTGACTTGAGCCGAGTGATCTCAGCAGCGGCATCGCCGGAGAACAGCCGCGCGTTCCAGTCGACCGCGCTGATCGTCGAGGAGAACACCACCTTCGGCATGTCCAGCCACCTGCGCGCATACTCAAGTTCTGCTGGTGTGGCCCCAGGCTGCTGGGCTGCCGTCGGCCAGTGAGAACTCATCGCCTCCCAGAGTCGCCGACCGTACAGCGCCAGCTCAGTCGCACCCACCCGATCGGACCACCACTGGAACACCTCGTCATTCGGCGTGGTCCAGCCAAGATCATCTTCAGGCGCGGCGACGTAGCCGTCCAGGCTCACATTCATCGCAAAGGTCAGTTTCCGCATGACATCGGCACCTCTCAAGTCGGCAGCCGCTGGTGCAGAAGAGTCTACTGCGGCATGTTGACGAAACGGGACTTCGCGCCCTGGAAGGCCACAGAGATGTCAGCTGTCGGACCCGCACGGTGCTTGGCGACGATGATGTCGGCCTCGCCGGCACGTTCGTGTTCCTTGTCGTACATGTCGTCACGGTGGATGAGCAGCACCATATCGGCGTCCTGCTCGATCGAACCGGACTCACGCAGGTCCGAGATCATCGGCCGCTTGTCAGTCCTCTGCTCGCTGCCGCGGTTGAGCTGTGAAAGCGCGATGACCGGGATCTCGAGCTCTTTGGCCAAGAGCTTGAGCGAACGGGAGAACTCGGAGACCTCCTGCTGACGCGACTCGACTCGTTTGCCAGAGCTCATCAGCTGCAGGTAGTCGACGCAGACCATCTTGAGATCGTGCTGCTGCTTCAGGCGTCGGCACTTCGCACGGATCTCGGTCAGTGCCATGTTCGGGGAATCGTCGACGAACAGCGGGGCATCGTTGATGCGCGATTCCGTTGCGGCGAGGGTCGTCCAGTCATGAGGGGACAGTTCACCGCGGCGAAGGTTCTGGAGGGGAATCTCCGACTCCGCGGACAGCAGACGCATGACGAGTTCGTTCTTGCCCATCTCCAAGGAGAAGAAGACGGCGGCCTGGCCATGGTGGATCGCCGCCGACCGCATGAAGTCCAGCGCCAGGGTGGACTTGCCGACACCGGGACGAGCCGCGATGACGATCATCGTGCCCGGGTGGAAACCATTGGTGAGCTGGTCGAATTCGGTGAAACCGGTCGGCACACCCGCGGTCTGCCCATCGGTGTCGCCATTGCGTTCGATCTCCTGAGCGACATCGCTGAGGATGTCGGAGAGGATCACATAATCCTCTGTGGTGTGACGCTCGGTGACCTGGTAGATCTCCGCCTGGGCCGAGTTCACGACCTCATCGGTGTCCCCTTCCGCGTCATAGCCCATCTGCACGATGCGAGTGCCGGCTTCGACGAGGCGGCGCAGGACGGCCTGCTCGCGCACGATCGCGGCATAGTAGCCGGCGTTCGCGGCAGTCGGAACGGAGGAGATGAGCGTATGCAGGTACGCTGCGCCACCGACTCGGGAGAGGTCACCGGTCTTCGTGAGGTAGTTGGCCACCGTCACCGAATCCGCAGGCTCACCGCGCGAATACAGGTCGAGTACGGCCTCATAGATAGTCTCGTGAGCAGGCTTGTAGAAGTCATCGCCGGTCATGGATTCGACGCAGTCGGCGATCGCATCCTTGGACAGAAGCATCGCACCGAGGACGCTCTGCTCGGCCTCGACGTCCTGCGGCGGGGTCCTCATCCCGTCAAACCCCTGATTGTTGCTCAATCGTCTTCCTCTTCCTCGAACCTTGCCGGCGGACACCCGCTTTCAACGCCCTCCAACTGTACCTGGATCGAGAAGCCGCAGACCCACCTCGGCGGGGATATCCGAGTGTGAGTACACGCTCACTCCGGCATGCTCACAGCCCCTCCTCAATCCCGTGAACGGCCTGCGGTCGCCACGGTCACGAGGATCGGCTTCGCCAGCTGCAATCCCGATCTGATGATGAGGATACCGAGGACCACTGACGCGAGAATCGTTGAGAACGTGATTGGTTTGAGCACGAGCGCTGCCCCGGCCAAAGGCAGAACGAGAAGCAGACCGAGCCCGCCTGCCAGCAGCGACACCCAGATGACCGGCCCCAGAACTGCTCTCACCATGGCTTTGTGCATGGTCTCCGGATCCATTCCCGCGGCATAGAGATCTTGGAACGTGTCGGCTCGATCGTAGATGTCGGCAACCTGGTTGATCAGCGCGGATACAGCGATCAACAGGATCGAGATTCCCATCACCAGCATGACTCCGGTGAAGATGTCCTGCAGGAGGAACCGGTCGGCGTCGTGCATCCGGGTGCCCGGCTCGTCCCCCGCGTCGAGGCCGAGCTGCATGAGCGAGATGCCGGTTCCGCCCACGGCAGCGACGAACGCAGTCATGGCCAACCCGGAGACTCTGCGCCAGAACCGCTTGGGTTCGTCGGAGACCAACCGCGCGGCGATGAGTCGTTCCGGGGTCTGCGCCCGATTCCCGCTCAGGTGGGCAAACCACCTGATCAGCAGGCCGCCGACGAGGTCGACGACGATCAGTCCGAGGATGAACATGACCATGATGGCCGCGATCAGGATGCCCAGTCCGAGGCCGCCGCTCTGCGTCAACGACACGGCGACCGGCAGGAGCACAATCGCGACGACTGCCAGGATCACCTGCCCGAGGGGAAACTTCCGCTCGAGTGACTTGGTGCGCACACCCAGCGGTGAGATCGCGACCCTGCGCAGGCCCATCAGCGAGGCCGCGATGCACACGAGGATGAGGAACACGACCACCGAGGCCACCAACCACGCGGGCATGAGCATGTTCGCGTATCCGATGGGATGTCCCATGAAGTGGATCAGGCTCACCGGCCAGGCCAGTCCCAGGTAGCCGAGGACGCCGAGGACGATTCCGCAGATCGCGGGCACCAGCGGTTCGGCCACCGCGAGAGTGACGATGGACGAGCGCCTCGCCCCGAGCAGCGACATCGTGGACAGCCGCTCATCCTGTCGCCGGGCGGACAGCGTCGCCGAGGCCGACGCCAGTGTGCTCGCGGGAATCACGAGCAGGACGGTCGCGAAGCTCGCAAGGAACTTGTACATGAAGTCCATGCCAGCCATACCCGGGTCCGGGCTGGGTGGGGTCTGGAAGAACATCCAGGCTCCGGCGGCGACGGTGAGGAACAGGGAGGTACAGGCGAAGAACGCGCTCGTCACCAGCAGCGAACTCGACGAGGTCAGCGTCGTGCGCCCCAGGACGAGGGGAACGACGCGGGTTGCTGTGGGCAGAACGATCGGCATGTCGATCTCCCTCTCAGGCCGCAGCGTTCGCAGCGGTCACGCTGCGCACGAGCGGTCGGGTGAACTGCAGCCCCAGCCACACCATCGCCACGCCGCCGACGAGCACTGCTGCGACGACCCCAATGGTCAGCGGATCGCCGAGATCACTGGCCGAAGCCATGAGTCCGGCCAGCATTCCGCCCAGCACCAGGGACACGAGGGTGACGAGGACGATGGGCGACATGACCGCGTTGACAGTGACTCGGTGCATCATCTTCTGCGTCATTCCCGCCGAGTGCAGCTCACGGTAGGTCGATGCCCGGTCGAGGATGTCTGCTGCCTGGTTGATCGTCGCGGAGATGACAATGAAGACGAAGGCGATAGCCAGGGTGAGGGTCAGTCCGGTGAAGATGTCATCGGCCATGTACTGGTACGGGCCCATGATCGCCTTGTCTTCAGCGGTGAGATCGCCCTGATTCGCCCGCATCATCGCCGTTCCGGCACCACCGACGACCGCGATGAAGGTGATCATCGCCAGACCTGCCACGCGACGCCAGTACTGTGCCGGTGCATCGGCGATCATCGACGCAGCGATCATCGACGTGGGTGTGCGGGCGATCCGGTGACTGAACCAGCCGTGGATGCGCATGACGAGGACACCGATGACATTGATGAGCAGGAGCGCGATGCCGATCGTGATGATGCTTGCAATCGTATAGGTCATCGTCGGCTGGTCCCGGTTGAGGGAGAAGACCAGGGCGCCGATCATTCCGACCGCGAGCACGATCACGGCGATGATGCGAGCGATGGGGAACTTCCTGGCCAAGGACCTGGTGCGCACGCCCAACGGTGAAATCGTGATTCTGCGCAGGCCGAGCAGTGCGGAGATGAGGCAGACGAACAGCAGTCCGATGACGACTGCGGCGAGCAGCCACGTCGGCATCATCAGTGCGGAGTACCCTAACGGCTCACCGGTGAAGACGAGGAAGCTGAGTGGGTAGGCGAGCAGGAAGTAGCCGACGATCCCCGCGATGATGCCGGCCGAGGCGGGGATGAAGGGTTCGGCGACCGCCAGCAGCCGGACGGTGCCGGGCTTCGCGCCCAGCAGTGAGAGTGTGGACAGGCGTTCATCCTGACGCCGGGCACTCAGCTTCGCCGAGGCGACCCCCAAGCTGATCGCGGGAACGATGAGGAAGACCGTGGCCAAGATCGCGAGCATGCGATAGAGGTCGGCCACCTCGGCGTATCCGGAGACATCGGGTCGGTCGTTGAACGCCCAGGCACCGCCGGCGACCGTGAGGAAGAGCGTCGAGCATGCGAAGAATGCGATGGCGACGAGCTTTGAAGTCGTCGAGGTGAAAGATTTCTTGGTCAGTACGACGGGAAGGATATTCATGGTCGGCATCACCGGTTGTTCTGAACGTACTGGCTGGTCTGCACGAGCTGGTCGTTCCCCATAGGCTGGTTCGCGGAGTCGGAGACGATCCGACCGTCTGCAAGGCGGACGATGCGCGAGCAGCGAGCGGCCACCGTCTCATCGTGGGTGACCACGACCAGAGTGGAGCCCCGTCCGGTCGTGGATGCCAGGAGTTCGGAGAGCACCTCGCTGGAGGTGGAGGAGTCCAGGGCGCCGGTGGGCTCGTCGGCGAAGGTGACCACGGGCTGGGTGACCTGGGCGCGGGCGATGGCCACGCGCTGAGCCTGCCCGCCGGAGAGTTGTCCGATGCGTTTGTTCAGGTGCTCGGCCAGTCCCAGGCGCTGGAGCCACGCGCGGGCATGTTCGGTTGCATCGGTGCGCTTCAAGCCTGAGAGCATGGCGGCGAGCGCGACATTGTCAAGAGCGGTGAGTTCGGGCAGGAGCAGACCCTGCTGGAAGACAAAGCCGAAGACCTCGCGGCGCAGTGCAGTGCGGCCCTTCTCCTTCAGTGACGTGATCTCGGCGGCAGCGCTGCGGTCGGTGGGCAGGAGGCGGATATTTCCCTCATCAGGACGGATGATGCCGGCCAAGCAGTGCAGGAGGGTCGTCTTTCCGGAACCGGAGGGCCCCATGATGGCCAAAGATTCGCCGAGGCCGATGGTGAGGTCGACTCCGGCGAGCGCATAGGTCTGGTTGTAGTGCTTGGTCACGTTCGTTGATGTGATGATTGCGGGAAGCTGTGTGTTTGTCATGTCTCTATATTTTCGCAATCGGACTTGCCCGACCATGAAGACCTCCCACCACCTCGGCGAGGAAAACCCGACACTTGGGAGGGGGATTGCAGATCCGGCGAATCACTTGGTGATTGGCACGGGGCCGGACCCGCCGATAGACCAATCGGCGATCAGCCGCCTATTGTGAATGCGCAGCGGACGCCCGATAGCTCCGCTTCCAATGAACCACTTCGCGTGAACCGCTCTGGGTGGACTCGCGACGAGGACGAACCAAGACACGTCTACTACTGAGGAGTCATCATGAAGGCACAGTGGATCAGCATTCCGGTCGACGATCAGGCTCGTGCTCTGAAGTTCTACACGGATCGGCTCGGCTTCATTCCAAAGGTCGATGTGCCGGTCGGCGAGGACTTCCGCTGGCTGACAGTCGTCTCACCAGAGGATCCCGATGGCGTGGAAGTCGTCCTCGAACCCAAGGGACACCCCGCCGCGAACGACTTCACTTCTGCGCTGAAGGCAGACGGAATCCCCATCAACCAGTTCTCCGTCGACGACGTCCAAGCAGAATACGATCGACTCACCGCGCTCGGCGTGACCTTCACTCAGGAACCGACGACCATGGGCCCGGTCACCACGGCGGTTCTCGACGACACGGTCGGCAACCTCATCCAGCTCATCCACCAGGAAGAGGGCGAGGGGCCTCAGCTCTGAAGTGAGCGGCAGATTCCGTCGAGAACAAATCCGGTTCGCCGATCGTAGGCCGCTCTGGAAGGGCGAACCCCGTACTTGAGTGCGAGTGAGTTGTCGACGGCCATCGCTTGAAAGTCCTCCGGGGTGACTCCTTCGGCCAGAGCGTTGGCCGCATGCCCATCCTGCACAAGCTCCTCGTGGAAGCTTCCCCCGAGGTGACAGAGTTCCATGAGTGGGCCCGAGGCAGGAAACGTCTGCAAGAGCACGTCATTGACCGCTGGTATTCGGAACTGAAGATCTCGGATGGCACTGACGTAGAATCGAATCCGCTCACTGATACCGGGAACCGAGCGGGCGTCATCAATAACGGACTTCAGCTTAGTCGCGACGACCTCGTCGATGACGGAATCGATCAGTCCGATCCGCCCGCCGAACCTGTTGAAGATCGTCGCCTTGCTCACCTGGGCGGAACCGGCGACGTTCTCCAGCGGTGCCGAAAGTCCCTCGACGCGAAACACCTCGATTGCGGCAGCGCGGATCCTCTCGACATTACGGCGGGCATCAGTGCGCAACATCGGCCCAGAATTCCTATCAGCCACCCTCAGCTCTTCCCTGTTCTCTCCATAACTTGACTCTATTGGTCACTTTACCGCAGGATGGATGTCGGCACTAAGTTGACCATTCCAGTCAACTTGAAAGGGGTGCCTCCATCAGCACCGGTCTCGGACCGGCTTCAGCGAAAGGTCGCCGTAATGATCATCGTGACCGGAGCAACGGGCGCTCTCAACGGATTAACTGTGGAACATCTCCTCAACCGGATTCCGCCGAGTGACATCGGCGTCAGCGTCCGCGATCCTAAACGCGCGCAGCATCTGGCTGACAGAGGAGTCCGCGTCAGACAAGGAAGCTACGACGAGCCGGCCGCGCTCCGCGATTCGTTCGCCGATGCCGAGCAGGTGCTGCTGGTCTCATCGAGCGACGTCACCGCGGACGTCAACTCTCAGCACAGGACCGCCATCGACGCCGCAGTCGAGGCCGGGGCCAAACGGATCCTCTACACCAGCGCTCACGGAACAGGCTTCAATACGCCCTATCCCCCGCTGGCAATCAACGCTGCTGCGGAGCAGTACCTCGCCGAGTCTGGCGTGGCATGGACGGCTCTGCGCAACGGCTTTTATGGTCACCTCGAGCAGCTCCTCGGACCATGGCAGGCAACGGGCACGATCGCCAAGCCGGCCGATGGCCCCTTCGCATGGGTCGACCGACGCGACGCCGGCGAAGCGGCCGCGACGATCCTCACCAGCGCTGAGGCGTTCGAGGGCCCAGTCAATCTCACTCCGGCTTCTCCGGTGACTCTCACCGACTTCGCTGCACAGGCTTCCGAACTGTCGGGCCGCCCCGTCGAACGTATCGTTGTCGATGACGAGGAATGGGTTGCTGGTGAGATTGTCGACGGGGTACCCGAGTCGGCAGCACGCTTCACTTTGGCAATGTTCCAAGCAACGCGAAGCAACCACTTCGCTCAACCCGACCACACGCTGTCTCGCCTTCTCGGACGGGAGCCCCGCAGCATCGCTGACCAGCTCGCGGACCAGCCCGTGCGCGCCGTGTGATCCTCCACGAGAACGCAGTGCTCCGCGCGGTTCAGGAACTCGAAACGGCAGTTTCGCTTTTGAGAAGCTCGTCACGGATTTCGACCTTGAGGACCTTGCCTACCTTGGATCGGGGCAGATCGTTCCAAGCATCGATGCGTTTCGGTGTTTTGATGCTTCCGACCAGTCCTTTCACATGGACCCGCAGTTCATCCATGGTCACCTCACCGCCTCGGCGAAGTTGGACGACAGCGGTGACCATCTCACCCCAATGCTCGTCCGGAAGCCCGATGACAGCGCAGTCCTGCACATCAGGATGGGAGAGCAGTGCCTGTTCCACCTCGGTGGAATAGACGTTGAAACCTCCGGTGATGATCATGTCCTTGGCTCGATCGACGACGTAGAGGAGATTCTCCTCGTCGAGGTAGCCGATGTCGCCGGTGTGATGCCAGCCGAATCGCGTCGCCTCCTCGGTCGCCTCAGGATTCTTGTAGTAGCCCTCCATGACGAGAGATCCGCGCACGACGATCTCGCCGCGTTCTCCTCTGGGGAGGATCTCGCCGTCGGAAGACATCACCTCCACCGTACACAGAGGGGAAGGTCTGCCCGCCGAACTCAGGCGGTTCTTAGCCAATGTTCCGTCAGGCAGGAAATGATCCTCCGGTGCCAAGGTCGAAATCATCATGGGTGCCTCCGTCTGCCCGAACAGCTGCGCCATGACCGGGCCGATCCTCTCGATCGCCTCCTCCAAACGCACAGGCGACATGGGCGCAGCCCCGTACCACAGGCACTCGAGAGAACTGAGATCGGTGGTCTCCAGCCCCGCCTCGGCGAGGATCATGTATACGATCGTCGGGGGCAGGAACGAGTGAGTCACCCCATGCTCTTCGACATTGATCAGGAACTGCCCGACGTCGGCACCGCGCATGATGACTATCTCACCGCCGAGGGAGAGGATCGGAAAGCAAAGGACCCCGGCAGCGTGTGTCAGCGGTGCCATCGCCAGGTACACGGGCTTCTTCCTGAACGGATAGGACATCAAGGTGAGCGCGGTCATCGTTTCGAGATTTTGATTCGATAACATCACCCCCTTGGGCCGTCCGGTCGTGCCCCCGGTGCCGACGACCATCGCCAGATCGCCCACAGGTGCGCCCGAAGCTTGCCGGTCCCCGCCAGCTTCGAGGAACGCTCCCCAGCTGAGCACCCCTCCGGGCTCGGCATCCAGGCATACCCAGGTATGGACCATGGGCAGATCGCTTCGAATACGGTCGACGAGTTCCGTGTAGGCATTCGCGAAGATCACGACCTTGCAGTCAGAGAGCTCCAGCAACTCCCGATTCTCCTGAGCTTCGTTGCGAGGGTTGATCGGACACCAGACGGCTCCGATCCGGCTGATTCCGAAGACACAGGTGAAAGCTGTCGGATCATTGCCTGAGATGATGGCGACCTTGTCTCCCGGCTTGACCCGCCTGGCTGCGAGTCCGGCAGCGATCTCACGCGAGGTGGCCTGCACCTGTGCGTAGCTCAGGGTGTCGCCATCGGTCGTCAAGCATGGTGCCTTCGGGTCGATGGAAGCACCCTTGTCGAGATAGTCGAAAAGTCTCATGATCGTCGTTCCTTCAATCCTGTGTCTTCGGTTCTGAATCTCAGTCCTGTACGGTCAGCACGGGCTTGGCAACCAGCCCGAACTCCCGCAGGACGCCCAGCAGCTCCTGATGGCCAAGTGCCTGGCATCCGGAGGCGAACCCCACCCGCCGAGGTGCCTGCTGGGTCAGGTGGTAGGCGAAGTAGGCCTGCAGCAGTCCGGTCTGCTGATAATTGCTGTTTCCGTGGATGACACAATGTGCCCGTCCCAGAGGTCCACTGGCGTGGACCGAGTCGAGTGACTTGTTCACCAACGGGTTCTCCCTCGGCGGCATCTCGCTCATCACCTGGGCAGCAGTCTCGATGAGCACCTTGTCGCGGTCTTCATCTGACATGTCCTTGGTCTGTTCGAGCGCATTGGCCACAATGACCGGAACACCCCGCATCAAGGGCGTATTGAACACGCCACCTTGAGCCTTCACATTGGCAACGCGAGGGTCGTTCTTGAACCAGACCGGGTGGCTGGTTCCGCCCCAGGGCAGGGACTGCGCCAGTTCGTGCTGGCCGGGAACGACAAGTGGAACCAGCCCCTCATTCGGATCGAATTCGGTGTACGCATTGCGTTCGAGGTAGTACGCCTTCGAGGTCGCGGCATTGACGAGGATCGTCTGCGTCGAGGCGATCGTCGGGCTTCCACCCCAGAACACGGCGATGTCCAAGGTGTCGAGTCCAGGTTTCTCAAGACACAGGTTCGCTGCGATCTCGCCGATTGTGTACATCTGAGCGAGACCAGGTGAGAGGAGCAGCCCCTTGGCGGCGTATTTCTCTCCGAACTGCGTCTCACAGGTGAGCAGCCAATCCTGCTCACCGGAGGTATCCGTGTAATGAGCTCCTGCGGCCAGTGCCGCCTCGACGACGGTGGGACTGTACTTGGTGAAGGGACCCACCGTGTTGAGCACAACGCTGGCTCCGCTGAAGAGCTCGGTAAGTGCCTCGACGGTGTGATCGACGGCTCGGACCTCATAATCGGCGGTCTCGATCCCAGGGACGTTGGACTGCATCGACTCCCGAACACGGTCCTCGTTGCGGCCGGCTGCCACGAAAGGCACACCGTACTGACGAAGGTATTCGCAGATGATGCGGCCCGTATATCCGCTGGCTCCGTATACGACGACGGGCTTGTTCTGCTCAGGCATAATTTTCTCCTACTCGTGAATGGCGTTCAGGTGCACATGGGTATGGGCATGCAGATCTCAAATGGTTGGAAGCGTAATTACGGGTCACATGCCCATTCCCCCATCGACCTGCAGGGCGGCTCCGTTGACGAATCGTGATTCATCCGAGGCCAGGAACATCAAGGCATCCGTAATGTCTTCCTCCTCGCCCAAGCGACCCGAGGGAGTCAGATCGACGACTGCACCGACGGCAGCTTCCGGTGACTCGAAAAGACCCAGCTCGGAGACATCGTTGGCCAACCCGGCTCCCATCGCATTGGGGACCAGACCAGGGAAGATGCAGTTCACGCGGACCCCGTATCCCAGTTTTCCGCTCTCCATTGCGGCCACTCTTGTCAAGCGATCGATCGCTGACTTGGTCGCGGAATAGACGGAGATTCCGGGAAAGGCGATGGTCGCCGCCACAGAGGCGACGTTGATGATCGTTCCGCCGCCTTCTGCGGGCCCACCCGGTCGCATAGCACGCATTCCGTGTTTGAGGCCCAGGACCGTACCGAGAACATTGACGTCGAGCATCTTCTTGGCGTCAGCAGGATCGATATCGGTGATCAGACTGGTGATCTCCAGACCGGCATTGTTGATGACAATGTCCAATCCTCCGAGTGCACCGACCGTTGAGTCGATCGCGGCCTGCCACGACGCATCGTCTGTGACATCGAGTTTGACGAAGTGGTTGCCCTCACCCAGTTCCGAGGCAACCTCGGCGCCGCGGTCCTGCAGGTCGGCGATCGCCACCGTGGCCCCTGCAGCGGAGAGTGCACGAGCGTATGACTCACCAAGGCCCTGTGCGCCACCTGTGACCAAAGCCCTGCGCCCGGTCAGATCGTATGTTGACATTTTCGGCTCCTTTGCCTGTGATTTAACTGGTGCGACCAGCGTCACATTCATTCTTGACAAGTGTCAAGACCAATTGTCCAAACCATTGATCCAGGTTCGGTCACCAGCTAGCATGGAAGCGTGGCAAGCACTCAGACTGAGCAGAAGTCTGCCCGCAGCAGGAGGAGCACGGGCAGCTACGACGAACGTCGGATCAAGCTCGCAGAATCCGCCTTGCGGACCCTCGGCCAGCTCGGCTATGCGCGAACGAGCCTGCGCGATATCGCGGCGAACTCTGAATTCAGCCACGGCGTGGTTCATTACTATTTCCGCGATAAGACCGAACTCATCATCTTCTGCGTCAAGCACTACAAGACCCAGTGCATGCACCGTTATGACTCGGCCGTGTCAGAGTCCACCACAGCGGATGGACTGCTCACCGGATTCGCTGACAAGCTCGTGCAGACGCTGTCGGAAGAGCCGTCGATGCACCGTCTCTGGTACGATCTGCGATCGCAGAGCATGTTTCAGGAGGCGCTTCGCGTCGATGTGTACGACATCGATCGTGGACTCGAGGACATGATCTGGCGGGTGGTGACCCGATACGCGGAGTTGAGCGAGAGTCGACCGATGATCGAATCGCGTGCCGCCTACACCATGTTCGATGGCATCTTCGAAAGCGCGCTGCGGGATTTCCTTGCCGATCGAGCGGGCACGGTCGAGTGGATCAGAGCTCAGGTGACAAGCCTTCTTCCGGCGCTGTGCACACCCGTGGACTCAACCTCGAGCTGATCGCCTGGCTGCTGCGGGCAACGGCGATTTCCACGGTCGCGACAGCATGATCGCCCTCACCCGGGCAGCAGCACGATGATCGTGTGGATGAGAAGTCCGACCAGGGCTCCGATCACGGTTCCGTTGATACGGATGTACTGCAGATCCCGGCCGACGTAGAGCTCGATACGCTCGGCGGCTTCCTTCGCGTCCCAGCGTTCGATCGTGTCGGAGATGACGCTGGCGATCTCGGGGCCGAAGCTCTCGGCCAGGTCTCCGGCCGTGGTGGCGATCCTGTCATCGATCTTGGCGGCGAACTTCGAGTCAGCCTGCAGCCGCTGGGCGAACTCTCCGATGAGTTCCGAGATGCGTCCGCGCACCTCGCCATTGGGGTCGATGATGGCTTGGCGCAGGAGCTGCTTAAGGCTGCTCCAGATCTCGAGCACGGAGTCGACGACCCCTGACTGGCTGAGCAGGTCGTTGATGATGACCTCTGCCTTCTCCGACAGCGGAGTCTCCCCATTGAGGTCGTCGGAGAGGTCGACGAGCCAGGCGTCGAGGGCCTGACGGGCCTTGTGGTATTCGTTGTCGCGGACGTCGGCGACCCAACCGAGCACCTCTCGCTGCAGCCGGTTCGACAGCTGCTCGTTGACGAAATCGGGGACCCAGGACGGTGCCCGATTGTGGACGATCTCATCGATGACCTGCGGATTGTCGCTCAACCAGGAGTACGCCTCGGCGACGATGAGGTCGACAAGTTTGTGGTGCGCACCGTCGAGGACGATCTGGCGCAGCAGCTGCGCCAGCACCGGGGTCTTGCGGGTCGCGACCAGGCGCGGAATGATGACGTTCTTGGTCAGAGCCACGACGGATTCGTCGTCGATGCGAGCCAGCACATATTCGAGCCCACCGGCCGCGCGGTCGACCACGAGGTCACGGTTGGCGGATCTGCTCAACCACTCACCGGCACGATGGGAAACCTGAGCGGACCGGATCTTCGTCGACACCGCCTCGGCGTGGAGGAAGTTCGCGGCGACGAATGCGGACAGGCTCGCGCCCAGGGTGTCCTTCTTGCGCGGAATGATCGCGGTGTGCGGGATCGGCAGACCGAGCGGGTGGCGGAAGAGTGCGGTGACGGCGAACCAGTCGGCGATCGCACCGATCATCGCGGCCTCGGACGCGCGCGAGACGAAGCCCCAGACCCCGGTGTTGTCGGTGAAGATGTGGGTGATAAGGAAGATGATGGTGGCGAGGATGAGCAGCGACAGTGCCAGTGTGCGCATCTTGCGCAGACCCCGTCCCCGCTCCTGATCTTCCGGCGTCAGTTCGCTCGGACCGCCGAAGCGCGGCACGGACGGTGCTTTTTCGATCGACATCGTTCCCCCTTGTCATCTGTCATCGACTTTAGCGAAGTCCCCGCCCAAGATGGTCATCGGCAGGCTGTGCCGAGGCTGGGAACCTGTATCACGGCCCCGCTTCCTCCGTCACGGCCCCGCTTCCTCCGTCACGGCCCCAGTTTCTGAAACCGTACATGAAACCGCAACTGAGGCCGCAAGAGCGGTCCGCCCTGTTGCCGATGGCCTCATCGTGTTTGTATGGGAGAGACAACATTCGACGAATTGAGAAGGATGACATGGCGGAGAACTTTGCCGTCGGCGATCACGTGGGGTGGAACTCGGAGGCCGGCGAAGTCTCAGGCACGATCACAAAGGTCCACACCACAGACTTCGAATACAAGGGCCACAATCGTCGCGCTTCGAAGGATGAGCCGCAGTACGAAATCAAGAGCGACAAGACCGACCACATCGCCGCCCACAAGGGCACGGCTCTCCACCGGATCGACAAGGAGTGAGCAGCTCGCGGTTCCTCACCATCGGCCATTCGAATCATTCCCTCTCGGAGTTCATCGACCTCCTGACCGAGAATTCCGCTGAGGTGGTTGTCGATGTCCGCAAATTGCCCGGATCGAAGAGGAACCCCCAGTTCAACGCGGATACTCTCTTCGATGACCTTGCCGAGTCGGGGGTGGAGCTGCGTCGGCTCGAAGGGCTGACCGGCAGGCGACCCGTGAACCATGACATCGGGTTCGAGGTCAATGGGTGGTGGAAGAACCGCAGTTTCCACAACTATGCCGATCATGCCCTGACGGAGGAGTTCCGCGACGATTTCGACCGGCTGCTTGAGTGGGGCGCGAACAGACGCAGTGTGCTGACGTGCTCGGAGGCCGTGTGGTGGCGCTGCCATCGGCGCATCATCGCCGATAACCTGCTCGCCCACGACTTCCCAGTCACCCACATCATGGGCAAGAACCAGACCACTGCGGCCGAACTCAGCGCGGGAGCCACCGTCGCCAAGGACGGAACGGTCACGTACCCAGCTACCGACGAGGAGTGAGGCAGTAGTCTCAATTGACGAGACCTAACAGTCTCACCAACATTTCGGACGTAGTGTGTCGGGGTCTGGTCACCGCTGTCCCGCACGGGAGGGATCCGACCAGGTTCCGCTTCAGGCTGACCAGACGGTTCATCCCCGTACAGTCAGGAGCAGCCGTGTCCGCACTACCGGCCGAGGCCACCATTTCCGAGATCACCGATCTCATCACCTTCGACACCACGAGCCGGGACACGAATCTCCCACTCATCGATCACGTCGTCGAACGCCTCAAGGCCGCGGACTTCGAATCTCAGCTTGTGCCCAACGCCGAAGGCACCAAGGCGAATCTGCTGGCCACTCTGCCGGCCGCCGACGGTTCCACCAGCGGAGGCATCGTCCTGTCCGGGCACACCGATGTCGTACCTGTCGACGGTCAGGACTGGTCGAGCGATCCCTTCACCCCGCAGGTCAGGGACGGCAAGCTCTACGCGCGCGGCAGCGCAGACATGAAATCCTTCATCGGCGTCATCCTCGCCAAACTGCCCGAGCTGGCAGCCGCGAAGCTCAAGGAGCCCATCCACCTCGCCTTCTCCTATGACGAAGAGGTCGGCTGTGTGGGCGCGATCGACCTCGTGGACAAGATCGCCGAGGCGGGTCTGGCCCCTCGCGGCTGCATCGTCGGTGAGCCCTCGAGCATGCGGGTCGTGCGCGGACACAAGTCGATGAACGTCTTCCGCGTCGACTTCCACGGCGTCGCGGCCCATTCCTCGCTGACCCCGGAAGGTGTGAACTCGATTGCCTACGCCGCCGAGTTCGTCACCTTCGTCCATGCGGTCGCCGCCGAATTCCGCACCGAGGGACCTTTCGATGAGAACTACGTCGTGCCCTTCACCACGGTGACGGCGAATACGATCAGCGGCGGCATCGCCGTCAACACGATCCCAGCCGAGGCGAGCGTGCAGTTCGAATTCCGATCCCTGGGAGCCGTCGACTGTGAGGCCCTGGTTGAACGATTCCGCGCCGAGGCGGCCCGTCTCGAACGCATGATGCGTGCGGGCAACGACAGCGCCCGAGTCGACTTCACCGTTGAGGCAGCCGCCCCCGGCTGCGAAACGCCGACCGAGGCCGACATCGTCTCCCTCGCTGGTCAGTGGGGCGGAGAGGTCAGCGACGACAAGGTCACCTACGGCACCGAAGCGGGACTGTTCTCCAATGCGGGCATCCCCACTGTCGTCTGCGGCCCCGGGGACATCGCCCAGGCACACGCGCCCGATGAGTTCGTCGAACTCGAGCAGATCGCCGCCTGCGAAGCGTTCATCGGCAATCTCATCACCGATCTCAGCGCAGAGGCCGGCCTCAACGCAGCAGGAAAGCAGACACCATGAGCTCCTCCACCGCAAATCCGCAGCAAGAGCCCGTGCTCGAGGCTACTCCGGAACGTCTCCTTGCCGCACGCAAGGCCGTCATCTCCAGCTCGATCGGTGCGGCCCTCGAATGGTTCGACATCATCGTCTTCGCGTCGTTCGCCGTCGTGATCTCGGAGATCTTCTACCCTGAGGGTGATCCGGTCTTCTCCCTCATCCTCACGTTCGCCACGTTCGCGATCTCCTACCTGGTCCGCCCCATCGGTGGTCTGGTCCTGGGCCGGTTCGCCGATCGGCGCGGACGTAAGCCGGCGCTGACTCTGACACTGTTCCTCATGATGCTCGGCACGCTGCTCATGGCGATTGCCCCGACCTATTCGCAGATCGGAATCTGGGGCGCGCTCATCATCCTGACTTCCCGCCTGCTGCAGGGATTCTCCGCCGGCGGCGAGTTCGGCACGGCGACGACCTTCCTCGTGGAGACCGCTCCGCACCGGAAGATGTACTACGCCTCCTGGCAGATCGCCAGCCAGGGCGCGTCGATGGCATTGGCCTCGGCCTTCGGATTCGCCCTCAATACCTATCTCTCCGATGAAGCGCTCCATTCGTGGGGGTGGAGGGTGCCGTTCCTCATCGGTCTCCTCGTCGGACCCGTCGGACTTTACATTCGCTCCAAGCTCGACGAGACCGAGGAGTTCACGTCGAGGCCTCCGGCGAAGTCGCCCCTGCGCACGCTCTTCGCCAACCACTGGGGTCGCATCCTCGCCGCCTCCGCGTCGGTCGGTGTCGCCACGATCTCCGTGTACATGATCCTCTTCATGCCGACCTTCGCAATGTCCAACCTGGGCATCTCACCGACGGCGGCCTACCTCGGCGGCATTCTGGCTGGTCTGATCTGCCTGATCGGATCACCGCTGGTCGGTCGTCTTGCCGATCGCGTCGGTCCCGCGCGGATCATGACCTATGCAGCGATCGCGGCCCTGGTACTCGCGTGGCCGCTGTTCCAGCTCATCGTCACCCAGCGCAGCGTGCCCGCGTTCATCTTCGTCATCGCCGTGCTCGGTGTGATCATGGCGTTCTACTTCGCGCCGCTGCCGGGCATGCTCTCGGTGCTGTTCCCCGCCGAGATCAGGGGCACTGGGCTGTCCACGGCCTACAACATCGGTGTGACGCTCCTCGGTGGCATCGCTCCCTTGGTGCTCACGTGGCTGCTCGATATCACCGGTTCACTGAACTCGCCGAGCGTCTACTACATGGGAGTCGCCGTGCTCTCCCTCATCGGCCTGTTCTTCGTCCGCAGGCACTACGGACAACGCTGATTCAGACGGCAGGGCGCGGCTGACTCCGGCGACCGGCTTCCCAGCTTCCCAGGATGATTCCCCGTCATCGCGCCCTGCCCTCAGAAGGCCTGCACTCGGAGGGCCTGCCTTGGTATCCTGACGCCATGTGCTGGCCACTGACGCCCCGGGAACATGAGGTCGCGCTGACGATGATCCGTCACGCCCACCCCTCACCGGATGAGGAGGACCGCGCGACGTTCACCAGAGTGCAGCAGGAAGCCTGGGACCCTCCGGCTCTGATCACACCGGCGCAGCGTGTGACCTGGGAGTCTAGCCTCGCCGAGGCGGTCGTGACCAACCCCTGCGACTGTGGTTCCTGCCCGTCGATCGGGATGCGCCCGGTGAATCGCGTCGATGACGCGGCCAGAGATGACACTGGTGGGCAGGGAGACTTCGCGAACCGCATCATTCTCGACGCGACGGTCGACGGGTGCATGTTGCTGCTGTTCATCGACGACGACAGCCCCAGCTATCTCGAGTTGGCGCCGACCGATGATGAGATCTACACAGAGTTCCCGCCACCCGAACGCATTCTGTTCTGAAGTCTCACCGACGTCTACCTCACTTCGCGCCCCACTCGTCGCCTCACCTCGCACCCCACTCGTCGAGAGCATACAAAAACGTCGAGGGGACACTCTATAAAGTGTCCCCTCGACGTTATGCTCTGCTTTCGACTACGAGTCGAACTGACCACCGGCCAGCCAGACTCGCTGCGGAAGCATCAGGCCTTGCCGACGACCTCGAACTTGGCGTTCGCGGTGATCTCGTCGTTGACGCGCACGGTAGCGGTGTAGCTGCCGGAGGTCTTGACGTGAGCAGGCAGTGCAACCTGACGACGATCGAAGTCGTGTCCGGTTGCGGTGTGCAGCGCCTCGGCCACAAGTGCCGGGGTCACGGCGCCGAAGAGGCGGCCGTTCTTGCCGGACTTGAGCTCGATGCGAGCGCTGGAGGATTCCAGCTGAGCCTTGACCTTGACTGCCTCATCGTGGTCGGCGATCTGCTTGGCCTGACGGGTCTTGCGGAGAGCAAGGACATGCTTCTCTGCACCGGCGGACCATGCGGATGCCCAGCCACGGGGCAGCAGCAGGTTACGTGCGTATCCGGCGCGAACCTCGACGATGTCGCCGGCGGCTCCCAGACCATCAACTTCCTGGTTAAGAATTACTTTACGGTTTGGCATGTTCTTTCCCTCCGATCAGCGAGCGGTGCTCGAGTAGGGCAGAAGTGCCATCTCGCGGGCGTTCTTAACGGCCTTCGCGATGACGCGCTGTTCCTGCACGGTCACGCCGGTGACGCGACGGGCACGGATCTTGCCGCGGTCGGAAATGAACTTACGGAGCGTAGCGGTGTCCTTGTAGTGGATCTTCGCCGCTTCGCCCTTCTTGAGCGGATTAGCCTTCTTCTTGATAGGCTTCCGGATCTCTGGCTTGGCCATGAGTATCTCCTGATTTACGAAATGTCTTGAACGTGTTTAGAACGGTGGCTCATCGGCGCCCGGGTTGCCCCAGCCGCCGTTGCCGCCCTGTGGACTCGATGATGCCCACGGGTCGTTTGCCGGTGCGCTGTTCCCCTGGCCGTAACCGCCCTGGCGCTGACCACCCTGCTGCGAGCCACCCTGTTGTGGGTTGCCCTGCTGCGGGTTGTTGCCCCAGCCCGACGACTGCTGCTGACCGAAGCCACCCTGCTGGGAGCCTCCGCCCTGCTGCTGTCCGCCGAAGTTACCGCCACCGGAGAATCCGCCTCCGCTGCGTTCGTTCTTCGTCACCTGAGCGGTGGCGCGTCGCAGGCTGGGGCCGACTTCGTCGACGTCCAGTTCCATGACGGTGCGCTTTTCGCCCTCTTTGGTTTCGAAGGACCGCGACTTGAGGCGGCCCTGAACGACGACCCGAGTACCGCGCTGCAAGGATTCGGCTACGTTTTCGCCCATCTCACGCCACACCGAGCAGCGAAGGAACAGGGTTTCCCCGTCCTTGAACTCGTTGGACTGACGGTCGAACATACGCGGCGTCGAAGCCACGGTGAAGTTTGCGACCGCAGCACCGTTAGGTGTGAAGCGCAGTTCGGGATCACTTGTCAGGTTCCCGACGACCGTGATGACTGTTTCGCCTGCCATTGACTGCTCCTTGAAACGAGGTGCTTGACGCTATTACTTGGCGTCTGGGCGGAGGATCTTGGTGCGCAGGACGGACTCGTTGAGTCCGAGCTGGCGATCGAGTTCCTTGGTCGTTGCAGGCTCTGCGTGGAAATCAACCACGACGTAGAAGCCTTCGGACTTCTTCTGGATGTCGTAGGCGAAGCGCCTGCGTCCCCAGATGTCCACGTTGTCGACGGTTCCGTTTTCAGCCGGGACAACCTTCATCAGTTTGTCCACGGTGTCAGCCAACGTCCGCTCTTCGGTTTCGTTGTCAAGAATGAGCATGAGCTCGTAATGACGCATCTGTCACCCACCTCCTCTGGTCTTTGCGGCCATGGTCGTTCCATGGCAGGAGGGCATATGCTTGTCCGTTCCGGCCCCCACGATGGTCGTGAAATGGGAACAGACCTACACAGTCTAGTGGACGCGCACCGGTGGTGTCATGTCGGATTCCCGTGCCCCTGGACACGGACCTTAGGGTGGTCGTCTTCGACTCGCCGAGGAGGTTCTGCCCTGAGCAGTCGACCGCGGATCCGTCGCCGGTACAGATTCTCACCCGCGCAGATCACGACAGCGACGAGAACGAGCAGTCGCAGGAGTGTCAGGAGTGCGACGAAGGTCGGTTCGAGGCCCTTGTCCGCTTCGATCGCGGTGACGTCGCCGAGGTGAATGGCAATGGCGAAGGCCGCCTCCGCCATTGCCCAGAAGATGAGCACCCACCAACGACGGACTGAGAGCGCGAAGAACGGCAGGATCCAGAGACTGTCCCAGGGCATCATCCCCGGTGCCAGCAGCAGGCAGCCACCGATGAGGAGGCAGGCGGCCACGGCTGGGTCGAGTCCTGCTCTGCGCACCATGTACAGCGCGATGGTGACCGCGACGATGACACCCGCACTGGCGATGATCCACACCGGTGCCCACACCTCGGCGGTTCCCAGGCGCGCCATCACCAGGATCGAGGCGAAGGATCCGCCGTCGACGGCGTCGCCCGTCCAGTCCACGATCCGTTCGATGGCGCTGCCGTCGATGACCAGGATGAGCGCCGAGGTGATTGTGAGCGCGGCGAACATCATCCGCGGATCCCGGGGGCGCAGTCTTCCGGCCGGGTGCTGCCCAGCGAGGCAGAGGGCGAGCACGACCAGAAGGGCCAGCGGGTTGACGAATGAGGCTATGCCGAGGAGGACCCCGGACAGCCACGGTCGAGGGGTCACCGGCGACGATCCGACGAAGATGACCATCGCCCAGACGCTCAGCGACAAGGCCACCGGGTCCAGGGTCGAGCCCAAGGTGAAGAGGATGACCGGGGAGGCGAAGGCCGCGACCAGCCAAGCTCGCTGCCTGGCGAGGACCAGAAGTGCGACGCCGAGAGCCGCGAAGGCGATCACGTTGACGATGAGAACGAACGTCATGAAGACGGAGACGTCGTCGGTCACGAACTTCATCAGTTGGACGAAGCGGGCGTCGATCACCGACAGGCCGGCCATCCCTCCGTGGGAGCGGCCCAGGGCCTCCTCAGGATTGGTCTGGCCGAGGAATGCCGTGGACAGAGGTCCGGAGCACATCCTCGCCGAGGCGGACGGCTGTTCGTAGCCCGAACTCAGGCAGGGGCCCTGCAGGGCGAGGGCGAGAAAGGTCGTCAGGCCGAGGATTCCGGCGAAGATGTAGGCCTGGCCACGCCGGAACCGAGCACCAGCTGATGCGAGGTGAATGCCGTCCGGACCGCCGAGCAGAGGCTCGGCGATCCGGGTGCTGGACTGAGAAGGCATGACTAGAGGTTACCGGCCCGAAGGCCGAAGGCTGTTATCAGCCTCCGACACCAAGAGGTCCGCCATCGCCGTCGTTGCCGCCGGTGCCGCCTTCTCCTCCGGTGTCACCGCCGCCGCCAGTATCGCCACCACCACCGGTGTCACCGCCGCCGCCAGTATCGCCACCACCACCGGTGTCTCCACCGCCGCCAGTATCGCCGCCACCACCGGTATCGCCGTTGTCGCCGCCCTTCGAACTGCCGTCATCCTTCGAGGAGCCATTATCCTCACGGCCGTCGTCGGAGTCCTTGGAGTCCTTGGAGCCGTCCTTGGAATCCTTCGAACCGTCGGCGTCCTTGTCCTTATCCTTGCCCTTGTCTTCGTCGTCCTTCGGCTTCTCGCTCGGCTCGTCGACGGGGGCCTTCTCGTCGGACCCGTCGCCGCCATCGCTGCCGCTCGGAGCCTCGGGTTCCGGCGCCTTGGGTTCGGGTTTCGGAGCCGCCGGTGCGTTGGTGTTCTTAGGCTTCGGCTTGTCCGGCAGTTCTCCGCGCTCTGGGAACTGTTCGACCTTGGTTCCCTGGAGCGCGTCCTGCATGTACTCAGTCCACACTTGAACAGGGAAAGATCCGCCCGTGACCTCGCCGCGGCCGCCGTAGGAACCGATCGACATCTGCTTGCCGTCGACCTCACGGTAGAGGACCACTGATGTCGCAAGGTTCGGGGTGTAACCCGAGAACCAGGCCGCCGTGTTGTTGTTCGTGGTACCGGTCTTGCCCGCTGCTGGTCGTCCGAGCTGCTGGGCATAGCTGCCCGAGCCGCCGTTGATGACCTGCTGCAGAGCGAAAGAGGTCTCGGCTCCCACCGCCTTGTCGAAGACGCGCTTGCCCTTGGTCTCGCCCTTGTAGACTTCCGTGTCGTCGGCCCCCTGGGTGACCTCTTTGATCGTGTGAGTGTCATGGTGGACACCGTTGGCTGCGAAGGTCGCGTAGGCCGAGGCCATGTCGATCGGCTTCACGCTGGGCGTTCCCAATACGTTCGAGGGGTTCGGGGTGAGTCCAATGGAGCATCCGCCCGTGTCACCGGACTCCATCTCCTTGTCCGTGCAGTTGCCGCTCAGTCCCGCTCGCTGTGCCACGTCTACAGTCTTGTCCGGACCGACCTGGACATTGAGCGCGGCATAGGCCGTGTTGATCGAGGACTGAGTGGCCTTGAGCAGACTCACCGGACCGTAGCTCGTATTGCCGAAGTTCGACAGCTCCCACGGAGTGCCGTCGTTGTTCAGGGTCGTCGGACTCGTACCCGGGTAGGTATCGGTGAGTCGCACACCGTTCTCAAGCCCAGCCACCAGGGCGAAGGGCTTGAAGGTCGAACCGGCCTGTACATGGCTCTGTGTCGAAGCGTTGAATGCCTGATCGAGGTAGTTCTTACCGCCGTAGAAGGCCTCAATTCCACCGTTGTCCGGATCGATCGAGACCAGCCCCGTCTGCAGACCCTCCGGCTGATCGGACGGCAGGTTCTTGATGGCCTTCTCGGCCTGCTTCATGCGGTCCTCGTCGAAGGTGGTCGTGATGTCATAGCCACCGCGGTCGAGCTGAGCCTCGGTGATATCGAGCTTGCGCAGGGCCTCACGGCGGACGAAGTCCCACATGTAGCCCTTCTGGCCGGACAGTGAAGATTCTTTGTTCTGCTTCTCCACCTTCGGCATCTCGATCTTGGCTGCCTGCTCCTCGGTGATGAAGCCCTCATCGACCATCGACTTCACGACGTAGTCGAAACGATCCTGGTAGGCCTCGGGGTTGTCCGAGGGATCGGCGGCTCCTGGGCGCTGGATCATCGCTGCCAGCAATGCCGACTCGCTGACGTCGAGGTCCTTCGCCGACTTATCGAAGTAGTTCTGGCTGGCAACCTCGATGCCGTAAGACCGGCGTCCGAGGTAGATGGTGTTGAGGTAGTTAGCAAGGATGTCGTCCTTGCTCTGCTGCTGATCGATCTTCAGCGAGATGAACATCTCCTTGACCTTGCGATCGAAGGAGTGCTCGTTCGTGAGGTAGAAATTCTTCACGTACTGCTGCGTGATGGTCGATCCACCACCGGCATACTTATTGGTCGCCACACCGACGACCGCGCGGGAGAGTCCCTTGATGGAGATTCCGCGATTCTCGTAGAACGAGGTATCTTCCGCAGCGACCGCTGCCTTCTGCATCGGCTCGGAGATCTCATCGATTCTGATCGACTTCCGGTCCTCGACCTTGTACTGCCCGATGGGCGTCTTGCCATCGTTGTAGTAGATGGTCGAGGTCTGACCTGTGGCCTCTTGATTGGGTTCGGGGACGTCTGTGGTCGCATATCCGATCGAGAACAGCACGCATAGGAGAATGACGATGCTGAGTCCGCCGACGACGAGCAGCCGGATGCTGGGCAGAAAACGGGTCCATCCGCGCACGCCTGAGCGCGGATAGTTGAGAATATTCTTCGTCTTCTTGCCTCTGGTTTTGGCTTGTCTTTGTCCCTTAGCCACCCAAGGTCCTCCAGGTCAGTTTGCCTGCCGCATTGCGTGGCGACGAGGTTCGATAAGGTCACACTTGAGCTTCAGTCTGGCACGCCTTCTTTGGAAGAGCGTGAAAGTCCCCTGAATCCAGCGCCCAGTCGCCCCAGTTGTTACTTGCCAGCACATATGAGTAGAGTCGTATGTCCACTCTCACCAGGGATTTTACCGTTGCACCTGGGTATCGACCACACCAAGTGGCGAATTGCTCACATTTGGTCATTCTTTCAACTGTCAGCCGCCTGTCGGCCCATCCTTGTGCATAGAACTGTGCACTCCAGACCATAACTGCTGTTTGCGAGTACGGGGCCGACGAAGACTTTCCGAGCAGATTCGCCCTCGGGTCTCGCCGTGAGCGGTCAGCCCTTGAGGTCGAAGTCCGTGTCTGCGTACTCCTTGCCTTCGACGGCAGGCTCACCGCTGAACGGGTGCAGCTGGTCTTCACGGGCCCGGAGTTCCACGCGGCGGATCTTGCCGGAGATGGTCTTCGGCAGCTCGGAGAACTCGAGCCGACGGATGCGCTTATAAGGGGCCAGGTGCTCTCGGCAGTAGGCGAGGATCTCCCGAGCGGTGTCCGCGTTGGGTTCGAAACCACCCGCGACGACGACATAGGCCTTGGGAACAGCGAGACGGACAGGATCCGGCGAGGGGACCACGGCCGCCTCGGCGACAGCCTCGTGCTCGATGAGCACGCTTTCAAGCTCGAACGGCGAGAGTCGGTAGTCACTGGCCTTGAACACGTCGTCGGCGCGCCCGACATAGGTGATGTACCCGTTCTCGTCGCGTTCGGCCACGTCACCGGTGTGATAGACGCCGCCTTCGAAGGCTTCAGCGGTCTTCTCCTCATTGGACCAGTATCCGCTGGTCAGTCCCAAGGGGCGCGGGTCGAGGCGAAGGCAGATCTCGCCCTCATTGCCCTCTTCACCGGTCGCGGGATCGATGAGGACCACGTCGTAGCCGGGGAGCACCTTGCCCATGGAGCCGTATTTGAGCTCCTGATCAGGGGAGTTGCCGACCTGCAGGGTGGTCTCCGTTTGGCCGTAGCCGTCGCGGATGAGCACATCCCATTCCTGCTTGACCCGGTCGATGACCTCCGGGTTGAGGGGCTCGCCGGCACCCAGGGCGATCTTCGGCGGAGTCTTGAGATGGCTGAGGTCTGCCTGGATGAGCATGCGCCACACCGTTGGAGGAGCGCAGAAGCTGGTCACGCCGACCCGGTCCATGGTCTCCATCAGTGCATTCGCATCGAAGCGCGAGTAGTTGTAGAGGAATACACAGGATTCGGCGATCCAGGGAGTGAAGATATTCGACCAGGCGTGCTTGGCCCAGCCGGGCGAGGCGACATTGAGGTGGACGTCGCCGGGCCTCAGGCCCATCCAATACATAGTGGACAGATGGCCGACGGGGTAGGACACGTGAGAATGGGCGACCATCTTCGCCTTCGAGGTCGTGCCCGAGGTGAAGTAGAGGAGGAGCAGGTCATCGGCGCGGGAGGTACCCTGCGGGTCGAAGTGTGAATCTTCACCGTCGGCATCGACGTAGCTGTAGTCCTGCTGGCGCTTCGCATCGTCACCGACGACGATGCGCACCACCTCTGCGTCGACATCGTCGAACTTCGCAGCATCCTCAGATCCGGCGATGACGAACTCGGCCTTGCCGCGATCGACACGATCATTGAGGTCGATGGGACCCAACTGGGTGGTTGTGGGCAGAAGGACCGCGCCGAGCTTGATGCCGGCGAGCATGGTCTCCCACAGCTCGACCTGGTTGTTGAGCATGATCATGACGTGGTCGCCGCGCTTCACACCGGACCGGCGGAGGAAGTTGGCCACCTGATTCGAGCGACGGGAGAGCTCCGCGTAGCTCCACTTGCCCTCTGTCCCGTCCTGCTCGACGATCCACAGGGCTGGGCTGTCGTTGCCCTCGGCGACCTTGTCGAACCAGTCGATGCCGAAGTTGAAGTGATCGAACCGCGGCCATTCGAAGCCGTCACCGGCCGCCGCGGCATCGCTGCGCAACTCGATCAGCTTGTCTCTGGCTGCACGGAACTCATCGGTCACAGTCATCAGGATCTCCTCACATCGTCGCCTGCGCCACATCATGTGACGACAAGCACAAACATACGCGAATTACGAAGTTATCAGTTGGTGTGAGGACGACAACAGGCGGGGGTGGTGCCTAGGACTGCTCGCCGGGCTCAACGTCTCTGGGCCCAGCTTCTCCGGGCTCAACTTCCGCAGGCCCGTTCTCGGCCCACCACTGACGCAGAACCTCTTCGGCGCGCTCAGGTCCCAGCGGGCCGTGCTCCATCCGCTCCTCGAGAAGGTGCTTGTAGGCCTTGCCCACCAGCGGCGAGGGTTCGATGTCGAGGATCGCCATGATCTGCCGACCGTCGAGGTCGGGGCGGATCGCGGCGAGCTCCTCCTGTTCGCTGAGCTTCTCGATCCGGTGCTCCAGGTCGTCGTAGGCGAATGCGAGCCGATCAGCCTTCTTCTTGTTCCGCGTGGTCACGTCCGCGCGGGTGAGGATGTGCAGTCGCGAGAGCAGTGGACCGGCGTCGGTGACATAGCGCCGCACCGCAGAATCGGTCCACCCGGCGTCACCGTAGCCGTAGAAGCGCAGATGCAGTTCGACCAGACGGCCAACGGCCTTCGTGGTGTCCTTGTCGAAGCGCAGCGCCTTCATCCGCTTCGCGGTCAGCTTCGCACCGACGGCATCATGGTGATAGAAGGTGACAGCCCCACCGGGCAGGAATCTGCGTGTCGCAGGTTTGCCCACATCGTGCATCAGCGCCGCGAAGCGGACGGTGAAATCGGGCACGACGAGGTGGTTGGGGTCACCAGAGCTCAACCCGGCCTCGCGCTGTTTGGCCGCATACTGCTCTTCGAGCTCCACAGCCTGGCGCAGCACGGTCAGTGAGTGCTGATAGACGTCCTTGTGGCGGTGGTGTTCATCGGTCTCCAGCCGCAGACCTGCGACTTCGGGCAGGACGTGATCGGCGACATCGGTGCGCACCAGCAGATCGATGCCCGCGGCCGGGTCGATGCCGGTCATCAGCTTGAACAGTTCAACCTGGATACGTTCGGCGGAGATGATCGCAATCCGATCGGCCATGTCACGCATCGCCGATTCCACCTCGGCGACGGGATCGAGACCCAGCTGAGCGGTGAAACGGGCAGCGCGCATCATGCGCAGCGGATCATCGGAGAACGAATCCGCGGCCGTGCCCGGGGTGCGGATGACGCCCTCGACGAGGTCGGTGAAGCCCTCGAACGGGTCGACGAAGGTCATTGCGGGCAGGCGAATCGCCATCGCACCGATTGTGAAATCGCGTCGGACCAGGTCAGCGTCGAGATCTGTGCCGAATTTCACCGTAGGTTTGCGCGAATCCGGGTCGTAGGCCTCGGCGCGGTAGGTCGTGATCTCGATCTGCACACCGGACTTGATCGCGCCGATGGTGCCGAATTCCCGCCCGATGTCCCAATGTGTGTCGACCCAGTCGGAGATGAGGGAGAGGATGTCGTCGGGGCGCGCATCCGTGGTGAAGTCGAGATCGGGCATCGGACGGCCCAGCAATGCATCGCGAACGGAGCCGCCGACGAGCGCGAGTTCGAATCCGGCCGCGGCGAAGCGCTTGCCCAAGGGCCCGAGAATGTTCTCGAGCTCATCGAGCTTGTCGTACAGACGGGCGTGCGCGGTCTTCGGGTCCACCGAGCTCCTTCGTGTTCTACCGTGTTCGTTCCGATCGGAGACGACTCATCTACAGCCGAGTCCAGCCTACCGGGAGCGCGCCCAACGACACTTCCAAGAATCGCCTACTAAGGTAGGAGAATGACCACACCGATGCCCAAGCCGGGACCCAGAGCGTCTCGTCGCACCACGGTAGAGGAGATATCCGCCGGGGGCATCGTCGTCGACTTCACACGCCCGGAACTGACCGTGGCCGTGATCGCCCGGATCAACCGGGCAGGACGGATCGAATGGTGCCTTCCCAAGGGTCACCTCGAAGGACTTGAGACCCCCGCCGAGGCGGCTCGCCGTGAGGTGGAAGAGGAGACAGGCATCCTCGGGCAGATAGTCTGTCCCCTGGGCACCGTCGACTACTGGTTCACGGTGACCGGAATCCGCATCCATAAACTCGTCCACCACTTCCTGTTGCGTGCACGGTCTGGGACGTTGACCGTGGATAATGATCCTGACCAGGAAGCGATCGACGCTGCGTGGATTCCGTTCAACGATCTGCGCTCCCGGCTCTCATTCGCCAATGAGCGTCGCATCGTTGCCGCCGCCCGTCCGATGGTCGCCCGATTGGAGCAGTGAAACCCATCAGCCATATGCGTTTCCTCCTCGCCCTGCTGAGCACAGTCCTTCTGCTCGCAGGGTCAGTTTTCGTCATCCCGCTCATGGGATCGAGCCCCGCAGCCGCCGCCGGTTCGACCGCCGCCGATGGCACCTCGGCGGACGGGGGATCCTCAGCGGGCGGGGGCAAGTCCGGTGGCTCCGAAGTCGCCATCACCCTCGACGAGGTGACGCCCTGGGTCGATGCAAAGGGCACACTCAAGGTGCGCGGCACGATCACGAACCCCACGGATGAGGCGATCTCCGACCCTGACCTGCATCTGGCGATGTCGATGCAGAAGCTCGATTCCGGACGTAAGATCGAGAGCTGGAAGACCGACCAGTCCCAGAACCGCAGCATCGCCGACCTCGAGAACAACGGTCCCGACGCCCGGAAGAAGGCCAAGGAGGGCTCAAACGGAGACTCCGACCCGATGACTGCGGTGGACACCACGTTCGAGGATGAGATCGCGGCCGGGTCCTCCGCAGAATTCACGATCTCCGTCCCCGCAGATAATCTCGGACTGCAGAAGTCCTCTCCGGTCTCGAGCTGGGGCCCGCGCGGACTGAGCGTGCAGCTCGGCGATGCCACCGGGCGACTCGCCTCCGAAGTCGGCTTCTCCACCTGGTACCCGAGCCCGAAGTTCGACAAGACCAAAATCAGCATGCTCGCCCCGGTGACGATTCCGGCTCACACCTCTGACGGCATCATCGCCCCCGACGTCCTCGACAAGGCGATCGGCAAGGACGGCTCTCTGACGTCGATCATGAACGTTCTCGACACTCCCGGAGTGGGAATCGCCCTCGACCCCCGGATCATCGCCTCCTTTGAATCGGCTGTAGCCGAACCACCACAGGAAGATGACGGATCAGATCCCGAGGAGTCTGAAGAACCCTCCCCGCAGGGCACGGATACGGCAACCACGGGACCCGATGTCCAGGACACCGATCCCGGCGCGAACTCCAATGACGAGGGCGGCGGCGATGGGCTCAGCGCCGACGAGTCGGAGGCCCAGGAAGAGCAGCGCAAGCGCCTCAACACCTGGTATCAGGACTTCCTTGCCGAAGCGGAGTCGCACACCGTCATCGCTCTGCCCTATGGTGACCCCGACCAGGCGTCGCTGGTGGACAGTGACCTGGAGAGTCTGGGCAAGTTCGCGCAGAAACAGAAGCAGATCGTCAAGGATGTCCTGCCCAAGGCCAAGACCGACATCGCCTGGCCAGTCGCCGGCTCCGCACAGCGTGATCAGCTCGCTGACTTCGCCAAGGCCGGTGATCAGACCGTGATCCTCAGCAACAACCAGCAGCCATCGCTGGCAGGGGTCCACGACGACGCCCACTCGAAGACTCGCATCACCGCCGATGCACAGTCATCGATCGACACTCTGATCACCGATACGGCTCTGGCACAGCAGAGCGCCAAGATCATCGGTTCCGATCATCCCGCTTCGGGCATCTCAGAACTGGTCGCGACAACCGCCGCGATCCAAGCGGAGGCCCCTTACCGGACACGACATCTGCTCTTGCCCATGCCGCGCACGGCAGCCTCGGCGAACTGGGAGGGTACGGTCAAGTCCGTCGCGGACGCTCCCTGGGTCGATCCGTCCGGCATCGATGATCTCCTCGACACCGACCCCGTGCCTCGCGGGCTGCTGCAGTCAGGAGCGGATCCGAAGGCGATTGGTACCAAGGCAGTCCACAGCCTCGCAGAGACCCGGACGACGCAGACGAGGTTCAACAGTGTGTTCTCTGACCCGGCGAGTGCGAATACACGGCTGGACCGTGAGCTGCTCAGCTGCACCTCGGTGGCGTGGACCCTGGAGGGCAGTGCGAAGAGCTGCGCCGACGATGCCCAGGCTTCGAGTGAGAAGGTGAGGAACAGCCTCTACCTCGAGAAGGGCTCCTCGGTGCTGCTGGTCACCGGTGAGGAGACGACTATCCCGGTGACGATCGTCAACGATTCGCCCGCCGAGGCGAGCATGAGCATCCGGATGAAGCCGAATACCCCCCAGCTGCGGGCCGAGCCCACCAAGACAGTCGTCGTGCCCTCCCAGGAGACCATGCGCGTCGACGTTCCCGTCGAAGGCCTGGCCAACGCAGACGTCCCGACGACGATCGAGATGGTCGCCACCGATGACGTCGCCCTGCCGAAGAACGAGACACTGCTCGTCAGGGTGCGCGCCGACTGGGAGAACATCGGTACAGCCTTAGTCGGATTGGCACTGGCCGCCGTGTTCGTGATCGGCTTGATCAAGACGATCTCCCGCGGACGCAGGAAGATCCCCGAACAGCAGCTGGCCGATGCGATGGCCCGCGCGCAGAACGACGAATCGGAAAAGAGGTAGGGCTTGTCTAGCTTCTCATCGTTAGCCAGATCCTCGGCGATCATGACTGCGGGAACCCTGACCTCGAGAATCCTCGGACTGGTCAAGGCCTTCTTGCTGGCGCTGGCGCTCAGCGTCACCGCGGCCCAGGCCGATGCCTTCGACGTCGCCAACAAGGTGCCCAACACCCTGTACATGCTCCTGGCCGGAGGTGTCGTAAACGCGGTACTCGTCCCACAGCTCGTGCGGGCGACGAAGCGCAAGGACGGGGGCCAGGACTACACCAACCGCCTGCTGACGCTGTCGTTCATGATCCTTGGCGCCGTCGGTGTCATTGCCACTCTTGCCGCGCCACTCCTCGTATGGCTCTACTCCTCAGGGTGGGGGCCGGATCAGATGGCCCTGGCCACAGCCTTCGCCTACTGGTGCCTGCCACAGGTGTTCTTCTACGGCCTCTACACCCTATTGGGACAGGTGCTCAACTCAAGGTCCTCGTTCGGCCCGTATATGTGGGCACCGGTGCTCAACAACGTCGTCGCCATCGTTGGTCTCCTCATCTTCATCCTAGTCTTCGGCTCTGACAGTGCGTCCCCGCATCATCTGGGCACCTGGACCCCGGACAAGGTCGCCCTCATGGGCGGATCGGCTACCCTCGGTGTCGTCGCTCAGGCCCTGATCCTCATCTGGCCACTGAAGCGGATCGGCTTCAAGTACCGGCCGACCTTCGGATTCCGCGGAGTCGGCCTCGGCACCGCCGGAAAGGTGGCGTTCTGGACGTTCTCAGCAATGCTTGTCGGGCAGCTGGGATTCCTCGTCATCTCCCGGGTCGCCGCCGGAGCTTCGGACCCCGGAGCGGGCAATGCTTCGAACGCCGCCTATTCCTACGGCTATCTCGTCTTCATGCTCCCGCACTCGCTCATCGCGGTGTCACTGGCCACCGCACTCTTCACTTCGCTGGCCAGGAACGCCGCCAACAACGACACCGAAGCGGTCGTCGGCGACTTCTCCATGGGCGTGCGCATGGTCGGATTTGTGAATTCGTTTGCTGTGGCAGCTCTTATCGTTCTCGCCGCCCCGGTGGCGATGGTGATCGCCCCCAACGGCCGAGAACAGGCCATGGCCGTGGGACTCGTCATCATTACAATGGTGTTCGGGCTTATTCCCTTCAGTGCAAACTACCTGGCGCAGAGGGTGTTCTACGCCTATGAGGACGCGAAGACACCGTTCCTCATCCAGCTCCCGCAGGTGATCTTCCAGTCCCTGGCGGTGCTCTCTGCATCGATCTTCCCGAAATCGGTCACGGTCGCCATCATCGGTCTGACGATGAGTCTGGGCTACCTGTTCGCGATGATCCTCTCGTTCGTGCTCCTGTCGAAGCGCCTGGGCGGGATTGATCTCCGCACCATCCTCGGCGCCCATGTGAAGTTCTTCGTAGCAGCTTTGCTTGCCGGGTTGGCCGGTTATGGGCTGCTCTTCTTCTTCCCAGACTTCGCGCTGTCGGGCCAATGGCAGGCGTTCGTCGTCACTGCTGGAGTCGGCACTCTCATGCTCATCGTCTTCCTGGGAGCATGTTATTTGCTGAAAGTCAGAGAGTTGCATTCGATTATTGGCGTGGTTGCTGGAAAACTAAGAAGATAGCCTGCGCATCGAAGCCCTATTGAAGCCCCTCCGGAGGTGGTCACCCTGATCGATATCGAACCCGGCATGGTAGTTGCCGGTCGTTACGTCGTATCAACGGTCGACCGTCGGTGGCTCGAGGACAATTCACAGGCGGGTGCCGTGTGCACGGCACTCGACGCCATTCTCGATGAACCCGTCCTCATCCACGTCGCCGATGCCGATGGGTCCACGGATGTTCTCGAAGCAGCGCGACGGGTCTCCATCCTCGGCGATCATCGCATTGCACCGACGTTGGATGTCGGTCATTCGAACGGACTCGACTATGTCGTGTCCAAGCGCATTGCCGTCACCTCACTCAGCGAGATCCTGCCCAAGTCACCGCTTCCCATCGATGCCGCCTGCGCTCTCATCGGCGAGATCGGAACAGTTCTCGTCACGGCTGCCCGACGCGGCCTGTTCCACATGTTCCTGCGTCCGAACACGGTGGGCATCACGACCAAGGGCACCGTCCTGGTCTCCGGCATCGGCATCGATGCCGCTCTGGCGCTGGGCACGGGAGTCATCCGCCCCGAGGACTACACACCGACGAAGGCATCTCGAGAGGATGCCCTGGGCCTCATCCGGCTTTTCTACGCCGCCATCACCGGCTATTGGCCCACCGATGAGCCCTTCAACGGCATACCCGCAGCAGGGCGCGAGAATTCCCGCATTGCGAGGGCCAAGAGCCTCAATCCCGATATCTCCAATGAACTCGATGACTTCGTCAGCGGCATCCTCACCGGGACCGATCCAGGCCCTGGCTCCGCAGCCGAAGTACTGGGCTACCTGGACGAGTGGGATGCCGAGCTCCTGCGCTACGTCAACCGGGTTCCGGTACTCGACAACGACAGTGTCTTCAACCAGTCGCCGCGCAGCTTCGACGAGGCAACAAGCCTACCCGCACCACGATCAACGTCGATGGGTACCTCCACTGCGAACACAGCCAGCGACGACCAGGTCAAAGCGGCTCTGGTTCGCATCGGCATCACCCGTCCGGGAACTCGCGGACTGGCTGTGGGAGTCGTCGGCAAGACAACGGGGCAGTATGCCGACCGTATGCAGATGCGTGAGGCCTCGAGCTTCCCGATCGGCAAGGATCAGCTCGACAACGCCACCCAGGACTGGGAGGAGTGGGAGCCTGAACAGACCTATTCGGAGTACTCCGCATACGCCGACCATGAATACGACGAGAATCTGACGTCTCCGATCATGAATCGCGACGCCCAGGATACGGACCCCGACACCCAGGCCCTCGACATCGTGTCCGAGGACGGCGTTGACGAGACCGAGGACGATAACGACACCCGCGTCATCATGGATGATGAGGACGACGGGTCGTGGTTCCTCGGCGGAATGTTCGAGACTCATGAGCAGCAGCGCGAGCATCAGCTGCGCGAGTACGAACGCGAACGACGCATCGCGAAGGCCAAGGAAGACGAAGCACGCCGGCGCATCGCCGCGCTCGAGGCCGCCTCGATATCCAAACGACAGGAGGCGAACGCCGTAACGCCACCCAAACAGGTGCGCAGGCTTTCGCCCACTGCTGTCGATGAGTCACCAACCGATTCGTCTCGTTCGACCGCGCCCGTTGCCGCAGTCTCGCCCGAGCAGAAGTCGGACGACAATTCTGGAGCTGCATCAGCCGGAACTGCCGGCGTCGCGGGGGCTGCCGCCGTCGGGGCAGCTGGTGCAGCTGGAGCTTCCAAACCCGCTGACTCCGGGAGCAAGAAGAAGACTTCAACCACAACCAAGTCGGCTGCTGCTGGAGGGACGACAGGTGGTGCGGGTGCCGGCACATCCGGCGCTGCGGCTGCTGGCGGTTCAACGGCCGGTGCGGCGGCAGGCGGTGGATCTGCCAACAATGGCGGCGACCCGGATGATGACCCGTCGAGTTCGCGAAAGCCGTTCGCTTGGTTGGTCCTTGCGCTGGTGGTCATCGCAGCCATCGTGATCTCGATTGCGGTCTTCAACTTCACTTCCGGCGACGACGAGCCTGAATCGGTAGCCGAAACCTCGGCCCCAGCCAAGACTGAGGACGGCAAGGACAAGAAGACAGAGGAGCCCAAGGCAGATGCGCCGAAGATCGATAAGGTCGAGGCGTTGGATCCCGAGGGCGACAATGAGGAGAACGACGACAAGGCCAAAGACGTCGTCCCCAATACGGACGGGTCATGGCGGACCGACCGCTACAATTCGGCATCGTTCGGCAACCTGAAGTCCGGCGTTGGACTGCATTTCGAACTCGAAGACAAGACGACGGTGAAGGAAGTCAAGGTCAAGTCCTCGAACTCGGGCGGCTCCTTCGAGATTCGCAATGGTTCCGATCCTGAAGATGCAAAGAAGGTCGGCGAGGGCAAATTCGACTCGGGCGGCGTCACCATCAAACTTGATGATGACGTTGAGACGGACAACCTGATTCTCTGGGTGACCGAGCTTCCTCAAGACGATGGCGGCTTCCGTGCCATCATCAACACCGTCGACTTCAAGTAAGAGCCCGTTCCAGGCACACGGTCCTCGGTAATCCTGGCAGACAGCGCCCTGGGAGATCGGCACCGGGCCTGGGAGAAGCGGGGTACATCGCTTGAGGCCAGGTGCGGAATAGTCGCAACCGCCGTACCGTTACACGTACGATAGTCAATCCGTGCCGCCATTGAGCGGGACTCTGAGTACACAGCGAGCAGAAACAGGGAATTTTCACATGACTGATACACAATTGGTGATCATCGGGTCGGGTCCGGCCGGATACACCGCGGCCGTCTACGCGGCTCGTGCGAACCTTTCGCCCGTGGTCATTGCAGGTTCTGTGACAGCAGGTGGTGAGCTCATGAACACCACCGACGTTGAGAATTACCCCGGTTTCCCCGCCGGAGTGCAAGGTCCAGAACTCATGGAGAGCATGCGCGAGCAGGCTGAGAAGTTCGGCGCCGAGGTGATCTACGACGATGTCGCAACCCTCAAGCTGGAGCCCGGTGCCCATCAGATCGAAACCGCGCTGGGAGCCAGGTACACGGCTCAGGCAGTCATCCTCGCCACCGGCTCGGCGTACCGCGAGCTCAACCTTCCCAATGAGAAGAAACTCTCCGGCCATGGCGTGAGCTGGTGTGCCACCTGCGACGGGTTCTTCTTCCGAAACCAGCACATCGCTGTTGTCGGCGGGGGCGACTCGGCCCTCGAAGAGGCAACATTCCTCACTCGGTTCGCCTCCAAAGTGACCCTCATCCACCGTCGTCAAGAGCTTCGGGCTTCGCAGGCGATGCAGGATCGGGCAGCCGCCGATGAGAAGCTCGAATACCTCCTCGACAGCGAAGTCACCGAGATCCACGGCGAAGAATCACTCACTGGTCTCACCGTCCGCAACACTGTCTCGGGCGAAACGTCTGAGCTGCCGGTCACCGGTTTGTTCGTGGCAATCGGCTCGGATCCTCGCACCAGTCTCTTCGGCGATCAGCTCTCACTGCGTTCCGATGGCTATCTTAACGTCGAAGGGCGAACTTCCAAGACCGCGGTCGAGGGCGTCTTCGCTGCGGGCGACGTCATCGACTCCGTCTACAGGCAGGCCATTACGGCTGCGGGATCAGGGTGCTCGGCAGCCCTCGATGCCGAGCACTACCTGGCCGATCTCGACGCAGTGACGAAACAGGCCGAGGCCGTAGCAGCTGAGGCTTCACAGGCTCCAGCGCCAATTGCGTCCTGAAAGACACCAGTCGGCTGACACCAACCGCAACGAAGCACACGCTTCAAATGACCCGACGAAGGTCTACGCGCGACGTTGGGGAATGAATCCTGCACAACGGCTGTTTCCGCTAGAGAACATTGTTAAGAGAAAGGTTGCTCATGTCGACAGAAGTCACTGATGCCACGTTCGAAGAGACCGTATTGAAGTCCGACAAGCCAGTGCTCGTCGATTTCTGGGCTCCATGGTGCGGTCCTTGCCGCATGGTCAGCCCGATCGTTGACCAGATCGCGGAAGAGAACACCGAGAAGCTCAACGTCGTCAAGGTCAACACCGACGAAAACCTCGAGACGGCGAGCAAGTACGGAATCACCTCGATTCCTGCGCTCTACGTCTTCAAGGATGGTGAAGTAGCAAAGACCATCATCGGTGCACGGCCCAAACCGGCGCTTGAGGATGAGCTGTCCGACTTCATCTGATCATGTTCTAAGGCGCCTGTTGTACGATCAACAGGCGCCTTAGGTCTATCTAGATGGCAGACAGGAACACGTTCAGAACTTCGCACAGCAGATTGGCATCGCATTGACTCACAACCCACACCCGCAGTTTTCACGCGGGAACAGCTCTGAGGTGTTGCCCAACATCAAATCTCAGATGGCTCGTCTGGGGCTCAATGTCGGTCAAGCCGAATCTGTCGAGTTCGATCGGACCTTCGAACTCGCCGTCCGGCAGTTCCAACAGGTGCGAGGGATTCTCTGTGACGGTGTGATGGGCACAGAGACCTTTTCAGAGCTCGAACGGGCTCGGTATCAACTCGGAGACCGTGTCCTCCGCTATGACCCTGTGAGAGTCCTTACAGGCGACGATGTACTCAGACTGCAGCGGACCCTCGCCGGTCTTGGGTTCTACGCAGGCCGCATGGACGCGGAGTACTCAGCAGTCACTGACGCCGCCGTCAAAGAGCTGCAGATGAGTCTCGGCACCAAGGTCGACGGAGTAGCAGGACCACAGACACTGCGCGGACTCGACGCGATTGACCGCAAACAGGACACCGGGAATCTCTTTGCTCTCGAGGAACGAGCACGAGTTGCAGCTTCTGGGACCTCGCTTGCCGGACGAACCTTCGTCATCGAGGCCGCGACTACAGTTGTAGATTTCGAAACTCTTCCAATGACAAGGGCTCAAGCCGACACCGAACGGCGCATCACCACCGATATCGCAAGTCGGCTTGCCGGGCGACTTGAAGCTGTCGGGGCAGGAGCAGTCGTTCTCGCCGGCGACGCTGTCGAGGTCAACAAGGCCGACCAACTCGGTGCTTCTGCCGTCATCACAGTCACCGCGGACATCAACAAGTCCACAGACGCCAACGGAATCGCGACCTTCTTCTTCGGACATGAGACTCATTCGGACATCAACTCGCCGACAGGTGCACGTCTGGCAGAACTCATTCAAAGCGAACTCGCTGCCCGCACAGGAATGCGTGATTGCAGGAGCCATGCTCGCACTTGGTCTTCTCTGAAGCGGCTCCGAACTCCAAAGGTTCACGTAGTCGCCGGCTACCTCACTAACGCCGACGATCTCGATAACCTCGAAGACGCCAACGTACGAGATGCGATTGCTGACGGCATCGCGGCTGGCCTGCAAAGACTATACGTGCGCGAAGACTCTGACCCTGAAACCGGGACCCTCAGCCTCGCGGAGATCAAGGCGTACAGCTAGAACCTCAATGCCTGAGGTTTCACGTGAAACGCGTGCTCGTTAGCCCTCAACGTAGCTCGGTCGCCGACGCCTAATCCGGCGCACACTCCAATCTGCCGTCTCCAATCCAGTCGCAGATTGCTGACTTCTTAGTCTGAAGACTTCGTTGCGTCTCGTCCGCCATCCCGTGTTGCGAATCGCAACTCATTCTATTTCGTAGAGCCAGGCGTATCTGTACCGGGATGAGTGAGACGATACTGACAGATTCGTCACCCGCGCCTAATCGATTCCGCTGCATACGATCTGACGAATTCCAAGTGCCACTCCGGGCCCACGGATCTCATCCTCAAATGTCGACTATTCCCACTAGGCAAATTTGGTCTCCACTGACGTTTGATTGAATGCCCGGTTGGCAAGCCATCCCGTGACTAAGGGCAACACAGCTACGGGAGGATCTCCTGGGTGCAGTAACGACAACTAACCGTATGCGTCATCGACATTGCTCAAATGGATATAACGATCTACCGGCTCACCCGTCGGCGGTTTCACGTGAAATATGCCTCGTGAGTAACACACAAGCCGAATGTCGGAGCTCGACGCCGCACAGCAATATTTACCGGTCACCTCGATGCGGGGGCGATATCAGAGACGATACCGGCACCCAACAGAGATAGTCGGGGCTCACTCCAGACAACGGCATGAACTCTAAGTACCTCCAGTCACCGGTCAACGGCTGACAGTGACCACAGTTAGCATATGTTTCACATGAAAGATGCGAAACTCCACAACGTCCAAGGTTCCCACTACCTCGACCGAGAGATGTCTCAATTACTATCTAAAGAATGGGGCGCTCCTGGGAATGCATAATCATCTTTCCGCGCCGCTATCCTCGAAGCCTGATTTGGCTGCGGCAAACACCGCGTCGGACTTACGAGGAAAACGAGACAATGTTCAGGTGAACCAGCCCCCAGCAGCCCTCCATGTTTCACGTGAAACTGCACTCGCCCGCGCATAGCCCAGATGTGCTCGTCAAGAATCGGACAGGCGCACGCTGCGCAATAGTCGTCAGGCCACATTCTACGTCGAACCAAAAAGGCGCGGTTCCAGTGAATACGACGGTGAGACTCGTAGGGCTGACATGGTGAGCCAAGGCATATACGAAGAGGACCTCTACGAACCGACATCTGTCACTCAAGCACGGGCAGCCTCGGCCGCCACTTGTTCAGTACAGCGAGTAGTTCCACGTGAAACATTCTTCAATACCCGATCGACAAGGTCGGTCTAGAGGCCCGCAAGGCATACGAGATTTCAGGTGCCTACGAAAGCAGCGAACGAATCGAGCTCAGTTTCACGTGAAACGATCATGCTCCTTTGCAGGATAGGCAGAAGTTGAGTACAAAGACGACGCGGAGATCCCACGTCAACCGCTCAATCGCTGGCACGTAGAGACTACTCGGCGGTGAACACACTCAGCGAGGTGTTTCGCCCCAGTGTTTCACGTGAAACATCGAGCAGAATGCTGGTGACGGCATCGACAGGTTCACACATCGGCCGCAGCCACCAACAGTCGAAGGTGTCCTATTACAAGGTCAATGCGAACTGCGCACTGACTCATTTGGCCCCTCACCAGAATTCGAGTCAGTTGCCGAGCATTAGCGCACGTGCCGAATGAAAGCGTGCCGGTTGTGAATTCTCACCAGCGAATGCAGGAGATACATATAGGGGCTCTACCCGGGTGATGACGAAGTACGGAGCGCCTGACTTCGAACAGGAGGGAGCCGTTCCACGTGGAACATTCGCTCAAGCGAAACACCGCTGGAGGGCAGCTCGGTAGAGATGGAATGCGCACGTTGGTCGGATCGAGGGCACTCAGACTCGGAAGGCCCATGCCTTGGGAAGAGCGAACGCCTGAAATTCGCTCCTCTCAGTTGAACCGCGTGGCCTACCTAGCTGCCTCAGGTTGAGTTGCTCCGGGAACCAGCTCCGCAATATCGTATATGCCAACGGCGAATATGGTCGTCATCGTTTCACGTGAAACAACCGTCGACCGCCAACAATTTTCGGAGTACCAGCGCAAAATTGCTCAAGCTAAGGCCGCGTTCTCGTGCGTTGCAAGCAGTCTAGGGTTGGGTTCTCAATGACCAGATGAGAAGTCCTCCGTGTCACGCGCAAGTCACGCGCTGCAAGTTGCCTCGAGCGGTATAGACACTGCCCGAACACTCGGATTCACGTTGACCGAATACTACCCAGGAACGATGGGCGACACTGAGGATGCGTCGTTTCACGTGTAACCCATCCGCAGGCGATGCGTCGTCAGAAGTGTAAATCTGTATTAGTCCGGGAGGAGTGTGAATCATGCGGTTGTCCGAGTTAATGCCCTCCACACAGCAGGACACCTCCGCAATCGAAGGCCTGGGGATTGAAGGTCAGAACTGCCAATTGCAGTCGTGCCTATTTCGCTTCTGAGCGACTTTCGTCACTCTGCGGCCAAACTCGTTGACCACCAACCCTCAAAAAAGGGTGGACTTCCTGGTAGCCGTTTCACGTGAAACCGTCGCCATCACCGACCAGGAAGGCCGCTCAATCCCGAAATCACTATTACCGCTACCAAGTACCCATTTAGTGCAGGAGAGCGTGTTCTGTCTCGACGTCCCTTTTCAATAGATGGAAGTAGACACCCAAGCACGCCTCTCTCAGTACCGAAACGCTGAAATCAGGTGGGCCTACGCAACATGAGCGCTATTAAATCGCCATTGGCCAAGAACGCGGCGCAATCTTAGTGGCAACAAGCTTCACATGAAACATGCATTACCAGGTGATTTCGCGGAGCCTGCCGCTGCGAATTGGCTGGAAGCATCGCTGAGAATGATTAGACCGCCGGCGCAAATGAACGACATAGCCACGTCTTCCCGTTGCCACCAACGACGTGATCGACGGCAAGTTGGCCGGAGGCGAGCAGACGCAGACACACTCACAATGGAAACCGTAGGTTTGCCGATGTTTCACGTGAAACGATCGCAAACGGCCTGACCGAGCGCGTTGACTTGCCACGTACGGGCAATTTCCGTGGCCGCCATCACCATCCGGGAAGCCAAATGGGGAAGCCCATACCCCCCGCGCTCGGCATGGCAGTCAACAGGCCCAAAGACAGAGCCATATCCCCATCGAATAGGGCCTGACTAACTCGGGGAGGTGAATTTCCTAGACCAACTCCGAAGACAACCTGAGCGGGGGTGAAAAGAAGTTGGACGGGTGACAATGAACAATGTCATCCTCACTCGCCCAACTTCAAACAATCTGCGGGAGCTATTCCGCCGGCTGCTCAACTCCAAGCAAGCTGAGGATACGATCGAGGTCGTCTTGGTTAGCGAATTCCACGCTCAGCTTGCCCTTCTTCTTTCCGACCGTGATGTTGACCTTAGTATCAAGACGATCGCCCAGGCGTTCAGCAACTTCGATAAACTGAGGTGCAACACGGGTGGTTGCACGTGAAACATTCACGGAGTCGCCACGGTTAAGAAGTACTACGGCTTCTTCGGACGCTCTCACAGAGAGTCCCTCAGCAACGATGCGCTGAGCAAGAACCTCCATGTGCTCCGGTTCGCGAAGGCCCAGAATCGCACGAGCATGTCCAGCCGAAATGACGCCAGCAGCTACACGTCTTTGTACCAACGGGGGCAACCGAAGCAGGCGAAGAGTATTGGAAATCTGAGGGCGAGAACGTCCAATGCGTTCGGAAAGCTCCTCCTGTGTGCAGCCGAAGTCCTCGAGCAACTGGCCATAGGCAGCAGCCTCCTCCAACGGGTTCAGTTCTGCTCGGTGCAAGTTCTCAAGCAGAGCGTCCCGCAAGAGGTCTGTGTCGTCAACGTAGCGAATAATCGCAGGGATGGTTGAAAGACCTGCATCCTTCGTCGCCCGAAGACGACGTTCACCCATGATGAGTTCGAAGCGTTCGTGATCGCTTGGCTTCTGTCGGACAACGACCGGCTGCAGCACACCGATCTCGCGGATGCTGTGCACAAGTTCACTGAGCTGATCTTCGTCAAAGAAGGTACGTGGCTGACGAGGGTTGGCATCAATGCGGTCAACGTCGATCTCGCCGAATTCTGTATCAGGGATCGAATCGACTCCCGCACGCTCAGTATCTTCGCTCGCTACCGAGCCGTCGTCTTCGTTACCGGAGTCAGGGCTCGACGAAGCGGATGAAGATGCCGACGCAGGAGTCACTTCATCTGTAGTCGACGAGTCCTCTATCGTGGCCTCTTGTCGAGCTTCATCGAAGACCTCATGGCCTGACCTGTATACCCCGGGATGGGTCTCCAGCACATCGTCGGCCTTTGTCGACTCCTCGTCAGCACCATCTGCGGTCGAGTACACAGGTGTCGCTTCGACGTCGGGTTCAGCAGTTTCAACGACAGATGCTTCCATGTCGGCTGCACTGTCGAGCTCCGGTTCCGCCGTCCGATCTACTGGCCCGGTCGCGGGTGCCTCGCTCGTCGCCTTGGTGCTCGAAGCATGAGTTGCAGTCTTGGTTCCTGTCGAGGTCTTAGCCTTCGATTTCGCAGGCGTCGACTTCGCAGAAGAGCTTTCTGTCGCTCCGGTCTTCGCTGGGCTGGTTTTAGCCGTTGCGGCCCTTTCCCCTGAACCGGCCTTCTTCGTCGTAGATTGAGACGCGGCGGGCTTGGTCGAGGTTGATCCGGTTGCCTTCTTTGCAGAGGCATTTTTCGCTGCCCCACTCTTCGCAGCCGTGCTCCCCGAAGTGGTGCTCTTCGCCGGGGACGACTCAGAAGCAGGTGCATCCGTCTTAGCAGTCTTCGACGTCGAAGACGCGGGTGAAGTTCCGGCCTTAGGCTTGCGCTTGCGTGAGGACTGCATGGAGGCTGCAGGATCTGTGCGAACGGCCCGAGGTGCCTTCGGCTCTTCTGTGGTCTGCTTTGCCTCTTCAGGCTCGCCACCGGAGAAGAACACGTCAACTGGTCGGTCGCTCGACGCCGCATCCGGAATCAAAGCGCCCAGACCACGACCCAATCCACGCTTCCTGCGTTCAGCCACGATTTACTCCTCGTTGTGCGATTTCTTCGGCTGCTTCCCGATAGGACAAAGCGCCACTGGAATGGGGGTCGTACGAAATGACAGTCTGTCCGTAGCTCGGAGCCTCTGAAATGCGCACGGAGCGGGGAATCGAGGATGACAGGACCTGCTCGGGGAAATGAGTCCGTACATCATCCGCTACTTGGGCGCTGAGGTTGGTCCGCCCGTCATACATCGTCAAAAGGATTGTGGAGATCGCCAATTTAGGATTGAGATGCTTCTGGATGAGCTGAATATTCTTCAGCAGCTGGCTCAAACCCTCAAGCGCATAGTATTCGCACTGAATCGGGATGAGCACTTCCCGGGCGGCGACGAACGCATTGACTGTCAGAAGGCCCAAGCTCGGAGGGCAGTCAACAATGACATAGTCCACTCGACTTCCCGCTGCAGCCTGTTCATCGAGATAGACATTCAGGGACCTCTGCAGGCGCTGCTCTCGAGCGACAAGAGACACCAGCTCGATCTCGGCCCCGGCCAGATCAATGGTCGCCGGCACACATTTGAGAGTCTCGAAGTCCGGGCACTGCGCTACGGCTTCGCGCATGGGTACGTCATCGATGATCACATCGTAGATGCTGGTGACTTCCGAATAGTGGTCAATGCCTAGAGCGGTGCTGGCATTGCCCTGAGGATCGATGTCGATGAGCAGGACGTTGAGATTCTGATTCGCCAGCGCAGCGGCGATATTCACAGCGGTCGTGGTTTTCCCGACGCCGCCCTTCTGGTTGGCGATCGTGAAGATCCGGGTAGAGTCTGGTTTTGGAAAACTCACCTGGGACAGTCGATCTGCGCGTCGATTGTCGCGCGCGATTGCAGCACCTATGGGAGACGACTCGTCCATGATCGGCATTCGGCGCACTCCATCATCCATTGGTTTCACAAAGCTATACTCAGCCTAGACCAAATCTACTTCGTACTATTTCTTGACTATCTCGACGACACGGCTAGGCACTTCGAGGATTCCGCCGTCGACGATGTGAATCTTCGGCTGAGACAGCCGGTATCGCTTCAACAGCTTCTTCGTCTTCACCAGTTCAGCCTCGACAGAAGCCCCTTTGAGCGCGAGGATCCGTCCATCAGGACCCATCACTTCATGAGTCCATTCGATGAGAGTCGTCATCGCCTTGACCGCCCTCGATGTCACAACGGTGAACATCTCCTCGTCCACGAGTTCCTCGACGCGGGCTCGGACGATGCGAACGTTATCCAGTTGAAGATCATCGACGACCATCTTCAGCCATTCGACCCGCCGCTCCATCGGTTCGATGAGGACCACCTGCGCTTCAGGACGAAGCAGTGCTATCGGAATTCCTGGCAGCCCAGCCCCACTGCCAACGTCGCCGACGACATCATTGTCATCGATGAACTCAGCCACAACAGCACAATTGAGGATGTGCCTGGTCCAGAGCCGGTCGATCTCGCGGGGGCCGATCAGTCCCCATTCGATGCCGGTGGTTGCCAGGTGCTGCGCATACCGGGTAGCTGCGGGGTAGGCGGCCCCGAAGAATTCTTCCGTACCTGCCGGGGGAACTTCGAGGGCGGAAATGTCAGTCATGGGCAGGACGGACGAGTACATGCCGGCCGTCACCCTCACCTTCGGACTCCGAAGCCAAACCGGCCTGAGCAACCTGATCGTGGATGATCTTGCGCTCAAAGCTGTTCATCGGTTTGAAGGCGAATTCATTGCCGGATTCTTTGACGTCGTCGATTGCGCGCTTCGCCTGCTTGATGAGCTCGTCGCGACGGTTGTTGCGGAAGCCGTCGATGTCGAGCATCAGCCAGGATCGCTGACCGGTGCTGGTCTGGACTGCCAGCCGGCTGAGCTCCTGGAGTGCGCCGAGTGTTTTGCCGTCTCGGCCGACCAACATGCGCAGGTTGGAATCTTCGTCGTCTTCGCAGACGATCGACAGTTGTGCCCGTCCGTCTCCGACATCAATGTCGATGTCGCCATCGATGTCGGCAAGGTCCATCAGTTCTTCGAGGTAGTCCGCTGCGATCTCTCCCTCTTCTTCGAGGAGCTCGGCTCTCGTCGGCTTCGCATCTTTTTCGGCGCCGCTGTCCGCAGCACCTGCGTCGGCAGTCTCATCGACGGTCTCATCAACAGTCGTGTCGACATTCTCTTCAGTCATGGTTCTTCCTCAGCGCTTCTTGTTCTTCTTGCGGTTCTTGCTCACCGGCTGCTGCCGCTGACGGCTCTGGTTCGGGGTCTGCTCAACAGCAGTGTCGGTGCCGCCCTTGATCTCAGGCTGCTGAACCGGCTTGCCCTTGCGAGCCTTCCGCTCCAGCATCTCCTTCTCGGCTTTGGAGCCGGGGGCCGGCATATTGCGGATGACCACGTGCTGCTGGCACATCGTCCAGGTGTTCGAGACGAGCCAGTAGAAGAGAACGCCGAGCGGGAAGTAGATGCCGCCGATGCCGAAGACTAGGGGCATCACGTAGAGGAGCATCTTCTGCGACTGCATCATCGGGTTCGCCATGGCGGACTCCGACATGTTCTTCGCCATCATCTGCTTCTGCGTGATGAACATGGTCGAGGCCATGATCACGATGAGAACGCCGGTAAGCAACTTGACGCCGATGCCGTCCGACATGAATGTCGCGGACAGCGAGATCCCGAAGACCGAAGACTCCTCAGCCTGTTGAGCCAAGGTCTGGGTGAATCCACCGATTGCGTCGATTTTCCCCGAGGCTACATCCGGCATGTTGTGGATGACGCGGAACAGGGAGAAGAAGATCGGCATCTGCACGAGGAGCGGCAGACACGAGGCCCACGGGCTCGTCTTGTTGTCGCGGAACAGGCTCATCTGCTCTTCGGCCATGGCCTGACGCGAGTACTGGTCCTTCTTGCCCTTGTACTTAGCCTGCAGGCGCTGAATCTGAGGCTGCAGCAGCTGCATCTTCCGCTGGGACTTGATCTGATAGACGAACAGCGGAATCAGGATTGCACGGATCACGAGGGTCAGTCCGGCGATCGACAGGACCCAGGTCCAGCCATTGGCTGCTGGCAGACCGATCGCAGTGAAGATCTCGTGGAAGATCGCGAGGATCCAAGCAACTACCCACTGCAGCGGGTAGAGCAGCTTGTCCATCCAGTCCATTCAGTACTCCTCGTTACAACGATTCTTCACGATCGTTCATTTTGCCATTGTTCGCGGGTCTTCGCGACACAGAACCATGGGTCCTGCTCTCGCGTGTACCGGAGGGTTCAGCCACCGGATTGTCGTGATGCACAGACGCGCTGAACATCTGCTGCACACACGACACAATTGTCAGCGGCCATCTTCGTCATGCATTGAAACTGAGCGGGCCTGGCGCGCTGAACCGGGAACATGGTCCACCCCGCCATGGGAAAAAGGATTGCATCGCAGTATTCGCCACCCAGTTAACACCATTCCCTTGAGAACTCCGTGTATCTCGAAGGCCTCCAGACCGTACATCGAGCAACTGGGATAGTACCGACATACCTGTCCGTACAGTGGAGACACCACGACTCGATAAGCTCTGATGAACCACACGAACGGAATGCGCGGCCCGATTCGGATCATCCACCAGACTGTGGGCCAGAAACCGGCCGGTCTGCGGGGCACCTCCGAGGGGTGCTTCAGATCATGTTCGGCGTCCACGTCGCTCTAGTTTCTTCTGCGCTTTGTCCATCAGCATCGTGACCTCGGACTCAAGCACGGAGAATTCCGCTTTTGCCGCTTGGGGCAATGCTCTGATCACGAACAGTGCACCGGGTTCAAGGCTGTCGAGCCGGACTCGCATGATCTCTCGAAGACGACGTTTCACTCGGTTCCGTCGAACGGCATTTCCAACGGCCTTGGATACGATGAAACCCACGCGTGCAGCGTGGGAATCATCACTATCTATCAGGCTGTGTGCCATCAAATGGTCCGAGCGCACACGGACGCCAGCTTTGAAGACTCTTCTGAAGTCGTCTCCGCTGCGGATCCGGTGAGCCGCGTTGATCACACTTATGCCGAAACTTCGGCACGTCCCTTGCGACGACGTGCGGCCAGGATCGAACGGCCGGCACGAGTCCGCATACGCAGACGGAAGCCATGCTTCTTGGCGCGCTTGCGGTTATTGGGCTGGAAAGTACGCTTACTCACTTCAAGTCTCCGATTTCTAGGTTGCGGTCGAACGACGGTGCGTTCTCACAAAAAACGGCGGTACGGGTCTCGACCGCCGAGCACTCCTGTGCATAAGAGCCAAAAGATATTCAAGATAATCGGATGAAGCCCGGTACACAGGACACTCCATCTTAGCCAAGGTCAAAGTTCCTGGTCAAACTCGATGCCAATGTTTCACGTCACTGTTGTGAACCGCTCGCCGGAATTCATCCTCTGCACATCTGCGGTCGTCCACAAGTAACAAGCGTGTAGTTTTCCACATGGTTATCCACCAGTGTGGAGGATTACTGGGATGACTCGTCAGTTCTCCACAAACTGTGGAAAACTATGTGGAAGTCATACACAGGTGTGGACCATGCCAATAAGAAACTACGAAAACGGAGGAAGATTGACGGTGTCGAATTCCAAGAATGAGCTCATCAGCCAATGGCGGACGGTGGTCTCGACCCTGGATCAGGACCCCAGTCTCACCGCTCATCAGAGAGGCTTCCTTTCGCTTGCTGTGCCCAAGGCTCTCGTCGACAACGCATTGGTCCTGCTTGCTGTCCGGGATGAGCACACGCGCAGAACCATTGAGACTCGTCTCCTCGGGCCTCTGACCAGGGAGTTCTCTCATATTCTTGGTTTCGAGGTGACCTTCGGGTTCGTCGTCGATCCCGAACTCGACGTTCCGATCAGGTTCGAAGATCTCATCGGGGAACCCACACCGGGATCACCCATTGAAATCGATCCGGAGACATCTACTTCGGCGATGGGATCTACCGGGTCTCCGGCCTATGCACCGTCACAGACTGCGAACGCTCAGCCTCAGACTCCGGCGCCTTATAACCGCGCGCCACATCCGCAGCCGCAGATGCCCAGGTACGAGGACACCGGGCCAGCGCCCGGCAACGGGGCACCTGTGGAAAGAACGACGCGAGAGATGAAGATCGCCGAGGCGACCGCCGCCCAGCCGACTCCACCGGTCGAGGTTCCCGGCGTCGCCCAGCTCAACCCCAAGTACACCTTCGACACCTTCGTCATCGGGGCGTCCAACCGCTTCGCCCATGCTGCGGCCTTCGCCGTGGCCGAAGCGCCGGCCAAGGCCTACAACCCGCTGTTCATCTACGGCGATTCGGGGCTGGGAAAGACACACCTCCTGCACGCGATCGGGTACTACGCGACGCAGCTGTTCCCCGAGATCAGAGTGAAATACGTCTCGAGCGAAGAGTTCGTCAACGACTTCATCAATACGATCGGTTCTTCGAAGACTTCGAACTCCCTGCGACCAGCATTTCAGCGTCGCTACCGCGAGGTCGACATCCTGATGATCGATGACATCCAGTTCCTGCAGGGCAAGGACGCGACGGTCGAAGAGTTCTTCCACACATTCAATGCTCTGCACAATGAGGTCAAGCAGGTCGTCATCACCTCTGACCAGCCCCCGAAGATGCTCAAGGGCTTCGAGGAGCGACTGCGCTCACGGTTCGAGTGGGGCCTCCTGACGGATGTGCAGCCCCCGGACATGGAAACGCGCTTTGCGATTCTGCGGCGGAAGGCGGCCGGCGAACAGCTCGATGTTCCCAATGAAGTGCTCGAATACATCGCCTCGCGGATCTCCTCGAACATCCGCGAGCTCGAGGGAGCTCTCATTCGTGTGACGGCCTTCGCCAACCTCAACGATCAACAGGTCGACGTCAGTCTGGCCGAGACCGTCCTCAAGGACTTCATCACCCAGGACGACACTCCAGCCATCACCGCTGCCGACATCATGGGTCAGACGGCTGCCTACTTCAGCCTCACCCTCGATGATCTGTGCGGCACGTCCCGATCACGCACCCTGACCACTGCTCGCCAGATCGCCATGTACCTGTGCCGTGAACTCACGGAGCTGTCGCTGCCGAAGATCGGACAGGCATTCGGCGGACGCGATCACACCACCGTGATGCATGCGAACAAGAAGATTCGAACTCAAATGGCTGAACGACGGGCGGTCTACACTCAGGTCACCGAGTTAACAAACCGCATTAAACAGCAACATCGCCTATAGAACGCGGTATACACATCTGTGGATAACCATGGGGACAAACCACGTAACCTGGGGATAGAATGGTGGATAACTTCACGAAGTGAGTGGACGGATGTGAACTACATGGATGTGCTTACCCAAGCGCCCACCGAAGCATGTGTGAGCGTACACAGGGGATCCACACCCTCGGAGGTCGCTCAGCCCTTGATTACTAGGGCGTAGCAGTTGGTTGTCCACAAACTCCACAGGTGCTAATACTTCTACTCCATGAATTGAAGTTGTAAGAGGGTGACCGCCACCGACTGCATCGGCTCGGTCGGGAAGCTCTCACTCGAGAGCTCGACACAGACTTTGACCACACTCAATTATTCGAACACATGGTCACGGCCGATTCTCGAATGCGAGATCCTGCAGGTCCTGGACTGAGCAGCGCCTGTGGCTGATCATGTTGTCGTCAGCCCGATGCCCCGACGCTGAGATTTCCGCTAGGCTGTGTAGAGTTTTCCGAGCAACGTCAAGCCAGTGTCTTGAACACGTCGGGTGGTCGCCCCGAAGGAGTAAAGTGAACGCCGAAGCATCTCCCCTGAAGTTCAAAGTCAACCGCGATGTCCTTGCCGATGCGGTGACTTGGGCAACCAAGACCCTCCCCAGTCGTCCTTCCGCACCAGTGCTCACCGGCATTCTCATCACCGCCGAGGCTGGTGGGACCGTTCGTCTTTCCGTCTTCGACTACGAAGTCTCATCCCGAGTCGAGATCTCAGCTGAGGTCGTCACCGCCGGCACCGTGCTCGTCTCCGGCCGACTCCTTGCCGACATCTCCAAGGCACTTCCGAACCAGGAAGTCACCCTCGAGCAGATCGATTCGAAGGTCGACGTCACCTGCAGCTCGTCTCGGTTCTCTCTCATGACGATGCCTGTCGGCGAATACCCGTCGTTGCCTCAGGTCCCCGACGCCTCAGGAACCGTGGCAGCCGGTGAATTCCAGAACGCCGTCTCACAGGTCACGATCGCAACGTCGAAAGACGACACCCTGCCGATCCTGACCAGCGTTCGCGTCGAGATCGAAGGCGAAAAGGTCACGCTTCTGGCCACCGACCGCTACCGGCTCGCTGTCCGGGAGTTCACCTGGAACCCCGGACGTCCCGACGTCTCCGCTGTCGCACTTCTGCGCGGACGCACTCTCTCCGATGTCTCGAAATCACTCGGCGGTGATGTCACGATCGGTCTGACCAACGATGCAGGCAAGGATCTCATCTCCTTCACCTCGGCGGGCCGAGTCACAACCTCACTCCTCGTCGAAGGCGAGTACCCCAAGGTTCGTTCGCTGTTCCCTGATTCCGTGCCGATCCACGCGATCGTCGAAACTGGCGTTCTGCGTGAGGCTGTCCGTCGTGTCTCCCTCGTCGCCGAACGGAACACTCCGCTGCGCTTCGAAGTCAGCGACGGAATGCTCACACTCCACGCCGGAACCGGCGACGATGCCCAAGCTTCGGAAGCCGTCGAGGCAGTGCTCCAAGGTGACCCGATCACCGTGGGCTTCAACCCTCACTACATCGCCGAAGGTCTCGCTGCCATCGAGAGCCCATATGTGAACTTCTCGTTCACCCAGCCGATGAAGCCCGTCATCATCTCGGGTCAGAGGGATCTGGAATCGTCGGCCGACGAATCGTATCGGTACTTGCTCATGCCAACGCGTATCTGAATGTGGATATCCCGACTTTCGCTGCGTAACTACCGGTCCTATCCCGAACTCGATCTCGAGTTCGAACCCGGGGTCACCACATTCGTGGCCGACAACGGGACCGGCAAGACCAATATCGTCGAAGCCATCGGGTATCTTGCTCATCTGCGCTCTCATCGAGTTGCCTTCGATGCGCCGCTGGTCAATGAATCCGCCCAGACGGCAACCGTGTCCGCTCTCGTCAACCGTGATCAGCGACATGCCACGGTCGAAGTCTCGATCCAGTCCAAGGGCGCGAACCGGGCACGGGTCAACCGCTCCCCGGTGAAGATGAAGGAGATACTCGGACTCGTCTCGTGTGTCGTCTTCGCACCAGAGGATCTCAGCCTTGTCCGGGGCGAACCAGCAGAACGACGATCATGGATCGACACACTGGTAGTGTCCCGCAATCCTCGCTATTCCTCGGTGATCACAGATTTCGAACGTGCTCTCAAGCAGCGCAACGCACTGCTCAAGCGTCTGCGCGAGGATCGCGACCCCGGACTCGAGGCGACGTTGGACATCTGGAACATGGCCTATGCGGACTCCGCTTCCGAGCTGGTGTACGGCAGGCAGAGGATCCTCGCCGATATCGTCGAGCCGCTGCAGAAGAACTTCGCCTATATCGCTGCCGATGCTCGACTGGAACGCCAGGGAATCAAAGCTCGCTACGATTCACGCATCGACTATTCTCAGGCCGAATCCGCTGCCGAATGCCGGGAGCTGCTGCTGGCCGCCCTCGAGCGCAGACGCACTACGGAGATCGAACGGGGTCTGACCCTGCACGGTCCCGGTCGTGACGATCTGGCTCTGACGATCGGCGAACATCCGGCGAAGGGCTACGCCTCACACGGCGAGACCTGGTCGCTGGCTCTTGCCATGCAGTTGGCCGGATGGGATCTGCTGAGCTCCGATGCCGGGTCGGCCGCCGAGCAGCCGGTCCTTGTCCTCGACGATGTCTTCGCCGAACTCGACACTGGACGTCGGAACCGACTGGCTTCTCGGATCACTGAAGCTGAGCAGGTATTCATCACCGCAGCCGTCGACGGCGATCTGCCCGCAGGGCTTGAGGGCCGAAGGATCGGTCAGGAGCGTCTGCTCCCATGAGCGGGATCGAGAAGGACACTTCAACTCCGGTCGCGGCACTTGAAGCTCTCGACCGGGTGCGTCGGATGGAAGCGACCGAGGCGAAGTTCGTCCGCAGCCGTCGCCGGTCACGACTGCGAGGCGAAGCCATCTACTCCTCGCCGGGCAAGGACAAACGTGACCCTGCGGCGATCTCATCGGCGCTGGGAAAGCTGATCTCCGCCCGAGGCTGGTCGTCTTCCATCGACATCGGCAAGGTGCTGGGCCGGTGGCCCGATCTGGTGGGAGAACAGGTCGCAATGCACTGCAAACCCGTCGATTTCTCTCCTCCGCTGCTGATCATCGCCGCCGACTCGACGACATGGGCGACTCAGCTGCGGGTGCTCAAGCCCACGATCCTCAGAGCGTTGGAGGCTGGTCTCGGCTCGCAGACGATCACGGAGATTGAGATCCGCGGGCCACGAGGGCGCAGTTTCAAGAAGGGTCGGCGCAGTGTCTCCGGACGTGGGCCACGGGACACCTTCGGCTGAGGAGTTTCTGAGTCTGCACCGCAGCAGATCTGAAGAACCATAGAGGGCCTTAAACGGCGATAGCCGGTCCCGTTCGTGCCCGGGGGTACATCTGAGGCTTCAAAATTCCGCAAATGCACCTTAATGGGCCGCTTACGGGCATTTCCGGGCGTGGCGCGGTAGAATAGGAAGCTGTTAGCGCCCACCCGCACTAGGAGTCATATGACGACCGAGGATCTACCCCATTACGATGCCGGGGATATTACGGTACTTGAGGGTCTCGAAGCAGTTCGCAAACGACCTGGCATGTATATCGGTTCGACTTCGGAACGCGGTCTCCACCACCTGGTTCAGGAAATCGTCGACAACTCCGTCGATGAGGCGATGGCCGGGTACTGTGATCACATCGAGGTGACGATCCTCGCCGACGGCGGAGTCAGAGTCGTCGATGACGGGCGTGGAATGCCGGTGGCGATGCACCCCACAGAGGGTAAGCCCACCGTCGAGGTGATCCTGACCATTCTGCACGCCGGCGGTAAGTTCGGCGGAGGTGGCTATGCCGTGGCCGGCGGTCTGCACGGAGTGGGTTCGACAGTGGTCAATGCGCTGTCCGAGCGCCTGGAGGTCGAGGTTCGACGCGACGGCTACGTGTGGAACATGGACTTTGAGAAGGGTGTTCCCACAGGGGAGCTTCGCCGCGGCGACGAGACCTCCGAGACCGGCACGATGGTGACCTTCTGGCCGGACTCGACAATCTTCGAGACCACCGACTTCTCGTATGAGTATCTGCGGGCGCGCTTTCAGCAGATGGCGTTCCTCAACAAGGGTCTGAAGATCAGCCTGACCGATGAACGGCACGTTCAGATCGACGACGACAACGTCCAGATCGACGAGGACGAAGAGACAGACGCCAAACCGCGTGAGGCGACGTATCACTACGAACACGGTCTGCTCGACTATGTGCAGTACCTGAATGCGACGAAGAAGGCCGATCTCATCCACCCGGATGTCATCGTCTTCGAGTCCGAGGAGCCCGGCGAGACGCTCTCTCTCGAGATCGCGATGCAGTGGACGACGTCCTACAGCGAATCGGTACACACCTACGCCAACGTCATCAACACCCATGAGGGCGGCACTCACGAAGAGGGCTTCCGCACGGCACTGACCTCGCTGATCAACAGTTACGCTCGGGAACAGAAACTCCTGCGGGAGAAAGACGCGAACCTCACCGGTGACGACATCCGTGAGGGACTGACCGCTGTCATCTCGGTCAAGCTCGGCGATCCTCAGTTCGAAGGCCAGACGAAGACGAAATTGGGCAACTCCGAGGTCAAGGGCTTCGTCCAGCGCGTTGTCCGCGACGAACTCGGCCACTGGATGGAATCCAACCCGGCTCAGGCCAAGGACGTTGTACGCAAGGGTCTCCAGGCATCCCAGGCGAGACTGGCTGCACGCAAGGCCCGTGAAGCCACGCGGCGCAAGGGACTGCTCGAATCCTCGGGCATGCCCGGCAAGCTCAAGGACTGCCAGTCCAAAGACCCGACGATCTCCGAAGTCTTCATCGTCGAGGGTGACTCCGCAGGCGGCTCCGCAACACAGGGGCGCAACCCGAATACCCAGGCGATTCTGCCGCTGCGCGGCAAGATCCTCAATGTGGAGAAGGCTCGACTCGACCGGGCGTTGGGAAACAACGAGGTCCAGGCCATGATCACGGCCTTCGGCACCGGCATCGGCGAAGAGTTCGATCTTGACAAGCTGCGTTACCACAAGATCGTGCTCATGGCCGACGCGGATGTCGACGGCCAACACATCACGACGCTGCTGCTGACCTTGATCTTCCGTTATATGAAGCCGCTCATCGAACATGGCTACGTCTACCTGGCGACTCCTCCGCTGTATCGGCTCAAGTGGTCGAACGCCGCGCACCAGTTCGCATACACAGACAATGAGCGCGATGGTCTGCTCGAAACCGGACGAGCCTCCGGCAAGCGTCTGCCCAAGGACATGGCGATTCAGCGCTACAAGGGTCTGGGCGAAATGAACTATGAGGAGTTGTGGGAGACCACGATGGATCCTGACCACCGGTTGCTCAAACAGGTGTCGCTCGACGATGCGATTGTGGCCGATGAGATCTTCACGGTGCTCATGGGCGATGACGTGGATTCGCGTCGACGCTTCATCCAAGAGAACGCGAAAGACGTTCGCTTCCTCGATATCTGATCCTCACCGTCTGTTCTCGGCCGCTGCCGGGAGCCGACGGTCACACAGACTCTGACGAATTCACTCACCGCCGTGCTGCGCGGGTTAAGACACAAGGGAAGAGCCCACATTGGCTGACGAAAACGATATCGGAACCGAAATCAACCGTGTCGAACAGGTTGATCTCAATCTGGAGATGCAGAGGTCGTACCTCGACTACGCGATGAGCGTGATCGTCGGCCGTGCCCTGCCGGATGTCCGCGATGGACTCAAACCCGTCCACCGGCGCGTGCTGTACGCGATGTTCGACGGCGGCTACCGCCCGGACCGCAACTTCTCGAAGTGCTCACGCGTCGTCGGCGACGTCATGGGCCAATACCACCCGCACGGCGATTCTGCGATCTACGATGCGATGGTCCGCCTCGTGCAGCCGTGGACGATGCGCTACCCGCTCGTCGCCGGACAGGGCAACTTCGGGTCACCAGGAGATGACGGTGCTGCCGCGCCTCGTTACACCGAGTGCAAGATGGCTCCTCTGGCCCTTGAGATGGTCAGGGACATCGAAGAGGGCACTGTCGACTTCCAGGACAACTACGACGGTCGCAACCAGGAACCGACGGTTCTGCCCTCGCGGTTCCCGAACCTCCTGGTCAACGGATCCTCTGGTATCGCCGTGGGAATGGCCACGAACATCCCGCCGCACAACCTTCGTGAGGTCGCCGCCGGAGCTCAGTGGCTTCTCGCTCACCCCGAAGTCAGCAAGGAAGAGGCACTGGAGGCGCTGCTCGGCATCGTCAAGGGACCCGACTTCCCGATGGCCGCGACGATCCTGGGTCGCAAGGGCATCGAGGACATGTACCGCACCGGCCGCGGTTCGATCACACAGCGCGCTGTCGTCGAGGTTGAGGAGATCCAGGGACGGACCTGCTTGGTCGTCACGGAGCTGCCGCACATGGTCAACCCCGACACCCTGGCCGCGAAGATCGCCTCCTACGTCAAGGACGGCAAGGTCGCCGGAATCGCAGACCTCCGTGACGAGTCATCGGGACGCACCGGACAGCGTCTGGTCATCGTGCTCAAGCGCGATGCGGTGGCGAAGGTCGTGCTCAACAACCTCTACAAGCACACCTCGCTGCAGGAGAACTTCTCTGCGAACATGCTGGCGATCGTCGACAGCGTGCCGCGCACCCTCAGCCTGGACTCGTTCCTGCGCCTGTGGGTCAAGCACCAGATCGAAGTCATCGTCCGGCGCACCGAATTCCGTCTGCGCAAGGCCGAGGAGCGCGCGCATATCCTGCGCGGCTACCTCAAGGCCCTCGATGCCCTCGACGAGGTCATTGCTCTGATCCGTCGTTCACCTTCATCAGACGAAGCTCGTACAGGTCTGATGGAGCTCCTCGAGGTCGATGAGATTCAAGCCAATGCCATTCTCGATCTGCAGCTGCGCCGCCTCGCTGCCCTGGAACGCCTGAAAATCCAGGAAGAGGCCGAGAAGATCGAACAGCAGATCGCTGAGTTCAAATACATTCTCGCGACTCCTGCCCGCCAGCGTGAGATCGTCTCGGAAGAACTCGACGAGATCGTCGATCGCTACGGTGACGACCGCCGGACCAAGATCCTGGCCGGATTCGACGGAGATGTGTCGATGGAAGACCTGATTCCTGAGGAAGAGGTCGTCGTCACCATCACCCGCGGCGGATATGCCAAGCGCACCCAGAACCACCTGTACCGGGCACAGCACCGTGGTGGAAAGGGCATCAAGGGTGCAAACCTGCGCGGAGACGATGTCGTCGAGCAGTTCTTCGTCACCTCCACACACAACTGGCTGCTGTTCTTCACGAACACTGGTCGCGTATACCGGGCCAAGGCCTATGAGCTGCCAGAAGGATCACGGGATGCCAAGGGCCAGCACGTGGCGAACCTGCTTGCTCTGCAGCCGGGTGAGACGATCGCCAAGGTGCTCTCCATCCGAGACTACGAAGAGGCTGACTTCCTCATCCTGGCCACGATGTCCGGTGTCGTGAAGAAGACCCGTCTGAGTGAGTACGACTCGAACCGCACAGGCGGCGTCATCGCGATCAACCTCCGTGAGTACAAGGGTCAGCCGGATGAGCTGGTCTCGGCCCGGATCGTCAGCTCCGAGGACCACCTCCTGATGATCTCCCGCAAGGGAATGTCGATCCGGTTCGCAGCCGACGACGACTCGATTCGCCCACTGGGACGAGTCACCGGCGGTGTGACAGGAATGAAGTTCAAGGGTGATGACGAGCTGCTGACCATGGATGTCATCCAGCCCGACACCTTCGTCTTCGTCGTGACTGAGGGCGGCTATGCGAAGCGGACTCCGGTCGACGAATACCGTCTGCAGGGCCGCGGCGGCCTGGGAATTCGGGTTGCCAAGATCACGGAGCAGCGCGGAGACTTGGTGGGTGGACTGATCGTCGATGAGGGAGAAGAGGTCCTCGTCGTCATGGAGCGCGGTAAGATCGTTCGGTCGAATATCGATGAAGTTCCGGCTAAGGGACGCAACACGATGGGTGTGGTGTTCGCGAAACCGGGCAAGAATGATCGTATTATCGCAGTAACGCGTGGACCCGAGACCGTGGTCGAAGAACTTGACGAAGAAGCTGAGGAACCGGAGGGTGAGGACGTAGAGCCTCAGACCGGCAGCGAGGATGTGGAAGAGTGAGCGACAACAAACAGCCAGGCTCAGGCAAGATCATACGCACGTCCGGTGGTTCCACCCGCTTGACGGCAGGATCGTCGAAGAATGAGGAGAAGGCTGATCCTTCGGCCGGCTCCGGAAACTCGGCAGGTTCGGGCAACTCCGGGAATTCGGGCAAGCCATCCGATAAGACCCGGGTGGTGGCTCCTCCTGCCCCCAAAGCCTCGCCGAAGCCCAACCGTGCTCCTTCGGCCGGACAGTCCTCAGGAGGTTCGGCTGCGGCCGGGCAGTCCTCGTCCGGAACTGCTGCAGGCGGCTCAGCTCCTTCGAGCCAGGCAGCCGGGTCACAGAAGGCCTCGTCCGGAAGCGGCCCTGCCACCTCGGCGATGGGATCAGCGGCCAACACCGTTCGCGCCAGCTCCGGCAGCGTGAAAATGGGCGTCAAGAACATGGTCGACAGCGGCAAGGGCAATAAGAAGAAGAAGGGCCCGCGTACGGTTCGCCTCACCGTGTCGGCGGTGGACCCATGGTCGGTCATGAAGATGTCGTTCCTCATGTCCGTGGCCATCGGCATCGCCACCATCGTGGCTTTCGTCGTGCTCTGGGTCGTCCTCCAGGCCACCGGCGTCATGAGCGGCCTGGAATCGACGATTTCCGAAGTTGCGGGCGCAGAATCGGCCGAGAAGATCGTCGGAATCTTCGGATTCGGCCGAGTCGTGGCAGCCGGCTTCATCATCGCGGTCATCAACATCGTGCTGATGACTGCCCTGTCGACTTTGGCTGCGTTCATCTACAACATCGGATCCCTCATCGCGGGTGGATTCCATCTGACGCTGACCGACGACTGAGACCTGACGGCTGACACCGGCCGCAGCCTGCTTTTGGGGGGCTCATCTGCCCCACCCCGCCTCCAGAACCCGACGGTGGCTCGGAATCCCAGCTCGGGAATTCCGAGCCGCTGTCAGGCGGTTCAGGGGGCGATCTCAGAGTATGATGAGGTCGTGTGAGGCGAGTCACTGTCAGCCGATTTGTGTTGGAATGAGCCGTTGGGTATCGTTTTACTTCGGGTTCACCCCCTGAAAAGGGCCTATAGCTCAGGCGGTTAGAGCGCTTCGCTGATAACGAAGAGGTCCCTGGTTCAAGTCCAGGTAGGCCCACATCCTTTCGAGGAGGATCATGAAGAAATGGATTCTCAGCAGTCTCACTCTTGTGGGGCTCGGTGCATTCTTCGGGTGGCGGCACAAGAATCAAAGTGCCCAAGCCGAATGGTCCGGACACACCGACTCGGTGTGAAGGTGAATCCCTTCTGGGGGTATGGCGCAATTGGTAGCGCACCTGCTTTGCAAGCAGGGGGTTAGGGGTTCGAGTCCCCTTACCTCCACCAACGAACGAAGGCTTCGAACCATTGTGGTTCGGAGCCTTCGTTGTATCTCTGCGGCGATGACGACGGGCAGTGAGCAGAATGGAGCCGGATGCCATTTCCACTCTGTTCAGATGCCGGCCCTGCCGAGTTCGATCCGTCCGTTTGCCTGTAACAGCGAGAGCCATGGATCGTTGCCGAGTTCGACCTCGGGAAACAGACGTTTGAGTACCTTTGGCAGCGAGTTCCACGTTCGGCCGAAAGTTCAGCACCCATCCCATCTATCGCATCCCAGTTATGCGTCGATCTCACCGTCTTAGGTATGGAGGGTCCGCTCGCCGTTGTAGTTCAGCACCCATCCCATCTATCGCATCCCAGTTATGCGTCGATCTCACCGTCTTAGGTATGGAGGGTCCGCTCGCCGTTGTAGTTCAGCACCCATCCCATCTATCGCATCCCAGTTATGCGTCGATCTCACCGTCTTAGGTATGGAGGGTCCGCTCGCCGTTGTAGTTCTGCTGACAGGCATCGACAGCCATAAGAGAGTTGAATCACGATATTGTCAGATTGGGGTTTTCCCCACCGACAATTCGGAACCGACGGAATAAGCTGGAGTGTATCCTCGTTGACCCTTTTGTCTGCACGCACAGTTGGCGGCTGTGAGCAGTTTCCCGCCCAGTCCGGGCGATGACAGAACCTTTGATCGGAGCACCCCTTTGTCCAGCGACACCTCCCACTCACGTGCGAACGACGCACAGGCTGAATCCATCGATCCTGCCGGGATGCGGGTGATCTGGCTGCTCTTGGTGGCCGCCTTCGTCGCGATCCTCAACGAAACGACGATGGCCATTGCAATCCCGGAGCTCAACGCTTCGCTTGGGATCCCGCCAGAGCTTGGACAGTGGCTGACCAGTGCGTTCATGCTCACCATGGCCGTCGTCATTCCGACGACCGGATTCCTCCTGCAGCGCTTCAGCACCCGCCAGATCTTCCTGGCGGCGATGATCCTGTTCTCCTCGGGCACCCTGATCTGCCTCGTGGCTCCCGGATTCACCGTCCTGCTCGTCGGACGTGTCGTCCAGGCAGCGGGCACCGGAATCATGATGCCCCTGCTGATGACGACGATGATGAATGTCGTCCCAGCGCACTCTCGCGGTCGCATGATGGGCCGAGTCGGCCTCGTCATCTCACTCGCACCGGCAATCGGTCCGACGATGTCGGGCATCGTGCTCGACTCTCTGGGATGGCGCTGGCTGTTCGCCATCGTCCTGCCGATCGCGCTCATCGCACTCGGCCTCGGCGCGAAGTGGATGACGAACCTGGGTGAGGTCACCCATGCACCGATCGACTACGTCTCCGTCGTTCTCTCCGTCTTCGCCTTCGGCGGTATCGTCTTCGGCCTCAGCCAGTTCGGCGGAGGACATGGCGGCGATGCGGGAGGAAGCTCTTCAACCGGTTTCGCGTGGACTGCGATCGCCGCCGGTCTCGTCTTCCTGGCTCTGTTCGCCTGGCGACAGCTGATGTTGCAGAAGGAGGATCGGGCGCTGCTCGACCTGCGCGTCTTCTCCGCGAAGAACTATGTCATCGCGGTCATCATCATGGCCGTCGTCGCACTGGCTATGTTCGGCACCTTCTCCCTGCTTCCGCTGTACCTGCAGAACGTTGCCGGGCTCAACGCCACCCAGTCGGGTCTCGTCCTGCTGCCGGGATCGATCCTCATGGGTGTCCTTGCACCCGTCATGGGCCGCATCTACGACGCACGAGGCCCCAGGACCCTTCTGGTGCCGGGATCGATCATGATCGCTGCATCGATGTTCGCGTACTCCTTGGTCGGCGTGGGTACTCCGACCTGGGTCCTCGTCGTCATCCAGACCGTGATGTCGTTGGGACTGGCCGGGTCGTTCACGCCCCTGTTCTCCGCCTCCCTGGGATCGCTCGAGCGTAAGCTGTACTCGCATGGATCCGCTGCGCTCAACACCATGCAGCAGGTGGCAGGAGCGGCCGGAACCGCGCTTCTCATCTCGATCTACTCCTCCGCGCTGCACTCGGGCGAGGCCGCAGGACGCTCCGTTGCGGAGTCGGGTGCGCCGGGAGCGCACAATGCGTTCCTGCTGGCCGCAATCATCGCTCTGGTGCCCGTGGTGCTCTCGTTCTTCATCAAGAAGCCTGAAGACCAGGAAGAGTCCCACGCCGAGGTGGTCGACTCGGCTGCGGAAACAGTAGCCGAATGATCTGATCTGAGGTTCGATGCGGCCCAGGTGTGCTGACCCGTCAGGGCCCAGCAGACCTGGGCCGCATCGCGTTGCGGACCGGGGCGAGGTCAGACGGACTGCCCTGTCTGCGCGGTCACATTCTGCGCGGTCACGGTGTGCGGCTCCCCGTCTGCTGCTTGCTGCCCGGCATCCGGCGCGGTTGAACTGCGACGCAGCTCTCCGCCCCGACTGAAACCGGCGATGACGAGAACGACGAGGCCGACGGCTGTGACCAGAGACCCTGCCCACAGCGGAGATGCGTAGCCGAGGCCGGCGGCGATGGTGATTCCGCCGATCCAGGCACCGAAGGCGTTGCCCACGTTGAAGGCTGCGATGTTGGCACCCGATCCCAGCGTCTGTGCCTCTTCGGAGTGACGCATGATGCGCATCTGCATTGCCGGCACTGTGGCGAAGCCGAAAGCGCCCATGAATACCAGTGCGATGATCGTGGCGATCTGGCTTCCGGCGACCTGGGAGAACACAGCGAGGATGATGACGAGTCCGATGAGCAGGGTGATCAGCGTGGCCCCGAGGCTCTTGTCTGCGGCCCGTCCCCCGAGGAAGTTGCCGATGAACAGTCCGACTCCGAAGAGGACGAGAAGCCAGGGCACCGATGAGCTGACAAATCCGGAGACCCCCGTCAGCGTGAAGGCCATATAGCTGAAGGCGCCGAACATCCCCCCGTAGCCGAGGATCGTGATGAGAATCGATGCCCATACCTGCCCGGACCGGAAGATGCGGAACTCGCCGAGGATGCTGCCGGTGCCGTTCGCCTGTGCAGCGGTCGCCGGGATGAGAAGGACGATGCCGACGAGCGCGATGACCCCGATGATGGAGATCACCCAGAATGTCGATCGCCAGCCAGCGGCTTGACCGAGGAATGTGCCCAGAGGCACGCCGAGAACGTTGGCACTGGTGAGACCAGCGAACATCATTGAAATCGCAGCCGCTTGGCGATTTGGTCCAACGAGCCCGGCGGCGACAACGGAGCCGATTCCGAAGAAGGCACCGTGGCAGAGTGCGGCGACGATTCGACCGATCATCATCATGTCGTAGCTCGGTGCGAGAGCGGAGAGGACATTGCCGATGATGAACAGAACCATGAGCACGACGAGTGCGACCTTGCGGTTCACACGGGTCAGAGCCACCGTGATGAGGATGGCGCCGACGGCGACAGCGAGGGCATATCCCGAGATCAGATAGCCGGCGACGGTCTCGGAGACCCCGAAGTCGGCGGACACCTCGGGCAGCAGGCCCATGATGACGAACTCCGTGAGTCCGATTCCGAACCCGCCGATGGCGAGAGCGAGAAGTGCGAGTGGCATGGTGTGTATCTCCCTTCGCACCAAGACGGTGGACCACCTTGGCGCGTGTACAATAGAAGGCGTATGCAGTAGTTGCAAACGCAACGGTATAAATACTTGCACACGCGTTCTATCCGCGCAAGTGGTGTATTCTGTAGTGAAGACGATCTGAAGGAGAGACACATGGGCATCAGAGATGACGCAGTCGAGATCCGGTCTCGCGGCTGGCGTACTCTGGCTGCTCTGCACGCATTGATCGAGACCGAGCTGGAGCGCTCTCTGCAGCGCGAGCATCAGCTCTCGGTCGTCGAATACACGGTTCTGGACGCACTCAGCCGGCAGGACGGCTGGCACATGCGGATGCGGCAGCTGGCCCGCGCGGCAGCCCTGTCGAGCAGCGCTACGACACGGCTCGTCACCCGTCTTGAGGACCGCGGACTCCTGACGAGGATCCTCTGCGATGACGACCGTCGGGGAATCTACACCGAACTCACCGAGTCCGGATGGAAACTGTTCGCCGCCGCCCGCCCGACGCATGATCGGGTTCTCGAAGCGGCGCTGGCCGATGCCGGCGAAGTGCCGGAGCTGGAGCCTCTGGTCACTGCTCTGCACTCCGAGGTGGCTCAGACTTAGACTGCTCCGTGCGCGGAGCTCTGGGCCGATGAGACTCGGCACCGTAGTCACGTCGGGCGTGCGGGAGTAGTGTGTCCGACACAGTTCGGAATCAGGAGGGGCTCATGGACGCTCAGATCCTCCCCGCCGCAGCAGAGAGCTTCGATGACGTGGAGACGATGCTCGGGCCCAAACGCGGACCCGATGCCATCGCCTGCTGGTGTCTGACCTATCGGCTCGGCGGCAGAGCATCCTCGAGGCTCGATGCCGTCTAGAGGAGGGATTCACGAAGGTCGCCGACACCGATTCCGAGGTGGGAGGCGCGAGGCGCGTAGTGATGCGGCTGAAGTCCGCGTGAGCAGCAGACCCTCGCTCTTGTCTCCGATTGCGCAGTCAGCGTCTGAGCGGGTAATATCGGCCTGTACTCCGGGGGTATGGCGCAATTGGTAGCGCACCTGCTTTGCAAGCAGGGGGTTAGGGGTTCGAGTCCCCTTACCTCCACTCGAGAAGCTATTGAGACAGCACTCGTAAAAGAAGATCCCGCCGACAGCGATATGGACGCTGTCGGCGGGATCTTCGTCTGTGCTCTTATCCGTGTGTCTGAGCCGAAAACAAAGGCCTGGAGCTCAGGCCTGGTGTCTCAGTCTCAGGCGTGAACGCGGATCAGGTGTTCGTTCGTGAACGCCTGGAAAGCCCACTGAGCGTTCTCGCGGCCGTAGCCCGAGCGGTTGATGCCGCCGAACGGGTATTCCGGTCCCGATTCCATGTGGGAGTTGATGAGCGTCATGCCGGCGTTGACCTTGGCAGCGAAGCGCTCGCCCTTCTCGAGGTCATCGGTCCACACCGAGCTCATGAGCCCGTATTCGGTGTCATTGGCCAGACGCAGCGCATCCTCTTCGTCCTTGGCCCGGTAGACCATGACCGCGGGACCGAAGAGCTCATTGCAGCCGAGGTCCGACTTCGGATCGATGTCGGAGATCACGGCCGGTGACATGAACCAACCCGGACGGTCGAGCTTCTTGCCGCCGGTGTGCAGCGTGGCTCCGTCGGACACGGCCTTGTCGATCATGGCCACGATGTCATCGCGAGCACCTTCGGATGAGACCGGGCCCATGCCGACGTCGGGGTCGTCGAAGGTTGAGACCTTGGTGGCTTCCGCGGCCTTGACGGCCTCGGCGAGGAACTCGTCGTAGAGATCGTCGACGACGATCATGCGCTTCGGCGAGGTGCAGACCTGACCGGCATTCGCCAGGCGCAGGCCCACGAGCTTCTTGGCCACAGCCGGCACGTCCTTCGAATCGAGGACGACCGCGGGGTCGTTGCCGCCGAGTTCGAGGACGGCACGCTTGTAGTACTTGGCCGCGATGGCGGCCACGGAGGCCCCCGCGCCCTCGGAACCGGTGAGGGAGAAGCCCTTGACGCGGAAGTCCTTGAGGACCTCCTCGGCGTGGGAGCTGTCGAGGTAGATGTTCTGGTACACGCCCTTGGGCAGGCCCGCCTCGGTGAGGAGATCTTCGAAGTACTGCGAGGACTTCGGGCAGATCGAGGCCTGCTTCATGATGATCGCGTTGCCGACCATGAGGTTGGGCAGCACGAAGCGGGCGATCTGGTTATAGGGGAAGTTCCACGGCATGATGCCCAGCAGAACGCCCAGCGGCTGGTGGCGGACATAGCTGCTGGCCGCACCCGCTGCTGCGAGGTGTGTGGGGGCCAGATGGGTGGCGGCGTTGTCGGCCATCCAACGTGCCGTGCGAGCGACCTTGTCCACCTCGCCGAGGCCCTGCTTCTTGACCTTGCCCATCTCGCGGCCGATGATGTCGGTCATCTCGTCGGCATTGGCATCGACGAGGTCGGCGAACTTCCGGAGGATCGTCGCGCGCTCATGGAGCGGCGTCTCCTTCCACGAAAGGTGAGCCTCGTGGGCACGATCGATGTAACCGGGGATCTCTTCCTTCGTGACGGAAGCGAACTCTTCCTCGACCTCACCGGTGTTGGCGTTTGTCACTGCGAACTTGCTCATAGGACGTCCTCTCGTGGATAGATTCACCTAAGTATGACAACACGCGGAAAGGCCCGGCAATTCCCTCTCCATCGTGAGACAAGAGGGCAATCGCGTCGAACTGTGGGGACCCGTCTTCGCATGAAACGGGTGTGGCTCAGTCCTCGGTCGGCGTTGTCACCTGAGCAGCCGCCTCGGCGGGGATGACTGTCCTCTCACGTGCCTGTCGATTGCGTCTGACCGCGAATGACAGGGCGGCAGCGACCGCGCACATCATGGCCCCGCCCCACCAGGCGTACGTGTATTCGCCGAAGACATCGCGGATGACGCCGGCGCCGAAGGCGGCAGCCGCGGCGCCGAGCTGGTGCGCTGCAAAGACCCAGCCGAAGACGATCGTGCCTCGATCGCCGAAGGCCTCACGGCACAGCGCCGAGGTGGGCGGAACGGTCGCGACCCAGTCGAGGCCGTAGATGACGATGAAGAGCACCATGGACGGATGCACGATGTCCGAAAGCAGCCAGGGCAAGAGCAGGAGCCCGACGCCGCGGAAGGTGTAGTAGGCGAGCAGGAGGATGCGCGGGTCGAATTTGTCGGTCAGCCACCCGGAGAACACGGTTCCGGCGATGTCGAAGATCCCGACGACCGCGAGCAGGCCTGCCGCTGTGGTCGTCGGCATGCCGTGGTCGTGTGCGGACGGGATGAAGTGGATGCCGATGAGACCGTTGGTCGTCGCCCCGCAGATGGCGAACGCAACGGCCAGAGCCCAGAACGATCGATGTCGAGCAGCGAAGGCCAGGCCGGCGAAGGCACGTTTGGTGGCTCCGCCTGTGGGCCGCTCGTCGGGCACATAGGTCTCGGGATCGGCGCCATAGGGCAGGACACCGCGGTCCTCCGGATGGTCGCGGAGGACGAACCACACGACCGGCACAGCCACGAGGGCCGCCGCAGCGATGAGCAGAGAAGCTGGACGCCAACCGGTCGACTCCGCGATTGCGGCGACAGGAGGCAGGAAGATCAGCTGGCCGGTGGCCGAGCCGGCGGTGAGTATGCCCATGACCAGTCCTCGGCGGCGGATGAACCATCGATTGGCGATGGTTGCGGCGAAGACCATGGCCATCGACCCCGTGCCCAGCCCGATGAGCAGCCCCCAGAAGACGAGCAGCTGCCACGAAGCGGTCATGATCACGCTGCCCCCAGCACCTGCTGCGACAAGGGTGAGAGCAAGCGCTACGATCTGGCGGATTCCGAAGCGGTCCATGAGCGCAGCGGCGAACGGGGCCGTGAGCCCGTAGAGAATGAGGTTGACGCTGACCGCCAGGGACATGACGCTCATCGACCAGCCGAAGTCATTGTGGAGCGGGATCATGAGCGCGCCCGGGGCTGCCCGGAAACCTGCCGCGGCGAGCAGCGCGAGGAACGCGACGGCGGCCACCCACCAAGCGGGGTGGATGCGGTGACGCTTGCTCGTCTTGGCGCCAGGGGGACCCATTGGAGTGGTCGACATCGATCGCTCATACTTTCTTGAAAGAAGTTAGACTGGAGGCAGTATAACCAGACTTCTTACGAAGAAAGGTAACGCCCATGGCGTTGAGATCCGATTGGTCCGAAGCGCTCTGCCCCGTCGGGCGCTCCCTCGACGTGCTCGGCGATCCGTGGGTGCTGCTCATCGTCCGTGACGTGCTCCACGGGCGCGGTCGCTTCGACACACTGCGTGAGAGTCTGCGGATCTCCGAGGCGGTCCTCAGCAGACGTCTGCACTCGATGGTCGAGGCAGGTCTGTTGGAGAGAGTCGACTATCAGGACGGGGCACGCACCCGTCAGGGCTACGCCGCCACCGAGGCCGGCGCCGATCTGCTGCCGATCCTTCAGCAGCTCGCGCTCTGGGGTGAGAAGCACACCACGATGCCGACCGGCGGCGCACACATGCCGATGATCCACGACACCTGCGGGCAGGAGACGACCCAGGGTGAAGTCTGCAGCTCCTGCGGCGAAGTCCTCGTGTCCGAGGCGATGACTTGGGTCAAGCCCTGGAAGGTCGAGATGGGCGAGGGTCAGGAGGGACAGAAGGGCGCCCGTGAGAAGCTCCAGCCCGCAGGGACGCTGGTCTAGACTGATTCAGAATCGCCGAACTGTCTCAGAGACGCCGAGGAGCAATGATGCCCCAGCACCGTAGACTGAAGTACTTCGTCGCACTCTCAATCGACGGCTTCATCGCCGGCCCGGACGGCGGCGACCCCAGCGGATGGTGGCCCATCACCGATGACTACATCGAATTCATTCGCACCGAGTATCCCGAAACCCTGCCCGGACCGGCCAGGGACGCGATGGGCATTACGGGCCCGGGACACCACTTCGACACAGTCATCGAGGGACGCAGATCCTTCGAACTCGGCCTGGCCGCAGGACTGTCCGACGCCTACCCGCACCTGCGGCACCTCGTGGTATCTTCGACGCTCGAGGCCGACCCGGAGTCCGCTGTCGAAATCGTCGGCAATGATCCCGTAGGACGGATCCGCGATCTCAAGGGTGAACAGGGCAAGGACATCTGGCTCGTCGGCGGCGGAACGCTGGCCTCGAGCCTGCGTTCGGAGATCGATGAGCTCATCATCAAGCTCGGTCCTGTCACCCTCGGTACGGGTGTGCCGCTGTGGGGCTCTGAGTCCTACTTCAACGCGGAGGTCTGGACGAATACCGAGGTTCGAGCGTTTCCCGGCGGAATGACCCTGTTGCGGTTCGAGCGGGCCGGGGACGGCTGACAGACGGTCGTCGGCTGAGTTGACTCAAGACCCCTCCGGGGCGATGTGCACCGTGAATGGTCGAGTAGCTGAGTCATAGGCAGCTGTCGTGCCGGTGGCTCCCATGCCGCTGGCTCGGGCCGGCTCATAGGTTCGCACGCCGCTACCGCCCTGCCACTGATTGACCCACACGACGCCGGCGGGGATGCTGGCAGCCAGATCGATGTGATCGGCACTGCGCGAGTACACCGTCGCAGCCAGTCCGAATGATGATTCCGACGCACGTTCGAGCCCCTGGGCGAATGAGGACACGACCGAGACCGGAGCGATGGGACCGAAGGTCTCCTCGGTCATGACCGACATCGAAGCGTCGACATCGGTGATGACAGTTGCCGGATAGAAGAACCCGTGCCCGTCGGGGACTTCACCTCCTGTTCGCACCGTGGCACCTTTCGCTACGGCATCGCTCACCTGGTCACCGACGACGTGCCGCTGCCTCTCGTCGACCAGGGGCCCCATCATCACGTCCGCCTGCAGGCCATCCCCGAAGGCGTACGCTTCGGCAGCCTTGACCAGCTCGACGACGAATTCTTCAGCAATGGCCTGATGCACGTAGATGCGTTCCATCGACGTGCAGATCTGCCCCGTATTGACGAACGAGCCGAAGGCCACCGCCTCAGCGGTCGCCCGAACATCGACGTCTTCGTCGACGATGACCGGATCCTTTCCACCCAGTTCGAGAACCGCACGGTGCAGTGCCTGTCCTGACGCGGCACCGACCTTCCTCCCGGCGGACACTGAACCGGTGAAGTGGACCAGGTCGATGTCGTCGTGGCCTGCTAACGGTTCACCGGCGTTGACGTCGCCGAGCACGAGGTTGAGGACGCCGTCGGGAAGGTCGAGCAGTTCGAACAGTCGCACTGTCGACAGCGGTGAGCGTTCCGAGGGTTTGATCACTACGGTATTTCCGGCCGCAAGCAGGGGCCCGAGAGCACCTAGAACCATCGTGACGGGGAAGTTCCACGGTGTCACGACGGCGGCCACGCCCACCGGCTGGCGGATGACTCGAGTGCGACCTCCGTCGGGATCGTCGGTCGAGGTGTCGAATGCGTATGTCAGCGCCTCCCGTGCGGAGGCCTTCAGCCCGCCAACGCCGGCCGCGATGAAGTTGCGGCCGATGCCCACGGGTTTGCCCATCTCGCGGCATTCGAGTTCGGCCAGTTCGTCGGTGTGTTCCTCAATCCGATCCGCCCACCGGATGATCCGTGCCACGCGGTCCTCGACCGTCAGCGCACTCCACGCGGATTGGGCTGTCTTCGCCGAGGCGACTGCCAGGTCGACGTCGGCTGCCGCCCCTTGCGGGAATTCGGCGACCGACTCCTCGGTCGATGGATTGATCACCGTCAATCGGTTCGGGTCCTGGGAGTTGGTCCAGGTGCCGCCGATGTAGTTCTGCAGTGTCTTCACAATTGTCGCGTCTCCTCTGAAGTTCGGAAATGGTCGGTGGCTGTGTCGGAGTCGGACCGTGCCCTGGTCAGTCGATGCGGTCGGCCATCAGCTCGCCGACCATGATCGATGCCAGGTTCGTGTTGGCTCGTGGCACCGAGGGGAAGATCGATGCGTCGACGATGTGGAGGTTCTCGATCCCGTGCACTCGGCAGTCGGAATCGACGACGGTGGTCGGATCATCGGCACGTCCCATGCGGCAGGTACTCGTTCCGTGCTGAGCATCGGCGACAGTGGCCAGCAGGTGGGCATCCAGTGCGTCATCGTCGTCGAGGACAGAGAAGAGCTCCTCATTGCAGTCCTTCACGGATCCTCCGAGGATGGCCTGCGTCGCGTCCTGTTCGAGCAGTTTCACTGCGGCCCGGATACCGGCACGGAGCCGGGCACGGTCGCCAGTCTCGGAGAGCATCCGTTCTGCGACCGCAGGTTGTGCGTGAGGGTCAGCCGAGGTCAGTGTGACCGTGCCGCGGGAGTCGGCCTGGTTGAGCCAGACCCCGAAGGCGCCGTATTCGGCGCCCGTGTTCGCCGTCGCCATGGAGATCACGCTCTGGTTCATCGAGACGAACATCAGATCGTTGTATCTGACTAACTCGGTCCCCTCTTCTGGGCCGCTGGACCAGCGCACGCACACATTCGTGTGGCGATCGTCCGGTGACGAGATGCCCGAGGAGTCATTGAGCGGAAGAGTGATAGACGCCATCGCATGGTCCTGCAGGCCCTGTCCTACGGGAAGGTCGGCGAGGACGTCGATGCCCAGAGACTCAAGCTGGTGGTGTGGGCCGATGCCAGATCGTAGGAGGATCGTCGGTGAGTGGATGACCCCGGCGCTGAGGACGACGGTGTCCGCATACCGGGTCTCGGAGTTCTCCCCGGTGAGCAGGCTGACACCGACCGCGCGCGAGTCCTCGAAGAGGATGCGGTCGACGGTCGCCTCGCCGAGAATGGTGAGAGTCGGCAGCCCACGTGCGCCTTCGAGGTAGGCGTCGTTGACGCTGACGCGGCGCGAATCATGAGAGTTGATGGGGTAGGGAGAGACTCCTGTCGCCTGCGGTGCATTGACATCGGCGGCCCAGGGGTGGCCGGCGGCCAAAGCTGAGTCGGCCAGTGCCGTGTCCACTGCGCCCCACTTGTTGCGCGGCGCGCGGTAGATGGGAGTGGGCCCGGAGTCGCCGTGAAAGTCGGCGGTGCCGAAGTCTTCGTCATTCTCGAGTTTGGAGAAGTAGGGCAGGACCTCCGCACCCGACCAGCCCTCGCACCCGGACCTCGACCACTCGTCGAAATCCTCGAGCGGCGGGCGGATCGCAATCTGCCCGTTGACCGATGAGCTTCCTCCCACGCCCTTTCCTCTCCAGTAGATTGCTTCGCGCTGAGTATCGGTGCGGGTTGCGTTGAGATCGGTCCACATCATTCCTGCTATGGCGTCGGGCTCCATGATCGCGACTGCAGGGTTCGGTGATCTCCACGCCTCGTGCATCTCTGCCGACCGATAGTCTTGCCCCGCTTCGATGAGGAGGACGCGCTTCCCCTTCTCCGCCGATCGAACCGCGAATGCCGCCCCGGCGGAGCCGGCGCCGATGACGATGATGTCCCAGTTGTCTTCTTTCACGTCACATCTTCCTTGAGAACGGGTAGCTTGGGAGTGGGTGGCGGACTGTTCCGCTCTTCCAATACAATGACGTACATCACAACATTCAGTCAATAGTGAACGTTCATTGAAGAATGAATTGTTATGAAGGAGTTAGAAGTGGCGGCGCTCGCAGACACAGATGACCGGGAGGCGAAGGCGTCGCTGATCGAGAGTTTCAGTCGTCGGATCGGCGAGGCCATGAACTGGCCCCCGATGGCAGGTCGCACGGCAGGCGTTCTCATGCTCAGCGACTCACCGCTGAGTATGGCCCAGCTCCAAGACGCTCTCGATGCGAGCAAAGGCTCTGTCTCAGAGACTACGAGGTTGCTCATCGACAACGGCGTGATCGAACGGTTCAAAGAACCGGGACAGCGGCAATTTGTCTATCGCTGGAGGTCAGACGCGTGGATCGGCTGCCTGAACCACCAGTATCGGGCTACGACTCAACTGCTGGATTTCGCGGAGTCGGTGCAGGATCAGGGCAGAACGTTGCCAAATGTCCAGCGCCGCCGAATCGGACAGATGGAGGCGTACTACCGCTTCATGACAGATCGGCTTCAGAAGCTGCTCCGGGAATACTCCGAATCAGAGGCGTCAGGCGACAGCGTCTGAGGGCTCTTCGGGCGTCGCGACACCGCTGCGAGCGGTCCAGACCCGTTCGACTCGGATCGCAGCCGCGACGACGACGAGGGAGGCCAGTGCGAGGACGATCGCGACGACGACGGGAGCCTTGAACCCCCAGCCGAATGCGATGACTGCGGCGCCGAGGGCCGGCCCGACGGCATTGCCGACGTTGAACGCCGAGGTATTCACGCTGGCCGCCAAGGTCGGTGCCTGCGTGGCGATCTGGAATACCCGGGCATTGAGCGCCCCCGCAATCGAGAAGCCGCTGGCACCGATGAGGACGATCATGGCAATCGCCGCCCAACCGGTGTCGGCCACCAGCCACAGAGCGAAGAGACTCAGCGCCAGGGCCGCGAGGCTGCCGATGATGTTGCCGAAGATGTTCCTATCGGCGAAGCGTCCGCCCACGACGACTCCGATGAAGGCACCGATGCCGAAGGCAGCCAGGACTCCGGGGACCTGGTCGTGGGAGATCCCCGCCACCCGGGTGAGCAGGGGCGAGAAATAGGAGAATGCGGCGAAGACCGAGGCTTGGAAGAGCGCGGTCGTTGCCAGTGCCAGCCAGATTCGTGGACCCTTGAACGCTGCGATCTCGGCCTTGAGAAGAGTGGGCAGATGCTGGCTTGACCCGGTGTCTTCATCCGCCGGGTTCCGCACTGTGAGCGCGATGAGGACGGCGGCGAGTGCGGTGACGATGGCGACGGCCCAGAAGGTCGCTCGCCATCCGTACTGCGTGCCCACCCAGGTACCCAGGGGGACGCCCACGAGGTTGGCAACGGTCAGTCCGCCGACGAGGCTGGCCAGGGCACGACCATGCACCTCGGCGGGGGCGATGCGGGTCGTATGGACTGCGGCCACTGCCCAGAACCCTCCGCAGGCGATGGCCGCCAGGACGCGGGTGACCATGAGGATCGAATAGCTCGGCGACAGAGCGGCCAAGATGTGCAGTGCGGAGAACGCAATGATCGAGATGATCATCGTGGCCCGACGCGGAAGCCTGAGCGTCAGCAGCGCCATGGCCGGTGCCCCGCCGATCATCCCCACGGCGAATCCGGTGATGAGCAGGCCAGCCTGTGGAATGCTGACCTTCAGATCCGCACTGATGGGCTCGAGGATTCCGGCGATCATGAACTCGCTGGTGCCGAGGCAGAAGATCACTGCTGCGAGGAGGTAGACCTGAGCCGGGACACGGACTCTTGCCTGAGTCGAAGTCGTCACTGTGCGCTGCCTTCGGTAGAGATGAGGTGTCCGGGCGCTTTGCCGTCGTATGTGTGGGGTGCCAAGTGGTTGTGCAGTGCTGTGATTCCCTCGGGTGTGCACAGTGCTTCGATGAACGCGCTCGCCTGAGCCTGGATGTTGTCAGCAGGCATGACCCGAGCAGCGATCCTCAATCCGGCGAGCACGCTGTGGATGAGCTCCGAGTGCACTTTCGTGTCGACATCAGGGCGGATATGACCCTCGACCTTTCCGCGCTCGAGGACGATACCGTAAGCCTCCAGCCAGGCCCGGCGATCGGGATCGAGGATCGTGCACACCGCGTCGACTTCGCGTCCGAGTTCGGCCGCGGTGTTGGCCGACAGGCATCCGATCCGCTTATCGTTCTCGCACTGTTTGGCCAGTTCCCCGCCGAGGCGGTGCATGATAATCGCCGGGGCCGGTGCCGTTCCTGTGCGCAGCTCCTCACGAAGCGAGGTTCCGGAACCTGTGTATTCGCGCAGTGCCCGCAGGAACAGGGCATCGAGGCTGTCGAAGGTGTTGTAGAAGCTCGAGCGGCCGATGTTCGCACGTTCGCAGATCAGGCCGACGTCGGTGCCGGTGTATCCGTGCTCGCTGAAGACAGCGATGGCTGCCTTGATCACCGTCTGCTCGTCGAAGCTCTTCTTCCTGCCCATGGTGCGAGCCTAGAGTATTTTGGACAGTTATGTCCAATAAATTCTCGGAGCACGTTCTAGGCTCTTCTGACCTCGCTGGACGCTGACAACAGGTGTAACGTGACGGCAAGGAACAATGGCACTATTCCGAGTGGGACGCCCGAGCGAGCTGTCCGCGGCGAAGAAGGGAACACGCATGAGCCCGGTGAGCAAGGAACGCAGGAAGCAGCTTCGCGATGATGATGCGAACTGGAAGCTCGGAATCTTCTACTTCTGTCCCCGGGACCCTTCGTTCTTAGTTCCGAAGCGCGTCGGCATCGGATGGTCGCTCAACTTCGGGAGCCCGTGGTCGCTGCTGTTCCTCCTCGTCGTCATCGCTGTTCTGGTGTGGGGCGTCTTCCTCTGAGGAAGAGCTCGGGCACCGGAGGCGTCAGGCAGACAGGGTCCGATAAAATCCTGCGATGAACCCACGCACTACTTCCTGCGAGACGAGAGCACGCAGAATTCGTTGCCTTCCGGATCGGCCAGGACAACCCAGGGTTCGTCCTCGGTCTGCCCCACTTCGGCTCGTCGGGCGCCGAGAGCGAGCAGTCGATCCACTTCGGCGGCCTGGTCTTCGGGACGGAAGTCGAGGTGAAGGCGATTCTTCACGGTCTTGGTCTCCGGGTCGACTCCGAAGAGAAGGCCCGGGAGAGTGTGTTCCTCGGCTCTGATCTCCACTTCGTCCTCGTCCTCATAGATGACAATCCACCCGAGGGCCTCCGCCCACCAGTGGCCGAGCACATGCGGATCGTGGGCATCGACGACGAGCTGCTCCCATTCCAGTCCCATGTCCACAGATTAATGTCTCCACACTCGACTGTGAATGGCACTATGCCGGTTCAGACACCGACATCCTGCAGGTGGTGCCTGAGTTCGTGCAACCCATAGCGGGTCAATGAGGTCACCGTGAACTCGCGTCCATCGGAGCGGTACCCGGTGCGTTCCCACTGTTCGTCGGTGATCTGAGCCAGATCGGCCGCATAGGCCAGCGCTGCCGCTCTCAGGTCAAGGGCCACCTCGGCGGGATTCTGGTGGCGGTAGTCGGATGCGATGGCTACGGCGTCGCCGTCGAAGTTCGGCAGGGTCGGAGTCGACTGCGAGACGATCAGCGAAGTGCGTTCGCGGAACAGGTCGAGGATATCGCGCACATGGGCGGCGTACTCGACATCCGACCAGCGATCCGATCGGGCACGAACACCGGCATTCGGACTGGTCAGCACCTCACTCCAGGCATCAGCGGAAGCCGAGACATAGTCGGGGACCGCTGTGACATCCTCGTCGCCGGTGAACCCGCATACGGCGCACCCGGTCTCGAGCACATCAGCCCAATCTCGTGTGTCCGGTTCGATATCGCGCTGGACATCGGTATCGGGCTCGGTGCCCTGCGCATCTGGCTCTGTTTCGCTCATGTCATGTCCCTGACCTGTCTTGGTGTGGTTAGTCGTGTCGCAGCTGTGACGGCCGGAGACTATTTCTTATCCAGAACTTGTTTGAGCACCATCGCGTCGCTGATGTCGTCGCGCTTCGACGCAGTCAGGAGGGTCAGTTTGCCCTTCTTCGCGTAGTCCTTGAGCTGCTTGAGCGCCTCGGCATGGTCATCGTCTTTGAGCTCGTCACGGTAGCGCCGGGAGAACTCCTCGAACTTATCGGGATCGTGGGAGTACCACGTGCGCAGATCACTCGAAGGCGCGAGGTCCTTGAGCCAGTCGTCGAGTTCGGCCTTGTCCTTGCTGATCCCGCGCGGCCAGATGCGGTCAACGAGGATGCGAGTGCCGTCGCTGTTGACCGGATCATCGTAGATCCGACGAACCTGGACCTGATGCTTCTCTGACATGATCGTCCTCCTCGCTCTATGGTGCAGCTGCGGTGCTGATTTCAGTCTAAGACAGAGGAATTCTGGCGCAAGGAGGGAGGACTCGGACCCCGTCGTGACCCGTTCGCGAGTAGACTCAACGCCTGAATGCCAATGTTCTGATGCGAGGTGGCGATGACTGAGATTCCGAGGATCAATCGGCTCTTCCCCAACCAGGTGAAGGACGTGATCCTGCCGGAGGCCCTGGCATTTCCTCGCGCTGTGGACCAATGGGTGCGCGCGGTATTCGTGGCTTCGGTCGATGGGGCTGCGAGCATCGCCGGTCACGCCGGAGGTCTCGGCAATGACATCGACAAGCAGCTGTTCGCCCTCAACCGGGCGTTGGCAGATGTCATCCTCGTCGGCGCCGGCACTGCCAGGACCGAGGTCTACGGTCCTGCTGAAGACGATGCGCAATGGCGGCATCTGCGTGAGAATCGCAGCCCCACGGCACCCATGGCGGTGGTCTCACACAGTTTGGATCTCGATTTCTCAGCCTCGCTGTTCACCGAGGCGCCTCGCTCCGCGCGGACCATCCTCATCACCTGCGCAGACGCACCCGCTCAGGCACGTGCACAGGCCGCTGAGGTCGCCGAGGTGATCGTGGCCGGTCATTCGTCGGTGGACCTGAGCGCGGCGATCGCTGAACTCCAGTCGCGTGGATTCGCCCGGATCGTGTGCGAGGGCGGACCCCAACTGTTCACCGACCTGATGGAGGCAGAAGGCGTCGACGAACTGTGTCTGACCCGCAGCCCGACTCTGGTCGCCGGGACCGAGACGAGGATCCTGCGCGGTGCCCAGTTCGATCCACCGGTCGAACTCGAACTGAAGACCCTCTACGGCACCGATGACGGATTTCTCTATCTGCTCTATCAACCTGCAGCTTGAGAGGCAGGCTGAGACACCACGGGAGCAGCGGACACTAATTCAGTTTCACTCTCTTCCGTGCGCCGTCGCTGAGGTTGCTCAGCACCACGGTGCGAACCTGCCGGTCGATGTACTGGCTCAGACTGACCTGCGTCTGCTGGAAGTACCAGTGTTTGAGGGCCCACATATGAGCCAGGGTCATGAGGTTGTGACCGAGCGTGCTCGCATCGACCGCGTGCAGGTCACCCTTGTCGGCAGCCTCGGCGACGACATCGATGAGCGGCTGCAGAGTGGCCAGCTCCTGCGACTGGATGGACGCCAGTCCGGCGCGTGAGAGCGCCCTGGAAGTCTGATAGGTCAGGACGACCGCCTGACGATGGTCATCGACGACCTGACAGAACTCGGTGAAAGCCGCAATGATCCGATGCACAGGATCCTCGGTCGCCTCGATCGCCGCCGGCACTCGCAGCCGGAAGTCCTCGAGAACCCGGGTGATCGCGGCCAGCACGATCTGCTCCCGATCCGAGAAGTACTTGTACAGCAGTCCGACGCTGACACCGGCAGACTTGGCGATCGCCTGCATCGACACGGCATGTGAGCCCTTCGTCTGCATGAGGCCGACGGCGGCATCGACGATCTGCTTCTCACGGAATTCCGCGCGAGCACCGCGCACTACGGCGTTGACGTCCTGAGTCTCACTTGTCATGCCTGCTGACCACTTCCTCCCGCAGCTTGAACTTCTGAATCTTACCGCTCGGGGTCCGCGGGAACTCATCGAGGCACTGCAGGGTCTCCGGCCAATAGTGTTTGGTCACGCCCTTGGCGGCGAAGAATTCGCGCAGGTCATCCATTGTGAACGTTTGGCCTTCTCGCAGTGTGACCACTGCACACGCGATCTCCTGCAGGCGGGGGTGGGGCACCGCCACGATCGCCACTTGGGAGATGGCGGGATGCTCGTACATGATGTTCTCGACGTAGGCGACTGGAATGTTCTCTCCACCGCGGATGATGATGTCCTTCGATCGACCGCCGATCTTGATGAAGCCGTCGACGTCCATCTCTGCGATATCGCCGGTGTCCAGCCAGTCGCCGGCGAAGGCCTCGTCGGTGAGCTTCGGTTCGCTGAGATACCCGACGAACAGGAACGGGCCCTTGACCTGCACCTTTCCTTCGGTTCCGGCGGGGATCGGTTCGCCGAGCGGATCGACGATGCGCACCTGCATATCGCCGAGCGCACGACCGTCTGTGCTCGTTACCTTGTCATCGGAATCGCCGGGGGTGGTCATGGTGACCAGTCCGCATTCGGTCTGCCCCCAACCGCCGAAGACGTTGAGGTTGGGCAGCAGCTCTTTGGCCTCGTGGACCATGACGCGTGGAATCGGAGCGCCCATGCAGCAGAAGTGTCGCAGACTCGAGAGATCACGATCCGTGGTCTTGGCGGCCTCGATGAGATCGTGCAGGAACGGGGTGGCGCCCGAAGTGTGCTCGATGCCGAACTCTTCGATCAGTCGCGCGAACTCCTCGCCGTTCCAGACATCCTGGAACACGCCGGTCCCGCCGATGAGCAGCGGCAGGCAGACTCCGTACATGTACCCGGTGAGATGGCCGAAGGTCGAGGCCATGTGGATGACGGAGCCGTTTCCGAGGCCCAGGTGATCAGGCCAGGGCAGTGACGCGGAGAGCACCGAATTGTGTGTGTGCATGACCCCCTTGGGATCACCTGTCGTCCCCGAGGTGAAGAGGATCAGACCGACATCATTGGGATCGGGCCTGCGCGTCTCCCAGTCGATGTTCGTTGCTGCCTCGGCCGAACCTGGCGAACTAGCTGACCCCGGTGAGCCTCGGGTCCCGCGATCCAGGAAGTCCGTCCATCGTTCGAAGCCCTCGCGGGAGGTGAACGGATCTTCTCCGGGAGCGTCGAGGACGATCGTATGCCGCAGATCAGGCAGTTTGTGCCTGAGACGGTCGACCATATCCGGGTAGTCGAACTTGCGGAACCGGTTGGGGACGAAGAGAACCGTGACTGCGGCCTTCTTTGCCATGTATTCGATCTCGCGGTCGCGGTAGATGGGGATGAGACCGTTCGTGATCGCCCCCGCCTTGAGAGCGCCGAGGTGGATGACCAACCATTCGTACCAATTGGGCAGATGGATGCCCACCACCTCACCCGGTTGCACACCGAGGTCGATGAGGGCCCTGGCACACGCCTCGGCGTCGGCGGAGAGCTGTCGGTATGTGTGGCTTCCATAGGGGTCTCGAGACACGACAGAATCGGGAGTCTCGCTCGTCCAGTGGTCCAGATGATCGAGCAGCGTCTTGTTCTTCCAGGCACCTGTCGAGGTGTGCCTGTCGATGAGGGAGTCGGTGAGGATCGTGTCGAATCGGGTTGGCATGTCAGGGCTCCTTTGCTCTGGTCTCGTGCCGGTGATGGTGGATCGTTGTGGTGACGCGGTGGGAGAGGGTCAGGCCATGGTGAGTCCGCCGGAGACGGAGAGCGTCTGACCGGTGACGTAGGTGGATTCGGGGCTGGCGAAGAAGGCAACGGCATTTGCCAGATCGTCAGGCTGTGCCAGGCGGCGCATGGGGATCGCCTTCTCCAGTGCGGTGCGCAGCTTCGGGTTGTCCTCGGAGATCTCAGCGAACAGCGGGGTGTCGGCCGGTCCCGGGCACACGCAGTTGGAGGTGATGTTGTGCCGTGCGACCTCGCGGGCGAAGGTCTTGGAGAAGGAGATGATGCCGCCCTTGGCCGCCGAGTACACGGCCTCACCGCTCGAGCCCACGCGTCCGGCATCGGAGCCGATGCTGATCACGGCCCCGGATTCGGCGGCGATCATGTGGGAGGCGACCGACTGCGTGCAGTTGAGGGTGCCGATCAGGTTGATCGCGATGACTCGGTCCCAGGTCTCGGCCGTCGAGTCCATGAAGGGTTCGACCTTGTCCCAGCCGGCATTGTTGACGAGGACGTCGATGCGGCCGAATGTCTCGACCACCTTGGCGGTCATGGCATCGACCCTGGCCCGATCGGTGACATCGACGGCGACGCCGATGGAATCATTTCCCAGCGCCGAGGCGGTTTCCTGTGACTTCGTCGCGTCGAGGTCGGCGACGACGATGGTGGCTCCGTCTGCGGCCAGGCGGGTGGCGATGCCTTTGCCGATCCCGGAGGCGGCGCCGGTGACGATGATGATGCGATTGTCCAGTGCAGACATGATGTGTGGTCCCTTCGGATGGTGATGTTGTCAGATGTGCTGGTCAGCTACCTTTGTCGGATGTGTGCTGGCCCAGATGAGTGCTGGTCAGGGGGCGAAGGCGCGTCCGGCCGACTCCCTGGCGATGACGAGTTTCATGATCTGTGCGGTCCCGTCCCCGATCTGCATGCCGAGCACGTCCCGGAGGCGCTTCTCCACGTCTCGATCTTGCTTGTAGCCGTTCTGGCCGTGCAGAAGGAGGCATTGATGGATGGCGTGATAGGACTCCAGGGGCGCCCACCACTTGCACATCGCCGCCTGTGAGGTGTGGGGCAGGCCTTCGTCGCCGAGCCATAGAGTGTTCAGACACAGCAGCCTGGCGGCGGCCATCTTCGTCTCCGCCTCGGCGAGGGGAAATGAGACGCCCTGGAACTTCGACAGCGGCTGGTCGAATGCCTCCCGGCCCTTCACATAGTCCCAGGCGTCCTCGATCGCTCTGGTGGCGCTGCCCGTGCATTGCAGGCCGATGAGAGCACGGGAGAAGTCGAAGCCCTGCATGACCTGGGAGAACGCTGCTCCCTCCGCACCGAGGAGGTGATCGCCCGGGACCCTGACATCGGTGAATTCCACCGAGCCACGGGCCACCGCGGACTGTCCCATATCGGTGATCGGGGTGCGGGCGACTCCTGGGGCATCGAGGTCGACGAGTAAGGCGGAGATGCCCTTGCCTCGTTTCGCGTTCGGATCGGTCCTCGCGAAGATGACTGTGGCCGTCGAGGTCAGCGCCAGTGACATCGATTTCGTGCCGTTGATGATCCAATCCCCACCGTCACGCTTGGCGGTGCTCTGGGGATTGCCGGCATCCGAGCCGGCGTCGGGCTCGGAGAGGCCGATGGCCACTGTTTCGGCACCGGAAGTGATGAGGCGGCAATAGTGTTCGGCCACCTCGGCGCTTGCATTGCGCGCGATGACCTGACCCATCAATGAGCCCACCACCTGCAGATACGCCACGTTGAGGTCGCCGCGAGCTATCGCCTCGGTGACCAGTCCCGCTGTCACCTTCGTCTGGCCCTGCCCGCCGAGGTGGGGCGAGAGTTCGGGGGCGATGAGACCGGCACCGCCCATCTCCAGTGTCAGATCGGTGCCGATCTTCCCGGCATTCTCCCGGTCACGTGCCTCGGAGATGAGGCGCTCCTCGAAGCTCGCTGCAGCGTCGAGCAGCGACTGGGCCTCTGGGGTGATTGCGAAGTCCACTGTGGTCCTCTGTTCTGGTGGGCTGGTCGGCCTGATTGCCTGCGGTTCAGTACGCGTTGTCGAAGCTGCTGAAGTCGGGATCGCGCTTCTCGGCGAAGGCGGCAGCGCCCTCATGCGACTCGGGAGAGTGCGCGTACAGGTCGAGGGCGCTCATTGCCAGATTGGTGAAACCGGTCTGCATCTCGGAGTCGGCATTGAACGACTGCTTGAGGAAGCGCAGGGCGGTCGGCGCCTTGAGACCCAGTGCTCGGGCTCGTTCCTTGGCTCGGGGCATGAGCTGCTCGGCTTCGACGACCTCATTGGCCAGGCCCCACATCTCGGCTTTCTGGGCGTCGATGAGTTCGCAGAAGTACCACATCTCGCGAGCCCGCTTCTCACCCACGATTCGGGCCAGGAACGCCGTGCCGTAGCCGGCGTCGAAGGACCCGACCTTGGGTCCGGCCTGTCCGAAGCGGGCGTGGGAGGCGGCAATCGTGATGTCGCACAGCGTGTTGAGGACATTGCCACCGCCGACGGCGACGCCGTTGACGGCGGCGATGATGGGCTTGGGCACGGATCGCATGGTCTTGTGGAGTTCGGAGATGCGGAACATCCCGTACCGGCTGGGACCGTAGTCGCCGGTCTTCGCTTTCTGCTTGACGTCCCCTCCCGCACAGAATGCCTTCTGCCCGGAACCGGTGAGGATGATCGAGCGGACTTGACTATCGCCCCAAGCCAGAGTCAGAGCCTCGATGAGCTCGTCGACTGTCTGTGAGCGGAAGGAATTGAACGACTCTGGGCGGTTGATGGTGATGACCGCATAGGACTCCTCGACCTCGTAGAGGATGTCGGCGAACTCCTGCGCAGGCGCCGTGGATCCGTGTGTATCTGGCATCTTTGCCTCCTCAAGCTGTTGTCCTTCGGGCGGTGGCAGCCGATCCCGCAAGAAAATGAATGTATGTTCACGATAAGTGAACACGAGTTCAGTACAGAGGTCAATACCCATGAGTCGGTGAAGTCTGAGTGGTGAAACCCTATTGCTACTGCGGGTTCGGGGGATCACCCGGTGCGGAGTGCGAGAATGTGATGGTAGAACCGATCCTCGTAATCCCGTGATCCGTGCACACTCGAGAGGGCAGTGATGACTCAACCCCGTGAGACCAGACCGCAGCCGGCTGCCGGCGCGGAGATCGGCTCCCTCATCGGCGGAGCATTCGGCCTGGTGTTCCTCATCATCAACAGCGCATCGTTTTCGACCCTGGGCCGTATTCTCGTCCTCGTCACGGGAATCGCGGTCTTCGCCGTCATCGTGTTCTTCGCGATTCGTTCACTGAGACGCATGAAGCGCGCCGAGGTGTCGTCGGCAGCGTCCGCCGAGCACGCTGAGTCCGTTGCATCCGCCGAGGGACAGGCTGCGGCCGGATCGCGTCGGACCGTTCCCTTCGGACGCAGCTACTGGATCATCGTCGGGATCGAAGCGCTGGCGCTCTTCGGCGGCACGCGACTGCTGAGCGGTTTAGGACATCCCGAGCTCGGAGTGGCCTGGGTGGCGTTCGTCGTCGGCACCCACTTCTATGCGCTCGGCCACGTGTTCAAACTCGACCGGTTCCATATTCTCGCCACGGTCGTCACCCTGTGCGGCATTGCCGGCTTCATCGCCTTCTTCGCCTCGATCCCAGCGTTCATCCCCATCTTCAGCGGGATCATCTCCGGATTTGTGCTCCTGGCATTCGGCGTCTGGGCGCTCGTTGCCGTCGACGACCGCTGACGTTGCGCACCCCCGCGCCCACCACAGCCACGGCGCCCACAGCGACCGCGCCCCCGGTCCCACGCACCCGCGTGAGCGTCATTGTCGGCTCGCGTGCGATTCCAGGCGAGAAATCGAACGCGAGCCCACAATGACGGGCAGATTGCGCCGGAGGCTGAACTGCTTCGGGGAGCCCAGGTCCTGGTGCTTCGTTGGAGGGTTGGCTCCGTCGCCGGTTCTACTCCGTGGGCGCGCCCGGTGCCTGGACCTGCGGCGATGACTGAACTCGTGGGGCCGGGAAGTCCGGGGCCGTGGCGGCGGGGGTATCATCCAGGCCGGCGAGCACCTCGGCGATGGCACGGTCGAGCTGCAGATCGTCCTCACTGAACAGCTGTGAGGGATCATGCTCGACCTCGATGTCGGGATCGACGCCGTAGTTCTCGACATCCCAGCCCTTGCCCTCGAGCCAGAAGGCGTAGCGTGGCTGCGTCACGCCGGTGCCGTCGACGAGGTCGTAGCGACCGTCGATGCCGACGACTCCGCCCCAGGTGCGGACTCCGATGACAGGGCCGAGTCCCTTAGCCTGCACGCGGGCATTGATGATGTCACCATCGGAGCCCGAGAACTCGTTTGCGAGGAAGGCGACCGGGCCACGGCGGGTGTCCTCCGGGTCGGGAAGCATACTGTCGTAACTCCTGGTGGCGTTCCAGGCGATTACCCTGTCCGCGAATCGCTCGGCGACCAGGGAACTCGTGTGACCGCCCCGATTGAACCGGACATCGGCGATGACACCCTCGGCAGACATCGCCTGACGCAGGTCACGATGGAGCTGAGCCCAACCGCCGGCCATCATGTCGGGGACGTGGACATAGCCGACTCGACCACCGGACTTCTCCGCCACGTACTCGCGTCGGGAGCGGACCCAGTCCTGGTAGCGCAGCTTCTCCTCGTTCGCCACAGGAATGATTGCGACCACACGGTCCTTGCGTCCCCGCCGGAGAGTGAGCTCGACGATCGAGTCCGCCGCTCCCACCAGGTGGGCTGCCGGGCCGCGGACTTCGTCGATGGACTGACCGTTGACGGCGACGATGAGATCACCTTCGCGGGCACCGACACCGGCTTGGCGCAGCGGTGACCTGGCGGCCGGGTCACTGCTCTCACCGGGCAGGATGCGGGCAATCTGCCAGCCCTGAACGGTCCGTTCCAGATCTGCACCCAGGAAGCCGAGCTTCTTCGACTGGTCACCGGGCGGGCTGGAGGGAGAGACGTAGGCATGTGAGGTGTTGAGCTCGCCCACGGTCTCCCACAGAATGTCGACGAGGTCGTCATGGCTCAGCGCCTTGGCGGCGACTCGACGCCAACGCAGGGTCACACCTTCCCAGTTCACCCCGTTCATGTCCGCGCGCCAATAGTGGTCGCGCATGATGCGGGAGTTCTCCTCGAACATCTGCAGCCATTCGGCCCGCTGGTCGAGTTCGAACCGCAGCCGGGTGAGATCAACTGAGACCGTATCGTCGTCATCGGCTTCGACCTTGCGGGTGGCCGGTCGCACTGCGACGTCACCATCGTTGGTCACGATGATGAGCTTGCCGTCACCGGTCACCGAATAGTCATCGGCCTTGTCGACGACGGTGGAGACCTTGCGTTTGGCGAAGTCGAAGAACTGGACCACCTCGCCCGATTTCTCTCCGGCATCGCCGGAGTGCTTGTCGCCGAGTTCACCGTCTTCGGCATCACCGGTGCGCATCCACAGGACGCCGCCCTCGGCCGACTTCAGATTTCGGAAGACACCGGAGGAGACTGGGAACGCTACGATCCTTTCCTCCGCTCCTGCCAGGTCGAGCTCTGCGGTGACGACGGTCTTCTCAGCCTTCGCCTTGTCAGCCTTCGAGGACTCATCGGTAACCTCGGCGATCGCCCACCCGTTGGCGCTCGGCCCGAAGGGTGCTGGCTCGGTCGAACTCAGCGGCAGCAGCCACGGCCTGGTCACACCGTTGAACGACAGGTCGAAAGAATGCTGATTGTAGGAGGGGTCGAAGGTCCGATCCGAGAGGAACGCGACGTACTTGCCATCGGCGGTGAACGCCGGCGAGAAGTCATTGAACTTCCCACTCGTCAGCGCCTGACCCTCACGGTCCGACTTGGTGTCGACGATCATCAGCCGGTTCAGCATCTCCTCACCCTGGGTCGGCTGCGACCACACGAGGTAGCGGCCGTCCGGGGAGAATCGGGGAGTCCTGGCCTCACCGAAGCCCGAATGGCCCACCAGGCGAGTCCTGCCATTGCCGACCTCGACGAGGCGGATGCTGCCATCGTGGGAGATCGTGGCCAAGGTCTTCCCCGCCGGATCGGACGTCATGTGGAGGACACGTCCTAGGGCTCCAGCCCCGATACGCCGAGGTGGCTTGTCGCCGGAGACCGCCCGCACCTCGATCGAGTCCTCACCTTCGACATCGGTGATGTAGGCGGCGAGCCCGGTCTGTCCGAGTACGTCGGGTTCACGGGTGCGGATCGACGAATCCGCACACAGCGCCCGCGCTGGACCTTCGCGGTGGGCCAGCCAGAAGGTCTTTCCGCGCCACTCCACTAGCGATGCGTTGCCGCTGTGATCTGGGACGATATTCAAAGTGCTGGAGGTGGGATCGATGTTGAGCGGCTGCACCCCGGTTCCGGGAAGCTGCACGTTCAGGGTTCTGATCTGCGCGTCGAGGCTGTCGAGGATCCGGATCTCACCGTGGCTGTGCCACACGATGCGGGTTCCATCGGTAGTGGCATCGCGGACATAGCCCTCGGCCTCCGTCTGGAACGTCAGCTGTCGAGGTTCACCTGCCGCGGCCTGGTCCGAGCCTCCGTGGGCTGACCGGGTCTGTGTGGCCAGGCCGTCCCAGATCCAGAGATTGGCCTGCTCATGTGCATGATGCGGGAAGGTGGCGGCACGGTCCGAGGTGAAGACCAGCGAGTCACCGACCCAGATTGGGTCGGTCAGCGACGCGGTCTCCTCACGCAGCAGTCGCTGCCACTGGGCACCAGATCCGGAGGCATCACCGGCGCGATCGAGCCACAGCCTCGGCGCGGTGCCGCCGCGATAGCGCTTCCAATGTGCGGGCGGACGAGAGAACGGCGTGGACAGAGCGGTGACACCCGAGTGGTGCCTGCCCAGTCCCGAGGCACGACCCAGTGACAGGCGGTCGACGCTGCCGTCGAGGTCGACGGACTTCACCACATGATTGCGGACCTCGAACTCACCGGCATTGGACCCGATGAGAATATGGCGCTCATCGGCCCAACCGAGCATCGTCGTCGTCGAACCACCCAACCAGCTCAGCCTTCGCAGGGACCCGGAGGCCACCTCGGCGAGCATGAGCTCAGGATGCCCATCGCGGAAGGACACATAGGCGATATGCGTTCCATCCGGCGAGATCCGCGGACTGCGGACGGGGGCATGATCCGAGGTCAGACGCCATGCACGCCCGCCTGCGGAGGGGGCGATCCAGACGTCGTCGTCGGCGGTGAAGGTGATGAGATCACCGTGGATGTGCGGGTACCTGAGGTAAGAATTCGAAGTCACGTGACCTACATTACAAGCTTGGGCGCCGAGGCGACGCGGCCCATGCGGTGCTCTCTGCCCCTGACCAATAGAATGGTGGCATGCCATCATTGACTTCGCTTCTCAACGACCGTTTCGCACTCGCCCTCGAACAGTCCTTCGGCGAGGATTTCACGCGACGCGACCCCGTGATCAGGAGCAGCCAGTTCGCCGACTTCCAGGCCAACGTGGCCCTGCCCCTGGCGAAGGAGCTGAAGTCCAAACCGCGCGACATCGCGACCACGATCGTGGCCAACCTCGATCTCGAGGGGATCTGTGAGACCCCGGAGATCTCCGGTCCCGGCTTCATCAACCTCACCTTCACCCCCGAGTTCCTGGCATCGACCCTGAACCAGGGAACCGCCACCGAGGTCGAGTCAGAGACGAGCGGAGCGCGGATCGTCATCGACTATTCGGCGCCCAACGTCGCCAAGGAGATGCACGTCGGTCACCTGCGGACCACCGTCGTCGGCGACGCGCTGGCCCGGACCCACGAATACTTCGGCAACACGGTCGTGCGCCAGAACCACATCGGCGACTGGGGCACTCCCTTCGGCATGCTCATCGAACACCTCCTCGACGTCGGCATCGAATCGGAGACGGCCCAGGACATCTCGGCCAACCCGAATGCCTTCTACCAGGCCGCGCGCGCGAAGTTCGACAGCGATGAGGCCTTCGCCACCCGTGCACGTGCCCGGGTGGTCGCGCTGCAGGGCGGCGACGAGCAGACCTTCGAACTCTGGGAGCGCCTCATCGGGTTCTCACGGATCTACTTCAACCACATCTACTCACTCCTCGACGTCACCCTGACCGATGAGGACCTGGCAGGTGAGAGCATCTACAACGATGACCTTGCCGCGGTCTGCGCCGAACTCGAGGAGAGGGGCCTGGCCCGCATCAGCGACGGTGCCCTGTGCGTCTTCCCCGAGGGCTTCACCGGCCGTGAGGGCGAGCCTCTGCCGCTTATCATCCGCAAATCCGACGGCGGCTACGGCTACGCCACGACGGACCTCGCGGCTGTCCGTCATCGGGTGCGCACCCTCAGGGCAGATCGTGCCCTCTACGTCGTCGGCACTCCGCAGGCCATGCACTTCGAAATGGTCTTCTCCATCGCTCGAGCCGCCGGCTGGCTGCCAGAGGAGGTTGCGGTCGAGCACGTGAAGATCGGCAACGTGCTCGGTGACGACGGGAAGATCCTGCGTACCCGCAGCGGTGCCCCCGTGCGGTTGGCCGAACTCCTCAATGAGGCCGTCGCCCGCGCGAAGGCCACACTGCAGGAGTCGAACGCCGAATTCAGCCCCGAAGAGGAAGCCGAGGTCGCACAGATCGTGGGCATCGGCGCCGTGAAGTACGCCGACCTCTCCGTCGCCCACGACACGAGCTACACCTTCGACCTCGACCGGATGCTCGCCCCGATCGGCAACACCGCACCCTATCTTCAGTACGCCGGAGCCCGGATCCGCTCGATCCTGCGCAAGGCGGACGGGGATGCGTTCACGACTGCGCCGATCCACCTCGGCGAGGCTGCCGAACGTGACCTGTCTCTGGCGATCCTCGGGTTCTCCGATGTCCTCGCCGAGGTGGTCGCCGGCTCCACGCCGCACCGACTGTGCACGTACCTCTTCGACCTCGCCCAGTCGTTCACCTCGTTCTACGAGCAGTGCCCGGTCCTCATCGCCGAATCCGTCGAGGTGCGCGATTCCCGGCTGCGTCTGAGCCAGACGGTCCTCGAGGTGCTTGAGGCCGGCCTCGGCGTCCTGGGCATCCGCGTGCCCGAACGGATGTAGCACTGCTGCGCTTCACACCCTGGCGGGTGCCGTCCGAACTGCCGCAACACTCCAGGAGCTACCACGTCTGACCAGCCCGCCGTCCGTCGCATGCTGCCGTGGATGATCGTCGGCATCGTCATCCTCGCCCTCAACCTGCGGGCACCGATCATCGCCCCGACCGCCGTCCTCGGTGACATTCAGGACGACACCGGGCTGAGCTCTGCCGGGGTGGGCCTCCTCACCGGTCTGCCGGTGCTGCTGTTCGCCCTCGTCACCCCTGTTGCGGGGAAGACCATCGGACGCTTCGGTGCGGAGGCGACGGTGCTGTCCTGCCTCACCGGTGTGCTTCTCGGAACCGTGCTGCGCTCGCTCGGTCCGCCCTGGCTCGTGCTCGCGGGCACCGGAATCATCGGCTTCGCCATCGCTCTGGGCAATATCGCCGTGCCGGTGATCATCCGGCGCGAAGTCCCATGGAGCCAGGTGTCGATGGTGACGGGCCTGTACTCGGCCACAATGAATGTCGGCTCCATGATCACCCTGCTCGGCACGGGTCCCCTGGCTGCAGCAGTCGGGTGGCGGTGGGCCGTGGCCATCTGGGGCGCTCTGGCCGTGATCGGACTCTTCTACTGGCTGTGCGTGATCCGACTGCGGATCCGACGCAAGGCGATCCTCGCAGCCTCGGCGGATGTGCCTACGTCACCTGCACCCACACCGGCACGTCGTCCTTGGCGCGAGGCACCTCCCGAATTCCGTGCCATCATCGCACTGCTCGTGATCACCTTCAGCGGACAGTCGATTGCCTACTACACGACCACCACGTGGCTGCCCTCGATCCTCTCCGACACGGGAGGGCTGGACTCGGCAGCCTCGGGCGGCACCGCCTCACTGTTCCAGATCGCTGCCATCCTCGGAGCATTCGGGGTGCCGCTGCTGGCGGCCAGAACCAAGCCCTGGGTGCCGGTGGCGATCATCGCTGCGCTGTGGCTCTCGCTCCCGACAGGGTTGCTGCTCGCTCCGAGCTCATACGTGCTGTGGTCGATCACCGGCGGAATCGCCCAAGGCGGCGGATTCACCGCGATCTTCTCCATCATCGCCCGCACCGCTGGAAGCGACCGAGAAACGGCCTCTGCCTCGGCCCGGGTGCAGGGCGGCGGTTACCTCGCAGCCACGTTGGCCCCGCCGTTCGCAGGTTGGCTGGGCAATGTCACCGATGGGTGGACGGCCCCGATTCTGCTCATCCTCGCAGCGACACTTGCCTTCACGATCGCGGGGCTGCTGGCGGTCCGCATCTCAGGTCACTTCCGGGGTGGTGGGCCGGCCAACAAGCGTGAGGTTCTGGGTGAATGACGAACGGCTCCCGCCGCTGTTGTTCTCACGTCTTCACGTGAGCGAACTTCAGCGGCGGGAGCCGTTCTCTCTGTCTGGGTTGGTCGATCGGCCGGTCAGTTGACCATGTCAGTCGACCTCTCCGGACAGATCAGTGCTTGGCGTTCTTGTCTTCCACCGTCTCGGCGGCTGACTTCGAATCCTCGGCAGGCTTGACGATGGTCGCCGGCGTTGCCTTGGTGTCCTTGGCCTCGGTTGCAGGCTTCGGAGTCGGTGCTGCCGTGGCGGTGGCCTCGGCAGTCTTCGACTCGGGCACTGCGGCTTGCGAGACCTCGGGTGCTGTTCCCTGGCGGGACGCGGGGGTCGAGCCCACCGGACGAGCATCTTCCGGACGGTTGTTGGGCAGCGGTGTCGACCATGGGTCCTCGACCGGCTGTGCCTTCTTCCACACGTAGTAGCCGATTCCGGCTGCCGAGCCGATGACCAAGGTCCACACGACTGCGGCCTTGCCGCCACCGGACTTGCGTGCGGTGTCCTTCTGGATTCGCTTTCCGGCGTTGGTGAGTGCCTTGCGGGCCTTCTTCACGGCCTTCTTGTCGCCGGTCAGGCGCACAGCGAGATCGTCGACAAGCTGGGGGGTCTCAACGGCTGCAAGCGAGTTGGCGGCGTTGGTCGCAAACTTGCCGGCACGTTCGGTGGCCTCGGGGCGGTAGGCATCGAGCTTGTCCGCCCAGGCGTGAACCTGGTCATTCGCCTTATCGGCGAATGCTTCGACCTGAGGGCGGGCCTTGACGGCAAGATCCTCGGCGCGATCGGCCAGTGCTTCGACCTGCGGCCGAGCCTTCTCTGCAAGCGCCTCGACCTGAGGGCGTGCCTTGTCAGCGGCTTCGCGGAGTTTTGGACTTGCGGCCCCGCTGGCATCGGCCAGGACTCGGAGTGACGTCTTCTTCGCGGAATCGAGCTTCGAAGTGAACGGATCTCGAGCTGACTTCTTCGACATGAACATTCCCAATCCTCTTTGTCGGGGTCAATTGATCAGTCTCAGTCTACGGCCTAGGTGCAAGCCACCGGGCATCACCCCGTCATGAAATTGCCTGCAGAAACGCTGACAGAGTCTGCAAACTGAGCCGTCGGAATCTGCGGAAGCCCCCGGCGCGTGGAAGAATGGCCCTATGAATACAGCTTCTACGCATACAGCAGTCCTGCACACCAACCATGGTGACATCACCATCAACCTCTTCGGCAACCACGCGCCGAAGACTGTTGCCAACTTCGTGGAACTGGCCAAGGGTGAGCGCGAATTCACCGACCCTGCCACCGGCGAACCCACCAAGCGCCCCTTCTACGACGGCCTCAACTTCCACCGCATCATCTCGGACTTCATGATCCAGGGCGGTTGCCCGCTGGGCACCGGCACCGGCGGCCCGGGCTACACCTTCGATGATGAGATCCACCCGGAACTCCAGTTCGATCGCAAGTACCTGTTGGCCATGGCCAACGCCGGCAAGCAGATGGGACGCGGCACCAACGGCTCGCAGTTCTTCATCACGACTGCCGAGACCCCATGGCTCAACGGCAAGCACACCATCTTCGGCGAGGTCGCCGACGAATCTTCGCAGAAGGTCGTCGACGAGATCAACAACGTCCGCACTGCTGCCATGGACAAGCCGGTCGAACCAGTCGTCCTGGAATCGGTCGACATCAACGGCTGACTCCGATTCGCCGGTGAGCATCGGTACCTGCTGTCCTGGGGTACTGAGACTCACTGAACTGAGACTCACTGAACTGAGTACCATGGTGTGATGGACACACCTCAGGAGGGCTCGGCCCGGGAGACCGGCCGGGCCCTTTCTGTGACCCCTCCGCTGGTCACCAGTGTGATCATGATCCTCACGGGCGTGGTCTTCCTGTCCCAACTGCTGCCCAGTCTGGATCTGACCCATCGGCTGAGCTTCGTACCCGCGCTCGTGCTCGAACAGCCGTGGCGGGTTCTCACGGTGGCCCTGGTGCACGAACAGCCCTCACCGTTCCATCTCCTGGCCAATATGATCGGCCTGTTCTTCTTCGGATCATTCGTCGAGCGGGCTCTTGGCCGCTGGCGATTCCTCGTCCTCTATCTGCTGGGAGCGATCGGTGGATCAGTCATGGTCCTCGTTCTCGCGAAGCCGTTCTCTGTGGATTGGGTGACGAACAACATCGGAGCCTCCGGTGCGGTCTTTGCGATCGTCGGCGTGCTGTTGGTGCCGACCCGGAAGCTCGACCGCAACATCACGGGGGTCGTGCTGTTCGTTGCCCTCAACTTCGGATACGGATTCCTCGTAGCAGGAGTGTCCTGGCAGGCCCACCTCGGCGGACTCATCGCCGGTTTCGTGCTCGGCTGCGGTGCTCTGCTGGTGCCGAAGAAGCAGTCGAGACTGATGTTCGCACTCGCGGCCCTCGGGCTGCTTCTCCTGATGCTCGCCGCCAGCGCTTGGCAGATCAACGACGTCTGGCAGATCGCGGCCATGTGAAGAGCACCGCTGACCACCCACACAGGTGCGCGCAATGACTCTCAGGCTTATATCAGACTTCCGTGAATAATTGGCGTCTTCGCGGACTGAATCTAGTTGTCCACAACCTTTATCCACATGGTGGATAACTTACATGCGTGTATTTCGCCAGGTCACAAGCCCAAAATAAGTTATGCACAAGCGACATTCCCGGCTTGGGTATAACTTCGTCCCTGTGGACAAGAGCCAGTCGAGGCAGTTGAAACGTCAATAGCGAGCCAGCACTCCACCCGCAGGTGACCGCCGTGGGGGCATGGGCTGAGGACGGGAACGCCAACGAAAAACGGGGGCCGCGTCGACTTGCGGGTGCGTACACCCGGTTGTCGACGCAACCCCCGTCCCGCCATTCGGAGCAAGCGTGGTGCGGTGCCTGGCGACTACCTCCAGCGCGTGGACATGATCAGCCCCGCGACGAAGAAGGCGAAGCCGATGAGGATGTTCCAGTTCTGCCAAGCCTCGACCGGGAACGCTCCCTGCGAGACATAGAAGGTCACGAGCCAGATCAGGCCGATGAGCAGGAGGCCGATGAGCACCGGCAGGAACCAGCGAGGATTCGGCTTGATCGTCTGCTGACCGGACTGCGAGGTGTAAGAGGCGGTCTTGCGACCCTGGGGGCGTTTGGCCGGATTGCCCGAACGCGAGGTGCGCTTGGTCGATGACCCCTTGGCACCAGCCCCCTTAGCCGATGAGCCCTTAGCGGAGGCACCCTTGGTGGTCTCGCTCTTCTCGGCAGACTTGCTGTCCTTGTCGACCTTGGCTGCCTTGTCGACCTTCTCGTACTTCTCAGTCTTCTTGGCGTCGGCGGTGGACTCGTCGGCTGTGTCGGCTGCATCAGCCTTATCAGCGGCGGCAGCTTTCTTGGCTCCGGAGCCCTTCGATGTGGACTTCTTGCCGGTGGCGGCTGCCGTGGACTTCTTGGCCGTCTCGTCATCTGCAGTGTTGTCGTCATCTGCGGCGTTGTCGTCGCCGACAGTGGAGGCGTCGGCGTCACCGTCGGCAGCCTCGGCGTCGGCAGCTTCAGCGTCGCCGTCGATGTCATCATCGTCGGCCACCACGTCGGATTTATCGGAGGACTCATCCAGGTTGAGGAGGTCGCCCTCGAGGCTCTCGTCCCCCAGGTCCTCCGTCTGCTCGACCTGCGAGTCCTCTACTGCCTCGACATCGTCGTTCGGCTGGGTCTTGGTTTCGACATTGGCCTTCGACGAGTTGCGAGAAGTGCGCTGGGGGCGCTGGGTCCGTCCGTTGGACTTGGCCACGAGTACTCCTTATACGGCCGACCATTGCTGAGGTCACCGATTGATGAATAGGGACAATCGGACATCAGTCTACTCGTGACATCCGGCAGTTTTAAAAACTCCAACTACCCTGAGAACGACCTGTTTGTGCAGTTTCATGCGATAAAGTGCAATACGGTGTCCCCGCTTGTCCTCTGGGCGAGCCTCGGATTCGAAACAATAGGCACGGTGCAGCAGTGGTGAATGGTCCCTTCTCGGGTAACGAATCAGACGCAGACGCGTCATCGCGACCCACTATTCGTCCTGCTCAGAGGCAGAACTCCTCGCATCACCCGGCCAATGAACGACACCAGTCACAGGGCGGATACAGCGGTTACGAAGCGAACCCGTCCACAGAGCCCATGACCCCCGCACCCGACCTCGGCGGGGCTCCGAATTCGGGCGCAGGATCGAACCCAGGATCCGGCTCGCTTTCAGCGACCGATCAACCACTTCCCAGCCGCCGTGAACTCCGACGTCGCGAGGCTGAAGCTGCGGCCGCCAACGGGGGTCCGACCGCCGTCTACTCCGATGCGCCACTCGGTTACTCGGACTCGACTCAGGTAATGCCCGCGGTCAGCAGCGGAACGGACCCCAACCTCGGCGCCCATGCGGGTGCAGGCGCGGGCGCTGCGAACAACAGCGCACAGAACTACAGCGCACAGAACGACGGCGGACACAACGACGGAGGTCGCCGCACCAATCGTCGGAGGCAGAAGCCGGAGCGTGAGCCGCTGGGCCCAGTTCGCGGCACCATCCGCACCTTCGGCGAACTCTGCATCACCGCCGGAATGGTTCTCATCCTGTTCGTGGTCTGGCAGCTGTGGTGGACCGATATCGAAGCCAACCGCGACAACGAGGTGCTGGCCGACCAGCTCACCGATGACTGGCAGAACCAGGACCCCAACGAGCTTCCGGAGGATCCGGACGAACCTGTCGTGGCGGATCCGGTGGGGAAGAACGAAGCGTTCGGCATTTTCTACATTCCGCGCTTCGGCGACGACTACTACCGCACGGTCGCCGAGGGTGTCGATCTCGAACCCGTCCTCAACCGGATGGGCGTGGGTCGGTACCCGAACTCCGCGATGCCGGGCGAAGTCGGCAACTTCTCGATCGCCGGCCACCGCGTCACCTACGGCAAACCGCTCAACCAGATCGCGAAGCTGCGTCCCGGCGATGAGATCATCGTCCAGACCAAGGACGGTTTCTACACCTATACGTTCCGCAACTTCGACATCATCCTCCCCGATGCAGTCGAGGTGCTCGCACCGGTCCCCAACGAACCGAAATTCAAGGGCAAGGACCGGATCCTCACGATGACAGCCTGCAACCCGATGTTCTCGGCCCGAGAGCGCTACGTCGCCTACGCCGAGCTCACCGACTGGACTCCGGCCGGCGACGGTGCACCGGAGAACATCAAGGACTCGAAAGCCTACGACAAGGTCAGCAAGAACGGTGGTGCCTGAGAATGTACGGTCTGATCTGGCGACTGCTTCCGGGCAACTGGTTCATCAAACTCATCTTCGCCCTCATCCTCATCGCGGCCGTGGTGCTGCTGCTCATGCAGTACGTCTTCCCGGTCGTCGCCCCCTACATGCCCTTCAACAACGCAACTGTGACTGATGGAAGCGGTGGCCAATGACAAAGATCCTCGTCGTCGACAACTATGACAGCTTCGTCTACACGCTCGTGTCCTACGTCCGTGAGCTCGGAGCCGAGACTCACGTCATCCGCAATGACGATCTGAGCGCCGAGGCTGTCGTGACCCTGGCATCGGAGTACGACGGTGTCCTGTTGTCACCGGGTCCGGGAGTGCCGGCCGAATCGGGAGTGTGCCCGGACCTCATCGCCTGGGCGGAGACGTCTGGCACCCCGGTGTTCGGAGTCTGCCTGGGCCATCAGGCGCTGGGAGAGGTCTTCGGCGCCACAGTGACCCACTCGCCGGTGCTCATGCACGGAAAGACCTCGGTCATCACCCACGACAGTCAGGGCATCTTCTTCGGCTGCAAGAACCCGCTGACCGTGACCCGCTATCACTCGCTGGCGATCGTTGATGAGACCATCGATCTCGAGAAGTTCCTGGTCACCGCCCGCACCGATGATGGGGTCGTGATGGCCATCGAACACCGTGAGCAGCCATTGTTCGGTGTTCAGTTCCACCCGGAATCCGTGCTCACGGAATGCGGCTACCTGATGCTGGGCAACTGGCTCGAGGTCTGTGGCATCGACGGTGCCGCCGCTCGGGCTGCCGCGATGTCTCCGATGGCCTCGGCGATCGCGGCGAAGCCCGTCCCGGCCGCCACTCCGGCCTAAGCGGCCGCCACTCCGGCTCAGACGGCTGCTTCGGCTCAGACGGCTGCTTCGGCTCAGACGGCTGCTTCGGCTCAGACGGCTGCTGAGGCGGCTGTTTCGACTAAGCAATCGCGCTCAGACTCTTCCTGTGGCCCTACTCGGCATATTAGGATCGTGAGACACACCGAGAGGACCCACTGATGTCAGAGTCGAGTATCAACCGGAGCGAACCATTCCCCGAACTCACCGTGTTCGAGGCGACGTCGGTCCCCACCGCCGTCGTAGAGGTCAGGAATGTCGCCATGGAGGACCTTCCAACCCACTTCGACGCCGCCTTCTCCGGGCTGTTCCCTGCCCTGGCCGAGGCTGAGCAGGAAATCGCTGGTCCCGCATTCGCGCTGTACACGCGCCAACCCAGCGACACCGTCGACCTGGAGATCGGCCTTCCGCTCACCTCGGGGCTGAAGCAGGCCCTGCCTCTGGGCGAAGACCTTATCGCGATCCCGTCCCAGCTGCCCGGCGGGTCGATCGCCGCACTGACCCATACCGGTGGATATGACGGATTGGGCGAGGCCTGGGCGGGGTTGATGAAGGCGGTCGTCGACGCCGGACACCACCCGGACCTGCCGTTCTTCGAGGTCTACGTGACAGAGCCGAACCCCGATATGGACCCGGCGGATCTGCGCACCGACCTCTTCCTCACTCTGTCCTGACAAGACGAACTGGGGCCGCCACCGAGACTTCTCGATGGCGGCCCCAGCCGTTTCAGACCTTCGGCGTGTCAGACCTGCGGTCTGGTCGGACTCACTCAGCGGTTGCCGTCGGCACCTGTGTCGGAGAAGCCGTCGAACCAGTTGCCTCCGCCTCCGCCGATGGCCTCGGCGTCCGAGTCACTGTCCTTGTCTTTCTCGGCACCGGTGTCATCGCCGCTGTCGTCACTGCCGCCGTCGTCAGACGGCGAGGTGGGGACCCCGCCGGGTATGGATGGAATGCTCGGCGACGATGGCTCCTCCGGCGGCTTCTTGGCCACCTTGACCGTGATCTCCGTGCCCTGCTTGACCTCGCTGCCGCCAGCCGATGACTGTTCGAAGACCTTCTTCGCCGGTTCGTCTGCGGTCTCGACCTCTTCGGTCTTGCACCCCAGCTGATAGTCGTCGCCTTCGAGAATCTCGCACGCTTCCTTCGCGGACTTGCCCGTCACATCGGGGACCTCGACCATTCCCGAGGACACGACGAGGTCGACGTTCGAGTCCACATCTACCTCGGAGCCGTTGCCGGGCTTCGTCTCGATGACGACACCCTTCTCCACGTCCGGAGAGTTCTGGGAGATGTGCGTGCCTGCCTGGAGCTTGGCGTCGTTGAGGATCTTGCGGGCACTTTCCTCAGATTTACCGGAGACATCGGGGACTTTGACGCTTTCGGGGCCGGAGGAGATGACCAGTTTCACGACGCTGTCCTTGTTCACCCGCTGACCGCCGGCGGGATCGGTCTTGATGGCCTTGCCTTCGTCGACGTCCTCGCTGTAGGACTCGTCCCGGTCGACTCTCAGGCCCTGTTGGATGAGGGCGGACTCGGCCTCATCGGCGTTCAAGTTGGCCACGTCTGTGACCTCGACCTGGACGATCGGCTCGGGCTTGTTGATCTCATAGACCCACAGCGCCACCGCGGCCAGAGCCAACAGCACGAAGATGCTGCCGATCCAGATCCAGGCGCGGGACCGCCTCGGCGGTGGTGGTTGTTCGTCCTGCTTGGACATAATCGTCGACACGGCACCCGTCTCGGGCTCCACCTCGGCGTCTTGAGCATACTGCGGGGGACCCATCATGGCCCCAGCCATCGGGAACGCCTGGGTGCGATCCATGTCGTCGTCGAAGCTCAGGGGACGACCGTCACGGGCCGCGAGGACATCCTCACGGAAGATGTAGGCGTCCTGGTAACGCTCGTCACGATCCTTCAGCAGCGCATGCATGAGGAGGCGGTCGACCTCAGGGGGAACATTCGGATTGTAGAAGCTCGGCGGCTTCGGCGTCTCTCCCACGTGCTGGTAGGCGACTGCCAGCTGCGAATCTCCGACGAACGGGGGGCGGCCGACGAGGAGTTCATAGAGTAGGCAGGCCGTCGAATACAGGTCGGAACGGGCGTCGACGACCTCACCGCGGGCCTGCTCGGGGGACAGGTACTGGGCGGTGCCCACGACCGACTGGGACTGGGTCAGCCCGCTGTTGTCCTTGAGAGCGCGGGCGATGCCGAAGTCCATGACCTTGATGTCACCCTCGGGGGTGAGCATGACGTTGGCTGGCTTGATATCGCGGTGGACGATTCCGTTGCGGTGGGAGTACTCGAGTGGGGCGAGTACACCGGCGACGACGTTGAGCGCCTCGTCGATGGTCAGGGTGCCGTGTTCGTTGAGGACTTCGCGCAGGGTCTGGCCTTCGACATACTCCATGACGATGAAGGGCACGGAGACGCTGGAGCCTCCGGTCTCCACGAAGTCCTCTTCGCCCGAGTCGTAGACAGCGACGATGCCCGGATGGTTCAGCCCTGCCGCGGACTGAGCCTCACGCTTGAGACGCGTGTGGAACGAGGGATCGCGAGCGAGATCGGACCGCAGAAGTTTGATCGCGACGCGCCGGCCGAGCCGGTTGTCGACGCCCTCGTGCACTTCTGCCATGCCCCCACGGCCGAGGAGCGCACGAACCTCGTACCGCCCCGACAGCACCTTGGGTTCATTCATTCTGGTCCTCCGCTTGGTTCACCCACGTCGTGGGAAAGTACTCCGCATGTCAAGTAGATTACTCGTCTTCTCAGCGCATGGTGTCAGCCAAAGATCGACTCGTCCAAGTTCGCGCCGGCACTGGGATCTTCGTTGCCGCCGCCTCCGGACGGGTTTCCGCCGCCGTCGTCGGAGCTGGTGGACCCGCTGTTCGAGTTCGAACCGCTGTTGTCATTGCCGTTCTGGCCGCCGTTCGGATCGCTGCTCGAGCCCGAGTCGGTGTCAGTTCCATTGTCGGTGCTGCTCGAATCGCTGCCCTCGGAATCGCTGCTCGAATCACTGTTCGAAGCACTGTCGGAATTCGACGAGCCGGTGTCGTTCGAGTTGCTGCTCTCGTTGCTCGAGGAGCCCCCGTCGTCGTTGCTGCTCGATCCCGAACCCTCGTCGTCGCTGGTCTCCGACGGTGTGGGAGTGCTCGAAGGTTCAGGTTCCTCCGTCTCCACCGGCTCTTCGGCCGGGCCAGAGGAGATGTAGAGCGTGACGGTGTCGCCCTCTTCGAAGGTGTAGCCGTTGTCGCCCTCACCCACATCGGCGACCGTGCCCGCTGCGCGGGAGGACTCGATGGTCTGGGTCTCGGCTTCCACCCCCTGTCGTTCGAGGTTCTGAGTCGCCGAGGATTCGGTCAGTCCGATGTAATCGCTCTTGTCGATTTCGATCGTCTTCGCTGCCTGCGAAGTCGTGGGAGCGCTGGTGCTGGGGTCCGGCTCGGGCTCGGCGTTGCCTCCTCCGAGGAAGAACCACAGCAGCGAACCGACGGCGATGAGTGCGACGATCGCGAGGATCCAGATGAGGGCGCGGCCCTTCTTCGACTGCTTCTCGTCGAGTTCCCTGTCCTCTGCGTTCTCCGCGTCGAGTTCGCTGCCGTTCGCAGCCCCGGCGCCCGCTGCACCGGCACCAGCAACACCTGCACCCGGGTAGACACGAGTCTCCTCGTTGGACGCCGTGACCGGCATCGCCTTGGTCGTCGGCACGGGTTCGGGGCTGTTGAAGACCTGGGTCAGTGCATCGGAGGCGGCGCTGCCCAGTCGCATCTGCGGCAGAATCTCTTCGGCAGCTGCGACATCGCCTGCGGCCAGCGCATCGGCGGCCCGGGATACGGCCATGGCATCGGAGGGCCTGCGTTCGGGCTTCTTCTCAAGCAGGCAGTCGACGAAGCGGCGCAATGGCTCGGACACCGTGTCCGGCAGCGGCGGATGCTGCTGGTTGACCTGGGCGATGGCGATCGCGACCTGCGAGTCACCGGTGAACGGACGCTGCCCGGCCAGTGCCTCATAGGCGATGATGCCCAGAGCGTAGAGGTCGGAGCCGGACCCCGAACCCTTGCCGGTGGCCTGCTCCGGTGCCAGGTACTGGGCGGTGCCCATCACCTGGCCGGTCTTCGTCAGCGGGGCCTGGTCGGTGACGCGGGCGATGCCGAAGTCCGTGATCTTGACCCGGAAGTCCGGGGTCATGAGGATGTTGCCGGGTTTGATGTCGCGGTGGATGACTCCGACCTTGTGGGCCGCCCCCAGCGCCTGCGCGGACTGGGAGACGATGCTCAGAGTGTCCGTCTCCGACAGGGGTGCGCTGCGCTCGATGATCGCCGACAGTGCCTCACCTGGCACGTACTCCATGACGAGATAGGGGGATCCCTGCTCGTCGCCGTAGTCGAAGACACCGGCGATTCCGGGGTCCGATGCCCGTCCCATGTTCTGTGCCTCGGCGCGGAACCGCGCGAGGAAGGTCGTATCCGAAAGGTATTCGTCCTTGAGGATCTTCGCCGCAATCTCACGGCCGAGCACGGAGTCGACGCCCTTCCAGACCTCGCCCATACCGCCCACGGCGATGCGAGAGGTGAGTTTGTATCGGTTTCCCAACAGGGTGCCTTCGACGGGTCTCATTCTTCGACCACCGCTTCCATCATGTCCTTGGCGATCGGTCCTGCGACCGTCGCTCCATAAGCTTCGTTGCCCGCGTTTCCGCCGTTCTCCACGACGACCGCGACTGCGATCTTCGGATCATCGGCTGGGGCGAATGATATGAACCACGCGTGCGGGGCCGCACCGGGTCCGTGCTGTGCGGTACCGGTCTTCGCGGCGACCTTCGTGCCGTTCATCTTGGCCACCGAGGCGGTTCCGTTCTCGACCACGCCTTCCATCATCGTGGTCAGCTGATCGGCGGTCTTACCCGAAACGGGCCGCGACATCTGCGCAGGGCGCATCTCCTTGATGGGTTCGAGGGTGCTCGCGTTCAGAACCCGGTCGACGAGCTGCGGCTTCATCATCTTGCCGCCGTTGGCGATTCCCGCCGTCATCATCGCCATCTGCATCGGCGTGGACCTGACCTCGTACTGTCCCAGCGAGGACTGAGCCAACTGGGGTGGATTGAGGTCCTTCGGGAACGTGGACGCACTGACGTTGAGCGGAATCTCCATCTCCTGGCCGAATCCGAACTTCTCCGCCTGTTCCTTGATCGCATCCTCGCCCAGATCCATTCCGAGTGAGGCGAATGAGGTGTTGCAGGACTCGGCGAGCGAATCGGCCAGGGACGGGCTTCCGCCGTTGCGGCAGGCGCCCGGATGGGAGTTGCCGATCGTGGAGGTGGTCTGGGGCAGGTCGAGCTCTGCCGGACCGTTCAGTGTCGAATCCGGCTTGTAATCGCCCGATTCCAGTGCGGCCGCAGCCACGAGGACCTTGAACGTCGAGCCCGGCGGGTACAGGTTGCCGCCGATGGCGCGATTATAGGCGGGCTTGTCCTCAGCGTTGTTGAGAGTCTCGAAGGCGGACTGTGCTGTCGAGGAGTCATGACTGGCGATGGGGTTGGGATCCCAGCCAGGTGTCGAGGCCATTGCGAGGACCTTGCCGGTCTTCGGATCGAGTGCGACCGCTGCACCATTCTGGTTGCCCAGTCCGTCCCATGCGGCCTTCTGCACCTTCGGATCGATGCTCAGCTCCACGGCCGCACCGCGGGGCTGCTCACCTGTGACCAGGCTGCCGACCTTGTCGTAGAACAGAGCGTCGGAGTCGCCGGAGAGGTACTCGCCGGAGGCACGCTCCATGCCTGAAGCTCCCGAGACAATGGAGTAGTACCCGGTCATGGAGGCGTATGCACGGGGGTCGAGGCCCTCCGAGCCGTACTTGCGCTGGAACTTGTATTTGTCGTCGACTGGTTCCGAGTAGGCGATCTTCTTGCCGTCGACGAGGATCGGACCCCGGTCGCGAGCCAGCTGGTCGAGGACCTTCCGGTTGTTGAGCGCATTGTTGTTCAGTGAGTCGGCGGTCACGAACTGAACCCAGCTGGTGGAGCTGAACAGGAGCGCGAACATGACGAACCCGACGATGCTGATGTGTTTCAGTGGCTTCTTCATCGTTCACCTCCGGTAGTGCCCAGATTCGTCGTCGGGTCCTCAACGGACCGGTCTGTCTCGAGATCGGCGGCGCCGAAGTTGGTCGTCGGCGCATCGTCGCTGGTGGCGCGATCCGTGGCGAGACGGCCAGTCGCGTGTTCGCGTGCTCCCTCGACACGTCTCGTGTCATTGCGATTCCCAGTCGCCCGCGCCGAGGCGGTGGCGTCGTCGGGATCCTCCGTGATCTTGAGGACACCGGTGTGGAACTCCTCCACCGGTCGCCTGGCATTGTCGGAGATGCGCAGGAGCAGCGCGATGATCATCCAGTTTGCGATCAGAGACGACCCGCCTTGGGCGAGGAACGGCGTGGTCAGACCCGTGAGCGGAATGAGGCGGGTGACGCCGCCGACGACGACGAAGACCTGCAGGGCGATCGTGAAGCTCAAGCCCGTGGCCAGCAGGGTGCCGAAACCGTCGCGCAGCTGCTGGGCGGTCTTGATGCCGCGCTGGAAGATGAACAGGTAGCAGAGCAGGATGACGAAGAGTCCCGCCATGCCCAGTTCTTCGCCGAGGCTGGCGTAGATGAAGTCGGATTCGGCGAATGGCACCATGTTCGGTCGACCTTCGCCAAGACCTGTGCCGAAGAGCCCTCCATTGGACATGCCGAACAGGCCCTGAACGAGCTGATACGACCCGCCGGCTTCCTTGTTATAGACCTCAGGGTCCAGAGCGCTGAGCCAGCCCTCGAGACGCTGCTGAACGTGCGTGAAATATAGACTTGCGAATACTGCTCCCAGGGCGAAGAAGCCCAGGCCGAGCAGAATCCAGGCCCTCTTTGCCGTCGCGGTGTAAAGCATTGCGACGAAGAGCCCGAAGAAGAGCAGCGAAGTGCCGAGATCTCGCTCGAACACGAGGACGCCCACACTGGCGATCCACGCGGCCACTATCGGCCCGAGGTCGCGAAGTCGTGGCCACCTGATTCCGAGGAACTTGGGGCCGGCGAGGACCAGTTGATCGCGATAAGTAACCAGATATCCAGCGAAGAATATCGTCAGCAGGATTTTCGAGGCTTCGCCTGGCTGGAACGATCCGAAGAATGGAACCTTGATCCAGATGCGCGCCCCGTAGTGCTCGGTGCCGAGTCCGGGGACCAGCGGGAGCAGGAGCAGGATCAGTCCTGTGAGTCCGGCGATATAGGTGTAGCGCCGCAGCGTCCGATGGTCCTTGAGGAAAACGAGAACGGCGACGGCCAGTCCCACACCCAGCGTCATCCAGATCAACTGCGTCATTCCACTGTTCTGGAACTCGGGGCGGCCCAGGTCGACCCGGTAGATCATCGCCAGGCCCAGGCCGTTGAGCAGAACCGCGATCGGGACGAGAACAGGGTCGGCGTACTTGGCCTTCCACCACACGACGATGTGGATGATGAGGCCGAGTGCGGCCAACCATGCCGCGTACTGGTAGACATTGGCGGGGATCGTGTCCTCGGTGCCGAGTCCCACGAGGGCATAGGCGCTCGTGGATACGGCGATTGCGAGGATGAGGAGGCCGAGTTCAGCCAAGCGATAAGGCCGTGGCCGCGCGCCTTGGTTGGGGTTCGCGGACATTACTGTGACTCCTCAGTGATGGCATCACTGGGATCGACCGCTTGGGAACTCGGTGGTGACGGTGCGGGATCGCTGGGGCTCGCGGTGTCTTCGGCATTACCCGAGACAGTGCCGGACTTGTCGGCTTCCTGACGCAGGTTCTCGATGATGCGATCGGCCTCGTCGCGGGAGTCAGCCTGGATGGAGCCGCGCAGACGATCCTGCGAGAAGCTGTTGAGGGTGCCGACCTCGATGTCGGTGGTGTCCTCGAGCTGGCTGAGTTCGATGGGTCCCAAGGTGGTGTCGAGTCCCCGGTAGAGGGTGACTTTCCCGTCGAGATTCGTCAGGTAGTAGTGGTTGTTCATGTAGTTGTAGGCGAAGAATCCGCCTACGGCGATCGCGACGATGACGATGGCAGCGATGATCCAACCCAGGTAGGACCGCTTTTCGACCTCGTCGTCGTCAGCGTCGAGGTCATCCTCCTCGGTGGGTTCGTCCCTGTCGGACGTCTCCGTGTCGGTGCGCTGGGAGGGTGGGACCACCTCGGCGGTGGGCTCCTGCTTATCGGAGTCGGACACCGCCTGCAGGGGAACGGTGTCGGTGGGGGTGTCGCCGTTGCCGTAGTGGGGCTGTGTCTCCGCGCTGGCTTCGTCGACGTCGGGGTTCATGCCGATCGTGGCGTACTTCGGGTTGAGGTGGACGGAACCGACGGAGCTGCCGTGCACGGTGTCGACGGTGCCCTCGAGCACGTCGCCGATGACGACGGTGACGTTGTCGGCGCCGCCCCCTGCCAGGGCCAGGTCGATGAGCTGACGGCAGCATTCGTCGGGATCGGAGACCTCGGCGAGGATACGGGCGATGTCATCGATGTCCGCGAAGCCGGTCAGCCCGTCCGAGCACAGCATCCAGCGGTCGCCGACGTGGGCTTCGCGCAGGGTGAGGTCGAGATCGGGCGAGGCTCCGACGTCGCCGAGGACCTTCATGACGACCGATCGCTGCGGGTGGGTCTCCGCCTCGTCAGCGGTGATGCGGCCTTCGTCGACGAGCATCTGGACGAAGGTGTGGTCGTGGGTGACGGTCTGAAGTTCACCGTCGCGCAGCACGTAGCCGCGGGAGTCGCCGATGTGGGCGAGTGCGAACCGGTTGCCCGGTGCCCTCAGCAGAGCGGTGACCGTGGTGCCCATGCCGGCGAGCTCGGGCTGTTCGGCGACACCGCGGCAGATGCGGTCATTGGCCTCGAGGATCGAGGTGCGCAGGATCTCCAGAGCGTCTTCGCCGCTGGGTTCGCGATCGAGGTCGGCGAGGCGGGAGACGGTGATCGCCGAGGCGACGTCTCCGCCTGCGTGACCGCCCATTCCGTCAGCGATGAGTAAGAAATTCGGACCCGCATAGCCGGAATCCTGGTTGTTCTTACGCACCAGCCCGGTGTGAGACCGGGCTGCTGAACGGAGGGTGATCGTACCGTCGGTCGTCACGATTGGGTCTCCAGCGTCGTATGGCCGATGGTGATCTGGGTGCCGATCCGCAGACTGATGGGCGAATGCATGGGCGAGCCGTCGACGATCGTCCCGTTCGTCGAGCCCAGGTCCTCCAGGACCCAAGAGCCGTTGGCGGCCACGATTCGCGCATGATGGCTGGAGGCGAAATCGTCATTGATGACGATCGAGTTGTCCGGTGCACGCCCGAAGGTCACCGGCGCCCCGGAGAGAGTGATCAAGGTCCCGGTCAAGGGCCCACCGGTGACGCGGACAGATCCCGGATGCGCTTGAGACCTCGCGGGAGCAGGCGTCGGCGCGGGGACCGGTGCTGGTCTGCTCGGTGCCGGACTCGGTGCTGCGTTACGGGAGGCCCTGCCACCTCGGCGAGACTTCCTGGGGGCCTTTTTGGCACCGAAGATGTCGCGCCTGAGGACACCGGCCACTCCGAGGACGAAGAGCCAGAGGATGATGAAGAAGGCGAACCGGAAGACGGTGACGGTGAATTCGCTCACTGGGCGTCCTGTTCGATCTCGTGGTAGCGCACCTCTGCATCTCCGGCCATGAGGACATCACCGTCGGAGAGGTTCGCCGAGGTGAGCTTGCGGCCGCGCAGAAGTGTTCCGTTGGTCGATCCGAGGTCGTTGGCGACCGCGTGATCGCGCTCGACGGTGATCTCGAAGTGTCGGCGGGAGACGCCGGGGTCGTCGATGACGTAGTCGGAGCTGGATGAGGACCGTCCGAAGACGTTCGTGCCCTGGTGCAGTGCGTAGTCCTGGCCGTGGATGGTCACGCTCGCATCGATCGTGCGTGACCTGGACGGTGCGGCCTGGCGCACTGGCGCCGGTGTGGGTTCCGGGGTGCGCCTGGGCGGGACCGGACGGGAACCGGAGTTGGCCTGTCCTTCACCCACGATGTTGTGTGAGCGGGACACGGGATCGTAGCCGCCGCGGTTGGCCGGCTGGGCCGCGGGCGATCCGTCGGGACGCTGGGTGCTTGAGACGACACGGTACATTCCGGTGTCGAGGTCTTCTGCTTCGACGAATTCGACGGAGACGGGACCGACGAAGCTGTAGGCCTGCTCGACCGCGTGATCACCGATCACCTGTCGCAGGTCCGAGCGGAGTTCGTTCTCGAGGCCCGAGAGCCGGTCGAAATCTGTGGGTGACAGCTCGATGCTGTAGTGGTTGGCGGTCAGTGTCCGTCCGCGCGAGACGACTGCGGCCTTGTTATCGGCTTCGCGTCGCAGCGAGCCGGCCAGTTCGACCGGTTCCACCTGTGAGCGGAACGCTTTGGCGAAGGCGCCGTTGACGACATTCTCCAATCCCTTCTCGAAACGATCGAGAATCCCCATGGCACCTCCTCATCCAGGTGTCGTGCGCGTGACGAACGTTTCGCCACCAGCCCGGACTGTGCGTCCGAGCGAGTCTGTCTAGGTGAGTCCACGCTCGGAAAAGGACACCGAGACGGAGACACCAACACCCAATCCTAACGCGGTGAAGCTCTCAACTCACGTCACTGGGTATTTCGGGGCCGAGGTCTGCTCGGATTCCCGGCGGTCGTCCAGCTTAGGGGTTGTCGCTGAGTACTCCTTGAGCTTCTGACGAGCGCCGATGTCATGGGAGATGAGGCGTGCGTCACCCCAGACGCGAGACCGACAGGCAGTGAATGTGAACGTCGACACGTTTCGGGCGTTTCGGCTGACCTCGGTTTCATTCTTCGGGGTCGCGATGCTAGAGTTTTCTCTTGTTCGCGCGAGTGGCGGAATTGGTAGACGCGCTGGCTTCAGGTGCCAGTGATCGCAAGGTCGTGGGGGTTCAAGTCCCCCCTCGCGCACAGTGAACAACAGCCCTTCACCGGGGCCCTTCGGGGCCGAGGTGGAGGGCTGTTTCGTGTGTGGGAGCGTTTGGAGGCCTGGGCCGGGGTCAGCTCCCCGAGCGTCGGGACAGTTCCTCGACGTTGATTCCGCGCAGACGGCAGAATTCGCCGAGGCGGCCCCGTGTGAGCAGGTCTGTGCGGGTGAGGTCTTCTGCCGTCTCGGCTCCGAGCAGGGCGAATAGCGCCCTGGTCTGAGACTGCCACGTGTTCACCACTTCAACGAGACGGTCCGCGCCTCCATCGAGCACGGCCTGCAGGAACGTGCCGGCAACCCCGACGGCCCGCGCACCGCAGGCAAGGGCCTTGACGACGTCATAGGGGTTGCGCACCCCGCCGGAGGCGAGGAGCACGGGCCCCTGGACGGGGGAATCGAGCAGGCAGGTCAGGGCGGATTGGCCGAACCCGGTGAGCATGGAGAAGTCCTCGGCGCCGGCGCGGTCGTTCTCGATACGGAGGAAGTCCGTGCCGCCGGCGCCGCTGACATCGGCGAAGCGCACGTCGATCGAGGCCAGCAGCTCCAGCGTGCGACGGCTGAGCCCGAAACCGACCTCCTTGACGATGACCGGCACGGGGCAGGATGCGACGATCTGTTCGAGCCCGTGTGCCCATTCGGAGAAGTCGCGGGTGCCCTCGGACATCGCGGTCTCCTGCACCGGGTTGATATGGATCTGAAGGGCGTCGGCCTGCAGCAGGTCGACGGCACGGCGGGCATCCTCGGCGCTGCGACCGGCACCGAGGTTGGCCATGACGAAGCCGTTCGGGTTCTCCTCGCGGATGATCGTGAAGCCCTTCGCCGCGTCCGAATCGTCGAGAGCCACGCTCATCGAACCGCAGGCCATCGGCAGCCCGGTCTCGGCGGCCGCGATCGCAAGGTTGCGGTTGATCGCCGCCGTCGTGTCGGTGCCTCCGGTCATGCCATTGACATAGAAGGGCGTCGGCCAGGTCCACTCGCCGAGGCGGACGCTGAGGTCGACCCGTTCCGGGTTCGTCCCGCCGAGGGCATGGTGGACGAACTCGAGATCGTCGAAATCGGTGCGCCGCGGCGCTTCGGACTGCTGCTCGGAGGCCAGCCGGACGTGATCGTCCTTGCGTGTCGCGCGGGCGGAACGGGCCTGGGGGCTCTCAGAAGTCATCAATGCTGCCTTCGGGTCGGTGCGGGGTCAGGCTGAGTCGGCGGATGCCGTGGCGCTCCCACTCGCGGAGGATGTCGATCGTGGGCAGTTCGGCGTCGGAGAGGGCGATGCCGCAGTCTCCTCCGCCGGCGCCCGAGGGTTTGGCCGCGGCACCGTAGGTTTCGGCGATATCGCACAGCGCGGCCAGCTGTTCGGTCTCGATCTGGCTGCCGGAGGACTCGCCGAGTCGCTGCAGCAGTCGGCGTGTCTGCCGGATGCGGTCGAGGGCGCCGATCGCATCATCCTCGTCGAAGGCGGCGACGAGTGCATTGACCCCGAGCCGGCTCTCGTCGGTGAACGACTCGAAGGGGCGCGCCTTCTCCCTGCCCGGGGTGTGCACGCGCTTGACGAGATGGTCCGTCGAGGCCGGGGAACCGGTCCAGCCGACAAGCAGATGCAGGGATTCGGGTGGGCTGATGCGGGTGACCCCTGACCCAAGCCATTCGCTGCAGTGCAGCGCCGAGGCGACTCCGTGGACTTCGCGGTGAAGCTTCAGGGCCGCGCGGTCGGGTGAGGAGTAGCGGATCCACCCTCCGAAGGTGCTCGCCGCGAGATCCCCGCCCGAGGCGTTGGGAGAGATGGCGATCGTGGCCAGAAGAGCGAGCTTATAGCGTTCGGTCCGAGTCAGGCCCAATGTGTAGAACTCGTCGAGGGCGGCGATCGCGGCAGTCGTCACCGCGGCCGAGGAGCCGAGACCGAACTTCCGTCCGCTGGCATCGTCAAGCTCGCTGGAGATGTCGAGGTCGAAGTACCGTGGCGGTGTCCCCATCTCTGCCCGCAGCTCTTCGACGACCGAGATCGCAGCGAGCACATAGTCTGCGGGCCGGTGGTCGAGCACGATGCTCTGGCTGTCTGCCTCGCGGAACCAGACCAGCGGGGTCTGACCGTATTCGCTGGAGTGGATGCGGCCGGCATCTCGGCTTTCGGTGAGCCGGACGGTGATATACCGGTCCACGGCGACGAGCACGGCCGGTTGGCCGGGTTCGACGACAGCGTATTCGCCGGCGACGAAGAGCTTGCCTGGTGCACGCGTCTCGATCATGAGATCACCTCTGTCGCTGCGGGCACCTCGGAACCCTCGGGCAGCAGATGGGCTCCCGGTCCGGGGCCGACGATTCGGATCTCACCGAGTCCGTCGAGGGCCTCTGCCACGGCCTCGGCGTTCTCGGGTCGTACGAGGACGACGACATTGGGCCCAGCATCTGCTGTGGAGTAGGCCTCGAGTCCGTTCTCGCGCAATTTCTCGACCGCGTCGAAGATGGCCACGCTCAGCGGCCGGAGGAACCGGATGGGCGGAGTCGTCGATTGGATGAGCGCATGCATCCTCAGCGCGTGCGACTCCGTGATCTCACCGATTCTCGTGAAATCGCCTTCTCGACAGGCCTCCATCATTTCCGACAGGCTTTCCTCGGTCGAACTCACCCAGGCATCGTAGAAGGGAGAGGTGGCGGCGGTCAGGCGCATGGCTGCGCGACTCGACACCGGTTTTCGACCCCGGTCAACGGTGACGACCACCATCCGCATGTCCGGTGCGTCGACGGGCTCGGCGCACGAAGCCTGATCATCACCCGCGTGCCACACTGCTACCCCGGGCACGACGGAGCGGCAGGCCGATCCCGAGCCGAGCCGGGCGAGCCGGCTGAGAGCGCGGGTGTCGAGGTCGAGCTCGAAGGCAGCGGCGGCCGCAGTCGCAAGTGCGGCGAACCCGGATGCAGATGAAGCGAGGCCAGCTCCAGTAGGCACGGAGTTGCGCGAACGAACGATCACCGGCTGCTCGGAGCCGGCGAGGGAACGGACGTGGTCGAGGAACGCGGTAGTGCGTCGTGTCTGCTCCTCGTCGGCGGGTTGACCGTCGAGCTCCAAGCTGTCGGCATCACCGTCAGGATTCGGCACGACCGTGGTCGTCGTTTCGAAGGCGTCGAGCGTCATCGACAGGCTGCCCGCCGCCGGGAGAATGCGGGACTCGTCGCGCTTGCCCCAGTATTTGATGAGGGCGATGTTCGGATAGGCGCGGGCGGTTGTGGTTCTCATGTCGTGGATACCTCCGTTGTCCAGGTGCGCGGTGCTCCGGCGGTGCGAAGCGCGAGCGCCAAGTGTTCGGCCTGTTCGTCCGAGTCGGCGAGAGCGAGGGCGCAGCCTCCGAGGCCGCCTCCGGTGAGTTTGGCGCCGTGGGCTCCGGCTGCGAGTGCTGCCTCGACGAGCGCATCGAGGGCCGGGCTGCTGACTCCGATGCTCCTGAGCAGCTTGTGTGCGTCGAGCATCCGCGACCCGAGCGTGGCGAGGTCGCCGGATCGAACGTCATCGACCGCGTCCTCCGTGAGTTCCCCGAGGTGGGAGATCGCGGCCTCAACGTGCTTCGGCTGTGCGGCGCGCAGTTCGCGAACCCCGGCGACCGCCTCGGCGGTGGAGCCTTGCTGGCCCGAGTCTGCGACCACGAAGATCAGCCTCCTGCCGACGTCGATCGCTGTGGCCCGACCGCTTTGGAACCTGATGGGCACTTGAGTTGCGACGGCCCATGCGTCGATTCCGCTGGGGCGACCGTGCGCAACAGATTCTGCCCTCGCCACGACGGCGTGGAGAGCGTCACGGTCGAGGACCTTCCCACGGAGATCAGCCACTGCCCGTGCGATCGCGGTGGCAACTGCAGCGCTCGAACCAAGGCCGCGACTATGGGGAATCGCACTGCGAATGCCGACCTGGACCTCGGCGGTCTCATCACCTGTGGCCTCGAGGGCCGCGCACAGTCCGGCGACCACGGGCCCCATCTGAGGTGGTGCTGCTTGGGCAGTGCCGGAGAACAGTTGGCTGTCGATGTGCGTCTCCCGTCCTGGGGTGAGGCGAATGTCGGCCTGTGCCCCGAGTCCGTGAAGAGGGACGGCGAGCGCAGGGGCTCCGTAGACCACGGCGTGTTCGCCGAAGAGTATCGCCTTTGCATGGGCGTGGCCCTGTGCGGGATATCCGAGCCCAGCGCCTCGCGCACTGGAGGTGTCGCACGGGTCGGTTGGAGAGGAATTGTGCATGCGGCGCGAAGTCAGTGGGTGTCGTCGCGGACGAGGTCGATCCCTGACGGCCTCGTGCAGGGGGCGTGGTTCTGTGTTTCGGTCATGGTGGTTCCATCCTATGCCGTACTCCGATTCTGCTGTCGGGCGGAGGGCTCGGAGACGAGACAGTTTGCCGAGGTCAATCCTGACAGCGATCGCCAGCACAGCCGTCGGCCTCGTGCTCGCCGGTGAGCACAGACACTGGTGCGGCGCAGCAGGCATCCCCGCGCCACGCCTCGATGCCCTCTCTGATGGCGAAGACGGCGATCACGAGAGCAGCGAGGGAGTCCGCCCATGCCCACCCGAGGGTGCTGTTGAGCAGCAATCCTGCGAGCAGAGCGGCAGAGAGATACGTGCAGATCAGGGTCTGTTTGGAATCTGCGATCGCCGAGGCGGACCCGAGTTCGCGACCCGTGCGACGTTCGAACCAGCTGAGGAATGGCATCACGAGAAGGCTCAGGGCGGCGATGACGATGCCGACGGTGGAATGCTCTGGATCGCGCCAACCGGCCAGGGAGGCGATTGCATCGACGCTGACGTAGATTGCCAGGGCGAAGAAGGACACCGCGATCACGCGCAGGGCCGTCTTCTCCCTCCGCTCGGGGTCGGGTGCTGCGAATTGCCATGCCACGGCTACCGCAGAGAGGACTTCGACGATCGAGTCGAGCCCGAACCCGATGAGAGCCGCCGAGGAGGCTGCCCCACCTGCGATGAGAGCCACAACGGCCTCGATGACGTTCCACGTGATGGTGATGGCCACGACGATCCTGATGCGTCGACGCAGAACCTGTACGCGCGGTGGAGCAGTGGGAACAACCGTGTTGCTCACGCCTTGGCCCCACGGCCACGGTCGTCGGCAGGTTCGCGATCGCAGCAGCCGGGCACGGTGCAGGAGGGGTTGAGGCAGGGGGCGCTCTCGTCGACTGCGAGAGTGACGTCGAGCAGACTGTTGAGGGCCGAACTGATGTGGGGATCCGCGATCTCGTATCTGGTCTGTCGCCCCTCAGCCTCGGCCACAACTATTCCGCATCCGCGCAGGCAGGCCAGATGATTTGAGACGTTCGTCCTGGTCAGATCCAGATCGCGCGCGAGCTGCGCAGGATATCCGGGAGAGTCGAACAGCGAGAGCAGGATTCGCGAGCGGGTTGAATCGGCCATGGCCCGACCCAGACGGTTCATCACGTCGACGCGAGAAGCAATGGTCAGCATATTCTGACCATACAGTATACGCTGACCTATATCGATAGGGCTGAACGTATATGCCTGTTGGTTCACCTTCCTGATCGAGCCTCGAGCGACCGGGTCTCGAGATAGGCGCGTTCGGCGGGGTCGGTGGTCAGCTCGATGGCGCGGCGATAGGCGAGTCGGGCCTCACGTACTCGATCGGCACGGGTGAGCAGATGCGCGCGCAGCGCCCACGTCGGCTGGAACGAAGCGGCGCGTCCGGTGGGAGCGGCAGCACTGGTGAGAACCGAGGTCCCGCCGACTGTGCCCCGGTCGGTCCCGGGCCCTGCGGTGTCAAGACTATCGAGTTCGGCCAGACCAGCCTCCGGACCGTCGATCTCAGCAATGACCGCGGCCCTCGATACAGCTCCGCCGAGGCTGGGCGCCATCCGCTCCACATCGTCGTGGAGGCGCAGCAGCATCGGCCAATCGGTGCCTCCACCACGCACACCGGACATGTGGAGGATCTGGATCGCAGCCTGGAGGCCGAAGCGACCGATCTCGCCGCTGCGCTGCACTGCGCGCAGATGATCCTCGCCCCTGGCGATGAGCACGGCATCCCAGACGCCCGGATCCTGATCGTCGAGGGGAACGAACAGTCCGTCCTTGCTGCGGCGGGCCGGGAACCGGGCGGCGGAGAGATGGATGAGGGCTGCGAGCCCGTGTGATTCTCCATCCCTTGGGCACAGTTCTGTCAGCAGCCGGGAGAGATAGAGGGTCTCGCCGATGGTGCCATCGCGCGGCTGGGCCGGCGCATGCACCCAGTCGATGGCGAAGGCACCGTAGATTGCTTCTTGGATGTCGGGGAGTCGAACGTCGAGATCGGAACGATCAGGAAGGCCGAAACCGATGCCCAAGGCAGCGATGCGCTTCTTCGCCCTGGTCAATCGTGCGGCGACTGTCGCGGTCGGAAGCGCCATTCCCGCGGCAATCTGCTTCCCAGTCATGCCCATGACCGCAGAGAGCATGAGCAGCGGTCGGGTTGGCGGATCGATGTCCGGATGGGCGCACGCCCCCAGCAGTCCGAGGCGACGATCGGGAAGAGCATCCGGATCGGGTGGATCTGCGGATCCAGGGTGCACTGAGGATCCAGGGTGCACCGAGTCATCTGAGCCGTCGTGGACCGCGGGATCCCAGACCACCGAGGTGCGGACCGCCGCCGATTTCCATACATCGCGTCGTGCATTGAGGGCAACCCGATAGAGCCAGCCCTCGGGATTGGCCGGGACTCCCTGTTCCCGCCACACGCGAACACCGCGTTCGAGAGCCGAGCTCAGGGCATCCTCGGCGCCGGCGAGATCCCCGTCGGCGGACGCGATGAGGGCGATGATCCGCCCCCAGCCGTCCTGGGAGAGGAGCATCGCCGTCTCGCTTGGATCCGAATTCTCGGTCATACAAGATCCCTCAGCGCTGCCGTTGCAGCGACAATCACTGACCGGCTCGGGCCTGTACCCACCGTCCCTCTATATAGGAGACTGCCGCCGCTCGCACCTCGACGACCCCGTAGTTCGTTCCGGGGAACTTCTCTGCCCAGGCCAGGGCCGCGTCTCGGCTCTCGACGTCGATGACGAAGACTCCGGCCAGCGCTTCCTTCGTCGCGGCGAAGGGCCCGTCCTCGATGACGACAGAGCCACCTCGGCGGGTGACGGTGGTTGTCGCCTGCTGCGGTTCGAGCATCTCGGCGGCGATGAAGACTCCCGCCGAATAGAGAGCGTCGGCGTAGTCGGCCATGAGTCTCTGCATCTCCTCCATGACCTCGGGGGAGGGCTGGGGGCCGCCGTCTTGAAGTTCGGGTGCGTGGAAGACCAGTGAGTAGCGCATTGTCGTGCTCCATTCATCTCATGAGCGGACGTGTTTCGGTCGCTCATCATTGAGACGACCGAGATCGCGCCGATTCGACACGTAGGTGAAGATTATCGTGAGAGTTGCTGCACGACAACGGATTTCACCGGCTTCGGACAGCGCAGAACACGAGATTTCCGGGCCAGATCTCACTCTGTCCTGTACAGGCAGTAGTTTGGTTCCATGACCTCACCCGATTCCGCTCCCGCTGCGTGGTGTGTGATCGGCCGTGCGCCCGATCGCGCCCTTGGTGGCGTTCGGGGTATGGGTTCGATGATCGCCGTCGCCGACCTCGACGATGCCAGGCAGCGGATCGGGCGTCACCACCTCGGCGCGGATGAGCTGCCGGAATTCGTGCGAATCCGAGAAGCAGAGGACCGGCCGAGGTGGGTCTTCAGCGACACTCCGAATTGGTATCCAGCCCTGTTGGCCGCCGGGGTGCAGATCGAACGCTGCTATGACCTGCGGCTGACCCATGCGATACTCATGCGCTCGGAACTCGTCACCGATCACAGTGCTCTCGTGGCTGCGCAGGAGTGGGATGCGGGCCCCGTGAGTGCACCGACCGCGCCCGAGGCGGAGGCGCTCTTCGAAGTCACCGAACGCCGCAGCCACATCAAAACGGTCCCCCACGACATCGAGTCTGCGCTCGCCGAATTCTCCCGTCAGTCCACGGCCTTGCAGACTGCCTCCGATCCCGGCCGGCTGCGTCTGCTGCTCGCTGCGGAGTCCGCCGGTGGGCTCGTGGCCGCGGAGATGCAGGCGGCCGGGGTGCCCTGGGACGTCGCCGAACACGACCGGATCCTCGCTGCGGAGCTCGGTCCGCGGCCGGCGCGGGATGCGAAGCCTGCGAAGATGCTCGCCGTCGCCGAGGAGGTCCGGGCGGCTCTCGACGATCCGCGGGCCAATCTCGACTCCCACGTCAAACTTCTCCACTCCCTGCATGCCGCCGGAATCAATGTCGCCTCGACGTCGAAATGGGAGCTCGAGCAGAGCGAACACCCTGCCATCGCACCCTTGCTGCAGTACAAGAAGCAGTCACGTCTGCTGACTGCCAACGGTTGGCATTGGCTCGATGAATGGGTCTCCGAGGGCCGGTACCGTCCCGTCTACGTGCCCGGAGGAGTCGTCACCGGTCGCTGGGCAGCCAGCGGCGGCGGTGCTCTCCAGATTCCCCGTCAGCTGCGACCGGCCCTGCGCGCGGACCCCGGCTGGCGGCTGATCTCGGCCGATGTCGCCCAGTTGGAGCCACGGGCGCTCGCCGCCATGTCCGGGGACGCCGCCATGGCCGAGGCCGGTCGTGGTCGTGATCTGTACTCCGGCCTCGTCGACGAAGGCATCGTCGGCACCCGACAGGAGGCGAAGATCGCCGTGCTCGGCGCCATGTACGGTTCCACGACCGGTGACAGCGGCAGACTCGTGCCCCGCCTGCGCACGAGCTTTCCCGCCGCCATGGGCTTGGTCGATTCCGCCGCCGAGGAGGGTTCACGCGGAGGGGTCGTGTCCACGTGGTTGGGCAGGACGTCCCCGATGCCAGGGGAAGGATGGCGCCGAGTTCAGTCGGCGGCGAACCAGTTCGACGCCACCTCACAGGACGAGAACCGTGCCCGGCGTGCCGCCGGTGACCAGGGACGCTTCACCCGCAACTTCGTCGTCCAGGGAACCGCCGCCGAATGGGCACTTGCCTGGCTGGCCGACCTGAGACTGCGGCTGTCACGGCTGCCCGCCGTCGATGACCGGAACCCTGGAACCGCCTCGGGACCGGTGTTCTCACGACGGGCTCACCTGGTGTTCTTCCTCCACGATGAGGTCATCGTGCATGCCCCGGCCCAGCAGGCCGAAGCCGCGGCGGAGACGATCAGGGAAGCGGCCGCCTCGGCGGGGAAGCTCCTGTTCGGCAATGCACCGGTCGACTTTCCTCTCGATCTCTCGATCTCCGAGCGGGCGGCCAAGGGCTAGAGGATGGCGAAGGGGCGCAGGACGGTCCAGAAGGTGCGTCTGTTGCAGAGATCACGGGTGGGCCCGGAATAACCGACAGATAAGCGGTGCTGCATGTAGTGTATCTGCGGCCCCGTCACGGAGCCGCGAGAACTTTCGGAGTCGTCACAGCACAGAGGAGTTTCCATGACCTTCACCGTCAAGGCACTGCAGAAGACCGGCCCCGACCAGCCGTTCCAGGTCGCGAACATCGAACGCCGCGACCCCCGGGCCGATGACGTGGTCATCGACATCAAGGCCGCCGGAATCTGCCACAGCGACATCCACACCATCCGCAACGAATGGGGCGAGGCGCACTTCCCCCTGACCGTCGGCCATGAGATCGCCGGCGTCGTCGAGGCCGTCGGCTCCGACGTCACCGACTGGAAGGTCGGCGATCGCGTAGGTGTGGGCTGCATGGTCAACTCGTGCGGAGAGTGTGAGGAATGCCGGGCAGGGCAGGAGCAGAACTGCCTCAAGGGCCAGGTCGGGACCTACAACTCCACCGACGTCGACGACACCATCACCCAGGGCGGCTACGCCGAGAAGGTCGTCGTCAACGAGCGCTTCGTCTGCCGTATCCCCGACGCTCTTGGCTTCGACGTCGCGGCCCCGCTGCTCTGCGCCGGTATCACCACCTATGCGCCGCTCAACCGCTGGGGCGCAGGTGAGAGCAAGGACGGAGCACCGAAGAAGGTCGCCATTCTGGGACTCGGCGGGCTCGGCCACATGGGCGTCCAGATCGCCGTCGCCATGGGCGCGGACGTCACCGTCCTCTCCCGCACCCTGAATAAGGAGGAGGCGGCGCTCGAGCTCGGCGCGAAGCAGATGCTCGCGACGACAGAGGAGGACTTCTTCAGCAAGCACCGCGGAGAATTCGACCTCATCCTCAATACGATCAGCGCGGACATTCCCGTCGACAAGTACCTGAGTCTGCTCAAGCCCCGAGGAGTCATGACCGTCGTCGGTATGCCTCCGGAGAAGCAGCAGCTGTCCTTCGCCTCCGTGATCGGCGGCGCCAAGGTGCTGGCCGGATCGATGATCGGCGGCATCGCCGAGACACAGGAGATGCTCGACTTCTGCGCGAAGCACGACATCGCCGCCACAATCGAGACCGTGAGCATCGACGAAGCGGACGCGACCTATGACCGCGTCGTCGCCGGCGACGTCTACTTCCGTGCCGTCATCGACACCGCAACATTCGAGGGCGCCGAGGTGACCGCGCTCGCCTGATTGCTGAGGTGAAGGGGCCGTTTCGCTGATAATTCAGCGAGGCGGCCCCTTTTTCTGCGATGCAGTCTGTCCCAGCACTGGAACCGCTCACGCCAGTCCTCGGGTTGGTCGCCCGCGACGAGGGGGCGACGAACTCAGTGCCCGATTCGTCGGCTGAACTGTCTGGGACCCTGGTTGCGGGTTACCGCAATCCGGGGGCTGTCATCAGGTATCGACGGTAGTCTGAGCCGCATGGCGAGTCGGCAGAGACGGATGGGCGATATGCTCCTGGTGCTGCTGATCTTCTACACCGTCTTCATCGGCTTCATGACGCTGACCCCCTACCAGCTCGACGTCAGCCCTGCGGGTCCGATCGGGAGGCTGCTCCAATTCTTCGCCGATCATCAGGTGACGTCATGGCTGACCTATACACTCGTCGAGAAGCTGGCGAATGTCGCCATGTTCGTCCCGTTCGGATTCCTGCTCGCACTGCAGATGGGGCGTCGGCACTGGTGGGTCGGCGGGGCGGCGGGCGCGGCCTTCACGTGCCTGATCGAGGGGGCCCAGGTGACTCTGCTCTCGCCCACTCGCTACGGCACGATCAGCGACCTCATCACGAACACGCTCGGTGCCGTGATCGGTGCCGTCCTCGCGCTGGTCCTCATGGTCCTGCTGCCTCCTCGAGACGAACCGGACGAGGTCGATCGCGTCGTGCGTTGAGGACCTTCACCTCGGCGACCTCAGCTCCCGGGTGCGCCCTTCATGTCCTCATTCTCGAGGGCGTTGATACACAGATCGAGAGCCTCGCCGAGGTGGCGTTTGAGTTCCTCGTCGAGCGAGGAGACCATGAGTGCAGAGATCCTCTCAACCCGTTCGACGGCCCGGTCGAGGGCCCTCCCTCCCTCATCGGTCAGGGTCGTCGGCAGTGCCCTGCCGGTTTCAGCTTTCGCCGCCCGCGTCACGAGACCCCGGTCCTGCAGGCCCTTCAGCAGTGTATTCATCGTCTGCCGGGTGACGAAGGCCCCGCGGGCGAGCTCCGAGTTCGATGCTCCCGGAGCCCGGCGCAGCAGCTCGAGGCAGGCGTACTGCGGAGTTGAGATGCCCAGCGGCCGCAGCGCCTCGTCCATGCGCGAGCGCAGCACCGACTGCAGGTGCTTGAGCTGATATCCGATCAGGGATTCGAGTGCATCTGGTAGCTGTGGCTCTTGACTCATGTAAGTATTCTGACATACATTGTTTATGTCAGAACACTGACATGCATTTCAGCAGCAAGAGATGGGAACGACCATGACTGTGACAGGACCGGATTTCCTCGCACTGCAGCTGCGAGACTTGGAGAAGTCGGCCGAATTCTACGAGGAGACGATCGGCCTGACGCGGGCGCCGGCGGGGCCGCCCGGAGCAGTGGTCTTCGCGACCTCTCCGATTCCGTTCGCCGTGCGTGAGCCATTGCCCGGCGTTGATCTCGACTCGGTCGATCGTCCCGGAATCGGGGTGGCGCTGTGGTTCAAGTGCGATGATGCCCAGGCTCTGCACGACCGCCTCGTCGAATCAGGGGTGGAGATCCTGCGCCCCCCGGCACCGAGTCCCTTCGGCCTGACGTTCACCTTCGTCGATCCCGATGGCTACTCGGTGACCATGCACGACGCGGGGTGAGGCGAGTTGAGCCGAACCAAGCCGAAACGAGCTGAGCCGTTGGAATCTGAGGTGGTCGACCGTCGACGATCGACCACCTCGGCGAGGTGCCGGTCAGGGAAGCAGCTGCCCGCTTACCCCAGGTAATCGACGATCTTCGCGATCCGGCGCTCCCGCGTGGCCTCGGCCTTGGCCGATTCGACCTGACGCACATGCTCCTTGCGCTTCGAAGGGGCCAGCCCATCGAAGACCTCACGGACGCCGGCACTGCCGAGCGCCTCGGCGAGGTCATCGGGAACGGGGGTCTCGCGCGACGAGGTGTCGTGGGTCAGCGTGACCTCGTGGGTCTCGCCGCCGGACACACCCGCCGCCTCACGATGTTCCTTGGCCAACGGGAGGAGGAACTTTCCGCCCATCACCGCGGTCGTGGAGGGATAGGAGTACTCGGAGATCGTGACGATGACCGGGACTCGTTTTCCGACTCCGAAGCCGAGCACGATGTGCTCGGGCACCTCGATGCCGACATTATTGCCCAGCTTCAGGAGAGTCGCTGTGAAGGTGACCATGGCCGAATCCTACGCCCGGACGGGCGCGTGCTCTAGTAGTCGTTGCGGTCGGCGCGGGCCCCGTCGGCGTCGACGTTGATGTCCGCGGCGCGGCCCGGTTCGTCCGCGGCGTGGTCATGTTCGACCTCGGAGTGGTCCGCATCCGCATCGGCCTCGTCCTCATCGTCATAGTCCTCGTCGGCCTGTGAGAACGTCGGGATCCAGCAGGAGACTCGTGCCGCGTAGTCGTCGTACTCGGCCCCGAAGCGCTGATGCAGGTCGGCTTCCTCGTGCGGGCGGATCAGCCAGTTCCACAGCAGCGAACCGGCGATGGCGTAGGCGATGACCATCCATGAACCGATGAAGAGCCCGATCGCCACACCCTGGACGATGCCGGCGATGGCCATGGGATTGCGAACGAAGGCGTAAGGTCCCCTCTTGACGAAATGGTGGGCCATCGCGGCGGGCAGGGGAGTACCGGAACCGAAGTTCGCGATCGCCCGTGCAGACCACACGCCGAGGACGGTGCCGAAGGCGAGGAGGGCGAAACCGGCGACGATCACGAGGATAGGGAACTTCACGGTCAGGTTCCAGCGTTCCTCGAACGAATTGATGATCCCCGGAATGACGATGAGGAACACGCCCCAGAAGACCATGATCTGGATCGTGGTTCTGATCAGGAGCTGAGACCTCACGCGTGTGTGAGAGCTGCGGAAGGCGAACGGGCCGGTGACGAGGCGTTCGGACGGGATCCGACCGAGGATCATGAGTGTCCCGGCGAGGATGCTGCCCACTGCGGCGGCCACCATGAGGACGGCGCCCAGGCCCGCCTCGGTGGTGACGGTGGCATAGATGACCATGCAGAGGGCGACGAGGGTTGTCCAGGCAGTGGCCACCCAGACGGCCCAGCGGAAGTTGAGTGCTGCCAGAGCAGAGCCGATGACGAACAGCGGGACGTCGACGATGGCGACGAGCAGCGGGCTGAGACCGCCCAGCGTCGCCTCACGCAGTGCTGGAAGTGTGATGGTGCCGAGCCACCACGCGGCACCGGCGAGTGCCTGGAGGGCGAAGTACATTCGGCCGTGGAAGATCCGCACCGGCTTGTTCTGTGTGGTGGGCTTTTTGTGCCTGCTCGGCATCTTCATCGATCGGCTCATGCGAACGCCGTCCCTCGGAAGCACACGGCCGTGGATCCGCCGACCCAGACCTCATCGTTTTCATGGGAGATCGAAACGACACCGGCCCGTCCGAGCGCGGTGCCCTGCGTGACGGTGTACTTCTCCGGCGCAAGGCCGGAAGCGATGAGCCACTGCGCGACTGAGGCATTGAGGCTGCCCGTCACGGGATCCTCGGCCACGCCTGCGCCGGGGACGAACGCTCGGATCTCAAACTCATGCTCGCTCTCATCCGGGTGGGAACCCAGGACGCCGAGCTTGGCGTCGGGAATCTGCGAGAAGTCAGGTTCGAGGTCGAGGACCTGCTGCGCACTCGTCAGTCTCACTGCGGCCCAGCCTGGTCCGTTGTCGACCCACTGATGACCGAGGATCTCTGCGCGGTCGATGTGGAGGGCGGAGGCGATCTGCTCGACGAAGCCTTCGTCGAGGTCACCGGTGCGGATCGGCTCGGGAGCGGCGAACGACAGGGTCTGGCCACCTCGGCGAAGATTGACGAGTCCGGCACCGCACTCCTGGACCACGGTCCCCTCGCTGCGTGGGACGCCCCCTGCCTCCAGCCACGCGGCCGCCGAACCGAGTGTGGGGTGCCCGGCGAAGGGGAGTTCGCGAGCCGGTGTGAAGATTCGCAGACGGTAGTCAGCGCGTGGGTCGCTGGGTGGGAGGACGAATGTGGTCTCCGAAAGATTTGTCCAATTCGCGATCCGAGCCATGTCCTGGTCGGCCAGCCCCTCTGCGTCGAGGATCACGGCCACAGGGTTGCCGCGAAAGGGCTCGCTGGAGAAGACATCGACCTGGGCGAATGCTCGATTATGAGGCAAGAGGGGGAACTCCTTCATTGAAAGGGCGCTGTTTCTTGGGGGTGCGCACTTCCCATGGTAATGGGGTGAAGCTCCAGCTGGGGGATCAGGACCTGCTGCGTCGGAGTGTCAGAACCGCTGTGGGCACCGTATGTGGCAAGATGGCTTGCCATTTGAATTGAGGTGGTTCTCGTGTGTCGAGTCGTCGTCACCGGTTGAGGGCGGCAGCGATCCGGTCGGGAGACAGGGCCGCATCGATGGCCAGGTGCGCCGCGCCCAGTATGGCGGCATCTCCGGCTGCGCGAGAGGGGGCGATCGTCAGGTGTTCGGTCGACAGAGGGATGGAGCGCGCATAGACGACTTCGCGAACACCGGCCACGAGGTGTTCGGCCGCCTGCGCCATGGTCCCGCCGATGAGCATGAGGGAGGGATTCATCAGGCTCACGCATGTGGTGAGGACCTCGCCGAGGTCGCGGCCGGCCTGACGGACGGCCTGTATCGCCTGCAGATCACCGGCCTTGACGAGCCCCACCACGTCGGCCGGAGTCCTCGTCGCCAGCCCCGACCGCGCGAGCTCGCGCGCAATCGCACGCCCCGAGGCGACCGCTTCCAGACACCCGCGATTGCCGCAGGCGCACGGAACGTCGGCCGCGCGAGCCAGGGCGACGTGGCCGATGTCGCCTGCGGCTCCGTGCGAGCCGCGGCGCAGAGAGCCGCCGGAGATGATGCCGGCTCCGATTCCGGTGGCGACCTTGACGAAGATGAGATCCGTGGTGTCGGGCCAGGCCGAGGTCTGCTCGCCGAGGGCCATGATGTTGACGTCGTTGTCAACGAGGACCGGGGCAAAGAACGTCTCCTTGAGGGCACCCGGCAGATCGAACCGGTCCCAGCCGGGCATGATCGGCGGATTGATCGGGCGACCCGAGGAGAATTCGACTGGACCGGGTAGGCCGATGCCCACCCCGACGACATCCACGGCACTGCGATCAGCCTCGGCGAGCAGGCGCAGCGCCGAAGTTCTCAGCCACTCGATGGCGCTGACGGGACCCTCTGAGATCTCGCGTTCCTCGCCGAGTTCCGCGAGGACGGTGCCGGTCAGATCCGTCACTGCCAGGCGAGCGTGTGAGGCGCCGAAGTCCGCGGCGACGACCACTCTGGCCCGAGGATTGAAGGCGAACTGCGAGCTCGGCCGGCCGCCTGTCGACACGGCGTCGCTGACGGGGGTGATGAGCCCGAGGCCGAGAAGCTGGTCGATTCTCTGCGCGATGGTGGGACGTGAGAGGCCGGTCGACTTCGCCAGATCGGCCCGAGTCCGCGGCTGACCGTCGCGCAGGAGCTGGAAGAGCCCGCCGGCATGCGACAGGTCAGGGGCTTGCGAAACTGTCACCTGGCTCATCCCTTCAGTAAAGCACATTAGGTAAAGCGCATTGCCCAAAGATGACGATTGATAACTTACTTTTAAAAAAGACTTGACAGAAGTAGGCAAGCTGGCATCAGAATGATTCATGGACACTGACGCCCAGGCTTCCGCCCCTCCACCTCGAATCGGGATGGTCGGTGGCGGCTTCATGGCCCGCACGCATACCCGTGCCGCTCGCGCCGCCGGAGCTCACCTCGAGGTGATCGCACGCTCGAGCGCAGCCGGCAGCCGCAGCGCTGCAGCTGAACTCGGCTACCGGGCAGCCGCGACCGGTGACGATCTCTTCGACCACGAGCTCGACGTCGTCCATGTCTGCACCCCGAACAGCACCCACGCCGAACACTCACGGCGAGCGCTCGACTCGGGCTCCCACATCATCTGCGAGAAGCCGCTGGCCGTTGATGCGGCCAGCGCGCGCTCAATCCTCGAGCATGCGACATCGTTGGGACTGGGCGGAACCGTTCCGTTCGTCTACCGCTATCACCCGATGGTGCGTGAGGCCCGCGCCCGAATCCGGCGAGGAGACGCCGGGGCTCTGCTGACCATCGATGCCAGCTATCTTCAGGATTGGATGCTCAGCGCCGATGACGACAACTGGCGTGTCGATGCCGGCTCCGGAGGCCCCTCCCGCGCGTTCGCGGATATCGGCTCCCACCTCGTCGATCTCATCGAGTTCATCACCGACGAACGCATCGTGTCCCTGGTCGCAACGACGAGAACCGTCCACCCCCGCCGAGGCGGAGCGACGGTGACCACGGAAGACACAGTTGCGATGACGGTCGAGATGAGCGGCGGTGGAATCGGCTCGGTCCTCATCTCCCAGCTCGCGCCGGGACGGAAGAACGGCCTCGTCATCGAGGTCGCGGGATCCAAGGAAAGTCTGCGATTCGCCCAAGAGCAGCCGGAAGAGCTGTGGGTGGGCCGTCGTGCCGGCAGTCTGCTCTTGGTGCGCGACCCCGAGGTCCTGTCGGCCGATGCCGCCCGGCTGTGCAGAGTCCCGGCAGGACATCCGCAGGGCTATCAGGATGCATTCAATGCGTTCGTCGCCGATTCCTACGCTGTCTTCGCCGGTGAGGAGCGTGAAGGTGTGCCGACCTTGGCCGACGGCGTTCGCGCGGCATCCGTGACAGAGGCTGTGCTCAAATCGGCAGCCGAGCGCACGTGGGTCGAGGTCGGACAGCCATGACCGATGCACCGGTGCTGCGCGCCACGGGGATCAGCAAACAGTTCTTCGGAGTCGAAGTGCTGCACGATATCGCGCTCGAGGTGCGCGCCGGCACGGTCCACGGCCTCGTCGGGGAGAACGGAGCCGGAAAGTCCACGCTGATGAAGATCATCGCCGGTGTCTACCGCAGGGACGGCGGCGAGGTGCGCATCGATGGCCAGGTCGTCGACTTCTCCCATCCCGTCGATGCCGGCCGGGCAGGCGTGGCCACGGTCTTTCAGGAGTTCAATCTGCTGCCCGATCGCACCGTCGCGCAGAACGTCTTTTTGGGCCGAGAGCCCCGCAGACGCGGCCTTGTCGATGTGCGCACGATGCGGTCGAAGACCCAGGCCCTCCTCGACGAACTCGACGTGGAGGGAATCACCCCCGATGCGAAGGTCGGCTGGCTGACCGTGGCTGAACAGCAGATCGTCGAGATCATCAAAGCACTCTCCGTCGATGCCCGGGTGATCTCCATGGACGAACCCACCGCGGCGCTGTCCGACAATGAGGTTGCCGTCCTCTATCGGGTCATCGAGACTCTCAAATCCAAGGGCGTGGCGATCATCTACGTCTCGCACCGACTGCAGGAGGTCTTCGACCTCTGCGACACGATCACCGTGATGAAGGACGGTGCTCTCGTCACCAGTCAACCGGCGTCCCAGATGGATCAGGCGGGACTCGTGCGCGCCATGGTCGGCAGGCCCATCAGCACGTTCTTCCCCGAGGCCGAGACGGGAACGGAGATCGGTGACACCGTGCTCTCGGTGACTGGCGGAGGCAATGAACAGCTTGACGGCATCGCCCTCGACCTGCGCGCCGGTGAGATCCTCGGGCTGGCGGGCCTGCAGGGTTCGGGGCGGTCGGAGCTGCTGTCCGCGATCTTCGGCGCCGAGCCGTTCACCCGCGGTACGCTGCACCTCGACGGGGAGGCGGTGCGCATCGCCTCCGCCCGACAGGGCGTCCGGCGGGGTCTGGCTCTGGTCACGGAGGACCGCAAGGGCACAGGTCTGGTGCTCTCCCAATCCATTGTCGACAATGCGCTCCTGGCGATCCGCGCTGTCTTCCCCTCCCGCACATCCGGCATGCGCGCCGAGATTCCGGGGATCCTCGAATCTCTCGAGGTCATCAGCCGCAATGCGGACCAGGAGGTCCGAGCACTGTCGGGAGGCAACCAGCAGAAGGTCGTTCTGGCCAAATGGCTGGCCACCTCCCCACGTGTGGTGCTGCTCGACGAACCGACCCGAGGAATCGACGTCGGCGCGAAGGTCGCGGTCTACAAGCTGATCCGCAGCCTCGCCCGCCGAGGTGTGGCGATCGTCCTCGTCTCCAGCGAACTTCCCGAGGTCCTGGGAATGTCCGATCGGGTTCTCGTCATGTCGGATGGCCGAATCGCCGGGGAGCTTCCGCCGAGTTCGACGGAGGAAGAGGTCCTGGCCCTGGCCACCGGCACCGAGGCCCAAGTGGTGGGAGACCGATGAGAGCCCAGCTGCGTCGCCTCGACACCACCGCACTCGTCTATCTCGCGCTCATCGGAGTGCTCATCATCGGTGCCGTCCTTGTGGCCACGACCGGTCGCAACTTCTTCAGCCCGGGCAATGTCCGTGACATTCTCACCGGGATGAGCGTGTTGGGATTCGTCGCCATCGGACAGACGCTCGTGATCCTCGGAGCATCCCTGGACCTCTCCGTTCCCTATGTCATGAGCCTGGCCAGTCTGGTCGCAGCGCAGACGATGAACGGCAGCGATGCGATGGTCCTCCCCGCGGTGCTGCTGACGTTGGTGGTCACGGCCTGCATCGGTCTGGCCAATGGTCTCATCGTCACCGTCCTCGGAGTCCACGGTTTTGTTGCGACTCTGGGAGTCGGTCTCATCCTCAAGGGGTATCTGGACACGAACTACCAGGGCACAGAAGGCAGTGTTCCCTGGTCGTTCCAGCTCTTCGGCGCCACCGGCGTCGGACCGGTGCCGATCTCGACGATCGTCATGCTCGCCCTGGCCAGCCTCGTGGCATTCCTCCTGGTCCGGACCAGATTCGGCCACCACCTGTTCGCCGTCGGCGGCAACTCGGAGGTCGCCCGACTCTCCGGCGTCCGGCAGCGCCTGCCACTGATCGGCGCTCACATCGGCAGTTCCGTCTGTGCAGGATTGGCGGGTCTGCTGCTGGCGAGTCGCTTGGGTGTCGGCAGCCCGACCGTCGGCTCACAGGGCAGTTACGATCTGCTCTCGATCGCCGCGGTGGTCCTCGGCGGAACAGTTCTCATGGGCGGACGCGGTTCGATCTGGGGGACCATCGGCGGTGTAGCGATCTTCGCAGTCCTCGACAATCTCATGAGCGTCATGCAGTTCAATCCCTTCCTCAAGGACGTCATCCGCGGACTCGTCATCATCATCGCCGTGGCGCTCTACGCTCGCCGCCGGGTCATCGCCCGCAGAATCCGATTCGCCGATGCGCCACCAGGACCGAACATCGCCACCGCGGCTGTGCCCGAGCGTGCTCCCGAGACTGACCGTGCCCCCGAGAGTGACCGTGACCCCGAGACCGGCCGTGACTTCGAGACCGACCGCGACCTTGAGACCGACCGTGAAGGGAGCCGAGGATGATTCCGAGAACTCCCGAGACCCGCCTCGGCGATGGAGGACTTCGTCGACTGATCGAACGGGCTGTGGATCCGCGGGGCGCCGTGGTCGTCCTCCTCATCGTCATCCTGATCGCCATTGTCGTCCTCAACCCGAGCTTCGCAGAGCCGGGAGCGCTCATGCGCTTCATCCAGCGGGTCTCGCCCGTGGTCATCGTCGCCATCGGCCAGTACTTCGTCATCGTCAGCGGCGAATTCGACCTGTCGATGGGCGCAGTGGTCACCGCGCAGGTGATGACCGCGGGCCATCTCATCGGCGAAGACGACTCGAAGACGGTGCCGGTGCTCATCATCATGCTGGTCATCGGCGTCGTCGTCGGCATCGTCAACGGGCTGGCCACGACGCTGCTCAAAGTCCCCTCGTTCATCGTCACCCTCGGCACGATGCTCGTCATCCACGGCGCAGTCATGTGGTGGACGGGCGGAGCGGCGACGGGCAATCCCGCCGAATCCTTCCGGCAGCTCGGCCGGGGCGGGATCGAGGGGATCCCGATCCTGGGCCTCCTGCCCTATGCCGTCCTGATTCTGGTGGCAGTCATCGTCTTCGCCGTGTGGATCTCCCGGAGACCCTTCGGCAGGACCGTGGTCGCCATCGGCGACAACGCAGAGGCGGTGGTCTTCGCCGGAGCGAACGTGTGGAGGACGAAGACTCTCGCCTTCGTCCTGTCCTCCCTCGCAGCGACAGTGGCAGGAGTGCTCCTCGCCGGCTATGCCGGGGTCCATCCCTCAGTCGGTCAGGGCTACGAATTCACCGCCATCACGGCAGTCGTTCTGGGAGGCGTGGTCCTCGGCGGCGGACGGGGAACCGTCCTCGGCGCACTGATCGGAGCCTTCACGCTCGAGTCACTCTTCACCCTGCTCAACTTCACCTCGGTGCCGGCAACGATGCGCGACGCGATCCAGGGAGCCATCATCATCGCTGCGGTCGCATACTCCGGTGTGGTCTTCGCGAAGAAGCGCAGACGACCCGCCACCTCGGCGACCACGAGCCCGACGAATGAACAGACCGACCCAAGCACAACCTCGGCGGGGGCACCTTCGCCGATCCAACTCACCGGCGGCGACGAAGCCGCACGGAAATGACAAGGGAGAGAACATCATGAGAAGAGGATTGAGGAGCGCGCTCGGCATTGCCAGTGCCGCGGCTCTCATCGCATTGGCGGGGTGCACGACCGACCCGTCTGTGGAGCCGGCGGACGAAGGCGATGGTGCGCAGGAGGAGGCACCGGCCGAGGAATGGTTCGACCAGGAGCTCTACGACCAGCAGTTCAAGCAGCGTGAGGTCGAACCGGATGGCCCGGAGGACAAGCCCTACCTGCAGATGATCAACCCGAAGATGGGCGACACCTCGGAGTTCAAGTCCGATGGTGGGAAGAAGATGTGCTTCGCGAATGCATCGATCTCCAACCCCTGGCGCCAGACCGGGTGGATCACGATGAACGAGCAGCTCAAGGAGCTCAAGAAGGACGGCGTCATCACTGAGATGGAGACCCGTGATGCTCAGGACAATGATGATACGCAGATTGCGGACATCGACTACTTCATCGCCGAAGGCAACTGCGATGGCTTCATCATCTCGCCCAACTCGACGGCCGCAATCACACCGGCCGTCGAACGCGCCTGCAAGACAGACAAGCCCGTGATCGTCTTCGACCGCGGTGTCGAAACGGACTGCGCCGTGACGTTCATCCACCCGATCGGCGGATTCGCCTGGGGCATCGACACCTCGCAGTTCCTCATCGACAACCTCGAGAAGGGCGACAAGGTCGTGGCGCTGCGGATTCTGCCCGGTGTCGACGTGCTCGAACAGCGCTGGGCGGCAGCGGACAAGCTCTTCGGTGAGGCCGGAATCGAGGTCGTCGACTACTTCACCGAGGGTGACCCGGCCGAGATCAAGAAGGTCGTCTCCGATGAGCTCGCGAAGGGCGACGTCCAGGGCATCTGGATGGATGCGGGAGACGGTGCTGTGTCCGCGATCGAAGCATTCGAGGATGCTGGCAAGGACTACCCGGTGATGACCGGTGAGGACGAGCTGAGCTTCCTGCGGAAGTGGAAGGACACTGAGATGACTGCTCTGGCGCCCGTGTACACGAACTTCCAGTGGCGGACCCCGCTGCTGGCCGCGGAGAAGATCTTCCAAGGTGAGGAAGTTCCTACCGAATGGGTGCTGCCCCAGAGCCCGATCACGGCCGAGGACCTCGATGAGTACCTTGACCGGAACGAGGGAATGCCCGATGGCCACTATGCGAAGTTCGGCGGCGAAGACATGGCCGGATATCCGCAGGTGTGGCAGGACCGAGTCATCCCCTGATCGGGGAATGGGGATGATCGGCGTGTGCGGATGGCGGATGAACGGCGTGCGCGGATGTTCGGCGTGCGTGTATGAACGGGAGTGAGGACGTGATCGGACCCCGTGAGATCGGCATCAACACCTGGGTGTGGACATCTCCGCTGACGACGGAGAACCTCGGCGATCTGGCGGACCGAGCCCGACGATTCGGGTTCGGTCTGCTGGAACTGCCCGTGGAGAACCCGGGTGAATGGGACCCGAACTCCGCCGCCGAGGTGCTTGCCGGGTACGAAATGGGTGCGCGGATCGTGGGGGCGATGGGTCCCGGTCGTGACCTCATCGACCCGCTGTATCGTGCGGATACCCAGGACTACCTCCGGCACTGTGTGGATGTCGCGCTCGCCGTGGGGTCGCCCACCGTGGCTGGTCCGTTCACGGCCGCGACCGGCCGAGTGTGGCGGATGGATGCGGGCGAGCGGAGCCAGGTCGTGGAGATGCTTCGGGAGGCACTGCGCCCGGTTGCCGACTATGCTGCCGAACGCAGCGTGACCCTGGCTGTGGAGCCGCTCAACCGGTACGAGACGAGCATCATCAATACCGTCGGCCAGGCCCTCGATGCTCTCGAACCCCTGCTGGACCGTGGAGTCGGGCTGGCTCTGGACAGCTATCACCTCAACATCGAGGAGCGTTCCCCGGCAGCCGCGATCCGGGCCTCCGGGGATCATTGTCGGGTCGTGCAGGTATGCGGCAACGATCGCGGGCCCGTGGGCGGAGACCACACCGACTGGGACTCTTTCTTCGATGCTCTCGACGACATCGCCTACGCGGGACCGCTGACGCTGGAGAGCTTCACCGCAGACAACGACACCATCGCCGTGGCTGCGTCCATCTGGCGTCCCCTGGCAAAGACCCAAGACGAACTGGCAAGATCCAGCGCCGAATTCCTCACCGAACTGCAGCTTTCGCGGGCTTCGGGCACGGGGACGGCGGTCAGGAATTCGGCCGACGGGGGCTCGGCGGACACGGCCCCGGCGGACAGGGCAGCGAATATATCTGCAAGGGAGCAGCAATGACCGATTCATCTCATCCAGTCACTCTATTCACTGGCCAATGGGCCGATATGCCGTTCGAGGAGGTGGCTCGGCTGGCGGCGTCCTGGGGTTATGACGGGCTGGAGATCGCGTGTTCCGGCGATCATCTGGACCTCGCCAGGGCCGACGAAAATCCTGCGTACCTGCAGTCACGCCTCGATGTTCTGGACAGGTACGGTCTCAAAGTGTGGGCGATCTCGAACCATCTGGCGGGCCAGGCCGTGTGCGATGATCCGATCGATTTCCGCCATCAGGCGATCGTGCGTGACTATGTCTGGGGCGACGGCGATGCGGAAGGGGTGCGCCGACGTGCCGCCGAAGATATGAAGCGGGCAGCCAGGGTGGCGCGAAAGCTCGGTGTGGACACTGTCGTCGGGTTCACAGGATCGAAGATCTGGCCGTATGTGGCGATGTTCCCACCTGTCCCTGCCGAGGTCATCGATGCCGGCTACGAGGACTTCGCTACTCGGTGGAATCCGATCCTCGACGTCTTCGACGGCGAGGGGGTGCGCTTTGCTCACGAGGTTCATCCGTCCGAGATCGCCTACGACTACTGGACGACGGTGCGGGCATTGGAGTGCATCGAACACCGGGAAGCCTTCGGCCTCAACTGGGACCCGAGCCACCTGCTGTGGCAGGGCCTGGACACGATCGGCTTCATCACCGACTTCGCCGATCGCATCTACCATGTCGATTGTAAAGACACACGACTTCGGCCTGCGAGCGGGCGAAGCGGCATCCTCGGTTCCCATCTGCCCTGGGGTGATCCTCGGCGAGGGTGGGATTTCGTGTCGACGGGGCACGGGGACATGCACTGGGAGGATGCGTTTCGAGCGCTGAGGTCGATCGGCTACACCGGGCCGATCTCGATCGAATGGGAAGATGCCGGGATGGATCGTCTCCACGGTGCCGCCGAGGCGGTCGTGCGCATCCGTGAACTGCTGTGGAAGAAGCCCGACGCGTCCTTCGATGCCGCGTTCTCGAACCAGTAGGTGCTGCTCGGATGACTGAGCGCAGCGACCCGGACCAATGGGCGCAGCGGTGTCTGTCTACTGGCTGGCGAAGGCCAGCGTTCCGCCCAAGCCGATGAGCATGCCGCCGCCGATTCCACGGATCCGCGACATCCGCCTCGGCGAGCGAGCGAACCAGCTGCGCGCGGTACCGGCGATGAAGGCCCACGACCCGTCCGAGAACAGGGCAAGCGCCTGGAAGAGGAGACCGAGGAAGATCATCTGCAACGGCACATGCCCTGCCTCGATCGAGACGAACTGGGGGAGGGCCGCGACGAAGAAGATGATGGTCTTCGGGTTCGAGATGCCGACGATGAAGCCCTGCATGAACATCGAGCGATAGGTGACTTCACGACCAGCTGGGACGAAGGAATCCGCTTCGCTCTCAGCCTCCAGCGCCGATGATGGGTCCTCGGGCACCTCATTGCCGACCTTGCGGTGTCGGATGCCCTGGACGCCCAAGTAGACGAGGTAGCCGGCGCCGAGGATCTTGACGATCGTGAAGATGACGACCGATTGGGCGACGATGGTGCCCACCCCGAAGGCCACGGCCACGATGATCGGGATGATGCCGACGCTGCCGCCGAGCACGCTCGTCAAGCCCGAGCGTCTGCCGTGTGAGAGTGATTGGCCGACGACGAAGAGCACCGTCGGCCCGGGAATCACGATGATGACGAGGGCTGCGGCGAGAAAGGAGAGAAGAGCGTCGGTGGTCGGCACAAAAGAAGTCTATGGTCGCGGCGAGGGCGCAGGTAAGGGACTGACGCGGAGAGTTCGATCACATGCCCGAGGACCTGTGCGGGTCCGCAGGTTGGCCCTGCTGGGGTGCCGGCTTCGCATTGTGAACCGACCTGGAAGACGGGCCCGTACGGACTCTCGGAACCGACCCTGAGGATGTCACTCAGGGTCGGTTCATAGACTGGGCCGCTATGAGCGAGCAATTGACGACGGAGGTGCGTGCATGGACCTGAAGCAGGGAGTCTCAACCTGGTGGGAGGCCATCACGTCCGGGTTCGGGCGCCAGGACGGGCTGGAACCCGATGCCGTACAGCTGCTCCTCGTCATTGGCATTCCTCTGGTTGTCACGCTGACGCCGGGAATCTGGCGCTTCTTCGGCATGTTCGTCACCTTCGTGCACGAACTCGGCCACGCCTTCGCCGCATTGATGACAGGTCGGGTCGTCAAGGGAATCTCCCTGAACTTCGACCACTCCGGTCAGATGAACTCCTTCGGCAAGGTCGGATTCTCGGCGACGTGGTCGGGTTTCTGGGGATATCCGGCACCCGGCGTCCTCGGACTGGTCCTCATCACCTCGGCGACTCAGGGGTGGGCGCCACTGGCGCTGTCGGTCGGTGCGCTCATCCTTCTGGTTGCGCTCATCTTCATCCGGAACCTCGCCGGCGCCATGATCGCAGTGGTCACGGCCGTGGCCGCGCAGCTCGTCGTCGTCTTCCTGCCGATCGAATGGCTCGCCGTGTTCGTCGCCGGCCTGGGAACGGCCCTGGTGATCGGCTCGCTCAAGGACCTCGTCAAGGTATTCCGCGTCCATACCCGCAGGCGCCACATCCAACAGTCGGATGCCTACATCCTCGCCCAGGGTTCGAGCCTGCCGGCGGCAGCCTGGCTGAGCCTGTTCGCGCTGGTCATCATCTTCTGCGCGCTCGCCTCCGCATACATTCTGTACTCGGCGTCCACGATTGCTATCGGCTGATCACGCAGGGTCACTGGGGGCATGGGGGCAGTTCGGATCTGAGGTGGCAGCAGTCGGGTCGGGGCTGGAAGCAGCCCGCGCCCAAGGCCGGGGGCAGTCGAGGGGTCGGGGGTAGTCGAGGGGTCGGGGGTAGTCGAGTCAGCACCGGATGGCAGAATCGGAGTATGAATCCGAGCCCGAAGTATGCTGCTGTGCTGTTCGACTGCGACGGGGTGCTCGTCGATTCTGAGCGCCTCACGAACACTGTTCTCTGGGAAATGCTCAATGAGCTGGGATGGCAGATCTCGCGAGAGGAATGTGTGTCCCGGTTCGTCGGGAAGATGCTCCGCGACGAGGTGGATGTCATCGAGGAGCATTCCGGTTTCCGTATCGACGCTGAGTGGCTGAGTGTGTTCCGTGGACGTCGCAATGATGCTCTCGAAGCTTCATTGGAAGCAATACCGGGAGTCGCCGAGGCGGTCCGTGCCCTTGATGCGGCTTACCCCGGTCGGCTCGCGGTCGCGTCGAGCGCTGACCGCCCCAAGATCAACCTGCAGCTGCAGAAGATCGGGCTCTTCGACGTCTTCGACGGTCGGATCTTCTCCGGAATGGAGCTGCCTCAGTCGAAGCCGGCGCCGGACGTGTATCTGGCGGCCGCTGACGCTCTCGGCGTCGATCCTGTGGAGACAGCAGTGATCGAGGATTCGCCGACCGGTGTGACAGCGGGCGTTGCGGCTGGCGCACACGTGTTCGGCTTCTGCCCCGACTCGCCAGTCCATCAGAGACCCGAGGCCCTCGAACGCGTGGGAGCCCATGAGATCTTCACCGCGATGGAGCAGCTGCCGGGCCTGCTCTTGCGCTGAGATGTGCTCAGAAGCGCGCGGGATTCCCCGGACCGCGGTGTGAGGTGGTTGGCCGGTTGAGGGTGAGCAGGTGGTGGTTGAAAAATGCCTCTCTATTACGTCCATTATGACTTCATCATCGAATAAAGATCGAACTAACCTATCGCTTGTTATCGAATTGTGATGTTAATCACTGACGATCACGACTAGAATTGAGGTAGGCACTCACATCGACGTGAAGATCAGGTGACCACCAGTGAAGTTCCCCTCCGAATCCGACAGCACCGGTTCCGAACCTGCCCGTGACTCCGATGGAACCTCTCATTCCACTGAGAAGCCTCAACCCAATGCCACTTCAAACTCCAATGGGCCCGCTTCGGGCGACGCGACTGGTCCGGCTTCTCCCGCTGATGCTGGCGCTGGCGCTGGCGCTGGCGCCGATACAGGTGCCGATGCTCGCGGAGCGGCCCGCGGACCGACACATTTCTCTCGGCGCCTCCGCATTGATGCGGATTCACCTTTTGCTGACGCTGCGAAAGTATTCGCCGCGAGTGATCAGGCGCAGCTATCGGCACTGGACGTCTCTGCTGAACTCTTCTTCAACGAAACCGTAGAGAATCTGCGCCTCTACAATCCTCATCCTGGGCAGCCATATGCTCACGCGACGATCGCCGAAACCGTTCGCCGGTTCCAGCGTGACCGCCGCTCTTCCGGAGCTGCGAAGTCCAAGACCCCCAAGAGGGGCAAGGACCCCGATAGAGGCAAAAAGGAACTCCCGTCCTTTCCTCGATTCAGGCTGGACCAGACCTTCTACGGCTGGGTGCACGAACTCTCCCAGGCCGAAGACATCGCGGAGTTCACAACAGTCCTGGGGACGACGACCGCGCGGGCGTATTCCCAGATAACCTCGGCGATGATTCTCTTGCATGGGCTGCCCAAATTCTTTGCGCGCTGCCTCGCCGGTGAGTTCACGATCGAACACGTCCATGCCACCGCTCATGCTTGCAGGGACATCAAGTTCGAGAACCTTCCCCTCATCGACGACTACCTTGCGGATCGTCGCGCGGACATCACGCTCGAAACCTTCAAGAAGTCTTTGGGCATGAAGATCGCAGTCGTCGAACCTCTCGAGGAGCGTGTGGAAGAGGCGAGCAAGCGCCGACGTGTCGATATAACGACGACCGCCGATGGAACGGCGTTCCTCACCTTGGCTGGACCAGCGCCCGAACTGCAGGCCTGCTATCTGCGTATAGGGGCCTTTGCACGAGCGATACGGTCCGGGAGCATCGCGGCTTTCAGTGACCAGTTGGCGCCGGGCACCGAGATCGACGATGACCGGGGAATTGACGCACTCATGTTCGACATTCTCACGCGAACCATCCCGCAGCTCAGCATTCAGGTCACTGCGACCGATACGACGACGGGGGAGACGTCAACACATGACATTCCTCTCGATGTGCCCGCTGAGCAGCCGCTGACCCCGGCTTCTGTCATCAACAATGTGAACGAACGCATCGCCGAGGCTGGGGCCGCCAGCGCCACCGCCAGCGCCGCCACCGTCAGCGGATCGAGTTCGGAAGCCAACGAAGAGGCGAACAGAGTGGAAGTCGTTCTCACGATGCCCACTCACGAGCAGTGGCTGGGCTCGCAGGCCAAGATGATCACCACAGTCCCCTTCCTCACACTCGCTGGCTCCTCAGAACTTCCTGGCACGTTCTCCGACGGCTCTCCGATCCCAGCAGATACGGCGCGTCGAGTCGCCAGACATGCGAAGTCCTGGACGCGGATTCTCACAGACCCTGCCAGCGGCACACCGGTCGATGCCAAGGCTACGACCTACCAAATACCCGAGAATGTCCGTCAGACCTTGATTGCCAAATGGCAGGCATGCACGATTCCCGGTTGCACACGCAGGGCAGAGACCACAGAGATCGACCACATCGTGCCCTTCGACCATGCTCATCCGGCAGAAGGCGGGCATACCCGATTCGGCAATCTCCACCCGCTGTGCAAACTGCATCATCAGGCGAAAACTGATCGCAAATACTCAGTTCGGATGAACCGCACCGGATTCCTGCAGTACGTCTTTCGACACGGAATGAGAACCGAGGTGGCGGCTGGAGACCATCCGATCAATGCCGCCCACGCGAAGATGTTCTTTGAGATGCAGCAACAGGCTGCGCGCACATCTGATCCACCGAAGACGAAAACACGTGCGGCAGATGAGCCGTGGCATGGCGACAAGCGAATATCTCAAGAATGTCCGGGGCCACCCGCTGCCGACGGTCAGGCCGGGTGGGTGAAGAACAACTCAATGCTCAACGACCGCGCGAAGGAAGACGAATGGATCTGGGACGCCGGTGGTCCACCGCCATTCTGAACTTCCGATTCCAGTAGAAAGCCGTCGGAGGTGGGCGCGTATGCACCACCACCGACGGCTGGAACTGAGTGTCTAGGCGGAATCTCCGGACGGAACTGCCTGTTCAGCCAGAGAGCGTCAGTCTTCGGTCTCTCTGATCACTCGACGTATATCGTCTTGAGTCTGCGCTTCGCCCTTCTTGATCGCCTCCACAACCTTTTCGTGCTGCTGCTCCGAGACGACAGGAACTTCTTCGCCGTTGCAGTCGACGATCTTCCCATCCTTGACTGTGTCGCCCTCGGCGAGCAGCGCCTCATGATTGATGAGTCGCTCGAGCTCGTCCCTGCGGATGACTCGGCCGGTGCCTGCGACAAACACCGAACGTTCGGTGCGGTCCTTGTTCTTCACGCCGATGTGGTTGAAGACCAGGTTGAGCAGCACGGCCATGAGAGTGGCCGAGGAGATTCCCGAGTGGAGGATGATTCCGACCCACGAGGGGAAGGAGTTGTAGAAGTCGGGCTGGACGACCGGGATGATGCCGAACGCCAAGGACACTGCCACCAGGATCATGTTGAGGTTGCCCTCGTACTCGACCTTCGACAGGGTGCGAATGCCCGAGGCAGCCACGGTGCCGAAGAGGACGATGCCTGCGCCGCCGAGGACGGGGGAGGGGATCGCGGCAACGACTCCTCCCATGACAGGCAGCAGGCCGAGGACGACGAGAATGACACCGCCGGCGGTAACTACGAAACGAGACTTCACCCCGGTGATCGCCACAAGTCCGACGTTCTGGGCGAAGGCGGACTGGGTGAAGGAGTTGAAGATCGGTGACACTGCCGAGGACAGCATGTCCGCGCGCAGGCCATTGGAGATCCGCTTGGAGTCGACCTTGGTCTTGACGATTTCGCCCACCGCGATGATGTCGGCAGTGGTCTCTGCGAAGGTGACGATGATGACGATGAACATCGAGATGATCGCCGCAGCAGAGAAGGTCGGCATTCCGAAGGCAAACGGTTCGGGGAACGCGAACACGCCCCGATCGAGCACGTGAGAGAAATCGGCCCAGCCGAAGATGAGGCAGATGACAGTTCCGACCACGATTGCCAAAAGGATGGATAGGCGGGAGATCGCGGCAACGGGGATTCGGCTGAGTATGAGGACGACGGCAAGGGTACCGACAGCGATGAGGATATTGCGACCGCTGCCGTAATCGGGTGCCTCTGCGTTTCCGCCCATGGCCCAACCAGCGGCCACCGGCATGAGGGACAAGCCGATCGTCGTGATGACGGTGCCGGTGACGACGGGTGGGAAGAACTTCACAATGAGCGCGAAACCTGGAGCGACGATGAGGCCGATCACCGAGGCGACCAGGACAGCGCCGAAGACCTCCGGAAGCCCTTCACCTCCCGCGAGGATCGAGGTCATGGTGGCGACGCCGGCAAATGACACTCCCTGCACCAGCGGCAGTTGTGAGCCGAAGAACGGAACGCCGAACGACTGCAGAATCGTGGCCAATCCGCCCACGAACAGGCATGATGCGATCAGCACGCTGATTCCGGCACCATCGAGTCCGGCGGCCTTGCCGATGATGAGGGGGACGGCGATGATGCCGCCGTACATGGTCAGAACGTGCTGAAGACCGTAGGCAAATGAGGTGCCGACCGGAAGCCGTTCATCCTCCGGACGGGCCGCTTCGGCCCGGGAATTCTTGGGTGCCTGCTTTGATGTCGACATCTATCTCTCCGTTGAGTTCTTCCCTGAGTAACAGCCTCGGGGCCCTCGCTTGGATAAGCGATTCGGGTGGTCGACTGAATGTGAGGGATCCGTTTGAATACTTCCAAGATGTGAAAGTATATTTCCTTATCGCAAAATGCTAGGTGAATGGTGAAAGGATGGCAAACTCATTTCGTGATCTGCCGCACATGCTAGAGTGCAGTCTTGCCGGTGGATGCCTCGGAGGACAAATAAGTCCCACCTGAGGTGCAGCACCTGGAGCTAGGCGGTAGAGCCTGGAGCTAGGGGACAGAGCGCGGTATCACCTCGAGTGCAGAACTCACTCGCGGACCTGCGTCCCGTACACCTCCACCGGACGGCGGAGCAGCAGACGCCGAGAAACCTGAGCTGGCGGCGATTCGCCCCCAGTCGTGTCGCCGCACAACGGTCGATGTGATGATTCGGCCGAATCAGCACTGAAAGGCGGCAGATATGACCACAGGAATCGAATCCCCAATACCCAGTACGACTGCAGCCAGCACCCGAACAGCCGGCACCCCGACGGCTGGCACTGCGAATGGCTCCACTCTGTGGCTGCGCAATCCCATGGCCGTCCACCTCGGCCGCGACACCGATCCGGCGCAAGCTTCCGGCGGAATCGTCGTCCATAGGCAGTCCGGGCTGATCGTCGAACTTGTTCCTGCAGGTGGTGAGCCCACCGGAGGGGCACAGTCCGTCGCCGAGGTGGTCGATGCGAGCGCGCACGTCATCACTCCGGGGCTCATCAACACCCATCATCACTTCTACCAGACCCTGACACGTGCGTGGGCTCCCGTAGCGGACCTGCCACTCTTCGGGTGGCTGACCAATCTCTACCCCGTGTGGGCTCGGCTGACGCCGAAGGCTCTTGAGCTGGCCACTACTGTGGCCATGGCCGAACTCCTCGAGTCCGGGTGCACGACAGCCGCCGACCACCACTACCTGTTCCCCACCGGCATGGGCGATGCGATCGATATCCAGGTCGAGGTGACCCGGAAGCTCGGCATGCGCGCCATGCTCACCCGCGGATCCATGTCCCTGGGCGAAAAGGACGGCGGGCTGCCGCCGCAGCAGACCGTCCAGGATGCCGACGTGATCCTCGCCGACTCCCGTCGCCTCGTCGAGGCCTATCACGAACGAGGCGCCGGGGCGCAGGTGCAGATCGGATTCGCTCCCTGCTCGCCCTTCTCCGTGACCACCGAACTCATGCGCGACAGTGCGATACTCGCCGAAGAGCTCGACGTCCGACTCCACACCCACCTTGCAGAGACCCTCGACGAGGAGGAGTTCTGCCGGGAACGATTCGGGCTGCGCACCGTCGACTATCTCGAGTCCGTGGGGTGGCTGAGTGACCGATCGTGGCTGGCCCACGGAGTCCACTTCGATACGGATGAGATCACCCGCCTCGGCGAGGCAGGTGCCTCCGTGGCGCACTGCCCGACGTCGAACATGCGCCTGGCCTCGGGCATCGCTCGGGCTGTCGAGCTCGAAGACGCCGGCGTCAACGTTGGTCTCGGTGTCGACGGATCGGCATCGAACGATGCCTCGAACCTCATCCGTGAAGTCCGACAGGCACTCTACATCCAGCGCCTGCGCTACGGCTCGGTTGACGTCACCTGCGCTCGTGTGCTCGACTGGGCCACTCGCGGATCCGCGGCGGCCCTGGGGCGTGAAGACATCGGACGCATCAAGGTCGGCAAGCAGGCGGATCTGGCGATGTTCCGCCTCGACGGTCTCGCCTTCTCCGGCTCACACGATCCGATTCCTGCCCTCGTCCTCTGCGGAGCGGAGAAGGCGGACAGAGTCATGGTCGCCGGTCAATGGCGAGTACTCGACGGCAACGCGGTCGGCAGCAACGGGGTACAGCTGGATAAGGAAGCGCTCATCGCGGCCCACCAGGAGGAGGCTCGCAAGCTCGTGGCCGGCTGAGACCCAGCCCACGGGCCGCTCTCAGCCCAGCCCGCCCCCAGCCCACGTGCCCAGCCCACCCACAACCTCAGCTCTCGGGCTTGCGGAACACCTCGCGCATATGATCGCTGGTGAGGAAATCACCGACACCGATCATGATGAGGCTGAAGACGATCTGCTCAGTGATCATCCAGACCGGATAGAGGCCGGGGATGGCCGCCATGACGAGGGTGATCACCGGGAAGATCTGGGCGAAGAGGCGCAGTCGCTGGTAGCCCCAGTAGTAGCCCTTCGTCGAGCGCCAGAAGAAGTAGAACAGGGTGGCGGTCATTCCGAGAACGACGACGGTACGCATCCAGACTGCGAACGGCACGGGTTCGCCCGCGCGGGCGATGATGACAGCGAAGACGACGGCACCGACGCCGAGGACCAGCTCGAAGGCGAGCAGTCCTGTGATCCACGCGAACGCGCGCTTCGTCTTCGGGTGGGCGAGCCCTTCGGCAGGAACGATGAGTCCTGCTTTGCTGCCACCCGCGATGCGGTCGATCTTTGCGAACAGATTCTCCATGGACATGCTTTCAGGCTAACCGTGACTGGGCCGGATTTCCTGCGAAGTGGGGAAGTTTGAGGGTGTGAGGAGGAACATCAATCAAAAGTTGGGAGAAGAGTTCAATCCTCTGGGTCAGGATTCGAATGCCGGATCTTGATGAAGTAGAAGCATGAAGAAGATATTCAACGCGGCATTCGCATACATGATCATCGGCGTCCTCTCCGGCCTGTTCTACCGGGAGTTCACCAAGGCCAACGATTTCCCAGAAGGAGGCTTCACCCAGCTCAGCCTCGTCCACACCCACCTGCTCACGCTCGGCTTCATCGTCCTGCTCATCGTCCTCGTCCTCGACAAGGTCTTCGGCCTGTCAGGCACCAAGCTGTTCTCCTGGTTCTTCTGGACCTACAACGCTGGCATCATCCTCACCACAGGCACCATGGTCTGGCACGGCATGCTCACCGTCCTCGGCCAGGAGTCCAGCGCCATGATCGCCGGCATCGCCGGACTCGGACACATCGCGCTCTCCGTCGGCATGGTTCTGCTCTTCCTGTCACTGCGCAAAGCCATCGTCGCCGACAAGGCCGTCACCACGTCCACAGCTCGGTCGATCGACGGCTGACCACCGCTCGGATCGCAGCTCAGATCTCAATTCGGAATAATCACTCAAACACCGCCGCCGAGGTGGTGCCGGGGTCCGTGCTCAACGACGTCATCGTTGAGCACGGACCCTGCTTCGTCTGCCTATCTGTCACGTTGTGGGCCTCACTGTTCTGTCGGCCTCAACGCAGTGTCGCATCAGAGACCTTGTCGACGGCGCCGGTTCGCATCGGTGACAATGGTCGGCATGAGCGCAGTGAGAATCCTGGTCATCGAACATGAGTGCGGCACAGGTCCGAAGAGGTTCGGCGAGTGGCTGACCGAAGCTGGCGCTGAGGTGGTTGTCGTTCGTCCCTACCTCGGCGATGAGATTCCTTCCGCTCTCGACGGCTCCGCTGAGCTTGTCGGCTCTGCTGAGCGTGCTGGCTCCGCTGATATTGACAGCTATGCCGCTCTTCTCGTCCTCGGCGGGTCTGCCGGGCCGCTCGAGGACGCCGTCAATCCATGGCTGCCCCAGGTCAGGGACCTGTTGCAGCGATCGGCGGCGGGGGAGTTCCCGAGCTTCAACATCTGCCTCGGCGGGGAGCTCCTGGCCGCGGCCACCTCGGCGAAGATCATCCGCCGGGAACACCCGCAGATCGGGATCTACGATCTGCACACCACCTCGGCGGGGGAGGAGGATCCAGTGTTCTGCGCCATTGCAGGGGAGACATTTCCGGCGGTCCTCTTCCACCAGGAGGAGATGGAGCTGCCAGACGGCGGTGAACTCCTGGTCACCGGGTCCGATGCTCCGATCCAGGGTTACCGGGTCGGGGAATTCGCGTGGGGGACACAGTTCCATCCCGAATCCGACGCCGCGCAGGTTCAGCAGTGGCTGAGCTCGGACCCGTTACGGCTGCCCGAGGGCAAAACCAATGAGTCCATCACGACGGAGGCAGCCGAGGCGGACGCCGATCTGATCCGGATCAATCAGGCACTTGCACACAGCTTCGTTCACTTCCTGCGGGGACGGCCGTGAATTGTGGAAGAGCGCGGTGATTTCTGAAACGGCACGGTGGCCCCAGGCATCGTTGAAAGCTGAATATTAGCTGACAGCTTGCGGCGTTCTTGCTAGGTTGTCTTCAGGCGCCGGTGCCGGACCGATCCTCCGGACGAATCGCTAGCAAGCGCCCGTGAGAATGAATCCCATAATTGAAAATTCTGGCCAGATCCACGACATCGCAGTCCTGGATTCCACCCCGATCAGTGCAGATCGGATGACCGCAGCTTCCCAAGCTGTCGATGTTTCGGCAGCCGCAGACATCATCGCTGCTTCAGGCGTCGACCAGGCGATCGAATCGTTCTTCGGTCCGATTGCGCAGGCCTTCAGCAACATCGTCTTCTTCGAGCTCACGATCGGCGACCTAGCCATTCCGCTCATCGTCGTCTGGCTCATGGCCGCCGCCGTCTTCCTCACCGTCTATCTGAGATTTCAGCCGGTCACAGGGTTGAAGTACTCGGTCGGAATCATCCGCGGACGCTTCACCCGCAAGACCGACCCCGGTCAGGTATCGAGCTTCCAGGCGCTCGCCACAGAGCTCTCGGGCACGGTGGGCCTGGGCAATATCGCCGGTGTGGCCGTCGCCATCACCATCGGCGGGCCCGGGGCCGCTCTGTGGATCATCATCTTCGGCTTCTTCGCCATGACCGTGAAGATGGCCGAGGCGACTCTGGGCGTGAAGTACCGAAAGGTCCATGCCGACGGGACAGTCTCCGGCGGCCCCATGTACTACCTGCGTGACGGGCTGGCCGAGATCGGCCGCCCCAAGTTGGGCAAGTTCCTCGCGGTCTTCTACGCTGCCACCACCGTCATCGGCGTGATCGGAGCGGGCAACCTGTTCCAGGCCAACCAGGCCGCCTCGATCCTCGTCAAGGCCACCGGTGGTGAGGGCAGCTTCCTCGACGGAAAATCGTGGCTCATCGGTGTTGTGTTCGCAGCGCTGACCGCATTGGTCATACTCGGCGGAATCAAGAAGATCGGGCAGTGGACCTCGAAACTCACCCCGATGATGGCGATCCTCTACTTCCTCAGCGTCCTCGTCATCCTCATCATGAATGCCAGCGAGATCCCGCACGCATTCGTGCTGATGTTCACCGGGGCATTCAGCCCCGACGGTGTCGCCGGCGGAATCATCGGCGTCGCCATCGTCGGCATCCAGCGTGCCCTGTTCTCAAACGCGGCAGGCGTCGGCTCGGCCGGTATGGCCCATGCCGCATCGAAGACGACGAAGCCGGCAACCGAGGGTTTCGTGGCGATGTGGGAACCGCTCATCGACTCCGTCATCATCTGCACCCTGACCTCCCTGGCCATCATCACCACCGGGCTCTACGGGTCGACGTCCGAAGACGGAATCGGGCTGACCTCCGAAGCCTTCGCGAGCGTCGCCGGATGGTTCCCGTTCCTGCTCACGATCTGCGTCGTCCTCTTCGCGTTCTCGACGATCCTCGCCTACGGGTACTACGGTCAACAGGCCCTGGGGTATCTGACGGGGAACTCGAAGAAGGCCGACAAGGCATATCAGGTCTTCTGGATCCTGGCCGTCATCGTCGGTGCCTCAATGTCGCTGGAGTCCGTCATCGCGTTCTCCGACGCGATCTTCTTCCTCATGGCCTTCCCCAACCTGCTGGGGCTCTACTTCCTGTCCCGGATCCTGCGCCTTGAGATTCTGCGGCTGCGCAAGCGCATCGACGTCGGCATCATGCGTGAGATCACACCCGCCGAGCTGCAGGTCGGCATGGGTGATCATGAGCCGACGATGGAGCAGATCAGAGCCGCGGAGGCGGGCCGTCGTCGTAAGCGCGACAAGCTGCGTGAGGTGCGGGATTCGCTGAAAGCCAAGAAGCTGGCGCGTGCCCAGAAGGACAGCTGAAGAAGGGGGGCTGAAAAGTTCCGCGTATCCCGACACCAATATCCTCACACAGAAGAGGCCCGTCGTTTCCCAGCAGTACGCAATGCTGGGAAACGACGGGCCTCTGTTGGATGACGCGCCTGCGACGAACGAGTCGACGCGGGTGTGATCAGGCTTCCTTGAGCTCCTGGTCTGTGTTCGAGTAGTTGATCGAATCGGCTGTGGAACCGACCAATCCCATCGTGACTCGCAGGAGTCCCGGTTCGACATCGTCCATGGTCGGCGGCGTCTCGGGACCCAGGGTCAGCGAATCGCCGTTCTTCGTCGTGGCGGTGATCGAACCGATGTACACCGTGACATCGCCCTTGAGCGTCATTGTGTCAGCAGTGGTCAACAGTCCTTCCTTCTCCTCCGGCGGGCGCACCGTGAGTGAGAACCCGGAGATTGATATCTCATCGGCCTGGATCTTCAGCGTGGTGATCTTCCCGCCGTCGGCGGTCGGAACAGCTGCGAACGAGATCCCGCTGAGCCCCTTGAAGGACAGTGACTCAGACCCCATTGCCGCGGGAGTCTTCGTGAAGATCGGAGCCTTCTCATCGAGTTGCGCATCCTTCGGGAAGTCGCCGTTGAGCTCTTCATCCGACTTCTCGTCCGGGTCTTTGACTCCCAACCCACCGGGATCAGTGGGATCAGTTGACGGTTCGTCCGTCGGCGTCTCAGTCGGTTCGTCCGTAGGTGTCTCGGACGGTCCGTCTGTGGGTGTCTCCGTCGGTTCGTCCGTGGGCCCCGGCGATTCCGGGGTCTTCGGCTTCACAGGAATCTCCGGAGAGATCGGTGCCTTGGGCTTCGAGTCATCCGAACCCGGCTCAGTCGAATCCGAACTTTCGCATCCGAGCAGCGGAGTGCACAGCGGGGACGACTGAGCGGGTGCTGCCGCTGTCACTCCCACGGCCGAGGGGACGATGAGGACTGCTGCCGCCAAGAGCGACGCCGTGCGGCGGCTGGGCGCCCTCATGCAGTGCCCTCTTCACCTGCGGATTGAGTGTCTTCCCTCCGCCCGGCAGCTGGTGCCTGAGCGTCCGAGCCTTGAGCATCGGACTTCGGCGCCCGAGGTCCCATCCAGGCGACCACGAGGATCGATCCGATGGAGGACAGCAGCATGCCGAGGATGAACCCACCGAGGTTGACCCCGACGAGCGAGTAGACAGCAAGAACGAGGGCGATGATCCCGTAGAACACGTGATGCGTGGGCCTGAAGATCGCCAAGAGCCCGAGCACCACGAGGGCGATCGGAATGACCGTGGCCTGCAACCCCTCGATGCCGAACTGGATCTGCAGGTTGCCGGTGTCGAGCTGCCCGGAGAAGAAGAGCTCGATCCCCCCGAGCGCGGCCAGCACTCCGCCGATGAAGGGGCGCTGCCGACGCCAGTTCCGGAAGCGGTGACGCTTTGGGGCATCCTCACGACCAGCTCCTTCGCGCACGGCATTCTCACGACCGGCATCGTCACGACGGGATGTTGCAGCGTCGAACTCGGCCGTCTCAACGGTCGATTCGGGCTTGGCCTCCTCGCGCTCGCTGTTGCGGCGCGACCGGCGGGACAGCGCGAGCAGGCTCGTTCGCTGCTCGGCGCCCTCCTGCTTGTCGGTCTGCTGATCGTTGATTGCGGCCTCCCTCATCAGAAGCACTTCTCGGATCCGTCAGTGAGCTTCAGCTCCATGTCCTTCAGGGTGAAGACCGATGCTGTGGTGCTCCACGAGTCCTGTTTCAGGTCCTTGATCGACACCGTGTCGGAGTCCTGAGCGAAGTCACCCTTGGAACCCTTTTCCTTGGTGTTGACGTCGGATGCGTCGACGCCGATCCGAATGTTCTTGAATTCGGCGTCGCCCCTGAGCCCGGTCATGCCGATCTGCAGGTTCTTGGCCGATGCCGGCTCGCCTTTTCCGCCAGCCTTGATGAGAACGCCCGCCTTGCCCAGCGGGGTGTCCGCGACTGCAGACTGGCAGAGATTTTCGAGCGTGGCGTTGCCGATGTTGGCGGTCACGACCGAATGTTTTCCGCCCTCTGCGTCCTTGGCGAACCCGCTGTACTGGGAGAAATCTGTTCCCTCGAGCTGTGTGGAGCTGATCTTGAACTGGCTTCCCGATATGGCGAATGAAACAGGTACTGCACCCTGAGCAACCCCACCCATCAGGATGGCGGAGACAACGCCGGTAGGAATCGCTACCAAAGCGATCCGCCCCGCGTGGGATTTGCCGACCGCGCTGATGCTGCTGGCGAGCTTTGGGAACTTCATTGATCCTCCTCCGGATGCCGACAGCTATGTCAGCATCGCATGGTGACGTCTTTCGTCGCATTGTGATGTATGTTACTGCGGGGTATTACCGACGAGTATATCGGTCAAATGTGTCGAGTCAATAACTTTTTCTTCATATAGTTTCACGAGGTTCTGTTGAAAGGGCACTTGAGCTCTAGCCGGTCGGCCCGGATGCAGAACGTCTGTCCAGGGCACGGACCCGTGGCCAATGAGGTGAGTACATTACAGCCTGGGCGAAGTTCACCGCACGGGCGCGTCGGGGCCCAGTGGGATGCCCAGGCCCCACCAGAGGAAGAAGAGCAGGCTCCACATGAGCGTCATGCACACCGCCAGCGGCAGGGTGTGGGAGGCAAGGGTGCCGATGCCGGCGGACTTCTGATAACGCTGCATGAAGCCGAGGGCAAGGATGAAGTAGGGGCTCATCGGAGTGATCGCAGTCGAGCCCGAATCGGCGATGCGGAAGATCGCCTGCGAGGTCTCAGGCGGGACGTCGAGGAGCATGAGCATCGGCACGATGACCGGGGCCATGATCGCCCACATGGCCGATCCGGAAGTGATGAGGACGTTGACGACGGAGAGGACGAGCAGCACGAGGATGAAGATGACCCATGTGGGCAGTCCGAGGCCGGTGAACAGTTCCGAGCTCGACACGGAAACCAGCATGCCGATGTTCGTCCACTCGAAGTACTCGAGGAACTGCGCGATCGCGAAGAACAGGACGAGGACCGGGGCCATGGACACGATGCCCTGGCTCATGAGCTTGGGGACGTCGGCGAACTTCTCGATCGTGCCCTCACGGAACCCGTAGACCATGCCGCCGACACCGAAGAGCATGGCGATGATGAACGCGATGCCGGTCAGGAACGGTGACTCTCCGATTGGTCCGTCTCCGCGCAGGGGAGCATTGTCCGGGACCACCAGGACGACGACGAAGAGGAGCATCGCGATCACTGCGAACATCGAGTACCGCAGGGCCGAGCGTTCCCTGTCGGTGATGACGAGGTCTTCGTGCTCGGCGTCCTCGTCGGCCTCGAGGTTCTGCCGCTTCGTGAGCACGAGCTCGGTGACGATGGTGATGACGATGGCCAACAGGATTGAGCTGGCGATGTTGAAGTACCAGTTGCCGATCGGGGTGACCAGATAGTCGGGATCGATGATGTGGGCCGCCGCCGAGGTGATTCCTGCGAAGATCGCATCATTGGGTGTCGGGATCGGGCTGGCGTCATATCCCGAGGCGATCGAGGTGTACGCGACGATGACGCCGAGGACGGGGGAGCGGCCGACCGCCTTGAACACCATGCCGCCGAGTGGGACGAGGATGACGTAGGCCGCGGCCGAAGCAACGTGGGAGACCGTTCCCATGAACGCGACGGTGAAGACGATGAGGGATGCGGGCACCCGTGCGATCGAGACCTTCATCGCCGTGGAGAGGAGTCCGGTGCGCTCTGCCAGGGCCACGCCCATGATGACGACCATGATCGTGATCAGCGGTGGGAAGGACTGGTAGGCGTCGAGCGAGGTGCTCACCGCCATCGCGATCCCGTCGCCGCTGAGCAGGTTGTTCACCGGCGTCCATTCCCCGGTGCCGGGGTCGTTGACCCCGACTCCCATGACGGAGAGGACGAGGCTGAGGACGGCGAGGATTCCTGCCAGGATCCAGAACAGCCAGAAGGGGTGCGGAGTCGGTTGCCGACGTTCTCGATGACGTTGAGGAATCGGATAACGCCCGGGAGTCGTTCCTGAGTGGGTTTGTCGGTGGTGGTCGCTTCCATGGCTGGCTCCTGTTTGTCCAGGTGATGAAGGAGCCTTTGGGCACGACTCGG